>NZ_JBCPXZ010000009.1:0-66808 GCF_039581405.1 Flavobacterium mesophilum | reverse complement strand
AAGATCTCCAGCAAAGATGTGGCGGACAGCACGGCCCCATAATGATTATTGTATTAGATTTTTTTCAAATCTACATTATGAATAAAATCAATAACACCATTCATGTAGACTTGCTGATCATCCCACATTGCAAGATGACTTCCGTTTGGACAATATAAATAGTGTCCATTTTTGACTAACTTGCTTTGTTCTTCCATTGCTTTTGGATCCATCGTGTCATATTTGGCGCCAATCATGAGAGTTGGAATTTCTATTTCATGCAAGCGATTTTTGACATCCCATTTTGCTAATCGACCACTTATTCCAAATTCACTAGGTCCTTGCATAATGGTATAAATTTCATTATTAATATGTTTTCCCGATCTGTTTAAACCATCAGGCCATTCTTCTAATCGGCATAGATGTTCATGGTAGAAATTCGGAATTAATAGTTCCATGTATCTTGGATTATTGAAATCTTTTTTTGCTTCTAATGATCTAATTTCTGCTAATACTTCTGGTTTCATTTGCTTAGCTAAAACCTCTTCAGCATATTTTTTGTATTCTGGAGCACTGGCAACCATGTTTGAAACTAATAATGCTTTCATATTTTTTTGATATTTTAAAGCATATTCTGTTGCAAGAATGCCGCCCCATGAATTTCCTAAAATATAAAAATTGCTATTGTCTGCACCAATTGCTTTCCGTACCTGTTCTACCTCTTCAACAAATCGCTCCGTAGTCCATAAACTGCTATCTTTTGGTTGATCACTGTAATACGAGCCAAGTTGATCGTATTCATAAAACTCAAATCCTTCACGCTGAAAAAAAGTTTCGAAACATTCCATGTACTCGTGTGTCATTGCTGGACCGCCGTGTAGTAAAAGTATTTTTATTTTTGGGTTGTTTCCAAAACGTTTTGTCCAGACTTTAAAATCTCCAACAGGTGTTTTTATCGGAATCATTTTTACTCCTGCGCTTTCTATAGCATTATTTTTTTCGTAGGTAAAATAATCTTTTAAATTTGGGGTTTGATCTTCTTTTTTGCATGAAAAAGCTAGAATTATTACCGAAAGTAGTAGAATATGACGCATATTTTAAAGTTTTAAAGTTATCTTTTCAAAATTTACAATAACTAAATTACGAATTAAAAATTAGTCTTTCAAAATTATCAATTAAGGTAATTTTTGTTTTTAAATAAATGATTTTTAATGCCTTATGTTTTTTGGTTTTCAACGAGAGAACTTTGATTTAAAATTATTTTTTGAAATTTTAAAAGCAATATTTTATTCGATTTTGAATAGCTATCTTTGTAAAAATGATTAAATGCAATTAAAGTCGCATAGTATAATTAGTGATATATAAAATGAGCAATAAATTTACTGTTGGAAGTCTATATGCCGGTATTGGAGGGATTTGTTTAGGATTTAGAAATTCAGGTTTTGATTTGCTTTGGGCAAACGAATATGATAAAAATGCCTGCATTACATACAAAGAAAATTTTAAACATAATTTAATTGAAGGTGATGTATTGCAATTAGATGTTGATGGAATTCCTAAAATTGATGTACTTACAGCAGGTTTTCCGTGCCAGCCATTTTCTGTTGCAGGTTATAGAAAAGGTTTTGACGACAATAGAGGAAATCATTTTTTTAGAATATTAGATTTTGTTGATACCATGAGGCCAAAAGTGGTTTTTTTGGAAAATGTAAAAAATCTAGTAACGCACGATCACGGAAACACGATGAAAGTGATTGAAAAATCATTACGTGACAGAAATTATTCTTTTCAATCTAAAGTGTTAAATACTAAAGACTACGGGAATATTCCGCATAATAGAGAGCGTATTTTTATTGTTGCATTTGATAAAGATGTTGTTAAAAATGCTGAGGAAGTTTTTGAATTTCCGAAAGAAGATAAATTGACAAAAACCATAAAGGATGTCATTATAGATGAAAAAGTTGGAGACGAATTTTATTATAACGAAGACCGTTATATGTATAAAATGCTTCAGGAGGAAATGACTTCAGATAAAACTGTTTATCAATTTAGAAGGCAGTATGTGAGGGAAAACAAATCAAATGTCTGTCCTACATTGACTGCAAATATGGGAACAGGTGGACATAATGTGCCTTTAATAAAAACTGATTTCGGATTTAGAAAATTGACTCCAAGAGAATGTTTACGATTTCAAGGTTTTCCTGACGGTTTTAAAATTCCAAAAATGGCCAATTCACATTTATATAAACAAGCTGGAAATTCAGTTAGTGTGCCAGTTATTGAAGCTGTTTCAAAAAATATAATGAAGGTTTTAAAATCTGTTAAATAGATTTATTTTGCGTCTGAGAGATGGAGAATTTTGATATAAGTTCTTCAATGTTACTCATATTTCCACACTGAATATAGTAGTTTTCAGCATCCATTTTTGTATATTGGTTTAAAATAGAATTTTGCGGTAAAATATCTTTAGTAGCAATAGCTTTCTTTAAATCTTCGTTACTGCAATATCCAGCAATGTCATATGTCCAGGATGAAGCAAAAATAAGTTCTTCAATTATTGTTTTTGGAATTTCATTATTGAACATTAGTCTCTGGTTTCGAAATAGTTTTTTGATATCAGGATTGATTCGGACCAAAATAAAATAGTCGTATTTATTTGTTGATCCATTAGTAAGATTTGGGATATATTGTGCATCTAAAGTCCAATCCTTTGTTTCAAGTAGTAAGAGATTTGATTGTGATGCAGCTGATTTTATATTGATTTTTTTGTTTTGAATCTCTAAATCAGAATCATCCCAAATTCCTTCGCTGTAAATTCCAAAATCGGGTTCGTTGCATTCGACAGCATTTGATTTAAAATGATTGTAAAGTACAACTTCAGCTAATTTTCCTTGAAAAGTATTGCAGAATTTTTCGCCATTTTTTCGACTGTATTGCCCTCCGGTTCTTGTTGATCTGTGATGTCCTTCTCCAAAGCACATGGAATAGGCAAAATTCAAAACTTTTTCCACGTCAGTTTTATCGATCGAGATTCCGTTAAAAGGTTTCGGATTGCTGACAAAATAATATTCCCCTTCATTTTTCTTTTGGTAGGTCAGTTTCATGCTTTTTTCGATTCTGCAACTTCTGCAATTACATTCCAGTTTTCTTTGTATTGTTTCAAGCCGTTTAAATTAATGCTTGTAATTTGGCTTTCATCCAAATTATCGACATAACTCATTGGGATTAAATAGCAAATTCCAACTTCTTTATCTACGGCAACATAAATATCGCAATCGGCAGAAGTTATTCTTTTTCCTTTGTTAGTAATGTGAGTATGATCAATACCTTGTCCGCCACGATCTCTATCTTTAAAACTTATGGCATTGCTGCTAGAAACGCCTTTGATTTGAAGACGTAAAAGGATATTGTTGAAATCGACTACAGCATCATATCTGCTAGAACGGACATCAACATTTGAACAGTTGTATCCTGCCAAAATAGCTCGAGCTAAAAACAAAAACTGCGCACTATCTCCTGCATTTGCAGTCATTACGCCAGTATTAATATTTAAAAGATTTGTTGGAAAACCATTGGAGAAAATAAAATCATATTGTTTTTCCAATATTTTTTTGATCGAAGTTTTTACGTATCCAAAATGATATGGGTTTTCGACACTTTTTTGAATAAAATCAAGAGAATTATTTATGAAATCGTTTTTGTTTATTTCGTTAACCAATTTCTTCTGTAAAACATCATCATAAAAAGATTGTAAATCAGATTTTGCTATAAAATATTGATTTGCAATTGCGACTATTTTGGTCTTGACAAAATTCTTTTCCGCAAATTCTTTAATAAGTTGATTATTAAAATCGGTTTCATTTAATCTGGTAATGAAATACCCTTTTATGAATGTCTTTAAGTTGGTTATTGAGCCAAATAATGTAATGCCATCTTTAGTGTCATTAAGATTAAAATTGACTTCATTTATTGCTTGTATATTTGTTTGAACAAATTCTATTTGCTGTTCTATCATTGATTAAGTTTAAAACAATTAATTTCAAGATTGCTTTTCTAGCAAAAAATTAGGTTGAAAATATAGAATGAATTTACTTATAAAAAACGAAATACAAAATTGAATGGAATAAATATTTAAAATGATGCGGCTTTTACAAATAAAAAAAACCTCAATAAGAATATTGAGGTTTTGAAGTTCAGCTGAGAAATAAATTTTTAGCCTACTATTGGATCTTTTAGGATTTATGTTTTTGTCTTTTTATAGAATATTAAAAAAGAGATACTGACTTGGTCTAAATGATGTAAAATATTTACTTCGCAGATATTGCATAGATTTGTGCTCATTTTTCAAAAGTTTATAATTGGAATGTATCCAGTATAATCGGTTATTTTTCTATAATCAACTAAAATTTCTTCTCCACAAAATATTGGTTTGTTTGTTATTAATTCTAATTGATTTTGATGAAAAACAACAGTTGTGTTTGGTATTAACGCATGATTGCAATATCTTCCCAAGTCCTCAGTTTCCCACCATGTTTTGGACATTTGTTCCTGAAATAAGCATCTAGATTTTTTGCTCATAGGTTTGTCAGTTACCCAAATACCAATCGATTCCTCAAATAAAATGTCTAAAGTAGCGATTACTTTAATATTTGTTAAATTACTTCTGTCGACTTCATATTTCATATTTGAATTAATCTTCTTTTTTGATATTATGTGTCAATATTCCGTTTGCGAAATAGGTATGAGAAGGGCTTAATGAAAGTGGATAAACATATTTTTTTTCTAGATTGATAGAAACTGATGTTACTAATACAATGTTTTTATCAATTCCATATAAATGATCTCCAATTTTAATATCTTTTATCGGAATGAATTTCCAAATTCCATTTCTGCAAATTAATTGAGAGTGCATTGGTGTTGCTTCTAATAATCCATTATTAATAATAATCGTTCTATAGGCGATTTTTGGTTCAATGTTCGCTATTGGCGATTTAACTCTGTTTTCAGTTAAATAGTTGCAAGACCATTCATAAAGTTTATTTACATCATTTGTATCATTAAGAGTATCGATTTCGGATGATAATAATAAATCATTAATTGTTAGTGTTTCAATTGGTTTTTCAGTACCATCTGATAAGGTAATTAAAGTGCCTTCGACAAAGCATATAATAGCAGCGGTTGTCCAAGATGTTGATGACGAGAAATTTGAATAGTTTCCTGCACTATCATAAGCGCGAATCTGGTAATAATAGGTTGTGTTTTGTGTACCAGAATCTTGATAAGATCGATTTGGGCCAGTATATTTAGTCGTCCAAGTACCTGTTGTTCCTGTTTTTCTCTGTAAATGATAACCCGCCACTCCAAAATTATCTGTCGATGCACTCCATTCAATAAGAATTGAGGTTTGTGGAGAACCTGATCCGTAGTCACAATTTATGCTTGCAGGAACGGTAGGTGCAACTGTATCTGCTGCAACTACATATTGGTAAACATTTGATACGATACTTGTAGTTGACTGATCAAAAATTTGATACCATGTTGTTGCAGTAGGAACACCTATTATTCTTGGAGAGGTAGATCCCGCTGTATTATATTCCCAAGGCCCATCTGGTGATACTGTACTTGTTTTTATGGTAAATGTTACAGGTGAATATCCTGTTCCAGCTATTGTAAAATAAAGATATCCAGCACTATATCCGTTAATGGTAATAGATGGTGCTATAAAGGTATGATCGTAGCTATAAAACTCGCTTAAGCTATGTGGTGCAATTCCATTAGGTTTTGCTGGACTGGAACTGTTAATATTGGTGGTTGATAAGGTCGTTAAAGACGCATTACTGTAGGGAATACCTTTCTGATCGCAGATGTTTCCTATTGATATCGGCCCGGAAGAGTTTAAAGGCATTTTTTATTTATTTTTTATTAGTAAAAAAATCTATTTATAATCTGTTGTTGTTTAATGGTTTAATTTTCTAAAACAGTTATTATCTTTAAGTATATCTTAATTAGAATAAGTGTTTTTGGAGCTACTATAATAATAGCTCCAAATTCACCAGTCTTAATTCTATTATGATCTCCTTTAGTTTGGGTTTCTCAGTATTGATTTCATTCAATTATTGACCCAATAGGAGGTATTGGTTATTATTTAATTAATTTATTTACTAACTGTTTTAAATCATCAATTTGCGCTTGTTGTTCTTTACAAACTTCAATAAGAAGAGGTACAATTTTTTCATATTTTACCGCTTTGAATCCGTTATCTCTCGTTGTTACAATTTGAGGCATAACTTTTTCTATTTCTTGTGCAATTACTCCAACATCATTACCAGCATAACTTGATTGTTTGTCATTCCAGTCAAATGTATATCCATTAATTAAACTTAATTTTTTTAGAGGATCTACAATTTTCTTTACATTGTCTTTAAGACGTTCATCTGAAGATGAAAATGCAATTATATCTGACGAGGTTCTTAAACCATCAGCATTAATAGAAGCTATTGCTGTTGTACCATTTCTAAAAACGAAACCTCGATTGGTTCCTTGCGCCATCGAAAAGTACATATTGTAATCTGATGACGTTTCACCGCTTATTCTGCCTCCATAGCTGCCATTTCCTGCATCTGACATCAAAATGCCATATGAGCTTGGATGTCCTGACCAGAAACCATAACCATTACCTGCTCCTGATGAAGTATTGAAATATTGGTTGGCAGTAACTGTTGATGATGAAACCAAACTTGATCCAGTAACTACACCTGATGTTGTAATATATGCTCCACTTGGACCTCCGGCACCATTTCCAAATAAGGTCATATAACCCGAATTGCAATTAATGTATGTCGAATAAGTGTTCGCAGCGTCAAGATATAAATTTCCATTTGATACTGCTATTGAAGCTTGTGTTGTTGTTGCACTAGGTACATTTCCAACATATAATGTTTTTGAATCACTATTGGGCTTAGAAATAAAACTATTTCCAGAAAATGAATTTGCTATTACAGTTCCGGTACTTGATTGAATTTTTACGGCATCACATGAAAATGCATAAGTTGAAGCATTACCAGTAAGTGGATTTGTGGCTTGATTTGTACCCCATAAAATTGGATAAGCCGCAACATCCGTTCTATTTGCTAATAAATCAACATATCTTGATGAACCACTAACACTGCCAGAAATATTTATGCCCCATGTACCGGAAGCTCCTGCTCCTGTTAAGGTAGGTGAATAAGAATTATAATTGCCTGAGTGAATCATATCATACCAACTGCCCCAAGTAGTATCAATTCCTTTACGCAATCTTAGCCCTGGTAATCCAGAACCATTGGTGCCGGATTCATTTCTAAAGGCTAATTGATATGAAGAATCACCTGTTGAAGTTGTAAGACCGTCCCAAGGTGCAAATGTCATAACACCGCCGTAGTTGCCTGATCCACCAACTACCGAAGCATTAACAAAATCAAAATTTACTGTTCGTGCAAATGAATTTGGTAAACGGTCACTTAAAGTTCTTGGTCCATCAACAAATGATATCCTTTTTGTTGATGTTGAAGTTTCAGCATTTCCGTCAATACTTACTCCTGTTAGCGTTTGAGAAGCACTTGCTCTATTGTTTGCAATTGAAGTCGTCCCAACAAAAAAGGTCGAACCAATTGCTTGTTTTGTAGCATCGACAATAGTGATGTTTGCAGAACCATCAAAAGCGACATTATTAATTGTTCTTGCTGTGGTTAATTTGGTAGCTGATAAAACATTTTTAGTTGCATCTGAAGTATTATCTACATTTCCTAGTCCAACATCACCTTTGACTAATGTTACTACACCTGTTTTTCCCGAAACACTATCTACAGCGCCACTCGTAATATAAACATAAGCACTTCCTCCCCAACGATAAGTTTTGTTAGTATCTTTAGCAACATATATTTTACCTGTTTCTCCAGTTGCAGGAAAACCAGCTAAGTTTGTATATTCTAAAACGTCATCAACATAACTTGGCAATTGACTAGTTGGAATAAGTCCACTCGCATCTAATGTTGCTACTCCATTTGCAGTACCTTTTTCACTTGATGCAATTCTTGAAGTTGAATCGACTGCATTTATGGTAATATTCGCCGAACCATTAAATGAAACTCCATTAATTGTTCTAGCTGTTTGTAAAGTGGTTGCCGTGTTAGAATTTCCTGTAATATTAATGCCCCATGTTCCACTAGCACCAGTTCCTGTTAAAGTTGGAGTGTATAAATTAAAATTTGAAGAATCTAATGATTTTCTCCAAGATGTCCATGAATTTGTAGTTCCCCCTTCGGTTCTGGTCCAAAAATCTCCGCTATCGCCAAGTAATAGATTACCTCTATAAATATTTGTGGCATTATCATAGCCTGTTAAAATTAACCTACCCGTTTCAGGACAATTAGTAGCACCTCCACCTGCAGTATAAAATCCAGATTTTGTTAAGGTATTTAGATCAACTCTACCGTTAGATGTTGCGGAGTTAGTTGTACCTGAAACTATCTGACTTGGTAAAATGTTTCCAACAGTAGCAGCGTTTCCGTCAATACTTACTCCTGTAAGAGTTTGAGAAGCACTTGCTCTATTGTTTGCAATAGAAGTTGTCCCTACAAAAAATGTTGCACCTATATTTTGTTTTGTGGAATCAGTAATAACGATGTTTGACGTACCATCAAATGCGACATTGTTTATTGTTCTTGCTGTTGCTAATTTTGTAGCAGAAGAAGCGTTGCCATTTAAAGAACCATTCACTGTATTGAATGTTGCAGTAGTACCTGTTAATTGGCCATATAATGTACCACCATCTCGGCCTAATGCAATTTCCTTTATTCCTGCGCTACTAAAATTTACTAACCAAATTTGGGCAATTCTAAAATTATTCGCAGTTTGGAAATCATTAAATGTCATTCTCATTTTAGAGAAACCATTTGTACCACTTCCCCCTGGAGAAACAGCTACTTGTACAATTTGACTAGCATTGGTACTAGTTTCTAAAGCGGTAGAATAAACTTGCGTTACAGCGTCATACATCTCTATTTTGACATATTTTGATCGCCAGCCTGCGTTACCAAATGATACTCCCACCTTAGAACTGTAATTAAAGTTTTTATGGAATGTCATTTCAATTACATATCCTTCAGGATGTGTACCCCAAGTCGTTGGATTAAAAGTTGTATAAGATGGAGTTCCATCAAAAATGTTAGGATTTACCGTTCCAATATTATCAGTTGCTGATGCCGTTCCTCCTCTAAGTGTCAAATATGAAATATCATTATTCATAAATGGCACTATGACTGAACTTGATTCAGGATGAGTATCTAAAATGAAATCAGTTATTAAACTACTAGAAGTTCCATCTAAATTTCCTGTCAGATTTAGATTTCCTGTTATTGTCCCTCCAGTTAATGGCAATTTCAAATTAGTATTGCCATCTACCTTTTGAATAGCAGATAAAACTGTGTCGCTAGCTGATACTGAACCAGAACTTGACGTAAAACCTGTTAAATTTGAAGTTCTAACAGCTGTAGAAAGATCTTGCCAAGTCTTGTCTCCTCTGAAATATTGTGTTTGAGATCCCGCAGCAATGCTGTTTTCTTTTGTTGAATCCGTTATCGTAATATTTGCAGAACCGTCGAAAGCCGTGCCGTTGATTGTTCTAGGAGTTGTCAGTTTAGATGCAGATAATACGTTTTTAGTTGCATCGGCAGTATTGTCAACGCTTCCAAGGCCGACATCTCCCTTAACCAATGTTACAATTCCTGTTTTTCCAGAAACGCTATCGACTGCTCCGCTTGTGATATAGACATAAGCCGAACCTCCCCAGCGGTATGTTTTGTTGGTGTCTTTGGCGACATAAATTTTTCCTGCCTCTCCAGTTGCAGGAAAACCAGCCAAGTTTGTAAATTCCAGAACATCATCGACATAGCTTGGTAGCTGTGTCGTTGGAATGAGTCCGCTTGCATCAAGGGTTGCGACCCCGTTTGCCACGCCTTTTTCAGAAGCAGGGATTCTAGCGGTTGCGTCTACGGCATTGATTGTGATATTGGCAGAACCGTCGAAAGCCGTACCGTTGATTGTTCGAGGAGTTGTGAGCTTAGATGCAGATAATACGTTTTTAGTTGCATCGGCAGTATTGTCAACATTTGATAAACCTGTTGCTGCTTTGTCAAGCGTCTGCCAAGTCTTATCTCCTCTGAAATATTGCGTTTGAGAACCCGAGGCGATGCTGTTTTCTTTTGTTGAATCCGTTATCGTAATATTTGCCGAACCGTCGAAAGCCGTACCGTTGATTGTTCTTGGGGTTGTCAGTTTAGATGCAGATAATACATTTTTAGTTGTATCGGCAGTATTGTCAACATTTCCAAGACCAACATCGCCCTTAACCAATGTTACAATCCCTGTTTTTCCAGACACACTATCGACTGCTCCGCTTGTGATATAGACATAAGCTGAACCTCCCCAGCGGTATGTTTTGTTGGTGTCTTTGGCGACATAAATTTTTCCTGCTTCTCCAGTTGAAGGAAAACCTGCCATATTTGTAAATTCCAAAACATCATCGACATAACTTGGTAGTTGTGTAGTCAAAATAATTCCGCTGGCATCAAGAGTTGCTACACCATTTGCAGCACCTTTTTCAGAAACTGGAATTCTAGCAGTAGCGTCTACGGCATTGATTGTTATGTTAGCCGAACCGTCAAAAGCTACATTGTTGATGGTTCTAGGAGTCGTAAGTTTTGATGCGGATAGTACACTTTTATTAGCATCCGCAGTGTTGTCAACGTTTGGTAAACCTGTTGCCGTTTTATCAAGAGTTTGCCAAGTTTTGTCTCCTCTATAATATTGGGCTGTCGTTCCCACCGCAATATTTGTTTGTTTAGCATTCCAGATTGCTTTTTCAGCATCGCTTACAAATCTATTGTTTGGATCCTGAAGAATGATTTCTGGTGGGTGATTAGCAGGGTGTGTATAATTAGATAATGTTGCAAGACGACTAATTTCATTGTCTGACAACAGACTTTTCCCACTAACTTTATCAACTTTATTATTTTGTAACGTTTTTCCCATTTCGGCAGTCAACGCTTTTGAGGTTCCGCCAGTGGTTAAATTATTTACTAAAATAGTGTTTAATGAATTTTGAACTACTTGAAGAGCATTTACTAATTCTTGAAGCGTGTTTAAATTGGGATTATCAGAAACAAGTATTGAGTTGATATTATCAATTAAGTTTTTTAATACTTTTCCTTGTCTGGCATCCAACGATTTTCCTGCAATGTTGTAGTCAAGGCCATTGTAGGCGTCTGATGTTACATAGGTGATGTCGCTAAACTCTAATTCGCCATTGCCGTTAGTGGCTAGAATTTTGTTTGGCTCATTTGTTTCTAAATCGGCAACTTTTATTCTGTTGTGATACTTGTTCATTTATATTTTTTAATTATGATTTAAAAATTGAGTTTATTGATAGTTTTGGTAAACGTATTGAATGATTATTCCTATCATTTTGTCAAATAGAAATACATAAATAACTCGGTATGAGTTCTTATTCGATATTTTGAGAATGACAAATCGATTGTTTACAAAACGAAGAGAGATGTCTTGCGGATTTTAAGTTGAAGTACATTTTCATTTTTGAAGCTTGTTTTACAATAGATAAAACAGCTATTTTATGAATGTTGATTTCTAAAAGAATATTTTTATCTGAGAGATAGTAATAGTAGTTTTTAAAATTTGATTATTAGATATTCTAATTGCTTCGACCTGTTTTATCCAAGTATAATTAAGATTTTTTGCCCTTTTGAATATAAATAGGTTCTCAGAAAACCAAAATGGGTAAACAATCAAAAGTAATAGTAGTAAGTGTTTTAGCCTTTGTTAGATATTTATCAAAGGAAGGTTGTAGTATTATTTTTGTAATAACTAAGTATTTAATTTTATAACTTTAATATTAGTAACATGGAAGGGCATCATTGTTATTTTTACGTACATATCTTCTGCTATAGTTGTATTGATGGTATGTTTGACTACATTGTCAATGCGATATTCTACGACAGTACCGACACGTCTTATTTCATAAGTGTGCCCCCATCTATATTTGTAAGAAGATAATGTGTTGTCTACAACGCCAGTTGATCCTGCTGCTTGCCAAGCGACTTGAGAATCATTAAAAAAGAAATTATACTCATCATACGAAGTTGCGTGAGGAGCAATTGCAATTAATTGACTATTGTCCGTTTTTCTATAAACTCCTACCACAGTTTTTGGTTGATAATCTATACTTTTTGTGCCGTTTTCTTGCGGACAAGTTACATTAAATCTAATTGAAAAATTTTGATTGTATGGTATTGATAATTTGGGATTATTTCGATCAAGCTCAATAGCCACAGCTGTATTTTTCAAATAATTTAAAGTATATAAATTACCTGATTGTGTTCCATTGATGTCAGTTGTCAAACCAATATAGTCAGTTTGAATTGGGACGTAAGGATCACCTAAAATGACTAGGATTTTATTGTTAAATGTTGCACTCAATCCATTATTTAAAGTGATAGGAAAACTACCTTCTGTATTTCCAATACTAACATTTACATGTACCTCATTATCACTAATAAATGTTATATAATTAACTGTTTGGCCAGTGATTGCCACCGTCATTGTAGGTGTAAAAAAAGCACCTTTCAAAATAATATTGACTGTTGTGCTTGGTAAATATGCATCTGGTTGCAATTCCTGCAAAAATGGAGCAGGAGATGTTGAAATAAAATACATTTTTAAATTACCGTTTGCATCTGTGCTTAGTACTTTATTCGTTGATAATTGTCCATCATTTCGGGTATTCAAGTAACTCGTCAATTTTATATCTTTTTCAAAACCAACATCGCCAGTTACTATCCAGGTGTTAACATCCGTTTTAAGAAATCGCATCATTTGATTTTGAGCAGAGATTAATGAGACGTTATTTATAATTGTCACTCCTGATGCGGGCACAACCGTACGTAAACCAACACCTGTTGAAATACTTTTAATTTCTGTTCCAATTGGAAATGCTACTGTTGCATTAGTTGGAATTATTTCTGTAATTGCAGCGGTATTATTATGTCTGATTAATGTATTATTAGTTCCGTCAGAAAGTTTTAAAGTATAGGTAGTAGCGTTATTATCTACTACAAAAACATATTTTTTTTTAAAAATTGATGAAACCCAATCAGTAATTACCTTAAAAACTGGAAATTTTGTTGTGCTATCAAGATCGCCTATATCATTTGATTTATTAGAACTATTTTCTTTACTAGCTAAAGCTGTTGTATTAGATAAAATAGCTGAACTCGTATCAGAAATTAAGTCATTTAAAACTTTACCTTGCCTAGCATCTAGAGCTTTACCTGAAATGTTGTAATCAAGTCCATTGTAGCTGTCTATTTTTATATTATCAAGATCACTAAACTGTATTTCTCCCTTTTCGTTTGTGGTAAGGATTTTATTTGCCTGATTTGTCTCTAAATCAGATACTTTTATTCTGTTATGATCTATACCCATTTTTTTATTTTTAAAATTATCTTTTAAGATAGATATGCTTATTTAAATTGATTGTGTCCAAAATCTGCATTAGATTAAAATGTAAAAGCTTTTAGATAGATTAAGTTTTTTTAATCTAATTTGAATTTGAAATAATAAGGGGGATTAACTGCTAGTTTTTGTATTATAAGAGAAAAAGAATAATAAAAGAAGGATTTTTTGCAGTTAAAAGTGTGAACACTTAATAAAACTATAAGGAATCGAATAGATTAATAATTTGCGATCCCTTATAGTGTTTATGAGCTTTTGAAGCTTTATTGTTTTACAATTTCTCCAGATTCAATGTTAACGCGAATGTCTCCGTATTCTTCTTTAATTTCTTTTTCTAATTCAGCAATTTCTTGTTGTTGCATAGAAATTTGAGAAAGAATTTCAGCTTTTTGAAATTCATATTGAATAGATAATTCTCCTAACGATAATCTAGCTTTGTCCATAAAGACATTGAAATCTTGTAATTGTTTTAATTGATCTGCATTGATTTTTTGTGTTTCTTCTTTTTTAATTTCTACTGTTTCCATTTTTAATTGTTTTTAATTGTATTTAAGTTTGTTAGTATTTAAAGAATTAGTACTAATTCTAATCATTGTTGAATTATCGAACCCAAAAGTTGTAATGCCTGATTAAGGTTGAAGTAATTAATACGTTTATTTATTAAGGATAAAATTTTCAAAATAATCATTGGGTAAGTCCAATAAATAGTATCAAAATTTAAATTGTTTATTTTACAGTGCCACGAATGTAAAGACATTACTATCTCCAGAGATATTACCAGCGGCATCTACTGCTCTTACGGTCCAAGAATTATTTCCAGAATTCACCCAAGAGTTGTTGTAGGTTCGGTTAGTTCCTGTCACCGATTCTTGGAAAACATTACTTGAATAGACATTATAAGTAACTGGACTTGATGGATCTGATACTGCTGTCCAAGATAAAGTAAGAGTTCTAAAGCCGTAATCATATGTGCCTGTTAAAGTTGGAGATGAAGGTGGCGTTGTATCATTAAGAACACATGCTCCAGAATTATTAGCATGAATTTGTACGTTATTATCTAGCCAAGCAATAGCTTGAGCATTTGCTTCAGCCACACTTGAATCAGATACAAATTGATTAGGTAAAGCAGTTAGTGAAACACTAGTTCCCATATAACCACTGTTACAATCATTTTTTATAGCACTCCTTGTTATTTCCTCGTTATAATATCGAGGGCTTGGGGCGCATTGTATCGTATCTAAAAGTGGAGCAATATAATCCGGATCTGAAACTACATTTGGTTTTGAATTTCCCGTAGGACTATTATCATCAATGTAGTACTCTTCAAGAGATGCAAAAGATTTATATCCTGTATTTCCCATAATTATTTTTTAATAAGTTATTACAATTTTTCCAGTTAAGGATTCTTTTGTGTATGTTATGTATCCAATATTGGTAACAGCTTCTATATTGTTAGACAAGCCTTGTCCTTGTTTTGGAACTTTTTTAGAAAAAGTCAATTGCTGAATTTGAGTCCCTCCGGTATTAATAATATCATATCCCGATTGACTCATTGTTCCTCCTAGATATGTGGTAATTTCAACATCAATATTTCCTGAACCAAGCTCACCGTACCAAGAACCAGCCATTCGCATTTGGATTGTGTTTAGGCTAGAGTAGTCTTCAATAACTTTGCTGAAATTAACAAGGCAACTTTCGACTCCATTTGTTTGTGTATTATCGCCTCCCCACATAATATAAGATGTTCCGGCATCAGAGTTATAAGGTATTTGATTATTAAATCCATGACCCCATCCCATCCATTTATTGTCTAAGATTTCGATTCCGGTATTTATAAATCCAGTGTAAGTATCAAAATCTCGACCAGCTCCAAGCGCCCATTTGTATCTGACTACCATGTAATTAAAAGGCGATAATGTTGTTGTCGGTTCAATAACACAGGATGGATTTGCTCCTCGCCACGCAGTTTCTCTAAAACCACAGGTTCCTAAGTTATTGGCGTAAGCCTGTGCATTTGCTGACAACCATGATTCTGCTTGTTCGTTTGCATCTGCAATACTTGTTGTTGATATAAACTTATTTGCATCAGCAGTAAGCGTAACAGAAGTCCCTCCACCTTCATTATAACAATCATTTTTTGTGGCTGATAAGGTTTTTTCTGTATTGTAGTAAACTGTTGTTCCTTCAGGAGGAGTATATTGCTCCAGGTAGGCAAATGGTTTATATAATGTATTTTCTTCCATACTTTTCTTTTAATAAGTAATTATATTCTTTTACTTCAGTACTATCTTATTTTGGTCCTATGGCCAAATAGAGATTTGTAGCTAATTTTTTTCTATTCTTTAATTGGCAATAGTTGTACTTTGTCCCACACCTGTAGTTAACCCGCTACTTCTATCTGTTATAGTTATAAGGCAAGTAGAATCTGAACCTGCAGGAGAAAGTTCATAATTTGCTGTAGCATTACCGGAACTGTTTAAAGTAATAGTACCTGTTCTTGATGTATGAATTGTATCTAGAATTTGAACACTCACCGGAGAATCGAAACTAAATGTTCCATCGTTGCCAAAATGGTTTACAGAAAAACTTAATGATATAATTTCGTTTGGTTGTCCGAAGAAAATATCTAATGTACCTTGTCCATTAATAGGAATACTGGATGTCATTGAAAAAGGACCCGAACAAATTCTCACATCTGTAATAACTCCATTATTGTTTACTCGATATATTTTACCATCTTCTTGTGATTTCATATATTGGTCTAAACCTACAATAGGTATAAGTCCTGATGGTTCTGAGTATATTATGTTACCTAAACCAAGATATCCATAGTACACAATAGGAAAAGTATTGTAAGCACATGTGTTTACCGAGTTAAGGTTGCTCGCAGAAAAATGTAATGTAGGTAAATCTGGTGGTGCAACATAACATGAATTTGTACTTACTTCTAAGATTTTTCCTGTTGCATCGATTTTAATAGCTGTTCCATTTATGTCAGACGATTCGACATCTCTGTACAAGCTATCGCCAACAAAAGGGATTGATAAATTTGCATCTGTATAGAGGTATGAATTTTTCAGTAAATATATACTGTCTGTGTATAGGGTAATTTGATCGACATATCCGCATACATCAGTCATTACAGCTGACGAGTTTACACTGACATAAAAAGGGAATGACTGTACAGGGGCTGGGGTGCATGGTGATGTTACAAAATTATTTGCGTTGCCATTAGTTACTGTTAAAGTATTTTCTAAATAACAAGGCATTGCTACAATAGAAGTACTTGTATCCCAAGTTGAAAAATTCCCTCCAGTATTAGGTAAATTTCCATATGTATATATTCCCGGAGCACCATCACAACGAGTAAAAGTAAAGGTTACGTCGCCCAATCCTTTATAGTCAAAAGAGTTTAAATGAACACAGTTGCCAGAATTAACTTCCATTGTACTTTTAAAGATATTTTTTTTAAAATTTCTCATATTTATACTTTTAAGTTTCCTAACAAATAATATGTTCCTGATGTTCCCAGTTGTTCGATATAAGCGTTATAATTTTGTCCTTTGATTTTATACCCCACAGGTGTATTGATAGTTGTTCCAGAAGCTACAAATGTTACCACTCCTGTACCTGTTTGTACAAAACCACATTGAAAAGCTTGACCTAATCCTGCCGGAATTGTAATTGTAACATCATTTGCTCCATTATTTACAAAAATTGTAGCATCTAAATCGGCACTTGTCAACGTATAATTGCTAGAAGTAAAATTGGTTGGGTATGTTAATGTTTTTTGAATGTTATTGCTTGCAGGGGTAGACAAAACACTTTGCAAATATTCCTTTGTTACAATAGCTTTTCCTGATGCGCCGGCAATCAAAGTATTTGTTACACTTGGTAAAGTAGCCAATCCATTTTTGAATACAGTAATGCCATCTTTTCTGGCTGTATCTGATGTTCCGATACCAATGTTAAATATTTTATCTGTTAATACTACATCTGAAGTAGATCCAGGAGTGTAAATTGTAGAATAAATCCCTCCTGAAATCTCACCAAATGAAAGAGCCTGATTATATACACCATTTAATACGGTACTAAAATTACCTATGGCCTCGTTAGAGGTTCCTGTGATAACACTAGATCTAAATCCTGACGCTGTATTATCTCCTCCAGAACCAATAAAAGAACCATTAGAAGTAACTTTATTAAAACTTCCACCCGTAATTACACTTGCTTCTGAATTGTTCTCGATAGTGTTAGTATCTCCACCAAGAATAGAGGAATAATATCCTTTATTAATATTTCCATTACCTCCAACTATGATGTTACTACCGCCAATAACGGTTAGAGATCCAATAATTTGATTTCCGGCACCGCCACCAATAAAAGAAGATCTTCCATCAGAACGTTCTGAGATACTATTTGATGTTCCTGAAAAAATCCCTGAATATTTACTTTGAATAGTATTCCCATATCCTCCACCAATAATTGCTCCCTCAGAATATTGATTAATAGATTGATTTTCACCGTTAAGGATGGTAGAATACCATGCTTTAGCACCATATTCATCGCTGGCATAGTAAGATTTACTAAAATCAATAGCAGCAAAACCAATTGGGCCATAATTTAAAGGGTTTCTGTCTTTTAAAACAATTCCATCTCCATTGCCTTCCTCAATTTTTTTGAATGGAGAAGCGACAAGATCTGTGATATCTGTATCGGCTGGAGTTTGACTAAAATTTTTGTACCAATAATCTACTTCAATGTTTCTATCACTTAAAGGTTCAGAGAAGGTAATAACGCCAGTGTCATAATTGATGCTATAATCATTTAAGTCTCCTTCTTCTTCGTCTCCTTCTAATAAAAGTTGCCCATTCTTGTAAACTCTAACACTGTATTCAATTGGTGCATATGTTAATGGTAAAGTAATAATCTGATCTAAATTAGCGTCAAAGTTTTCTTTGTAAGGCATATAGCAGTTACCTGTAATGATTCCTAAGTTTTGTAAACCGGAACGTAACAACTCTGGTGTTACATAATGCTCTGTATCAGTTCCAGCCTGAACCATTTGAAAGTCTGCCTTATCTTGTTCTTTATGAACGAAACTATCAAAAATATCCTGAAAATCACTTTGGGAAGGAATATCGCCGTTTTCAAATTTATGACCAATGTTAGCTCTGTCTGTTATCATGATGTTTTATTTTATTGTCGTGTTATAATATTTATTTGATTACTTTTTGAATCCCAATAAATAATTTCATTGGGATTCGATTAGATTTAAAGAGTTAGAATTTTTTCTTCACTACTGAACATTCCTGAAGAGTTTACAGCAATCATTTTAAAATGATGGTAAATTCTCTCGCCATCATCTGTTTTAATGATTAGTTCGTCACTGTAAGAGTTAATATCATTAAGAGGAAGACTAACTGTATAATTGTTAGAAGCAATCTCATGAATTTTATCCCAGTTCCCTTGGCGATTCATTTTGTATAAAAGATATTTACCATTATGAACTGTTTTTTCCCAGTTAAAAATTACTGGTTTCAATACCGAGGCATTTATTTCGGAAATCTCTCCAGACGCTTGTAAATCAGGAGACTCAGGCGAAACGGCATCAACAATAACTGTGGCAGTGATTTTTGATGGTTGTGATGGTGAGTAATCGATATTAATAACACTATCATCGCTATAAGTTGGATCAGCATATTCAATTTCTCTCGAAACAGTGATTCTGTAAAAAAGACCATCTCCATAAGGAACAAATTCTAGATCTTCAAATTCATCATAAACACTCCAGATATTATCAAATTCAGTAGACAGAGTATCTTCGCTCACTAAAACTTCTTTAACAAGAGTCATCGTTCTTATCGATTGTGCATCAAGCATTGACGTTGCACGATAAATATTTATTTTTTTAATATTATGTTCTGGGCGATACGGATTTAGTTCGATTTGAATCGCAGGTTTAATTCCTAAAACAGGATTTTCCAAAACAGGCATGATTCTTTTTATTTCTGGAGTTTGTGGTGCATTAGCCTGTACTAGTTTTACTGGTCCTAAAAACAAACCAAATTCACTAAAATTCATTTTAATATCCATTTCACGAACGCCATAAAAATAAACGTTCTGTGATGTTCCATCTAAGTTGAAATCAGTAAACTGTGTTATATGATTTACAGGATCTACGATTTTCATCATTGGGGCAATATCACATTCTTCAGGTTTTAAAAGATTTCCGTCTTTGTCTTTGATTGTTTGTTTTTTATTGATAGGCACATAACTATTATCTTTAATAAAATCGTAAATAACCGGTACTTCAGTAAGAGGTACAAAAGCAGTATGAATGGCCTGTTCAATAAAATGGATGGCTAATAGATTGTCTTGAATTCCGTCTTTATTAGAAATTATAATATCGTTAAGAGCATTTAGTTTTTCAATAGTAGGCACATCTTTTAGTTGTGTTTCATTGTGCCATTTGATAAATTCATTAATTGAATCGATTAATTGTTCATTGTCAGGAACAGGCAAGCGAAATTTAAGTAATTCATCACCATCAGTAGGATATTCTTGATATTCGACTGGAATTCTTACCGGAGCTGGAATTGGCAACTGGTCATGAGGTAGCAAGTCACTAGGATTTAATTCTTTATTAAGTTGAATTAATGCATCAAAATTTAAAAAATTCTCCCATCTGTTACCAAAAAATGCTTCGTTGTTGCCTCCAAGTTGACTTAATTTTTCACGGATTAGATTGATAGTACTTCTTTTGTACAAGACACTTAGCAATCCTTCATCACTGGCTCTATAATGTAAAGCGCCATAAGGTTTTTGCTTGTATTGAGTAGTAAAAGTGTAAGTTGAGCGCTTAAAGTAATCTGGTCGTGTAGCATATAAACCACCAATAGGCTGTTCTGGTCGCATAGGTTCTACAACTTTTACTGCATACATTGGGCTTGGTGTACTGATCGATGAATTATAGTTATAATTTACCGTATTAGAATTACCGTGCGTACTAATACCAATTATTGAATAATGGATGTCTTCATCTTCTCTTGGAAGAATTTTATCTGATGTGATACCATTTGCTGGATTTGCGAAAAGATTTACTTTGTAACTTGGATAAAAATTAGCTTTTTGAGATACATAATCATCATATTCAATCTCAACCTCGTCGTTATTTTCATTAAGTTCCTCATATTCAGTCTGATCGATCGCGCCAATAATTTCATCATAATTTGGATCCATCATTTGTGTTGTAAAATCATCTATTTTGAAATCAGTATCATTGATATAGAGTACTAAAGCCTTAGTTTTTCCAATGTTTTTAGTTCGAACTACTTTGAACTCTTTTCTTGGTTTTACTGGAATTGAGCTCCCTACTTCGCTTGAACTTTTCGTAAATAATCGTACAATACCATTAAACCATTCTACTGATTTTTCTGTGCTATCAGGATCATATTGGCTATGTTGAGGTAAGTGAAAATCTTTGAAAATAAGTTTATATAATCCTAAATGCCTTTTGCCTAGTACAATAACATCTTCAGTTAATGGGTCTATTTCATATTCTCCAGTTTCTTTTCTTTTATATGCAATTTCTCTAACTCTTTCAATTCGAACATTTTCCCAAATCCCTCTGGTTTTTTCTACTTGTAATTCAGCTTTACCCTGATTGTCTTTTGGTTGAATCAGCTCTCTGTTAATTGTTTTAAAATTATCAGGAACATCAACTTTTATAGTTAAGGGGCTTGGTGCATTCCAGTTAGAAGGCGTCAACATATTTTCAACCAAGGCACATAATCTGTTATCTGGAATCGTAATAGGTTTTATTTGTTCAGAATCGATAGTTGCAGTACCTTCAGAAACAATGCTTGTAGCAACTTCCTTGTTCATTATGTCTACCTTAACAACATCATCAATAATACTCACAGCCGTAACAATAAAGTTTTGATCGCCAATGGTTAAAACTCCTCCAACAAAACGATCTTTGTTAGCTAATGTAATATTCAAAGGAATTTCTTCACCAGTACTATAAATCGTATATCCTTCAATAGTAACAGTTGATATTACACGATCACTTGTGGTTTCAATACTTTTAATTTTAGCACTTGCTATTTCAGGTAAACTATCTCTAAAATAAAGATTAAAATAATCTGCAAATAATTCCTCATCATCCTTATAAATGGTATTTTTATTATAAACACTATTTATATTGTCAGGGCCTTCAATATTCAGATTTTCAGGGACTGTATAATTTACTAACTCTTGAACAGTATAATAATCAAAAAGAACACGAATAAATGTTTTATCAGCTCCAGCAATGTTATCGTAACGTATTTGTTCATTGGCAGATGTAAACATTAACGGACTTTCCTTAGTTACCAACAATGAATTGATATTTGCAGGAGGCATCAAAGTATTCTTAGGTTGAATATTAGAAATAATACTTTTTTGTACACCCGATGATGCTCTTGAAAAGATATTTATACCATAAGCTTGATACTTGAATTCTTTATTGAGACCAATATCTTCCTGACGGACATTTAAGAATGCTTTGTGTGATTCAGGAATGACAATAGGATTTGGTTCATCGTTAGATACTACTAAATCTTTATTGACATTTTTATAATTAGAATCACTTGCTAATTCAGGTTTTCTCCAAGCAGACTCATTACCAACTTTGTAATCAACTCCTACATAAATAGGAAAAGTAAATTTGCTTCCGTCATATTCTATCGAAGAATCAAAGAATGTATTGCTGGAACTATAATCCATGATATCTTCCATGAATAAACTCACATATCTTTTCTTTCCATCAAAGCTGTAACCGTCCTTATCAGTAATTTTTGCTGGTTCATTTCCTTCATCATCAACATTTAGACCAGGTGCAATATTACTAATTTGTATAGGAAGAGGTAAACGCTCATCATACGCTGAAGTTGGGATACTCATAGAAATATGTTGTACTTCTCTAGCCCCTAAACCATCATTTAAATCGCCAAAAGTGGTGTATTCAGTAAGATAAACAAACTGGCTTGAATAATCAGTGTCATCAATATCTATAAAACCTAAGCCCAACATACGCGCAATATGATAATCATTTGCTGCGATATTTAATAAGTCAAGGTGAGATAACTGAGTTGTATTATCAACGTATTGTTGTTCTTCGCCTTCTAAAGGATCATTAATGGCACTTTCTCCTAATTTAACGTTTTCTAAAGCAGTAGGATTGTCTGAAGTTGAACTTAACTGTATGTAGCTATTAATTACTTCTTTTATATTTTTATCACCTAATTCTGTCTCACGTTGCCATTTATGTTTATAATTGGCAATGTTTACATATTCTCCATCATTATATTTAAGCCATTTTCCGTGAACAGAATTTAACTTTGGTTCTAATTGCGTAAATACTTTATTGTCGTCCAGACTTAATCCATATTTTCCTTTTAATTCCCATGTTTCATAATAATTGGCTTGTTTGATGAAGTCAGAATAAAATTCAAAATAAATATAACTCAATACGCAGTTACTAGCTTTAAAACGAATGCTGCGACCATTTTCTGCAACAACGTTAATGTTTCTCTCTTCATCACCCAAAGTGAACGTTTTTCGAGTTGTAACTTTTTTTACTGCTGACGCCGTATTATCAGTAACAGATAAAGTTTCTAATCTGCAAACACTGTTATCAGACACTGAGTCAAAATACAAATTCGCAGCAAAATACAAGTCTTTTTTATTCTCAATTTCGATCAAGTTGTTGCCGTAAGCTTCAATAAATGCTGTGGGATCTTCCTTAGGATTATGACTAAGGCTTGTTAAAAGATATTTTGCTTTATTTTTGAAATAAACATAAAATACTTTTTTCTCACCATTATATGTCTCTATTGAATAGATCCAACGTGCATTTAAACGATCGACACTATTAGGAACTTCTGTTAAATCTAATCTTGTGGTTGATTGATAATAAGGGGCTTTGTATACCTTTACAAAATCATCAGGTTTATTGAAATTAGAAACGGGACCAGTATATAAATTTCCTTTAGGAAGATGTTTTTCTCCTAATTCACCTGCCAGCATCCAGCGTAAGTGGATACCTTTTGTACTATCATTTCCTTTTGAACCAGCAGCGATAATTTGCAAATTTGATGATTGTAGCGCTGTTTTTTCTGAAGTAATATCAATTGTGTATTTCTCTCTTATAACATTAAAAGGGATTTTGAATTGAAGTGGATTATTTACATTATTTAAAGTTATTAATTCTTCGTAATATCCCAGAAGTTTTGGTTTGCCAGTTACTCGAACATCAACTTCCAATTCAGAGTATGCTGGTATTGTAACTGTATCTTTTACGGTAAAAATTAGTCCGTTTATAGTGCTGAACTTATGAATTCTAGTTCCTGTATATAGTGTCAGATCTAGACGACTTTTATTTTTAAGCACCATAGTACCTGCATCTTTATTGACACGGATTCCAAGTACATAATTCGTAAAAGCTAAATTATTCTCAATAATTTCAACATTGGCTGAACAACCAACATGTTCTTGATCTAAATAAGCACTAAGTTCATTTAACTCCAAGTATAAGTCGCTAAAATCTAGGTGTTTTGTGAAATCAGCATCTAAGAAATTGTTATCTTCGGATCTTAAAATTGGATTTCTTCCTAAATAAAAATTTAGAGGTTTTAATAATTCATTTTGTATGGTTTCATAATTACTATTACCTGTAACTCCATAAACAAAAATATGTGATTTTTGATTTAAGGTATTGTATAGATTTTGAAGTACGCTAGTATCATTTACCTGCATACCATCTGCAATGATAACGACAAGATCTGGAATCAGAGATAAATTTTTTACACGATTTAATCCTGATGCCCAATAATCAGATTGGGCATCGACTTCTCTTGATCCAAATGCATAAATCCAATCATAAAACTCATCCGTATTATTCGCAATCTTTTTCTGAATAATATGATCGACCCTCAAATCATTGTCGCTGTGGGACATTCCAATTAATGAAAGGATTGTATTAGTTTCTTGTTGACTAGAAACAAATGAAGATAGTGCATTCTGTATTTGCTGAACTTCTAATTGAGATATAGAAGCTGATTCATCAACAACAATTGCCACATGAGTTTCACAACCTGAAAGTACTTTTTCTACTTCATAGCTGATTCTGAATTGACTAGGGTTGTTGATGTTTGAGATGTATATCAATTGCGAATAGTTACCACCGTAATAAATTGTGCCATCTACTTGAATTACAACTTGTGATGAAGACAGTGCAGGAATTGTTACAGTATTTTTGACTGTAAAAAACATTCCTCCCAAATTTGCTTCATAGTCATGAATTACGGTTCCTGCTTCTAAAACTAGGGGAATACGGCTTTTATTTTTAAGCACTAGATTACCCGCTTCCTGACTAACAGAATTTCCAACTTTAAAATTTGGATATAATAAATTGTTTTCAATAATTTCTACGTTAGCAGTGCAGCCAATATTGGCTGCTGCTAAGTCTGTAGTAAGTTGATTTAATTCAGTATTTAAAGTTGTAAAATCAGCTGATTCACTATAATCAGCAACTAATATAGAGTTGTTGCTATTTTTTAACAAAGGCGATTTTCCTAAGTAAAAAGTAAGGGCTGATTGCATATCTGTAAACGTATCTACATTTACCGCATAGTATTCAGATGTTACTCCATAAACAAATAGATGAGATTTTTGGTTTAAAGTACTGTATAAACCTTTCAGCGTATCGGTAGTGTTTACTTGTGATCCATCAGTAATTACAATAATAATATCTGGAGTAACAGGCAAGTTATTTACAACTTCTAAACCTGATGCCCAAAAATCAGATTCACCATTAATATTTCTATTGCCAAACGCAGTAATCCAATTTAAAAACTCCTGTTGATTGCCGGAAATTTTCTTTTGAATAATGTTATCTGATCTAAATGAATTATCAGCATTTGACATTCCTATTAATGAAAGCGTAATATTGCTGTCGGCCTGAGAATTGATAAAAGAAGATAATCCACTTCGAATTTGCACTGCTTCGTTAGTATCAATTGAACCAGATTCATCCACTACAATGGCGATATAGGTTTCACAACTCGAGGATTGATTCTCTTGAAGATTTATAGAACTCATTTTTTATTGTTTTATGTTAAATTTTCTAATTTTAATATCGTTACACTTTCGTCATTACGTAATGTTAATGGAACCGTATTGTCAGGTAATTTTTCACCATTATTATTCCATGTTCTTAATTCGAATCTCAAATTCAAATCAGAAGCAGTGATTTTTCGGCTACTATGCATAATAAGTACCTGAGCATAATCTTTAGAGTGTAATACCTTATATTCTTGATTAAAATCTGGATTAGTAATGACATCTGCTTCGCTATTAATTACTTTGATAGTATTAGATACCTCTTCTAATGGCATTTTAGGAATGTTAAACGGTTCTGGATTACGAACTAACAATGCTATTGTTTCACCCGTATTAGTATCGATGATACGATTGACTTCAGTTGTTTGAGCAGGGTCAAGAGGAGATAATTTTAAAACTCCTTCAATAGCGCGATCAAATACATGTTGGTATTTAGTAGCAATCGAATCTGTTAATGTATTAGGGCCAGATTCTCCCGCAACTAAATGATATAAGGCAGCAATTTGATCTTCTTCTAAGGTGGTAGTAACATCAAATAAAGCCTTGCGTGATTCCGTTTCATCAATAGTATAACTTAAGACCTGTTCTTGGAAGTTTTCGTATCTTGAAGTCTGAAATCCAAATTGATGTACTAGTTTTTGTTCATTTCCAAAAGAGTTATTTACCAATAAAGTATACAGTTTTGAAGGTTTTAGATTCCTTAGTTCTGCAGCATAAGCATATGATTTTGGTTTTAAAGGATCGCCAAGCTGTAATTCACATTTTATAACAGCATTCTCATTACTATTTGCGGGGTTGTTTATGGCTTCAATCAAATTGTTTAGTAATTTAATACCATTTGGAATTCTAGGATCATTATCGCTAACCCATCCTGTATCTTCGCCTTTATCATCTGGAGTTGGGAATGGATATGTAATTTCAGGATCTAATGGATAATCAATGATCAAATCATTTAAAGGATCTTTAATTGTAATGTTTAAAGCACCTTTAATTTCGTTTCTTGAATCGTATTCAGCCCAATCCTTAAGCATATGATATGTATATGGATTCGTAAAGTATAGTGATAACTTACATTGTTTGCTACCATAATATACAGGTTTAGCTTGCAGTAAACTTCCATCTGCGTTAGGATACGAACGATTATAATCTAAGTATTGTCTTAGTGAAGCCAAAGGTGATTTTGCTAAGTCTGATAAACCATTTTTTGGTGGGTTAGATTCTCCAGGACCTAATTTAGGATCTGGAATAGGGAAGTGGCCTACTGGTCCTAATGTTTTAAATCCGTAATAGTATTCAAACGTAACAGCTCCTCTGCCAGAAATATTATCTTCTAATGTAAAGTGTAAATAATATGTAGTATTTGGTCTCCAAATAGGTTGAACTGTTTTTTCAATTCCTGCAACCATAGCTTTTTTATCTTCTACGACTGCAGCATACGGTGGTATGTTTTGATTGTACAGATAGTTTTCTCTATTGATCCAGCAAACTTTTTGAATAAAAGTGGTGTATGTTAATTCTGGATCTTCATTAGGATCACTTCCGTTTGAACAAATAGAATCATTTATGGTAATTAATTTAGAGTTTTTAACTTTCAGTTTATGTTCAAAAGTATTGGTGTTACCAAGAGGCGTAACATTAGTAATCGCGCTAGTTAATGTTGATGTAATAGAAATGATATCACTTGCTTCTTGTGGATGTAACGCACAGTTGTCAAATTGATCGTTGAATAAAGAGAAGTACACGCCTTTTTCATTCGGTTTATTAGAAAGCATTAAGATCTCATTTGCCGATGGCTCATTATGAATGGTAATAATTGAAGCTGCGTCTGTGCTAGTACCTCTTTCAATCAATCTAGTAAGTTCTAAAGCAGTATTAAATACGAACATATATCTGCTGTTATATGCTATGATAGAATTATTGCTTAACGTGTTGTTAGATAGATAGATGGCAGAGTCGAAAATAGCATCGTTGGTAAAAATGTTAACAGAAGTGCCATTTATCGTAGCTAAACCAAATTTTCCATTTGCCATTTTAGTGGTTAGAATAATTTTACCATTCGCGATAACAGCATCTGTAATTTCAGAAATATTTACATCAGAAATTACCTTCGTAGTATTAACACTCACTGTTTTAGCAGTTGTATTGATACTAAAGTTGATGATTTTTTTATCTTTAGTAACTAAGCCGAATTCTGTAGTTGAATGCTCAATTAGTTTAATAGCCAGTTCATCAATTGTAACGCGATTAACAATCAAACGGTCATTTCCGTCTACCCAATTGATTTGAGTTTCATTCTCATTCTCAAGTGTATTTATCCAAAGTAAATCGTTATTTGTTAAAGCCAACAACTTATTAAAGCCTAATGAAAAAGTATTTGAATATTGTAATCCAAAAGTTTTATTCAAGTCTGCATCAAGTTCAAGAATTGCTGTTGAGGCAATAGGTCCATCACAACCTACGATAAAGTCGTCATCGATAATAGCCTCGTTAATGCCTTTGCATTGTTTGGCATCAAGTGCTTGAGTAACGACTAAATTGTCATTAACAACTTGCATTGAAGTCAGGATACCGTTAAATAAACGCTCTCGTACTATTTTCCCATTAGAATCAAGTTGAACAATTGCTGTTGTATTTACTTGCGGATGGAATGAAACTAAATACGTATCATTGAACTTAATAATCTGGTCAAATTTGTAAGAAGCTTTTCCTTTATATCCATAATAACGAGTGAAAGTAAGTTGATCCGGAAGTCCAACTGGAGTCGCATTATCATTACCTGCTTGTGTTTTAAGATTTTCTAATTCCTCCGTTAAGTCAATATATGCTGTTGAAGTAATTAAATTTGAAACTGCCGCTTCTTTATCTTCAATTTCATCATTCTCAAAGATAGCATCCAATAAAGCTGCCAATTCGGCGCGTATTTCGCTAATACGTTTCGCATTTGCAGATACGGGAGTAATTAAAATTTTATCAATTTTAGTTTTTGCATAGGCATCAGTTTCAGCTGCAAATAATGTAATCTCGCTTAATAATTCCTCTTTTGAATAAACTAATTCATTTGTTATTGGACCATTTTCTGTTTTCTTTAAATCGACTTCAATATATGTAGGGAATTTATCATTATCATTTAGTAATACAGCGGTATAGGCTTTAATTTTTACAATAGCAGCATGAGTAGTAAGCTTTAAAGTTGGCTCAATAGCTGCTTCAGGAAATATAATTTCTAACTGATTGTCATTTTTAAATGATAAAGATCTATTAATGCCAAAAGGATTATTTTCGCCAGTAATACTCATAAAATCTCCTTTTATAAGCGTTGGCTCTTCTTCTGTCAAATCAAGCTCCTGACCTGTACCAATAAGTTTAAAGTAAAGTCCGTTAATTTTATCCGCTTCATATTGAGACGGAATATAATAGCGTTGACCAATTTTTTTATTTAGGAAATCAGTGCATTCTTTTTTCAGTTTTTCTGATTCACAGAACAATTTGGACGGAGTGATTCCGTATTGTTCTGGAACATGCCAGCCAGGTTCACCTGCACTTGTAAAAGAGAATGGATTGGTTGCTAAAACTCGAATACTATCATATTGATCAATTGCTTTTTGCCAATAAGCCCATGGTAAATTTTTTAATTCGTCAGTACGTTCATCGCTTTCTACAACAGCTTCAAAAGGGCTATAAGTTTTCCAACTTCCAGTATTAGGATTAACAGGATCAATTACCCAAGATTTTAATTCAATCTCTTTAATAGAAAATTCATGTTTTACTTGACGGATTGGCCTACCTGCTGCTTTTTCGTCAGGTGGCATCATCAGAGTATAATTATTTGGTGGAGAAGTATACCCTCCAATTTTTTTAGTTACATCTGCAGTTTGTTTAACACCTTTTGATAATTTAATATCAATATAAGTATCCAACGGAATCGTTTGTGTAATTTCATTTACGTTAGGAATGCTTTGTGAGAAATATAGTGGAAAGGCCTCATTAGTAAGCATGTGCACACCTTTTACTGATTCTGTTGATCTATTGTCACCTTTCTCACCATTTGCTCCCTTATCACCTTCTGTTCCTAGAGGAAGTGGGCTATAAGCGCTACGATCAATAACTCTGTTAATATCCCATTGCAACTCGATTTTGAAATTTTTACGTACTTTAATAAAGCCAATTTTTACACGTACACTTAATTCTATTTTAGCATAAATCAAAAATGGTTTAAAGGACTCTACAGAGAAAATAGTATCTAAAACAATTTCGATGTTTATGATCCAGATATTAATCCTAATTCCACCACCAGCGGTTATATAACCACCCATTTGAGGACGCTTGAATGATATTTTTCCACCAAGTTCAAGATAAGCCCAGAGTTCTACTTTTGCTGGCCCGAAACTTTGTTTTAACTTGAAATCTAGTCTTGCTCCAGCTTCAATTCCTTGAGCCGAAATCATGATGAATGATTTAGCAGTAAATAAACTCAATACCCTTGCTGTAATAGGATCTTTTTTTGAACCTAAATTCACATACCAAGGTTTTTGATTTTTAAAGAAGAAGCCAGACTCTAACAAAGCGTGCAATTGGAAGATTGCTCCACTGTCTTTTGGAATACTAAAATCTGCTCCAGCGGCCAATTCTAGCGAATCATCTCCAAAAGCAACCATAGCAAAGAATGGAGGATTGCTTGGATCATCTTCAACAAGGCCCAATCGTCCAGCAATAACATTTAATCCCGCTTCAATATAAAATAAAGTAGGTAAGGACAATAATAGCATTGCTCTTAATGACAAAATATATCCACCATCAGCAGTAGTTCCAAATGTAGCTCCGGCACCAATAGAAAATGGTGCTTTATATTGCATAGAAGCTGGTGGACCACTAAACTTTCTAATATTTATACCAGGTTTTGGATGCTTGTAAAATTCATACCAAGAGTTGTCTTTAGTGAGTCCTGCGGCTTCTTTAGTTGCTACATATCTAAATCCTAATAAACCTCTAAAGGCCGAGATAGATAAAAATCCTAACGGAATAGGAGTAGGCAATTCGATATGAGCATCTACTAAAAATGCTGGATATTTAGGCATAAAACGCATTCCAACGCCACCCGAAATTTTAGCTTTAGGTAGTTTTAGCGAAACTTCTCCCATGAATTCCTGAGATTTCCCTGGTTCAGGAAGTGAAATCATACCATGAATAATAGCCATTGCCGATGAAGCAGTTGCTGTTCCCGGAATCATTAAATCGACTTCGATGGTTTGAATTCTTAAAAAAGAATCTTTTTCTCCATCATCAGTTGTATAATAGTATTTAACACCTTCACCACGAGCATCTAGTCCAAGTGGATTAATGCTGATTGCACCATCAAATCCCCAAAAGTTGTATTTGCGAGTTACACCATTTTTGACAATTTGAGTAGATCCAAAATTGATGTTTGATACAGACATTTGTACTGGACCAAGATTTAAAGAAAGATTTAAAGGAATAGGAATAGTCCCTCCTTCAAGTTCGATGTTTCCATCGCTATAAATACGAAGTTTTTCAATGATGATGCTTTGATCACCCATGAATTGCTTCATGACATCATTCGTGAATTTTACCTCACAAGCAGTTCCAATGTAGTAGTCATTATCTTCTTTTCCTAATTCTAAACTATTAAATTTAAAATTTACAAAATCAAATAAATTGGCCTGTGGTTCACCTCCTTTTTGAAATGAAGCAGTAAGGTTAAAATCGCCATCATCATGCAAATGCCCTTCAATATCAACATGCATTGGTTTGCCTTCAAGTGGATGTCCCTTTGGGTATTTGAATTTGTTAATTTCTAACGCTCCTTTAATATTAGAAGAAATAACCTTGTTTTGCTTGAATGAAATGTCAAATTTGTTGAAACCCACATTGAATCCTTTACTTGGAGATCCAATAGTTTTCCAAAGCGTATTATCAACTACAAGCTTGGATAAAAAGGCTTGATATTCTTTAGCATTTTTAAAAGTATAAACCGTAGACGGATTAACCTCTTGCGATATTAACGTTGACTTAGTTGTTAATTTTAGCGGATAACTAAATGGATATGCAATACTGCTTTTAGCATTTAATTCCTGTAAGTAAACAAGTAATTCATCATAATCTGCAATTTGTTTTATTTCGATTACCTCTGTCTCTTCATTTTCTTGAAGCATTGTAAGCGGATAATCAAAATCGAATTTATCGCCGAAATAACTAAAAACACCGGTAGAAACAGGAACTGTTTCCAGATAAATATCTCCTGAAAGCCCTCCGGTTCCAATCAATAAATCAGATGCACCAATTCTTAATGTTGTTGCTGTATTCCCTTGGCCTTCTTTTTGAAAATCATGAAACCATTTTGAAGGTAAAGTTACTGATGCGGCACGAGCATATACGCCAACAAAGTCTTTTGGTCTACCATCAGCATCAGCTTCTGCAATATTTGTTTTTTTGCTTAAATCGAGTTTTAAATTTTCTACCTGAATAAGCATTCCAGATTTCCCAATCTCACAAAATGGAGGAGACAACGTTCCCGCTAATTCTAAATTATAGCCCATTCCTGCTTCTGTATCGGCATAAAGAAGCGCTTTTGCAAATTGAAATCTAGCGATATGCGTTTCATCTTCATCTCGTTCAGTACCATTGTTTTTCCATGGGACTAATATTTTTCTTGGAAATTCAATTGCTGCAGCTAATTCAAGAGTTACTCTTGCTTTTGGCGTAATAATTTTTTTTATATATTCTTCAATATCATTAGGGATAAATGAAGAGAAAAAGGTTTTGACTTTAGCTTTAGTTTCAGATAAATCTGTAGATAGTAAGTATAGAGAGAATATAGCAGGAGCAACTTTTTTATCTAAAAGATTCACCTGAACAATTAGTTCTTGTAAACTATTGTCAGAAGTTTCATCAATTGCTATAGTAGTACCATATAAGGTATTGATATCCTGAACAAGTTGTCCGAATTTTGAAAGTGCAGGACTACTTTGAATTACAAATGTATTTATAGCTAACTGAATTATTTGTTCTTCAGAAATCTTTAAAACAGTTAAGGCAAGATCATAAAAATCTTCTACAGAAAATGAAAAGCCATTGGCATTAAAATATCTAATATAACGCATAACTTCCCATTCCCAGAACACTGTAATAGGGAAAGAAGATATGGTAGTGTCTTCATAATCAGGGTTTAGGACAAAGAAAACACCAGTACCAGGCAACTCTAGTGCTAATTTTGTTCTGCTTATAACATCTAAACTGTAAAAAGCGCTACTACCCGAAGTACTTTTAGAAGTTTGATAATCTTTATAATACATTTTTTGGAAAACGTCCTGAAGTCCATCTTTGATAAAACTTAAGAAATCCGGAAGGTCTTCTGGCTTCATTAAGTCCGATAGGGCTGGGTAGTATTTATATTCTGTTGGCGTTGTTGACATAGTTTTAATACTATTTGTGTTGTTATTGTATTTTTTTTGAACTGCCGTTTTGTAGCTTGCTTGACAGAGCTTCGTAGTTTTCTACAATCCTTTTGTTTATATCTCGTTGTGTAGTTTAATACTTTGGATTTGTAGAGTGCAATTATGAATAGCACAGATAATTGTATACGCTAGCAAACTTATTATTGTAAGTTTCAGGCTTTTGAAAATCTATACTTTGATGGATTATTGCTGTTTTTTCAACTTTACAGGGCAAATATGTGTTGAAATTTTTGCTTTAGAAATTAAATGCAAGGATGCTGAACCTATGTGTTTGTAGACTGTACAGAGTTGTACAGTCTACAAACATAGAATTATTTTAGAATTGTAAATAGGTTGTGATTTGGTTTTGTTTTACAGATGTGTAAAGAGAAGGAAATTTTATGTGACTTGTATTTCTAAATCTTGAAGCTTAAGATATTCATTTTAATAAATCGCTAAAATTATATTGATAGAATAGCCTGAGTTTTTAGCGATTCTTTCTAAGTATTTTTTGAAAAGAGAGATATAAAGACAAAGACAGGCAATATTTAGCGGGTGTCTTTTGAGTTACTTTTTGAAAAAATAAAACAATGAAATAGATGGAGTATGTTTTTTATAGAATTTTAGAAATTTTTTATCACGTAACAGTTATACTTCATTAAAGAATTTATACAATAACTTATAATTCAGCTTATTTTTTTTTAATTGAATTAATATATTGATCATATAAACTACCATTTTTATCATTAATATATCTAATTGTTGTAAATAAAGTTTTTCCTTTCTTTCCATCAATAATGAAGCAATGTAACTTTTGACTATTTTCAATATCTTTAGAATAAACTTCATAATAAGGAACTTGATTAACTATAAACCTGTTTATATCAAAAGTTTTATCAACATTAGTAATATCAATTTTATATTCCGTATTCATTTTTTGAATCAAATTATCCAACGTAAATCCATAATTTTTATCCCAATCAGTTTCTTTTTTGAGATTCCCATTTTCATCATATTCTTTTGAAATACCGGTCGGTATTGTATAAAATCGTTTTATTGAACTATTAATTTTTTTGTTGTTTTTGAAATAAACTATAGTAGTTTTAAATGGATTATCTTTCTCAACTTCCTCAACTTGAATATTCTTTTTATCACTCGTGATTCTAATATTTTTGTTTTTATCATTAAAAGATGTATCAATTTCGGAATCAAGTTTAATGCCTTTATATTTATTTATGTCAAAATTTTTCATGGTTTCATTTGAGTTATTAGTATTGTTTTTTCCATTTTGTGATCTGCATGCATTTAATGAACATACAATTATCAAAGCAATTAGTTTAATTTTCATAAATTACGGTTTATAATTTTCCATTGCCATTTCCATGTAGATTTTCTTGCTGCTCCAGTATAACTCATATAATTATCTGTTGCATTTACAGGATTGGTATTTCCATCCGGGAATACATATTTTTGATTCGGGCTGGTAATAGAACTGTCTTTGTGAGAATGAAACAATCCCAATCCATGCATGCCTTCATGAGAAATAGTTCTATCGTTTCTACCAGGTAAAAGTATTAAATTTCTAATACCTAAATTCTCAACCTGCCCAACAGCAGTATCATATGGCAAAGTATCAAATATAAATACAGTGAAATAGCCAGTATTATATTTACTATTAATATAATTTCTTGAACTGTCAGTTTCATTAAAGAAAAGGGTCTTTAGATTTGTGAAAAAATTTGAAGCATCTTCCCATAATTTATTATTAGAATGAATAAATTGACCTCCTATTTTATAATCAGGATTGGAAGATAGATCTAAAATATTAGGACAGTCTTCTACTGATGCTGTAATATTGAAATGTGCTAGTGAATTAATCAGGTTTAATTTTTCATTTGTAATTGTAGCTCCAGTTTTGTTTCCAGTTCCGTCTACGTTTGTTCTCACCTTAATAAAAACAAATTTCATGTTGGTTTTAATGTCATTTTTCCCTAAATGTATTAGTCCGGCTAATTTAGCTTGTTTTTTATCAGTTACTCCAACGGGATAAGCTAGTACTCTAATTTGTTTAGCTTCGCTAAAGTCATTTATACAGGTAACTTTTATTGTTTTATCTATTGATTGAACTTTTCCTAATGTAGTAACTGATTTGTCTGATAAAATTGGTTTGTCAATAATAAATAGATTTGTATCATAATCAAACTCAAGTTTGTCAACTGCTTCATCAATAAGAACCAAAACTTTTAGAGTAGCTTCGTAGGGAGGTTTGGGAGAAACAGTAGCAGGCAAAGAATCACTATATGTTTTAGAAAATAAATTCAGATATGGGATAAAATATTGCTCATCAGGTGATGTTGCTTGAGTAGGAATTGATTTATATTCTCTTTTTAAAGCTTTTATAGCATCATTAATACCATGATTTGAGCTTGAAATACCTGTGTATTCATACTCTGTATTGGTATCTGCTACTGTTGGTCTTTCGTAACCACCTACTATTATGCTTTCATAGCTAGGCTCTCCATTGTCTCCTTGTCTTAACCAATCAAAACCAAATTCGCCATTATAGGCTGGTATAGCAGGATTTGAGCCGCTTGCTGGGATAGCTACAGGTACCGTTCTAAACTCTACCATTGCTTTAGCAAAAGTATTTGTGAATTCTTGAAAATCTGAATATTCTCTTGAAAAGAAATAAAATCCATCAATAGTATAAACATATACTTCATTGGCAGTTGCTGGAAATAAAGTAGTAATATCTCCAAGTGCATTTTCAAAGCGAAAACCTACTTTAAATTTTTGGACATTTGGCTTATTAAAATCGATAACTTCTTCAAGATGAAAAAAAACATTGTCAGCATCAATAGGTAAATATTGTGGTATAGTTGCCGGAGGGGTAACAGCAGGTATGGTAGTTTGACCATATACTAATTTATTATATTCCTCTTCAGTAATACCTAAATGGAAAAAACTGTTTCTTTTTTCTAAGCTTTTTTCGTTTATTAATGTTAGCGAATTTATAACGCCACTGTCTCTAAAAGTCCCTTTATATACTGAAAAATCAACATCATTATACAAATTATTAGCGTATGCCTCTTGGGTAGTGGTAATTTTGTTGATACCAGATGTATTGGTATGAATATTAAAGCCGTTGTACTCAGTACTGTGATCAGTGTTACGTTTTAATATAGCCATATATAGTCTGCGAGCCTTTCTTGCTGCGATTCCTCCAACTACAGGCCCTTTTCCATTGTCAAAAACTAATTTATTTTGAATAGAAGCTCCAACACCTAGAACATCATCAAGATTTACCATTCTACTTTTGTCGTAAGTTGCCCATGAACTCATATCTTCTATCTCTGTAGTGGGCAATAAAAAATTAGAATTAAAATTTACAGGAAATAAATCATTGTAGTAATTTTTTAAAGGAAATTCTTGTTTAAAGTTTCCATAAAACATTAAAAATGTAGCGCATGAGCTGGCTCCATTTACTTGAAATTCTATCGTAATAGAAGAAGTTTTAGGGCATAAAAATGCAGGAATTGTGGCAGGTGCTACAGGATTTAGAGGTTTTTCTATTAACGGATACGCTGATGTTGTATTTTTATTAGCAGAAACAACATCTATACTAACATGTCTTTCCGGTTCAGGAATCCTTGTGTCTATTTTATACTCTAAATTAAAAGATATATTTTGTTTATAAATAGGAGTTGTACTTACTGGGACAACCAATTGTTCAATAATAATTGGCCAATTATCTTTAATATTTAATTGCCCTACTCCTCCTGGTAAAAATCCATAAACTTTTCGAGTAGCGTCATAATAGTTATAACTTCTGTTATTTTCTCCCTGTATGTAGACGTAAATTTTATTCTGGGTTTGGTATTTATTAACTATTTTGGTAAAAATATCATCATTCGTTTTTAGTCCTCCAGTTGTATTGATTGTATTAATGGTTCCACATTCGATATGAGATCCCCAAAAAGCTGCCGCATCTAAAAATTGATGAATGTACTCTCTATATCTTTTTCTGTTTATGTCCAAAGGAGGAGAGGCAGGAATTGTTGTTATATCGAAAACGTGTTCTTTTTCACGGGCAAATTTCAAATCAAATTTAAATAATTCTTCCTGATTTTCTAATTGATAATCACCATGATCCATTACAATATCAAGCCCTATTTCTCCAGTGAAATTTCCTAAATGTTCTCCTGGCGTACATAATGGAATTTGATATGATGTAGTAATATTATTTTTTGTAAAATAATTTTCAATAAGTGTATTATCAGATTGCATTTCGTCGTAACCAATTAAAGATGCAGGAAATTCTGTAGGTGGATTAACTGGTAATTTGGTAATTGGGTCGATTACTGTTGAATAATATGCAAGATACTGAGTCCATAACTTTTTTAAAAATCCAGATTGATTAACATCGGTAGTTACAGGTTTTAATTTGTTGCTTTCAATGATATCAGCTTTATTAATTCCTCTATAAACAAAGTATTTAATTTTAAGTGGAGCATAAGTATCTGATGGTTTTAAAATCAAATTTACTTTTGTTGCATCTTCTGTTTGTGGTTGAATTAATACTTGACCATTACAAATGGCAAAAACTTTTACAGGATCTGCGTTAGTGGCTCTAACTTTTGAAGTTGTTCTGTATTTTGTAGTCGTGCTACCAATTACGGGACCAAATGCGTCAGTAGCTTCGTTTGTTGCAATCGTGCTTGATAGTTTGGATTCATCAACAAAAAAAGAAGAGATAGGTTTATACTCGTCTTTATCTGCTGGCGCATCAGCATTATACAAAACTTCATTTTGAGCTGTTTCGCTATTTAGCGTATATGTAAAATCGTATATTGTTGTTGACATGTTTAGGCGTTTACGTTTATGATTTCTAATTTGATTTCGTCTTCATCGTCATTTATTGTTAATTTATGCGGGAAGATTATATTTTTATAACCTTCATCTAAAGACACTGTTTCTGTTGGTGTTTGAAATTCAATCCAGCCGGAGCTATCGCCTGTTAATGCCCAATTAGTTTCTGTTTTTTGAAATACCACTTCCTTTGTTAACTGATGATTTTCTCTATTTCTTTTTGTAGCTTTAATTTGTAATTTTTCTATTTCTACAGCTAGAGTATTTTCCATCTTTAAATCAAAACTTTTTTCGATAATATCAGGCCCTACGGTAATGTTTAATTTTGTACCTAGAATATATGCCGAACCATTAGTAATTTCATTATGACTTACAATAAGTTTTTTGCAGGATAATTGTTTGTTATTATTTATATTATCAAGCATTACTTCACTATCCAAACCATCAAATGGTGCAATGTGAGCTAAAATGTAGGCTTTTTTTCGAGAAGGATTGTTTTTTTGCCAAAAGGCGGCTATATCTTTCCATTCAATTTCAATTGTTGTTTCTCCATGAGGTGGTATTATTGGAATTTCTTTAACGGATAAAAGTTTTACATCTGTTTGATTGTACCAATAATCAGGGAATTTAAAAGTTGGATTTGGTTGATCAGTAAAAGCGATTAAAACTCTTAAATCACATTCTTTAAAACTCTCTCTTTCTCCACTATTTTTGATTTTTACGTAAATTTTTTGTGGCTTTGATGTGTCGATTGTGTTTAAAGGTTTGGTTTCAGTAGGTAAAACGGTAGAATCACTTACCCAAACACCTAACCCGCTTAATTTATCGGCTATTTCCAATTTAGGTTTCATGACGATTTCAGATGGTACTGTGGCATGCCAATTTAAAGCCAATCGGACTGCTGCTTCAGCATTTACTCTGCCTGTGCCGAAATATTTATTTGTAGTATAATTATAATTATATTTTGTATTATCAGTAATAAGGTCGTATTCGGACTCTCCTGTAATTTTAGTCGCTTTTTCTTTTAAAATATGTTTTATTTCAGGAACATTTAGTTTTGGATTAACAGAAAGAAGTAATGCTGAAACACCTGATATTAATGGCGTAGCAGATGAAGTACCTCCAAATGAATTGGTTAAATTTCCGTAAGCTAAAGATTTAATAGTGTATTCTAACTTTCCATCTTCATCGCTTACAACATTAAATTGACTAAATTGCATTTGCAGAGGAAGATTGTTTCCAGGTTTAGTTATAAATTTTATATGTCTTTTTATCGCACTATTATCTTGAACAGAAACTTGTTGACCTGTAAAGAAGCCTTTTAAACTAGAACCAGTAGCAGCTTTGAAAAAAGGTGTAGTTGCCACGTCTCTTTTAATAATTGTATGTATCTGACCAGGAATAAGTTTAAGATTTGTCACTAGAGATGAGTTTAAAATTTGGTCTATAACTATAAAATTTTGATCATGGTCCGAACTCCTAATTGAAACTAACTGACCACTTTGAATATCATTTTCGGAATAAATGTAAGCTTCCTGCTTAGGAGTTTGAAATTCACCGATTCCGTTCATATTATCAAGATTTAATTGGTTTCCGTTTTGAGACAGGATGTTTTTTTTAAAAACACAAATTCTAACTGGCGCACCTACTATGGTAAAGTTTGCAGTTGATGTAGTTAGCTCATTTGTAAAAAAGATATCTGAATCTAAAGTAACTTGAACGCGAAGGTTTTGTTTGGGATTGGCAACATTTACAGGTTCTTGAACAGTTTCGATCTTAGTTATAAATCTAATCTCATGGAAAAAAGTTGTAGGGTCGCCAATTTCAATGGATTGCCCTGGAAATATGCCCTTAAGATTACTTTCCAGAATTAATTTGTTAGATGATTTCTTCTTTAAAATTGTAGTTTCAAAAAGTTGATCAGTTTCTCCTACTTCTCCAGAATTGATCATTGTAGGGGCAAAAATTTCAATATCTTTTTCACCTGATTTACCTTTTGGTGAACTTGGTGCGCAAATGTCAATTCGACTTCCATAATTAGTATAATCGGCATGGTCTTCATTAAATTCAATCGGATTGCTAGGAGATGTATACAAATCTAACTTTGACTTATCCAAAATTACTTTTGATGCAGCGACAATTAATGGTTTATTACTCAGTGTAAAAGGGAGTTCGGGATTTCTTTTGGAATCGTTACCAGCAGCAAAAACAGTTAAAACTCCTCTGCCATCTCTTCCGTAAGCCAAAAGTTCTTTCATTACAAAATCTGTAATTTCAGGAGGCATGGTTTGCTGAATAGTAGGGTCATTAGGCCAACTAAAACTACAGCTAATAATAGAGCTTTTTCTCTGATTGTAAATATTGTTTCCATCTTGTGGTCCATCAGGAATTATTCTTTGCTCTATGCTGAAATAATCTTTCAGTTTAATATCATCGCCATCTTTATCTTTAATAACCTCATTGCTATAGTAGATAGATGATAAATTACCTTTTGTATAATTATTTATTCCGGATAATATTAAAGAGTTTTCAAAATTACCTGAAGTATTTATGATTTTGGCATTTGGGCATACTCCAAAAACGTTATCATTGTTTCCGTTTAGATTGATAATCTCTCTTCCGGCAATTACTCCTGCAACACTTGTTGTATGTGTCAATGGAATTTTATCATTTACATCGATGGTTAAATTATCGTCGTAAAAACTTCTATCTATTTTTTTTCTATAAATTACTTTTTTCTCTCCTGTTCCATTATTTAGGTGTCTATTGGGAACGTTGTAATTGTTATTCTCATTTATTGATGATGAATTATCGGCTGGAACATATTGTATAGATCCTTCCATTACGCCTACATGTAAATTTGAATCTCCTAATTGATTAAGTCCATGTTGGCTAATATATGTTCTTGCATCGTCTAGTTTTATTACTTTTGTATGCCAATTTCTCATAGTTTTGTTGTTAATTTATTCATTATTTTTTTCAATAATTATTTTTAATATCAGATATTAAAAATTTTTGATTTAGACACTGACTAATCAACTCATATTGATCTAAAATGCCTAAACCTATACTTTTATCAAGATCAAATACTTCTTTTGTACAGCTTGTGGATTCTATATTTTCAAATTGTAGATTTTTAATTAGAAAACTTGAGATGCTGGGAAGATGGTATACAAGAATTTCATTTTGTATAGGTGAATATGCATTAGTAGTCATTCCTAATCGGTCGTACTCTGGTATTTTTCTAATTTCTGCATTTTTAAAATTGTAATAGAAGAAAACTTTTGAAGAGTCTATATTTGAAAAACGATTATTTTTATCTAATTTTTTTGTTAAAGAATTTTTGTAACTCTTATTTGTTTTTTCTTTTCTAAAATAAAATTTATTGTATATGACAGATGAGATTAGAATTCCTTTTATATTCGTAATTTTTTTTATATAAGGATCATTAAAGCGTTTAAATTTTGATCCATCTTTTTTTCTAATATAGAATACTATTTTTTTTGCATTAATTGTACCCACATGATTAGAAGTGAAATTGTATTCGGTACTACTATAGCCTTCTTTTAATGGAATTATAAAGTCATTTGTAAAAGCGTTAAAATCTTTTATATAAGGATAATCTTCTTTTTGGTCTAGTGAGTTACTTCTAAATAGAAATGGAATATTTTTGTCATTTTCTAGTTCAAAATAAGGATTTACAAGTTCTATTTGTAAATTTAATTTGTTGATTTGCGTATAGATATAATCTTTAAATATATTGTAATCTTCAATGTCCGTGGAAAAGACACCTATTTTATAAGAGTCTTCAACATAAATATTTTGATCTCGATTTTTATATGTGTCAGATTCAAAATCATATGAAACATTCAAAGGATCATAGAGCCTCAACTTCAACTCTCCAGGCAAACCCGAAACATTTTGAAATCCTTTCTCATTATATTTTTTATGATAAGCCATGATAGTATTGTACCCAGCAGGTATTTTATCAAAATAATAGAACTTGGCTTTTTTGTCGTATTGGCCAGTGATAGCAGGAATTTCAAAGCCTTCGAGCGTTACTTTTGCATCATCAATATTTTTTCCGGTTTCAGCATCTTCAAGGTAGATTTTTATTTTGTGATCATCTTTTTGCTGCGCGCAGATGCATAATGATAGGAAAGAGAAAACAAGTGTAAATAACTGTTTCATAGTAGTGTGGTATTGTTAAATTGATTTGAGACGAATTCTGTTTTAAAAAAGCTTTCTATTAGTATAGAAGCTAATCAAAGCTAATTTAATAACAATAATCAAAAACCTGACCAATTTATATCATTATCCACTTGTTAAAATAAATGATAAAATCTGTTTGCAAATCTTATGCAGTAATAAGCCAATACCAAAAGAAAAATTCTCCCCAGCCAAATCTGTACTTTTTGCCAAAAGGTCAACTGATTTACAAACTTTGTGGTGCGGATTGTTTTTACTTCGGTTTCTTTTACCTGTTGCGATTTCCAGCGGGCGTAAAGTTCCTGTTCTTTAAGTTCGCAGTCAACGCTTAGTTTGTTGTTATCAAGACGAACCTTTGGGCTTTTTAATCTACGCCCTGGTTCGGCTTGAGTAACATTTTTAACAACTACTTTTCCGTTTTGGCATTCTAATAAGGCTTTATAAGAACTGCTGTCTTTTGCAATTTTAAAGACAGTATCATGTACTGTTTCTTTAATTGTGATTGTTTTGGTTTTCTCTTCGCTCAGAACTGGCTTCGGGCTTTTGCACGAAACCAGTACCAAGACTGAAAAAAACAAAAAAAACATGTGTTTAATTTTTTTCATTATTTAATATGTTTGATTTTTATAAGTCAATTTTTCATTACGATTTTCCATTCTTGAAGCAAAGATTGACAGAAAAAGACGGTTGAAAAAATAGATGGACAGTGCGTGAACGTATGTGTTCTGAAACTTTACAATATTGTAAAGAAGGCTGATAAGGATTTAAAAAAAACGCTTTAAAGTTTCGTTTGTTTGCTAATCGCTTCTTCCACTTTTTTTAATTCAATTGTAACAGCTGTACATAAAATTTCATACAGAGTAGTACGAGAAATAGGATATACCGGATAAATATATTTTCGCCATACAACTGTTGTTGGAATATCTTCTGTTTTATGTTTATTGTAAAGGTCTTTAATCAGTTTATAGCGCAACAACTTATTTCGTTGAGTTCCAAGGGTTCGGTTTGTTGATATTGACATGTGATTTGGTTCTATGATGATGTTGTTAATTAGCAATAGAAGAGCGGCTCATCTATTTTGAATAAATAAGTCTTTAAAAAAAGTGTTATAAAATGTTGATGTGGAGTTTCTAGTTTTTTAATTTGAACTAAAAAATCGTAACAATAGATTTTGAAGTCCAAACAAAATAGGATCTTTTAAGTCTTCGAAAACAAGTATTTTCAATTACCCTTCATAAGTGGCCTTGGTATGTTTCGTAAATCGAGGATTTTTGATAACCATATTTTCATATTGGATAAAAGCACAAAGTTCTTTAAGCGATAGGTTATCTTTATAGATCCAGCTTCCTTCTTCAGTTTTAGAAATGGTTTGGCCATTTATCTCGTAACTTTTATGATCTGTGATTGGTTTTATCCTTACGCTCATTTTTGTACTGCTTCAAAGTTGTATTGATTTTAAAGTTCAGCCATTCACGAAATAAAAATATAGGCTTGAGGTTTGTGGCTATTAGTAAAAAAACTAATAGAAGCATCGTGCTAATGTTGTTAGTTGGTTCCATGTATTAAATCTGTTTCTGGTTTATCGTAATCTAAAGGATCTTGATTGGTTGGGGTATAGTTATAAATAGCAATTAGTTTTAGCGTTTCTTGTATTTTATGCTCTATCATGGCAGAAACGGGCCTTGGTTCTGCTTCAGAATTTGATAGTTTGTACAACAGCTGAAAGCGTTCTTGATTGATACAGATTCTTTCACCAGTAGTAAATGTTCTACTTTGTTCTGAGCAAAATTGAAGCGATAGATAAAGGAGTGCTATTCGCTCGCGTATTTGTGTATCATTCATGGTTGCTATGCAATACGGTTCGTAATTTTTTCAAATCTGACTCTATTAAATTGCGTTCAGTGCTGTATGGGTTTTCGATTAACCAAGTTTCTAACTCGAGAATTTTGGCCTTGATTTGAGAATTTGTCATAGTTTGCTATTATAGATTAGGGGTGTTTGTTAATATTTTTATTCCTTGTTTCATATCTTCTGAAAATTGTACGAAATACATTTTTAGCTACTTCTAGCGTTATAATTTTTAGTAACTTTGTTATTAATTCGAAACAAATATCGAAACTTATTTCGAATAAAAGAAATAAAATCGAAACTTTTTTCGAGTTTTTTTTGTAATTTACTGTTTATGAGTACTATAAATAAAAAAATTGACGATATAGCAATAAAAGAATACAATGGAAATAACAGTGTATTTGCAAAAGCTATGGGAACCAGTGAAGCAAATATTCGTAATTATAGAAAAGGAACTTTGCCAAAGCTTGATTTTATCGTAAAACTTCACGATGTTTTCGAAATAAGTTTCGATGATCTTCTAATTGAGAAAAAAGAAGCATATGATGGTGGAGTTGCAAATAAAGAACAACAAACAGTCAATGCAGAAATTTCGAATTACAGACTGTTAAAATCAGAGAATGATTTATTAAGAGAAAAATTAAAGTTTCAGCAAGAACAAATCGATTTTTATAAAAATAAAATAGAGTTTTTAAGTACTCAGATTTCTGCAAATAAAGCCCTGAACGCAAAAGAAATTGAGGACGGGCTAAACATTATAGATGAAATTGAAAATATTTCGCTAAAAAAATCAACCAAATTAATTAAGTGACTCTTTTTCACAAATAAGCAGAGCTTCCAATAACTCAATACAAATTTTTCCTTCAAGGAATAATTTACGTAATAATTTGATGTACTCTAATTTTCTAGGTGGCATTGTTTATGTTTTAAGATTTATGAAGCAAAATTCGCAATAGCCATAATCCGAAAGTTGAGGTTTCCCGTAAAAGAAATATTAATATTATATGTTTATTTTATCGCCTGTAATATTGATTATTTTTCATTTGAAAAATGAAAAAATAGGGTTTCTTTAAGTTATTTCTTGTTTTTAAACAGATGTTTGTACTTTTTTACTTATAAAAGATAAAATAATTGACCCCCGTATTAGTATTGAAAGCTTTAACTTGGTGAGACAACAATAGAAAATTGTAAATAACATTTTATTGGTTTTTGTTCCTGAGGCAACTATTGTTACAAAACCTGCAGGAACAAATAAACCATAATAAGTTGTATTGTATTGAACATCTGTGCCGCATTTGTTTAGGTAAAACTCCCCAATGATTTTCCTTTGAAACGCGGCAATGATTTGTCATTTTATAAAAAAAATTAAACCTCCTCTACAAAATCGGAATTAAGATTTAAGATTCAATAACATATATGTCAGATGTTGAATTAGTCAATGATTACAGGAACGGAATCAGTGATGAAAAATCACAATTATCTATACCTCTATATAAAGTCTTTTATATATAGTTCCAGGAAGATTTTTGTAAAGGAACAAAGAATGAGGTTTGATTTCCGTTCCTGTTTGCTATTGCAATAAGTCATTCCCTGAAAGGTGTAAAAGTCAATTGAAATTATCGTGTAAGCCAGTTTTTGTCGCTAGTAGATTTTTTTAAATCGAAATGTAAATCGTGTCCCATAGTAAAGCAACAACACAATGAAAATTCTTCCCAACCAAATTTGTGCTTTCTGAAAAAAAGTTAAATGATTAATGAATTTTGTGGTTTTCAAGGTTTTGACTTGTATTTCATGGATTTGTTTAGATTTCCAAAGCGCAAATAATTCTTCTTTCCTTGATTCGCAATCGACAATTAGTTTATTGTTATCAAGACGAACCTTTGGGCTTTTTAAACTACGCCCTGGTTCGGCTTGAATAACATTTTTCAGCATTATTTTTCCGTTTTCACATACTAATAGTGCTTTAAAAGAGCTACTGTCTTTATTAATTTTAAAAACAGTATCATGTACGGTTTCTTTGATTGTAATGGTTTTGTCTTTTTGTTCGCTTAGAACCGGTTTCGGGCTATTGCACGAAACCAGAACTAAGACTGAAAAAAACAAAAAAACAATTCGTTCTATTTTTTTATTCATACGCAGTTGAATTTTCAGATGCCTGTCACGATCTATAATCTCAAAAAGGCTTTCATGGATTTTATTTCTCTTTTTCTTCTGCAAACTTTGTATCCTTCACGACTTCCACTGTCATTAGTGTTTCCTTCTATGGTATGAATAATATTTCCTGCTATTTTTTCAATAATGCCAGTATGGCCTAGTCCTTTTCCTAAATCAAGAATAAAAATATCGCCTACCATAGGGGACTTTTGTACCAGAAAACGACTTGAATTGTATTGATCAAGTACGCCACCAGTTTTTTTTAGAGGGTTTTTTAAATTGGTTTGCGCACTGGCATTTTGAGTGCACCAATAAATAAAAGCCATACACCAGGAATATCCTTTTGTGAGACCAACACTTTTCAGATAAATTTCTACTTCAGGGCCGGAATTGCTGTATTTAGGAATTTCCTCAACTCCAATTTGTGCAATAGCGATTTCGAGCGTTTTTTGTGCTAGTGTCATAGTTGTTTTCCGTTTAATTGTTTGAACTTTTGGAGCTCATCTACTAATTGTTGGTTAACAACCATTAATTCTCGATGTTGTATTTCCATGGTCTTAATAGTTTCGGTGGCGGCTGTTAATCTTGCGGTGATGTCATCAAGTAAATCACGATAATATTTGACTGCATTTACTGCGTTATCAAGTTCGGCAGCCCTGTCTTGCGCTAATGATTTTCTCATAGAGAATAACCATGTAATAAAAGCGGCAAAAAAGGCGGTAAGAGTTGGGTAGATAAATTGTTCCATTCAATGTTTAGTATGATTAAGTATTTTTATAGTCGATTGGAACAACTGTTGTGATCTACATTGCAATTTCAGATTCTTAACTTCATTTCAACAGTTGTTTTCCTTTTGTGGATACAAAGATTGGTATAAAGTTATTCTGGAAAAAATAGGTGCAAATCTCTCGTACAATTATGTTTTAAAGCTATACAAAAGTGTAAAGAGAATAAACAAAGTGTTTTTTTGCGAGAAGAATTCTAGAGAGGTATTTGATGGAGGAGACTCCTCAATTTAAAAAATCAAACTTTTTAATTGATTGAATTAAATAGGAGTTTGGGTATTGAATATGAAGCATTATAAAGCGCTGTTTTTTGCTTTATATGATGAAATGAAGCAAAAGAACGTTTGTTGTGCGGTTTGTTTGAAAAAGTTTTGAATTGAAATAATTTTATTTTCAGACACATTTCAATTGCTAGAGAAGGCCTAGCTGTCTGGCTTTATTTATTAATTCTGTATCTCCTCCTTTGCCTAGTAACAAGTGGCTTTTAATATTGGCTTTTCTTTTCTCTACCGAACTAATTGATAGGGGTACATGATTTGGAATATTTACCGTTTTGACACCTTGAGATAATAAGATTAAAATTTGGCTATCGTATTCATCCCAATCTAAATTTCTTTGGGCAAGTGTTTTTTGGGATTTAATTATCTCATTACTGTGAATAATTTCCCCTAAGAAGATTTTTTTGCACATTAAAGGGAATGATTCAAAATTCACTTCACTTTTAGAAATGAATCCATCAGGTACAATGCCTTTTATGATTCTATTTACGATAAAAGCTTCTGTGTGCATTGTTAGTAATAAAATTTTACATTCAGGATGCGTTTTTCTAATGATAGAAGCCAAATCAATGCCGCTTGTGATGTTGAAATCGTTAAAAGGAGGAAGGTTGACGTCAAGAATGGCAAAATCAATTTTTATATTTTGTTTCTCAAACAATAGTATTTTTTTATAAGCATCTTCACAATTGTAGCTTTTTAAAAAAACAGGTTCAATTGCGCCAAAACAACCGTCAGACAGTAAATTAATGTAGCTATCTACGGTCATAGGATGATCATCAACAATCAGGATATTCAGTGGCATTTTCATCAAAATTTATGCAAAAGTAATTAATGTTACGGGAAAACCGTAAAAAATAACATTTTTTTCGATGTTTTTTTGCAAAAACATAAAAAAAATGCTATGAAAAAAAGGTTGCCCTTGATGATGATTGTGATGGTTTTGGTACTAAATTCTTCTTGTACAAATGATGATTTTGAAAGTCAAGTCGTTAATTCAACAAATAAAAAAAACATGAAAATTGCACCACGTGATACATATGAAAATGCTAATCTAAAGATAAGTGATTCTTTGAAGGTTGACTTGGATTTTGAAACACCAGAACCTGGAGATCCGTCACTACCAAAGGACAAATAGCGAATTAATATTTGTTGTTACCAAAGACTATGGTTGCTTTTCAATGAGCATCATAGTCTTTTTTATTTGGTGTATATTTGATCTGAATATAAAAGTGATTGTTTTGAAATTAAACTTAAACTTAAAATATTGTATCGCGGTTATTCTCTTAATTGGATTAATCTGCCTTATGTTGTTTAAAAAACAGCAATTTGAAAGTCCTAAAAAAAATGTTGATTTTGATGAGGAGTATTTCAATAAAATTGAGGGGCGGAACAAAGAAAAGTACATTGATTCTATCGTAATGTTGTTGCAACAAAACAAAGAAAATGATTCAATTGTTCGAGATTTATATTTAAAAGCTGGAGCAGAGTATTATTATTTGAATAATTTGAAGAAATCATTTTCGTCTAGTTTGATCGCATTCAATTTGTCAAAAGAGAAAAATGATAGCTCGAGAATGGCTAAGTCTCTTTATTATTTAGGTGATTGTTATGAGAATTCACACAAAGACAGTGCCTACTATTATTATTTGCAGGCCCAAAAAATATATGCGAAGATTCATGATTATGATCATTTAGGGCGTATGTATTTTAATAAGGCTTATGTCTTATTTTTTGACGGCAGATTTGTTGAATGTGAAGTCGAGGTGACTAAGGCATTATTGTATGTAAAAAAGACTGGGAATACCAAGCTTCAATATATGTGTAATACTTTGATGGGTAACTGTCTTGAAAAACTTTTTATGTATGACCAAGCGTTAAAATATCATCAATTAGGATTGGAAGATTTAAAGTTGATGAAGAAAGATCATTTGGATCGTGATCAAGTCAATAATTTTAACGTTTCATCTGTAATTAACATTTGTAATTTATATGATTTAAAAGGTGAATATTCAAAATCTATTAAAGAATTAAACACTGTCCTGACAAATGATTTGAAAAATAAATGGCCTCGAATATATGCTAACGTTTTGTCGAATTTGGCTTATTCTAAAATGAAAAATAAGGAATATGACAATGTTGAATCAATGTTTTTGGAATCTTTAAAAATAGTCGATAGTCTTGGGTATGATTCAGATGTTTTATATAAGAAAATCCATTTGGGAGAATTTTATTTAACTCAAAATGACACTTTAAAATCAATAAAAATTTTAAAAGAAGCTTATACTGGTGCTGTTGAGATCAGAAACACAAATGAGGTTTTAAGCATTTTGAAATTGTTGTCAAAAATTGATCGCAACAGAAAGATATATTATGCAAATCAATATATAAATGTTAGCGATAGCATAAATCGTATTCAGAGTAGAACTAGCAACAAATATGCGCGAATAGAGTATGAAACGGCTAGTGTGGAAGATGAGAATAAAATTTTGACAAAAAAGAATTTTTATATATTGATTTTTTCATTTGTTCTTTTTTTGATTCTCTCCGGGATTTTCGTAATTATTTATTTGAAATATAAGAACAAAGAGTTAAGGTTTTTAAAACAACAACAAATCGATAACGATGAAATATTTCAGCTTTTGAGCGAGCAAAAAGAGAAAATAAACAGCGCAAAGGAGGAAGAGAAAAATAAAATAGCCAGGGAATTACATGATGGAGTAATGAATAAGGTATATGCAGTCAGAATGAATTTAGGCTTTTTTAATTCGAAGACTGATGAGAAAACAATTGAAAAAAGAAAAGAATATATTTTTGAATTGCAAAACATTGAAAATGAAATTAGAACTATCTCTCATGATCTTAGCCGTGATTCATTTCTTGAAGGTAGCGATTTTAATATTCTATTATCAGATTTGATCAAAAATCAAAGTCATATAAATGGTGCTGAATTCAATTATATAATTGAAGATGGATTTGATTGGAGTAAAATCCAGAATGTCTACAAGGTAAATTTTTATCGTATAATTCAGGAATCTCTTCTGAATGTTCATAAGTATTCCAGTGCAACAAAAGTGAATATCGAAATCCAATTAATTAAGAATAAGATTTTAAAATTATCAATCAAAGATAATGGTGTTGGTTTTGATGTGAATGTAATCAAAAAGGGAATTGGTCTGTCTAACATTAAAGAGCGAACTAATTCGTTGAAAGGGCATTTTGAAATAAATTCTATAATTGATGTTGGTACAGAAGTCATGATAACTTTTGATCTCTCGGTGTCGCAATAATATATGTCTTACCCTTTTTTTTGAAAAGTAATTGACATCGGTACCAAATACAATTAAAGTTAATTGTTTAGGATTTATTTCTTAAGTAACTATTTAGGAAGATTTCTCTTGATTGCCCATCAGTTCTTCGATTCTTTTTAATTCTGAGGTAATGGGAGTGCAGAGTATTTCATACAAAGTAGTGCGTGATATGGGATAAATAGGTGAGACGTATTTTCTCCATACTACTGTTGTTGGAATATCATCTGTTTTGTGTTTTTGGTATAATTCTTTTATCAATTTGTAGCGAAGCAATTTGTTCTTTTGAATTCCGAGGCTTCTATTTGTGGATATCGGCATTAGGTGTGGTATTAAGAAGTGATAAAATTACGAGGTTGGAAGAAAATTTTAATGTTTTGGGGTTAATTGTCAGAATTTCGGAATGTTAAAAAACATTTTGTAATTATATTTTCTGAAATGGGTTCTTTAAATTGTCGTGATTAACTTAACTGTAATCAAGCTGCATGATTATGATCAATTTGCTGATTAAAAAAATTAAAGGCATAACCGTGTAAAAAATCAACAGAAGACATCGATAGCGGAATGTTGGTTCGGATGCCGTTTTCGTCAATTCTGCTTGCTTCAATAAACCAGCTCGAGCGTACAGGCTTAAAAGAAGAAGCAATAATTTCTACACCATCTGTAAATTCGTCATTATTGAATTCTTTTGTCAACTTTTGAAGTTCCAAAACTCTAGAGCCTTTTAAATTTCCTTTAGCATCTTTTTTTAAAAGATTGAAAACAATTTTAACTAGCGAAGCCGTTTCTCTACTGGTAGAAAGTGACGAAATGTAATTCTGAACTTTTTCAATACCAATAGTTACAGTATCATCCCAGCCTTCGTTGATGCGGTACCCAATTGTGATTTCTTCTTTGTCATTAGAAAAAGTATACGACATTTGTTTTTCTTTAAAACCATAAACTTGATTTTTTAAATCTAAAATAGTTTCAAACAATTGGAAAGTTTCTGTTTTGGCATTTCTCATCATTTCAGACGTTTCATGTAATCTGGAAAGTGCTTTCGGAATTGTTTCTGCTACTAGTTTTTTATAAGCGTCTCTTTCTTCTAATTTTTTGCTTTCAATTTTATTTAAAGCTTCTTTTAATTGTTGAGCAGAAAATTGAGATAAGTCCATGGTTTTGAAATTGTTTGCTGTTGAAGTGTTCATAATAATTGTTTTTTTAGGCGTTTAATAAAATTTCTTCTTTAAATGGGTCTCCGTAATATGGCTTGAAATTATTCTGAAGTGCAAGTCTTGAAACTTCTTTTAATTTGTTTTCAATATTTGCCGATACAGGACGGGGAGCGGCAGTTTGATCATCCAAAATATGCATCCATTGGAAACGTTCTTGGTTGATACAGATTCTTTCTCCGGCAGTAAAAGTTTTCTTTTTTTCAGAACAGTATTGAAGTGCCAGATATAATGTTGCAATACGTTCTTCGATTTGTGTGTTACTCATGATTTTTCTCTAATTGATTTTTTAATTTTTTAATGTCCGATTCTATTAAGTTTCTTTCAGGGCTGTTTGGGTTTTCAATCAGCCAATTTTCTAATTCTTGAATTTTGTCTTTGATTTGATTTTTTTTCATTTCGATTTCATTTAAGGTTTGGTACTATTTGTTGTTAATAGGTTTTTATGAATGATTGCATTTTGATTCGTAGTATTATACATTCTTTTTGGTTTTTAGGGTAGTATTTTTATTTTTTGAATTTTATTTTTTTATTTTGTTGTAATACAGTGTTTTGCGTTTGTTTTGAAATTGATAAAATTGCTTCTGTTCCAATATTTTCTGGCCTAGTTGCTTGTTTTTCAATTTTGTTTTTCTTTACTTTGCAAATATAATGTAAAATAATACATCAAAACAAATTTTTAACGTAAAATAATACATCTTTTTATGGGGTCAACGGAAAGAGTGCGGGAATATCTTGATTATAAAGGGATTACTAAGTATAAGTTCTGTAACGATATGGGATTTTCTAATAAGTTTTTAGACAATAGTAGTAATATGGGAACAGATAAGGCGTGTAAAATATTACATTATTACCCAGACCTAAATTCAGAGTGGCTTTTGACAGGAAATGGGCCAATGATTAAAGAAGAAAATACAAGCCTAGTGATTATGAATAATGATAGAAAAACAGTCGATTCGCTGCATGCGAGTCAAGAAATACCTTTGTATGATTTAGAAGCTGTTGCAGGTTTAAGAGAGCTTTTCAGCAGTGGAGAGCCTCAAAGAATCTTGGACACCATAAAAATTCCAAATCTCCCAAAATGTGACGGAGCAATTTCTGTAACTGGAGATAGTATGTATCCTTTATTGAAATCTGGGGATATTATTTTATATAAGGAAACTGAATTTGAGAATATCTTTTTTGGCGAAATGTATCTACTGAGTGTTAAGCTGAATGAGTGGGAGGAATATATTACAGTGAAATATGTTCAGAAGTCTGAACAAGGGCAAGAATATGTAAAATTAGTAAGTCAGAATTCGCATCATCAGCCGAAAGATATCCATATTTCAAAAATATCGGCATTGGCACTTATAAAAGCGAGTATACGTATTAATACGATGATGTAGATTGTTGTTTAGAAAGTGCTGCTGATCAAAAGTTTTTTGGTTGGTAAGAAAAAGTTAAAGTCTTTGAAGTTGTTTCGAAGGCTTTTTTTTGTGTTTTTTATAAGGAAACAGTATTGAAGTAATATTGGACGTTTGAACAAACTTTTGAACGAAAACAGTTAGTAAATTTGCATTACTTAAAAATGATGAAAATGCAACTTATTAAAAATCAAACTCTTTCAGAGCCGAAACTTTTGCAAAATGTTTATTTTGGAAATAATGTTGAAAATGAAGCTTTTGTTTCTGATCATATTTTCAGTTATATCATTAAAGGCAGTCATGAAGTTTGGGTGGGGCATAAAAAATATTCGTTTACTGCCGGCGATTATCGTTTTTTTAGGAGAAACCAATTAGCAAAATCAATTAAACATCCTGAATCTGATGGATTTAAATCGATTGCTGTGCATTTTGACCAACGAACTCTTATGGAGATTGCAAATGAGCACGATTTCAAATCGGAAAGGTTTTATGGCGAAGGCGTAAGGATGGTTAAAACTAATTTGTTACTGGAGAAATCTGTGGAAGAACTAAGTGAATTTGCATTGAATAAAAGTGTAAATGCGGAAGTTTTGCGAATTAAAATTAAAGAGCTGATTTTAATACTTGCCCATAGTGATCCTGAAATTAAACAAATGTTGTTTGAATTTAGTGATCCTGGAAAATTAGATTTAGAGGCATTTATGAATGGTCACTATAGGTATAATGTTCCGCTAGAAAAATTTGCTTTTCTCACAGGACGCAGTTTGTCTGGATTTAAAAGAGATTTTGCAAGGTTGTTTGGGATTACACCAAGCAGATGGCTTACTCGTCAGCGTCTTTCTGAAGCAAAATATTTATTAGAAAACAGCATGCAACGGCCAAGCGAAATATATTTAGAGATAGGTTTTGCTAATATTTCTCATTTTACGTATGCATATAAAAAAGAGTTTGGTACCACACCCGCAAGAAAAATACTAATTAATAAAAATAAATAAAATGGATTTAAAATTAAAAGGAAAGCGAGCATTTATATCGGGTTCTAGTTCCGGACTTGGAGAAGCAATTGCAAAAATGCTGGCGGACGAAGGTGCAACTGTAATAATTCATGGGCGAAATGAAGATCGTGCCAAAGCCGTATGCCAAGAGATTATTAGCAATGGCGGAATTGCAGAAATGGCGATTGGAGATCTTAGCACAGACCTTGGTGCTGATCAAGTTGCTTCTGCCGCACTTAAAAGCGGTCAAATTGATATTTTAATTAATAACGCAGGTGCGACATCACATAAATCATGGGGCGAAGCAACTGCAGACGATTGGTCAGAAATATATAATAATAATGTCGTTTCGTATGTAAGAATGATACAAAGACTAGTGCCTCAAATGAAGACATTAGGCTGGGGTAGAGTTATCAATATTGGAGGAGGTCTTGCGATACAGCCTATCAAAGAACAACCACATTATAATGCGACGCTGGCGGCGAGGCACAACCTTTCAATTTCGTTAGCAAGAACTCTAAAAGAAACAGGAATCACTTCAAATGTGGTATCTCCTGGAGCGATTATTAATCCAATGGTTGAGGATTGGCTTGTAAATGCTGCCCCAAAATTTAATTGGGGAACTGATCTTGAGGGAATAAAATATAAGGCAGTTCAGGAACTAATTCCAAATGATACAGGAAGGTTTGGAGAACCTGAAGAAATTGCAGGAGCCGTCGCTTATCTTTGTAGCTCTTATGCTGACTATATCAGTGGCGCTACTATTAGAGTGGATGGTGGAACAATTAAATGTTAATAATATGATTTTATAATTTAAGGATTTTAAGCAAGGTTAAAAACGATATAATTCTTTCCTTGAAAATCAAGGTGCAAATACGTGTCAGTATGACTAAAAAAGAAAAACCCTCAGCATTTGCTGAGGGTTTGCAATTTGTGACTTTTATGCTATTACAGGTTCCATTGATATATTCTGGAAGTCTCAGGAACCATTTACATTAATCTTTGTGTAAGGAATAAGTTTTAATAGCTAGTTATAAAGAGTAGGCTAGTAGTGTTTTTTTTGCCCATTTCCCCCAGTCTTTCAAAGCATCCATAAGTATTTTATTCAGTCCTTTATTGTCGGTAGGTTTACCTTTAATTGGTGGGGCTAAATCTTTATCAGTAACAGGAATTTCTGTAACTTTTGTAGCGAACCAAGTCATGTTTTCATGTGGCAGGGCCAATCCTAAAATTGTTCCGGGTAATCCTGTAAAAGACTCTGGGCCACCAGCAAATGGAATTTGAATAGTGTAATAAGCAACAACATAAACAGAATCAAGAACTATGGCATTTGCTCTGCGGCATTCATAACCTGCAATTTCTCTAGTTTCATCGGTAATTTTCCAATCAATTTTGCGTAAACTGTCTTTAACTAAGTATAAATCGTCATAAACATTTTTTTGTGTGACACTGGTTTTCGTATCGAGATCTGTGGCGATAATATTTTTTAAATTAGCCATTGCATCGTCAGCAATCCAACTGTTGCTTGTTGATTGATTTGTTTCATCCCATTTGTATAAACTCTTATTTTTTGAAAAAACAAGAATGCTTTTAGTAGTTTTAAATTGTGGATTTGTTTTTTTATAGCTTTCAAAAGCAGCTTGATAATAACTATCAGTTTCTCCTTTTAATTTTTTTGTAATTAAAGCGTACATATTCGATTTTTTTTCAAATTCGATTATGCCATTTTCTACAAAGTGTTCATTTTGTGCAAAAGTATTGCAGCTTATCAATACTGTTATAAAAATTAAGATGCGATTTATTATTGTTTTCATATTTTTAGTTTTGTTTAATTTCTCCTCCACCCATTTTGCTGAAATCCCAGCTTACAGAGAACATAAAGTATCTTTGGATCGTGGTATAGGTGCTTTGATTGATATTTCCATTGAATGCAGAACGATTAAATCCTACATTTTGGTTCAAAAGATCTCGGCCCGTTATAGAAACTCTTAAATTATCTGATTTTAAGAATTTTTTGGTGATAGATGCATTCCAAATAAAACGTTCAAAAGATTCCTGAATCACTTGCGTTTTTCCATTATATTGATAATTACCATCTGTGCTAACTTCTAGTTTGAAAGGTAATTGTACACTGCTCCAGAAATTTCCATTAAAACCCCAACCATTACTATTGCTATTTTCGTTGATGCTTGCATTAGCAACGTTGTAAGTAGGCCCGAAGTAAGCATTGAAATTATATTTTTTTTCTTTATTCTTTGAAAAGTTTAAATTAATGGAATAAGTTGAATTTTTAGTTTGATTCAGTTTTGTATTGATGTAGTTATAGTTTAAATTTTTGTTTGCGCTTAAACCAATTCCTGCTGTCATGTCTATGGCTTTGATGGTTTGTCCAAAATTAGTATTCAAATAATAACTTGTTGTAGCTTTGTTTTTTAGGTTTACAAATTGAGAAATACTTTGTCCGCTCTCATTTGTAATCACATTACTTATTATTGGATCTAATGTAAAATTGTACGATCCATTGACCGAAAAATATTGATTACTAAGTACTTTATACGAATAATAACTTCCTCTAATATTATTTCTAAAAGAAGGATCTAAATTTGGATTACCCACAATCGTATTTAATTGGTTTTGATTATTTCGTATCGGTTGTATTTGTTCTAATGTTGGCTGATCGGTGTTTCCGTTGTACGAAAAACGTAGTGATTCTCTTTGTTTAAAATTATATTGATAGGTTATCTGAGGCATGTAGTTGACAAATTTTTGCTTAAAATAACTGTCTGTATAAACATCATATTGTTTAAAGTTTACGCCGCTAAATTTAGAGCCAAAAGTTAAAACGGTTTTATTTTTTTTGTAATTAAAAATCGCTCCAAGTTGGTTTATCGTTTGGTCTAATTCATAATTATTACTAAATACGGAATCCAGAACAGTATAATCGCCATTAGGAGCTTGATTAAAAGATTTGCGATTAGATTTTCCGTTACTCATGTTGAATCCATAATTAAGAATTACAGATAGACTTTTGGATAACGGTTCGGTATAGATTAAATTTGATTTAAAAGCTGTATTGCTAATATTATTGACTTTATTTTGATCGACTACTTTGGTGCTATCTGGAGTGATGACGGATGTTGTAAAAAATTCAGCTCTAGAATTTAAATAACCATCACTTTTGCTATCTGTACTTGATTGGTTTAAATTAAGAGATAATGTTCGCCCCTTTTTTTTAAGTCTCTTGGTTAGTAAAGTGTTTATATTGAATGTTTTATCATCGACATCATTTGTAGTTGTCTGTTTCAAATTATTCAATTGGTTACCTTGTTCGTCTGTACCTTTTCGCATTTCTGCTTCACTTGAATTACTTTTTTTAAATAATCCATCGACATTTAATTTAAAAGTTAAAGTAGTGTCAATTTTGATTTCATAAGAAAGATCAAGTTTGTTTTTAGTCATGTTTTTCTCAAAAACCTTGTCTGAAGTATTATAAATGCTGCTAGAATTTAAATTTTGCTGGTTAATATCATTACGATTTCCTGAAAGTTTGATATCACCAATTTTATAATTTACATTGATAGATTCTTTATCGTTGTTCCATTTATTGTCAAAATGTATTCCGCCAGTTTGAGCGACTGGAATTCCTTCACCATTAAATTGCCCATCCCAACTTTCAAATTCATCATTTCCACTGTTTGAAAAATTAATACCTCCGTCATCACTTACTTGATAACTGCTTACGCCATATTTATCTTTATCTCCCCATCCTAATCCTACTTGTCCGGTGTTGCCTAAAATGCCATAAACTGCTAATTTTTTCTTATCCCAAAATTTGTTAAACATGGCTTGGCCTTTGTAAAAGTTATCAGTTCCTCCACCGAGTTCTACTTTTCCGAAATGACCATTTTTTTTGTCTTCTTTGAGCTTGACATTTAGAGTTTTGGTTTTCTGGCCATCATCAATTCCTGTAAAAGCGGCTTGATCACTTTTTTTGTCGTACAATTGTACTTTATCAACCATGTCGGCACGTAGATTTTTTGTAACTAAAGTAGGATCATCACCAAAAAATTCTTCACCATCAACCAAAACTTTGGTGACAGTTTCGCCTTGAGCGGTAATTTTTCCATCTTTATCAATTTGTATTCCTGGGAATTGTTTAATCAGATCTTCCACTTTTGCATTAGGCTCTATTTTAAATGCTTTAGGATCAAATTCTAATGTATCTCCTTTGATTTTCATGGCGGCTCTATTGCCTTTTATAATTATTTCAGATAATATTCGTCCTTTATCGGCCAAATTAATTTTACCATAATCTTTGATCAACTTTGTGGAATCAACAGAAAATTGATCTACAAAATCAGCATATTTGGGATAAGAGACCAGTAAAATAAATTTACCGGCTTTAATATTATTCAACTCAAAATAACCATTTTCTTGGGCTCGGGTAGATTTTATTAAAATGGAATCTTGTGCTCTTAACAAAGAAATTGATGCTTTCGCTAAAGTAAAATTATTTATGGTATCTGTTACATGTCCTTTAATTGTGCCTGATGTTTGTGCTTGTAAAATATTTGATAAAAAAAGAAAGCAACATAAAACTAGAATTGTTTGTCTCATTAATTGGTTATGGTTTTTTAAAAAATAGACATGATAGTTCTATTCCATTTTATGAGAAATAGAAATAAATGCATTTGTTATGTGATTTGTTTTTTTTGAGTAAGTAAGATTTGTAGATGCTAAAATAGAAGTTGAAATAGCACTTTTTGATAGAGACTTGCTGAAGTGTGATGATTTGATTTTGTGGAATTCATAATTTTTTTGTGAGGTTTTGAATGTTAGTGGTGTGAATTTTAATAATTTTAATTGGTGATTGTTAGTGTAATAGTTAAATATGAATATAATTCGAAAGTAAATAAAAATACTACAATATTAAAAAAAGACCTTGCTTTACGTGTCACAATTAATTGTTAAATTAACAATAGAAATACTGCTTTCAAATTTTCACTGCCTCGTTTTTGTCTAAATCTGTGGATGTTAGCTTTAAGGTAAATCTTCTGTATTTGGAGTTTCTTCCAATGTTGTGGCTGTCAGAACTGATGCTGATCTCCTCCGGCAATTCACTGACTCTTCTACAGTGGATGCTCATGGAGGCTGTCAGGTCTTGAACCAAAAGCAAACTTTACCCATCATTACCCTCAGCTTTTTACGGCAAAATCGAAGAAAATTCCATTTAAAATGTGTCATGAATGTGAATTAAATTTCTTCGTATTTTTGAAAATATTAAAAATGTCATAAAAGAAAAAACCCTGCGAATCATTCGATTTGCAGGGTTTTGAGCTTGTTTTAGGCTGTGCTATTCTTTATTTTAAGCCTTCAGCAAAGAAAGAGGAATTCTAGCCAAATCATCATATTCCGCTTTTATACTCTGTTTCAAGATTAAACCGTGTGAGTTTTCATTGTTTTTCTCCAGTGTAGCATTGTCTTTGATTTTGCATTTTTTTTGTTTTTTTAAACCAAAGATCTTTTGTTCTGAGTCCAAATTATGGTGTGAACTCCAATTTCGCTAGTGTATTTCTGCCCATGAAAAGCCTTGTAGATTTGTGGCATTAAGATCTTTAACTTGTATGTCAGCTTCTACTGAAAAAACACCTTCATATTTGTTTACGCCATATCCAACGACTTGATTATCTCGCACAGATTTTCCTTTTAGTTTTAGGTAGGAATCGTCAGGAGAACGTAGGTTCAAATCAAATTCAATAGGATATTTTAAGCCAGTTTTAGGATCAACCCAATATTTTGTGGGTTTATATTCTATTTGGTCAATTGCCCATTCGTAATAAGCCTGCTTGCTTCCGTTAGTGGCCTTTTTATCACCATAATATAAACGAGCCATTGGAAGTACTTTAGAAGAAATGTTTTCAATTGGAGGGACATCTACAATTGAGACCATTAAGCTGGCATTTTTTTCAGGAAACTGAATCGCCAAAAATTGCCATTGTGCATTTTTCAATAACGTCTTTTCCTGTGAGTTAAAACCTTGAACGACATAATCTACCCAAATATTTCCTTTTTTGCCATTTGCATATTGTTTCCATTCATTGTCTACTTTGCGGTACAATAAGAACGATTCGACTTTAAGTAAAGGCATTGAATAGTAATAAGAACCCTGTCCCAACATTGTGTCTTTACGTGCGTTCAGATAATTTGGGACGCTACCTTTGTAATTGGCCATCACGTTTTGATGCTGAGAAGGTGTAAGCCATTGTGGCAAAAATGACGTAGTGCCATACCCAATCTGAATTGCACCGTAAGTATCTGTAAGGATAAGATCATACTTCAAGTTGTTACCCTTTAAATCAATAACGTTGCCTGCTAACCTGTATTTTGCACCTGCTTGTCCCATTTCTCCAGACAAAAGTGTAATTTCCAGGTACATGTCACAAATATATTTGTATGTTACCTTTACAGAAAAGGGAGCTTTGAACTGTACATCATTGGCTTCTACTTCAAATGGAACTACTTTGTAACCGTTGCGGTCGCAATATGAAAATTCTGCCAAGTAAGGCATTCCGCCCATATTTAATTGTTGCTGAATCATACTGCTGATAGCTACGACTTCTCCATCATCAGTTGTGATATTGCCATAAAAGCACCATGAAGCCATGTTGTATTCAGGATGAGGAGTTGAGAGCCATTCACGCAAACCTTTTTCCGACTTGCTAAAAGAAAGTATGTCCAGTTGGTTCCAATAAGCAAGACTGTCCGGCTTAGTTTCGTGAGTCACCGGTTTAGGTTTCAATTTGCTCTCTTGACGCAGCTTTTGGGCCTCTTCTTTTTCTTCTTGGCGTTTTATTTTTGCAATTTTTTCCCACTTCTCCTGTCGACGTTTTTCGTCTTCCTGAGTGTTATTTTGTGCAGATATAAGGCTTACCGTTAGTATTGTAGTCATAACGGTAAGCAGTTTTGTTTTTAGATTTAGCATAGTTACCAGCTGATTTGGATTTTTCCGTTTCCGTTGTTGGCACCTATCGTACTTGTTGTGACAGAAAATACTGCATTGGTAGTGTACGATGTTCCACCTGCACCAACGCTCCAGCCACACGAGCCAAGGCGTGCTCCTTGTCCGCCAGTTCCGGTACCTTCAGCACCACCAGCGCCACCATTCTGGTATTCATTGCAACTGGCACCACCACCGCCACCAGCAACAACTACGTCAACACTGTTGATTTGGATTGCAGAACGGCCTCCACCTCCTCCTAGACCGCCTATGCCTAGAGAGTCACATGAGCCGCCGCCGCCGCCATAACCGCCGCCGCCGCTAGTAAAGCAATTGCTGTCATCTCCACCTGAGCCACCACTGATAATAGTAAGAGTAGTACCCGGTGTTACATTAAGTGTGCCGGCTACATAACCGCCACCACCACCTGATAGGCTGAATGAATTTCCGCCTCTGGCGCCCCATAATTGTACATTCAGGCTTGTAACTCCAGCCGGAACAGTAAAAGTTTGATCATTGCCGGTATAATTAAATAATGAACATTTAAAGGTTCCTACATTTGTTACCAATGAATTAGCGCTGGTACCACAAACTGTTACGGCGCGCACACGGTAATAATAATTTGTGCAACCATCAAGTCCGGTAATGTTCAACGAGGTCGAAGTCCCGGCATTGAAGTTATTGTATCCCGGAAGCATGCCAGAAAAATTGTTTGATGTTGCAACATCTATAAAATAAGAGGTAGCGCCTGGTACGCTTGACCAGTTTGCTGTAAAAGAGGCAGCAACCCTGTTAGTTTCCCCAAAAGCAGTAGGTACAGGTGAAGCGTTGCTAGCATTAGTGTCATCGCAGTCGGTTCCTGTTGTTACAAAACCTGTAGGTGGAGAAGTCTCAAACGAGGTAAACCTAGAATATTTATCCCCGTTGCCATCACCGTCACGATCCGCGTAGTAGGTTATAGGTGACTTCCAAGATGGTGCAGTATTTCCATTGCTTTGCAGCATTTGACCGGCTGTTCCTGGAGACAACGCAACCCATGAGGTTCCATTATGATATAAAATACTACCAGTAGTTCCTGATACTAATGGTCCCTCAGGTCCTTGAGGTCCCGTAGCTCCGGTATCTCCAGTAAGTCCTATTGATCCTTGTGCTCCCGTTGCTCCTGTAGCTCCCGCAGGTCCTTGTGGTCCTGTTGCTCCTGTAAGCCCAATTGGTCCTTGTGCTCCCGTAGCTCCGGTATTTCCAGTAAGTCCTATTGGTCCTTGTGCTCCCGTTGCTCCTGTAGCTCCCGCAGGTCCTTGTGGTCCTGTTGCTCCCGTAAGCCCAATTGGTCCTTGTGCTCCTGTTGCTCCCGTTGCACCTGTAGCTCCAGTAAGTCCTGTAGGTCCCGCAGGTCCTTGCGCTCCTGTTGCTCCTGTTGCTCCAGTTGCTCCAGTAAGTCCTACTGGTCCCGCAGGTCCTTGTGCTCCAGTTGCTCCTGTAAGTCCTGCTGGTCCCGCAGGTCCTTGTGGTCCAGTTGCGCCTGTCAGTCCTATTGGTCCATCAGGTCCTTGTGGTCCAGTTGCACCTGTAGCTCCAGTAAGTCCTATCGATCCTTGTGTTCCAGTTGCTCCTGTAAGTCCTGCTGGTCCCGCAGGCCCTTGTGGTCCTGTAGCTCCAGTAAGTCCTATTGGTCCTTGTGCTCCCGCTGCACCTGTAGCTCCCGTAGGTCCTGCAGGTCCTTGCGCTCCCGTTGCGCCTGTAAGTCCTACTGGTCCCGCGGGGCCTTGCGGTCCGATTGCTCCAGTAAGTCCTATTGGTCCTTGTGGTCCCGTTGCTCCAGTAGCTCCCATAGCGCCCATAGGTCCTGCAGGTCCTTGTGCTCCCGTCACTCCCGTAAGTCCTATTGGTCCTGTAGCTCCCGTTGCGCCTGTAAGTCCTACTGGTCCCGCAGGGCCTTGTGGTCCCGTTGCTCCAGTAAGTCCTGTTGGTCCTATCGGTCCGATTGCTCCATCAATACCGTCAATACCATCAAGTCCATTTGCACCTGCAGGCCCCTGTGGTCCTACAGTTGCATTTGCGGCATAAAGGGCGTAAGGAACGCTCATCAATTCACTTGTTCCTGTAATGGTATAGTTTGTTCCTCCTTTTGGGTCTATTTCAGATTTGATATAATATGGTCCTGTAGCCCAATCGATTCCGCTAAATGTACCAATTATTGCTGTTCCAGTACCGATTTGAAGGCTTAGTAAGCCATTAATATTGGTTTCACTGTTGTGAGTTTCTTCATAAGTGACAGTTCCTGTCGAAGAGCCTTGAAGAATGCTTATGCGTACACCAATTGGTGTATCTTTAAGAAGTTCTCCCTTTGAATCGCGCACCACCGATTGATAGCTCATTTTTCCTGGAGCTTGAGCAAAAACAGTGGCTGAGAATAAAACGATTAGTAAAGTAATTATTCTTTTCATTTAATCTTTTTTATGATTTTGAAGGTTTTTAATTCGAATTGGTCAGAGTACACTTTTAATAAATAAATAGCTCCGGCATAGGTTTCCATCGAAATGGAGGTTTCAACTTCCTTGATATTTTCATTGTGAAGAAGCTTTCCGTTGAGGTCAAAAAGTTTGTAATGGAAGTTTTGTTCTAGAGCAGTTGTTATTTTCAGAATAATATCCTTTGGTGTAGGGTTAGGATAAACCATTGCTTCGAGTTTGATGGTAGGATGATCTTTCACGTCAAGCAAAAAAATCTCGTAAGGTTGCTGTACACCTTGAATTGATGAACCACCGGGACCGTCAATTTTGCTATAAGTTATCTGTCCAATAGAATAAGTGTTGCTACCACCAGCCCCTGAGCCTGATCCGCCTGAAGTGACTGCTGATTCCTGTGCTGAAAGCCAGCCAGAGCTAAATATGCAAAGAAGTAGAAGAAAGTAGTTTTGTTTCATAGATGCATGTTAAGAATTTTACATGCCAAAGGTATCATTACAACCAATTCTTACTAAAAAACAGGGGGAGACAAAAGGGGGTACAATTTGTTAATTATTTGGTTTTCAATCTTGTAAATGATATGAGGAAGAGGGGCTAAAGAAGTTTTAGATTGTAGGTCAGTTTAGAAATCCAGAAATAGATTTTCTAGTTTTTGTTCTTTAGGAAGATTGATTTTCTTGCGAAGTCTTTGTCTGTTTTTCTTGATGCTCATAGTGCTGATCCCCATCATTGCAGCCATCTGGTGCGAACTGAATTCGAGTTTGATCAAAGTGCATAAACGAGTTTCGGCTGGAGTAAGGCCGGGATAAGCTGTCTTTAGCTTAAAAAAGAATCCAGAATGTACTTTTTCAAACAATACCTTAAATCGCGTCCAGTCGTCTTCAGTTAAAATAGTAGCAAAACTGAGTTTATTTAATACTGAAACTGCCTGTTCATCATTTGCTGAAATATCGTACTGTTTCGTCATAAGATGCATCTCAGATTGCATTTTTTCTATAAGTTCAGCCTTCTGTTGTAAATGATGTATATATTCCTTAAGTTGCTCTCGTGACGATTTCAATTCGTTTTCAGTCTTTTCTTTTTCCAGTTTTAGAAGAGTTTCTTTTTGGCTTTGGATTTTTCTTTCGCGAACTTGTCTGCTATACAGGAGTATAATGATAATTGCGAGCAGTATTCCTAAGGAGATATACAGTTTCTGTTTCATCTCTGCGGTTTGTTTTTCCTCATTAAGAAGTCGCAAGCGATTATTGTTCTGTTCTGCTTCAAACATTTGCATGATGGACGTATTCTTAGATAGTTTTACACGACGTTCAATACTGTCTTTTATGCTATACGATTCTTTAAGATAATCCAGTGCGCGTGAATCATTTCCACGGGCATCCCAGACCTTGGCCAATACATTGAGAAGATATTGCTTGCGTACGTAATTTTGCGCCTGCATATCAGGTGATTTAAAAGCTTGGTTGAATAAGGTTTCGGCTTGCTGGAGCTGTTGCAATGCCAAATCAGCCTTGTCTGAATGAAGTGCAATGTCTCCCAAACCGGTAAGAGCTTCTATAACTAATGCAGTATCTTTTACAACCAAGCCGCATTTGTAGTATTCCTGCATATATGGTTTGGCTTGGGAATATAATTTTTCATTAAGATAGAGATGTCCTATGTTTCCCGCTGTTATACCTATCCATGCAGTATCCTTAGCGATAATTGCTTGTTGTCTTGAAAGCTCGAAGTATTTTCTTGCATTATCAGGCTCGACTAGTTCACGGTAATTTTGACCAATGGTATTGAGGATGCTGATATGTCGCCTAGAATTTTCAATAGGGTTTTTAAGACTTATCTTGAGGTATTTTATTGATTCGTTAAAATTATTGAGATGATAATAAACATAGGCCAAATGATCAAGCTTGGCTGACTGGTCGTAAATATTCTGATAGCCCGCTTCTTCAAAAATATAATGAGCCTGAAGCATATTCTGCAAAGCTTCAACAGGATCTTTAGCATGGTTAAAATAATAATAGCCTAATGAGTGTCTAAAATAGGCAGTTTGAAGTGATTGTCCTTTTTTCTCCGCCATTGAAATTGCCTTTTGCATTAAAACAACGCCTTTTTTGTGTTCTTGGCCGTCCATAGCGATTACATAGAGACCACGATAGAAAGTTATAGAGGCAAGGATAACTTCATCATTTTTTTTAAGCGCTATCTGCTCAAGTTTGTCGAGTAATTCAATCTTTCGAGAGGGCTTGCGGAAATATAATTGTTGATTGCACCAAATTTCAAGCTTGGTAAGCTTTTCTGGTCCTTTTGTCTGAGCAAGGTCTTGTAAAGTATCCTGTTGCGCATAACCCACAAAGGATATTAATGCCAGAATAGGCAGGAATGTTTTGCGACAAGAATAAAAAAAGGTATTAAACAAATACATATCTGCTTATTGGAACTTTTAAAAGTGTCGCAAAAATAGACTATTTTAGAAAAGAAAAATTATGAAATGTTTAGATTTTTGTGAAACCAAGAAAAAGAAACAAGCCAATTTCTGGTATTGGTTGAATGGCATTCAATAATTTAGATTCGCAATGCGCTTAATGATAATAAACAAGTGAAAAGTGTAAAAAAAAAAGAGTTTCAAATTCGCCTTAATTTTTTTATGGTAATTACGGGATCAAGGCTATTATGTACTATGCCATGATTCTGCCACAAAATTTCTGGATATTTTTGAAAATATGCATAAAAGAAAAAATCCTGCGAATCATTAGATTTGCAGGATTTTGCGCTTGTTTAGGCTTTTTTGAAAACTGTGAAAAGTCTCATCTTTAGCTCTCAGCGGAGAAAGAGGGATTCGAACCCCCGGACCTGTTACAGTCAACAGTTTTCAAGACTGCCGCATTCGACCGCTCTGCCATTTCTCCAGTATGTCGCTCTCGTTATCTGATTGCGGGTGCAAAGTTAAAATGTTTTTTTGATTGTGAAAATTTTTTTGAAACTATTTACAAATAAAATTTACGATGTAAAAAAGAAAAACCCTTAACAAAGTTAAGGGTTTTAAAGTCAGCGGAGAAAGAGGGATTCGAACCCCCGGACCTGTTACAGTCAACAGTTTTCAAGACTGCCGCATTCGACCGCTC
>NZ_JBCPXZ010000008.1:0-265730 GCF_039581405.1 Flavobacterium mesophilum | reverse complement strand
CGGACGGGGTTTTCTGTTTTATGCCCGTTTGCGCTTCTTCCCCCGAAGCATCGCCCCATCCGGATTCGCTGATGCGCAGGCGACGGGGACAGGATTCTTTTGCGGGAAGCCCGGGGCGCTTCCTTCCCCAAAAAGATCTCCAGCAAAGATGTGGCGGACAGCACGGCCCCATAATGATTATTGTATTAGATTTTTTTCAAATCTACATTGGGTGATAAGATTTTATCTTTTAGCTCTAGAAAATTTTAACAGGATCTACTTTTGTAATTCGTTTAGGAAATGAAAGTAATTAATAAGTGTGAAATAATAAAAATGCCTTAAGTGAAATTTCATTTAAGGCATTTTTAAATTTTAAAGAATGGAAACTATTTTTAATTGTTTCCAGGCTCGTTCATTTGCGCATATTCTGTAGGTGTCATTTTAAATTGTTTTTGGAAATTGCGACCAAATGTCGTTTGGGAGTTATAACCTACAATTTCTGCTATTTCATATACTTTATGATGACCTAAACTTAGTAATTCGGCGGCTTTTTTAAGTCGGGCGATATTTATGAGCTCATTTGGGTTTAGGTTTGTGATTTCTTTTATTTTTCTGTAAAATGTAGAACGACTCATTGCCATTTTTTCAGCTAGGATTTCAACACTTAATTCGGTATTTGATAAATTCTCATTAATGATTTCGTCCAGTTTTTTAATAAAAGTTTCATCAATTTGGCTGTGTGCCACACTTTTTAAATGCGATAACGGTGAACTTGAATAAAAATCCATTAAATTTTTCCTATTCTCAATTAAATTCTCGACCTGAGCTTTTAGATATTCCATTGAAAATGGTTTACTGATATAAGCATCGGCACCGACTTCAAGACCTTCGATTTTTGAGTTCAAATTATCTTTCGCAGTAAGCAGAACAACTGGAATATGACTGGATTGTAAATCTGTTTTTATTTTTCTACACAACTCAAACCCACTGATTTCAGGCATCATAACATCACTTACAATAAGTTGAATGGTGTATTTCTCAATAATTTCATAAGCTTCATGCGCATTTTTTGCTCGGAGCACATGATAGGTTTCTTCCAAATCATTGGCAATAAATTCTAATAAATCCACATTATCTTCAACAACAAGAATTGTGGTTCTAGTATTTGTGATTTCTTCAATTATTTCTTCTTCAACATTTTTACGCTTTTGTTTTTCTTCATTTTTATAAAAGTCAAAATGTTTTTCTTGATGAAGTGGCAGTGCTAGTACAAAACTATTGTATTGCTTTTCTGAAGTATCTAATTTTAATGTTCCTGAGTGCAATTCTGCAAGTGAATGCGAAAGTGATAATCCAATTCCGGTTCCTGTAATACTCATAGTATCAGGTGCTCTAAAAAATGGCTCAAAAATTTTATTTTTTAGATTTTCAGGAATTCGGTTTCCGTCGCTTTTTATTGAAATTCTAAAATAGGCATTATCTTTCTCTAAAGCGATGATAATTGTTTTTTGGCAATATTTTATGGCATTATTTAGTACATTGCTTACAATCTTTTTCAATGCTTCTTCATCAACATAAGCATAAATGGTTTCAGGACTTAAATCAAATTGAATATCTATATTTTTATCCTTTATAGCTTGACTGAAACGGATATAAGTATTTTGAACCAAATCAGTAATGTTTACTTTTACAAAGGTTAGTTTTACTTCTTCGGTTTCCGTTTTTCTAAAATCTAATAATTGTGAGACTAAATGCAGTAAGCGAGATGTGTTTTTCTCCATAATATTTAAATCTCCATAAATTTCCGGCATTTGCTTGGCTTTCTTTAAAACCTTGTCAAGTGGACTTTTGATCAATGTCAGTGGCGTTCTGATTTCATGCGCTATATTGGTGAAAAACTCGATTTTGGCGTTATAGATTTCTTTTTCCTTTTGGTTATTCAAATACTTGATTTTCTGATCGTTTTTTTGCTCAATATATTGATGGTAATATCTGAGCGCAAAATAAACCAAGGCAAATCCTAAGGCAAAATAAAGAATATATGCCATCGTACTTGCGTAAAATGGAGGTAAAATTCTGATTTCTAATGCAACTGTTTCGTTATTATAAAGCTTATTGCTGTTATATGATTTTACTTTGAATGTGTATTTTCCAGAAGGAAGCTCAGTAAAAAAGACTTGATGTTTTTTGCCTAACGGAATCCATTCATCACTGATTCCTTCCATTTTGTACCAATATTGCGTCATATCAGAAGAATTATAATTCAATGAACCAAATTCTATACTAAATGACGATTGATTGTTTTTTAATTCTAATTTATCGGTTAATGTTATCGATTGTGATAATGGCGAATCGTTTTTGTTAACATCAACTTCAACATTATTGATTTTAAGGCCTGTTATTAAAATTGGTGTTTTTGATTTGTCTTTTTGAAAAGTATCTGGATTGAAGCTAATAAGTCCGTAAACACTTCCAAAATACATTGTTCCGTTATTGCTTTTAAAACCTGAACTGTAATTAAATTGATCGTTCAACAAACCATTTGCTTTGGTATAAACAGTTATTTTATTGTTTTTGACATTAAATTCAACTAATCCTTTTGAAGTTGAAATCCATAAATTATTTTTGGAATCTTCGAGAATAGTGAAAATTAGATTACTGGGAAGAAAATCTTTTTTAGTGAATCTTTTGAAAGCATTTGTTTTAGAATCAAATAGATTCAAACCGTTTTCAGTGGCAATCCAAATATTGTTTTTGCTGTCTTGAAAAATATAGTTTATCGCATTACTGCTTAGACTGTTGTTGTTTTTCCTGTCGTTTTTAAAGAATGTTTTTTGCTTTGTTTTTGGATTATAACAAAATAACCCATCACGATAGGTTCCAGCCCATAAATTTCCTGATTTGTCTTCTAGAAAAGAGGTGAAAAAGTAACCTTCTGGATAAGGAGAAAATTCTACGAAACGATCTTTTTGGGCATCAAATTTCTGAATTCCTAAAGCCGATAATGCCAATAATTCTTTAACTTTTGTTTGATATAATTTGTAAATGAAATTACTTTTTAAACCTCCGTTTTGACCTGTTAAATAATGTTTTACAACTCGAGAAGATTTAATATCCATTACGTCTAAACCGTGTTCAAAAGTACCAATCCAAAGTTTGTCTTTTATAGGTAAAATAGCGTGAATGTTATTGTATGAAATGCTTTGGGAACTTCCATCAGCTCTGAAATTTTGAAAATTTTCAGTATTTGGACTTAGTTTGTTGAGACCTCCATCTTCAGTTCCAATCCATAAATTATTGTAGTCATCTTTATGGATTTCGCGTATGACATTTCCGCTAATTGAATTTTCGGCTACAACATGAAAATATTTTTTAAACGAAGTATATTGTTTTGGAAAATAATTCACGCCACCAAAATACGTTCCAATCCAAATACCACCTTCATTGTCAATAGTTAAAGAATGTACTGCATTATCAGAAATTGAATAAGGATTATTATAACTTTTACGAAGTACCGAATATGATTTTGTCTTTAAATTGTAAATATAGACCCCATTTTCTGATGACATCCACAATTCGTCATTTCCATTTTTTATGAAATTCCGAATGTAAAGCGATTTTTCAGTATAGGTAAAAAGACGCTTTGTACTATTGTCTTTTGTATTAAAAACTAAAGCCCCGTGATTTTGTGTTCCAATTAAAATTTCATCCTTATTATAAGATTTAAGAATGTTTATAATAAAAGGTAAGCCATTTGAAAAAGGGGCAGTAATTTCAAATTTTACAAATGAATTATTCTTTTGATCATATTTGAACAAATTATTGTAAGTCGCAAACCATATTGTGCCTTGAACGTCTTTGGTTAATGTAATTGCATTAAAATTCTTTTGTGGCTCGTACGTAAAATTCTCTTTAGTTTGAAGAGAATATTTGTATAAAGTTCCATTGGCGATGTACCAAAGATTGTTTTGCTTATCATCTTCTATAGCTTGAATCGATTTATTAATGGTTGTTTCTACTAATTCAAAACTTTCGTCTTTTTGATCAAATTTGAAAAGTCCGTTGTCAGTTCCAACCCAAATTGTATTGTTTAATTGATGCAGGCATTGAATAAAATTACTTCCTAAAGTTTTTGGGTCATTTGGATCATTTTGGAACGATTTGAATGCATATCCGTCAAAACGATTCAAACCATCTTTAGTTCCAAACCACATAAAGCCCTTTTTGTCTTGAAGTGATGTCAAAACAGAATTATTTGACAAGCCATTTTCGACTTGATAATGTCTGAAATAGTAATTCTGAGCGTTTGTAAGACAACTCATCAATAAAAATAATACAGATGATAGTTTATTTTTCACACGATTTAATTTGTTTTAAATATAGCATTTAGAATCTTAAAATTCTTCTTTCAACATGTGCAATTCGTCTCATTAAAGAGGCATTTTATCCCAAATTACAGGCTTTTTTCGCCAATACTACCAAATGAATTGTTTTGCTTAACAATTGAAACAAAAGGGACAAGACTTTGGTGGTTAATTTAGTCTATTTGGCTTACTAATTCACATATCATAATTTATTGGGAGTAAAATTATATATGATGCAATTTTTATCAACTATTAATTTTTATTATCTAACCAAAATGAAAAATCAATGAAAAACAGTATTAGATTACAGTGGTTAAGCAATTTTAAAGCTTTATCACTTTTTATGATCATTTTTTTCTGTGCTGCCACGGGTTACAGTCAAAATGAAATTTCAATCTCAGGAAAAATTACTGATGCAAATAGTCTCTCATTACCAGGAGCAAATGTTTTAGTAAAAGGAACCAAAACAGTAACGACAACAGATTTTGATGGGAATTTTTCAATCAAAGCGCCATCAAACGGAATTTTAGTTATCAGTTTTATTGGTTACCAAAGCAAAGAAATCGCAATCAACAGCCAAAAAAACATATCAGTAAAATTAGCTGAAGAAGCTTCAAAATTGAATGAAATTGTCGTTGTAGGTTATGGAACTCAGAAAAAAGGAGATTTAACGAGTGCCGTTGCTCACGTTACAAAAGAGGATTTTGTGCAAGCTCCAGTAAAAGATGTCGGACAGCTTTTGCAAGGTAAAGTTGCTGGTTTAACAGTTACCAGTAGCAGTGGAAATCCGGATTCTGGAAGTTCAATTTTTTTAAGAGGAACGTCAAGTATCAGTAACCCAACACCACCGCTTATTTTAATTGACGGAATCCCTGGCGGATTGAAAGATTTTGCCCCAGAAGATATCGAAACTATTGATATTTTGAAAGATGGATCTGCAGCAGCGATTTATGGTACAAGAGCAAATAATGGGGTATTATTGATTACAACTAAAAAAGGAAGCAAAAAAGATATGAAGCCAGAAATTAGTTTCCAGCAAACTACTTCTACGCAAAGTATTATGAAAAAGCCAAACTTTTTGAATGCAGATGAATATAGAGATGCAATTAAAAAAGGAATAATTCCTGCAGCATCTGATAAAGGCGCTAGCACAGATTGGATTGATGAGATTACGCAAGGAAACATCAGTACAACTTATGATCTTTCGATTAGAGGAGGAAACAGCAAAACAAATTACTATGGATCTGTAAATTACCGTGCCTTTGAAGGTATCATGATGGGGTCTGACAATAATAGTTTGTATACCAACATCAACGTAAATCACAAAATGTTCGATGACAAATTGCAAGTTACTTTCGGAATCAATAATCAAGATAACGTTTTGAATGTAAACAGCGTTGGAAGCAGTTTCAACGGAGTAATTTACAGAAATGCGCTTATTGCAAACCCAACTGCACCAGTTTTAAAACCAGAAGGAGCAAACTATGCGGGTGATTATTATGAAAACTTTGCCATTTTCGTGAATCCAGTTGCTGACTTGAAAAACAGTGTAGGTGAGCGCAAAACACACAGAACACGTTCGAACTTAGGTTTTATTTTGAAACCAATTGACGGTTTGACTTTCAATTTAAGTTTGGGGCGCGTTACGAGCAATACTACAAGAGGTTATTATGAAAATAAATTCCATTCATCAAATCTATTAGGAGGCTTAAATGGTTATGCTAATAAAGGTTCTGAGGAATTTATTGATCAAACACTTGATTTCACAGCGCAATATGAAAAGACTTTTGGTTCAGGACATCACCTTACAGGTTTATTAGGTTATAGCTATTTTGATACTGAATACGAAAGCAGTTCGCAATATGCGTACAATTTTGCGACAGATTATTTTACATACAATAATATGGGCGCTGCGACAAACTTTGGCCCAACAGGAAAACTTTCTTATTTGAATGGAGCGCCATTTGTGAGCAGTTATAAAAATTCATACAATTTGATTGGAGGATTTGCTCGTGCGAATTATGACTACAATGGAAAATACCTTTTAAGCGGAACAATTCGTCGTGAAGGTTCTTCAAAATTCATTGGTTCAGATAACCCTTGGGGAACTTTCTGGGCTGTTTCTGGAGGATGGAGATTAGATAAAGAAGAATTTCTAAAAAGTGTAACTTGGTTAAATAGCTTAAAAGTTAGAGCAGGTTACGGAATTACTGGAGCGGCACCAGGAGGTTATTACTTAGGTCTTTCACAACTTGGACTTTCAAGTGTGAGTAATTCATTCTATTACAATGGAAACTTTGTTCAGACGCTTTCTCCGTTCCAAAATCCAAATCCTGGATTGACTTGGGAAGAGAAAAAAGAAACAAATATTGGTCTTGATTTCGGAATGTTCAACAGTAGATTTACAGGAACAATTGATGTTTACAACAGAAAAACAGATGGTTTATTATTCAATTTCCCAGTACCACAACCACCAAATTTAGTTGGAACTACTTTTGCAAATGCTGGAGTTATGGAAAATAAAGGTATCGAGGTTTCGTTAGGGTACAACGTAATTCAAAATGCAAACGTAACATGGAATGCACAAGTAAATGGATCTTATAATGAAAACAAATTCGTTTCATTCAGTGATGATCCGCGTTACAAATCAGCAAATGATTACGCAGATTTCGGTTCAACAGGAGAACCAATTCAGCAAAGTACACACCGTTTGCAAATTGGTCAACCAGTTGGAAATTTCTACGGATTTAAAGTTATCGATATTACAGATCAAGGAAAATGGGTTTATGATGACTTAAATAAAGATGGAAAAATCACAAACGATGACCGTCAGATTTTAGGAAACGGAATTCCAAAATACAATTTGGCTTTCAACAATACAGTAAAATACAAAAACCTTGATTTTACAGTAACTATGCGTGGTGCTTTTGATTACCAAATTCTAAACTTCGACCGTATGTTCTACGAGCAAAATGGAAATGTGGAGCGTAACAGATTGAAAACAGCTTTAGAACCAGTTTTTGGAAAAGCAGTTTTGACAGAATCTGAAAAATACAACTCTTACTATATTGAAAACGGGGATTACTGGAAAATCGACAATATTGTTTTAGGATATACTTTTAAAGGAAATACATTTAAATTCTTTGATGTTTTCAGAATTTATGCTTCTACTTTGAACACTTTCTTATTCACAAAATACAAAGGTTTAGATCCTGAATTGTCGCCAGAAGGTGTTACGCCAGGAAATGATTATAGAGATAAATACCCAACTACACGTACGTTCACAATAGGTATTAATGCTACATTTTAAATAAAAGATCATGAAAAATAAAAAAATACTTTCGATTATAGCATGTTCACTTTTGATGTTTAGTTCATGTACTGAATTAGACGATAACGTGTACAGCACAATTGCAAATGACCAATTTAATCCTTCAGAAGGCGATTTGGCTTCTTTGATTGGACCAGCATATACGCAATGGAGAACTTTATATGCCAACAGACCAGGTTGGTGGGAAATGCAGGAAACTTCTGCAGATGAAATCATTTATCCGGGTCGTCCAAACGGTTGGGTTGATGGTGGAATTTACAAACAAGTACACCAGCATATTTGGACTTCGCTTCAACCGCAATTGCAAACAGTTTGGAATCAGGCTTATGGCGGAATCGCACAGGCAAATAAAATCATTTATCAGATAGAAAGCGGTCAAATTCCTGTAAGTCAAGGAAAAGAACAGCTAATTGCTGAAATCAGAATGGTTCGTGCAAGTTACTATTATGTTTTATGTGATTTATTTGGAAATGTTCCTGTTCAAACGAGTTTTATTGTTGAGCCAGGATATTTGCCAGAGCAAAAAACACGTAAACAGGTTTTTGATTTCATTATAACAGAAGTTAAGGAATCTATGCCAGCTTTAAGCCAAACCGTTTCTGCAGCAACTTATGGTCGTTTTACACAATGGGGGGCGCACGCGTTATTGGCAAAAATGTATTTGAATGCAGAAGTTTATACAGGTACGCCAATGTACAATGAATGTATCCAAGAATCGGATATTATTATTGCTTCTGGAAAATTTGCTTTAGCAGCTTCTGTTCGCGATGCTTTTAGTCCGAAAAATGAAAATTCGCCTGAAACAATTTGGGCAATTCCTTATGACGAAGTTAAAGCTGGAGGATTGCAATTCTGGATGTTAGGTTCTTGGGATTCGCAACGCGCTACTTATAACTCCAATGTTGGAGGATGGGGCGGAATGGGTGTTTTGCCTCAATTCATCAATTCATTTGATCAAGATGACGACCGTTTGAAATACGGTTTCAGATATGGATTGCAATCTGGATATGACGGAAAACCATTGACAGCAGGTTATGGTGCTGATGCTGGAAAACCATTCATTTTGAGAAATACCATGCCAAATATTGATTTATGCCAGCAATTGGATGGTTATCAAATCAATAAATATTCTATTGAATTAGGAATTCAGCAAAACATGAACAATGACGCTCCTTTCTTTAGATATACTGATGTTTTGATGATGAAAGCAGAATCGTTATTACGTACCGGAAATTCAACTGGAGCGGCAACAATTGTTTCTCAAATTAGAGCAAGAAGTTTTAGTAGCAATCCAGCAAAAGCAACGGTTACAGGAGCACAATTATTGCAAGGAAGTGTTTACAATTACGGCGTTACTGATAATAAAATGACTGCTACAGTTGAAGGTGGAGCTGATATCCAATACGGAAGATTTTTAGATGAATTGGCTTGGGAATTTAATCAAGAAGGACGTCGTCGTCAAGATATGATTCGTTTTGGAGCATTTTTTACAAAATCTTGGTTCGCTCACCAAAAAACAAATAAGGATTATTTGAAAATCTACCCAATTCCGCAACAAGAATTGCAAAAGAACTCTAAACTGGTGCAAAACCCAGGATATTAAAATTAAGTGTTAAGTTAGTTTGTTACGTTAACTTTTGGTTGGTTAACTTAATTACTGAATGCTTCTGGAATTTTGAGCCAATTCCAGAAGCTAATTTTTTATAATTTAGAAGATTAAAAAATGAAAAATAAAATAATTCCTTTTTTGGTGTTTGCTTGTTTTACTGCTGTTTCAACTGCACAGATAACAAAAGCTCCTGTCGATAGGGTTTTTGAAGAAATTCCGCTAGGACAAATCAAACCCTCTGGATGGCTGAAAGACCAGCTTTTGGTCATGACAAATAATTCTACTGGACATATCGATGAGATTTACAATAAAATAAAAAATGACAACGGCTGGCTTGGTGGAAAAGGCGATGGCTGGGAAGAAATGCCATATTGGTTGGATGGCGCTGTTCCATTGGCATACCAAATTGACGATAAAGTTTTAAAAGAAAAAGTGCTGAAATACATCAATTGGACAATCGATAATCAGCGTCCGTCAGGATATTTTGGGCCAATTACAAAATGGGAACGTGAAACCGGAAATAAAGTTGATGTTCAAAATAGTGATAAAGGTGAAGATTGGTGGCCAAAAATGGTAATGTTAAAAGTGTTGCAGCAATATTATACAGCCACAAACGACCAAAGAGTTTTGACTTTTATGAAGAAGTTTTTTGATTATCAAATTCAGACTTTGGACAAATCGCCAATCGGGAAATGGACAGATTGGTCGGCCTCCCGCGGAAGCGAAAACATTCAAATTGTGCAGTGGCTTTATGCAATTAATAAAGACAAAAGACTTTTAGAATTGGCCGAAAAAATCAAATCACAATCTTATGAATGGAGCAAATGGTTGGGCAACAGAGATTGGGTTATTGCAGCAGCGGTAAATCCAAACGGAGATCACTGGATGCGCAGACATGGTGTAAATGTGGCAATGGCGCTTAAAGAACCGGCCGAAAATTATTTAAGAACTGGCGATTCGACTTATTTGAAAAATCTAAAAATAGGTTTTAATGATTTGATGACGCTTCACGGTTTACCAAACGGAATTTTCTCTGCTGATGAAGATCTGCACGGAAATGCGCCAACACAAGGAACAGAACTTTGTGCCATTGTTGAAGCCATGTATTCCTTAGAAGATATTATCGGAATTACAGGCGAAAGTTCATACATGGATGCTCTGGAACGTGCCACTTTCAATGCAATGCCATCACAAACTACTGATACTTACAATGAAAAACAGTATTTTCAAATGGCAAATCAAATTGAAATTCAGCGTGGTGTTTATGCATTTTCGCTTCCTTTTGATAGAAAAATGAATAATGTTTTGGGTGCAAGAAGCGGTTATACCTGCTGTTATGCGAACATGCATCAGGGTTGGACAAAATTCACGCAACATTTATGGTACCGAAATAAAAACAACGGACTTGCCGCTTTAGTTTATAGTCCAAATGTGCTTTCAACAACTGTTGGTTCTGAAAATCAAAAAATCACAATTGCTGAAAACACGCAATATCCATTCAACGAAAATATTGATTTTCAAATGGAAATAAAAAAAGCAGTTCAGTTTCCCTTTCAATTAAGAATTCCGGTTTGGTGTACAAATGCTGAAATTTTGATCAACAATCAAAAAGTTGATTTTAAAGCAAAAAATGGAATTGTGACTTTGGACAGAAAATGGAATAATAAAGACAAAGTGACTTTAAAACTTCCAATGAAAGTAAGTGCTTCATCTTGGGCAGATAATTCTAAGGTAATCGAAAGAGGGCCATTAGTTTATGCTTTAAAAATGAATGAAACTTGGGGTAAAGGAAGTCAGGAAAATGAAGGCGAATATTTTACATTAAACTCAACTTCGAATTGGAATTATGGTTTGTTGGAAGAATCGGTGAAAAATTTAGAAAAAGATGTTGAAGTGAAGCAAATTGGTTTAAAAGAAAATTTCAAATGGAATTTAGCGAATGCGCCAATTGAACTTTCAATAAAATCAAAACAAATTCCGGATTGGAAAGCGGTAAATGGTTTGGCCTATCTTCCGGTTTCTGGAAGAGATGGCGTTTACAAAGGAAACGTGAATAATGTTCAGGAAACAATTACGCTAGTTCCAATTGGTTTTACCAAATTAAGAATTGTAGCATTTCCTTTGGTTAAATAATTTCAATTTTTAGTCTCGCTTGACAACTTTTTCAAAGTTTAAAATTTTGAAAAAGTTTATAAAATATAGAATTCATGTTTTATTTTTTTGGATGGCCTCGCAATACATTTTGTGAGGCTTTTTTATTTGAAATAGAGATCATATTCTGATTACGAATTAGAGATTTTTCAAATAAAGAATCGAAACTTTGAAAATTCTGAAATTTAATGATTTTGGTACGAAAAGTCGTAATTCTGAAACAATTCGAATGCTTCTTTTTGAGGGTAAAAATTATTTTAGAAGTCTATTTACTAATCTATTAACCCAAATAAAAACCATTATGAAAAGAAGATTACTTTTTAATCTGCCTTTTCTTTTTCAGAAAAAAAATGACCATTTCCGAAAAGAAAAAAGGCAATTCGATTTTAGATTTTATCGTTTAGTTTTTCCGTTTTTACTGTTAGTCAATTTGATTTCAGCACAAACAAAAACAATTTCAAAAGCAGATTATTACGACAAAACTTTAGCCATGCTTATTGGAAGTTGTGGTGGTGTCGTAACGGGCTATGAATATTTAAAAGTCTATAATACACCCAACGGATATTACCAAGCAGGAGCAACTTTGAAAGATCCGGTCGAGCCTCTTTTAGGGCTTCCAGACAGCTGGTTTATTTTATTGAATGGAACGCTCGGTGGAACTACAAAAGACGAATTCAATTACTTCTCAAACTACGAAGACGGCAAAATTTATTCGGATGATGATCAGCATGTTGAAGTTTTCAATCAGCATATTTTCGAAAAATTTGGGCCTTCGGTTGCTTATCAAGATATTAGAAAAGAATGGATCGATCATGATTTACGAGACTTTGGAGGAACCTCAGATGCATTAGGCTTACTCTCAAGCAAAAATTTGATAGCGCCTTTATTCGGAAAAAGAGAAAATGGCAACAATGGACACTGGCTTCCAGAATGTTATATCGAGCATGAAATGATGGGCGCAAATTTCCCTGGAATGCCATACAAAGCCGCGGAATATGTGGAGAAATTCTCGAGCATGTCTGGGCAAGGTGAAGTGTTGACTTGGGGACAATATTGGGCAGCTGCGCATGCAATTGCTTATTTTGAAACTGATGCCAGAGTGGTCCTTCAAAAATCGATGGAAGTTGTTCCTGGAAACAGCTGGATTCGTGGTATGTATGATGTTGCAGTAGCATTGTACCAAAAATATCCAACAGATTGGCGTGCAGCAGTTCGTGAATTGTGGACAGAGAAATACCGTAATTTCTACGCAGTGGGTTACGATAAAATTATGCTTTTAAGCGACGTCAATCACGGAACAGGTTTTCTAGCCATTTTATACGGACAAAATGATTATATGGAAACCTTGAAAATTTGTTCATTGGCCGGAGGTGACGGTGATTGTACAGCATCAAATGTTTGTGGTATGATGGGAATTATCAAAGGAATGGCAGGAACCCCGCAAGAATTTTTAGATCACATTTACAAAAACGGAACCGGAGTTTGGATTAACGACACAGCGCACGGTTTGCATATGCATAAAGATTTTCCAAGAGACAGCAAGTTCACAGATTTAGCGGCACAGTTTCAAAAGAATGCAGAACGTATTATGCGAGCAAATGATGCAACTGTAACTGGAAGTTCATATATCATTAAAAATGAAACCAGTATTGCAAAAGTTTCATCTGTAAATTATGATTTTGAAAAAGGTGATTTGACCAATTGGAATATTTGGAATTCAGCAGGAAGCAGTAATACCATTTGGGCTGAAAAACAATACAATGCCACAACAAAAGCAAGTTTTGCAGCCACAGGTTTATATAAAGGAACTGTGATTACCGATTCAAATACTTCTGAAGCAAAACTATATCAGACAATTACAGGTTTAAAACCAAATACAACCTACAAAATTGAAGGACGAATCAATAGTGCCGCTGGAAGAGAAGCTCGTTTTTACGCTGAAAATTATGGTGGGAATTATGTTTACTCATCTATGTTAAACGGCTTGACCGCTTTTCCATATAAATATCTTTATATCAAAACGGGAGCGACAAATACTTCTGTAAACGTTGGACTTCATGCGGTTCCAACTACAAATGCCAGCAAATGGTGTAATATTGACGATATCGTAATTACTGAAGTACCGACAATTCCAATAACAACTTATGAAGCTGAAAGTGCTGTTTTAGCTGGTGGCGTAACGTCTGCAACTTCGGCAAGTGCAAGTGGGACAAATTATGTAACAGGTTTAACATCAGCAAGCGCATCGGTTACTTTTAATGTGAATTCTGATTATAAAGGAGAAAAATTGGTTCGTATTTATTATGCAAATTCAGGAAATAAAATTTTGCAAGGAATTGAGTTGAACGGAATCAATATCGGGAATGTTGAATTTATGGATACTGGCGTAGCGACCGTATTTTCTCAAAATTATGTTGAAGCATATCTGGATTTGAATTTAGGAACAAACACAATTAAAATTTTAGGAGCAACAAACGGCGTTAACATTGATAAAATTGATGTTATGAATTCGTACAATGGTACAAAACCAGGAGACGATTCTGACATTATTTCTGGAGGAATTTATAAAATTACTGTTCGTCATACAGGAAAAAGCTTGAATGTTAACGGAGTTTCAAATGATAATGGTGCTTTATTTAGTCAATGGGATTATGTTGGCGGCGCAAATCAAAAATTCAGAGTTGAAGCTCTGGGCAACGGTTCGTATGCAATTTATGCCGTTCACAGCAATAAAGCGGTCGATGTTTTAGGTTCATCTACTGCAAATAATGCATCAGTAGGACAATGGGATTATGTACATGGCGGTAATCAGCAATGGGGAATCATCAGTTTAAATAATGGTTTTTACAAATTAGTGAACAATCACAGTGGCAAATGTTTAGAAGTAACGGGCGCCGGAACTGTAAACGGAAGTTTGGTAACTCAAAATGATTATGCTGGGGCGAATAATCAGCAATGGAATTTTGAAAAAATTGGCGATGCAACAGCTCCAGTTTCTAGAGGAATTTACAAAATTGTAAATAGAAATAGCGGAAAAGTAATGGATATTGCTGGAGTTTCTCAAAACAATGATGCGGCCGTTTCGCAATGGGATGATTTGGGCGGAACCAATCAAAAGTTTCAAATTGAACTGACTTCTGGTGGTTATTACAAAATCACGGCTTTGCATTCTAATAGAGCAATCGGAATTGTGGGTTCGTCAACTACAAATGGCGCTTTGGCAACTCAAAGAGATTATATTAATGCCAATAATCAGCAATGGAGCATTGTTCCAACAACTGGAAATTATTTCAAAATTATCAACCGTTTAAGCGGAAAAGCATTAGAAGTTCCGGGTTCAAGCACTACAAATGGAGCGCAGTTAGGACAGTGGGATTCTAATGAAGTGATCACGCAACAATGGACTTTTGTAAAATTGGATAATGGTCAAGGCGTTCTAGCGAAACCAGGAAAAACGGAAGAAGTTTTGGCAGTTGATGAAGCCGAAATCCAAAACAACGAAATCAAAATAACTGTTTTTCCAAATCCTACAAAAGGGCTTGTAAATGTTTTGGTTTCAAATCCGCAAGAAGAAATTATAATTCAAGTTTACGGAATGAATGGAAAACAGATTTACAACAAATCATACGACTTTGAAAATTCAATAAATCTAGATTTAAATGATCTTGCAAAAGGAATTTACATCTTAAGAGTTAAAACTGGAAACAAGATTTCGACTCAAAAAATCATTCTGAATTAGAAAACAACGTACTTTTTTCATCCAAAATCCGCAAGTTTCGACTTGCGGATTTTCTTTTTAAATCAAATTTGATGAAAAGTGACATTTGAAACGTTTTGAATGCTTTTTTATGGAACAATATGATTGGATATTTTGCCGAAAAAGCTAAATAAAATGCGGTTTAAAGAAAGATTGAGACATTAAAAATCCAGAATATTGAAATACCTTCAAAAAGGACTAGTTTGGTACAAAAGGACTAAAAAATGAGAAAATAAGACCGACAAATTGAGGCTAATTTTAATTTATTTGAATTTTTGAGATACATGAAATCGCGTATTTCAATTTTACAGAGAACTCCCATCTCACAAAACTGATAAACATAAATTTTGATGAAAAAGAATCTTATTACGGCACTTTTGCTTTCGAGTGCTTTTAGCATTTCGGCACAAGAAAAAAACAAATATATTGTCAAAGAAACAGGTCCAATTGTTTGGAAAGATTTTCCATTAAATGATACCAGATTGCTTGAAAATAGTCCGTTTTATCATGCGATGAAATTGGATCAAAAATATCTTTTAGGAATGGATGTCAACCGAATGCTGAATGGATACAGAAAAAGAGCGAATCTGCCTTTGTTGGGAAATTATCCAGGATCTAATCAGCCGGAGAATACCAGACCAGGTGAAATGCCACATTATATTTCGGGAATTGCTTTGATGTATGCGCAGACAGGAGATTTGGAATACAAAAAAAGAGTCGATTATATGATGGCTTCTTTGAAAGAATCGATCGACATTATCAATAAAAATAATCCCGATCAGAATTATATTTTAGGAAGAAAAAATTGGGACAATCCGTTACACGATTTGGCAAACGGAAAAATAACGTTAGACGGCGGAGATGAAACCAATTATCCTTGGGGCGGCATGGGAAATTTTTGGTACGTGGTTCACAAAGATTTGGCAGCGTATCGCGATTGCTACATTTATTGCAACAACGAAATTGCTTTCGAATTATTAAAAAATGAAGGTTCAAGAATTGCCGACTTTGCCTTAAAAGCAAATCCGGATTTATTTGATGACATGCTGGACATTGAGCACGGCGGAATGAATGAAGTTTTAGCCGATTTATATGCTTTCACAGGCGATAAAAAATACATGCTGGCTTCGATGAAATTCAATCATCAAAAAGTGATTTTGAACACCGCTTTAGGAAATGATGTTTTGTACGGAAGGCACGTAAACATGCAAGTTCCAACTTTTGCAGGAACGGCAAGACAATATCAGCTTGATGGAAATAAAGTCAGCAAAGACGCGACTTTTAATTTCTTGGATCAAATGTACAGGAGTCATAATCACGTAATTGGCGGAAGCGGGCGTTACGAGCGTTACGTACAACCGGGCGATGAAACAAAAGGTTTAGGTTTTACTTCTGATGAAACTTGCGCGACTTATAATATGCTAAAAACTGCTCGAACGGCTTTTGAAGTTTCTGGCGATTTGAAACATTTGGATTATTTTGAACGCGCACTTTACAATCATATTTTGGCTTCGCAAGATCCTGATTCAGGCGGTGTAACGTATTATACTTCGTTAATGCCGGGTGGATTCAAATCGTACAGCGACGGCTATAATTTAGAAAAAGTGTGGTGTTGCGTGGGAACCGGAATGGAAAATCACGCGAAATATGGGGAATCCATTTTCTTTCATAATAATGATGATTTATTTCTGAATTTATTTATTCCGACTACTTTGAAATGGGAAGAAAAAGGATTGGAAATCAGTTTGAAAACCAATTTTCCTGAGGAAGATATTATCAATTTAGAAATTAATGAAAATAAGTCTTTTTCAAATAAATTAGTTGTCCGTTATCCATCTTGGGCCGGAAAAGCAAAAGTTTGGATCAACGATAAAGAAGTTGATGTCAACGGAAAACCTGGAGGAACAATTGAACTTTCAAACAATTGGAAAAAAGGCGATAAAATCAAAATTGACATGCCTCAAAATTTCTGGATTGAAAGATCGAAAGATGAACCGAATCTTGTAACTATCATGCGTGGTCCATTAGTTATGGCGGCGGCATTAGGAAAAGACAAAATGCCAGGAAATGATTTGGTAAGTTACGCCATGCATTATAATAATTGGGTAACGCCACAAAATGATATTCCGTCGCTATTGGCTTCAGAAACTGATATTAATAATTGGATTGTTCCAGTTTCCGGAAAGAAATTGGAATTCAAAACGAAAGGCGCTGGAATTTTAAACGGAAAATCGAATGAGATTACGTTGATTCCGTTTTATAAAATGCATCATCAGCGCTATTCGGTTTATTTGAAAATGTTCTCAAAAGAAGAAGTTGCCGAACGTCAGAAAATTGTAAGCGATGAAATTGATATTTCTTCCGAATTAGATGAAAAAAAGCATAAATTGAGTGCTGGCAATTCGACTAGAATTTTAGAAAAAGACGGCAGACATTTTTGGGAAAATAATCGCTATGGACGAAGTGTTTCTAAAAACGAAAGTTTCTCATACGAAATGAAAGCGAATGAAAAAGCTTCAAAACAATTTTTGACGGTAACCTTTTGGGGAAGTGCTTCAAACGGAAACGGAATTTCGATTTATGCCGATGATCAGCTTTTGAGCACCGAAGATTTAGGAGAAAAAGTGCCTTTGCAATATTACGAGAAAAGCTTTGTACTGCCTGAAAGTTTAAAAGGAAAAAAGAATGTGAAAATTACGTTTAAAGTTCCAGAAAATCATTCTGCCGGAGCGGTTTATGGCTTGAAATTATCTTCGGATATTTCAAAATTTAAAGGATATTTATTTTATTAGAATATGAAAAATAATGTTTTTAAAACCTTAGGAATTCTTCTTTTCTGCACCGGAATCCAAGCACAGCAAGGATTCACGGTAAAAGATAAAGTGCCGTATAAAGCTGATTTATTTCAGTTGAATGAAGTTCGGCTTTTAGATAGCAAGTTCAAAAATGCAATGGATAAAGACGGCGCTTATCTTTTGGCATTAGAACCAGATCGTCTGTTGTCGAGATTCAGGGAATATTCTGGGCTTTCGCCGAAAGGCAAAATTTACGGTGGCTGGGAAGCAAGAGGAATTTCGGGACATTCGCTCGGGCATTATCTTACGGCAATTTCATTGATGTACGCCGCAACGGGAGATCAACGATTTAAAGAGCTCGCTGACTATATTATAAATGAATTAGCAGAATGTCAAAAAAAGAAAGGAACCGGATATATCGGTGCCATTCCGGATGGTGATAAAATTTTTGACGAAGTTGCCGCTGGAAACATTCGTTCGCAAGGTTTTGATTTAAATGGAGGTTGGGTGCCGTGGTACACACAACATAAAGTTTTGGCCGGTTTGGTTGATGCTTATAGGTACACAGGAAATAAAAATGCCAAAGATATTGCCGTTGCTTTTTCTGATTGGGTTGATGTGAAATTCAAAAACTTAACAAAAGAGCAATTTCAAAAAATGCTGGATTGTGAGCATGGCGGTATGAATGAAGCTTTGGCGAACGTGTACGCCATTACGGGAAACAAAAAATATTTGGATTTATCTGAAAGATTCTATCACGAAAAAGTTTTGGTTCCGTTAGAAAATCAAAAAGACCAATTGGCTGGATTACATGCCAATACTCAGATTCCAAAAGTAATTGGAACGGCTAGAGATTACGAATTAACAGGAAATCCTAAAATGCATACGGTTTCTGAATTTTTCTGGAAAGAAGTTACCAATCATCATTCGTACGTAATTGGCGGAAACAGTAATTACGAGCATTTTGGAGAACGCGATAAATTGGCGAATCAATTAAGTACCAATACGACAGAAACTTGCAATTCGTACAACATGCTCAAATTGACGGAGCATTTGTACAAATTAGATCCGTCATCTTCATTTATGGATTATTACGAACGTGTGATTTACAATCATATTTTGCCGTCTTTGAATCCTGAAACCGGAATGGCATTGTATTATTTTCCATTAAAATCGGGAGAGAAAAAGATTTTCGGAACGCCTGATGATTCGTTTTGGTGCTGTACGGGAACAGGAATGGAAAATCACGCCAAATATGGTGAAGCCATTTATGCTAAAGGAAGCGAAGGCGATTTATATATCAATCTTTTTATTCCTTCGGTGTTGAATTGGAAAGAAAAAGGATTGAAGTTAAAACAAACAGGAAATTTTCCTGAAAGCGATAAAGTGACTTTTACAGTTGAAGAAGGAAGTTTTAAAAATAAAATCTATTTGCGTATTCCAATTTGGACTTCAAATGCATCCGTAAAAATTAATGGTAAAAAAGCTACAGGAAATTTAACTGCAGGAAGTTATTTTGTGATTTCTGATAAACTTAAAAAAGGTGATGTAATCGAATACACCATGCCGATGCATCTTCATAAAGAAGCCATGCCGGATGATCAAAATAAAGTCGCAATGCTTTATGGCCCAGTGGTTTTGGCTGGAGAATTAACTCAAAATGCGATGAAAGCCAGAGAAATTCCGGTTTTGGTCACCAACGATTCAGATATTAACAATTGGATTCATTTAAATGACCAAAACAAGTTAAAATTTACTATAGACAATTTTCAAAAAACGACTTTATTGCCTTTGTACGTTATAGTTGATAATCGCTATATGGTGTATTGGGATAAATTTTCTACAGATGAATGGAAGGTTCAAAAAGAAGTTTTTGAGAAACAACGTATTGAAGAAGAGGAGCTTGAGGCAAGAACACTGGATCATTTTAGAATTGGCGAAATGCAACCCGAAAGAGATCATCAGTTTGAAGGAAAAAATACTTTTACAGGAGAATTTCAAAATATGCGTTGGCGAGACGCGCGCGATGGTGGTTATTTTAGTTTTGTAATGAATACGAAAAATAGTACAGAAGCAAATTTGATTTGTACGTATTTTGGAAGTGATGGCGGAAAAAGATCGTTTAGGATTTTAGTAAATAATGTCGAAATTGCGAAAGAAATTTTAAAAGCTAAGAAACCAAATTCGTTTTATGATGAAACATATACGATTCCGACGGCTTTATTAAAAAACGAAAACCAAATTACAATTCAATTTGTAGCCGATCCCGGAAATACAGCCGGAGGACTATTTGACTGCAGATTGGTAAAACCACAAAACTAATACCATGATTCAAAAAAAGATTTTACTGCTTGTTACTGTATTTTGTTTCGCGACTGGATTCGGTCAAGAAAAAATGAAACAATCCATCAATTCGAACTGGCAGTTTTACAAAGGAAAATTAAATCAAGCCGATCTTGAAAATGCAAAAAATACCGTGTGGGAAGATGTAAACTTACCGCACAGCTGGAACAAATTTGACGTCATGGACGATCAATGGGGTTATTACAGAGGCGAAGGTTGCTACAAAAAAACGCTTTTTGTAAATCCGGATTGGAAAAACAAATCGGTTTATCTTTATTTTGAAGGTGCAAATCAAACTACAGAAGTTTTCATTAACGGAAAAAAGGTGGGTTCGCATATTGGCGGTTATTCTGCTTTTAGCTTTCCTGTAAATGAATTTCTTCAATTTGAAAATCCTGAAAAAGGAAACCAAATTGTGGTAAAAGTAGATAACAGTTACAACGATGATATTCCGCCACTTGATGCCGATTTTACGTTTTACGGAGGAATTTATCGCGACGTTTATTTGATTGCTTCAAATGAAGTGCATTTTGATATGACAAACCGCGCCTCTGATGGTGTTTTTGTTACAACTCCAGAGGTTTCGGCAGCTTCAGCAAAAATTCAAATCAAAGGAAATATTGAGAACAATTCAAAACTTTCAAAAGATGTAATTGTTACGACTAAATTATTGGATAAAAATAATGTTGAAGTTGCAACCTTAAGTACTGCTTTAAAGTTAAAACCAAACTCAAAAACTGAATTTTTACAACTATCAAAAGCGATTCAAAATCCAAAATTATGGTCGCCAGACGAACCGTATTTGTATAAAGCGGTTTCGGTGATTTCAGATAAAAAAACAAAACAACAATTGGATTTGTTTTCGGCTCCAGTTGGTTTTAGATGGTTTTCATTTACTGCTGACAAAGGGTTTTCGCTAAATGGAAAACCAACCAAATTAGTTGGCGCAAACCGTCATCAAGATTTTAAAGATTTGGCAAATGCGTTGCCAGATGTTTTGGCTGAAAAAGACATGCAGTTGATCAAAGACATGGGCGGAAATTTTGTTCGTGTGGCGCATTATCCGCAAGATCCATCGGTTTTGGAAGCTTGTGACAGAATCGGGCTTTTGGCAATGGTTGAAACTCCAGAAGTAAACCGAATTACAGAAACGAAAGCTTTTGAAGATAACAGCATCGAAATGCAACGTGAAATGATTCGTCAGAATTTCAATCACCCGAGCGTAATTGTTTGGGCATATATGAATGAAATTTTGCTTCGTCCGAGATATGAAGATAAATCGCCAGAAAGACAGGCTTATTATAAAAATGTTGCTGCATTGGCACAAAAACTTGAAAACACAACTCGTGAAGAAGATCCAACGCGTTATACGATGTTGCCAAATCACGGTGCTTTCGATTTGTACAATTCGGTTGGATTGACAAAAATTCCAATGATTGTGGGATGGAATTTATACCACGGCTGGTACAATGGAACTTTTAGCGGTTTAGAAACTTTCCTTGAAAATCACCATAAAGTATTACCGGACAAACCAATGGTAATTACAGAATTTGGCGCTGATGCTGACAGAAGAATGCGTTCTGATAATCCGAAGAAATTTGATAAAACAATGGAATATGCCATGTTGTATCACAAACATTATTTGAACGCAATTCAAAATTTGGATTATGTTGCTGGAGGAACGATTTGGAATTTGGTTGAATTCAATTCAGAAGGAAGAGCGGAGAGCTGGCCACACATGAACAACAAAGGAATTATGTCTTGGGACAGAATTCCGAAAGATGCTTACTATTTCTATCAGGCAAGATTGTCGAAAAAACCAGTAATAAGCATTGGATCTAAAAGTTGGACGAATCGTTCTGGAGTTTTGAGTTCTGAAAATGAAACGGCTTTTTATCAAGATTTAGAAGTTTTTTCGAATGAAAATGAAGTGACTTTAAAAGTAAACGGACAAAGTTTAGGAAGTCAGAAAACAAAAGAAGGTTCGACTATTTTTAAAGTTCCGTTCAAAAATGGAAATAATATTGTGGAAGCTTTTTCGACTTCAAACGAAAGCGTAAAAGATTTTGCGTCAATCCATTTTACACTTTATGCGCCAAATTTAAACAGTGAAAAATATCCTTTTGATAATATCAGAATCAGTTTGGGCGACCAAAGACAATTTACGGAAGAATTGACACAGCAAAATTGGCTTCCAGAACAAGCTTATGCAAAAGGAAGCTGGGGTTATGTGGGCGGACAAGCGTATAAAATGCCTGGAAATCCTCAGATTCCGTACGGAACCAATAAGTTGATAAAAGGAACAGAAAACGACCCGATTTATCAAACACAAAGAGAAGGAATTGAAGCTTTTAATTTTGATGTTCCAGACGGAAAATACGAATTGACATTGTATTTTGCTGAGTTTCTTTCAGGAAATACGAGAGAGGCATTGGCATATAATTTAGCAGAGAAAAGTCAAAAGGAAGAAAAAGCCTTTAGAGTTTTTGATGTTTTGGTAAACGGACAATTATTTCTGGAAAACTTTGGAAATAATAATTACTTGGAACCTGAAAAAGCCGTTGACATGAAAACAACTATTTATGTAAAAGACGGCAAAGGAATTCAGGTTGATTTCAAACAAAAAACCGGTAAAACAATCCTAAACGGAATTGAACTGAAAAGAATTTTCTAAAAAAACATAAGATGAAAAATGTACTCTTTACCTGCATGCTTTTGGCATGGGGGCTTGCTTGTTGCGCTCAAGAAAAACCGGAAATGTACTTTACTGATACATCATCTGGGAATCCTGTAGCAAAAGATCCAAAGATAGTTTTCTTCAAAAAAAGCTATTGGATGTATTATTCGATTCCGGGAAAAGACATGTCGGGCTGGCACATTGGAATTGCGAAAAGCGACAATTTAAAAGATTGGAAAAAAGCGGGTGAAATCAATTCAGGTGCGGAATATGAGAAAAACGGATTGTGCGCTCCGGGCGCTTTGGTTAGAAATGACACGATTCATTTGTTTTATCAAACGTATGGAAATGGCTTAAAAGATGCCATTTGCCACGCTTATTCGACTGACGGAATTAATTTTAAAAGAAACGAAACCAATCCGATTTTTAGTCCAACAGGCGATTGGACTTGCGGACGTGCGATTGATGCAGAAGTAGTAGAATTTAAAGGAAAATATTTCTTGTATTTCGCTACTCGTGATGCTTCGTATAAAATTCAGAAACAAGGTGTTGCTTCGGCACCAATCAAAACCAATTTCAATAAAAAAGATTGGACGCAGTTGACAAATACTTCGGTAATGGAACCCACTTTAGATTGGGAAAAAAACTGTGTGGAAGGCGCATCTTGTATCCAAAAAGGAAAATATTTATACATGTTTTATGCGGGAGCTTATAACAATGAACCACAGCAAATTGGTGTTGCTAGAAGTACAGATGGAATTCATTGGGAACGAAATGGCGTAAAACCTTTTTTAGAAAATGGAAAAGGAGGAACGTGGAATTCCGCCGAATCGGGGCATCCTGATATTTATAAAGATCGAAAAGGGCAATATTGGCTTTTTTACCAAGGCAATAATACCAAAGATGGAAAATCGTGGTATTTGTCCAATCTGAAATTGAATTGGAAAAATGACGATTGGCCAACGATTCAGAACTAATATTTTTTTAAGTGAATTATAAAAAATGAAAAAATTAATCTCATTTTTTGCTGTCCTTATGCTTTTTTCTTGTGGCAGTAAAAAACAAATTATAGCAACTAATTCTGACTCAAAATCAGTTGAATTAGTAAATCCAGCTTTGCCTGGAGACAATCCAGATCCGTCGATTATTCGAGTTGGAAATGTGTATTACGCAACTTCGACAACAAATGAATGGGCGCCTTATTTTACGATCTACAAATCGACTGATTTGAAAAGCTGGAAACTCGTAAACCATGTTTTTCCTGAAGGATTCAAAGACATGAAAGACCAGTGGGGCGAAAATAATTTTTGGGCTTCAGAATTGGCTTACGATAAAAAGCAAAATAAAATTTACGCGTATTACACCGCTCACAACCGATTCACAAAAGGAAATCCGGGTTTGCAATGCGGAACGGCTTGGATTGATGCTTCTAAAATTGAAACGGGAAAATTTATAGATAATGGTCCCGTAATTATTGAAGATGATTGTGGCGCGATTGATGCTTTTGAAATGGAAGACAATGGCAAAATTTATGCTTTTTGGAAAAATGACGGAAATGGCTGTGGCAAAGAATCTTGGATTTGGATGCAGGAAATCAACGAAACCAGAACTAAATTATTAGGGACAAAGAAGAAAGTCTATACCAATAGCCAGCCTTGGGAAACCGCTTTAGTTGAAGGTGCGTGTTTCTTTAAATTCGGCGGTTATATTTATAGTTTATATGCCGTTGGAGGCTGTTGTGATGCACGTTGCAATTACAAAACCGGAATCGCGAGAACCAAAAGTTTAGAAAGCGGTGTTTGGGAAAAGTATCCTCAAAACCCGATTATGATCAGTAATGAAAAATGGAGATGTCCGGGTCACGGAACTGTAATTACAACCGAAGAAGGAAGATTGTTTATGTTGTATCATGCTTTCAACATGGATTATGATGTCTATGTGGGCAGAGAAGGTGTGATTGAAGAATTGGTCGCTGGAGAAGATGGCTGGCCAGTTTTAAGAAATAATATCACTGCAAATCGACCAAAATCTGAATTGGATTTTAGTGATGATTTTAGAAAAGATCAAAAACTGAATTTGGCATGGCAATGGCCTTCAAAAAAAGAAAGACCAGAATTGAATTTCAAAAATGGCTTGGAATTAAAAGCTTCGAACGAGAATCATAATTTGGGAACTTTTTTAGGACAATACATCAAGTCGGTTGATTTTACGGTAAATACTTCTGTAAAAGTTACTGAAGCTGAAACCGGAATTGCATTAGGCGGAGCGATTTACAAAAGTACTTGGCCGGGAGAATTAGGAGGAGTTGGAGTTTCAATTTCTAAAAATGGAATTAAGATTTTTAATAATTTAGAAAACGGTTATCAGGTTTTAAAACAAATGGACAAAGCTTTTTCTGGTGAAGTTGAATTGAAAATGAATGTTTTGGAAAAAGCCAAAACATTGGAATTTTATTATAAAGAGAAAAATTCGGTTTGGATAAAAATTGAAACAGTAAGTTTTAATCCCGATAAATATGCGCCGTGGGGAATGGGTTACAGAATTGGGATTGTTTCAAAAGGAGAAAACAGTTCCAGTATTTTTAATTCATTCGCAGTAAAAAATAATTAGATTTCATTTTTAGAAAATTTTAAAGCCGTTTTATTCTATTGAAACGGCTTTTTTTATTTCAGAAAAATCGATCTGCTGAAAAATCTAGTAAATGAGACTAATTCGAGAAAGATTGAGATTTTTTGTCTGACCTTAAAAAAATATAATCTCTTTATTTGTTGAACTATAAACCATTTTAACCAATAAAACTCTTTGTGTTTTTTTTTAAACACATAGAACATAGATTTTCTTTTTCTCTATGAAGTCGTTAGAAAGAAACTAGTTTCTAACACATAGCGTAATGTGTGCTATGTGAATTTAAATTAGTGAAACGCCTTTTTAAGTATTCAAAAACTATGATTCTATATGTTAAAACAAATTCAAGATGAGTTAAAGATTTTTAATTTATGCGACATTATTTTCTGCTGTTTTCTCTACTGATTACCAAGCCGATTTTGGCTCAAAAAAACGAAACCCATTTTATAGATTCCAATAAAAAAAGCATGTCGCATTATGGAAATGACAGCGATTGGTATTTGAAAAATATTCCGTTTTTTGAAATTTCAGACAAGGAAATAGAAGATGTATATTATTATCGTTGGGAAGTTTATAAAGCGCATTTGCGAAATATTGGCGATTACGGTTATGTAGTAACCGAGTTTTTGAATGCGATGAGCTGGGATCATAAGCCGTATAATACTTTGAATGCGGCAACGGTTTTTCATATTTATGAAGGAAGATGGCTCAAAGATCGTTTGTATATGAACAATTATATTGATTTCATGTATCAGCATGGCGGGAACAATCGCCGTTATACTGAATCCATTGCTGATGCGACTTATGCCAATTATTTAATCAATCGCGATAAAGATTTTATCATAAAACAATTGCCGTCAATGATGAAAATTGATGCCGATTGGCAAGATCATTACGATACTTCAAAAAAACTGTATTTTGTTGAACCCGTTATGGATGCCACAGAAAACACGATTTCCTCAATTGATGCCAGCGGAGGAACAGACGGTTTCACAGGTGGTGAGGGATTTCGACCTTCAATAAACAGTTATATGTATGCCAATGCATTGGCGATTTCTAAAATTGCTTTATTGAAAGGTGATCAAAAATTGGCAGAAAATTACCAGCAAAAAGCATTGGAACAAAAGCAAAATTTTCAAAATAATTTATGGAATCCAACCTTAGGGCATTTTACAGATCGCTTTAAAGTCAATAATGAATTTGTGAAATATTGGGATTTTATTCGCGGGCGCGAGTTGGTTGGGTTTGTGCCTTGGGTTTATAATTTGCCAGATGATAATCAGAAATACAATTCGGCTTGGTCGCGCTTGCGTTCGCCGGAACATTTTGGAGGTGCTTTCGGATTGAGAACGGTTGAACCTTCTTATCAATATTATATGAAGCAATATCGTTTTGGTCCAAATGGCGCAAAAGAATGCCAATGGAACGGACCAAGTTGGCCGTATCAAACAACTCAAGTTTTGTTGGGAATGGCGAATTTGCTGAACAATTACAATCAGAAAGAAGTTTCAAAAAAGGATTATTGGGAAATTTTGAAACAATATGCTGATCAGCATTATAAAAACGGAAAACTTAATATTTTAGAAAATTATTATCCCGACCAAAAAGGCGCGATTGCCGATTTCGACCAAAGAAGCGAGCATTACAACCATTCTGAATTCAATGATTTGATTATTACAGGTTTATGTGGCATAAGACCTTCGGAGGGAAACAAACTAGAAATTAATCCGCTTGTTACAGACAACGTGAAATATTTCTGTTTGGAGAACATTCGTTATCACAATCAAAACTTGACTATTTTATATGACAAAGACGGAAATCAGTATAAAAAAGGAAAGGGATTATCGGTTTATGTGGATGGAAAAATGGTTTTGAAACCTTCTGTTTTAGGAAAGAAGATCATTAATCTTTCGGGTTCTCCTGAAATTGATCAACCTTCAAAATCAGAAATCAATTTAGCAGTAAATATCAAAGGAAAAGATTTTCCTAAAGTGGCAACTTCAAATTCTGATGTAACAGCTTTAAATCAGCTTAATGACGGCCGAATTTGGTATTTTGATAATGTCAGAAATTATTATGAAATGAAAATTTCTGCAGGAAAAGAAAACTGGATTGAGATTGATTTTGGAACAACAAAAGAATTTCATAAAGCGGTTTTATCCTTTGTCGATTCAGCTGATAAAAAGATTATGGCGCAGAATTGCAATATTTCAATTTTAGATGAAAATGGGCAATGGAAAAGGATTTCTAATTCGGATAAAGTAATTGCAAATGCAACAAATGAAGTTTTGTTTGAGAAAGTGAAATCGTCTAAAATTCGTTTTTATTTTGAAAGCAAAACTCCAGATTCAACAGTGAAAATTGGAGAAATTGAAGTGTATTAGGTTTTGTTTTTAAACACATAGAAACATTGATTTTATTATAAAAAAGAAGATGGAAAGAAACTAGTTTCTAACACATAGTGCCAAAACTTCGGAATTGTATGCTATGTGAATTTAAATTAGTGAAACGCTTTTTTTATGCGTTGCCATAAACTATGTTTCTATGTGTTTAAACAAATTTATGCCGTAATTCTCTTGGTAGAATCACGTTCAATTAGACTTGCTTTTATGATTTTAGTTTCAAATTCGGCTTGATTTGATTCGTCGTTTTCAATTCTTTCAATGACTTTTTGAACTGCAATTTGCCCCATAAAAACGCCATGCTGACTAATACATGAAATAGAAGGTTTGCAATATTTGAACATTTCACTATTTGTAAAACCAATGATGGAAATATCGTCTGGAATTTTGTAACCTCGATTTTGAGCAATCGTCATTGATTCGACTGTTGAATATTCCTCAAGACCAATAATGGCATCTACTTTCTGATAGTCGAGCATCGTTTTGATTTCGGTTTCAAAATCATATTCTTTTTTAATCAGCGAAATCAGTTTTTTGTTTACAGGAATATTATAGTCTTCGTGGGCTTTCAAATAGCCATCAATTCTAAGTTTTACAATTCCGAGATAATCCAAAACCGTCACGATAGCAATATTTGTACAGCCTGTTTTTATTAAATGTTCTGTGGCTTTATAAGAACAATTAAAATCGTCAACAATAATTTTATCCGTATCCAAAGAATCAAAAACACGATCAAACATTACAACCGGTCCTGCATTTTTTATGAAGTTTTCAATATGAGAAACATGCTGTTTGAGTTGCGCTTCTTCGCATAAAGAAATGAGCAAACCGTCGATAATTCCGTTTTCTAAAAGATTAATTGAGGTGATTTCTTTTTCGAGTTTTCCATTCGAAATAATGGTAATCAAATTATAGCCTTTTTCGTTTGCGGTTTGTTCCATTCCGTTGAAAATCTGAACAAAAAAATGATTGAGAATCGTTGGCATAATTACGCCAATAGTTTTGGTCTTTTTGTTCAATAAACTTAAGGCAATGCTATTGGGTTTGTAATTGTGAAGTTGCGCGTAATTTTTGATTTTATTTTTTGTTGCAACGCTAATGTCATGGCTGTCGTTCAAGGCTTTAGATACCGTTGCGATAGAAGTATTGAATTCTTTTGCAATTTGTTTAAGCGTAATTTTTTTATTCATTTTTGAGATTCTTAGGCAATAAAATCAACAGCAAATTTTGTTTTTCATTGACTAATATACAATATAAATTAGGTTGTTTTATCAATTGTGTTTTGCTTTTCATAATTTTTTTTCGATGGAATACAATTGTAGTTAATTTCTTTAATATTTCATTTTTTATGAAAAATTTACTTAAACCTTTAAGTAAAATTCCAGCAAAATTTCGAATCAGTTTTCATGCCTTGTATTTACTGCATTTTTGGAATCTAGAATCAAATTTTTTCAGAAAGCCGATTTTTTGGATTTGAAGATTCCCGAAGTTAAAAATTAAAGTATTCCTATTTCACGTCTATATATTTGAACTATTAACAAAAAAACAACCAAAAAAATCCAAATTTAAAAAACCAGCATTTATGAAAAATTACTTATTCAAAATGGTATTGTCTGTTTTTCTTTTGATGACGGCAAACTCATTTTCACAAAATGTCTCAGGAACGGTGACATCGAGTACAGGTCCGTTGCCTGGCGTAGATTTAAAAGTTAAAGGAACAAACATTGGGACGACTTCAGATTTTGATGGAAAATTCTCGATTTCTGTAACGACAGAAACGGCAACATTAGTAGTGAGCTATTTGGGATATGAAACGAAAGAAGTTGCCGTTAGAAAAAATCAGCCAATTACAATTACTTTAGGCGAAAGTACAAATACTTTAGATCAGGTTGTAGTGGTTGGATACGGGCAAACACAAAACAAAAAAGCAGTTTCTACGGCAGTTGGAGTAGTTAACGCAGCGCAAATTTCAGAATTAGCTGTAAGCCGTCCAGAAGCCGCTTTACAAGGAACTACGCCGGGAGTTACGGTAGTTCAAACCTCAGGTTCGCCGGGCGCGCCGCTTACGGTGCGTTTGAGAGGCGCAGCTTCAGTTGGAGCATCGGCGCCTTTGTATTTAGTTGATGGGCAACAAGTTCCGAATCTGAATTTTGTGAATCCAGACGACATTAAAAGCATGAACGTACTTAAAGATGCTGCATCATCAGCAATATATGGTGCACGTGGTGGAAACGGAGTTATTTTGGTAGAAACCAAAACGGGAAGACGAAATTCGTCAAAACCTAGCATTACAATTGATACTTATACTGGTTTTCAATCTTTAGGAAATAAACCAGATTTGATGCAGAAAGATGCTTACGTTTCCTATTTAAATGATTTTAGAACCAAAAATCCAGGAAATGGAAATGTACTTACTCCAGCAGAAATCGCAAAATTACCAAACACAGATTGGTACGGAGAATTGTTTGAAACAACGCCAGTTTCTAGTTTAAGTGCTTCTGTTTCGGGCGGAGGAGAAAATTATTCATACAATATTTCTGGTGGACTTTATGACCAAAAAGGTATGGTTGGCGGAAACGAAGGCAAATCGCAATACACTAGAAAAAACGTAAAAATGAATTTTGAGACTGATCTTACGGCAAGATTCAATTTGAGTGTTGGATTGAATTTGGTTGATGTTGAACGCGATTATCTTTTTGAAAATCAATCAGGAACAGGAATTTCGATTATGAATTTCGTGAATTCGATTCCGGCTATTTATCCTGCTTTTGCTGATGGTGATTCTTCAGTTCCATTCGGAATGGGAAATCAGCAGGGAGTTGTTGTAAATGGCGTTTCATTACCAACGGTTGGAGCTGTTGCGAATCCGTTTTTAGCTTTGATTATTACCAATAATAAATCGGTTTCAGATATTACGACGGCAAATATTAAAGGAACTTGGAAAGTGACAGACGATTTTAAAATCACTGCAACTTATTTTCATTACAAAGACAACACATTCGACAAGCAATTTACACCAACTTTTGATTTTTCTGAACAAGGTTATGTAAATACAAATGCGACCTTGAAAGAAACTGTTTATTCCAACAAAATGACTCAGTTTGACGGAAATGGATCTTATAAATTCTCTAATTTAGGAAATCACAATTTAGATGTTTTAGCTGGAATGTCGGTTTACGAAACTTCTTTTGGAACAAGTTCAAGAAATGGAGTTGGCTTTTTTACGAATGATTTTGATTCAACCAATTTTGCTACAATCCGAAATCCATCGGGAATAACATCTGCCGTTCCTTATGCGTTTGACACTGCTTTAGTTGGTTTTTACGGAAAAGTAAATTACGATTATGCACATAAATATTTATTGTCTGGAACATTAAGAGCAGATTCATCTTCAAATTTTGGATCAAATAATAGAACAGGGATTTTTCCTTCAGTTTCTGGAGGTTGGGTTATTTCTGAAGAAAGCTTTCTACATGATACAAAATGGATGAATCTTTTAAAACTTCGCGCAAGCTGGGGTATCAACGGAAGTGATAATATTGCGCCGTTTCAATATTCTGCAATCTTGAATTCAGGTTCGGGAACAAATTTTGGTGGAGAAAATGTTTCAGGTTTGACACCAGCATTCTTGCCAAATCCAGATGTAAAATGGGAAGAAGTGGCTCAGACAAACTTTGGTTTAGACATCAATGCTTTCCATAATTCATTCGGATTGACATTTGATTATTACATCAAAAAAACCAGCGATATGTTGATTCCAATTGGAGTTCCTCTTTTCTCTGGATATCCTGCGCCAGCAACGAATATTGCGGATATGGAAAACAAAGGTTTTGAGTTACTGCTTTCATACAGAAAAAAATATGAAACTGGATTTTCTTGGGATATCTCAGCAAATTTGGCTCAAAACAAAAACAAAGTGACAAGCTTAGGAAACAACGGACAGCCATTGACGGGCGGAACAGGAACTTTTGTTTTCAATGATCCAATTACGTTGACTACAGTTGGACATTCGATTGCTGGATTTTATGGCTATCAAGTGGAATCTATTGCAGCAGATGGAACTTTAGTTTACAAAGATAATGATGGAGTTCCGGGAATTACAGCGGCTGACAAAACCTATATCGGAAGTGCTCTTCCTGATTTCACTTATGGCGTTAATCTTGGCGCAGCATATAAAAACTTCGATTTCAATGCCTTTTTGTACGGTTCTGAAGGAAATGACATTTATGATGCGACAATCAGAACGGATGCTGGTTACTCAAACAGAAAGAATTCATATTCAACAAATGGCTTGAAAAACAATTTAGGTTTTGGTTTGACAGATTCTCAAGTTTCTGATTTTTATGTGAAAGATGGTTCCTTCTTAAAATTAAAAACAGTGACTTTAGGATACAATCTTCCATCAAGTTTGGTTGACAAATTGAAAATGGACAAATTCAGAATCTACGTTACAGGTCAGAATTTATGGGTAAGCACCAAATACGACGGAACAGATCCTGAAATTGGTGAATCTGGGGCAAGCAATTCTCTGGATATGGGAATCGACAGAGGATTTTATCCGCAGGCGAGAACAATTTTAATGGGTTTACAAGTTAAGTTTTAATGTCAAATAAAATTTCGTTATGAAAATTAAATATATAAAAAGTAGTGTTTTAGCATTTATGATGTTATTGATGCTCAACAGCTGTTCTGATGATTTCTTGACCATCGAACCAACAACTCAGTTGACGGCAGATGCCATTCAAACCGATTCGGATTATGAGGCTTTAGTAAATGCGGCGTATGATCCTTTGCGTTGGCAGGTGGACGGTGCGGCGACTAGACATATGTATCCGGTAATGTTTCAGGATATGCGCGCGGATAATGTGGTGTCACAATGGGCAACATTTTGGGTTGCGGGTCAGGCTTTTGACAAAAACCCGATTCAGACCAACAATCCAAGCGTGGAGGGAATGTGGAAAAAATGGTACACGATGATTTCAAGAGCGAATACTGCGATTGGTGTTATTTCTGAAACTCAAAAAATAAAAGATGAAGCTTTTAGAAATCAGTTGATTGCACAAGCGAAGTTTTTGCGCGGGTTTGCTTATTTCGAATTGGTAAAACATTTTGGAGGAGTGCCTTTGATTACGGAATATATAAAAGATGCTTCGTATAATTTCAAAAAGCCAAAAGCTACAGCTGTCGAGGTTTATGTGCAAATCGAAAAAGATTTATTAGACGCAGCACAAACTTTACCGACAGTTCCAACGAAGAAAGGAAGAGCTACAAAAGGTGCCGCTTATGCTGTTTTGGCAAAAGCCAATTTGTACCAAAAAGATTATAATGAAACGGTTAAATACTGCGAAGAAGTAATGAAACTAGGTTATTCATTAGAAGAAAAATTCGAAGACAACTGGGATTTGAGCAATGAATATGGAAAAGAATCTATTTTCGAAATTGGCTACATCAGCGGTTCTTTATACAATAATTTCGAAGGAGGACAGAGTTATTCGAATCAAGGTTCATCTTCACATCAAATGTTTGGTTTCTTGTTTAATAGTTCTGTTGGAAATAGCGCTTTTGGAAATAGTGTTCCAAGGCAAGAATTGATTGATTTTTATGATGATTCAGACCGTAGAAAAGAGTATACTTTCATCACGCCAAAAACGATTGTTAGAGGTGGAAGAGGAGCAATCTCATGTAATTGCAGTACAAATCCAGACGGCTCAATTAATTGGAGTACCGAAAGTCAATGGGTTTTCGGAACAGATACGTACAATTATTTCTGGCCTGTTGGTACTCCAGCTTTCAAGTCAAAAGCGAGTATGTATAAATATTGGATTCCGCCTGCAGTACAAGACGGTTTGCAAAACTATGCAGATTCTCCATTAAATGAAAAAATCATTCGTTATGCTGATGTTCTATTAATGCATGCCGAAGCGCGATTAATGGGAGGAACTGGAATTTTAAGCGGAGCTAGTTCATTTAAATTAGTAACCGATAGAGCTTATGGAGCAGGAAATCCGAAAATTCCAGCATATACATTGCAAGGTGTTAAAGATGAAAGAAGAAGAGAATTAGCAACCGAAGGCTGGGACAGATATACTGATTTAGTGCGTTGGGGAGATGCTAAAACTGCCCTTGAAGCTGTTGGAAAAGTATTTACAGTAGGAAGGGATGAATTACTGCCAATTCCGGCATCAGAGATTCGGCAAGTGGGCGCGAGCATTTTAATTCAAAATCCTGGATATTAATTAAGTTTATAGTTAATTTCATGTTAGTTGTGGTTGAGCTGTGTGTAAGACAGCTCAACCTTTTTAAAAATTAATTAAATTTCGAGTTTCTAAGTTCTCCTCTGAAACTATTATGAAATAAAAACAACCGTAATTTTAAATGAAAAAATCAATATTTGCAGCTTTTGTAGTTTCTTTAGGAGGATTTTTGTTTGGTTTTGATGCAGGAATTATTTCTGGAGTAATGTCTTATGCTGGTCCTGAATTTAATTTGAATGACTTTCAAACGGGTTGGGTGGTAAGTTCGCCATCGTTTACAGCTATGTTTGCCATGCTGATTTCGGGGCGTTTGAGCGATAAAATAGGAAGAAAGAAATTATTGATTTTGGCTGCATTTTTATATGCATTATCCATTGTTTTATCGGCTTATAGTTTTTCTTATGAAATGCTTTACATTGCCAGAATGATTGGAGGAATCGCTTTCGGAATTGCCCTTGTCATAGCACCAACATATATTGCAGAAGTTTCTTTGGCAGAAAATCGAGGAAAGTTAGTTTCGATTCAGCAACTCAATATTGTGTTGGGATTTTTCGCTGCATTTTTGAGCAATTATTACATCAATTCTTTATATACTTCAGGCCAAAGTAGTTTTTTGACAGAAGACAATGTTTGGCGTTGGATGCTAGGGATTGTAATTATTCCGTCGATTTTGTATTATGTCCTTTTGTTTTTTGTGCCTGAAAGTCCGCGTTGGCTGTTTATTCAAAAAAGAGATAATGAAGCCAAAGAAATTTTGATTGCCATGCATGGTCAACAAAATGCAAAAAATGAAGCCGAATCTATTTTGGAAAGTTTGAAAGAAGAAGATCATCAGAATAACGAAAAAGTAAAAATTAAAGATCTTTTTAAACCTTCATTAAAATTTGTTTTTACTGTTGGATTGGTGATTGGCGTTTTACAACAAATTACAGGAATCAATGCGATTTATTTTTATGCCACTTCGATTTTCAAACAAACCGGAATTGGAAATGATGCTTCGTTTTCATCGGGAGTCTTGTTGAGTTTCATTACGGTCGCTTTCACAATTGTTGCCATGTTTTTGATTGATAAAATGGGACGTCGTCCGTTGTTATTGCTTGGTATTGCAGGAATTGCAATCAGTATGGCATTATGTGCCTACGGATTTAATGAAGCGAAATATCAGCTTTCTTCGGATAAAATTGCTCAATTAGATTCTTCTTTAAAAGAAAAATTAAACCCAATTGCAGATAAAGTTTATGAAACAGATATTACGTTTAAAAACGAAATGAAATCGCTTTTAGGCGATCAAGTTTATGCAAAAAATGAAGGGACAATTCTGGAAATGGCAACGCAAATGAACGCCGTTTTGGTTTTGGTTGGCGTGATGGGATTTATTGCTTGTTTTGCTTTTTCGCTTGGTCCAGTGATGTGGGTGATGTTGTCAGAATTATATCCAAATCGTTATCGCGGTTTAGCAATTGGTGTAATTGGTTTTGTAAACGGATTTGTGAGTTGGATCGTTCAGCAGGTTTTTCCTTGGGAATTATCGAATTTGGGAAATGCCATCAGCTTTTCTATTTTTGGCGGAATCGCGTTAATCGGATTTTTTGTTTTGTATAAAATTCTTCCGGAAACCAAAGGAAAATCATTGGAACAAATTGAACTTGATTTTGTAAAATAAGATGGATATGATTCAGAACCCAATTTTAAAAGGTTTTAATCCCGATCCTTCTATTTGCAGAGTTGGAGACGATTATTACATTGCGACATCAACATTTGAATGGTTTCCCGGCGTGCAAATCCATCATTCAAAAGATTTAAAAAACTGGAAAGTCATCACGCATCCGTTGAACCGAATTTCACAACTTGATATGAAAGGAGTTCCTGATTCCTGCGGAGTTTGGGCGCCTTGTTTATCGTATAAAAACGGAATTTTTTATTTGGTTTATACCAATGTAAAATCCTTCGACGGCGTTTGGAAAGACACTCCAAATTATGTGTTAACCACAAATGATATTTTAGGCGATTGGAGTGAACCTGTTTATTTGACGTCGGCGGGTTTTGATGGCTCTTTTTTTCATGATTCGGATGGAAAAACCTGGTACACAAACATGCTTGTGGATCATCGAAAAGGAAAGTTTTTTGGGGGAATCGAGCTTCAAGAATATGATACCAACAAACAAAAGTTGATTGGAGAAATATTCTACTTGACTTCAGGAACCAATTTAGGATTTACCGAAGGACCGCATTTGTACAAAAGAAACGATTTTTATTATTTAATTCTTGCCGAAGGCGGAACAGAATATGGCCACGCAGAAACGGTTATGCGTTCCAAAAACATTTCAGGACCTTATGAACCACATCCCGAAAATCCTATTTTGACGGCAAGAAATGCTCCAGAATATGAATTGCAAAAAGCCGGACATGCTTCGTTTGTTGAAACACAAAATGGAGATTGGTTTGTCACATTTTTAATCAGCCGACCTTTGACGGTGCAAGGAAGATGTATTTTAGGAAGAGAAACCGCAATCGAAGAAATTATCTGGAACGAAGATTGGCCTTACTTGAAATCAAAATCGAATTTGCCGAGATTAGAAATTCCGTTTTCGGGTTTAAAAGAAGTTGTTTTTGGCGAAAGCCCAGAAAGAGAAAATTTTGATTCGACTAAACTTCCCATTGATTTTCAAACTTTGAGAATTCCGCAATCAGAAGAATGGATCTCACTTACAGAACGTTCTGGGTTTTTACGTTTAAAAGGAAAAGAATCGCTCACATCAACACATACACAAGCTTTGGTGGCGAGAAGATTGCAACATTTTAATGCTCAAATTACGACTTCGGTTTGGTTTGAACCTACAAAATTTCAGCAATTGGCTGGTTTGGTTTTGTATTACAATACAGGCCATTATCATTATTTGCATATCACAAAAAATGGAAATGACAAAGTGCTTTCTATTGTAAGCTGTTGCAATTATTTGATTATTGAACAAAAGGAAATAATTGTTGTTTCGGGAACTGCAGAAATTTTGTTACGAGCAAATATTAATCGTGACGAATTGCAATTCAGCTTTAGTTTAAATGGAAATGACTTCAAGAATATTGGCGAAAAACTGGATATGAGTATCTTGTCAGATGATTATGTTCGGGACGAAAGCGAGCGCTATCGACCTGCTTTTACTGGATGTTTGGTGGGATTGTGTTGTCAAGATTTAGCAACGAATTCAGTTCATGCTGATTTTGATTGGTTTGAATATAAAATTTTAGATTGTTGATCATAGATTTAGATTTCTGAGAATGGAAAGTAGAAGCAAGAAGCAAGAAAAAAGATTTTAAAAATTGAATTATGAAATTAAGATATATCGCGATTATTGGATTTTGTTTTTTGATGTTTAATTGTAAACAAAGTTCTTCTAATGAGAAAGCTAAAGTTGCCGAAATCAAAGAGCAAAAAAGAGCCAAATTCGAACCTGAAGATGGTGAAGTAATTTTGTTCATTGGTCAAGAAAATGATGCTTTGGGCGGAACGGAAAAAGATAAAAACGGTTATTTGGATCATTTTCCAGCACCAGGTGGCTTTACAATGTACACGGATATTATGCCTGGAGTAACAGAGGAATTTGATGGGCATTCGTTTACTTATACAGGTTTGAACGGAATTTACGAAATCGTAGATTGGGGTGACGGACCCGAAAATATGTCTTTGCAATTGAATAGTCCTAATTTTAAAAATTCAGCTTTGGCAATTGGTTTGGCGATAATTGATTCGGAAGAAAAAATTGCGAGTGGTGAATTGGATCCTTATATTCTAAAAATGGGTAAGTTTTTTAAAAGCTTAGGAAGACGTCCCGTTTTCCTCCGAATCGGATTTGAATTTGATGGGCCTTGGAATCGGTATGAAAGAGGTGCTTATATTAATGCTTTTAGACATATTAAGGATAAATTGGACGAACAAGGTGTTACAAATGTGGCGTATGTCTGGCAATCAAAAGGTTTTGAAAGCACTTTGAAAAATCTGGAAGAATGGTATCCTGGGGACAATTATGTAGATTGGTGCGGTTTTTCATTTTTCAACAATTATAGACAGGAAAACATGATTGCTTTCGCGAAAGCAAAAAACAAACCCGTTTTTATTTGCGAAGCGGCACCAACGTCAACCGATTGGGAAAAGGATCCAAAAGGGAATACCGGACTTACCAAACAAATGATTTTATCGAATCCAGAACAAGCTGAAATGGCTTGGAATGAATGGTTTGTTCCATTTTTTAAAGTCATAAATGATAATCCAAAAACAGTAAAGGCAATCAGTTACATCAATGCGAATTGGAAAGACAAACCGAGATGGAAAATCAATCCAACTTTTAAAGGAATTGATTCCAGATTGCAATTGAGCGATTTCATCACCAAAAAATGGAATGAAGAAGTTGGAAAAGATAAGTATCTGAAAGCTTCACCCGAACTTTTTGATAAATTATATAATTGAATATTTTGAAGATGAATAAAAAAAGTGCTACTAATTGTAGCACTTTTATGTTTTATTATCTTGCCGTTAAATTGAGAGAAATTGTTGAGATATTTCCGGTTCCGTCATAGCGTTCGGCCCATATTTCAATATAATCATTAGTTTTAAGCTGTACAGTTCCTACAATAGGCAGGGCTAAGATTCCAGCTGAAGCTAAAAAACCTGTAGATGGTTTGCCATAAACTTTCGTGTCAGTCAAGACAACACCATTTTTAGCAAAATAGAGTATTAATGTTATATCAGAACCACTTGCTTGATAAGACATTGAAGCAGTAATCTGAAAATATCTGGTTTTGTTTCCTCGGTAAGTTATCCTGTTATTTCCATCTTTTGTAAAACGAAATAAACTATTTGAAGTAGTTGTACCGAGTAATTTAGTTCTGCTCGCTGATGCCGTTCCCGTAAATGTGGTGGCAACACCCGTACCAACTACGGCATCTAAATTTATATCACCAGTTGCATCGCTGTCTCCCTCTCTAGGAATCCCTGGCGCATCTACAGTCCAAGCCGTGCTGAAATTATATCCAGGATAGGTTGATGCGGCGGCGTAGCCTTTTACATAACCTGTAGGTGCTGTGGTTGTTCCTGAAAAAACGGTACCAAGTAAAATACCTGTTCCAACAGTTAATCCGCTGGTGCTGACATCCAAAGCTTGATCAGCTCCATTAACAGAACTAAAGCCACTGCTTTTTTGTATTAAACCAAAAGTACCAGTCATTGTTTCGAATGTCCCATTATTGGTATTAAACCAAGCTTGATTATTTAAAAGGAGGTTTCCAATATTGGTATACGTAATACCACTTGTATTATTGATGAATTGAATAATATTTCCAAAATACAGTCCTATATTCGAGATGGTTCCTACATTTGTTGTCATACCGTCCACAATTACATTTTGAACTAAAAAGGATGATGCAGTTGAAATTCCAGGTCCGTTAATGTCAAAAGCTCTTGCTCCTTTTAAGGTTAGAAATCGAATACTTCCACCAGTATTTCCTTGAAAAATAGTTCCTGATGATTGTAAAATATCTTCATTCGCATCTAAGCCGGTAACGTAAGCATTATTTATATTTATTGGAGCCGCAAGTGTGATTGTTCCGTTTATTTCATATAAAGTATTTGTGTTGAGTAAATAACTCGACCCGCCTCCAGCGGTTAATTCTGGAGCCAAATCGGCTGCTGATTTTACCAGTTTATAGTTGTTTCTTTTGATGGTACTTTCAATAGCCATTCTTGTCCAAGTGCTTGTTGTTGTATTGTAATAATAAAAGGCTTTATCTGTGGTATCATATACTAACAAACTTTCTGCAGGCGTGGTGATGGCAGTTCGTTGTGCCGTTGTCATTCTTGGAGCTAATAATCCTTGAGTGGTAGAAGTTATATCTAATATCGAACTGGCGTTTGGTGTAACAGTTCCAATCCCGATTTGAGCTTGAATTGTCAATGTTAAAAAAAAGAAACCTAGAAATAACTTTATATGATGCTGAAAAGTAGATTTAATGATCATAATATATAAGATTAGTTTGTTATTAAAATTGTCATCATTTTATTTTCCCGAATTAGAAATAAAAACTTTCTGGGTTATTTTTTGATTGTCATCGGTGAGAAATTCTGTAATATATATTCCCTGACTTAACCCGTTGGTTGTAAAACTATAATTGGAGTTTGCTGTTAAATCGGTTTTAGAGAACACTACTTTTCCAGTCATGTCATATAATTTGAATGACTTTATAACAAGCAAATTCGGATTTGAAGCTTTTAGAGTATTGCGTTCATTGTCTTGATAAATGACAAATTGATTTAAAACTTCATTATTGTTTGGTGTACTTAAGGTATGATTCGTAAATGCGATTTTAAATCGATCTGTATATGTTCCTGGCGTAACGGCAACTTCATAAGTTCCGGTTTTTATATTATGATACGATTGATCCAGCGCATCATAAATAAAAATGTCTTGAGACGAATCAAAATTTATAATTTCAGGAATAGAAAATTTTAAGGTTGAATTTGCTGTTGCTTTAACAATCAACGCAATTTTTTTCTCAGGACTAAAATTGATTCCTTGAATAATGTAATTGGCATCACTCAACCAAAAATTGACATCATTAGGGAGATTTGCAGTAAGGTTTAAAGCGTCAATCCCAACATCAACACCATCAGTCGCTTCAGGAAGAAATGCCAGTGCCAGTTGTCTGGTAAATTGATTGTTGATTATGGCATTTAATCGAAAGTAAGAAAGAGGCGCAGGTTCTTCTGTTTCCTCATTATTTTCGGTTTCTGTTTTTAGGGTATGTTTTTCAAATTGGGAAGAACCGACAGCTTCTTTTAAAAAGACCCGATGAGAATTTTTAAAAGTAACGGTTCCATTAGATCTTCCATTTAATAAAAAACCTTGGCCAATAGGAGCATATCTTCGTAAAACTGCGGTCCCAGTGCCTGATCCAGGTCCTGGATTTACAGTGCCATCTTGTTTATAAGAACTAAAAGTTGGCGGGATATAAATTCCTTCAGAAGTTAAATTGATAGGAGAGTAAGAGCCATATCCTCCACGATAATCGCTTAAATAATGTGAATTTACGCTTTTGTCTTGTTGCCAAAAATAAGCAACTCCACCAGTAATTGCAGCGTTTGTTGGATCAAGAAGAAATGCATTTAAATGCAGCGCAGATGGATAAGGATTACCCGTCAAAGTTGCATTGTTAAGTCCTAATGTAACGATGATGTTCCCATCATTGGGTTTTCCTCTAAAATCATATCGTTGTGCACTTCCAGGATTATTCGTTATACCGGTTCCTTCTGGATCGAGCGGATCTGTTCCGCTGGTACCTTTCATGGTAAATCCTTCACCTGCTGCTAACGTGGTCGCACCACCTACAAATATCCATTGTGAATAATTGTTTGCATTGACTAATTTATAAATCCATGATGAAGCAATTGCCAGCGGATTTGAGGTTCCATCATAACTTCCCGACGGAAGTATGGTTGCGGTTGTAGATAAAGTTGAACTGGTTGGACGATTGAGCATTGAAATTCCAAAATTTTCATTGCCAACAGTTGCCGATGCATTGCCAACAGGCGAGCACCAATAATTATAATCAAAATTATCAGAACTCCCTTCTTGAAAAACCGATAAAGTTCCTAATCCTAAATTTCCAGAAGTCGTTGTGGTGCCTTGAACCAACTGCGAATTGTTCCGAAGATATAAATTAGAATTTGATGCTAGATTGATATTTTGTTTAACGTAGAGTACTTGGTTTTTGGCATACATATAAGCATTAGGACTGAAGTAAATCTGTGAAAAAGATGTATTTGAAATGCTTATTAGAAATAGAATAATTATTTTTCTCATAACTCATTTTTTAGAATTTTTAATCTTTTTAAAAATTTTCATGTCGGATTTTTTAAGAAATAGAGAAGGGGTTCAGTTCATGATTTTTTCTTAATCATTACCAATAAACCAAATACAATTCCGGCAGTAAATAGAATGGCAGTCCCTTGTTCAATAGTTGCAGGAGGCGGATCTGGAAGGCCTGGAGGTGGTGGCCCGCTTCCTTGAGCCAAAGTTTTGATTGGTAGATGAACTAATAGAACGATCAAATAGGTTAATCTTTCAACTTTCATAAAATTTAATTTGAGGCGTGAAAAAAAAATTTAATGCAGTTATTATTTCAAAAGAAATTGGCAAAAACAGAAACGGTATTTCTTAAGAAATTGTAGATAAATAGCCACATTTATTTCAAATCTACTTAAAAGAAATCTGTAAGATTTTGATTCGGAAATATTTAACTAAGTCTTTTCTTATAATGCAAAACGCATGAAATAAGGGTAAACAATTGTTAAAATTTTAGATGCTGAAAATTGATTTTTGAATATTTGAAAATACATTAAAGTCTTATTGAGTGAGGGATTCCAGAATGATTTATTTAAATCGTTTCTTAAATTTTGATGGAGAAAATTGAAAAGTGAAAAAATGTAGAATTTTCCTAAAACATGGAAATTGTATAAAGTTCAATTATAATTATATAAAAAAACCTTAGTCTTCCATTGAAGTTTTTATAGGTAAAATCTTAAAAAATAATAAAAACAGAAACAATCCCAAAAACATCAATTTATAAATGACAAAGATTTAACAGATAAGTCTTGTGGTAAAACTGTAATCTTAATATTTTTGTGCTGTGCGAAAAATTTCCCTGTACATATTAATTCTTTTGATCAACTTTAATAATTGTTTTTTTGGACAATTATCCAAAGTGCCTGTACTTGTACAACATTTTATGGAACATCAGGAAAGATCGAACGGACAAGGACTTGCCTTTACTGATTTTATCGCCATGCATTACTTAGGTCAGGACATCAACGATAATGATGATGAACGTGACATGCAACTTCCTTTTAAAAAAGTTGATCCGCACTCGCAACATATTGTTTTTATTCCAAGCCGAGTTTATACTTCTACATTACACATAATTCCATTAGATTCGCATTTTGTAAACAATTACAAGGCAAATCCTCATACAAATCCTTATTTAGGAAGTTTGTTCAGACCTCCAATTGCATAATTCTTTTATCGGAAGTTAACAATGCCATGTAGTTTTAGACCGCGTGAGTATTGCATTTTACTATTCCCAAAAAAGAAAATATGCTTAATAAAATCATTCAGTTTTCAGTTCATAATAAACTGGCAATTGGGATTTTTACATTGCTGTGGATTATCTACGGCGTGTTTGAAGTAACCCGTTTGCCAATTGATGCCGTACCAGACATCACAAATAATCAGGTACAAATTATAACCACGGCTCCGTCATTAGGAGCCGAAGATGTGGAGCGTTTAATTACTTTTCCAATTGAACAAGCGGTGAGTAATATTCCGCAGTTAAAGGAAAGCCGTAGTATTTCAAGATTTGGTTTGTCGGTCGTTTCAATTGTGTTTGATGACGATACCGATGTATACTGGGCGCGCCAGCAAGTAACCGAGCGTTTGCAGAAAGTCGAAATTGACGAAAATGCCAATATGCCCGAAATGGCACCTGTAACTACAGGATTAGGAGAAATCTATCAATATGTTTTAAAACCGCAACCTGGTTACGAAAGCAAATATTCGCTAGCCGATTTACGAACTATTCAGGATTGGACAGTGAGAAGACAGTTGCTTGGAACTCCTGGAATTGCTGATGTTTCAACCTTTGGAGGAAAGTTGAAACAATATGAAGTTGCTGTAAATCCTGCCCGATTAAAAGCGCAAAATCTAACAATTAGTGATGTCTTTAATGCTTTAAGCCGAAGCAACCAAAATACGGGAGGCGCCTATATAGAAAAAGGCCCAACAGTCTCTTATATTCGAAGTGTTGGTCTTGCCAAAAAGATTGAAGACATTGAAAATATTGTCATAAAAACTACACAAGCGGGAACTCCGGTTTTGGTTAAAAATGTTTCAGAGGTAAAATTGTCTTCGGCAATACGTTATGGAGCTTTAACTACAGATGATATTGGAGAATCGGTTGGGGGAATTGTGATGATGCTGAAGGGGGAAAACGCCAGCAATGTTATCGAAAACGTAAAAACGAAAGTCGCCGAAATCGAAAAAATACTTCCCGAAGGTCTTAAAATAGAGCCTTTTTTAGATCGTACCAAAATGGTGGACAATGCCATAGGAACGGTTGAGCATAATTTGATGGAAGGGGCATTGATCGTGGTTTTAGTGTTGGTTTTGTTTCTAGGAAATTTACGAGCTGGACTTATTGTAGCTTCTGTAATTCCGCTAGCGATGCTTTTTGCGATTATTATGATGAATACTTTTGGCGTAAGCGGGAACTTAATGAGTTTGGGAGCGCTTGACTTCGGACTTATTGTAGATGGCGCTGTTATTATTGTTGAGGCCATTTTGCACCATATGCATACTTCTAAAAAATATAAATCGATAGACAGCATTTCTCAGGAAGAAATGGACAAGGAAGTTTCAGGCTCGGCTTCGCAAATGATGAACGCGGCGGTTTTTGGCCAAATCATTATTCTGATTGTTTATTTACCCATCTTATCACTTCAAGGTATTGAAGGCAAAATGTTTAAACCAATGGCTCAGACTGTTGCGTTTGCCATTTTAGGAGCTTTTATATTATCGCTAACGTATGTGCCAATGGTGAGTTCGCTTTTCATCAGCAAAAAAATAAGTCACAAACTTAATTTTTCTGATCGTGTGATGTTGCGGTTAGAAGGTTGGTACGAAAAAGCGCTTACAAAAGCATTAGCTATTAAAAAGAGTATTGTTGTTACAGCCGTTGTGCTGTTCGGATTTGCCGTATTTTTATTCGGATTGATGGGAGGCGAATTTATTCCGCAATTAGAAGAAGGCGATTTTGCTGTCGAAACCCGATTGCTCTTAGGAACCAATCTTTCGACTACAACAGAAACGATTGTAAAAATTTCAGCATCATTAAAAAAACAATATCCCGAAGTTAAAAAAGTAGTTTCCCGAATCGGTAGTGCCGAAATTCCAACGGATCCAATGCCAATTGAAGGTGGCGATATGATTATTGTTTTAAAAGATAAGTCAGAATGGACAAGCGCCGAATCTTTCTCTGAATTAGCAGAAAAAATGGCAAAAACCGTTCAAGAAGTTGCACCGGGCGTTACGACTGGTTTTCAGTTCCCAGTTCAGATGCGTTTCAACGAATTAATGACTGGTGCTAAACAAGATGTCGTTTGTAAAATATTTGGTGAAGATCTGGACAAACTAGATGAATATTCAGAGAAACTTGGTGCCATAAGTAAAACTGTAAAAGGAACAGCCGATTTGTATGTCGAAAAAGTAACCGGAATGCCTCAAATCGTGATTGACTACAATTGGGCAGAAATGGCGAAATATGGCTTGTATGTTCAAGATATTAATAGAACGGTAAATGCCGCTTTTGCTGGAGCCGTTGCCGGAAATATTTATGAAGGCGAAAAACGTTTTGATTTGGTTGTAAGAGTTGAAAACAGTGGCCGACAGGGAATTGAAAATGTTAGGAATCTTTTAATTGCGACGCCATCAGGAACTCAGATTCCGTTGTATCAAGTGGCTTCAGTTCAGGAAATTGAAGGTCCGAACCAAATTCAACGTGAAGATGCTAAACGTAGAATTATCGTTGGATTTAATGTCCGAGGACGCGATGTACAAAGTATCGTAAACGAATTACAACAAAAAGTCAATGCGCAAATCAAAATGGATCCCGGTTATTATATTACGTATGGAGGTTCTTTCGAAAATCTGCAACAAGCAAAAAGCCGACTTGGAGTTGCTGTTCCAGTGGCGTTATTGATGATTTTCGCTTTACTTTATTTTGCCTTTAAATCATTTAAAGAAGGAATTATCATTTTTACTGCAATTCCGTTATCGGCAATTGGTGGTGTTTTTGCTTTATGGATGCGCGATATGCCGTTTAGTATTTCAGCAGGAGTTGGATTCATAGCTCTTTTTGGAGTAGCGGTTTTAAACGGGATTGTATTGATATCAGAATTTAACCGAATCCAAAAACAAGGAGAAATCACAGATCCTTTTGATGTTATTATCACAGGAACTAAAAACCGACTTCGTCCAGTATTAATGACTGCTGCAGTAGCTTCTTTAGGATTTTTGCCAATGGCACTCAGCAATGGTGCAGGTGCAGAAGTACAGCGTCCTTTAGCGACTGTTGTAATTGGTGGATTGGTGACTGCTACATTATTGACTCTTTTTGTACTTCCGGCGATTTATTTGATGACGTACAGTATGAAATCTTTTAGAAAGAAAAAGAAAATGAAAAACATCTCAACAATTATAGTTGCGCTATTTCTGTTAAATGGTTTTAATGGAATTTATGCACAACAGACAGAAAAAATTTCGCTACAACAAGCTATTGAAATTGCTCTTAAAAATAACAGTAGAATCAAAGCAGCGAAATTCAATGAAGAATCGAAAACGTTTTTAAATAAAGCTGCTTATGATCTTCCAAAAACACAAATTGATGCCGATTACGGACAATTTAATAGTAGAATGAATGATACACGTTTTGGAATCAGCCAGACGATTAATTTCCCAACGGTATATTCTCGCCAGAAAAAAGCCTTTACAGCTGGAGCTGAAGCCGCAAAAGCACAAAATCAATTGACACAACAGGAAGTAAAATCCTCGGTTCGTAAATTATATTATGAATTGGTTTGGTTGAACAGCAAACGTGATCTTCTACATTATGCAGATAGTATTTATCGTTTGATGGAAGAAAAATCACAACTGCGATTTAAAACTGGAGAAACGAATGTTTTGGAGAAAAGTGCTTCACAATCAGCAAGGCAGTTTTATACCAATCAGCTGAATATGCTGGAACTTGATGTGGATATTGCGCTTCGTTCGTTTAATGCTTTGTTGCAAGATGACAAACAATACGCACCACAAAAAACAAATTTAAAAATGGATTCAGGCCAACTTTCGGAAGTTAAAAATACAGATGAATTGCCGATGACAAAAATTTGGAAACAAGAAGCCGAAGCTGCAAAATGGCGTTGGAAAACTGAAAAAGCGAGGTTGATGCCAGATTTAAATTTTGGTTATAATAATTTGAGTATTACAGGTTTTCAAAGCAATGCAGCAGGTGAAGAAGTGTATTATGGTTCGGGAGATCGATTTAATTATATCACAGCAGGAGTGAGCGTGCCTTTGTTTTTTGGTAGTCAGTCTGCCAAAAGCAAAGCTGCAAAAGCGGAATATCAAAACTTGGAAGCACAGTCAGAAGCAGTAAAAATTGAAGTTTCGACGCAAATACAAAATGCTTCTAAAGAAGTTCAAAAATACAAACAAAGCCTGCAATATTATGAAAGTGAAGGACTGGCAAATGCACAAACTATTATTGATGCGGCGAACAGTCAGTTACGCAACGGAGATATTGATTATCTGCAATGGGTTTTGGTCGTAAATCAAGCAATTACGATTAAGAATGAACATTTGGATACGGTAAATAATTACAACAAGGCTTTGATCACCTTGCAAACGATAACAAACTTATAATGCAATGAAAAAGAAAATCATTTTTGCGTTTACAACTGTTGTGCTACTACTGGCATCATGCGGTAAAAAAGAAGAAAATAAACAGAATGAAGCAGTAAAAACAGCTGAAAATAGTATAACCTTATCAGCTGAACAAGCTAAAAATGCTGGAATTGTCATTGGAAATCCTCAGGAAAAAGAACTTAGCGCGATTGTGCAGCTTCAGGGTGAAGTTACAGTGCCGCCAAACAGCTTGGTAAATGTAACATTCCCGTTAGGAGGTTATATTAAAAAGACGAATATTGTAACAGGAATGCATGTTCGAAAAGGACAAATCTTGGCAGTAATCGAAGATATGCAGTATATTCAGTTACAGCAAGATTATTTAATGGCAAAAGAACAATTCAAAGCAGCGAATTTGGAATTTAGTCGTCAGAAAGAGCTGAATGCGAAAAAAGCAAGCAGCGACAAAGTTTTTGAACAAGTCACAGCTGAACGTGAAACACATCGAATTGCCATGGCTTCATTGGCACAAAAACTAGAACTTTTAGGTCTTAATGTAAACCGATTGAATGCTTCAAACATTACAAAAGCAATTAATGTGGTTGCTCCTGTAAATGGTTTAGTTTCTAAAGTAAATATTAATACCGGCAAATATGTTTCGCCAACAGAAATGCTTTTTGAATTAACGAATATTCAAGATGTAATGTTGACTTTTAATGTTTTTGAAAAAGATGTTCAATCTCTTAAAGAAGGACAAAAACTGGAAGTATACAGTAATTCTAATTCTGAAAAGAAATACAGCGCGAAAATTCAGTTTATCAATCACAGCTTGAATAAAGATCGTGCCGCTGAAGTTATTGCACGATTAGATCAGTATGATTCATTATTCTTGCCTGGACTTTTTATAAATGCTGATATTCATATCTCCAACAAAAAACAATTGACTTTGCCTGAAAATGCTATTGTTGATTGGAAAGGCAAAAGCTATGTTTTTGAAGAGAACGGAACTAATAGTTATAAAATAGTTGAGGTAAAATCGGGAATTGCACAAAATGGTTTTAAACAATTTTCTTCAGAAGTAATTACTGCTTCATCAAAATTGGTGATAGAAAATGCTTATACGCTTTTGATGAAGGTGATGAACGAAAGTGCACAATAGGTTTAAATTCCAAAAATAAAGTTCCAAATTCCAAAATCAGCGGAATTTAAAAATACAATTTAGTTTGAAAAAGGCAGTGGTAATTATATCGCTGTCTTTTTTGTTTATGGAATTATTAGCATTGTTATTTTTCTCGCCTAAAGATTTCTTTTTTCTTGTAGATTTCTTATTTTTAGGAGATTAAACTGCTAAAATAAATTCATATGATTTTAGATGCCAAGCGTTTTTTGTTTAATTTGCTGCTATTGTTGACTTTACTAGTTATGCCGAATACGGTATCGTCTCAATTATTGGGAGCTGCCAAAACCACTACAGAAGCACCCGAAAAAGCACCCGAAGATTCCCTCGGAAGACGAACGCCTCAAGGAACAGTAAACGGATTTATAAAAGCAATTGGTGAACAAAATTATTTGCGTGCCAGCCAGTATTTTGTATTAAGCAAGCGCTCGTATCGCAAAACTGCAGAGAGAATAAAAATAGCAAAGAGTTTTCAGTTGTTATTGGATCAAGGTGGTAATTTATCTCCCTCATCAATTATCAGCAATAAAGAAACAGGACGTACAGATGATGATCTGGCCATTGGCGTAGATTTGATTGGAAATATATCGACTAATAAAATCGTAATTCAGCTTTATGTAGAAAATCAATCTGATGATAGCGAGCCTGCTTTATGGCTTTTTTCTGCTGAAACAGTAGATGCGATAGCTTCAGCTGATGTTACAAGTGAAAAGACATTTTTAGATCGAGTATTGCCTGATTTTTTATTAGAAAAGAAATTAGGAAATGTTCCTTTAGGACATTGGTTAGTTGTTGTTGTCATGATGGTGGTATCGTACTTGCTTTCTAAAATGTTGCTTTTTGCATTCGTTTTTTTGATTCAAAAAATTTGGAAAAAAGCAGAGAGCGATAAAGGCAGAGCCATAATTGAAGCTTTTGAATTGCCTATCCAAATGTTTCTTGCCGTTATTTTATTTGTAGTATTTACACAACGCATGGGAATTTCTATTGTGGTTCGTCAGCGTTATAGTATCATTATAATTACTATTGGAATAATTGCTTTTTTGATACTGCTCTGGAGAATAACCGACTTTGTTAGTACGTTTACTCGTAAGAGAATGAGTCTAAGTGGACGCCTCTCTGCTGTTTCTACTATTTTATTCTTAAATCGTACTACTAAGGCCGCTATTATTGTGATTGGAATTATTGCGATACTTGGTATTATAGGTGTAGATGTTACAGCTGGACTTGCGGCACTAGGAATCGGGGGGATTGCTTTGGCACTCGGAGCACAAAAAACGATAGAAAATTTTGTGGGAAGTGTAAGTCTTATTGCTGATCAACCCATTCGTGTGGGAGATTATTGCAGAGTTGATGATATTAAAGGAACAGTAGAAGCAATCGGAATGCGCTCTACAACATTACGAACTTCTGCTCGAACAATTGTTACTATTCCGAATGGGCAATTATCGGCCAGCAAAATTGAAAATTATGCGCACCGCGACCGTTTTATATTTAATCCGATATTAGGTTTTAGAATGGAAACAACGCCCGATCAAATGCGTTATCTTTTAGTGGAAATTAGATCTTTGTTATATGCGCATCCTGCAATATTAGACACGCCGCCAATAGTTCGTTTTACGGGAATTACCGCTGATGCTTTGAAAGTTGAGGTTACAGCTTATATCGAAGCAATTAGTTTGGAGAAATCACAAGAAGCACAAGAAGATGTTTTACTGCGTATGATGGATATCATAGAAAAAAGTGGCACTTCACTGGCTTATCCGTCGCAAACTATTTATATGGCGCGCGATACTACTTCTTCTAATGAAAAAGCTGTTGCAGTTTCGGAAATTGTCAAAAAATGGAAAGCAAACAACGAATTGCAATTGCCCTATTTTAATCCAAAGCGTATTGAAGAATTAAAAAATACCATCAAATATCCCGATGACGGAAGTTTTATAATGAAAGACGAAGAAGAGAAAGAAGAAGAGTAAAAATATTACTCTTCAATTGTAGTTCGGTCATTATTTGTTGTCGGTTGTGAAATCACAAGAAATTCAAGTTGTTCCGAAGTTTCATTAGCAATGTAATGTTTTGTTTTTGGCTGAATCAATATTCCTTTTTGTGAAGTAACAATTGTTTTATTTTCGTCCAAATAAAAAGTTGCTGTGCCTTTTAATACAAAAAAGAATTGTTGGGCTTGGGTATGGAAATGTAATTTTTCTCTAGTTGCGGGAGGCATGTTTTCTTGTTTGACTGAAAGTCCTTCAGTATCTGCTAAAATCCAACTGTCGCAGTTGTCTCCCCATAAATAATGTTCTGCGGTTTGTTTGTCAACTATTTGATTGTTCATTTTGAAAGTCAATTTTGATGTAGTGAATAGGCTTAAATAGTATATGGATAAAAATACAATTCTATTTGATGCAAATGGATTGAAAATCTATTCTTTTTTATTTCATAATTGTCTTTAGTTAATTAAAACGATATATCAATTTATTAGATGTATTTATTTGAAAAACAATAATTTATGTAATTTTGTATAACCAATTTTTTTTGTTAGAAGAATGAATTCTTTGACTGATTTATTAATATAAATAATTTTTGTTATGAAGCACTCTTACTTACTAATTGCTGTTTTTCTTGTATTTTCTTGTAGCAAAAACAAAAATGTAGAAACAAAGCCAACAAAAATTACGGCTGTACAAGGATGTTTAATACCCAAAACTTCAGATAAAGATTGGTATTCGCTAAACAAAAAAGCACCAAAATTTGAAGGTCTCAAAGGAATAGATTTTAAAATTTCAACTGATAATTCAGAAGTTCAAGAGTATTTCAATCAAGGAATGATGTTGGCTTACGGTTTTAATCATGCCGAAGCGGCAAGATCATTTTACGAAGCTTCACGATTGGATCCGAATTGTGCGATGGCATATTGGGGGTTTGCATATGTTTTAGGGCCAAATTATAACGCCGGTATGGAAGAAGATAATTTTCAGCGTGCTTATGATGCGGTTCAAAAAGCCAAAAAGCTTTCTGCAAAATGTTCTCCAAAAGAAATTGCACTTATAGACGCAATGGCAGTAAGATATGTTGCAAACCCTCCTGCCGACCGCAAACCATTGGATATAGCTTATGCCGAAGCGATGAAAAAAGTATATGCTAAATTTTCAACAGATCCAGATGTTGGGGCGCTTTATGCCGAATCTTTAATGAATTTGCATCCTTGGGATTTATACGAAAAAAAAACTGGAGCAATAAAACAATGGACCCCAGAAATCGTTGAAATTTTGCAGGAATTAATGTTGAGAAATCCAAAACATCCAGGTGCACATCATTTTTATGTTCATGCTTTAGAAGCTTCCAACACGCCCGAAAAAGCGTTGAAAAGTGCTAAGTTATTAGAGACTTTGGTTCCTGGTTCTGGGCACTTGGTACATATGCCATCGCATATTTATATCCGCACAGGAGATTATCATCAAGGATCGCTTTCAAATATTCAAGCCGTAAAGATTGACAGCATTTATACAACAGTCTGTCATGCACAAGGAGCTTATCCGCTTGCTTATTATCCGCATAATTATCATTTTCTGACTGCGACTGCAGCTTTAGAAGGAAATTCTAAATTAGCGTGGGATACTTCTAAAAAACTTCAAGAACATATTTCGACAGAGATTATGCGCCAGCCGGGATGGGGAACTTTACAACACTATTATACAATTCCGTATTACATTGCTGTAAAATTTGCCATGTGGGATACTATTATTGCGCTTCCAAAACCAGACAATGATCTTATTTATCCGCAGGCAATTTGGCATTACGCAAGAGGCATGGCTTATCTTGGAAAAAATAATCTGCCGAATGCTGAAAAAGAGTTTTCAGCTCTTGATAAGTTATCAAAAAACAGCACGCTCAAAGATTTAACTATTTGGAATATTAACACGACTTCAGATCTTGCTATTATTGCTTCAAAAGTTCTCCAAGCAGGAATTGCTTCAAAGAAGAATGATCTGAATAAATCAATAGTGTTATTAAATGAAGCGATAGCAATTGAAGACAATCTCAATTATAATGAACCGCCAGATTGGTTTTTCTCGGTTCGGCATTATTTAGGTGCAATATTGCTTAAGGCAGGGAAATGTAATGAGGCCGAAAAAGTCTATCGGAAAGATTTGCAGATTTGGCGCAAAAACGGTTGGGCATTAATCGGATTGTACAATTCGTTATTAAAGCAGAAAAAAGAAAGTGAAGCTTTAAAAGTTAAAACTGCTTTTGATGATTCTTGGAAGTATGCAGATTTTAAGATTTTATCTTCGGCATCTGTGATGGAACAGTAGATTTATATTTAAGAAAACTTGCCAAAAGAGAAGGCTTCAAAAAAATATGGATTTTCATGCGTAATCTCTTTCTTCAAACTGATATGATCAGAAAATAAAAAAAGGAGCTATTGGTTAAAAATAGCTCCTTTTATATAAAAGAAATGTGGACGGTCAAATTTATTTGTCAATTAAAACAAGAGAAACACGACGGTTTAAAGGTTTGTTTTCGGCTGGAGTGTTTGGAACTAGTGGTTCACTTTCTCCTTTAGAAAATAGGTGAATTCTGTTGTTTTGGATTCCTTTGTTATTCAGATAATCCGCAACGGCTTGTGCGCGAAGTTGTCCGATTTCCATATTGCGTTTTTCAGTTCCAATGTCGCAGGTATATCCTGTCACATTCAGTTCAACATCATCATTTTCGTTCAGGATTTTGGCAATTCCATCAAGTCTTTCTGCTAATTCAGGAGTAACCTTAGTATTTCCGATTTCATTGAAAGACAAAGGCTTTTCAATATAAGCGCGCTGTTCAGCCGTTATCTCTTTTGGCTTCGCCATTGGCTCTGGAGCATTTTGAGGCACGGGTGCTGGTGCTGGTTTTGGAGCAACAGTCTCAGTTACATTTTGAGATGGCGCTGTTTCAGCAGGCTGAGGTTTTGCCTTATTCAATGAAAAACCTAATTTCAGCTGAATTCCTGCTGATAAGTAACGCGTTTCCTGAACAATTTTACTGTTTCCGACAACGCCTTCTGCCTGTATGTTACTGATGCCACTTGGACTATACGATACTATATTGGCATTGGGATTGCTCTTGGCCAAATCTGTCAGTCCGTAATCTGCATAAACTCCTGTGTAAAGCTTCATGTTTTCCTTAAGCTTAAAAGTCAACCCGGTTTCTATGCTTATAAGAAAGGCTGGGTCTAGACTTATCGAGGCCTCATCTTTCCAGTTGGTGACTTTTCCGAATCCATGCGAAGGCAGATCATCGATCAGAATATTCAGATCGGGATAATAACCGCTGAGTTGCATTTCATCTGCGGAAGCATTAATCTTTTGTTTTCCTGGAAATAATATTTTCCCGCCAAAACCTAAATACCATTCCGTCTGGCTGGCCAATGATGCTCTGTACTGCAGAAGCACCGGAACAGCAAACGACATAAAGTGTTGGTCTTCCTTATAGTTCTTTGGAGAAACTTGGTACTCGAATGCTGATCCTTGGTCATCAACCTCGTATGAATTGATGGTGTTGCCGTCATTGAGCTTGAAGCTGTTTTGATTGTACATGAAATCCAAACCTGTATTGATTCCCCAGTGATTGCTGAAGAAATACGTATATCCGATTCCCAATCCGCCTCCGAATTTGAGCTCGCCGTCGCCAATCGGGCTGTCGTAAAGAATTCCTGACGGTCCGCCATTCAGCTTGACTGTGATTTCCTGAGCTTTTATATGGAGACTATATAATAAAAATAGTGCTGTTGCGATCTTGATCTTCATTTTCATCTTTTTTAAATTAAATCCCATTTTTTAGATTACCAGTAAATTGATTGTTTTCTGCTCACCATTTGAAAGGGTAAGCATTACAATATAAATTCCTGATTGCGAAGGAGCCACAAGTTGGTTTTTGGCTTTTACGTTTGAAACGCTCTGAATTTGTGTTCCGACAACGTTAAAGATCGCTAGAGTTGCTCCGCTAAGTTGAGATTCACTGAAATTGCATTCAACCGTAAATTCATTTGAAGATCTCACAGGATTTGGATAAATTTTCAAAGTCTTGGTAAAAGTCGCTCCAGTCAATGTTAAAGGACAAGATTTGATTGAATTTCCGTTTTTATCTGTAGCAATAACATAATAAGTTCCATTCAATGCCTGGCCTTCGCTATAATATTGACGTGTTGCGCCAGAGACTGCTGATCCGTTTTTGTACCATTGCCAAGCAACATAGTTCTTGCTTATATTGTCAAATAACAAGACATCAGCCCATTGTTGTATGATAAGTCCTGACTGACTCACAACAACTGATCTTGTAACCGGTGTGGCTGGATTGTAGTTTTGGTCGCCGTTTTGACTGGCAGTAATGGTTGTACTTCCGGAATTTTTGATATTCAGTGTCGTTCCAGAAATTTCGCCAATAGCTGTGTTTGCAATCGTGTAGGCGATAGGTAGTTCGCTATTGGAAACAGCAGTAAGCTGTACAGAATTTCCAGTATCACATCCAAGATCGAGGCTTTGTGTCCATGTTATAACTTGGTTTGCTTTGGTAATTTCGAAAGTCGCACCTGCAAAAACAATGATATAGTTAGCTCCGGCGTTGATAGTTCCTGCTTTAATGTTATAAGTTCCAACATTTTCGCCTGCATCTCTTGAAAGATTTCCAGTCAGTATTGCATTGGTGTCTCCATTTACAAATCCGGTAGCAGCAAAACTGAATACAGGATCGGCCGTGCCATAAACTTTTGAAAGCCCTGCTGTAGCCGTTATGAACAGTTTGTATTTTTCTGTAGTAAAGCTGATTTCGTTTCCGTAGTTCACATAACCGTTGCTGTTGATTGCATAAGTTTTGACATAATATGTTGTATTGCCTTTCAATCCAGTTAGGGCTGAATCGATTGCTCCAAGCGAATTTCCTTTAGTGATTTTTATATCTGCTATAGTTGGATTAGAATGTGTTGCATAAACAAAACCTACTTCTGTTAGACAAGTGCCATTGTCCCTGTCAATTCCGTCAGAAGTTACCGTTCCAGACAAGTTTGCATCGCTGACAGTAACACTTGAAGCATCAAGAGTTGCTAGACTTACAGGATTTGCAGGAGCTGTAATGACGAAAGTTTGTGTGACAGAGCAAGAGTTTGCATCTGTAATGGTTACATTATAGGTTCCAGGACTCAATCCGTTAGCAGTATTTGAAGTACCGCCAGATGGACTCCATGAATAAACATATGAACCAGTTCCTCCAGTCACATTAACGGAAGCGGAGCCGTTTGCGCCATTGTAGCAGGACACATTTGTTTGCGATGGTGTTGCTATTAATGGCGTTGGCTCTGAAATGGTAAAATTTTTGGTTAGAGTACATGAATTCGCATCAGTTGCAGTTACAGTATAATTTCCTGGACTCAACCCTGTTGCAGTATTAGAAGTTCCGCCTGTTGGTGCCCATAAGTAAGAGTAAGCTTCAGTTCCTCCTGTTACAGTTATAGATGCAGTACCATTATTCAGACCATTGCAAGTAACATCTGTCTGAGTGGTTGTTGCAACAAGTGCAGAAGGTTGTGTAATTGTGAAATTCTGCGTTAAAGTACAGCCATTAGCATCCGAAATTAATACGCTGTAATTTCCGGGGCTTAATCCTGTTGCTGTAGCTGCAGTTCCGCCAGATGGCGACCAAGCATAAGTGTAAGCTCCGGTTCCTCCTGAAACAGAAACGCTCGCAGTTCCATTTCCAGCGCCATTGCAAGAAACATTGCTTTTAGAAGGTATTGCGGCAAGTGCAGCCGGTTCGTCAATAACGATTGTTTGCGTTGCAATGCACCCATTGGCATCTGTTACCGTTACTGTATAACTATTAGGGCTTAGGTTTGTTGCTGTATTTGAAGTTCCGCCAGATGGCGCCCAAGAATAAGTGTAAGCACCAGTTCCCCCAGAAACTGAAATACTTGCAGTTCCATTGTTGGCGCCATTGCAGGAAACATCTGTTTTGGAAGGTGTCAATACCAATGCATTAGGTTGTGAAATTGTAAAGTTCTGTGTTAGAGTGCAACCATTGGCATCGGTAACCAATACGCTATAATTTCCTGCAGACAGTCCGCTTGCAATATTTGAATTTCCTCCCGATGGCGACCATATGTAAGTGTAGGCACCCGTTCCTCCGGTAACGTTTACGGAAGCAATTCCGTTAGCTCCGCCATTGCAAGAAGTGTCGCTTTGTGTCGCTGTTGCTGAAAGTGCGGAAGGCTGAGTAATAGTGAAGTTCTGCGTCAAGGTACAGCCATTCGCATCAGTGATTACTACGCTATGGTTTCCTGGGTTCAAACCTGTCACAGTTGAGGTGTTTCCTCCTGTTGACCATAGATAAGTATAAGTTCCAGTTCCTCCAGATACATTTACAGAAGCGCTTCCATTGTTGGCTCCATTACAGGTAATATTGGTTTGAGATGGCGTAGCGCTTAGCACGGCAGGTTCACTGATAATGAAAGTTTCTGTTGTTTGACATAGATTAGCGTCTTTTATAGTGACAGTGTAAGTTCCTGCTGAAAGTCCGTTTGCAGTGGCAGCTGTTCCGCCGGATGGTGCCCATGAGTATGAATATGCACCAGTTCCTCCAGTAACGGTTACAGTAGCACTTCCGTTGGAAACTCCGTGGCAAGAAACATTTATTTGTGATTTGGTTGCTGTAATTGTGGTTGGTTCAGTAATAGTAAAACTTTGTGTTGTCTGGCAAAGATTAGCATCTGTTATTGTTACAGTATAAGTTCCAGCAGAAAGTCCTGATGCTGTTGCTGCAGTTCCTCCAGATGGAGCCCATGAATACGTATATGCACCGGTTCCTCCAGTTACAGAAACACTAGCTGAACCATTTGAACCACCGTTGCAAGTCACGCCTGTTTGAGACGGCGTAACTGTCACGGCACTTGGCTGACTAATCGTGAAATTTTTGACAATGGAACATCCATTAGAAGAGGTGATAGTTACAGAATAATTTCCTGCGGCCAATCCAGTTGCGGTATCAGCATTTCCTCCAGATGGTGACCAAACATAAGTGAAAGGTCCAGGCGATCCAGAAGGAATGACGCTTGCGGATCCTGTATTGCCACCATAGCAAAGTATATCTGTTTGAGATGTGGTTGCTACCAAGGTATTTGTTGTGGTTATGGTAAAGTTTTTGGTAATGGTGCATCCGTTAGCATCTGTAATCAGGCAACTGTGATTTCCTGCTGCCAGATTGATGGCAGTCTGAGTTGTAGCTCCTGATGGAGACCATAAATAGGTGTAACTTCCTGCACCTCCAGCTGGTATTACTGTAGCTTCTCCTCCCGCAGAACATGTTGCATTGGTCTGAGATGTATTAGCAGTCAATAACGCAGGCTGGGTGATAGTGAAATTTCTGGTTATGAAGCATCCGTTGCTGTCGGTTATGGTGCAAGTGTAATTACCTACAGCTAAACCAGAAGCTGTTGCAGCGGTTCCCCCAGAAGGTGCCCATGAATAAGTATAAAGACCAGTTCCGCCTGATGCTGATACGGTTGCAGTTCCTGTTGCTCCTCCATTGCACAATACATCAGTTTGTGATGTTGTAGCATTCAATATATTTGGTTGGGTGATGGTAAAGCTCTGTGTCTTTATGCAATTGTTGGCATCAGCCACAGTTACCGTATAGGTTCCTGCCAGTAGACCATTTGCAGTTGCATTGCTCCCGCCTGTTGGTGCCCACGAGTAAGTATATACTCCGGTTCCTCCTGATACATTTGCAGTTGCACTTCCGTTAGAACCTCCATTACAAGACACATTGATTTGAGAAGGAGTGATATTGATAGCTGTCGGCTCATTGATCGTGAAGTTTTGTGTTTTTGTACAACCGTTAGCGTCTGTCACAGTAACGGTATAGGTTCCTGCTGAAAGTCCTGTAGCAGTTGCATTAGTTCCCCCGGATGGAGCCCATGAATAAGTATATGCTCCAGTTCCTCCTGTTACGCTTGCTGTAGCAGTTCCATTGCCACCTCCATTACAAGAGACATCGGTGTGAGAAGGAACAATAGACATTGCTGTCGGTTGCGTAATTGTAAAGCTTTGTGTTGCGGTACAGGAATTGGCATCTGTCACCGTTACGGTATAGGTTCCTGCAGATAATCCTGTAGCTGTTGACGCAGTCCCTCCGGATGGAGCCCATGAATAAGTATAAGCTCCAGTTCCTCCTGTTGCACTCACGGTTGCGGATCCCGTGCTGTCGCCATTGCAGGCGATATTGGTTTGAGCTACTGGTGAAGCAATTAGGGTAGGTGGTTGTGTAATCGTGAAACTTTGTGTTGCAATACATCCATTGGCATCGGTTACTGTCACTGTATAGGTTCCTGCAACAAGTCCTGTTGCTGTTGCGGCGGTTCCACCCACCGGTGCCCAAGAATAGGTATACGAAGGAGTTCCTCCGCTTGCACTAACCGTTGCAGATCCGGTACTGCTACCATTGCAACCTATGTTGGTTTGGGATCCAAATGAAGCTACAAGTGCTGATGGTTGAGTTATGTCAAATGTTTCGGTATCTTGACATCCATTGGCATCTGTTACCGTCACGGTATATATTCCAGCAGAAAGCCCTGATGCAGTTGCAGCTGTTCCTCCGGATGGAGCCCATGAATAAGTATATGCTCCAGTTCCTCCGGTTACGTTTACTTTCGCACTACCATTAGAGCCTCCATTACAAGAAACTTTAGTTATAACTCCTTGCGTAGCATCTAATGCTGGAGGATCAATTAATGTAAAGTTTCTTGTAATTTGACAGTTGTTATTATCTTTTATAGTTACAGTATAAGTTCCCGCAGCTAGATTGCTGGCAGTTGCACCAGTTCCTCCTGATGGAGCCCATGAGTAGGTGTAAGGAGCAGTTCCTCCGCTAGGAGTTACAGTAGCAATACCATTTGCTACACCATTACAAGTAATATCTGTTTTAGATGATATTGCAGTTAACACCTGAGGTTGTGTTATGGTAAAATTTCTTGTAATTGATGTTCCTTCATTATCTGTAATAGTAGCAACATAGTTTCCTGCTACAAGATTATTTGCCGTTGCACCAGTTCCTCCAGTAGGAGCCCATGAATAGGTATAAGGAGAAGTACCACCAGTAGCAACAACGGTTGCAGATCCATTGTTTCCACCATTACAAAGTATATCAACTTGTGATGTCGATGAGGTGCTTAAAGCTGTACCAGTTGTAAAAGTTAAATCACTTCCGTAACTAGTTCCTGAACTGTTTTTTGCATAAGCTCTAAAATGTATTGTAGTTGATGCAGGAAGCCCTGTTACAACTGTACTAAAAGTTCCTGTTCCGGTTCCTATTTGCACTTTAGTATTTGATGTCGTTGGATTTGCAGTTGCTGCCCACACAATTCCTCTTTCTACCGATGTATCGCCACCATCTCCAGTAACTTCACCGCCTAAAACTGCCGAAACAGATTTGATACTTGTAGCTGCAGTAGATGTAACGGTAGCTAAAACGGTTGTGGTAACTGCTGGTGTTGGATAGCTTGCAGGTGTAATAGCATAATTGGTTGAAGCGTCATGTATCCAGTTATTATAATCGTTTATTTTGAGTAATAAATCGGCAACTGTACCCGTAAGCGTGCCATTATATTTGCTATTAGCAATTTCAGGCCCTGGAGCAGGGAATAAAGCAACACAATTTTGTCCATTAGTAAGTCCTAATGGTATAGCACTTGAAGGCCCACCAGAAGTAGTGGAAAGATTCCAATGTGTTGTTGCATCGTAGTCAGCAGAATTATAATCACCATTTACACCACCAAGAAATGTTGGCATATTTGGTGAAACGGGTTTTGGCCCTGAAGCCGATGTATATACCAAAATCTGATCACCAGCCGAAAGGTTAAAGCTTGTAAATCCTGAAGCCAAACCTATACCAGAAGTTCCGGTAACTGTAAAAGTATCAGCTGCGGTTTCCATTACAGAAACTATTGTGCCAGCAGGAGTAAAGGCTGGGACTGTCCATTGTAAGTGTGTTTCGGTACTTCCAGTAACCCAGGTTGTAGCTCCCCAACCTTGTTCTGTAAAATAGATTACCGTGCTTGCAGGAATGTCTTTTAAGGTAATAAAAGAAAAACCATCTAACGGACTAGTATTATATCCTATTAATGCAATATCACCAGCACCCAAAGCCTGAGCATTAGCTTTTGGCAGGGTTAATAATGTACATAAGAATATAAAAAACAAGAGTAATTTTTGTTTCATAATATACGGTTTAGGTTAATGACATAAGTAAGCGTTTTGCCAGCCCGTAACTTGGACAGGCTCTTTATGAGAAGTAATTGCTTTAATAAAAGATCCTACATTAACTAATGTTTCTATCTTCTCAAAGCTGATATTACTTAGGGTGTCTAAATTTAATTTGTAGATGTGATTGTTATATATTGTTCTATTGGTATCCTGATCAAATTGAATTGTTCCTCTAGGACCTTCAATATTTATTTTGTTTATATGATCGATTAAGTTGGATGTATTGGTATTGAAATTTGATTGGGTAAGAATGTTTTTTAAGATTAACCCGTTTTCATACCCTAAAACAGAAAAAACAGTCGGAACTCCCGAGTAGGTTTCTTCATACGCTGTTTCAAAATCTGAATCTTGCGTACTATTCTGCATCCATGAACCTACTATATATAGTTCATGAGGATTACTTTTAAACTGTTCTAAAATTTTGTTATTAATAAAAAATGGCGTTACGTAAAAAGGATATTTTTGAGCAATCTTGTTTTGATTGATAAAATCGGCATTCTCATCAGCGTACAATCCGCTATAAAATGCAAAAACAGCATCAGGTTCCTGAGCTGTAATATTTTGATTCATATGTATCGCTTCGTCTTCTCTCGGAATAAAGGGAGTTACGTAATGCCCCGAAAAATTTGTGTTTTCGGTAAAAGCATGTTCTATAGCTGATAACAAACCGTAGCCTGAATCATAATAAGAAGTTGCACTCGCAATTTTTTTATACTTTTTCGCGGTCAGATAATTGCCTAACTGATAGCAAGATTCGGTTAAACCTAACGAGTTTAAGTAAACACCTTTATAAGTTGTTGTTCCGTAGGGCATTGTTGCGCCAAGATCTGCAGCAATTAGAAGAATGTCATTGTTTGAAGCATATTCAAAAACTCTCGACATGTTATAATGTCCAAAAAAACCAACTACAATATTTATATCTTCTTGAAGATTTAATTTCTGGATTTTCTCAATTATTATTTTTTCATCGGAACCTATCCCAATACTTTCCACATAAAACTTTACATCGAGATTATTGAGTTTTAATCCTCTCATAAAATCTCGATCTAATGTTGGGTATTGTTGTGATTTAGGAATCAGGAGTCCAATTTTAATATCTTTATTCATAACAACTACTATTTAAAAAACAGAGACATTTATTGCCTCTGTTTTTATAATTTATTAACCTCTTGATGGATAAACTCCTGCTAAACAAATACTCAAATTGACACCCAAATATGGATTTCTAATTGCAACAGGATTGTTGTTTCCTGCAAGACCAGTAGCACCATTAATAGTAGTTGTTATACCGCCAACTGCACTTGGGGTTCCGCCTGGTTCACTATACATATTTGCTGTCGCACCGCCACTTGCAAAAGAGTTTGAACCATTGTCACAATCATTAGTGATAGTACCTCCGTTTAATGCATTAATAGTTGTTGCAACTGCAACTTGTCCTGCACCATTACCAGATACTAAAGCATGATTATGAGTTGGCAAGTTATTTATAGTTAAAGTTACATTCTCAGCTCCATCTACTTCACCTATAGTGATATTTGATAATCCAGGTCCTTGACCTTGGCCTATCATAGAACGGCCTCTTAAATCAGGCAATTGAAAATTTGTTGTTCCATTGCCTCCATAAAAAGTTCCAATTAATGAAAACAATGCTGTATTTTGAGATATTGCCATGATTTGACCTTGACAAAGTGCCCATCCTTTAGGTGGAAAATCGAATGCAAATGCTTTTATAGTTCCAATATATTCGTCCATGATTTTTTTATTTAAATAGGTTATTTTTTTTTTTTTTTTGAGAATAAATTTTATTTGTTGTTGGGATATTCTATTAGCTTCTTGGTGGAAAAATTCCACTTAACAAGATGCAGTAATTAATACCTAAATACGGATTTCTAATTTCAACAGGAATACTGTTTCCAGTAAAAGAAGTAGCGCCACTAACTGTATTGGTTACACCTCCGACTTTTGCATAGTTTACATTTGGTTCAGAATAAATGTTTGCAGTTGCACCTCCACTCGCAAAAGAATTAGAACCACTGTCACAGTCATTAGTTACCGTACCTCCGGCTAAAGCGTTGATAGAACATGAAATAACTGCAGCGGGTGCAGTGACAACGTGAGTGTGGCTCGGCATAGTTGCAGTGGTAATAGTTGTGGATTCAGTTCCAGCAACTTGTCCCCAAACAATTGGTGCTAAACCACCACCTGTTCCAATACCAATAGTAGTTCTTCCTTGTAAATTAGGCAGTGCAAAAGTTTGTATACCGTCACCTCCAAAAGTGGTTCCGAGCAGGGAAAACAAAGTTGCGTTTTCTGCAATTGAGATAATTTGACCATTACAGTATGCCCAATTTAGCGGAGCAAAAGGAAAGGCGAAAGCCTTAATGGTTCCCATGTATTCATCCATAATAAATCTGTTTTAAAGTTTTTGATGAAACAAAGTACTTGATTTTCAGTGTTATATGAATGCGTAGAAATACGTGATTTTATAGTAAATGTATTACGTAAGTGTTAATTTTTATCTGTAAATCAGTTTGTTATAATTGTTTTGTAACAAACGGCTATTGATTTGTTTTTAAGCCTGTCATTTGTACTATTTGACTTTGTCCGAAAAATAAAAAGGGCTTTTGTCAAGAAAATTTTTGACAAAAGCCCATTTGCTTTTTTAAGTTGAAAATTTACAGCGCTTCATACCAATTTAAGATATAATCGGCTACGGATTCCCAGCCAGGCTCTCCGCAAATAAAATGACTTTTTCCATCAAATATTTTGAGGTCAACGCGACCTGCTTGTTCAGTATATTTGTTCGCGATAGTTTTTGTGAGGTTAGGAGGAAAGATGTGATCATTGCCACCTCCAATAAATAAGATAGGCTCGTGCGATTTTTTGAAATTGATATTTGAAAAAGAATTCAAAACCAATTCCCGACTTACTTTATAACTTTCAGGTACAGCAAATTTCTCAAAAGCTTTACTTTTTTCTGCTTCGGGAATTGTATTAAAGAAAGCATAGTCATACCACTTTCTGCTTCCCATAAAATATTTGTTTGATGAAAAGAAACCAAATGCAGGTATGACCGTTTTTAAAGTTTGAAATGGAGGAAAAACATTTTTAGGTGGTGCGCCATCAATGCTTACTCCAGCAGAAGCTTTTCCTAGTTCGACTAATTTCAAAGTTGCCATTCCTGCCATAGAGTGGCCTATAACTAAAGGTTTTTCCGGTAAAGAATCTATCAAACTGCTGATATTGTTTACTACATCTATAAATCCAGTTTGAATTAAATTCGGATGAACTTTTGCTCTTAATGCTGCAGGATCACCGTCGTGTCCAGGATTTGAAGGCGCGTAAACCGTATATCCTTTTTGTTCATAGTACTTTTTCCAATCTGTCCATGTTTTTTCATTTACAAAATTTCCGTGAATAAGTACAATCGTTTTTGATTTTGACATGATTATATGATTTGATTAAAGTTAGAATTTCTATTATTCCAGGAAAACCAATTTATATGCCACGGTTAAAATAGTTATAAACAGTAGGGTTATAGATTTTTTTGTGATTAGAAAGCACTATATTTCGCTAAACGATTTTAGATTAGTGAGATTTCGTTATCAAATTATCTTCTTCTTTCGTTTATTGGAAATTCTTTCGAAAACTCAATTTTTAATATCGTTCCGTTTTTATTTTCCATAGAGAAATTTGCATCTAAATCATCGCTTAAACCTTTTATCAAACTCAATCCGAATGAATTGATTTTTTTGGCGCCGATATTGGTGTCAAATCCAATTCCGTTATCTGCAATTGTCAACAAATATTTGTTTTCAGAAGTAGCTACCAAAGTGACGTAAATCATTCCTGTTTTATCATCTGGAAAAGCATATTTGATCGAATTTGTAATCGATTCATTTAAAATTAAGCCAAGCGGAACAGCTTGTGCGACATCTAATTCTAATGGATCAATTTTTAACTCAAATCGAATTCGTTGTCCAAGTGAAAATGATTCGCGTAAATATTCGACCAATTCTTTGATGTAATTCGGCATATTGATAGTCGAAATATTCTCGGAATTATACAATTTCTGATGAATCAAAGACATTGAATGAATTCGATGTTGGCTGTTTTTAATAGCCGAAAGTGCCATGTCATTTTCCAAATAAGCAGATTGAGAATTTAGCAGACTTATAACCGTTTGAAGATTGTTTTTCACACGATGATGAATTTCTTTCAAAAGCCATTCTTTTTCGTCTAATAAATGTCTAAGATTGATGTTTTTAAGATTGATTTCTTTTTCTTTCAATTCGAGTTCAGCATTATTTTTTTGCTTCAAACGGTATCTGTTGTATAATAATCCAATAATTAATACCAATAAAACCAAACTTGAGATTGAAACCGTATTCAATAATTTTGATTTTTTTAATGCAGTTTCCTGCAAATTAGTTTCTTTATCTAATTGTTTGATTTTTTGCTCTTTATTTCCAGTTTCATAAGCAATTTTAAGTTCTTCTATTTCTTTGTTTTTCTTGCTTCTAAACATAGAATCACTTACAAGTTTATAGTTTTGAAAGTGTTTCAAAGCTCCTTTATAGTCTCCGTTAAGAGAATCCAAACGAAATAGCAATACCTGAAAACCTTCTGAATTATAATTTTTTCTATAAGTTTTACGAAGCTCCAAAACTTTGTCCGCATAAAATCGGGCTTCTTTTAGGTTATTTCTGTTGGCATAAAATAACCCCATAAAAATATATTGATGAATAAGCTCTCTCGCAGTTTCTGTGCCTTTCAATTGTTTGGCATAAAAATCCATTTCCTTAAAGTATTTCTCTGCTTTTGGATAATCTTTTATTTTTTCATAACAATTTGCTTTAATATAGGCGATTGACATTTTATCAAAAGTATTTTTGGGAGGATATTTTGCAGTCATTTTATTGATATAATCAAGAGCTTCTCTATCTTTCCCTTTTTCTGATATTGCTCCAATGGCGCCAAAAAAACTTTTGTACCACGAACCACTATCTAAAGTTTTTTGCCCAATTTCGATACTTTTATCATACATTTCTAATGCTTCCTCATGGTGACCAAGTATATTATAAACATCTCCAAGACGCATGTAGTAAACATCCCCAAGGGTGAAATCTTTTTCAGCTTCCATTCTTTTTACACTTTTTAAAGCATAATAGAGCGCAACTTTCATATCGAGTTGATTTATTGCAATAAAGGAAATAGTAGTCTCGGTAAATTGCTGGTGTTTAAAATTGATCTTTCTTAGATCAATAAGATTTTGATAAAGCCTTTTTTTAGCTTCATTTACTTTTCCTCCCCAAAAATAAATGGTTGTAATTTTAGCGTAATTTTCAATCCTTTTTTCCTCCATTTTTAACGAAGCATAAATTGAAATCGCTTCTTCCAGAATCTTTTCTTTCTGAGGATCTAAATTGAATAAAAGCGTTCCATAAGCGTCTAAAGCTCGAGCGAGACCCAATTGATCATTTTGCTTTCTGCATTCCTCAATAACTTTCAAAAAGCATTTGTTTCCTTCGGCTTGATTGTTTGCTTGGTAATAGAATTTTCCAAGCAACAATAAACTTTCATGTTGCCATTTTTTGTTTTTTAAGTCATTTGATTCGATAGTAGCTTGATCGATATAAGTTTTAGCATTTTGAAGATCGTCTGGTTTTGAACCGGGTTTGAAAAGATAAAAATTAGAAAGCTGAAAAAGAAGCTTAATGCGATCTTCGTCTTTTGTTTTTGAAAGAAGTCTTTTTGCTGAATCAATATTTCCATTATTAATAAAATCGCTTCCAATAAGTTTCTTGCCATCATTAAAACCTTCATCATAAGCTAGTGATAGTGGTAATTTATAAGCTTTACAGGCTAAAACTACAGAACTGTCAGCGTCAATCGTGCCTTGATTTGCATTGTACAAATAGATCGAGCAAAATTGGATTAATAGTCTTTTTTTCTTCAAATCATAATGAGAAACAGATGGAGCTTGCGCTGAAGAGACGAAAACATTTACTAAAATCAAATAGAAAGTAAAACGAAGTTTCATAAACGATTTATTATTAGGTTTTTGGTAAAACAAATATAGAAATAAACGCAACTGATTGCTTGAAAAAATATCAAGAAAATTCACATTAAAACTCTTTTTTATGATTTTTATTTGGCAAAAAAGTTAATTTAGTTCGATTAATTAAGTAATTTTATCTCAATGTTTTAGATTTGTAATAACACTAAAAATACCACAAAAATGAAAATTGCTTCTGGTCATACTGAAAATTCGCCCGAATCTAATTTTAAAAGGAAAATTTTAATTGTAGAAGATCAATTTATTGAAGCACATGATTTGCAATTAATTCTCGAAAAGGCAAATTATGAAGTAACGGGAATTGCACGTTCAGTTGACCAAGCTTTAGAGCAAATTGAGATTGAAAAACCTGATTTGGTTTTCTTGGATATTATGTTGAAAGGAAGCCGAAATGGCATTGAACTAGCACATTACCTCAAAGAAAAGTATATCGGATTTATATTTATTTCGGCCAATTCTAGCAAAAGTATTTTAGATCAGGCTAAAATGACACAACCTTACGGATTTATTGTAAAACCATTTCGAGAACAAGATGTTCTCACTACGCTGGAAATTGCGTTTTACCGTCAGCAATATAGTTTAGAAACTCAGTTGATGCAACAATTTCAACTTCAAAAAGAAATTTCAGAAATCATAAATTCAAATTTAAAAAGAGAAGAAGCATTGCTGGCTTTTGGCAAAATAATTCAAACTTATATTCCTTTTGATTATTTAGAAACCGGATTTGTAACTTCTACAAACTATGACAATCTCGGGATTATTCGAAAAAATATAGATTTGTACCAAATTATCGATTCTAAAAAGCTTTCGCAAATTGCGGCAGTTTCAGAAAAAGAATTAAATGAAACCTACAGCAAATCAATAAAAGATAAAGAGCCGATTATTTATAGTGAAGAATCATTAATCAATAATTTTCAGGAAGCACCCATAAAAGCACTTATAGCGCATAGTTTCAGAATAAAATCATATTTGGTTTTTCCTATTGCAGTCGCATCGATTCAGCGCTATCATTTTACTTTTTATAGCAGAAATTTAAATGTCTATTCTCAAGAAAATTTAAAACTCTTGAGTTCTCTTGAACATACTTTTTCTCAGTTTATCAATAAAATTTATTCCAAACAAGATTTGAGTTTAGCTGTTGATAAAAAAGAAATTAAACCCACAAAAACAGTAAAAACAGCCGAAGGTTTCGAAGGAATTATTGGCAACAGTTCACAAATGATTTCGGTTTTTAATTACATCCGTAAAGTCGCTCCATCTGATACTTCTGTTTTGGTTTTAGGTGAAAGCGGAACAGGAAAAGAAAAAATTGCACAAAGCATTCACGCTTTATCTCCAAGAAAAGACAAACCATTAGTTATAATTAATTGTGGCGCTATTCCTGAAAACCTTGCTGAATCATTGCTTTTTGGACATGAGAAAGGCGCTTTTACGGGGGCACTTGATCGCAGAATTGGAAAATTTGAACTTGCTGATGGAGGGACTGTTTTTCTTGATGAGGTAGGAGAAATGTCATTAGAACTTCAAGTGAAATTATTGCGTGTTTTGCAGGAAAGAGAAATTGAGCGCGTGGGTGGCTCATCATCCTTAAAAATTGATGTTAGAATTATTGCCGCAACAAATAAAAATCTTGAAGAAGAAGTTGCTGCAGGAAGATTTAGGATGGATTTGTATTATCGTTTGCACGTTTTTCCAATTCTTGTTCCTTCGTTAAAAAAAAGAAAAGAAGATATTCCAGATTTGGCAAATCATTTTATAAGAATGTATAGCGAAAAATTAGGCCGTAAAACACCAATTCTTTCTGATTTTGCATTGCAGCAAATCATGAATTATAATTGGCCAGGAAATATTCGGGAGCTCGAGCACGTTATGCAGCGCGCTATTTTGTTGACAGAAGGAAATACAATTAAAGAAATTGAACTTTCAATGTCTTCAAAAATGCATCCAGAGCCAGCTTCTGAGCCATTTTCTATTAAAACTATTTTAGAAAATGAGCGTGATTATATTCTTTATATTTTGAAGAAATGCAACGGAAAAATTTCTGGAGCGGGTGGCGCTGCCGAGATTTTAGACATTCATCCGTCGACATTGAATTCGAAAATTAAGAAATTGGAAATCAAGAGAGAAATCAGTTAAGCGATTTTTTCGAGCCAATTCGCAATAAATTCAGCAACAGTTTTCCAATTTTCTTGTTTCAAAACCAAGTGATTGCTTTCGGGAAATTCTTTATAGCAACTTATGGAATGAACATTATTGTACTTTTTGAAATTTGAATATTGAATAGAAGCTACAATAAAGTGATCTTTTGCGCCAGAAACAAACAATAAAGGACAATGTTTTTTTGTGAAATCTATTTTTGAAGCGGCAGATAAAATATCCCTCAAAACTAATTTAGATTCTGGAATAGCTAATTTTTCATAGGTTTCCTTTTGTTCCTCAAATGACATTTCATTAGCAAAATAAAATTGCCATTTTTTAAAAGGCATTAAATAGGTTTTGTCGGTTGAATCGAAAAATGAAACTGTGTTCCAAATTGTTTTATAGAAAGAAAAATTGAAATAAACGATTTCTGCCGGAGGAATGGTATGCATGCAGATTCCCACAGAAGCGAGGTCTTTCTGAATTAATAATTGTGCTAAAAGTCCGCCGTAGGAATGACCAATCAAAATGGGTTTTTCAGGCAATTTTTCAATAATTTCAGTATAATAATCCACCAAATCGTTTAGTCGAAGATTGGCAATTTTAGAATTGGAATGGGATTGTCTTAAAGTTTCTGATGTTTCATTTTTGTATGGCCAAGGTGGCGCAACGGTTTTGTATCCTTTGCTTTTAAAAAAAACGATCCATTCTTCCCAACAAGAATGACTAACAAACGCCCCCGTGATAAACATAATCGTTTTTTTGTTGGATAAATACATAAGATCACATTTAAGATTGTTTTCTAGAAAGCAACGCAAATTTGGTTTTGCAAAAACAAAAGGAATGCCTTTTTTGTAAAGTATTGATTATAAAAGCATTTCTGTAAAAGGGAATTTTAGAATTATTATATATCGTTAAAAAGAAGTTTTAATTATTGAAATATCATAATTCCCGATAACAGAAGGAATTGTAAATGCCTTGTTTTAAAGTGTTTTGTGTTTTGGTTTAATCTTTGCCTGCCTGAATTCAAAAAAAACTATAGCAAATCTTTAAATTATAATTATGAAAAAAATTTATGATGCAGAGACACGTTTTGCCGATGCCGGCGATCGTAAAATTGCTTACCGTTCTTATGGAAAAGGCAAAGCAATATTTTTTATAAACCGTTTTAGAGGAACTCTTGATACTTGGGATCCATTATTTGTGGCATTGATGGCAAAAAAGTTCAATGTTATTGTATTTGATTATTCTGGAATTGGTTCTTCTACAGGCAGTTTAGCGCCCGATTTGACAATTGTTGCCAAAGATATTAAGGACCTTGCCGATATTTTGAAATTAGAATCAATTGCGGTTTTAGGATGGTCATACGGCGGTTTAGTAGCGCAAGCAGTAACGTTATTATATCCTAATTTAGTGACGCATGCGGTTTTAGTTGGTACAAATCCGCCAGGAACTAATTTGGTTCCAATTGAGCAGGCTTTTTATGATGCGGCTTTGAAACCTTTAAATGATTTTGAAGACGAAATTGTTCTATTTTTCGAACCAAAATCTGAATCAAGCCGATTGGCGGCAAAAGCTTCACATGACAGAATTCATAAAAGAATTGAAGTAGAAAAAATTCCTTCGACGATGGATGTTTTCCAATTGTATTTTGGTGGTGGCGATGGTTTTAGAGAAGATGTTTTAAATTTTAGAGAACAAATTAAAAAAACGAAAACGCCAATTCTGATTATTTGCGGTGATCATGATATTAGTTTCGCAGTAGAAAATTGGTATTCATTTTTAAATCAAATGACCAATGCGCAATTGGTAGTTCATTCTGGAACGGGACATGCACCACAACATCAATACCCAGAACTGACTTCAAAACAGATCATTAATTTTGTAAAATACACATAAGACATTTAGAATTTCAATCACGCATAGGATTGAAATTCTTTAAATAATATTATGTGTTAAAAGGAATAGTTTCAGCGACTATTCCTTTTTTTTATGTTGTAAATTTATGCTTTGTGTTGGGAAATCTGCAATTCCGATAGCTATCAGGAGCGAGAGGAAAAATTCAACCTATTTTTTTGAGCATTTTTTATAAATCGATTTTTCAAGAAATAATCACAAATGATATTTCGCTAAAAAGCCAATTTTAGCGAAATATAACAAAGAAAAACGCTCTAAATTAAATGTCTATTGAAGTATTTATTTTTGGCAAATAAAGATTCAAATTTGCATTTTTGAATGCATCCAATGCTTTTTGATGATCCATAACAATGAAACCAAAAGTATCATAATGAACACCTAAGACTTTGGTCACGCCAACAAGTTTTGAAGCTTCAATTGCTTCTTCAATTCCCATTGTGAGTCCGTCGCCAATTGGAAAAACGGCAAAATCAAGTTTAGTGAATTTTGGAATTAACTGCATATCTAAAGTAAGTGCTGTATCACCGCTGTAATAGAAATTTCCATCAAAAGTTGTTAGTACAAAACCACAGGCGATACCACCATAAGAACCGTCTATGAAACTGCTTGGATGCTGTGCAACCACACATTTTACAGTTCCGAAATCAAAATCAAATTTTCCACCTGGATTTATTGGGTGCGCGTTTTCGATTCCGTTTTTTAAAAGCCAATTGTAGATTTCAAAATTGCCAAGGACTTTTGCTCCTGTGTTTTTTGCAATTCGATCAACATCCAGAATATGATCATAATGGGCATGTGAAATGAAAATATAATCGGCTTTAATAGCGTCAACATCAACATCTTTTGCTAATTCGTTTGGCGTAATAAAAGGATCAAAAAGAATATGTTTTCCGTTAGCATAAACCGAAAAACACGAATGTCCGTAATAGGTAATTTTCATGATTTAAAGATTTAATTAGTTAATAATCAATCTTGTTTTTCAAGAAATGTGCCAATGAAAATAAATACAGCATTACCTTTTTATAGGTCATTTTTTAAAAGTATTCAATTTCATATACGACTTTACTTGGTCTCGATTTATTAGAAAACGAAGTCAAGGTTTGAATTAAATGATTGTATTTATTATAAGTGTATTCCGTTTTTAAATTCCCTCGGTCGTCAGAAGTTTCTGTTTTTGCTAATGAATCATTATCGGAATGAAAATAGTATGTAAAACTAAAGCCGTCTTTTTGAGTACTTAAACCTTCTTGTAAATCCGAGTATACTAAAATATTGTTTTCATATTTTTTTGTTCGTTTCGTTTGAGAGGTAATCATACCATCATCATTGTTTTTTTCGATTTCAATGAAAGTAATTACGTTTTTATTATCATCATAAGCATAAGTTCGCTCGATGGTTTTTGAAATGTATTTTATTACTTTCTTGACAACAAGTTTATTTTTATATTCCTGTTCAACAGTACCAGAAGATTTTTTCTCCGTTAATACATTGTCTTTGAAAATACTCCTAACTGATTCAGAAAAAACAATTTGGTTATCCTTGTTGTATTTGTAAATTCTTTCGACAATGACTTTCCTGCTTGGATCAATTTGACTTATTTCTTCTTTTCGAATTAAATTTTTTCCTGAGTAATAAAAATTTGTAACATATGCGCCAGTAATATCTTTCATTAAAACTAATCTGTTTTTATTGTCATAATACTGATAACCAGATATTTTTAAACTTCCATCATTTGATAAACGGAAAGTTTCGCCATCAATAATTTTCCCTTTATCATTTAAATTTAGTTTAGTGGTAGTTATTATATCAGCGTTTGGTTTCTTTCCTGTTTCATCAAGATTATAGATTTGTTTTTGAGTCAACTCAACAATCATATTACCTTTGTATTTTGTAATTGTACTTATGGTTGCATGATTCCAATAAACGCTTCTTGAAATGGGTCTGCCTATCGAATCAAATTCATCAACAGTCTTATTGCCTTCAAATTTTGTAATTTTTTTATAGGGTTTGATCGAAAAATCCCATTGATCTCCGGGAGGTGGAGGTGGCCATTCAAGATCTAAGATTGGAGTAGGATCTCCAATTTGCCCAAAAGATAAAATGCTGAAAAATAAAAATGTGATGTAAATAATTTTTTTCATTTAAAGATGTTTTTGCGATTTGTTGCTCAAGTTCTATATTTATTATGAGGCAAAAAATCGCCAAAAGGTTGGTTGTATTGTTAGTTTTTTTATGGTTTAAATTTATCGAATTAACATAAATACAAAACGAAGTTTCATACATCTTTTTACTTTTCCGAAATCTCTTTTAATTTATCCATTGCCTTTGGGTACATGCTATTGAAATAATCCAAATAGTCATCAATAACATCCATTTCGACAATTACGGTTGTAATGCCATTATTTTCTTGAAAGCTGTAATTTTCATGTCCGCCAGCCCATTTTTCGACTTGCTCGCCTGTGGTTACTTCAGTATCTCCATCTAAAAAACCGTAATGACGAATAGAAACAAAATCAGCAGGTTTATGTTCTGCAATTTCCGATACCATTCCACCTTTTTTACCTTTTTCATCTGTTCCAACAAAAAGGATTTTGCTTCCCTTGTTCCAACTCCCTTCATAAGTAGAAGTAGGGTTGAAAGTTGCTGTCCAATATTCGTAAGTGGCTTTGTCTTTTAAGCCCAGCATCGTTTCATATACTTTTTGAGCTGATGCATTTATTTCTTTTTTAAATTGTAATTTTTGCATGGCTTAGTATTTTTAGAAACTTAAAGTTACATATTATTTTGCTTATAAATGCCAAGGCGATTATGGATTATCTTTATGTTGAAGATATAGATAATGTGGGAAAATAGAATCTTTTTGGGTTTCGTTTATCTTTTTTATCCATTGTGGAAATTTATAATTCACTTTTATAACAGAATCATTCACTAATGTATACTCACAAAAACTGTCTCCGTTTTTCGGATACTCTTTAATACCGTTTGATTGTTTTAAGAATTCCATATCAAGTAAGCAATCACTTTTATAAGTCCAAAGGAGTTCTATTTTGTCGGCCTTAGTATGATAATGATTTGTAAAAAAATCATAAATGCATTGGCCATGAAATTGATAAACTGCAAATTCTTTTTGGAAAACTACCCTTACCCAATATTTGGCCGTGTCACTTTGTTTAGCTGACCAAGTAAAATCTTGATCATCAGATATATAATCACCAATTTTTTTCGAAGTTTTTTCCGTAGAACTGTTTTTAGGATTTGGTTTTTCTACAACATTTTCTTTTCTGCAGCTTATCGAAGAAACTATAAGAAATAGGAATACAATTTTTCTCATATGAAGTTGTTTTATTGATCTTTCGTTCTGGTTTTTAATTTCCAGTTTTTTACGATATAGTAATTCCAAATGCCTTTTTGTGCTATTATTTCTACTTTATAATCTTTTGGATTACGATTATAATTTTGCCGATTCATTTCAGTACTAACTTCAAAAACTTCGGTTCTATTTTTAAATTGAAAAGACACGTCAGGATTTTTTTTGGTATAAAAACCTGTAACGTTGCAATTTATTATTTCGATTTTGTTTTTTTCTGCTTCTTTTTTATTGAAATAATTCCACGTTATACTTGCAATTTGCCCAAAACTCAAATACGAAACAAAAAATCCTTGGATCAAATAAAAACCAATCACATATATTTTGGTATAAGTTTGACTAAAACTTGAGTACTTTCTAATTAAAAAATCACGTCTATAAATTCCAAAAAAGATTAATCCAATCATTATTGGCAACCAGAAAATGTAAATATTGTATCTTATATCGTGCCCAATGGTTTTAGATTTAAAAAACGTATAATTTAAAACAGAAAAAATTAAAGCAGCTATTAAAAGAATATAATGTATTCGGTCTATTTTTTTTTCTTTGGTTTTTAGTATTCTTTTTTTCGTCTTCTTTTGGTTTCTTTTTTCTTTCAAGATATTGTATTTGTGGTTTATATATTTGTAGATCTTATTATTTGTGAATGTTTTTTTAGAAACAAATCGCACAAGAAATTATGTAAAGTCAGAGACATTTGCGCAAGGTTTTGTATGAAATACTTCTGAGAACGCTTTTGTTTAATTTCCATTTGCAAAGGTTGTGCATTATATGGTGTTATTTTTTTTGATTCATTTTTTGCAAAATGTTATTTGCGCGTTCATGATTCAGCCAATCAACTATTCGAATAATTTTACCGTCTTTTTGAATAACGATGGAATAATAAGACTTGGAAAATAAATAATTTAACCGAGTGTAATATTTAGTTTTTTCAATTCCCAAATCTAAAATGGAAATTTTCTCAATTTCACATCGATGAAACTCTTGAGGTTTATTGAAAAGCTTATATTTATTGGTGACTTTTATTTTTTCTGGAGAAATTTCTAAAATTACGCTGCCAAAAGTATTCCATAACCAAATGTAAAGGAAGAGAATAAAAAATGCTAGAAAAGGACCTACGTTGTAAAAGTAGTGCAATATAGAAAGCAAGTATGTATTTTCTGTTGAATTAATAGGCAACAGTATTACTATTATAAAAAGTAAAATGAAAAGTGCAAAAGGAAGTATGATGGCAACAATCCAATTTTGTTTGTTTTTAATTGTTATGATTTCGCTCATTTAGTCTTTTAGTTTGATATCATTTGGAGCTATGAAATTATTTGTTTTCAGTTAAGTTAATTTTTTTTTAGAAATGAGAACAAGAATCTATTACTAAGCTGCAAATACCGTTAAATATCTTTTGCGGTCTCATTTTATAAATAAAGCGGAATTCCTTTAAACTTTCTCTTTAATCTATTTTTAATTTTACTGTTAAGTTTGTTGTTTTTAAAATGAATATCACCTAAAGATTTCATAGTAAAAAATGACTCGGGCAGAGTTTTAAGGTTGTTGTTGTCCATAGCAAGGCCATATAATTGGGATAGGTTGCTAAAATTTTCAGGGAGTTCTTCTATTTTATTGCCCCCAAGACCAAAGTAGGTCAAACTTGTTAAATCAACAATACTCGAGGGCAATGTTGAAATCAAATTTTTATCGAAATACAACCAAGTCAATTTTTTTAAATTTCCAATTGAAGTTGGTAATTCAGAAATCTTATTGTAAGAGAAGCTTAAATTTACCAAGCCAGAACAATTACCTATTGTAGCTGGTAATGACGTAAGTTCATTGCTAGAGATTTCGAAATGATATAAATTTTTTAGGTCTCCAATTGAATTTGGAAGTTCCTTTATTTTGTTATTTGTACAGCGAAAAACTACTAAACTTTGAAGTTTTCCAAAATCTTGAGGAAGTGATGTAATCTCATTTAAATCTAAATTTAAATGCGTTAGATTTTTCATTTTTGTAAAAGATGAAGGAATTGAGGACAATTCATTTGACATCAAGTTTAACTCAATTAAATTGTCCAACGTTGAAATCCACTCTGGCATTTCTTTAATATCATTGGATGCAAGCTCCAATGACTTAAGGTTGGTGAAAAGTTTAACGTCCTCTGGTATTTTAGTTAGAGACTGTGAAGACAAATCTAAAATGTAAACTTCTTTTGGTGATTTCATTGCTTCAGAAATGCTTTTATAAGTTTTGAACCCTCGAAGATTTTCAGGAGGAACCGACATTGTAACATTATTATCTGAATGTGAAAAAGCTTCATTATCATCGACGATCGTTACTTCTACAGATTCGGACTCTGGTAAATTTGTTTCTTGGTTTTTCAAGTGCTCTTTATGCGCTTGGCAAGATGTAAAAAGTACTAAAATGATTATTATGAATTTCATCGCTTATGATTTCTGATTTATTTTTGCTACACAAATGTTTCAGACTTTTATATAAATGTAAATTAAAAAAATATTTCGAAAAGAAAGTATGAGATTTCAGAGAATTCCCAATGACACCACACATTTATTCCACTCGAGTGATAGCGAATGTCGATAACGATGTTTATAAAATAAATTGCCCTTCTAAAACTGTTACTGCTTCGCCAAAAATACAAACTTTGTCTTGCAATAACTCTGTACTCATAATTCCTGTCCTTAATGAAGATTGGAATGCATTCATTTTTGTTTTGTTCAATTTTATTGCCCAATACTTTGTTAAGAATGTTTGAATTCCTCCTGTCACTGGGTCCTCATTAGTTCCTGCCCAAGGCCAAAAATATCTATAATGAAAATCAAACTTATCACTGTCTGAAATAGAGGTTACTAAAACACCGTTTATTCCTGTATATGAATTTATCAACGCTGAGAAATCAGGTTTCAAATTTGCTAAATCAGAAGCACTTTTTATTTCAAGCAAAATGATCTTATTATTTGGGCTATATCTCTTATCTACAATTTCAGAAATCCCAAGTGCGTCTAACATTTGTTTAGGTACCTCAATTTCTTCAGTGTCATAAACAGGAAATTGCATTTTTATTTGAGTATCTACTTTTTCAATAAGAAGTTCAACGTTGTTACAGTTGACAAACTTTATTTTGTCAGCTGAAGTTGTGTCGAAAATAATTTTTGATGCAGCTAATGTGGCATGCCCACACAAAGGAATTTCGATCTTTGGAGTAAAAAATCTTATACTATAAGTATTGTCGATGATTTGTTTTACAAATGCAGTTTCAGAAAAACCAATTTCTGTTGCAATTTTTTGCATCGTCTCAACTTTTAAATCTGTATCAGGAAAGCAAACTGCCGCAGGGTTTCCTTTAAATTTTTCTCTTGTGAAAGAGTCAACGAAGTATGTTTTCATTTTTTGAAACTTTTATGTGTTTGGAGCTGTGTTAAAATAGAACATGATGTTCTTATACTATCGCGGGTTTGGGACTAAATTAAGCTCATTCTTTAGATTTGCCACTCGAGAGAGAGCAAACAGGCGAAGCAAATTGTTCAAACTACAAAAACATTTTTCTATTAAGCTTATTGCCCAAATCCGTTGTAGTAGCTGTTGTGTGCAGTATTTTATATTTTCCATTCATAATTATCTTCTTCACTTAAAATTTTAAAAATTTGAAAACCAAATTCAGCTAAGTATATTAAAAGATTGTCAAGAGTTTTATAGTCAAATTTCAACTGAATTATTTCGTTTTCCAGCTTGTTTAAAGGTAGGAAGTATTCAAAAAGAATTTTATAATAGTTATCCTTAGGAATTTTAATGCTTTTTAAATTTCCTTTTGAGTGCGTAATAGAATGCCTTATTTCGGAAAATATTTTATAGGTTTCGGTAAACCTAAAATTATTGTTATTGCTTTTTGAATATTGTTTAAATCTTTTATTCCCCGCCTTTTTTATTAATTTAAAAAGATCATCACCACCTTTTAGATTTTCTCTTGAATAATCTTTGTTTGTTGGTAATTTCAATAGGAAATTTGAGTCATTTTGTATTTTTATAGAGATAAAATCTTTTAGTAACGATTCAAAAGCTTCATAACATTGAGAAAAAGCTAAACCAAATTCTCTAGAAAGAACATTTTCAATTTCGGAAGCATAATTTTCTTTATAGGTAGATTTTTGAATTCCTGTATGAAAATTTATTTTCCATCCATTATCAGTTGGTCCTGTCCAATCACCAATAATTAAAGATGTGCCTGCAAAATATTTAGATTCTTCTGCAGTATAGATTTGTACATCTTTTAACAATACCTTATTAATTCGATTAGAGGTATGTTTAAAATCGGTTATTGTCTCAAAAAAAATATCTAATGATTTTCTATATGGGTTCTTCATCTTAATATTACGCACAACGTTCTGGTACTACTGCGGGTTTGGTACTAAATTAAGCTTGTTCTTCGGATTTGCCTAATTGATTCAAATACAAAATCATTTTTCCATTAAGCCAATTGCCCAAATCTGTTGTAGTAGCTATTAACAGCAGTTTTTATGGCAGATATATAATCTCATTTAATTTCTTATTTTTCTTTACGCTATTAAACATATTTTCTATTAAGGTATAATCTAACAGAAAATTTGTTATAATAAATTCTTTGCCGTCTTGCGAAAAGAGTTTTGTATATCCAAAATAACGTAATAGATTTTTATAATGTTTTGTTGATAAATGAAACTCTATTGATTTTAGATTTTTAGAATTCAAAACGCTTGGACAAGAATTTTTAACTATTGTTATTATTTCATTTTCATAGTCTATTTCAATTCTTGTGTTTTTTTCATGCCAAAAATATTTTACATATTGATAAATCACCAAAGTGAAATAATAAAATAAATATGAATTAATAATCAACAACAATATCCCAAAATATCCTGCCGTTTTATTATTATTCCAAAATCCGGATAATACTTTTATTGTACCGTAAAGCATAACAGGGAAATACAGAATTAGAAATACGATTAAAAAGGATCCAAATAAAAATTGGAAATTTAGTAATGTATAAGTTTTAATTTTAGACATGATGTTTATAGTCGATTTTAAATTGCAGATAACTAGTATATTGTCACAATTAAGTAGCAATAACACATCCAAAAATTAGCTAATTATCCCTATTCAATAATTCGTAAGTAAATATAAGAAGTTTTACTACAAATCAAAATGCGTTCAATTAACAAAACAAAAAAGCCGTCCCAATTCAAGGACGGCCTTTCCAAAAAAATAGTTGTGATATTCGGGATAAACCCAGTTTAGTAAGCGAATTAATTTATTTTAACCAAATGTGCCTCAATCGCTTCTCTTTGAGACTCGTATTGTGCTGGAAGTTTTAAGTTTTTACCTAATTCTTCTAAGCTTTCATCTACTGTAAATCCAGGATTATCGGTAGCGATTTCGAACAAAACTCCACCTGGTTCTCTGAAATATAGAGAGTGGAAATATTGTCTGTCGATTTGCGGCGTAATCTGCAATCCGTAAGCCTCGATTTTTTCTCTGAATTTCATCAAGATTTCGTCATTCTGAACACGGAAAGCTACGTGGTGAACAGTTCCGTTGGCATTCAAACCGCGTTTTTCATCAGCTAGTTCCACTAAATCTACAATTGCAGCGTTTTCAACGGCATCAGTTGCATAACGGTAGCGGTTAACTTCTTGGTCAATCAATTTATAACCAAAGATTTCTGTTAATATAGCTGCAGTTGGTTTGATGTCGTTTAAAGTCAATGTAATGTTGTGAAAACCTTTTGTTGCTACATCTGCTTTTACTTCGTCAGTTTCCCAAGCTTTTCTGTTGTCTTCGGTTTTTGATTCGATCAATTCTAATTTTAATCCGTCTGGATCTAAGAAAGTCAGATATTTTTCTCCGAATTTCTCTGCTGGTTTATTGTAAATTACATTGTATTGCTCAAAACGTTTTTGCCAAAAATCCAAGCTTCCTTTTGGAACAGAATAACCAATTTCAGTTGCCATTCCAGAACCTTTTCTTCCTTGCTGAATTCCTGCTCCCCAAGGGAAAAATGTCAAAATTGTTCCTGCGCTTCCTACTTCGTCACCAAAGTAAAAATGGTAGGTTCCTGGATCATCAAAATTCACTGTTTTTTTGATGAATCTCAATCCTAAAATATTTGAATAAAAGTTAAAGTTGCGTTTAGCGTCACCTGCAATTGCAGTAATATGGTGTAAGCCTAAAATTTTATTTTCCATGGTATTTTTTATATTAAATTGTTGTTTGATTTTCTTATACAAATTTACGGCGGTTATGCTTCTGCATCGATTAATCTAGATTAAGAAGTGAAATGTGGCGCATTTTTGAAATTTCCATATAATAACCAAATAACATTCCATTTGCGATAATGCCTTATTATTCAGGTCTTTTTAAAGAAAGTCGATTTTAGGCTTAAACGATATATCGTGATTTTACGGAATGCAAAATGTATATTTAGAAAATTCGATAGTAATTTAAAGAAGACTATTTCTTAAATTTACTTTTTTACCGCCAAGAAATACCACAGAAAAACCATTATGGAAAAGCCGATAGATAAAACTGCAATCCTAATAAACCGAATGCAGGAAAGAGAAAAAGAACAAATGCTCATTTTATCTATTTCAGCTTCACTTTCTCAGGCTTCAAATAAAACAGCATTTAATGATGTTGTAAATTCTGTTTTAAAAAAACATTTTCAATTTGATGATTTTATTTTGGCATCTTCAAATGAAGAGGAAACCGAATATCAAATCTTTTATCAATTTTCGAATAAAACTGCTGAAACAAAAAACTATGTTTTGAATGATGGATTTTTTGATCGTTGTTTGAATTCTGCCGAAATGGTTATTTTCAATTTGACTGAAAATCAAAATCATCCAGATTATATTCAGGCTGTTCAAAAAAAAGGTTTTAAAGACGGAATCGGAATTTCTCTTCCATATAATAACGGAAACCAAAATGTGCTTTTTCTTTTCTTCAAAAAAGCCAAAACTTTCAGCAAAGAATCGAATCGGATTTTAAGAGGAATTGCAATCCAACTTTCGATTACGATTCGAAATATTAGCTTGATGGAAGAATGTGAAAGAAATCGAAGCGAATTAGCAACTTTAAAAGGAAATGCTTCTCAAAACCTGGAAGTAAAAAGTAGAGAACAAAATCTAGGTTTTCATGGAATTATTGGAAACAGCGATGCCATGCAAAAGGTTTATAGATTGATTTCGCAAGTTGCATTTTCTCCCTCAACCGTTTTGATTTTTGGCGAAACCGGAACTGGAAAAGAATTAGTTGCAAGCGCAATTCATTATTTGTCTTCAGGTTCTAAAAACAAAATGATTAAGGTAAATTGCGCGTCGATTCCAGAAAATTTGATAGAAAGCGAATTATTCGGACATGAAAAAGGCGCTTTTACAGGAGCTACAGAACAAAGAATAGGCAAATTTGAACAAGCTGAAAATAGCACAATTTTTTTAGATGAAATAGGAGAGTTGCCTTTAGAATTGCAAGGAAAGCTTTTGCGTGTTTTACAAGAAAAAGAAATTGAACGTGTTGGCGGAAACAAAAGCATAAAAGTGAATGCGCGAGTAATCGCAGCAACAAATAGATCGCTTGAAAAAGAAGTTCTAGAGCAAAGGTTTAGAAGCGATTTGTATTATCGTTTGCATGTTTACCCAATTCTGTTGCCGGCCTTGCGCGAACGTCAAGAAGATATTGAGGTTTTAGCGAATTTTTTCTTAGAAAAACATTCCAATAAAATTGGCAAAAAGATAAAAGGTTTTTCGAAAAAAGTGCTCCAAAATATGAGGGCAAATCATTGGCAAGGAAACGTTCGCGAATTGGAAAATATAATTGAACGAAATGTTTTGTTTGCTAAAGATGATGTCATTAAAGAAATGACTTTTCCTGAAATTTTTAAATCAGAATTAGGTATTTCTGAAACTACATTTCATACTAAAACATTGCAGGAAGTAGAGAAGGAGCACATTTTAAAAGTGATTAAAAAATGCAACGGAAGAATTTCTGGCACAAACGGCGCAGCCAAACTGTTAGGACTTCCGCCAACAACTCTTGCTTCCAGAATGCAAAAAATCGGAATTAAAAGAGAGCATTTCCTGGACTAATTATTATAGTTTTATAAAAATTGATTTTCTCAGTTTGGGTTCAATGTTTTTGGTTTTGTGACCTTTTCCTGTAGTATCTTCAACCAAAAGAATTGAACCCGTATTAAACGTTCTTTTTTCGCCCAATGACGTTTCGATTTCCACACCGCCTTCCAATAAAACGATATATTGCCGATCTGGGGCATTGTGAAAATCGTAATCATAAGACGGACTGACTTCTCTAAAAACGATAGATTTCACAGGCTCATCATCTGATAAAAAGCCAATGTCGCCATTGTTTTTTAATGGAACTTCGAAGTCTTCAAAATGACTTTCTCCGTTGGCATCGCTGAAAACTCGAGTAATCGTAATCATTATTTTTTATTGAATATCAATGCATTTGCACAATCTACTTCGTCTTGACTAATGGTGTGTCCCATATTTGGATAGATTTTTTTAGTCACATCGGCTCCCATTTTTGTCATAAGTGCTTCAGTGTCATTTACTCTTTCTACCGGAACGTGAAAATCGGGATCGCTTGTTCCAATAAAAACTGGCGTGTTTTCAAAGTTTCCTGAATAGTGATTTTCATAAACTTGATCGCCAATTAATCCGCCAGTAAAGGCTACGATTCCGCCATATTTTGCCGCATTTCGGGTTGTAAATTCCAATGCAAGACAAGCACCTTGCGAAAAACCAAGAAAATAAATATTTTCTTTTTCAATCCCGTTTTGCTGAATGGCCACCACAACCTGATGAATGGCTTCTAATGATTTTGAAAACGAAGGTTCGTTTTGATCAAGAGGCGCTAAAAAAGAATAAGGATACCATGTTCTGTTTTCAGCCTGAGGTGCAACCAATGCAAAATCTTGAACTCTAAGATGTTTTGCAATCGAAAGAATATCATGAGCGCCAGCGCCACGGCCGTGAATCATGATTAATGCTTTTTTTGCCTCATTTAAAGGTACACCGTCGGTTAATATTTCTGTATTCATAATTTTTGAAAGTTATGAGTTATAAGTTATGAATTATAAATTTAGTTTTAAACAGTTTTGTCATTTGTCCTTACGTCGAAATGACAAACTTTGCTGAAAATACTTTGCTAATATTTATTTCTTCCAAATATCTTCGTATTCATCTGGATGTCTTTTAAATTGCGCGTGAACATACGGGCAAAGTGGCAAAACTTTCAAATTGTTGGCACGAACGTAGGATACCATTTCTTCCAAAAGTTTTTTTGCATAGCCTTTTCCTTCAGCTTCAGGCTCAACTCCAGTGTGATAAACCGTCAATAAATCAGGTTTGATGCTTACTGTCATTTCACCTAATTTTTTGCCATCAACATAAAGATTAAAAGCACCGTGTTTTTTCTCGTCTAATTCTAGTTTTATTGTTTCCATGTTTTTGATTTTTATCCTTTGTGAACTTTAACCGCAAAGGCGATAGGTTTTCGCAAGGTTCGCCGAGTTTTATAAAAGCTTTGCGAACTTTGCGTAATTTCTTTGCGGACTTTGCGGTTAAAACACACAAAGTGATTTAATTATATCCTTGTTTTATACCTAATTTCTTCATTTTTGAAAATAAAGTCTGAGGTGGAATTTTTAATAATTCGGCTGCACCACCAACACCCGAAACTTTTCCGTCACACAAAAAAAGCGCATTCATAATGTGTTCTTTTTCCATTTCTTCCATTGACTTTATTTTTCCTGCCACTTGCTCAACAGCAACCGGAGTTTTTATTGGAAGATCAAATTTTTCGATTTCACTTGTTTTAGCCAACAATACATTTCTTTCAATCAAATGTTCTAATTCCCGAATGTTTCCCGGCCAATCGTAATTGTTTAATTGTTCTAAAGCATTCGGACTTATACTCTTAACATTCTTTCGTGCTAGTGCGGCATATTTTTTCAGAAAATGATTTGCAAGTGCTTCAATATCTTCTTTTCTTTCTTTCAGCGTTGGCAATTCTATCGGAAAAACATTCAAACGATAATATAAATCAAGCCTAAAACGTCCTTCGGCAACTTCTTTTTCTAAAGATCTATTGGTTGCCGCTACAATACGAACATTGATTTTAATGGTTTTATTGCTTCCAAGTCGTTGAATTTCTTTTTCTTGCAATACACGCAATAATTTTACCTGAGAATCTAAAGGAAGCTCTCCAATTTCATCTAGAAAAATGGTACTGTTATCAGCTTGTTCAAACTTCCCAATTCGCAAAGTATTTGCTCCAGTAAAAGCGCCTTTTTCATGTCCGAAAAGTTCTGATTCGATTAAAGATTGCGTTAAAGTGGCACAATTTACGATCACAATAGAATTTGATTTATGCGATGATAATTCGTGTATCGAATGAGCGACTCTTTCTTTTCCTGTACCGCTTTCTCCCAAAATCAAAACCGAAGTTTCGGCTGGTGCAACGAGTTTTATTTTCTCAATAACATCTTGTAAAAGTGGGCTTTCGCCGATAATTTCTGAAATTTCGTTATTTCCGATTTCGTTTTGATTGGAAGCCAAAGCTCCGATTTCTTCATTATATTTATATTTTGCAATGTCCAGCATTACAACTAAATCTTTCTCGCGAAAAGGCTTCACCAGAAAACCATACGGATTTGTTGCTTTCACCGCTTCAAGCGTCGTTTGATTGGTATTGGCAGAAATGTAAACGAAAGGCATATTTATTTGACGAAGTTCCCAAGCTAAATCTATTCCTGTCAAAGCGCCTTTGAGCATAATGTCGAGCAATACCCAATCTGGTTGCTTTTCTTCAATAAGCTTTCTGGCCTGAATTACAGAAGATGCAATGCCCACAACTTGATAGTCGGCTTTTTGCAACATGATTTTTAAATCATTTGCTACAATAAATTCATCTTCAACAATTAAAATTTTTTCTTTCATTGTGTTATTGATGTAATTTCAGAATCTTCAACAACAGTTTCAAATTCGTTATTTCTGGTAAATTTGATCTTGATTTCTAATCCATTATCATTTTTCATTTCAAAAATTCCGTCAATTTGTGCGCTTAGGCCTGTCATTAAACTCATGCCAAGCGAATCTCTTTCGGCATAGTTGAAATTTTCTGGAAGACCAACGCCATTGTCTGAAATAATCAACTGATAATCATTTTGTTCGGTGTTTTTTAAGGAAATAAAAATTTCCCCTTTTCTGTCTAATGGAAAAGCATATTTGATCGCATTGCTGATGGCTTCATTTATAATTAATCCCAACGGCACAGCTTGTGCAACGTCAAGACACGTATTTTTTATGTCTAAAACAAAATTGATTTTTCCTTCGGTATCATAACATTCTTTCATGTAATTGATTAATTCATAAATATACCAAGACATATCGATATTTGAAAGATTATCAGACTGATATAATTTTTGATGAATTAATGACATGGCGTGCATTCTGTGCTGGCTATTTTGAATGGCGATTAAAGCGTCTTCATTATCCAAATAAGCAGATTGTGTATTCAATAAACTAATGACAATCTGAAGGTTGTTTTTTACACGATGATGAATTTCTTTCAGAAGCCATTCTTTTTCTACCAGCATTTTTTTGTTCAGCTCGTTTTGCTCGTTGATCTGCTGACGTTGCATTTCGAGTTCTTCGTTTTTTTTCTTTTTAATTCTGAAACTATTGTACAAAAGCCCCAGAATAAGAATTAAGACCAAAACACTACCAATAAAAACATATTTTACAACGTTGTCCTTTTGAATTTGGATTTGCTGTACCTTAGCTTGTTGTGTTAATAATTGAATATTTCTGTCTTTTTTATCCGTTTCAAACTCAATTTGAAGACTGTTGATTTGGTTGCTTTTTTCGCCTTTAAAAACAGAATCAGAAAGACTTTTGTAAAGCTGATAATGTTTTATGGCATTTAAATAATCTCCTCTTGAAGAATCAGCTTGAAACCAAGTAAGATAATTTTCAGATCGTACTAAACTATTATCTGTCGTTTTAGCAAGTGAATCTAACTTGCTTGCGAGTGGATAAAATTTAGCGTAGTTTTTTGCATAATATTGATATTTAGAAAAACTACTTAAAATTTGCATTTTATGGTCGCTTCTTTTTTCGGCATTTTCACCATAATAATCAACCAGTTTGTTGTAATATATTTTAGCCTTTTCAGGATTATTTAATTTTTTGTAAACCGTCAGCAAAAGGATATTTTCTTTAATCTGTCTTTCAATATTCGAAGACGGAAAATTTTGTTGCATTTCTTTCAAAAGTACAAGAGCATCTTTCTCTTTTTTTCTAAGAACGAGTAACGTGCAAAGGTTTTCGCCAATTGTCCTCACATATTCGGTATCCTTGTGTTTTTTAGCTACTTGTAATGCTTTGTAGAAATAGTTTTCTGCGTGTCCTTTTTGTTTCAGATTGAAATAAGCCATTCCCACGTGATTGTAGATGGAACTTATTTGCAATGAACTGTCACGCACTGCCAAAGCTGTTTTTTCTGCTAAAAGAGCATATTTTAGCGATTCTACACAATTGCCAGTTTGCGTATAACCTTCAGATAGCAAATTATAAACACCTTGTAAATGAGCAAAGTGTATAGATCTATAAATTAAATTTGACTCTTTTAACAGTGCAATACCTTTTTCGGGATCTTCATTCATTAAATACAATTCGCCTAGCTCTTTTATAACGCCAGCCTGCTTTACTTTTGGCGCTGATTTTAAAAGAAGCGGAATTGCCATTTCCTTGTATTTAATTCTCTCATCAATTGATTCGCCGTACATTGCAAGCTCTATATAAGCATCAGCTTGTAATTCTGTTAAATTATTCTTTTTAGAATAAGTGAGAATCTCCTTTGCTTTTTTTAAACCATTTTCCGAATCTCCTTTTTCTCTGTTAATTTGAGCGCTAAGAAGAATTGATTTTCCAATTCCAGATTTATAGTTTAAGCGCGTACTTAATTGTTTTGCCTGAAAATTTGTGTTTTCGGCCTGATCGAGATCTGCTTTATATTCGTGATCTTTGTTTAAATAATACGCACTTAAAAGTAACAGTAAATCAACTTTCTGTTGATCATCTTCTGCTTTAGCAATTCTGTTTTTTAGTTCTTTAGGATTCTTTTTTAATTCTGTTTGAGCTTTTGAGTTTACTGCAAAAAACAAAAAAAACACACATAAAAGTTTTATGTGGTTTTTGGCAACAATAGGAGAGATGAAATTCATTTTTTAAAGATACTATATTATCAGAAATCTGCAATCCAAAATTCAGTGTTTGTCTAGCTTTTGCGATGATACCAATAACAGATAATCATTGCAGCTCCAGGAAGAATTAAGGTCCCCAATCCGAAAAACTTCCCAGCAACTGCTCCCATAAAACATCCAATCAAAAAACCAATTATAGTGACTAGCTGCTTTTTAAAACTTAATAAAACTTCAACATCTTTAAGTCCGTTTTTTAACAAATTTCCTAAATCTAGTGAAGCTTGAGTTACATTTCCGGTCATCATGGTTGTAGGTCCATGGGTTTCTTTTGCGTAAAGCTTTCCAAAAGCATTTTGAAGTCCCATTGCAAATACGGTTGCCATAGCTACAGAATAAATTGGCCATTCTGAAGTAGTATTCAAATACCCAAAAACATACGATACAATGCCACTCAAAACCAAGATTACACCTTCCCAAAACAAAATAGTATAACGGTTTGTCGCTTTTAATGCGATTCTTCCACCAGCCATTACAGCCATAATAAAAACGGGAAACGTTAATAATTTTACCCAAGCATGAATGTCATACCCTTTGATGATTTGGTAAGCAAACACAATAAAGTTTCCTGTAACGTGTGCTGAAAAAATCGAATCGGCGGCGACAAAAGTCACGGTATCGCAATACCCTGCAATCATTGTTAGAAGCAGGGTTACGTACCAAATGTTTTTTTGTTGTAGTTCCATAATTTTTTAGTTCAAATGTGCACGAAGCATCCAAGCCATTTTTTCGTGATTTTCGACAAGACCTGTAATGAAATCGCTTGTTCCAGCATCTTGAAGTTCATTTGCAATACTGTTGATATTTTCGCGCAAGAAAATGATGATGCTTTCATGGTCTAGAAGCAATTCTTTGATGAAGCCAGTGCTGTCATTTTTCTCTTGTAATTCTTCTGTAAGATGTGTTAACGCTAGAAAATCTTTTAATGTTGCAGGCGTGTAATGCCCTAAAGAACGGATTCTTTCAGCAACTGTATCTACAATTTCGTCAATGACATCATATTGTTGTTCGAAGAAAATATGTTTGTTATAAAAGTCTGGACCTTCAACATTCCAATGTGCTCTTTTTGTTTTTGTATAAAGTACAAATTCATCCGCAAGAATTTTGATTAGTACATCTACAACTGTTGCGATGCTTTCTTGTTTAATTCCGATGTTTGCTTTCATTTTAAATTTGGTTTAATAAATAATAATCAAGTGAATAAGTTCCTGCACCAAGTGCAAGAAGTAATAATAGTGATAACGTGTACATATAAGGAACGTCGCGCACTTCGAGCGAATCGTTTTTATGAACCACAAAATAGCCAATTGCTGTTACGCCAATTGTTGGTAAAACGGCCAATCTTGTTCCGAGTCCGAGCATGATGAAAAACGGAATTATAGTATCAGAAAATGTCGCTACCAAACCATTTAGTTTTTCAGGCAAGTGCAAGGGATTAGGGACATGTTCTTTTTGGCCGTTTTCAATTCTAAATTTCTTCATTCCGTGTACTCTGAACAATTCAATAGCAAGCAAAATTCTGAAAATCAAAAGCGCTCCATTATTGAATGATGATCCCAAATCAGAATACAGGATTTGTTTTATAATTTCAATCATTTCATTAAAATTTAAAAAGCAAAACAGGAGCAACCTAATGCACCCCAAAATGCATGATAATTATTAACTGGAACATTACTCATTCGGGCGGCATCATGATTATGCGCGTGAACACCGCAACTTCCACTACAACTGTGAATTTGTGACGTTAGTTTTGGTTTCGCATCTGCTTTTGCATTTTTTTCAATTGCGCTTTGCAAACTGCTTCTCACAGGATAACCGTTGTAAATGTTCGTTGGCGACCAATCTGGTAAAATTGGAATATGAGGAGGCGAGAAGGACGAAAAATCTCCATTTGCATAAACAATTTTTCCATCTACAATTGTCAAGTCAGATTCGATTTTTTTGATTTCTTCGTCTTCAATGGTGAAATAATCACGATCCAGAACGGTTAAATCAGCAAACATTCCCACTTTGATATCTCCTTTTTTGGCTTGTTCTTGCGAAAACCAAGCGCTTCCTCTCGTATATAATTCTAAAGCCGTTTGTCTACTCAATCTTGTTTCATTGTATAATTGTAAACCTCCAACTGTTTTTCCAGCTGTCATCCAATACATTGAAACCCACGGATTGTAACTGCTAACACGTGTAGCATCTGAACCTGCGCCTACAGGAACTTCCATTTCAAGCATTTTTTTGATTGGCGGTGTATTTTCAGCTGCTTTTGCTCCGTATCGATCAGTGAAATATTCGCCTTGATAGGCCATTCTGCTTTGAACCGCGATTCCTCCACCTAAAGCTTTTACACGTTCGATATTTCTTTCGTCAATAGTTTCGGCATGATCGAAAATCCAAGGAAGCCCGTTGAAAGGAATGTCTCTATTGATCTTTTCAAAAACATTCAAAAATCTTGTAATGCTTTCATTATATGTTGCATGAAGTCTGAAAGGCCAGCGATTTTCTACTAAAAGACGAACCACTTTTTCTAATTCGGCTTCCATATTTTCAGGAAGATCTGGTCGTGGTTGCAGAAAATCTTCAAAATCAGCTGCAGAAAAAACCAACATTTCACCAGCTCCGTTGTGGCGATACATATCATTTCCTTGATACAATTTTACCGTATCAATCCAATCGGAGAAATCTTCAAATTCGTGTTTTGGTTTTTGAGTGAAAAGATTATAAGCGATTCTAACCGTCAATTGTTTCTTTTCATTCAATTCATTAACGACTTTGTAATCGTCTGGAAAATTCTGAAATCCGCCCCCAGCATCAATTACACTCGTAATTCCGAAACGATTCAATTCTTTCATATAATGACGAGTCGAATTGATTTGGTGTTCATAAGAAAGTGTCGGACCCTTTGCCAAAGTTGAGTACAAAATCATCGCATTTGGTGTCGCAATAATAAGTCCAGTTGGTTCACCATTTGAATCGCGTTCAATATGACCGCCCGGAGGCGCTGGCGTATTTTTGTTGTAGCCAACTGCTCTCAAAGCCGCTCTGTTCATAAAGGCACGATCATACAAATGCAGAATAAAAACTGGAGTATCAGGCGCAATTGCATTAATTTCTTCCAAAGTTGGCATTCTGCGTTCAGCAAATTGAAATTCAGACCAACCGCCAACGACACGAACCCATTGCGGATTCGGAGTGCGATCGACTTGCTCTTTCAGCATACGAAGTGCATCTGCCAAAGAAGGAACACCATCCCAGCGCAATTCTAAATTATAATTCAAGCCTCCACGAATAAGATGAATATGCGAATCGTTGATTCCAGGAACGACTCTTTTATTTTGAAGGTCAATTATTTTAGTTTCTTCAGAAGCAAATGCCAAGATATCGCTGTCATTTCCAACGGCAATAAATTTTCCATCTTTAATTGCAACGGCCGTAACATTTGGTGTTTCAGCATTGAAACTATGAATTTTTCCATTAAATAAAATTAAATCTGCTTTCATAATTCAATTTTTTAGAGTTGAGCTGTGGATAGGATTTTTAATGTTCTCAAGGTGTTTGTTAGATTAGTGTTTCAACATTTTGTGAGCATACTGAATTCCAACACCATATGAACCACCATATTTTTTCATTAAAGATGTCACTGGACCATAAGTTTCTTCACGAGCCCAATCTCTTTGAAGTTCTAATAAATATTGAATAGAAGTGATTGGAATAGCACCAGCTTGTATCATTCTTTGTACAGAACGTTCGTGCGATTCGTTGCTGACATCACCACAAGCATCAGTAATGATATATACTTCATAACCTTCTTCAATTGCAGATAATGCTGGACCTACTATACATACACTTGTCCAAAGTCCAGCTAGGACGATTTTTTTCTTATTTAATGCAACAATTGCTTTATATGCATTTTCATCTTCCCAAGTATTCATCGTCGTTCTGTCGATATATCCAGAAGTTGCCATTGGGAAAAATTCTTCGACTTCAGGGAAAACTGGCCCAGAAAAGCTTTCTTCAGCAACAGTAGTTACAACAGTTGATACATTGAAAATTTTTGATGCTCCAGAAATAATTGCCACGTTTGTACGTAATTCACTAACTGGAATATTGCTTACTGCAAAAGCCATTTGGCCTTCAAAATCGATTAATACTAAAGCGTGATTTGTTGGGTTTAATAAATTGCTTGATGGTTTCATAAGATTGTAATTTTATGATTAGTACTATTTTGGGTTGGCTAAATGCCAAATTTTTAATTTGTTTAAGAAGAATTATTGATGCGTTGACAGTTTCTTTATCATTTCGGCAGAAACAGTATCAGCATAAATTCCGAATGCACTGGTTAGGACACCTTTTAGGTTATAGATTTCAGATTTAATTCCGTACACAATATCTTCATCTCCAGGATCCGTATCGCCTTCAAAACGAAATAAATACTCAATTTTGAATTCGTCTGGCGACATGCTTTGTGTGTTGTTATTGTATCGAATGCAATTGGAATCAAGATTGAAATTTTCTGTAAAACCTTGTAGGTTCAGCCATTGCAAAGCTTCGGTAACGGTATCAAATGCGGGTTGTTGAAATAAACTCATATATTGAAATTTAAACTGCCTGAAAAGTTCCAACAGGCAGTTTTGATTAGTTTGGAATTATTTGATGAAATCCAGAATATCGTTATTGATAGTTTCAGCATTTATAGTTGGCATACCATGTGAGAAACCTGGGTAAGAAATCAATTTTCCGTTTTTCAACAATGCAGCTGATTTTGGTGCTTGATGAAAAGGAACGATTTGGTCGTCTTCCCCATGTAATACAAGAACTGGAATATCTAGACTTTTAAGATCTTCTCTAAAATCAGTTTCAGAGAAAGCTTTGATTCCTTCGTGATGCGCCCAAACAGATCCCATCATTCCTTGACGCCACCAGTTTTGTTTGATTCCTTCTTGAACAGTTTGTCCTTCGCGATTCCATCCATAAAAAGCGATTGGAAAATCATAAAAAAACTGTGCTCTGTTAGCAGCGGTTCCATTTCTGATTTGGTCAAAAACTGACAATGGAACACCTTCTGGATTTGATTCGCTTTGAACCATAATTGGTGGAACAGCACTAATGATTACCGCTTTTGCAATACGTCCTTTTCCGTATTTAGCGGCATAACGAATTACTTCACCACCTCCAGTTGAATGTCCAACGTGAATTGCATCTTTCAAATCAAGAGCTGCAGTTAATTCAGCAATGTCAGATGCGTAAGTATCCATGTTGTTTCCTTCAGAAGTTTGGCTAGAACGGCCATGACCTCTACGATCGTGTGCAATTACTCTATATCCTTTCTTTAGAAAAAACATCATTTGTGCGTCCCAATCATCGCTTGATAAAGGCCAACCGTGGTGAAAAACAATCGGTTGTCCAGTTCCCCAATCTTTATAATAAATTTGTGTTCCGTCTTTTACTGTAAATGTGCTCATGATTTTTGATTTTTAGATTAATAATTATTTGAATATTTGTTTAAATTGATTATTTGTTTCTGTTTTTTAACATTAAACATGTGTAATCTTTAGATTAATAATGTTTCTGATGCAAATGTATTATGGTCTTACACGTCTATCGATTAATCTAGATTAAGAAGTAAAAATTGCTCTTAATTTTAGTATGATATTTCGATTTGCAGACCCTGTTATATAACTTGTGCCAGAATGCCGAAGCAATAACCAATTAATGTGCCTTAATTCATAAAGCCTTTATTGGCAAGGGTTTTGTGTTTTTTGTTGTTGTTTTAATAACGATATATCGTTAATTTATACAACGAAATCGGTGCTATATAGAAATTTTGGGAAATTCTATTATTTGAACTTATTCAAGAAACAGTTTCGTTTTATCGTCGAAGACCATCTTTTTTTGATTATAAATTTTTTGGAAGGCTGTTCTCGAACTTTTCAGTTTATATGGTTTTGAAGAAAAAATAAAGAGTTTTAAACCATTTGTTTATAAGTAATTATTTGTCAATGTGTTAAAGTTTGATATTGTATAATTGATTTTAATAATTTTAGCTACAAGTTATCAGGAATTAATTTAATCATATTTGAAATGGGAAAAGCAATTAAACTTCAGATAAGGAAAGAACTGGACGGTCATCAGCAGCTAAATGTGATTAGATTAAAAGGCAGTTTAATTTCAAATGGCTACACAGAAATAATTCATATCAACGATTTTGATGATGAATTTCATATCAATACGTTTGAAACTTCACCAAATAATGCTGATGAAGTTTTAAATTTCATTAACGTGTTTATAAATCAAAAAGAACTTAATAATACAGTTACAGTTTATTGATCTACAATTACTATTGAATTAAAACTACTTTTAAAATAAACATATTCCAACGAATATTCTTCCATTAACATTCATCAGTTTAACGGTGTTTGATGATGATCTTTTTTGTAGATTGCTGTTTTTAATAAGCATAAGGATTTGCTTTGCAGTTAAGTTTTGAGATAATAAAAAATATATGAGAAAAATTATAGTTGCTATATTGATTTTATCATGTGGACAAATCATGTTTGCACAAAAAGGTTTCAAACCTCTTTTTGATGGGAAAACAACAAAAGGCTGGCATTCTTACGGCAAACAAACAGCTGGAGCAGGATGGAAAGTAGAAGACGGTGTATTGCATTTTGATCCTCAAGCTGCCAAGAATGGTGAAGGAGGAGATTTAGTAACCAATGCCGCATTTGCGAATTTTCATTTAAAGTTAGATTGGAAAGTGGCTCCAAAATCAAATAGCGGGATTATATTTTATGTCAATGAAAATCCGGTGATATATCAAAATACATACAGTACGGGCTTAGAAATGCAAGTATTAGACAACGATGGCCATCCAGATGGTAAAATAATGAAGCATCGTTCAGGTGATTTATATGATTTGATCCAAAGCAAATCTGAACCTGTAAAACCTGTTGGCGAATGGAATACCGCTGAAATTATCAGCAAAAATGGAAAACTGACTTTGATTTTAAATGGTGTCATAGTTGTAGAAACGATGCTTTGGGATGATAATTTCAAGAAATTGATTACGGGAAGTAAATTTGCTGGCTGGCCTGATTTCGGAACATTCAAAAAAGGGAAAATCGCTTTGCAAGATCATGGAGACAATGTTTGGTATCGCAATATCATGATTAAAGAATAAGTGTAGTTTTTAATATTTAATAAAGATTTATCTTTGCAAAATATTTAAAAACCATAAAATGCCTGCTAAGGAAAAGTCAATCTATACTTTACAGTTTATCTTATTATGTTTGAGTTCGTTGCTGTTTTCTTCCAGCTTCAACATGATTATACCAGAACTTCCTAATTATCTTACTAGTTTGGGAGGAGCCGAATATAAGGGATTTATTATTTCGTTATTTACGCTTACAGCTGGAATATCCCGCCCTTTTAGTGGAAAACTGACTGATAAATGGGGACGTGTTCCCGTTATGGCGATTGGGTCTGTGGTTTGTTTGATTTGCGGTTTTTTATATCCTGTATTAAGTTCGATTGCTGGTTTTCTTTTTTTGCGCTTAGTACATGGTTTCTCAACTGGATTTAAGCCAACGGCTACATCTGCCTATGTAGCAGATATTATTCCAAGGGAACGTTGGGGAGAAGGATTGGGTTTGCATGGTTTATGTTTTAGTATCGGCGGTGCATTGGGACCAGCTTTAGGGGGCATGGTGGCAAATGCCTATGGTATTGATGCTATGTTTTACAGTTCATCGTTTCTTGCTTTTCTATCGATTGTGATCGTGATTAATATGAAGGAAACTTTAGAGACAAAAGAGAAACTTCATAAATCGATGTTTTATCTGAGCCGCACTGATATTATTGATGTTGGAGCACTTCCTGCGGGTATCATTACATTTTTTTCTTACTCAGCTTACGGATTGATTTTGACCTTGATTCCCGACTGGAGTGAACATCTTGGAACAGAAAATAAAGGGGTATTTTTTACTGCTTTTACCGTTGCATCTGTTCTCGTGCGTTTTGGCGCAGGAAAAGTTTCAGACCGATATGGAAGAACGAATGTGTTGCTTGTCGGACTAGTCATTACATCTTTGGCAATTTATACCATCAGCGAAGGTAGAGATGTAACAATGCTTTTGGTAGGTGCGGGAATTTACGGAATGGGGACAGGTATTTTATCACCAGCCATAAATGCATGGACAATTGATTTGAGTCAGCCAGAGCACAGAGGGAAAGCTATTGCAACGATGTATATTTCGATGGAATTAGGTATTGGTTTAGGAGCACTCTTGGGAGGCAGTTATTACCAAGATCAAATCATGCGCATTCCTTTGATATTAAAAATTGATATTTTAGCATTAGTTATGGCGATTTTATATTTATTGTATTGGAAACGAAAGAAAAAGACTCGTCTTGATCAATCAATTTCGTAATTTTATAAAACAAAAAACCTGCAAAATCATTTGCAGGTTTTTTGTTTTATAGCGTTTTGTTGAAAAGGAAATTATTCACGAATCGACGTTTTATCCTGAAGCGTCATTTTAGCAATTTCATCTTTTCTTTTAAAAGTTACGCCATTGTGCTTTTTCATATAATCCAGCAAATCCGAAACTGTTTTTACCATTTGTGGCGTTCCTCCAATTCGGTCATGAAAACTGATCGACATTTGCCTGCGTTTAAATTCACTTTCAGCATAAAGTTGGTCAAATTCGGCTTTTACTTGATTAAAGAATTGATCGGTAGAAAAATTTTTGCCTTCAACTAAAACAATATCATTGCAACGAATGGTATAAGGAACAACAACAAAATCCTTTTTATTCGCTTGAATTATAAAAGGCTCATCTCGACTTAAATCGTCGATGTGATACGTAAAACCTAATTCTTGCAAGATTTTGATGGTATTTTCACCACGTCTGAGCCAATTAGCATTGTATCCGACGGCAGTAAAACCTGTTACATTTTTTATGGCATCAACACCATCTTTTATGAATTTCTTTTCTTCTTCGTAAGACAGTGCATATTCTGAGCTCCAGTTCATGCCATGCGCCGCCGCTTCATGTCCGCGTTGCACAATTTCTTTTGCAAGAGCGGGATTTTTTAAAACTGCGGAACCAACCATGTGGGAGGTAACTTTTATGCCGTGTTTGTCCCAATTGTCAAGCATTCTCGGAATTCCTTCTTTGTAACCGTATTGATACCAAGTTTCAGCTGGCAAATCGCGATAACCTTTTTGCATATTTTGAGGAAACGGACTTTCAGCGTTTTCAGGTTGTCCGCCAGCTTCAAACTGCATCGAAACCGAAACGACTAATCTTGATCCATCTAACCATTTATTTTGTATTTCAGCATCCATTTTTTCTTGTTTTAAAGGATTAGAAAATGTGTCTACAGGATTTGCTAATAATGCTGCGCCTGTTAAACCTGCCATTTGTATAAAATCTCTTCGTGTTGTCATTTTTTTATCTTTTAGAAATTAAAATTTAAACACATAGAATCATAGTTCTGCTTTGTTTAAAAAGGCATTTCATTTAGTTTTAATAAACATAGCTATGTGTTAGAAACTAGTTTCTTTCAATATTCTTTTCAAGCGTAAAAAAAAACTATGTTTCTATGTGTTTAAAAATTTGCCACTGATTTAAATTAAAACTTAAGTTGCATCGTTACCCCAGTAAAAAACATATTTTTTCCAGTTCCAGCTGCTTTTAAAAAATCTCCTGCTTTAAACCAAGTGGCTTCAACTCTAAAATACAAATATTGATTTGGCGTGTAGATCACTTCGCTTTCTAATTGGTTTCCAATTTTTTTTGCATCCGTTGCATCACCTGGATAAATCATAATCGTGTTTGGGCCGTAAATTCCGTCTTCACTGCTGTATCTCCAAAACATATCATAATCAATAACCCAGTCGATATTTTTTGCCAATTCTAAACTTAGAGATGGATGAAAATCAACAAGGTTAGACGGACCAATTACAGAAGCCAATCCAAAGTAAGCACCTCTCGGAAACAAGGGATTAAAAGTGTTTAATTTCGTATCGCCATTTGTATTATCTCCACTAATTAATTCGACTTTAATTCCAAATTCTGGTTTTAAAACTACTGTTGGAAGTCGGTATCCAGTATTTAAAGAAACGGTCCAAGCTTTAATATCTTTAGAAGCGACATCTCCAAATTGATAAACGGCTTCAGCATCATAACGCCATTCGTTGTATTTTCCCCAAATTCTCGTTCCAACAGAATGACGCAATTCTTTTCCGCTGGCATCATCAAAATTGGCGTTTGCTCTTTCATAACCCAAATAATAAAGGTCGATGTTTTTGATTGCCGGAATTTTATTAATGACGAAATAACTTCCCCAGAATTGCCTTTTTTTATTTGAATAATCGTCAAAAATGCCGTCTTGAGCGACTACATAATGGCTGTAAAATAAATCAGCACGATAATTATTATAACCAAATATTGCTTTCGCAGCATCAAAAGATTGACGATTATTAGGTCCATCGCGAACGGCAACCAAGCGCTGAGAACCGTAACTTAATTCTTGTCTTCCGACTCTAAAAATCAATTGTTTGTTTTTTTCCGAAAGTGCATTAATATCGATAAAGCCTTGATGCACTTCAAGCGGATTGCTGTCAACCGGACTCGGATCGATTCTTCCATTGGCATTACTACTTTGAAGCTGAATAAAAGCACGGAAATATTTGCTCGAATGAAAATCAGCGTGAAGCAAAAATCGGTTTAAAATGTAGCCATCAGGATCTTGCGGATCATCTCCCCATTTTTCATTTTTGGCATAGAAATATTGGTACCTGACTTCGCCGCCAAAACTCAAATAAGTTTCCCCTGAAGAGGATAGAGGCAGATATTTCATGGTTTTGTACCAATTTTTTTTGACGGTATCTTTTTGTAAAACCTCATAGTTTTCGTCAAATCTCAGGGGTTTAAAATCTGGATAAGATTGGGCATGAAGGTTCATACAAATAAGAAATAATAGAATGATTTTTTTCATGGCTTATTTGCCTAGGTTTTTCTTAATATCGTTGTAAGCGTTTGGAATGTTGAAATTGTAATGCAACCAATTAAAAAGCACATAACCTTTGTCGAATTCTTTCATTGTGACCGTTGCTTTTACTTGTTCTAAAGTTTGACCTTTTTTTACAGCATCTTCAACATTTGTCTTCAAAGCATTTACGTAATCAATAGTATATTTAATGCCTTTTTTATTGGTAATTCGGCCATGGCCTGGAACCACAACATCATTATCGCCAATCATGTCGTAGATTTTTTGAAGATTGCGAACAGGCTCCAAAAAGTAACCGTCAAATAACCAAGGAATCGTTGGACTTTCAGCAATAAATGGATTTCCGGCCCACAATACATTTTTATCTGAATCTTTCAAAAATACAAACAAATCGGCAGGTGATTGCGCTGTTCCTACATTAATTATTTCTACAATTTTATTTCCACCTAAATCAAGCTTAATGCTTTGATTTACTGCAATTGTAAGATCAGCGGGACGGTAAACGCTTTGTTCAATCCCGCGATCTTTTCCAAAAAGCATGATCATAAATTGTTTGATTCCTTCGAAATTCTTAGAAAGATTTTCTTTGCAGAATTCATTTTGAATCAAAATTGTTTCTTTTGGAAGCAAATAATTCCCAAAACAATGATCGCCGTGATCACTTGTATTTACTGCGTAAATAATTGGTTTTGGCGTAACAGAACGAATCAGCTTATACAATTGATCGTATAATCTTTTGTTCAACATCGTTTCGATTAGCAAAACGCCTTTTTCGCCCACAATGAATCCGGCGGAAGTGGCCTGCGGAATTCCTTTTGTAGTTTCTGTTTCTGTTGTTGAGGGCGAAACGGCGTACACATTATCCGCAATTTTATGCAATTGCAAGGTCACTTTATTAGCATCCCAAATTGGAACTTCGGGAGGCATTGGAAATTGCGCATAGGTTTTTTGTGCCGAGAAAAAAGTGACCACAAAAAGTATCGCAATTAAAATAGATTTATAATTTTTCATGATTTTAATATTTAAAATGTTGTAAAAATTGGCCCACGGATTTAGCGGATTCAAACGGATTTACGCCGATTAGTTTTAAAAAAAAATCTGCGCCAATCTGCTTAAATCTGTGTCATCTGCGTGCAATCATCTGCGTGCCATTATTTCTGATAACCTCCAAAATATTTAACAGGAGACCAATCTGGAATTACAGCAGGAACTTCTGGATTCAAAGCTTTATATTCCGCGGAAGCGTAAACAATTTTACCATTTACAATCGTCAAAACCGATTCGATTTTGCGAACATCATCAGGTTTAGCCGAGAAATAATCATCAGATAAAATCGCCATATCAGCATACATTCCTTTGATTAATTTTCCTTTGTCTTTTTCTTCGCCAGAAAACCAAGCACTTCCAGAAGTGTATAATTGCAAAGCGGTGAATTTATCTAAAACCTGATCTTTTGGCCAAAACTGCATACCGCCAATTGTTTTTCCAGTTAAAAGCCAATGCAATGACATCCATGGATTGTAAGTTGAAATACGTGTTGCATCTGTTCCTGCGCCAACCGGAATTCCCAATTCTAGCATTTTCTTAATTGGAGGCAATTGTGTTTTTGGAGCGCCGTACAATTTGTTATACAATTCGCCTTGATAATACATTCTGAATTGAACGGCGATACCACCGCCTAATTTTTTAACTCTTTCCAATTCTGGCGTCGTAATAGTTTCGGCATGATCGAAAAACCAACGCAAGCCGTTAAATGGAATTTCCTTGTTTACTTTTTCAAAGACATTCAGCATTCTGTCAATAGATTCACCATAAGTAGCGTGAAGTCTGAACGGCCATCTGTTTTTTACCAAAACCCGAATAATAGGCTCTAAATCTGTTTCCATTTCATCTGATAAAACAATTCTTGGTTCCAAGAAATTTTCAAAATCAGCTGCAGAAGCCACAATGTTTTCTCCTGCGCCTTCTTCAACATAACCATTTGCCACTATGAGATTGTCATTTTTATTGATTTTAGTTTCGGCAACCCATTTTTCATAATCTTGTAATTCTTTGCCTTTTTGTTGCGCAAATAAATAATAGGAAATTCTAAGACTCAATTTGTTTTGTTTTGCTAAATCTAAAGAAGTCACATAATCAGCAGGAAAGTTTTGGCTTCCGCCCGCAGCGTCAATAACACTGGTCAATCCAAAGCGATTCAATTCATGATTAAACTGAATTGAACTATTGATTCGCTCTTCGGGAGTTAATTTTGTCGTCAATCCCATTGTCATGTAAATTGCTTTGGGCGTTTCTTTGGCATACATCAAACCCGTTAGGTTTCCGTTGGCATCTTGTTCCAAAACACTTCCTTCATATTTAGTGTTTTTGTTGTAGCCCAAAACTTCAATTCCTTTTTTGTTTAGAAATGCTTTTCCATATAAATAAGTGATAAAAACGGGTTTATCAGGAACTGCAGCGTTGATTTCGTCAATTGTGGGCTGTCTTTTTTCTTCAAATTGAAATTCGTTCCAACCTCCAATTACTTTGATCCAAACGCCATCTGGAGTTCTTGCTGCTTGTTCTTTCAGCATTTCCATGGCACGTTTTAAGGTTTTTACGCCATCCCAACGCAATTCGGCGTTGTAATTCAAACCTTCACGAATTACGTGCATGTGGCTGTCATTCAAACCTGGAACTACCGTTTTTCCTTTGGCATCAATCAATTTTGTTTCCGATGATTTATAAGAAGAAAGAATGTTTTTTTCTGTCCCAATGTCTAGGATGATTCCATCTTTCATTGCAATTGCCTGAACAAACTCGTTTTGTTTCTGCATTGTTGCAATTTTTCCGTTGTAAATAATCAGATCAGCTTTTTGCTGGGCTTGAGACGACAAGCCCGCAGAAAGCAATAGAATTAATAATAATTTTTTCATGACTTTTATTATTTCGCCAAAAAGAAGGCTAGTAAATCTTTTTGCACTTGAGCCGTATTTTCTTGAACTAACCAGTGACCTGAACCGGCAATTTTAGATTCAGAAACATTTTCAGCAACCAATTTTGAGTGGTCTTTAAGAAACGCAGCCGCGAAATATTCTCCACCCATTGCTAATAATGGCATTTTTAGTTTTTTCTTCATAAAAATAACATTGTCTTTTCCGTCTTGTTCAAATGCGCCAAACCATTTAAATGCAGCAGTTGTGCCACCTTCAGTTGCGTAAGCTCTAATAAATTCAGCAGATTCTTCAGCAGTAAACGGATCTTTTACGTGTCCTACAATTGGCCAGAAATTAGTCAAGAATTCTTTTTCTTTTCCTTTTACAATTTCTCCAGAAGCTGGCCATCCAAAGAAACCAAACCACCATGCCGATCCTTTTACATTTGACCAAACTGGCTCAATTCCAGGTAAAAGTGCGTCCATCAAGGCAAGCTTATTTACGCTGTCGCCGTATTGCGCCGCGTAAGCATAAGCGACCATAAGTCCGATGTCGTGTCCAGCCAAGTTGATTTTTTTATATCCAAGCTGATTTACCAATTCGTGAATATCAGATGCCATTGTTTTTTTATCGTAACCACTTTCTGGTTTGTCTGATTCTCCAACACCTCTTAAATCTGGTGCGATTACTGTAAAATGTTTAGAAAGTTCTGGCAACAATCTATTCCACATGTACCAGTTTTGTCCAAAGCCATGAACTAAAACTAATGGATCACCTTGTCCGCCAATAACGTAATGAATTTTGATTCCGTTTACAGTTGCTGTTGCATGTTTGAAATTTGCTGGCGGATTTGCCGGAGCAACTTCAGCAGTTTCTGTACTTTCGGCAGGTTTAGTTTCTGTTGCAGGAGTTTCTTCTGCTTTTTTATTACAAGAAACTAAGGTCAATATCAAAATAGCAGCAGCTAGAAACTGTACTGCTTTTGTTTTTAAATTAAAAAATGTAGTGTTTAACGAATTTGTTTTCATGATTAAAAATTTTTAGAAGTGGTTAATAAATAATTGGTTATTAAGAATTTTGTGGAGGCAGTTTGGCAATCCATTCTTGAATGTAAACGGCTATTTCCTGCCATCCAGGCTGATTTAATACAAAGTGATTTCGATTTGGGAAAACCTTAAAATCGGTGATGGAATCTTTGTCTGAGTATTTTTTATAATTCGAAAGGTTCAAAGATTCGGGAATGGTATGATCGATTGATCCAGCAATTAGCAAAAGCGGTTTATGCGGTGCCTTAAAATCTACTTTTGCAACAGAAGTTATAGTATCACGAACGATTAATTTAGATTCTGGAATTGCCGATTCACAATAGGCTTTGTCCTGCCATTCTTCGGGCATTCCGTTTGTAAAGGCATATTGCCATTGTGGGAAACTCATTAAGAAAGTTTTCTTTGTAGAAGTGAAAAAACCAAGAGGTCCCCAGCCAGCTTTTAAGAAAGAAAATTTAAACGTCATTATTCCTTGAGGAGGAACAGAATGTATGGCAATTGCAGACGATGCTAGATTGCGTTGCAAGAGTATTTGCGCGATAAGCCCGCCAATAGAATGCCCAATAATTATAGGTTTCTGTGGAAGATTTTTAGCAATATTCTCGAAATATTCAATTAATTGAGACAATCGCAAACTCGCAACCTGTGGATCAGGATGACGATCTCGCAAAACATTTGCAGGCGCATCTTTGTACGGCCATGCTGGTGCTAGCGTTTTGTAGCCTTTATTTTCAAAAAAGACTTTCCACTCGTCCCAACATTTATTGCTGACAAAAGCGCCGGTAATAAATAGAATCGTATTAGGGTTTTCGGTTTGCATAATACACATTTTAATGTTATGCCAAACTCTAAACTAAAATCGAACCTATTTTGTAACTGATTGATTTTTAGTGTTTTAATTTATTTTAGTATTCTTGTGCCAAACTATATATCGTTAAAAAACGAAAAAGCAACAACTTAATATCGTTGGAAACAATTGATAATTAACAATTGATAATTGATAATTAAAAGTGGCTTCTTTTGATTCCTAATTTTTGCATTCTTGATGCTAAAGTAGTAGGCGGAAGGCCAAGTATTTCTGAAGCACCACCAGCGCCTCTGATTCTTCCGTTGCATTTTTCCAAAACATTAATAATATGTTCTCTTTCGTTTTCTTGAATAGTTTTGAAGTACCATTCGTTTGATTTGTTGTTTACTTTGATTTCATCAAAAGCAGGAAGCGGAATATGTTCGATCGTATCTGTTTTAGCCAAAAGAATACTTCTTTCAATAAGATTTTCGAGTTCGCGAATGTTTCCTGGCCAATGATAAGCTAATAAACTTTTTAAGGCAGTTTCGGATATTTCAGTTACATTTTTTCCTGTTTTAGCGCTATATACAGCAATAAAATGGCGTGACAGAAGTCCTATATCTTCTTTTCGCTCGCGCAATGGTGGCATTTGAATTGGAAAAACATTTAAACGATAATATAAATCAAGTCTGAAACGGCCATCGGCTACTTCTTTTTCTAGATTGCAATTTGTCGCTGCGATTATTCTAACATTTACTTTGATGGGAAGATTTCCACCAACTCGTTCAATTTCCTTTTCCTGAATTGCACGAAGCAATTTCGCTTGCATTTCCAAAGGCATATCGCCAATTTCATCTAAAAACAAAGTTCCGTTATCTGCTTGTTCAAACTTGCCAATTCGTTTTTCAGTTGCTCCTGTAAAAGAGCCTTTTTCATGTCCAAATAATTCTGATTCAATAAGACTTGGCGGTAAAGCAGAACAATTGATTTTTATGAATGGACCGTTTTTTTTGCCTGATAATTGCTGAATACTATTGGCAATACTTTCTTTTCCCGTACCGCTTTCACCAGTAATCAAAACAGTGGTGTCTGCTGGGGCAACTTGTATAATATGATCGAATAATTTTAAAAGCATCGGACTTTTTCCAACAATAGATTCAAATCCCGAGATTTTTGTATTTTTTCCAGGACTATGATTTACAACTGAAATATTTTTTTGGTCTAATTTTTTATCAGCATGTATTAAATTTTCAATAGCATAAATCAAAGGCTCTTGAAGTCTGTCGCATAATTTCAAATGATTTTTATTGTAATTGGTAGATTGTCGGCTGAAAAATGATAAATACAATCCGCCGTTTTCATGAAGCGATAACGGAACAGGAAGCATCAAATTAGACTTCATATTCATAGAATTGGCAATCATTTTTTTGATCGGCGTTTTTTCGCATATTCTAATAAAATCCTCATCGTTGTAGAAGGTTGCATCTGTTTCTACTTTACTTTTATTTCTTAGTTCATTGATTTCAGATTCTTTTAAAGCGGTAATATTTTGCAATTCTTCAATTCCTATTTTTTGATATTCATGCAAACCTGTTCGCGCATATCCTAAAACGCGATTAGATAATTTATTATCGATATAAAAAACTGCCATTACAAGATCAAAAGAAATAAGCGATTGTAATGAAGTAACGATATTCAAAACGCGATCGTCCCAAGTGCCGCTTTTTTTGACTATTGATTTTAATTGCTTTTGAAACAAAAGCTCCTTTCTAATCGAAGATTCAATTCCGTGTTGTTGATGATATTCGGCGATTTCGATCGTGATCAATAAATCTTTTTCGCGAAAAGGCTTTACCAAAAAACCATACGGATGCGTCAGTTTCGCCTTATTCAAAACTTCTTCGTTGGAATTTGCAGAAAGATAAATAAAAGGAATATTGTTTTCTCTGAGTATTTCGGCAAGATCAATGCCTGTTTCTTTTCCTAAAAGGAAAATGTCCAAAAGAACCAATTCTGGTTTTTCCTGAGCAATATAATATTTGGCATCTGAAACTGACCGTGCCATTCCAGTAATAGAATGTCCCGCTTTTTTCAGCATCAATCGCAAATGATTGGCTTCTACAAACTGATCTTCAACAATAAGAATTTTTAGTGGTTTTGCCATTTTATAGAATTAAATTAATCAAGATTATTTTCATTAACAGTAAATTCCAAAGTTATTTTGGTACCGTTTGCATTTGTTATTAAAAACTTTCCTTCGATATCTGCAGCTAAACCATGCATTAATTTTATACCTAAAGAAGGATTGTTATAAGGATCAAAATCGGGTGGAAGCCCAATACCGTTGTCACGGATGATTAGTGTGTAATTATTATCTTCATTTTTTTTAAGAGAAATGTTGATCATGCCTTTTTCTTGATTCGGAAAAGCATATTTTATCGCATTTGTAACGGCTTCATTAAAAATCAGCCCGATCGGAATGGAATGTGATAAAGGAAGATTAAAATTGTCAACATCTAATATAAACCGAATGTTGCTTTGTATTTCGAAAGAATCCTTTAGATATTCGGTTAGTTCAAAAATATAAGATGACATTTCAATCAACGATAAATTCTCAGATTGATATAATTTTTGATGAATTAAGGACATTGTCTGAATTCGGTTTTGACTATCATTAATGGCTTGAACTGCTTCTGGAGTTTTTAAAAACTCAACTTGACTGGCTAATAAACCCACAACCATGTGCAGATTATTTTTTACTCTGTGATGAATTTCTCGTAATAGCCATTCTTTTTCAGTTACGAGATTTTGTAACGTAGCATTTTTTTTATTGATTTCATTTTGCTGTGTTTCCAGCACTTTATTAGTTTTTTTCTTGAACATAAAACTTTTGTAAAGCAGTCCCAGAATAATCAGCAAGAGTGCGAGAAAAGTAATCATTGAGTTACGCAAAACAGCCTCATTATTAAGCTTGCTTTGTTGCAAATTGGTTTTGTTCCTTAGTTTGATAATATCTCTGTTTCTTTTTTCCGCTTCATAAATAATATTAAGTCTTGTAGAGATAGGATAAATGGCTTCTTCTTTAAGATGCGCTGCTCTATAATAAAATATAGCTTTTTTGAGATAATTTAGAGAGCTGTTAAAATCAGAAGAAGAAAAATACAATTCACTAATTTCTCTATAACAATCGCCAGTTCTCTTATTATTTCCTGCTTTTTCAAATATAGATGTGGCTTTGAAAATTGGAGGCAATCTTTCTCCTATTGGTGCATTAGTACGCATTTTAGCTGACCAAAGTTTAACCCAAGATTCTGCTAAATCATCTAATTCATCCGTTTTTGATAGAGCCTCAATTGCTTTTTTGGCGTAGACTTCAATCATTATATTATTATTTCTATACTCACAAACCATAGAAAGTTGCAAATAACATTTCCCAATATAAATATTAGAATGAAGTGCCAAGCTTATTTTAAGAGCTTGTTCTGCGTAGTCAAAAGCTTTTTCTAATGTCTTAGGATTGTCGTACGACGCTTCATACCAGTCGCTTACCTTCAATAAGATTTTGATTTTGTCAATATTTTCAGGCAATGAGCTTAATTCTCTTTCCGCTTTTTTTACTTGTTGTTCGGTATATGGCGGTTCTTTTTCTTTGTGATATTGGGGTGTTGGAAGACTTTTTTCTGCGGTTTCAATTTGTTTTTCATTTTTTAAAAGAGTCAATGCATTTAAGTCTCCAATTGTACATAAAACAAGGAGAATCAAAAAAACTTTTGCTTGGTTAGAAAACATCTTTCGTCGAATTAAACTTGCTATACGAAGGTATTGATAATTATGTACGTAAGTTTAAAATATCATAAAATTGATTGCCGACGAAATATCGTCGGCAATTTGATGAATTTAATTATAAGTAATTATGTTTGAGGTATATAAATATCAAAAGTCGCACCTTGTAAAGGCTGTGAAGTTGCGATTATTATTCCGTTGTGATTTTCGACTATTTTTTTGACAATGGCGAGACCAATTCCGGTTCCGTCATAAATATCTCGACTGTGCAATCTTTGAAAAACACCAAATATTTTTTCACTGTGTTCAGGTTCAAAACCAATTCCATTATCTCGAAAACTGATATGACAATAGTTTTCGAGTGGAACCAATTTATCATTATGCAAATCTTTTCCAGTTGCCATACGGCTTTTGATTTCAATTTCTAGCGGAATTTCCTTTTGAGAAAATTTCAGCGAATTGTTGATCAAGTTCTCCAAAAGCTGAATAAATAAAAACGGAATGATATTTACTCTTCCGTGCAAATTTGTGATGATTTGCGCATTTTTTTCTTTAATATTTTCTCTCAAAGCTTCTTTTACATTATCGACGATAGATTCAAGATCAGTATTTTCATAAATGCGATCAATAATATTGGTTCGTGAAAAGGCTAAAAGATCATTTATGAGTTCACGCATTCTATTAGTCGAATACAAAATTCGGTCAAACTTTAATCTTCCATCGGGACTTAAGTTGTCATATTCTTTTGCCAGAATTATGTTTGAAAAAGTCTGAATTTTTCGCAAAGGCTCTTGAAGATCATGACTAGAAATATGCGTAAATGCGTCTAACTCGGTGTTTTTTCTTTTTAATTCGTTTGCGTATTTCTCAATGGCAAGGTATTGTGCCGCCAAATCGTCATTTGCTTTTGTTATTTTGGCATTCAATGCATTTGTTTCTTCTTCTTTAAGCTGTAATTCACGTGTTTTTCGATACAATTCAGTAAAAACCATCACTTTTGCCTGAAGTATTTCAGCAGATAATGGTTTTATCATATAATCAACGGCGCCAGATTGATATCCTTTAAAAATATAGTCTGACGTATTCATATTGGCAGTCAGGAAAATAATAGGCACGTGTTTGAGTTTGTCGCTTTGTCTGATAAGTTCGGCAGTTTCAAATCCGTCCATTAAAGGCATTTGTACATCCATCAGAATAATCGCGAAATCCTGGCTTTTCAAAAGAATCCGCAAAGCATCTTTTCCTGATGTGGCCTCAACAAATTGATAGCCACGATCAGCAAGAATGACTTGTAAAGAAAGCAGATTTTCTTTTTTGTCATCAACTAATAATATTTTAACTGGAGCTTGTTCCATGATTTTTTTCATTTAAAATACTATTTCAACCAAACCCTCATTAATGAAGACAATTGCTCCACATTGACTGGTTTGGTAATGTAATCAGAAGCACCAGATTCAATACATCTTTGTCGGTCTCCTTTCATCGCTTTTGCAGTAACGGCAATAATCGTCAAATCTTTATGTTTTGCATTTTGTCTGATGATTTTCATGGTTTCATAACCATCTAATTCGGGCATCATAATATCCATTAAAACGATATCCATCTTGACGTTTTGATTTAAAATTTCAATGGCTTCATGACCGCTTTCTGCGCTGATAACGTCAAGTCCAAAGCGTTCTAGCGCAGTAGTCAAAGCAAATAAATTTCGGACATCATCATCAACCAGGAGCACTTTTTTATTGATTAAAACGTCTTCTTTTAAGTAATACGTTTCAATTTGTTCTCTCATGTTGTCTGGCATGTCTTTGTGCACACGATGCAAGAATAGGGCGGTCTGATCTACGAGTTCATCAATTGAAACCGCGCTTTTGGTTATAATGCTGTGAGCAAAACGGCTTAATTTGCTTCTTTCTTTTTTATTGACATCGCCAGCAGAATGAATAATTATTGCCGTTTCTTGTCCATTAATATTATTTTCCAAATCGCTGATTAAATCTAATCCATCAGCATCTGGAAGAACCAAATCAAGAATTATACAATCAAATGATTTCTCTTTAATCAATTCAACAGCATCTTTTGCAGTAAGTGCAGTGGAAATCAATATGTCATCTCCTTTTACTGCTTCCACAATTCGTTTTAAGTCCACAGGATTGTCATCTACAACTAAAAGATTTTTTTCTTTTTTGTTTTTGAAATCGTGAATGTCATTAAACATTGCGGTCAATAAATCATTTTTTACCGGTTTTACCAAAAAGTTTCTTGCGCCACGTTTTAAACCTTTATTTCTTTCGTCTTCGCCAGAAATAATATAAACCGGAATGTGTCGCAATGTAAAGTCAGTTTTTAAACGATCGAGAATTTTCCATCCGCTAGTATCTGGCATATTCAAATCCATTGTAATCGCATGAGGCTGAAACTGATTGATATAATCTACCACATCATTTCCTTTTGTGGTTACAACCGCTTTTATATCATGCTGATGCGCTCTTTCTAGCAGGATTTTGGCAAAAGTGATATTGTCTTCCGCAATCAACAGAATTTTGTCATTTGGACCGATATTCGCGCGATCATCGCCAACCTCATCTACAAAATACAAATCCACATCTGATTTATTAAAACTTGAAGATGGAAGTGATTTCAAACGGCTTTTTCCGGCGTGAAGCACATTGGTTTCTTCATTTACATTCATGTCTTCAATTTCAGGAACGTGAACAAATTTTAAAGGCAAAAACAAGGTGAATTTACTTCCGATATTGGTATCGCTTTCAAGTTCGATACTTCCACCTAATAAGTCAGAAAGTCCACGGCTGATGGATAAACCTAAGCCAGTTCCGCCGTATTTACGGCTTGTTGATCCTTCGGCTTGTTGGAAAGCTTCAAAAATGATGTTTTGCTTTTCCTTTGAAATTCCGATTCCAGTATCTGAAATTTCAAAAGCTACAACAGCTTCTGCATTTTCCAGATTGATGTTTTTTGTTTTCCAATTATTATCTGCTTTGTAAATATTTAATCGGACTTGACCTTTTTCAGTGAATTTGAATGAATTGGATAGCAGATTTTTCAAGATTTGATTTAATCGTTGTGAATCGGTTTCCATTAATTCTGGAAGATTGTCATCCATCAGAATTTCAAAATCAAGATGTTTTGCCTGAGAAATAGGGTTGAAGGTAGATTCTACAAATCGGCTGATTTCTGCAAAACTAATCGGATTGTAATCTACAGAAATATAACCCGATTCAATTTTTGAAAGATCCAGAATGTCGTTGATCAACTGAATAAGGTCATCACCGCATGAATTGATAGTTTTGGCAAATTGAATTTGTTTTTCAGATAAATTTCCGTCACGGTTGGCGATTAATTCGTTCGCCAAAATTTGCAAACTGTTCAGTGGCGTTCTTAATTCATGTGACATATTCGCCAAGAATTCCGATTTGTATTTGGATGTCAAAGTAAGCTGATCTGCTTTTTCTTCCAAAGCTTTTCTAGCGACCTCAACCTCTTGGTTTTTCAATTCCACTTCTTCTTTTTGATTGGCTAATAGAATGGCTTTTTCTTCTAATTCTTCGTTGGTATTTTTCAATACTTCCTGTTGACTTTTCAATTCGCTTGCCAATGATTGAGATTGAACCAATAACTCCTCGGTTCTCGAATTGGACTCAATTGTATTCAATACAATTCCGATACTTTCTGTCAATCCTTCAAGGAAATCTAAATGCGTCTGATTAAAGGTATCAAGTGACGCTAATTCAATAACAGCTTTAAGTCGGCCTTCAAAAAGAACCGGCAGAATAATAACGTCTTTTGGCTTGGCATCTCCAAGTCCAGAATTGATTCGGATATAATCTTTTGGTACATTACTTAAAATAATTCGCTCTTTTTCAATTGCAACCTGACCGATAAGTCCTTCGCCCATTGCATATTGCGTAATGGAATCTTTTCTTTTGATATAAGCATAAGAAGCAATTAAATTCAGTTTCGAATCCATGAAATCTTCTCCTTCTTCCAAGATATAGAAAAGACCATGTTGTGCGGTAACAACCGCTGCAAGCTCAGAAAGGATTTTTTTGGTAACGGCATTCAGCTCTTTTTGACCTTGAAGCATTTGCGTAAATTTCGCCAAATTGGATTTCAACCAATCTTGTTCTTGATTACGTAAAGTCGTAGCTTTAAGATTTGAAATCATTTGATTAATAGTATCTTTAAGCGCCTCAACTTCACCTTTTGCTTCAACACCAATTGTTCGGGTTAAATCTCCTTGTGTTACCGCCGAAGCAACCTCAGAAATGGCACGAACCTGAGTCGTAAGATTTGCCGCTAATTGATTTACGTTTTCAGTCAAGTTTTTCCAAGTTCCCGAAGCTCCCGGAACGTTTGCTTGTCCACCCAGTTTTCCTTCGGCACCAACTTCACGGGCCACCGTTGTTACTTGGTCTGAGAATGTTGCAAGCGTGTCAATCATTTCGTTAATAGTGTCAGTAAGTTGCGCTACTTCACCTTTAGCATCGATTGAAAGTTTTTGTTTTAGATTTCCTTTGGCTACAGAGGTTACAACTTTGGCAATTCCGCGAACTTGTCCGGTTAGATTCGATGCCATTACGTTAACCGAATCCGTTAAATCTTTCCAAGTTCCCGCAACACCTTTCACTTCCGATTGTCCTCCTAGTTTTCCTTCGGTACCAACCTCACGAGCCACACGTGTTACCTCCGAAGCAAACGAATTCAACTGTTCCACCATCGTATTGAAAGTGTTTTTCAGATCCAGAATTTCACCTTTTACGTCAACAGTAATTTGTTTAGAAAGGTCGCCATTTGCAACGGCTTTGGTTACATCGGCAATGTTACGAACCTGACCCGTTAAATTTGACGCCATTTGATTCACCGAATCCGTCAAATCTTTCCATGTTCCGGCAACTCCCGGTACGAAGGCTTGTCCGCCCAGTTTTCCATCTGTTCCTACCTCACGAGCCACACGCGTTACCTCAGAGGCAAAAGCACGAAGCTGATCCACCATGGTATTTACGGTTTCTTTTAATTGAAGAATCTCTCCACGAACGTCAGCCGTAATTTTTTTGGACATATCTCCGTTGGCAACCGCAATTGTTACTTCGGCAATGTTACGAACCTGAGTCGTTAAGTTACCCGCCATTTGATTCACCGAATCGGTCAAATCTTTCCATGTTCCGGCAACACCCGGTACGTTGGCTTGGCCTCCTAATTTCCCTTCGGTACCAACCTCACGAGCCACACGAGTAACCTCCGAAGCAAATTCACGAAGCTGATCCACCATTGTATTTAAGGTTTCCTTTAATTGAAGAATTTCTCCACGAACGTCAACGGTAATTTTTCGGGACATATCTCCGTTGGCCACGGCAATCGCCACATCAGCGATATTACGAACCTGAGCGGTAAGATTTCCTGCCATTTGGTTTACAGAATCCGTTAAATCTTTCCATGTTCCGGCAACACCCGGTACGTTCGCTTGTCCGCCTAATTTCCCTTCAGTTCCTACTTCTCGCGAAACCCTTGTTACCTCCGAAGCAAAGCCTCGAAGCTGATCCACCATGGTATTGATGGTATTTTTTAATTCTAAGATTTCTCCTTTTACGTCAACCGTGATTTGGAGCGATAAATCTCCTTTTGCCACGGCAGTTGTAACTTCGGCGATATTTCTAACTTGTCCGGTTAAGTTTGATGCCATTTGGTTAACGGAATCGGTCAAATCTTTCCATGTCCCGCCGACACCTTCCACTTGTGCTTGTCCACCTAATTTTCCTTCTGTACCAACTTCACGCGCCACACGAGTTACCTCAGAAGCAAATGAATTTAACTGGCCCACCATCGTATTAATGGTATTTTTAAGCTCCAGAATTTCCCCTTTGGTATCTACCGTAATTTGGCGCGATAAATCGCCTTTTGCTACGGCTGTTGTTACCTCGGCAATATTTCTTACTTGTCCGGTCAAGTTGGATGCCATTTGATTTACCGAATCCGTTAAATCTTTCCAAGTTCCACCGACACCTTTTACTTTTGCTTGACCACCAAGTTTTCCTTCCGTACCAACCTCAAGCGCCACACGAGTTACCTCAGAAGAGAAGGAGTTCAGCTGATCCACCATGGTATTGATGGTTTTTTTCAACTCCAGAATTTCCCCTTCCGCGACGGCGGTAATTTTTTTAGATAAATCTCCATTTGCTACGGCAGTCGTTACTTCGGCAATATTTCTAACTTGTCCAGTTAGGTTCGACGCCATTTGGTTTACCGAATCGGTCAAATCTTTCCAAGTTCCACCAACACCTTTTACTTTTGCCTGACCACCGAGTTTCCCTTCAGAACCCACTTCACGCGCCACACGAGTTACCTCGGCACCAAAAGAGTTCAGCTGATCCACCATGGTATTGATGGTATTTTTTAATTCAAGGATTTCTCCCTCAACGTTTACAGTAATTTTTTTCGATAAATCGCCTTTTGCTACGGCGGTTGTTACCTCGGCAATATTTCTTACTTGTCCCGTTAAGTTAGATGCCATTTGGTTCACCGAATCCGTTAAATCTTTCCAAACCCCGCCGACACCTCGAACACGTGCCTGACCTCCAAGTTTTCCTTCAGAACCAACCTCACGAGCCACACGCGTTACCTCAGAAGAAAAAGAGTTCAGCTGATCAACCATTGTATTAATGGTATCTTTCAGTTCCAGAATTTCTCCTTTAACGTCAACCGTAATTTTTTTCGAAAGATCTCCTTTTGCTACCGCTGTAGTTACATCGGCGATGTTACGTACTTGCCCGGTTAAGTTCGATGCCATTTGATTTACCGAATCGGTCAAATCTTTCCAAGTTCCACCAACACCTTTTACTTGTGCCTGACCGCCTAATTTTCCTTCGGTACCAACCTCACGCGCCACACGAGTTACCTCAGAAGAAAACGAATTCAGCTGATCCACCATGGTATTGATGGTGTTTTTTAATTCCTGAATTTCTCCTTTTACGTCAACGGTGATTTTTTTAGATAAATCGCCTTTTGCTACGGCTGTTGTTACATCGGCGATGTTACGAACTTGCCCCGTAAGGTTAGAAGCCATTTTGTTTACCGAATCAGTCAAATCTTTCCAAACTCCACCAACGCCTCGAACTTTTGCTTGACCTCCCAATTTTCCTTCGGTACCAACCTCACGCGCCACACGTGTAACCTCCATAGAGAAAAGGTTCAACTGTTTTACCATTGCATTAACCTCTTTTGCAATTCGGAGGAATTCTCCCTGAAGCGGATTTCCCTCAATCGACAAAGGCATTTCTTGAGAAAGGTTTCCCTTTGCAACAGAGGTAATTACGTGCGCAATTTCAATTGTTGGGTGAACCAAGTCTGAAATCAAAGTATTTACAGAATCAACACACGAACTCCACGAACCGCGCGCTCCGTCCAAAACAACACGATTGGTTAATTTTCCTTGCTTACCAATACTTTTTCCAACCTTTTGAAATTCAAAAACCATTCTTTCATTCAAGTCAATGATTTCATTCAAAGTATCACAAATGGCTCTTTTTGTGCCATCTTGATCGGTTGGGAATCTTTGTGAAAAATTACCGTTTTTAACCTTCAGCAAAATTTTCAGAAATTCAGCATCACTAAGGATAGATTCCTCAGTTTTGTTTTTCCTGCTTTTGCGCTCTATTTTTTCATCTGTAATAACAGGCAAGGCGATGAGTACTTCACTTTTCGGTATCTTATCGATTGGTTTATTTTTTTTCATAATTGGTAACTCTTTTTGCTGAAGGTTTTGTTTTTGGTTTGAGGAGGGAATTATTTAAGATTGCGGATTTTAGATTTTAGAATTGGAATTTGGAATTTGATTTTTGAAATTGTTATTGATATTTTAGGTATTTTCATTTAATAAAATCTTTCGAAGATGAAATTGTACAAAAGCTTCCATTGAATCGGGTCTTTTTGTATTATCGTTATAATTCAACGGCTTTATGATATAGCCTGAAATCCCTAATTTTTCGGCAGTTACGCGATCGCTTCCTTCTGAAGAAGTGGTCATGATGAAAACCTTCAAATCTTTTAAATTTTCATCGTTTCTCAAGATCTTTAGAAATTCAATTCCGTTCATTTTTGGCATATTGATATCGAGCAAGATTACATCTGGAATTAGCGGATTTTCAGCTTTTCTCAACATTTGGAGCGCTTCAAGACCATTGTATGCGGTATGTAACACATACTGGATCTCCAATTTTTTTAGGGAACGTTCTACTGAAATCGTATCGAGTTCATCGTCTTCTATCAATAAAATATTAGGCTTTCTCATACTTTTTATTATTTCTCCAGGTGAAAGTAAATTTGGTTCCTTCGCCTAGTTTTGATTCTACATGTATTTGTTCTCCTTGGTCGTCAATGATTTTTTTGACAATGGCAAGTCCAACTCCGGTACTTTCCATTTCGTTTTTCTCTCTCAGCGTCTGGAAAATTTCAAATATTTTTTGATGATATTCTGGATCTATGCCAATTCCATTATCAGCTACTGAAAATTCATAAAATGTACCTACTTTTTGACATCTTATCTCAATACTCTGGTTATCTGATTTTGAGTATTTCACTGCGTTGCTTATTAAATTTGAAAAAACCTGTTCTAGTTTTAGACGCTCTGTAATAAGTTCTGGCAGATTGATAATTTCAAGTTTAAATTCTCTCGGAACAATTGATTGTGCGATTTCGTGAACGAGAATGTTAGTATCGACAAATTCTGGAGTTGTTTTTCTGTTGATTCGGGCGTAGTCTAAAAGGCCATTGATCAAATCTTCCATTCGTTGCGTTCTTTTCGGAATAATATCCAGATATTTTCTAAGAGCAGGGGAGAGTTCGCTTGACAAATCTTCCTCAATCCAACTGATGACATTGTAAATGCCGCGTAATGGTGCTTTTAAATCATGAGATACTACATAGGCAAATTTGTTGAGTTCCTCATTTTTGTTTTCCAGTTCTTGAATATTTTTTTCCAGTCGGCGCGACATGATATTTAAAGATGATGCTAGTGCGCTCAGTTCATCGTTTTTAAAATCTTGTACTATAGTGAAGCGCCCTTTTGAGATCGTATCAGCCACGCGAACCATTGAATTGATTCGTTTCGTAATCATGATTACAATGTATGCCGTACTGCATATTCCCACAAAAACCGTAAGAGTTAAAAATACCAACGAATACGTTCTTGTTTTTTTTAAACTGTGAAGCAACATTTCGCTATGATGTGCTCTGGTTTTATATTCGATTCGCTCAAAACTTCTGAATTTTTTTGTGATCGAATCATTGATGTTTTTGCCAATGTGTTTTTTTAGTTTAGTATCTAAAAGGTATAAATATTCTTTAGGATTTTCTCTTCTAGCGCGTATCAATTCTGATGTATAAGAAAGCCATTCGCTATGAAGAATACTTATTGAATCCAAGATAGAAGCCTGAATGGTATTGCTGTCAATGAGTGTGTGCTGTTCTACAATATAACTTGGAACTTTTTCAATACCGCTGTAATAGGGAGTGAGATAAGTACTGTCATTTGTGAGTAAATAACCTCGAACCGCACTTTGCATTTGTAAAATGGCTCGATGTGTTTTGTTTGAATTTCGGATTACTTCTTCAGATTTTGATAGAAATTCTGAATTTTGATTGACTTTAAGCGATAACCTGTAATTGCTGTACGAATCTGCGGCAGAAAGCAAAATGATGAGCGTGAAGGCCAAAATTATTTGAGTTGATAATTTCATTGTCTTTCTGTTTAAGAAAACCTAGTAAGAATAAATATTCTAAAATTGAACTTGTGTTACATTTTTCGAAAAGTCTCTTAAATACTAAAATGGCTTATAATTTTTTTTAATTCATTGAAATCACTAGGCTTCGAAATGAATTCTTTTGCACCATAATTTCTTGCCTTTATTTTTGTTTCTTCAAATTGCGAAGTAGAAAAAACAATGATTGGTATATCTTGAATGATTTTTTGCGTTTTAATTTCTGCTAAAAATTCAAAACCGGACATGATTGGCATATTCAGGTCAAGAAAAATTATATCAGGATTTAGTTCGTGATGAATCAGCTTTTTGAGTGCTTCACCAGCACTATGCATTGCGGTATAATCAGCATTAGAAACAGCTTGAAGTGCTTCTTTGAAAAATTCGCAATCGTCAATATCATCGTCAATTTGCAATATATTTTTATAAGTCATGGCTTTCTAGTTTTAATTAAAAGATGAAGAATCAATTTCTCTTTTTTGAAATCTTTTGAGATAAAGAGAATAGTTAATAATTATTGACAGTTAAAGCCTCGGTTTATTGTACAGAGACTTTTTTGATCATCAAAATAATCTTCATCATTGCAGTGCGGGGGCACAACTGTAATTGGAAATTGAAATTAAAAATAGAATAAAGCGTAACGAAAAGTATAGGTGTTTCATTAGAGTCAAAATTTAGTGTTAAGGCTGCAATGAAAATAAGAAATAAGATTTTCCTTTCTTTTATATAATTTTTTAAAAGTTTTATATAATTAACACTATGTGGTTTAATCAAAGGAAATTGAATTTGACTTTTTAGAAGTATTTTGAGGAAAAAGTCCTTATAAAAAAGAATCTCCAAGTTTCCCTTTTAAAAGAAACTCGGAGATAATAAAAAAATAAAACACAAATCTTCTTAGAATGAATATCTAACTCCAAGTTGTCCTTGAAATCTCGACGCTAACTGATCTACAGTGTATGGTGTTGATGTAGGTTTTTGGAAAGTATAAGTTGGGTCTCCCGTGGCAACTCCACCAAGATTTCCTGATTTTGTTAAGCCAAGGCTCGCTGTTGAATTGTAAGTGTTTGGAACGAAATAGCTTCTTCCCCAATCTTTATTGATAAGGTTTCCGATATTTGCCATGCTGAAAGAAATTTGGAATGTACCTACTTTTGCTACATTGATTTCATCCATCAATTTTAAATCTGCTTGAATGTTCCAAGGTGTTGTGTCACCATTCCTTTGAGTGAATGTTCCTCTTCTGCTTTTTAAATAATCATTTCCATTAATAAAAGCTTCATAATCGGCTACTTGTTGCGCTGCTGTCGCAGATGGAACTCCAGCTGAATTTACTCCAATATATTTTGCTGCTTCTGCTGCATCTTTAAAGATATAAGCCAACCCTGCTGCTTGCCCAGTTCCTGCAATTGTTGAATTCACGAATCCCCAAGAAAATGGATTTCCTGATTGTGCATTGAAATAAACATTAGCTGATAATGTATTATTTGAAGCCAATTTTACTCCATAACCAACATTAGAAACAATTCTGTGTTTGATATTAAAGTTTGAAGTAGCCAATTGAGGATTATTAGGCGTTAATGACTGATTCATTTGGAAGTTACTTTCCATAGAATTACGAATTCCGTTTGTAATGTCGCGAGAATCTCCGTACGTATAAGCCACCATAAAGTTGAAACCAAAATCATAAGTTTTAGAAATCATCTCAGTAATGCTGTAACGGTATCCCTTATTTGTATTTGACAATAAGTAAGCATTAGAAAAAGCAGAATTTATATTAGCAGCATAAATTGGCATTTCGTGCTTTGTGTCATAAGAAAAATAAGTAGGATTATCTGTTTTGTTTACTTGTTGGAATTCTAGGTCGCGAATAACTTTTGTGTAAATACCTTCAATTGTAAATTTATATCCATCGATCGTTTTGTCAAAAGCCAATGAATTTCTTAAAACAGCTGGCATTTTGAAATTATTATCAATTAAATCGGCCTGAACTTTTGGAACTGCATCGTGGTAACCGTTAAGCCCGCCAGTTGCCAAAGGATCTCCAGCAGCTGCAACTTGAGCAGGAGTAAGGTTATTTTTGTCATAACTTCCGTAACCAACACCATCATTGTAATATGCATAACCTAACCAAGCAAAAGGAATTCTTCCTGTAAACACTCCAGAACCACCTCTAATTACAAATGTTTTGTCTTCGTCAACATTGTATGTAAAACCAACTCTTGGAGAAACTAGGGCAGAACCAAAGAAATTGTTTTTAATTTGACTTAATGGCGTGTATGTATAAGTTGTTCCGTAATTAGGATCTTCTGGAGAGTTTTGTACTTGTGAGCTTAAGTTCGGTTTGTTTGGCAAATCGGTATAATCAACACGTACGCCAGGAACAACTTTTAATTTTGAACCCACTCTTATTTCATCCTGTGCATAAAAACTGTACATATTGATTTTGAATTTTGCATACGGATTATTGAAAATATCATCTCTTGTAGAACCGTCAAAAGGGTAAGTTCCACGAACACGAGTAGGAAGTTTATTGTAGAAATCAGCAAGAGATTTGTATGAAACTCTTCCGTTAAGTGCGTTTACGAAACCGTAATTGATGTCGTAAAACTCATTGTGTGTACCAAACAAGAAAGTATGATTTCCTGTTTTGTATGTAAGGTTATCAGTGATTTCAGTTGTGTTTTGTTTCATGTTGAAAACAGTCGCTTCACGATCATTTCCTAAGAAAATTGTACCACCATTATATCCAATTTCGGTTTGAGGAAACATGATATTGTTGGATTTTGGATCACGATAATCTTTTATAGCCGAATAACTTGCAATAAATGAGTTTGACCATTGGCTGTTGAAATGCGTTTTTAATTCTAAAACCGTACTAATTGCTTGATTTTTCTGCGTAAAATCCATACTTGCAAATCTGAAGTTTGCGGCATCTCGTTCTAAGTTTGTTGCTTGAGAAACGACAGTATTATTTCGGATTGAAAGTGAGTTTTTCTCGTTGATTTTCCAATCTAATTTATTGAAGAATTTCTGGCTCTTAGAAAAGTTATTGTATGCTCCATAAGTTCCTGGATCGAATCCGTAGTTTGTTTTTACGAATTGCGAAATCTGTTCTGCAGTTGCATTATCAACTAAAGAAGTTATTTTTCCGTTGGCATCTGTTTGTCCCGCATTGTAAAAAACAGGATCTGTTCTTTCAGCATATTCCATGTTGGTAAAGAAGAACAATTTGTCTTTGATAATTGGCAATCCTAATCTGAAACCAATTTGGTAATCTCCAAATGAGCTTGGCATTTTTGAGCCATCGCCAACATTATTCGGTCCTGTGATTGCGGCGCTTCGTCCGTAGCTGTAAATAGATCCGCTTACTGTGTTGGTTCCGCTTCTTGTTACGGCATTAACGCTTCCTCCTAAAAAGTTTCCTAATTTAATATCGTAAGGAGCAATATAAACTTGGATATCTTGAATAGCATCTAAACTAATAGAATTTGAACGTGTACTGCTTCCTGGCATTCCAGAAGTTCCAGATTGTCCTCCTAATGACGGGCTAAAACCAATTGCGTCATTATTAATCGAACCGTCGATTGTTACGTTGTTGTATCTGAAATTGGTACCTGCAAAAGAGTTGTTTGAGCTCTGCGGCACTAATTTCGTAACATCCTGAATTCCTCTGTTTATTAACGGAAGGTTGTTTACTTGTTTTTCATTAATGCTTGTACCATTATTTTTGGATGATGGTTTAGAGCTCGTAATTACCACTTCTTCCAATACATTATTATCTGCTTTAGCAAGGACAATTGTTGGCAAATCATTTTCGCCAAGGGCTAAATTAATTTGAGCATTTGAATAATCTTTAGTGTCTTGGCTTTTAATTTCTAATTCGTAAGGACCACCTGCACTTAAATTTTCGAAACTAAATCGGCCTTGTTTGTCTGTCTTTGCTTTGTAAACTGCATTAGTAGGCAAATGCGTTAAAGTAACATCAGCATCGATAACTGCAGTTGTTCCATCGTTGACCTTTGCCGACAAAGATGAAGTTGTAATCTGGGCAAAAATACTTCCTGCAGTCAGAAGCATTAAAGCCGAAAAAATGAGTTTTAGTTTTGTCATGTTATTAGTTTTTATTTTTGACAAATAAACTCGCTTTCTTTTGATTCGATTTAAGGCTTTTGTTAACGAAAAATAAAAAAACTATTCTATGTTAATTTAGAATTATTGATAGGTTATTTTAAGAACAAGGTTGTAACGCTTTAAAATCAGTGCTTTGAGAAAAACGCCTAAAATAAAGGGATTAGAGATGGATTTGAACTAGATTAGAGATAGATTAGAGTGTTATGCAAATGTTACCGATTCACAAAATCCGAATTTTCAGAATTCGATTACGTTGCTTTTTTATTGCAAAAAATTAAGGAAACAAAAGAGAAAAACTAGTTCCTTTTTCCAATTCAGAATCTACAATTAAGGTAATGTGATGACGTTTCAGAATTTCCATAGTTATAAAAAGTCCCAAACCTTGCCCTTTTATATGTCGTGTACGATCGCTTCTAAAAAAGAGATCAAAAATGTTTTCTTTGTCTTTTTCGGCAATTCCAGAACCTTGATCGACTATTTTAAGCAAAAGCTTTCCATCTTTTTCAAACGCCACAATAGTAACAGGTGAAGGAAATGAAAATTTTATCGCGTTATCTACGATATTATATAACGCTGTAAAAAGCATGTGTTTATTGGCATGAACCGAAAGCAATTCTTCATTTTCAAGATCTTCTAAATTAACAGAGATTTTCGATCCAGGATATTCGATTGCCTTTTTTTCCAAAACATTCCATATAATCTCGTCAATCCTAACGGTTTCCATTTGTTCTGGCTCAGCAAGTTGTAATCCTGACAAAACCAAAAGTCCGTCTAAAATTGATTTGAGCTGAAAGGTATCTTTTCGAAGTGATTTTAGCAATTCTTCATATTGCTCATTTGTTCTTGGCTGTTGCAATGAAACGTCAATATCTCCTATGATTACGGTAAGAGGCGTTTTCAGTTCGTGCGATGCATTTTTAAGAAAATTATTCTGAATGGTAATACCGTTTTCTAATCTTTCTAAAAGATAATTAAAAGTTGTGATTAGTTCTTTGATTTCATCTTTTCCGCTCGCTGTTGGCATTTCTAATCTCGAATGCAGATTTTCGGTTGTTATGGTATTTACTTTTGCAATAACATCTTCAAAAGGCCTAAAAGTTTGTCTGGCCAAAAATCTTCCCAAATAGAAATTAAGCGGAATTACGACTAAATAAGAGAGAATGAAAATTAAGCTCAAAACATCCAATTGTCGTTCTCCAACCGCATCAATTCCTGAAACCACAATAATAAAATCACCTTGATTATCTTGATAAAATAAGCCAGTGAATTGCCTGTTTTCTTTAGTAAAATGTAAAATTCGGTTTTTAGAAATGGCTTTTAATTCCTTATCAGTTAATTTGATATTGATGCCGTCACGAAGGTATAATTCCTTGGTTTTTGCATTATATATTCGGATGGTTTGATTGGTGATTTTTTTATACTGAATTTCTATTCTTTGGTAACGTGAACTATCTATCTTAGTAATTTCATCTTTTTCAAAATAAAAAAAAGCAGTGATTAAAGCACTGTCTTCAAGTCTTTCATAATATAAATCTTGTCTGTGGGTTTTAAAAAGCAAGAATGATCCAGTCAGCACAAGTCCGACGATAAAAGCAAATAGCAGTGTAGAATTTACCGATAATTTGGTTTTAAGATTCATTAACCTTGTTTTTGAGCATATATCCAGTTCCTTTTACCGTATGAATAAGCGGAGTAGGGAAATTTTTGTCTATTTTGTTTCGCAGATAATTGATATAAACATCGACTGTATTGGTATTCATATCGAGATCAATATTCCAAACTGCTTCGGCAATTGCAATTCGCGATAAGGCTTTTTCGCGGTTTTTCATAAAAAAAATCAAAAGCTTTAATTCTCGCGATGAAAGATTAAGTTCTTTTCCGTCACGCGACGCACTTTGTTCTTTCATGTTAATTTCAATTCCAGCATAAGATTGGAAATCTAAAATTCCGTTGCTAAATTCGGAACGACGAAGTTGTGCATTAATTCGTGCCAAAAGTTCTTCAAACAAAAATGGTTTTGCTAGATAATCATCGGCACCAGCCTGAAGCCCTTTTACTTTTTCGTGAGGAGTGTCTAGCGCGCTGAGAATAAGGATTGGTACAATTACTTTTCTGCTTCTCAAGATTTCACAAACTTCAAAACCAGTGATGTCCGGAAGCATGATATCTAAAATAATAATGTCATAAGTGTTTTCCATTACTTCATTAATGGCGTCAAACCCCTTATTGACATTTTTAACTTGGTAAAGTTGTTCTTCAAGTCCTCTGATAATGAAAGAGGCGACTCTTGGATCGTCTTCCACTAATAATATTTTATTCATATCGCTAAAGTGCAAATATTTGTTATGGCAAGGTAGTAATTGTTTTGATGCAGTATTTGGATTATTTGGAAAAAAAATGTTATGATTTAGAAAAAAGAGTTAAAGTGTTTTTATGGCCTTCGCTATAAATTCATACTTAAACTTTGTACTTTTGCCTCTATGAATGACAACTTTGTAAACGAGTATTTTGGCATAGGAATACAAAATGGCAAAACGCCTGAAAATTTAGGAGTTTTGTGGCGATCGGCTCAAAATATGGGCGCTACTTTTATTTTTACTATAGGTAATCGATATGCAAAACAAGCATGCGATACACATGATGCCGTAAAATCAATTCCTTATTTTCATTATGAAACTTTTGAAGCTTTCTTTGAAAATTTGCCTAAAGGAGCACGACTAGTTGGTGTGGAATTAGCCGATAGAGCTTCTGACTTAGAAACTTTTGAACATCCAAGAAGATGCGTTTATTTATTAGGAGCCGAAGATCATGGCTTATCTAAGAAAGCGATGGATAAATGTCATCATTTAGTGAAATTTAAATCAGAAAAAAGTCTAAATGTTGCCGTGGCTGGAACTATCATTATGTATGACAGAAATTTATCGAAGCCACGTTCTTAAAATAAAGTCTTTTTAGAGACGCTGTTGTGAATCACTTTTCTTATCTGATTATTTTTTTATTTGTAAGTGTTTAATAGCTAGGTTTTTTCGTATATTTATGTTGCAATAAATAAAGAATAGAACTATGCGAAAACACTACTTTCTTTTATTTGTTTTGTTGACCTTACTTTCCACTAAAGGAATTTCACAAACTAATTATAGTCTTCAAAAATCCCTCCAAACCGCTAAAAAAAATAATCTCGTTCTCAAAGGCCAATATTATGATGTTGATATTGCAGAAAGTGATATTGTAACGGCGAAATTAAGACCAAACTTAATTTTAGGATTCAACTATATTGGCATTGCTACAGAAAAAAATTATGCACCTAATACAGGTTTTTTTAATAGTGCCAATACGCAAACGAATGTACAATTGGGCAAAGTTTTTCAGCTTGCAGGAACACGTAAGAATAAAATTGAGTTCGCAAGCCAAAATTCGGTACTGACGCAAAAAAATTACAATGAAATAGAGCGTAATCTTTTTCAGGATGTAGGTTTGAAATGGGTTGATGTGTGGGCCGCGCAAAAACAATTGGAAATAGTAAAAAGAGCAAGCAGTAACTTGGATAGCTTGGTTATTATAAATAAAGTACGCTTAAAGAATCAGGTAATTACAGAAACAGATCTAAATCGTACCACACTGCTGGCTAATCAATATGTATTAGAAATAAAAAAAGCAGAACAAAATTTAAAGAACGAACTACTCAGCCTTAAATACTTACTGGGAACTCAAGAAGAAATAAATATTGATTCTAACGATGATTTTGTATTTGTCCTGCCTTCTAATTTGGAAGATTTTTTACAGGAAGGTTTAGATAAACGAACAGATGTTTTGGCTTCTAAATCAATTGTAGATGTTGCTAATACGAATATCAATCTTCAAAAATCGTTAGCATATCCTCAGCCCGAGCTGGGACTAATTTACAACCCACAAAATACAATTCCCTATGTTGGTTTATATGGTACAGTCGAGCTTCCTTTTTTTTCAAGAAATCAAGGTGAGATAAAAAAATCAAGTTTTCTAAAACAACAAGCCGAGCAAAATTTAGAAGCAACTCAAGTTTTAATTCGGGCAGAAATAACGAATGCTTTTAATGCTTATCAGACTCAGAAAAGTAATCTCGAGAATTTTACTGGACTATTGACCAGATCAGAGAATATTTTAAAGAGTGTAAAATATTCTTATCTGAGAGGCGGTACGACTATTATCGATTTTCTTGAAGCGCAACGCAGCTGGCTCGACATACAGCAACAATATTATGATTCAATGCAAGAATACAGAAGGAGTTATATCAAACTGCTATACGCCTCTGGTTTAATAAATCAAATAGCGCAATAATGATTTGAAGCAACTGTAGAACCATTAAAACCCAATACTATTTACATATGAAACATTTAATAAAGTATAGTGGCATTATAGTATTATTTCTTTACGCCTGTAGCGGAAAAGAAAAGAAGCAAGACCAGGTAGTAAACAACTTGCCACAGGTAACGAATAACGGAAGAACGATTGTATTTCCGACTGACAGCAGTGCCGTTTTCTTTGAAACAGAATCTATAGGCAATTCGGTTCTTAATAATCAAATTATGGCTCCTGCAAAAGTTTCTGCTACGGTTATGAAATCGCAGGAAGGAGCATCGCAAAATATTATTTTATTTGAAAATCCAGATTTGGCAGCTAGTTACACACAGTTGATTCAACATTTGGCTAATATCAATCAAATTCAGAATAAAAATATTAAGCAAAAACAAATAGAGGTCGATCGAGCTAAAGACTTGCTGGCTCACGGTGCGGCAACAGGCAAAGATTTGCTTGAGGCGCAGACTGCATTATCTGTAGAACAAACCAATTTGGCTAATGAAAAAGCGGCTTTGATCGAGTATGAAACAAACTTGAAAGCGGGCGGATTTGAACCTGAGGCTCTCAAAAAGGCAAAAGCGGGGACATCCTTTATTATCTGTGATATTCCGGAGAATCAGATAAGCAGAATAAAAAGCGGAGATAACTGTACAGTACAATTTACAGCTTTCCCGAATGAAAAATTCTCTGGAAGAATTGATGATATTGCTGATATGATTGATCAATCTACAAGAATGGTTAAACTGCGTATTAGCCTAAACAATGCAAGCGGTAAGTTTAAGGCAGGTATGTTTGCGAATGTTTCTTTTGGAATAAGCGAAGGCGATAACATAAGCATTGATAAAAATTCATTGGTTACGGTTCAGGCAAAAAATTATGTTTTTGTAAAAAAAGGCAATAACGAATTTGTACGTACTGAGGTTACGATAGGAAATCAAATTGGAGACAGAATTGTTGTTTATAATGGTTTAATGAGTGGTGATGCTATAGCCGTTAAAGGCGTTATGCAACTAAAAGGGCTCAGTTTTGGGTATTGAAAACAAAGATTATGTCTTTAAAAACAAGTGAAAATAGAATCGGCTAACACTTTAAAAAGAAAACAATGATTCAAGCACAAGTATACATAGATAAAGATGAGTTAAAAGGAACACAGCCTTTATACGAATACATTTTACGATTTTTGATTGAACACAAAATTATGGGAGCAACCGTGTTTCATGGCAAATTAGGATATGGAGCCAGTCGCTATCTTAACAGACCTCATGATTTGTTCAGTTTTGATAAAATACCATTACTGATCAATTTTATAGATGAAGATGAAAAAGTAAAATCGGCTTTAACTGCTTTGAGAAAAGTATATAAAGGAGGTTTTATAGTGACGAATCAAGTAGAAAAATGGTAAACAGATGATCAAAAATTTACTAATATTCAGTCTTCGTAATCGATGGGTCATAATTGCAATTAGTGTTGTATTAATGGCAACAGGTTTTTGGTGTTTTACCAAATTAAAAATAGAAGCTTATCCAGATATTGCAGATACGAATGTAATTATAGTAGCACAATATGACGGTAGAGCAGCTGAAGAAGTAGAACAACAAGTTACCATTCCTATTGAAAGAGCTTTGCAGAATACGCCAAATGTTTTAGACCGAAGAAGCAGAACTATTTTTGGATTATCAGTTGTACAGCTTACTTTTAAAGATGGAACCGATGATTATTTTGCGCGCCAGCAAGTGACAGAACGACTTACAGAAGCTGAATTACCGGATGGTGTTACGCCTTCATTAGCACCGCTTTCTACCGCTGTTGGTGAGATTTTCAGATATGTTGTAGAAGCTCCGTCAAACTATAGCCAGGCTGAACTTCGAGATCTTCAGGATTGGGTTATAAAACCCGCTTTGTTGCAAGTTCCAGGAATAGCTGATGTGACTACTTTTGGAGGACCATTAAAGCAATTTCACATTATTACTTCGCCAGAAAAACTCAGAAAATATAATCTTACGCTGAAAAATGTAATGGATGCGGTAGATGCCAATAATCTAAATACGGGCGGAAATATTATTGAAAGAGGCGGACAAGGTTTTGCAGTGCGCGGATTGGGAGCAATTAAAACGGAGCGAGATATTCAAAATATTGTTCTTAAATCTGAAAGCGGTGTTCCTGTTTTTGTTCGTGATGTTGCAACTGTAGAAATCACGCCACCACCGCCAAGTGGAGTTATGGGATATACGGTTACTCAAGACAAAAAAGATGTAAGCAGTGGTGTTGAAGGCATTATTCTATTAAGACGATATGAAAATCCAAGCGAGGTTTTAAAATTGTTAAAAGAAAGAATGGCCGAACTACAGGAGAATGATTTGCCTCAAGGGGTAAAACTGCGCCCTATGTACGACAGAACGTTTCTGATAGATCATTCGCTTGAAACGGTTGCACATACTTTATTTGAAGGAATTTCTATTGTAATCATATTGTTGATTTTATTTCTTGGAAGTGTCAGAAGTGCATTGGTTGTAGCCTTGACGATTCCGTTTTCATTATTATTTGCTTTTATTTTAATGAGACTAACAAATATTCCTGCCAATCTGCTTTCGCTTGGAGCAATAGATTTCGGAATTATTGTAGACGGTGCCTGCTTAATGGCGGAACATCTTATACGGAAATACAGAACAGCCACACCAGAAGAAAAACAAGATGGGATTGTTCAAATCACACTGCAAGCGGCCCAAGAAGTTGGAAGAGAAATTTTCTTTTCTGTAACCATTATCATCTTGGCTTATATGCCTATTCTTTTAATGACTAGAGTAGAAGGGAAATTGTTTTCTCCAATGGCTTTAACTTTGGCTTTTGCGGTTATTGGTTCAATGCTTGGAGCACTTACTTTTATTCCTGTCTTGATTTCGTTTGTTTATAGAAAAGCGATGCTTGACATAGATAAACCAATAAAAGAACACAAAAATGTGGTGTTGGATTATTTGACTAGAGCTTATGAAAAAACATTATCAAAGTTTTTAAATAATTACAAAAAAACGACAGTCATTGGTTTCTCTATTGTGGCAATATTTATTTTATGCGGCTTGAAATTAGGAACCGAATTTTTACCGACATTAGATGAAGGATCAATTTTTTTAAGAGGAAATTTTCCAGCAGGGATTTCGATACAAGAAAATGCCAAATACGCTCCTAAAATCAGAAAAATAATCGCTAAATATCCACAAATATCTTACGTAATAACACAAACCGGACGTAATGATGATGGTACCGACCCGTTTCCTGCCAATAGAAATGAAATTTTAGTTGGATTAAAAGATTACAAACTCTGGAGTGATACGATTGCCAAAAAAGATTTGGTCGAAATAATAAAAAATGATCTGCGACAAGAAATTCCGTCAGTACAATTTTCTTCGGGACAGCCTATTATTGATCAGGTTATGGAAATTGTAAACGGAAGTGCAGCAGATCTCGCAGTTTCTGTGGTAGGAGATGATTTGGAAATGATGAGAAAGAAGGCAGAAACAATTGCACAAATTGCTAAAAATACGCAAGGTGCGGATAATGTTAATATTGAACAAGAAGGGGAGCAAGAACAATTAGCAATTGATATCAATAGAGAGCAAGCTGCGAGATTTGGAATTAATGTGGCCGACATTCAAAATATGATTGAGGTAGCAATTGGCGGAAAGACAATTTCAACTTTATACGACGGAGCAAAACGTTATGACATTGTAGTTCGTTTTTTGCCTCAATACAGAAACTCTATTGATGCAATAAAAGAGATTTTAGTGCCATCTTCAAATGGTGCTTTAATTCCAATGAATCAATTGGCAAACATCCATTTTGTTGAAGGTCAAACAAATATTTATCGTTATGGAAGCAAACGCATGATTACGGTAAGAACTAATATTAAGGGAAGAGATCAAGGAAGTTTTGTGAAAGAATTACAAGATAAAGTAGGCAAAAATGTAACTGTGCCGAAAGGATACAGTATCATTTATGGAGGGCAATACGAAAATCTCGAAAGAGCTGGAAAACAATTGGCATTTACTATTCCATTAACGATCATTATGGTTTTCTTGTTTCTTTTCATGCTTTACAAAAATTTTCAGCATACTATGATTACCATGAGTTGTATTTTGTTTGCATTAGGAGGCGGCATTATGGCTTTGCTTCTTAGAGGGTATTATTTTAATGTTTCTGCCGGTGTTGGTTTTGTTAGCATTTTTGGAATTTCAGTAATGTCGGGTGTACTACTTGTGTCAGCTCTCAATAGAAAAACTTTGTTTAAGAAAGATGATTTACAGGAAAATGTACTTACAGCTTCAAAAGAACAACTACGAGCTTTGTTGTCGATTCTGGTTGTCGCAATTGTAGGCCTTATTCCCGCCGCGACATCTTCAGGAATTGGTTCCGATGTGCAACGACCACTTGCAACAGTAATTATTGGTGGCTTGACGAGTACATTATTTTTTGCACCCATATTGATTCCTCCTTTATATTTTTGGATGAATGAAAGAAAGATGAAATGAAATTCAAAAACTTTAAAAATTAAAAACTGAATTCGTATATTGTTTTACCAAAATAACTATGCCAATTGGTAGACTTTAAAATGATTGACTTTAAACGTTTTTCAATTGGTTTTAATAGAAATATCTAGATTATGAAAAAATCATTAATGCTCTTCATTGCATTCTTAGCTTTTACAGCTTGTTCAAAACATCAGGAGAAAAAAAATGTTGCCATCACAGGAATAGATTCCACGCTGCGACCAGGTAATGATTTTTTTAAATATGTAAATGGCAAATGGTATGATTCTGTATCAATACCTGCATCTCAAGCCGGAGTTGGTGCCTACATGTTTATGAATTTCCCACAACGCATTCGTATGCAAGGAATATTGGATAGTATTTCGCAGAGCAAGAATCCAGAAGGAAGTATAGAACAAAAAGTAGGAGATTTTTATGCATCTGGTATGGACACAGTAACCATTGATAAACGTGGTTTTGAACCCATCAAACCGGTACTTGCCAAAATTGAGGCAATTAGTGATTTACCATCTTTAATGAACTTTGTTGTCAATCAAGCAAAAGTAGGTAATTCTTCTATTATCGCTTTTGGAGTGTCACCCGACGATAAAAATAGTAAAATGAATATTGCTCAAATCTATCAAACGGGTCTTGGTTTGCCAGATAGAGATTATTATTTCAAATCAGATTCATCAACTGTTGCAATACAGCAAGCGTACAAAAAATATCTTAGTGCCATATTTCAACTAACAGGAAATAACGCTAGTGAAGCTAAAAATAATGCTGATTTGGTTTATGATATTGACAAGCAACTTGCTGTTTCGCATAAAACGAAAGTGCAACTTAGAGATGTGCAGGCCAATTATAATAAAACAGCCGTTGCAGATCTTGTAAAAAAACATCCAAATATTGATTGGGCTACGTTTTTAAAAAACTTAGGAGCTCAAACTGATTTTATTAATGTATGCCAACCGGCCTATTATGATGCTCTAAATAAGCTCTTAAAAACCATTCCAATTAATAGCTGGAAAATTTACTTGAAAGCAAATTCTATAGAAAGATATGCAGATGATTTAAGCAAACCATTTGTAGATGCTTCATTCGAGTATACTAAAGTGCTTTCTGGTCAAGCTGTTCAGAAATCTCGTGGCGAAAAAATGGCTAATGTTATTGACAATTACCTAGGCGAAGCGTTGGGTGAATTGTATGTAAAGAAATATTTTTCAGAAGATGCTAAAAAACGCATGTTGATTCTCGTGAATAATTTGCAAAAAGCTTATGCAAAAAGAATTGATAAATTAGATTGGATGAGTCCTATCACGAAACAAAAAGCTAAAGAAAAATTGTTTGCCATTACCAAGAAGATAGGATATCCAGATAAATGGAGAGACTATAGTAATGTGCATATCACTAGAAACACTTATTTTGAGAATATGGTTTCGGCTTCTACTGCTGCATATCAATTTCAATTAGCAAAAATAGGCAAGCCAGTCGATAAATCAGAATGGTATACCACAACTCCAACCGTTACTGCATATAACAACCCTACAGCAAATGAAATTGTTTTTCCTGCAGGTATTTTGCAGGCCCCATATTTTGACAATAATGCAGATGATGCACTTAATTATGGAGGAATCGGAATGGTGATAGGCCACGAAATAACCCATACTTTTGATGATCAAGGTGCTCAATATGATAAAGATGGGAACTTAAAAGACTGGTGGACAAAAGAAGATTATGCAAAGTTTAAATCAAAAATACAGCAGGTTATCAATTTATATAATACCTATACTGTTTTAGATGGTCTGCATGTGAACGGTGCAATGACTGTCGGAGAAAATACAGCAGACATTGCTGGATTAGCAGTGGCTTACGATGCTTTTAAAATGACGGAACAAGGAAAAGGAAATACAAAAATTGACGGTTATACTCCAGATCAACGCTTTTTTATTTCATTGGCAAGAATATGGAGAGTAAAAATGAAAGATGAATTCCTTCGTTTGTGGATTAATAATAATCCGCATTCTCCACCAAATTGGCGTGTTAATGGTTCTTTAATGAATACAACACCTTTTTACAAAGCATTTGATGTAAAACCAGGAGATAAAATGTATCTGCCAGAGAAAGATAGAATAACGATTTGGTAATCACTAATAGACAAAAAAAGATGAGCTCAAATGCTCATCTTTTTTTATGTTTTCATTTAATAAACCGCCACATCCCAGACATTAGACATACGTGCTTTTCCAGAAGGTCCTTCTATATCTAGTATCACAATATATTTGCCGGCATTCTTATATTCATGAACAGGATTTTGCTCATTAGAACTTGTACCATCTCCAAAATCCCAATGCCATTTCGTAACGTTGCCTTTGCTTTCGTCTATAAATGACACCTGCCGTTTGTTCATGTTTGTTATTTTAAAAGACCATTTTGCATCAAATGATTTTTGATATTTTTGTTCAAGTGGCTGTAAGGTAAAAATAGTTCCAAGGCTTGAATTGCCATACATTTTGTGGTTTTTAGATAAATTCCAAAAACCTTTTTTCTTTTCATCATTTACATCATCATAATCGATTACTGCCCAAGTTAGCCCAATTTTTTTGTTATCATATAAATTAGATTCCACAGCTCTTTCTGGTCCTTCTGCGCCCGCATAATCAAACGGCGTAATCCAAAATTCTGCAATCAGTTTTCCTGGTTCGCCCGGCTTAAAGTTATAGGAATAGGCGATATTTGAATAAGGCATATTTTTGATCCATGGTTGACTGCCCCATGCCAGTGCCCAGTCTTTGCCAACAGCTGGCGTAAAAATGTGATAATTCTGCGCATGTACGCCGTGAAAATCAAAATAACGTTGTCGCCAAGAAAGATCTTGATTCAAATGTTGCTGATCAGTTAACGGGCCACCGGAGAGGTCGCCATCAACAATTATTTCAAAAATATCATTGTGGAGGTCAGGTAATGAAAAATCCCAATAATCATCATAAGCTTCATATAAAAAGTAAAGTCGGTTCAAGCCTTTTACCCATGCTACACGTACTTTTACATCTAGATTTTTAGGATCTGTTTTTGGGTAATGCTTTGAATCATCCCATAATTGGTCGGTACCTACAATATATTCTGCAGGAAAAGTATCCCAATCGTCTGTATTGCCATCAATTCTAGGGATCATATTGGCGGGAAATTGATATATTTTGTATCCTCTATCTTCTTGAGCAAATGTCTTTGAACCAAAGAAAAGAAAGATGCCGCATAACAAGAGAAATTTGTTTTTCTGTAACATAATGACTTTTATTTTAATATGTTTTTGTTGCTATTTTTTGAATTTCAATATCTTTAAATGGCTTGCTGTCTTTAATGGAGAACTCACTAACATCTTTCAATAAAAGGTTTTCGGATTTTTGATTTAGAGGTACATTTATATTCCGCATTCTCATATTATTTATGTCTGTAAGCATTATTGCAGGACGAGTTTCTTTACCAAGCAAATAAAGATTAATATTGTTAAGTTCAATGTTTTTGGCATGACGAATGAAAAATCCATATACGGGCAATATTCCAAATTTTTGTGGTTCTGGATACGCTTTTTCAAATTCAGGAACCTCTTGCTGAATGTTGGTTTCCGAAGAATCAAGAGGTCGATACCAGATACTTATATTACTAAGACGAATGTCTTCAATTGGATGATCAGGAATACCGCTTATAAGCGTAGCAAAACGAGAATCGGCATTATAAACATTTATGTTGCTGATGTTTATACGACGCAATGCGCCCAAAGGTGTATCATCCGGGGCCCTCATACGTCCGCCAAGGCGCAAGAAAATAGGGGAGTTTATAATATCGCGCATTGTTATATTTGTAATGGTCACATCTTCTAATAGGCCACCATCAACTGTTTCAAGCGCAAGTCCGCGACAGTATTCAAATATGCAATTGCTTATTGTAATGTTTTTAAAACCGCCGTTTGATTCGGTTCCAAATTTGATTCGTCCCGTTGGACCTTCTTTGTCTGGTACTAAATGGGCTTCATTACGTAAATAGGTGCCATTGTAAAAAGTACCACGATCAAAACCGCTTACACTGCAATTTGTTATAGTTACATTTTCGGTTGGGCGCGCATAGCCTAAGGCGTATGAACTTTTAAGACAAATTCCATCATCCCATGGAGAATTTACAGTGCAGTTTGATATGCGGACATTTTTGCAACAATCAACATCGATCCCATCTCGGTTGGTATCAATTTTCAGGTTGTCGATCGTGAGATTGTCAACGCCAGTAGCAAGTATACCAAAATGACCACCATATAGTATGGTAAAATCTTTCAGAATTACATTTCGGCAAAGCTTAAGTGCAATTGCCTTATTCCCTATAGGAGCCTTGTAAGGCCCTCCGCGCGTTAATCCTTTTCCATGAATTATTCCTGGACCCAAAATTGAAATGTCTTCCAGATTTTCGCCCCATATTAAACTATTATGCCAATGGCTATGTCCAAAATCTTGAAATTTATCATTTGAGGCAGGCTCTGGCGCATCATAACCGATCTCGTCATCAGGCAAAGCGCCAATAATTGTTGCGCCTTGGTCCAGATAAAGTGCAATATGGCTTTCGAGACGAATAGAATAGCTTAGGTAAGTACCTGCTGGAAAATAGACTGTACCACCGCCGGCTTTTGAAGCAGCTTGTATGGTGTTGTTTATAGCGCTGGTATCAAGTGTGTTTCCGTCTCCTTTTGCGCCATAAGACTTAACGTTGAAGGCTGTTTCGGGAAATGCCCAACTACTAGTAAGTACAGCGAAAAATAAACTCACGCCCAAAATGAATCTAGATGAAAGAAATGATAAAACAGCAAATGGGATTTTCATATCACAAGAAAAAATAAGGTATAATAGTTTGTAATGTAGTCGTTTATTTAGAAACAAATATCCTGCACAATCCTGCTTGCTAAAGTTTCTCTTTAAAACATTCAGATTATTTAGAGAAAATCTAGTAGAATTTTGAATTTGAATGCCGCTTTTTTGTTTTTAAGTGGCACATAGTCAGTTATGTTTTTATTCATTTCTCACATTTTTTTCTTTCAATTTTAAATTTCAATAGTTAAAATTTTGATTTTATAAAAAATGTCTTACTACTAGTCAAATAGTCCATCATAATAATTAAATAGACCATTTTTTTTAAGTATGCGATAAAATATGTTTGTCAAATATTAAAAAATAATTAAGACTTCATTAACAATTGTGGAAGATGAGGTTTTTTTTAAAAGAAATTACTAAAACGTTATAGTTTCTTAATTAGAAGATACTTGTTGAGATTTTAGTTTTTCAAAAATGTTTATGAGTTTAAAAGGAAGGCTTATGAAGAGAAAGTAGAATCAATATTGCGATTTATTAAGAGTAAATCAAAAATGTCTTGAACATTTTGATAAGTGAGAAAAAAATTAACTAACCAATATTTGTATGAAAAGAATGTACATTAATTTTTATTGCATGTCCCAAAACCAACCCCGAAAAAAGGGAGGACATGTAAATTCGTGTAAAACAATTTTTTTGAGTATAGCAATGATTTTGTTTTCGTTGCTGTCTTTTGCTCAAAATAAAAATGTTGTTACTGGAGTAGTAACAGATTCTAAAGGTTTGGCTATACCTGGTGTTTCAGTAATGATTCAGGGATCCAAAACAGGCACTTCGACTGATTTTGACGGAAAGTATACTTTACAGAACGTAAAATCGGATGATGTCATAGAATTCACTTTTATAGGCATGGAATCTTATGCAGTTAAAGCAGGAGGACAAAAAACAATAAACGCTACTTTGAAAGAAACCACATCAAATCTTAATGAAGTTGTTGTTGTGGGATTTGGTACACAAAAGAAATCTAATTTGACTGGAGCAGTATCTCAAGTTAAAATGGATGAAGTATTAGGAGATCGTCCTGTAACAACAGTTGCGGCGGCGCTTCAAGGAGCTGTGCCTGGTCTAAATATTACTAATGCGGCAACGCCGGGAGTGGCAGCGACTTTTAATATTAGAGGAGTAACTTCGATTAATAGTAATGGTGGTGGAGCATTGGTTTTGATTGATAATGCCGAAGGTGACGTGAATATGTTGAATCCGGAAGATGTTGAATCAGTTTCTGTCCTTAAAGACGCCGCTTCAACAGCAATTTATGGAGCTAGAGCTGCATTTGGGGTAGTGCTTATTACTACTAAAAAAGCGAAAAAGAATTCAAAAACTGTATTTAGTTACAACAATAACTTTGCTTATACTCGACCAATCAATCAAGTAGAGCAAGCCCCGATTGCTGATATTGTTCATACTATGGCAAATTGGAGCAATACGCCATTAGTGGGAGGGCCAACGAAACAGAATTTAGTGCTTTGGGAAAAATATATCAGAGATTATAATGCAGATCCAGTTAATTTCTTGAATAATAACCCGGGAAAATTTCAGGCAGAAGGAAGATTTTTGCCATCGGCTGATCCTCAAAGTTATTATTATCTGAAAGATACAGATATTCAAAATGGAATATTTGATAATCATGGAGTGCAAAAGATTAATAATTTCGGAGCACAGGGAGGTTCTGAAAAAATTACATATCGTTTATCTTTTGGTACAGTCAATAATGACGGTCCGCTTATTACAGATAAAGATAATTATGAAAGGTATAATTTAGGTTCTTATGTAAGTGCTGATTTAGCGAAGTGGATTAATACCTCTTTAGATTTTAAGTACAATACTTCAAACAGATCAATTGTGTCTTTAGGCCCGATCTACAGACAGTTGCCTAATTTTACTCCTGTTGATACAGCAGTGCCAAAATCAACTGATTTAAATGGTCTAACTTATATATTCTCTGCGCCTCAGAATTATATTAAATATGGAAATCCTGAGCAGTACGCAAGAAAAGAAACTAGAATTTTTTCTCGTACTGTCTTAACGCCATTCAAAGGATTTGAAGGAGTTCTGGAATACACTATGGATGATTTTTACAACGATTATAAATATTTTTCGAAAAGTACTGACTACATGGAAACCAATATGTTGGTAACGCCTTCTTCGCAAACACCAACTTATTTTAATAATAAAAGCAATAGCCAGTACCGTTCTTTAAATGCTTACATAACTTACGCATTTCAGAGTCCAAGTGGAGATCATAAATTTAAGTTGCAACAAGGTTTTTCTCAAGAAAGAACCTATTACGAAGCATTGAATGTTAATCGTAAAGAGATGATAAATAGTGATTTGCCATCTATTAGTACTGGGGTTGGAGAAACAATTGCTGATGATGCTTTTATTGACAAATCAATTCGTAGTACTTTTTATAGAGTAACCTACAACTATAAAGACAAATATCTTTTGGAAGCTAATGGTCGTTACGATGGTTCTTCAAAATTTCCAAAAGAAACTAGATTCGGATTTTTCCCTTCTTTTTCTGCAGGATGGCAAGTTGCTAAAGAGAGTTTTATGACATGGAGTAATTCTTGGCTAAACGAATTTAAACTTCGCGCTTCTTGGGGGCAAATTGGAAACCAAAATATTATCATGAGAAATAGCGCAGGCAACTGGGAAGAAGTTGTTTATGGATATTCTCCAAAAATGGATTCAAGCAGAGCACCATGGTTGGTAGGTACTACGCAACCGGCAACACTTAGTTTGCCACCTTTAGTACGTCAGGATTATACATGGGAGACTGCGGAAACAACAGATTTTGGAGTTGATATGTCTTTCTTAAAAAATCGTTTGCAACTATCTGCTGATTACTATATCCGTAAAACAAAGGGAATGCTAGCGCCGGGTATGGAATTGCCAGCGGTTGTTGGGGCAACAGCGCCACTTCAAAATACAGCTGATTTAGAAAACAAAGGTTGGGAAGCTTCTGCAAGTTGGAGAGATAAAATTGGCAAAGTGGGATACTATGTTGGATTCAACGTGTACGATTCACAAGCAGTTATCACTAAATATAATAACGCAGCAGGTTTGTTGACAATTGATGGTGCAGGAAATAATACTTCATACTACGTTGGTCAAAAAATAGGAGAAATCTGGGGGTACAGAAATGACGGGTATTACACTGTTGAAGATTTTAAAGATACATCTACATGGGCACTTAAAGATGGGGTGACTTCTATTAAAGGAACGGCAGTTCGTCCAGGAGATGTGAAATATAAAAACTTGGCTGATAATGGAACTTCGGTAGCGAATCAAATCGATCCAGGAGTTGGAACCACTGCTGATGCTGGAGACAGACAAGTAATTGGAAGCAATGCAGCTCGTTATTCTTACGGTATTAATGGTGGGGTAAATTACGCTGGATTCGACTTTTCATTCATTATGAATGGTGTTGGAAAAAGAGATGCTTGGGTGTCAGACATGTTACATTTTCCTCTTGTTGACCGTAATTTCTCAACGGTATATTCGCATCAGTTAGATTATTGGCAACCAATTGACGCTGCAAACGGAAATTGGCAACCAATCAATCCAAATCCGGAATATCCACGTCTTTATAACGAAAATGCAAACGTGGTAAGCAATACCAGAATTCAAGATAGATATTTGATTAATGCTGCTTACTTGCGTTTAAAAAACCTTACGTTAGGTTATAATGTGCCTGCAAATGTGGTTAAAAAAGTAGGTTTAAATACGTTCAAAGTATTTTGTTCTGTAGAAAACCCATACACATGGTCAAAACTTGAAAAAGGTAGAGATCCAGAAAGTTTGTCTTGGGGCTATCCGTTTTACACGACAACATCATTTGGTTTAAATCTGACATTCTAATACTTAAAAACTATGAAAATGAAAAAATATATATTAGGAATTACTGCTATGCTAGCTTTTGCAAGTTGTAATGATGATTTTTTGGAAAAATATCCAAAGGATGCGCTTTCCGAAGAAACGGCATTCGTAACAGCAGAAAATTTTAAAACTTTTGCTTGGGGGTATTACGGTGTTTTTACTGATGCAACTAATTTTTACCGTGGCATGAATAATGAGCAAGATACTTATAATGCTGATATGCTAGGAGGATGGTTGACTTGGAAAAATAAAACCGTTGATGGTAATCAAATGCGTACCCAATTGAAAGTTACGGGTGCTACAGGTAATGGTTGGACTTTTGCTCAAATTAAGCGTTGTAATTTTATGCTTGAGAACATTGATGGAAGTAAAATGTCTCAAGCAGATAAAGATCATTATCGTTCAGTAGGTTTGTTCTGGAGAGCTTATTCTTATTATGAATTGATTTCTCGTTTTGGAGATGTGCCTTGGATTGATAAGGTAATCCAAGAGTCAGATACGGATTTAATATACGGCGCTCGTACACCACGTAAAGAAGTTGCGGATCACTTATTGTCTGATTTGCAATGGGCTGAAACACACATCAGACCAACAGGAGATGGAGCAAATACTATTAATACAGATTGTGTGTTGGCATTAATGTCGCGTTTCTTCCTTTTTGAAGGGACGTGGAGAAAATACCATGGATTAGGAGATTCGGATAAATATTTAGACGAATGTATTCGTGTGTCGAAATTATTGGCAAACAAATACCCAACGGTTGCTAGTAGCTACGATATGCTATTGAATTCTCCAGATTTGAAATTATATCCTGGAATGATTTTGTACAAACAATTTGAAACAGGAACTTCTATCGTGCACTTAAGCGGACGTTATGAAAAAACAACAGCGTTATCTTATGATATGCCAAAATGTACTGTAGAGAATTATTTATGCAAGGATGGTAGGCCAATTTCGACTTCGCCACTTTACCAAGGTGATAAAACAATGTTTAAAGAGTTCCGTAACCGTGACTTGCGTTTAATAGGTACTGTTGTTCCTCCATACAGTCAGAAAACAAAAGTCGTTGGTGGAACTTTAAATCCTGATTATACTGATGTTTCGCCAGCGGTTTATAACGCAGTTGGTTATTATGCAGGAGATCCAGATGTGACTGATAATATGGAATTTAATGCTGTGGTTAAAGCGGCTTTTCCAGGGACTTCTAAGCGCCTTCCTGTACTGTGGTTAAGCGGCGATACAAGTTTTAATGCACCAAATATTGCTGATATCGGAGCGCCTCAGTTTGGTTCTTGGACTGGATATACATTATGGAGACATTATAATACTTGGGATGATTTTAACGCAAACGTTTCTGATAAACCTGTTTTCTGGATTGAAGAAACATTATTGAATCTTGCAGAAGCTAGTTTTGAAAGAGGCCAGTTCAATCAAGGAGTTGCAGATTTGACAATCAACAAATTACGTCCAAGAGCGGGTGTTGCCAATATGGTTGTTGCTAACATTGATGCAGATTGGGATACAAAACGTGACCAAACCGTACAACCAATTTTATGGGAAATTCGTCGTGAGCGTATGTCTGAGTTAATTGGTATGGGCTTCGGATTTCAAGATGTTCGTCGTTGGAAAAAAGGAGATTATTATATCAATCAACCTAATCTTGGGGTTTACGTAAAGAGATCTAGTTGGAGAAATCTTACGGCAACCGGAGCTGTTACTACAACAACAAATGCAAAATGGGCAAGTACAACTGGTCTGCCATTGGTAAACAAGGATTTCTCAGGAACAAATTTAGCAGAAGGCTATGTAAAACGTTTTGATGATCCTACTAAAATTGGAAAAGGATGGTTGGATAAATATTACTTAGAATGGATTCCGACAAATCAAATTGTATTGAATCCAAATATCAAGCAAAATCCAGGATGGTAATCCTTTAAAAATACATTTAATAATTTTTTGGTTTGAGTTATCTGTAGAAATCTCTTGTTCAGGATTATCCTTCTCCTGAATGGGAGATTTTCTTTAAAATCAAAATTCTAAATGAAGAAAAACATGAAAAATATCAAAGTAATTATCACGATTTTACTTTTATATTGTGCCTTAAATTCTGTTTATGCACAATATGAATGTCCTGATTATTTGAAAGGCTATATAAAGATTTGGAATACAAAAGGGCCAAAAGCAGCCAATCTGAAATGGTTTGAAAATGCAAAATTTGGAATGTTTGTACACTATTCCCCAGCAAATCAATTGCATAATCCAGTGGTTGATTTTACAATAATGAATCAATCATGGTTTGATAATCGAAACAATCAAACATTGGATAATTATGGGTATAAAGAAAATTCTAAAGAAGTTTATGGAAATGCTGTTAATCCGGAGACCGAACAGTTGTTCAAAACATTTGATCCAAAGAATTTTGATGCTGATCAAATAGCAGATTTGGCAGTGAGCGCAGGAATGAAATACATTAATTTTACTTCATGGCACGTAATCGGACGAATGTTTATGTTTGATACTTCTGTTTCAAAATGGAACTCGAAACGTCTTTACAATCGTGATTTTGTAGCCGAAATGGCTGCTGCTTGTCAAAAAAGAGGATTGGGGTTGTTTCTTTATTTTTGGCCACCTCAAGATGCAACACAGGAGGAATTAATGCAAATTCTAAAAGAGTTGTTGACTAATTATGGACCAATTGCGGGTATTTGGTTTGATGGAATTGGAAATGCATATAGAAAGCCTTCTGCATATTTAGAAGCAGCAAAGCAATATGCGCTCGTTAATGCGCTACAGCCACAATGTCTAATATCTTTTAAAACAGGTTGGGTTGGCGATGAGGATTTTCTTGCTCCAGAATGGGATCAATTGAAATTCGATGAAAAAGGAAACCCTTTGTTTCCAAGCCCTGCGAGTTATTTAAAAATTGGTGAAGTAAAAGTTAGATTACTGCGACTAGTGCCAGGAGGAATTGAGTGGAGAACTCAAACGTATAATGAGGTTTGGGATAAAAATTTGAAAGGAAAACCTATCGAGTTGGGAAATACGATGATCGAAAAAAGCGAATGGTTTGATTTTAAAGATGGCCATCATAAATCGAAACAGCAAATAATAGAAGAGTACAAGTGTGCTAGAAAAAATAAATCTAATATGATTTTAAACATTTCTCCCAGAGCTGATGGTTCAATTCATCCAGAGGACAAAAAAGTTCTGGAAGGTTTGAATTCTGAAATTAATTCGATTAAATGATTTAAAAGAAAAAATCTCTTGTCTAATGTTTATTTAAGTTAGTCAGGAGATTTATATTTAAAATAAAGCTAAGATGCTTTCGCAGATGAAGAACGATACTGAAGCGGCGATGTGTTGATGTATTTTTTGAAAAGTCTAGAAAAATAATACGGATCTTCATAACCCAATTCAGATGCAATGTCTTTTACTCTCATTTCTGTTGTAAGTAATAACAAACAAGCTTTTTGTAATTTTAAATGGATGAAGTAATCCAGAGGTGACATTCCTGTTCCTTTTCTAAAAAGTGAAGAAAAATGAGAAGCAGATAGCTGATTGGTCAAAGCTAAATCTTCCAAAGTAAGTTTTTCGGTCAATTTGGTTCGCATGAAAGCAATTGTACTGGATATTAGATCTTTTTCCTCCTGTTTTTTTTCGCTCAAGTTTTTGTCAGGGTATAAAAATGAAGAAATAAAGTGGTACAAACACAGATTTGCTTTGGTGATATTTTCTTTGCTATATCCCATTTCTAAGTTTTGGTACATGGAGAGCCAAAGTTCTATTCCTTTTTCGTTATATATAATTTGTTGTGGGCCATCATATAAACCAATGTTGAAACCTTTATTGAAGTTTTCCATGTCATTTCCACTAAAATGGACCCAGTATATTGTCCAAGGATCGTTTTCATCGGCACCATAACTCATTTCCTCAGTAGTTGCCGGGATTATGAAAAAATCATTAATTCCTACTTCAAATCGCTGATTTTTAATTTTATACCATCCTTTTCCTCTTGTGCAGTAAATAAATATGTTATCGGCGCATCCATTTTTTCTTTCGCGATGATGATAATTTGCTTTCGGAAAATAGCCAATATGAGTAATGTACAAATTGGCCATTACTGGATTTTTCTTTATCGTTTTTTTCCATACCGAATCTGGCAAAGAAATCAATTTTTCACCTTGAAAGCCATCTCGCTGTTTGAATTTTTTTATCATAATGTTATAGCCAAATTGGCACTTTTCTGCATTGCCATTTTAATTTTTGTGTTTTTATTCGGAACTAAATTCGGATGACGAATATGTTCCCGTTTTTATTAATAAAAACAACTGGCGAAAGTTAAACAAAAAAGCATCAAAAAAAATTTTTAGCTTCCCTTTTTCGCTTTTTGTTTAGGAAAATTCAAATTGTGGTAAGAGAGTTCTTATTTATATAAAATAATCAAATAGTCCATTAAAATAATTAAATACACTATTTAAGTAGAGTAGCGATTTGGTAGATTTGTTTTGAGTAAGTGAGATTAAAAAATGAAATGGATTTTTTAAAACAAATAATGATTGGAAGACATTTTTGTTCCGTTTACTTTCAATAAAGGGTTTGATAATATCATAATAGATGATTTTATAGAAACAAATACTTTGATTAATAATTAACCAAGTTATAAATGATTTTCAAGACCTCAACAGCTGACGCTCGTTATCCTTTAGGAAGTGGAGCAGGAAGTGACGCCATACACAGAAATCCAATCTATTCTTATGCAGTTACGAATTTGCATGATGATAGCGGACATATCGGAACCGGATTTGCTTTTACTTTAGGAGAAGGAAACGATTTGGTTTGCAAAGCAGCACAATTTTTTGCCAATCAATTGCAAGGAAGAGATATTGAGGAATTAATGGCAGACTTTGGAAATGTTTTCAATGCGCTTTCTAATGAACAACAATTTCGTTGGTTAGGCCCGCATAAAGGAGTAGCGCATTTAGGTTTGGCTTCGGTAACAAATGCTTGTTATGATTTATGGGCAAAGAAAAGAGGAGTGCCACTTTGGAAATTATTAATTGATTTAAAGCCAGAAGAAATTGTAAATACTTTGGATTTGTCTTATTTGGAAGATGAATTGACAAAAGATGAAGCAATTAATTTGTTGAAATCAAATATTGTTGGAAAAGAAGAACGTTCAAAAATAATTACAAAGGGATATCCGGGTTACGATACTTCTATAGGATGGTTCAATTATAGCGACGAGCAAGTAAAAGAAAATGTCAAGAAAGCCATGGCTGAAGGATTTACAGCCATGAAATTAAAGGTGGGTTCAAAAGAGTTTGAGCGTGATATTCGTCGCTCACATTTGGTTAGAGAAGTTGCAGGTGATAATGCAACAATCATGTTAGATGCGAATCAGCAATGGACTTTGCCTCAAGCATTAGAAATCTGCCCGCAGTTTTTATCTATGAATCCGTATTGGATTGAGGAGCCAACACATCCTGATGATGTTCTTGGGCATATGACTTTAGCTGATGAAATTGCGCCAATGAAATTAGCACTTGGAGAACATGTCCCTAACCGAATTATTTTTAAAAATTATCTTCAAACTAAAAGTGCTGGTTTTATGCAAGTTGATGCAGTAAGAGTGGGTGGAATAAGTGAATTTATTTCAGTAAGTTTATTGTGCAAAAAGTATGAAGTTCCTGTAGTGCCACATGTTGGAGATATGGGACAATTGCATCAGCATTTAGTTTTGTTCAATCATATTTCGATGGGACATGAAGCTTTGTTTTTGGAACATATTCCCCATCTTCAAAAACATTTTGTGCATCCGGTCGATATTCAGGAAGGAGTATATAAAACGCCAATGGAACCTGGAAGCAGTTGTGATTTGAAACAGTCTTAAATTAGTCAATAAGATAATTATTTATCTAATTACAAATTAACCAACCAATGATCCAAACCACAGATTTTATTATAAGTATTTGCTACGTAATAGGGATTCTAATTATAGGATTGGCCTATGGAATTCATCATAAAAGAAAAAGCAGAGAAAATGCAGCACGAGAGTATTTTTTGGCAGGTAAATCGTTAAAATGGCCTTCGATAGGATTGGCGCTTTTTGCTACTAATATTTCTACGGTTCATTTGGTGAGTTTGGCTCAAAGCGGTTTCGATTCAGGTTTGCTTAATGGCAATTTCGAGTGGATGGCCGCCTTTACATTAATATTATTGGCCCTATTTTTTATTCCGTTTTACATAAAATCAGGAGTTGCTACTTTACCCAATTTTTTGGAACGCAGATACGATCGCTCAAGTAGAGATTGGTTGGTAGTAGTTTCTATTGTTTCGGCAATTATTATTCACATTGCTTTTTCAATGCTGGCTGGCGGAATCGTTTTGAAAACATTATTTGATGTCGATTTTTACACAAGCGTTATTGTGATTTCTATTATTACAGCGATTTACACCATTGTGGGAGGACTGAAAGCGGTTGTGGTTACAGAATCTATTCAGACCGTAGTTTTGATAACAGGAGCTACCATTATAAGTTTTGCGGCTTATTTCAAAATGGGAGGCTGGGAGCCAATGGTTGAAGTATTGCATTCCAATAATGGAATGGATAAACTCTCCATGCTTCGTCCTCATGGAGATTCCAGCGGAATGCCTTGGTATGCTGTTCTTCTGGGTTATCCTGTACTTGGAATTTGGTATTGGTGTGCTGATCAGACAATCGTACAACGTGTTTTAGGTGCGAAAGACGAAAATCATGCAAGAGCAGGAGCATTGTTTTGCGGATTCATAAAAATATTGCCAGTCTTTATTTTTATTCTACCGGGCTTGTTCGCTTATACATTGGCACAGTCGGGAAAATTAGACATAAGTGCTTTGCAATCTATTGACGAAACGGGGAAAACAATCACAAACAGTAAAGGAATTTATACTCTAATGATAACGCAATTATTGCCTACAGGTTTGGTTGGGATATTAGTAGCCGCATTATTATCAGGTTTGATGAGCCAGGTTTCAGGAGCTTTAAATTCGATTTCCACTATGTTTAGTTATGATATCTACAGAAGGTATTATCCAAATACAAGTGATTTAAAATTAATTCGGGTAGGCAAAATTGCAGCTGGAATTGCTTTGGTTTTTTCATTGATGCTGTTGCCTTTGCTTGACAAATACGAAAGCATTTTTAATGGACTAAATGATATTATTGCACATATCGCTCCACCAATAACTTGTGTTTTTCTTTTGGGAATATTTTGGAGAAAAGCATCAGCGCAATCGGCTAAGTTGACATTATGGATTGGTTCAGCTTTAGGAGCTATAGTTTTTGCAGTAAACAAAATAGATACAGAAACGGCTTTTGCTCAGATTCCTTTTATGATGATGGCTTTTTATCTATTCATGGCTTGTTTTGTCATGCAGGTTGTTTTCTCCTATTTATATCCAGTTCAGCATACAGATCAGAGTGAAAAATTATATTGGAAATCATTTCTTGAGCCCTTGCAAAGTAAAGGCTGGAGCGGAATTGGGAATTATAAAACGCTTTCTGCTTTGTTATTGCTTTTGATGATTGGCTTGTTTTGGATTTTTAGATAGAAATAAATAAAAAACAAGAGATGAGAAAAGCAAGATTTTCGGCATTGGTAGTTATGTTTCTCTTTTTGACAAGTTGCAAAAAGGAAATCACAACATCGCAGCATAATGACAAACGAATGGGAATGGTTACCGGAATAAAACCTGAAAAGATTGAATATTATAAAAGACTGCATGCCAAAGCCTGGCCCGGAGTTTTAAAGAAATTAAAAGAATGCAATATTCAGAATTACTCGATTTATATTCAGAAAATAGAGAACAAGTTTTTTTTGTTCAGTTATTTTGAATATACAGGTGTTGATTTTGAAAAGGATATGAAAAAAATGGCAGCAGATCCTACAACGCAAAAATGGTGGAAAGAGACTGATCCAACTCAAATTCCTTTGCCACAAACTGCTGCTAAAAAACAAATTTGGACTAACATGGAAGAAGTATTCCACACTAATTAAATAATAAAAACATTTATGCAATCATTAGCATTAACAGATAAAATTATATTTCTAACCGGAGGATCGATGGGCATTGGACTAGAATGCGCAAAAAAATATGCAGATGAAGGAGCCAAAGTTATGATTATGGCCAATGACGAACCTTCATTGCGTGAGTCTATGAAGATTTTAGGCGATGGACATAGCACTTTTTTTGGAGATATTTCCAATCCTACTGATGTGGAAAATGCTATTCTTCATACGTTGAGTTTATTCGGGAAGATTGATGTAATTCATAACAATGCTGGAATTGCTTTTCCATCAAAACCTTTGCATCAAACAAGTGATCGCGAATGGGAAAGACTTTTTGATGTGAATTTAAAAGGTATTTTGCTTACTACTCGATATGGCTTGGAAGCATTAAAAAAAACGAAAGGATGTATTTTGAGTACAAGCAGTATCGTTGGAGAGATTGGACAGGAAAATCATGCAGCATATTCAGCAACGAAAGGAGCTTTGAATTCACTAACAAAATCGATGGCTCTAGATTATGCTAAATATAATATCAGAGTAAATGCCGTTGCGCCAGCTGGAGTGTGGACGCCAATGTTGAGAGAGTGGGGAAAAGAACAAAAAGACCTTGCTAAAATCGAAAAATATCTAGATGATATTCATGTTTTAGGCTATTGTCCCGAAGGAGACGTCATTGCCGATGCATGCGTATTTATTGTTTCAGATAAAGCCCGCTTTATTACAGGAAATATTATGCCTGTAAGCGGTGGAGCAGAATTAGGTTACAGACGATTTGATTAAATAAGTTTTGAAATTTTAATTTCTTGGAATGAATAATGAATTTAAAATAAAAGTAAGGAAAAATCTAAGTTTGATTCTTGGATTCTTTTTGATGCAGTGCATTGTTTCAGCGCAGGATAATTTAGATTTTCAAAAATTAATTGGACAAGTCGATCGTTCAGAATTTTTCTCTTCACCAGATTATTATACGTGGTGCAGCAGTGTTGTAAAAGGCGAAGATGGGAAATATTATATGTTTTATTCCCGATGGGCGCATGGAAAAAGAACTGATACAGATGATCCAATGAATTACATATTCAACGGCTTTAGTGGTTGGTGCAAATATTCGGAAATTGCTTGTGCGGTAGCAGATAAAGTCGATGGTCCTTATAAATATGTCACCACAGTGTTGAAATCCGATGGTTCAAATAATTGGGATAAATATACTTTCCATAATCCACAAATTAGAAAGTTTAACGATACTTATTATTTGTATTATATTTCAAATTCATACGATCCAAAATTGTTTGAAAAGGACTCTACCAAAACAAAGGATTGGAAACATTGGTTGCAATACAATTGTACGCAGAAAATTGGTGTTGTTAAGGCAAAACGCATTTCAGATTTCATCAAAGGAAAATATGCAAAGCCCAAAGATCCATTGATGCAGCCAGACCATGTAAAAACGTTTGAAGTCACTACAAATCCAACGGTTACAAAAGGTCATGACGGCAGGTATTATATGATGTTCAAATCACGTAAACCCAACGTAGGAAATATGACTTTTTGGATGGCAGTCAGCGACAAGCCAGATGGCAAGTTTACGATTGTGAGCGATGTTTTCAACAATGCTGATATGGCTTGCGAAGATCCTTGTATGTGGTATGATCAAAAGCGAAAAAGATATTATGCTGCGGTAAAATATTATTCAAATAGCAAAAAATTAGTGCCTCAGTTTGGCGCATTGGCCTTGATTACATCAGAAGACGGTATAAATTGGAAAGCGGCACAAAATTCGTTGATTTCTTTGCGAGAATTAAATACGAAAGACGGCGTTGTGCAATTGGCTCATTTGGAGCGCCCATTTGTTTATATGGATGAAAATGGAGAGCCAACTGCATTGTTCGCGGCGGCAACAATCAACGAGCCATCAAAAGGAGGCGAGCATCCAACATCGGATTACAATTCGTTTGTGGTTTGTTTTAAATTAAATGAAAATAAAAAGTAATAATGAAAAAAGGAATTCTTTTAGCGACCCTATTGTTTACAATGCTGATTCAGGCACAACAATCGGTAAACATTATACCGCAGCCATTAAGTATAAATCTAAAAAAAGGAAGTTTTGTTATTGATGAAAAGACATCGATAGAAGCTTCTAAATCAGATAAAGAGGCACAAAAAGTAGCATTGTTTTTCGAAAGTTTTTTAAATAAGGTTTCAAAAGTTCCCGTTAAAAATAATATTTCTAAAAGCACAAAAAAAATAAGTTTCCTAATTGAAAGAAATGCCGAATTAGGAGAAGAAGGTTATACAATAAATGTAACTTCTGATGCAATTGCCGTAAAAGCAAATACATCAAAAGGTTTGTTCTACGGAATGCAATCATTGGTACAAACACTGCCTTTGACAAAAGGAAATGATTTGGTCCAAATTCCTGCTTTAGAAATTAAAGATTATCCTCGTTTTAAATGGAGAGGCGTAATGCTTGATGTATGCCGTTATTTTTTCACTATAGATATGATGAAAGAATACATCGATTTAATGGCAACGTATAAAATGAACGTCTTGCATTGGCATTTGACTGAAGATCAAGGCTGGAGAATCGAAATAAAAAAATATCCTCGTTTGACGGAAATTGGTTCAGTTCGAAACGGAACTATCATTGGCAGATTTCCGGGAAAAGGAAATACAAATACACCAGTTACAGGTTTTTACACACAAGAACAAGTCAAAGAATTGGTTAAATATGCTTCAGACAGAGCGATAACAATTATTCCTGAAATCGAGATGCCAGGACATAGTAGTGCAGCAATCGCGGCTTATCCTGAGTTGAGCTGTTTCCCAAAAGAAAGAACAAAATTTAGAGATACTATTTTTTCATTACAATCAAGAAAAGAATTAGCAGAAGGAAGATTAAAATTTGTTCAGGAAACGTGGGGCGTTTTTGAAGATGTGTATGCGCCAACCGAATATACTTTTAAGTTTTTGGAAGATGTAATTGATGAAATTGTTCCATTATTTCCTTCAAAATATATTCATATTGCTGGAGATGAATGTCCTAAGGAATCTTGGAAAAGAAGTGAATTTTGCCAAAACCTAATCAAAGAAAAAGGATTGAAAGACGAGCATGGTTTGCAAAGTTATTTCATTACTAGAATGGAAAAATACATCAATTCAAAAGGAAAATCAATTATCGGTTGGGATGAGATTTTAGAAGGTGGTTTGGCTCCAAATGCAACAGTAATGAGTTGGAGAGGTGAAAAAGGAGGAATCGAAGCAGCAAAATTGAATCACGATGTGATTATGACGCCGGGAGATCCTTGTTATTTGAATCGTCCTCAAGGAGATCCAGAAGTAGAACCAGTTGGAGGCTGGGGCGTGAGTACATTGAAAAATGTATATTCTTATGAGCCAATTCCATCAGAATTAAATGCAGAACAAGCAAAACACGTTTTAGGTTCTCAGGCGAATTTCTGGACAGAATACATTCCGACGTTCGAACATTTGCAATATATGGCACTTCCGAGATTATTGGCATTGTCAGAAGTGATGTGGTCGCCAAAAGAAAAACGCAATTGGAAAGATTTTAGACAAAGATTAAATCCGCAATTCAAGAGTTTTGAAAGTAAAGGATTGAAATATTCAAAAGGAGATTTTAGAGCTTTGATCAAAACAGAAACTATAAATAATGTTTTGTCAATCGTACTAGAAACTGAAAATCCGGATGCTGTAATGTATTATACAATTGATGGAACTGTCCCGACAACTTCAAGTCCGAAATATGAAAAACCAATTGTGATTGATAAATCATTAACGATAAAAGCGATTACAGTTTTAGACGGACAAGTGATGACAAAGAAACCTGCAGAGCAATCTTTTGCACACAATAAAGCTTTAGGCAAAAAAATCAGCTATGAACATAAATATAGCAGTTATTATAAAGCTCAAGGCGATAATTCGTTGATCGACGGAATTAAAGGAACAAAAGATATTACTAAAAACTGGCACGGATTTCAGACAAATGATGTTGTTGCGACGGTCGATTTAGGCGACGGAGTTTCAGTAAACAATATAGCACTTGGGTGCATTCAAAATTGGTCAAAATGGATCTTTTTGCCTAAATGGGTGAAGTTTGAAATATCAACTGACGGCGTAAATTTCAAAGAAATACAAACCATTACAAATACTGTTGCTCCAACTGAAAAAGGAGATATTTTTAAGACATTTAAAGTTGAAATTCCGCAGCAAATCATTAAAAAAGTACGTGTTACAGCAAAGAATTTAGGAGATACACCAATTGGTCATCCTGAAGAAAAACAAGAGCCGTGGGTTTTTGTAGACGAAATTATGATTAATTAAAGTTTAAATAAGAAGATGAAATTTATCAAAAAAGTTATTTTTTTATTGATTGTATTATTTGCAATTGCTCCTATTAACGCTCAAAAAAAGCAATCATCTAAAAAGCCAAATGTAATTGTCATTTTGATGGATGACATGGGATATGCCGATACAAAACCTTATGGGAGTGTTGGTTATGAAACGCCTAATTTTGATAAGTTGGCAAGAGAAGGAATGCGCTTTACACATTTTTATGCCGCACAAGCAGTTTGTACCGCATCAAGAGCCGCTTTGCTGACAGGCTGTTATCCAACAAGATTAGGAGTTGGTTTTGCATTAGCGCCTTGGGATAAAACCGCTTTAAATCCAAATGAAGAAACTATTGCAAAGTTGTTGAAAAATGAAGGTTATGTAACCGGAATGCTTGGGAAATGGCATTTGGGATCAAAAGCACCTTATCTCCCAATTCATTATGGATTTGATACTTTTTATGGAATTCCATATTCACATGATTATTGGCCAGTAGATTACAAAGGAAATCCGGTAGCGCCAGATACTCCAAATGATTGGCGTGGCAAATGTCCTGTGCTTCCTATTTATGAAGGTGATTCAATTGTGGGTACAATTCCAAATTTAGAAGAAGCTTCAAAACTTACTACAACACTTACTGAAAAAGCAGAGCAGTTTATAATTAAAAATAAAAACAAGCCATTTTTCTTGTATTTAGCACATCCGTTGCCTCACGTACCATTGGCAGTTTCTTCAAAATTTAAAGGAAAATCGGGAGCTGGATTATACGGTGACGTAATCAGTGAAATTGATTGGTCAATTGGACAAATTATGGAAACTCTTAAAAAAACAGGACAAGATAAAAATACATTATTGATTGTAACAAGTGATAATGGTCCTTGGCTTTCTTATGGAAACCATGGTGGTTCAACTGGCGGTTTGAGAGAAGGCAAAGGAACTGCTTGGGATGGAGGAACAAGAGTGCAATGTTACATTAGCTGGCCAGGAAAAATTGCACCAGGATCGGTATCCAATCAGTTGATGACTAATATGGATATTCTACCAACAATTGTTGCTGCTACGAATGCCCATTTGCCAAAAGAAAAAATTGACGGACTAAACTTTTTGCCTTTATTGACTGGTAAAACCAATGAATCACCAAGAGATTTGTTTTATGTGTATTATGATCTTAATAATTTAAAACTTATTCGCTATAAAACTTGGGAATTGGTATTGCCTCATGATTCACAGGCTTATAGCTTGGCTTTGCCAGGAAAAGATGGAACGCCGGGTAAAGTTCCTCATGCGCAAATTCCTATGGCTTTATATGATCTTGTTCATGATCCTGGAACAATTCAAGATGTTCAAAGTCAATATCCAGAAGTTGTCCAAGAGATTTTGAAATATGCTGAATTAGCGAGAGAAGATATGGGAGACGGGCTAACAAAACGTGTAGGCAAAAACAACAGAAAGCCTGCTAAAATGGAGTAAAAAGAAGAAAGAAAAGTAGAGAATTGTACTAATTGACTGTATTAAAATGCTTAAAAAACACCCTATATTTTTTGTTTGTTTTTTGGTTTTTACCTGTCTTGCCGCTTTTGGGCAGGAAGTAAAAAAAAGGCCAAACATCGTAATTATTATTTCAGATGATCACGCTTTTCAAGCCATTGGAGCTTATGGAAATAAATTGTTGCCAACTCCAAATATTGACCGAATTGCCAAAGAAGGAGTTTTGTTTAACAAAGGTTACGTAACTAATTCGATTTGCGGGCCTAGTCGCGCTGTAATTTTGACAGGGAAATACAGTCATAAAAACGGATTTAAAGACAATGAAAATTCACGTTTTGATGGAAGTCAGGATTCGTTCGTAAAACAATTGCAGAAATCAGGTTACGAAACGGCATGGATTGGGAAATGGCATTTAGAAACCGATCCGCAAGGGTTTAATTATTGGCAAATTCTTCCGGGACAAGGGCAATATTACAATCCCGATTTTCATATGATGGATGGAACTGAAAAAAGAGTGGAAGGATATGTTTCTGATATCATTGAAGATGCTTCAGAAAATTGGCTGGATAATAGAGATAAAGACAAACCTTTTTGCTTGGTAATTGGTCACAAAGCTACACATCGTACTTGGATTCCTGATGCGCAGGATATGGGAAAATTTGACAACGTAACTTTTCCTTTACCTGCTAATTTTTACGATAATTATCAGAATAGAGAAGCGGCAAAAGTGCAGGATATGACCATTTCAAAAACGATGATTATGGGTTATGATTTGAAGTTTTTTGATTCCAAAGAGCAAGAAGACAAAGAATCTACAATTGCCCGAATGAATCCAACGCAAAGAGCAAAATTTGATTCCTATTATGGCACTATCGCAGCCGATTTTAAAAAGAAAAACTTAAAAAGCAACGAATTAACGGAATGGAAATTCCAGCGTTATATGCGTGATTATTTAGCAACAGCGGTTTCTTTAGACAGAAATATTGGACGTACGCTCGATTATCTGGATAAAAATAATTTGACCGAAAATACAATTGTAGTTTACCTTTCAGATCAAGGTTTTTATTTGGGCGAACACGGTTGGTTTGACAAACGTTTTATTTACGAAGAATCGTTTAGAACCCCGATGATGATGCGTTATCCCGGAGTTGTGAAACCAGGACAAGTTTCTGACGATTTTGTAATGAATCTAGATCTTGGACCAACAATGTTAGACGCAGCGGGAGTTACAATTCCGAAAGACGAACAAGGCGAGTCGTTTTTGCCTTTAATTAAAAATAATAAAGCAAAAGGGCGTGAAGCTATTTTTTATCATTATTATGAAAATGGAGAACACTCCGTTTCTCCACATTTTGGAGTAAGAACCAAACGATATAAACTGGTGCGTTTTTATAAACGTGTTAATTCATGGGAATTGTATGATTTGCAAAAAGATCCGCAAGAGATGAATAATTTGTACGGTCAGAAAAAATATCAAAAAATAACTAAAGAAATGGAATCTGAATTGATTAAGCTGATTGACCAATATGATGATCAAGATGCTAAAAGAATACTTTCAGAAAAAATTTAAGCACCAAATTATAAGTTATTCTTAAACAAATTATAATCTATTTTAAAATGAAATTAAAACTGTCTTTTTTTCTGTTTTTACTTTTTGCAATGAATGTATCATTCGCTCAAATTGATTCTAAAAAGAGTAGAACTATTAGAGTTTTAACTTTTAATATTTATCATGGAGAGACGATGAAAGGCGATTTTAATTTGGATGTAATTGCAAAAGTAATTAACGATGCAAATCCAGATTTTGTGGCCTTGCAGGAAGTTGATTTTAAAACAAACCGTGCTAAAAAATATGATTTGGTTACCGAATTAGGAATCAGAACAAAACTTTGTCCGCTTTTTGCCAAAGCAATGAATTTTGATGGAGGAGAATATGGCGAAGGAATTTTATCAAGGTATTCTATTATTTCGTCGCGAAATGTCAATCTGCCTTACACGAAAGGAAACGAACCCAAAAATGCTGTAGAGATCGTTTCGGTACTTCCTTCAGGTGATACAATTGCTTTTGTTGGAACCCATTTGGATTATAAAGAAATCGAAACCGATAGAATCAATCAAGTTAAAAAAATCAATTCGGTATTTCTAAAAAACAAATACCCAACAATTTTGGCAGGAGATTTAAATTCTTTGCCAGATAGTACGCCAATGAAGATTCTGGAAGAAAAATGGGGAACATCTTATGATAAGAACAATCCGCAATTTACTTTTCCGTCTAGCAAACCAGAAAAAACAATTGATTATATAATGTTCGCTCCAAAAAAACGATGGAAAGTTCTGAGCCGAGAAGTAATTCAAGACTCCGTTGCATCTGATCATTGTGCCTATTTGGTCACTTTGGAACTTTTCGATTAAAATTTTACTTGCTTACTAATTCTAACTAAATGCGAAATAAGCTTCAGGGAAATCTGAGGCTTATTTTTTTGTATTTTTTCTTTGATTAATTACTGTTGCATTTTTATATGTGATTTCGATTTTTCGTTGCATATTTATTAAAATACATCTTACATAAATCGTTTACGATAAGGTTTTCGTATGTTTTAATTCTTTATTCTTTAGTTTTTAACATAATTAATGTTTAATATTGCGGTTTTCATCCTTTCTCTTTGTAATCAATGTCTGTTTATCGCGAATATACTGATCATACTTTAATAAGTCTTCTAAAAGAAGGTGATCAGGGTGCCTATACAGAAATTTTTGAAAGATATTCCAGGCTTTTAGTGAATCATGCCTATAAAATGATTGGCAATCAAGATGAAGCCAATGATGTCGTTCAAGAAATTTTTTTGTTTCTCTGGAACAAACGTGATGAAATAGCAATTACAGGATCACTTTCTTCTTATTTATACAAAGCAACAAAAAACAGAATCTTAAATCATATCGCCCACGAAAAAGTGGTTTCGCGTTATGCTGACTCGATTTCAAACTTTATTGAAAACGATTATGTTTCTGCGGATTCTAAACTTCGAGAAAAAGAATTAGAAGCTATTATCGCCAAAGAAATTGCTTTGCTTCCTGAAAAAATGCGAGAAGTCTTTTTGCTTAGAAAAGTAGAAGAGCTTTCGTATGAGGAAATTTCAAATCAGCTTAATATAACAGATAAAACGGCAAAACAGCAAGTTTATAATTCGGTTAAAATCCTTCGTGAAAAGCTAAAAACAGCACTGAATGTTTTTATTTGGTAAAATTATTGCAAATTTTTCTTTTACTACTTCTTGATTGAATCTGTTTTTAACATGCTTATTTACAGTTGTAAAGGTTCTTCTGTTTTTAATTTGTTAACTCAAAAATAATATTTTTTTAATTTTTTTTTGTCATTGCCTATGACAAAACTCTTTTCTAACTGTCTTACTTAAAACGGGACAAAAACTTGTGTTGTAATTATGAATGAATCAGAACTATTAGCATTGTTGCAAAAATACCAAGAAGGTACTTTATCAAATGAAGATAAGGACAAACTAGATGCGTGGTATTTGCATAAAGCGACAAATAGCAAAATGCAACTTAATGCTTATGAACTGGAAGATAGTTACCAGCATTTGAAGTCAAAATTACCACTTGTACAGGAGACAAGAGTTGTTAGTTTATGGCCTCGCGTGGCTGTTGCGGCATCAATTGCATTGGTATTGGGTATCGGAATATTCTATGTTGCAAAATCAGAAATGCCGAAAAACAGTATTCAAGTTGTAGAAAAACCAAAAGAAATCGCTCCGGGCGGAAACAGAGGAATTTTGACGCTTTCAAACGGAAAGCAAATCATTCTTTCAGATATATCATCAAAAGATATTATTGCTAAAGAAGATCAGGACGAGGTAACGATTAAAATGGATGCTAATGGCGTTATTACGTATGTTATAAATCCAAATGTTGCTAATTCTGAGAAAGACGATAATTCATTCAATACGCTTTCAACACCAACTGGAGGACAATATAATATTGTTTTGGCTGATGGTACAAAAGTATTTCTGAACGCAGTTTCATCCATCAAATATCCAACTCAGTTTAATGGAGATCAAAGAATTGTAGAGTTAGAAGGTGAGGCTTATTTTGAAGTTGCTAAAAATAAAAACAAACCATTCTTAGTAAAATCAGATAACCAAACGATAGAAGTTTTAGGAACGCATTTTAATGTTCATGCATATAATAATGAATCTGTTGTAAAAACTACTTTGTTAGAGGGAAGCGTAGCAGTTTCTTCTAAAAATCAGAAAACAATTTTAAAGCCGGGCCAGCAATCAAATGTATCTGAAGGTTCTAATAAAATTGGAGTTAAGGAAGTCGATACCGAAGCTGCAATCGCTTGGAAAAACGGCCGATTTAAATTTGATAATGCAGATCTGAAATCGGTGATGAAGCAATTGGAGCGTTGGTACGGAATTAAAGTTGAATACCGAGGTGATGTCTCAGATGTGAGATTTAACGGAGGTACATTTAGAAATAAAAATTTGTCTGAAGTGCTAAAAGTACTTGAGCTTAGCAATATAAAATTTAAGGTAGAAGGAAAAACGATTATTGTGTATCCCTGATCTTAAGTCTAACCGATTATATTGAGTTTATAAACTAAAAAACCAGAGGCAGTTGCGATGCTTCTGGTTTGTTTAAAAGTTTATAGCCAATATAAGTTGTCCACTATTGTTTAACTATAACCAATGTAAATGTATGAAATTAAATTTACAACCAAAAAAACCTTACAAAAAACTTAAAAAAAAGATTCCCAAAGTTCCTTTTTCAGCTCATTTATGGGCAGTTTGTTTAGTATTTATGCTGTTATGCGGTTTTGCTGGACAGGCACAAAATATTACAATAAATTTTAAGGATGCTCCACTTGAAAAAGTGTTGAAAGAAGTGGCAAAACAAGCCAATTACGAAGTCCTTTACACGCAAAAACTTCTTAAAGATTCGAAACCTGTAAGCATTAATGTTAAGAATGCTACTTTGAATGAAACTTTAAATCAGGTTTTTAGAAATCAAAATGTAAAATATTCACTGACTAACCAAACTATCGTTGTAACGGCTTCTAAAGAAGAGGAGCGGGGAAACGGATTAATAGATATACGCGGAAAGGTAGTAAATAATAGAAATGAGCCTTTTCCGGGTGTATCAGTAACGATTTGGGGAACTAATAGAGTTAGTGTAACTGATTTTGACGGAAGTTTTGCTTTTAATGATGCGCCGTCAAATGGTGTATTGGATTGTACAGGATTAACAATAGAAAAAAAATCTTTTGCCATTACAGGTCGTAAAGATTTGACTCTTGTAGTTGAAGATAAAGTAGCGGCAATGAAAGAAGTTGTTGTGACAGGTTTTCAAACCATTTCTCGAAGTAATTTTACTGGTGCAATTACTAAAGTTGACGAAAAGGTTTTAAATGAAAATATCAATCCCGATTTAGCAAGCGCTTTAGAAGGTCGTGTTGCAGGTTTGATGTTTCAGAAAAACCCGAGCGGTGCCGCGGCAGATAAACCAATTTTAAGGGGTATTGGTACTTTTTCGACACTGCAAGTTGGTTATAGTCCACTTATTGTTATTGATGGTTTGCCAACCGACCAGACATTAAACGACATCAATCCTTATGATATAGAAAGTGTAGACGTTCTTAAAGATGCGGCCGCAGCTTCGATTTACGGTTCGAGAGCGGCAAACGGAATTATCGTTTTAACGACAAAAAAAGGAAACGGTAAGCTGAAAGTAACTGTGAATTCAGATTTCTTTATTTCGGATAAGCCGAATTTAAAAGATATGAATTTCGCTTCTACAAGCGATATAATCGATTATGAGCAAGCAGTTTACAACAGAGAAAGAGCGAGATATGCCAATACATCTTCTATGTTCAGTAGCTATGGTGATATCGGAAATAGTAGTATGAAATATTATAGTCCGCTTTATCAGCTTAACAGAGATCTTGAAGAAGGAAAAATTACTAACGCTTCTTTTGACAGCACAATTGCACAATGGAGAAAGAATGATTACATAAAAGACTATCATGATAATGTTTGGCAAAATGAGTTCAGACAGCGTTATAATGTTGCATTTTCAGGTAGCACGACAAAACAAAATACCTATGTTTCGCTTAATTATGACGAATCTAAAGAGCGAACCATTTATAATAAAAGCCGTGCATTTAATTTGTATGCAAAAAGCAGTTTCCAGATTAATAATTGGTTAAACGCAACATTTGGAGTAAACGGAACCTACAGCAACGACGAGGTTACAGATGATAGCTATAATAATTATGATATTCAGAAAAGATACGAACGTATTACAGACGATAACGGAAATCTTGTAATAGCTCCTTTTGTTGGCATTAATGACGGCTTTACTTCGGGAGGACTTATTAATCCTGCCGTTGCGGCAAAATTAGCTGGTTTGAGCGGTTTCAAATCAACATCATTCAATGTTTTGAATTCGCTTAAAGAAGGTATTGAAGAACAAAATTCGTTGAGTTTAAGAACTTTTGCCAACCTAAAAGCAAAATTATACAAAGGCTTAAGTTTCAATACGCAATTTCAATATGAAGTACGCCGAAACGATAACGAACAATATTACGATATCAACTCCTATAAAATGCGTTCGGCAATCAATGCCTTGACAGGGTATAACCCAACGACAAATGTGTACACATATGTTGACGGATTTTCTACAGGAGGACGATACAAACAAATGAGCAGTCAGGCGAGTAATTATTCTTTCAGAAATCAATTGGATTTTAATCAAGAATTTGCTGACGGAAAACATTCGGTAAATGCTTTGGCAGGTTTTGAAATGCGCGAAACTTTTGTTCCGAGAACTATTGAACAATTACGTTATGGCTACGATCCTGTAACACTTACGTCGGCAGTATTAAATAATCTTGCTTTAAGCCAAACAGGAGTTTCAAGCTACATTTTTGGAAACAACAGAACTTTAGCCACAGTACCAAGAACACAGACAGAAATTTTACACCGATATTTTTCAGTTTTCAGCACTGCTAGTTATACGTATTTGTCAAAATATAATATTACAGGAAGTTACCGTGTGGATAGAGCCGATTTGTTTGGAGTGGATCCTAAATATAAAAATCGTCCTTTATGGTCTGCAGGTTTAGGATGGAATGTCAGCAATGAAGATTTTATGAAAGGCGTAAAATGGGTAAATATGCTAAAGTTAAGAGCTACTTATGGTATTAACGGAAATATAGACCAGTCTACAACACCATATATCACGGCTACAAGAAGGAACGACAACTTGTATCAATCTTTGCAATATACCAATATTACAGCACAACCAAATCCGATGTTGAGATGGGAGAAAACCCAAACTACAAATATTGGTACAGATTACAGCTTGTTTAGAGGAAAATTAAACGGTACGATTGACGTATATCGCAAATACAGCAGCGATTTATTGGCAACGACTGATTTAGATCCAACAGTTGGTGCTTTGTCAAGAAGAATCAATGCTGGTGGATTATTAAATAAAGGTATTGAGTTTAGTGCTGGTTCTGAATGGTATAACACAGGCAATTTCCGTATCGCTTCAAACTTAGTTTTTGCCTTCAATAAAACAACTGTAAAAGAAATTACAAGAGCATTGTCAACAGCTTCTGTATATGTGAGTTCTCCTGGAGATTATTTCTTAGAAAATGATACTTACAATAGCTTGTACGCTTACAAATATGGCGGAACGGTTAACGGTTATCCTTATATTTTGGATGAAAATGGAAATCCGTCAATTACGTTTGATGCAAACGGAAATCCAGTATCAACTAGCATTAAAACGGTTACAAGTCCAAATGCTTTGGTAAACATGGGAAGTTTGATGCCAACTTATACTGGTTCTGTATCACAACGTTTTTCGTATAAACAATTTGATTTGAATTTCTTGTTTGTTTTCTCAGGCGGAAACGTAATGCGTAAAGAAGTTCTGGATATGAGTTCAGACTTAGTAAACCTTTCAGGAATTGCAGATCGTTATACAGATACAAACAGAAATGGCAACACTCGTTTATATGTAGATTTTGATGAAAGTATCAGAAACTATGCAGGAACGATCAGCAACCAATGGAAATATTCTGATGCCAATGTCGTAGACGGAGATTATATTAAACTTAGAAACATCTCATTAAGTTATAATTTGCCAAAAGACTTTGCGAACAAAATTAAAATGACAGCCGCAAAATTTACTTTCCAAATGAATAATATTTGGTATTGGAGTGCAGCCGGAAATCGTATCGATCCAGAAGTTTACAGTGCAAATGCTGGTACGCGTAATTTGCCATTGTCGAAAACCTATTTATTTGGCTTTAACCTTACTCTTTAAAAAAATGAAACAGATATATATAACACTGCTGTCGTTCATGATGTTGACTGTAACATCGTGCGAAGAATATACCGATATCACGCCAAAAGGAGCTTTAGTTATTGAAACTCCAGAGCAATTTCTAGAATTAGTTTCGCTACCTGGAAGAGGTTATCCAATCAACAACTTTCAATATTTAGTAGACGATCAATGGATGAGAGAAGCCAATGTGATTGGAAAAACGCCCAACATTGATATCATCAATTTTACTTTTGATGAAACTGTAGATCGCGTTTCCTTAATGAACGGTTCAAGTTTTTACAATCAAGCTTATACTTATATCAACAGATGGAATACGATTATTTCCTTAGTAGATAATAGTAAAGGAGATGAAAGCATCAAACAATTGGCTAAAGCCGAAGCTAAAATTTATAGAGCTTACGATCACTTTTTATTGGTTAACACTTATGCCAAAGGTTATGATCCGCAGACTGCGGCAACAGATGGAGGTATTTGCATCATGGATAAATTTGACTTAGAAGCGCAACCCTCAAAATCTACTGTAGCGCAGGTTTACGATTTTATTCAAAAAGATATCGAAGATGCGTTGCCTTATCTTAAAGAAAAGCCTGCTGATGTTTATCATCCGTCATTGGCATTTGCTTATGCTTTTAAAGCGAAAGTGCATTTGTTTAAACGCGAAATTGCAAATGCTCAGGCGGCGGCAGAAAAATCTTTGAGCTATAACAATCAGATATTTGATATGGTGGCTTACAACGCCAAAGGCGGGCCAAATTCAGTTTCTGTTCCTGCAGCAGATAATGTTGAAGTTTTGAGCTACATGTACATGACAGGCTATAACGAAATGAATTTTGGACAGCTTTATATCGTGAGTCCAGAATTGAGAACTTTATTTGGAACTAATGATGCGCGTTTCAATTTGTTTTTTAATTCAACAAGCACAACCAATTTAGATCAAGGTTCAAATACAGCGTATTGGGGAACTACATACACCAAGTTTTTTTATCCAACTGTTGGTATGAAAACAACAGAAGTTTATTTAATGCTCGCTGAATGTTATGCAAGAGATAACAAATTGACAGAAGCAGTTGATGTTTTAAATAAATTAAGAGCCAAACGTATTTTATCGGGCACCGTAAACTTGACTGTTCCTGCTACAAGAAAGGAAACGATGGAACTTGTTGTAAACGAACGCAGAAAAGAATTGCTTTTTGGTTTTAATAGATTCTTTGACTTGAAGCGATTAAATACAGAAACTGAATATGCAAAAACAATAACAAGGGTATTTCCAATTGTAAACAAAACAGTGCCACAAAAAACGTACACGTTACAGCCTAATTCAAGATTATACATTGTACCATTTCCGTTAACGGCATTGACGAAAAATCCAAAACTTACTTTAAATACTGACGAGAAAGTTCCGTTTTAATTCTAATGAAAAAGTTAATTATATTCCTAATCATGCTGTCTTCTTGGCAGCATGGTTTTGCTCAAACTCCAGACAAAAAAGCCGATAGTACTAGCACACAGCCCAAAGGCATGCAGGCTTACAATAAAATAATTACAGATAAAGCTAAAAATAAATCGGGCCTTTTTACTGTTAGTCAAGTTGATGCTAAATATTATTTTCAAATTCCAGACAGTTTGTTCAATCGATACATGCTGGTGGTAACACGATATCTTTCGACGCCTGAAGGTTTCGGAACTTTTGGTGGAGAGAAAGCCAACGAGCAGACTATTTATTTTGAAAAAGGAGTGAATAATACGGTTTACCTAAGATCACTGCAATACAGACAAGATGTGCGTTCTGCCGATTCGATGCTTGCAAAAGCATTGGAAGGAAGCAATGAAAATCCGATTGTGGCTGCTTTTCCAATCAAAACAACCAATCCTGATAATGGAAATGTTGTTATTGAGGTAACAGATGCCTTTAAAAAAGACAATGCCATGTTTTCTATTGGAACTGCTGAAAAAACAGAAAAAAAATTAACATCTCTTGCTGATGACAAATCTTTTGTTGAAAGCATCGATGTATATCCAATTAATATTGAAACCAAAACAACAAAAACCTATACGAGTTCTACAGCAAGCAGCGGAAGTATAACTTTACGTTTAAACACCTCTATTGTTTTGCTTCCAAAAACGCCAATGCGTAAACGTTTCTTCGATGAAAGAGTCGGTTACTTTGCTAATAAATATGTTTTGTTTGATGATGATGAACAACGCGCTCAAAAGAAATTCATTATTCAGCGTTATCGTTTAGAGCCGAAAGATAAGGATATCAAAAAATACTTGAGAGGCGAATTGGTTGAGCCTAAAAAACAAATTGTTTATTATATCGATCCAGCAACGCCAAAAAAATGGAGACCTTATTTAATTGCAGGTATCAATGATTGGCAGAAAGCTTTTGAAGCGGCAGGTTTTAAAAATGCAATCGTAGGTAAGGAATGGCCAGAAGACGATAAAACAATGAGTTTAGAAGATGCAAGATATTCTGTAGTACGATATTTAGCTTCTGAAACGCCAAACGCTTATGGGCCAAGAATTAGCGATCCTAGAAGCGGTGAAATTATGGAAAGCCACGTAGGCTGGTATCATAATGTCATGAAATTAGTGCAAAGATGGTACATGATTCAAGCGGGTCCATTAGATCCTAGAGCTAGAAAAATGCATTTGGATGACGAGTTGATGGGACAATTAATTCGTTTTGTTTCTTCGCACGAAATTGGACATACTATAGGTCTGCGTCATAATATGGGAGCGAGTAATGCGACTCCAGTAGAAAAGCTTCGAGACAAAAAATGGGTAGAAGAAAACGGTCACACGGTTTCTATTATGGATTATGCTCGTTTTAATTATGTAGCGCAACCAGAAGATAATATTAGTCCAAAGGGAATTTATCCAAGAATTGGAAGTTATGATAAATGGGCAGTGGAATGGGGATACAAATATTATCCAGACACTAAAGATGAGTTTGAAGAAGAAAAACTATTAGCAAAACTTACTACGGATAGTTTAACAGCAAATCCGAAATTGTGGTTTGGTGGCGAAGGAAAAGACGAAGATCCAAGAAGTCAAGCAGAAGATCTTGGAGACGATGCCGTTCTTGCTAGCGATTACGGAATCAAAAATCTAAAACGTGTTGTGCCTCATCTTATTGAATGGACGTATCAGCCAAATGACCCATATAATAATTTGGAAGATATGCACAAAGCAGTTGTAAAACAATACAGCTTGTATTTGTATCACGTGCTGAAATATATTGGAAACAATTATGTGACAAAAAGAACGGTTGATGAAAAAGCTGTTGTTTATAAGCCAATTCCAAAAGCGAAAGTGAAAGCGGCAATAGATTATTTAGGAAGACAATTGTTTGTTGCGCCGCTTTGGATGTATCCGCAGGAAATTGATGATCTTATTCCGATGAAAAGAGAAGACCAAATCTTGGATCAGCAAAATCAAGTACTGACAATGTTGTTAAGTTCAGGAATGCTTTATAATATCAACCTAAAATCAATGCAATCTGAAGGAGCCTATACAGTTCCTGAGTTTTTAAATGATTTACAGCAAACGGTTTGGGTAAAATTTAGTGGCGATGAAAAACAAGATTTTTATAGAAGAAATTTTCAGCGCGGCTACATTGAAAAATTAGGAATGCTTTTATTGCCAAAAGAATTAGAGCCTGGAAAAGCTTCAAATGCAGCGCAAAGAAGTGATGTAAGATTGTACGGAAGACAACATCTCTTAAAATTGAAAACAGATGTTGCAAAGTTGATGAGTGGTTCGACAGGAATCAATAAAGATCACTACGAAAGCATTATAATAGAAATAGATAAAATCATTACAAAATTAGATAAACCTACATCATGAAAAATATAGTATTTATAGCATTTCTTTTCCTTAGCTGTCTGGCTCAGGCTCAAATAACGTCAAAGGAAGAAGTAGTTCCTGAACTAGTTGCAAAACGTGAAGCTGAAAAGAAAGAAATTACAAAAAGTTACTTGGCTCTTAAAAACAGTTTTTTAACTTCAGATAGTCTTGCTGTAGTTAAAAATGCCGAAGCTTTGAAAAATTCATTAAAGAATTTCAAGTTTAAAAAATTAAGTCTCGAAAAAATGAATGAGGCGACAATAGCAAGAAGAGAAATTATCGAATTGGCAACAGCATTGACAACGATAAAAAACATTAATAAGCAGCGAAAGATTTTTGAAACGCTTTCTGTAAAATATTGGGATCAGGCTTCAAAATTCAAACCTGCTGATGAGACATTATATTTACAAGTTTGCCCAATGACAGGTGCAGTTTGGACCAGTGATAGTAAAGAAATCAAGAATCCATACTATCCAAAAAACATGCTGACTTGCGGGGAAGTAAAAGCAAGTTTATAGTTTTTTAATTTTGAATTAGTTTGATAAATGCGGTCTTCTGAATAAGGAGCCGTATTTGTTTTTTATTGTTTTTTGGGAACAAGGAACAAATGATAAATGATATTGAAGAAGTGACTTCATAATAAAAGCGGTTGAATATCAACCGCTTTTATTATTTTAACTATTTTTAAAAGTCTATTTTCCTGAAATCAATTCCATGATTTTATCATAAATAGCCGTATTTTGATAAACGCCAACAAATTTATCCGCACCAGGTCCGTAAGCAAAAACTGGAACAGGAACTGCTGTATGATCGTTTGTACTGAAGCTTCCGTGCACATAACCTTTTTCAATGCTTCCGTTAATTAATGACAATCCGCCCGTTTCATGATCTGCTGTAACTATTACTAAGGTTTCTGGATTTTTATCTGCAAATTCCATTGCTTGTCCTACTAATTTATCGAAATCAAGCATTTCTCTTACGACATATTCTACATTATTCTGATGTCCGCCGTAATCAATTTGTGCACCTTCGGCCATGATGAAAAACGGATTTTTTGTTTTTGAAAAAGTTGCTGTTGCTTTCGCTAAAGATTTTGTTAGAAAATCTCCTCTTCCGTTTTTCATTGAAACTACCGCTTGATCTTCTAAAACCACAAATCGGTTATTTTTGATGGTGTCTAAACTTGCAAATTTATCTGAAAACGTATAGCCTTTTTCGATCAAAATTTTAGACAAATCTTTGCCGTCTTTTCTAGATTTAAATTCATTTTGTCCGCCTCCAATTAAAATATCAGAAGGATTTGAAAGAAAATCATTTGCAATAGGTTCGCTATAACTTCTTTCTGGCTGATGTGCATAAAACGAAGCTGGTGTAGCATCTGTAATATTTCCTGCAGAAATAATAGCGGTCTTATAATTTTTCTTAGCCAATTGTTGCGTGATTAATTCAAGTGGTTTTCCTTGTTCATCAACACTGATAAATCGGTTGTTGGTTTTATGTCCTGTTGCCATTGCCGTTGCGCCCGCAGCAGAATCAGTAATATAACTGTCTGAAGCTTTTGTGATCGATAGCCCTTGATTTGGAATATTGAAAAGGCTTAATTGTCCTTTATTGGCAGTATAACCAGCATAAATCTGAGTTAGTCCCATTCCGTCACCAATCAAAAGAATAACATTTTTTGGACGTTTGCTTTTGAATGCGTTTTTAGGAACATAAGCCTGATGAAAATCTGCATTTTGATAAAACGTAGTTTTGATACTGTTGATGAATTGTGTCAATTCTGCAACTTTATCAGTTCCAATAAAATCAACTTTTAAATTCATCAAAGTCATGTAAGTGTTGACATTATCCTGTGTTGCCCAAAATCGCACTTTTTTATTTTGGCTATGGACTTTCTTTATTATGGCTTGAATTTTTTCAGAATCAACTTGCGTCAAAACTCCTTTTCCGTTCCAAACTGTGATTTCGTGCAAATCTTCACTGATCATTTCAACACGAGCCAATTGATCTGGCGTATATTCTTCGTTTATTCTTCCGTCAAAATAAATAAAATCGGGAAAGTCTTTCCAAAGAGCGGGTAGAGGCCTATTTCCAGAAATGACCACTTTTATATTTTTATTCGAAATGATATCTGGAAAAGTTTTTAATTGTTGCGTAATGGCTTTCAAAGTCGCATCAGCATCTGATTTGATATCAATCATTAAGATTAATGGCTTGTTGCTTTGATATGCTTTTCCTTCTAGTGTTTTTAATTTGGAAGAAAGTGGTTCCAAATACATGCTTTTTAGCGTATTGTAGGTTTTGATTTCTTTTGAAGTATGAGCAACGAATAAATCATTATTTACTAAAAAAACATCGGCTTCAATGACACCAGTTTCATTAGAATAGGCACCATAAAAAGGCAGTTTGCTTTCATAATCGTTATGAGAATGAATGTTAGAAGAACTGTATTCCTGCGCTTGTGCGAAAAGGAAAAACTGAAGGCAAAAAAGGGTGATTATTTTTTTCATCGAAAATTGATTTAATTCCATAAAGCCGTAGGTAACTTTATGAAAATTGTATTATGGTATGAATTGGTTTTTAAGCAGAAACCAGTCTTTTTGTGAAGACTGGCTTATGATTTATATTGATAATTGTTTTTGTTTTTACCGCAACAGGTTTTATAAAAACCTGCGCAGTAAAAAAAACTAACAACAAAAATGAAACTACTTTTTTACCAACCTTGGTTTTGAGTCAATGATCCTTTGCTTACAGCAATTTCATCTGGTGGGATAGGCCAAACGTGGTGAATTGCTGGATTGAAATTACGAGCTGGATAAATTACGCTTCCGTTGTAATGATGCAATGGTTTTGCGTAAGTTTCTTTTGCATCGCCCCAACACACTAAATCGAAATGACGATCTGTCCATTCTCCTGCTAATTCGCATCTTCTTTCTCTTTTCAAATCGGTCATTGTTGCTCCTGAAAGATCGCTAAGTCCAGCGCGACGACGAATCATATTGATTTCTGCATCTGCATTTTGACCTTTCATCAATTTGGCTTCAGCCAACATCAAAATCACATCAGCATAACGCAAAAGCGGTACATTTAAAGTTGTTGAAGGCTTGTCACCGTTTGCATTTACATAACGAATATCAACAGCTCCAGATCCAGTTTTTGGGTAACTGAAAGGTTCCATATATTTTTTGAATTGATATCCTGTTCTGTTACTTGAACTTACTGTATATTTTCCTTCATTAAAAGTCACTTCTTCACCGAAATAAACAAATTTGTCTCCTTTTTGTAAAATAGTAGCGCTACGTCTTTTATCATTTGGAGCATAGGTATCAAATAATTCTTTTGTTGGATAGAAATTCCCCCATCCGTTATAAGCTCCCCATCCTTTATCTTCTAGGCAAACTCCCGGAAAAATAGAACCTAAAGAAGTATTGTCTGCACTTGATGTTACGGACCAAATATATTCTGTTGACCAGTTGTTTTTGATTTTGAAAACATCTTCAAAATTATCCAGCAACTTATGTTTTCCACTGTTTACAATCAAATTGGCATATTTAATTGTATTATCCCAATCTTTTGCATACAAATACGTACGAACTAAATATCCCCAAGCAGCAGTTTTGTGAGCACGTCCATAATTGTCTGGCGATAATTCGTTAAAGTATGGAAGCAAATCTGCAGCTTTTATTAAATCTGCAGCGATGTATGCGTAGTTTTCGGCAACATTTTTTGCACGTGGTACATAAACATTTGATGGATTTGCTCTGTCCTGAATCGGAATTCCGGCACGATCATCTCCATAATGGTATGCTAATTCTAAGTGCATTACGGCGTGATTAAAATAAGCTTCGCCCAGCATTCCGTTTTTTGTTTTTTCATCCAAAGGAATATTCGGGATATTGCGAATTACATCGTTACAACGCTTCATAACTTCATAGTGTAATCTCCAGATATCTTTGGTATCCGATTCAGCTCCGTCAACAATAAAGTTTTTGATACGTTCTGCATTTTGTCTTGGTTTTGTTCCGATATCATCACTAGCATTGTTAAGCCAGAAGAAACCGCGACCGTACATATTATCATCAGAATATAAAGCATACATTGCATTTACTCCTGCCTTTGCATCTGCTGGAGTTTTCCAGAAATTCCCGCTAGATGGCGCTCCTTGCGGAATCACATCAAGTTCGCTTTCACAAGCTGAAGTGCTTACCAGCAGCACAAAACTCAATACTAAAAGACTTAAATTTTTCATTTTGTTAGTTTTATATTTTTAAAATGTTGCGTTTACACCCGTCATATAAATGCGAGAAAGTGGATATTTACCTAAGTCAAGACCAAAATTGGTAAGTCCAACTTCCGGATCCATTCCTGAATATTTTGTAATTGTAAATAAGTTTTGTCCCGAAAGGAAAAATCTCAATTTTGCTTTCCCGTTTAACCAGCTGTCTTTAATAGTGTAACCAATAGAAACGTTTCTTAATCTTAAGAAAGAAGCATCTTCAATATAGAAGTTTGAGATTCTTCCGAAGTTGTTGTTATTGTCAGTTGCCGAAAGAACCGGAATATCGGTGTTTGTATTTGTTGGTGACCATGCATTTTTAGATTCAGCCAATAAATTGTAACCAGGGAAAGAACCATTTAAACCTGTATATTTCACAGCATTGAAAACACTGTTTCCAGCAGCTCCACTGAAAAAGATATTCATGTCAAATCCTTTATACTTAAAGTTAGTGTTCAAACTGAATGTCGTTTTTGGAAACGGACTTCCTAATACGGTTCTGTCACTATTATTGATTACGCCGTCACCATTAAGATCTTTAAATTTCATATCTCCAGCAACTGCATTTGGCTGATACACTTCTCCTTTAGCATTTACATACGCTTTTGCTTCAGCAGTACTTTGAAATAATCCGTCAGTTTGGTATCCGTAGAAAGCGCCAACCGGACTTCCTACTTGATAAATATTCGCCAAAGGCAAACTTCTAACTCGGCTTAAATTCAAAGGCTCAAGAGAAGTCAAATCATCTTTAATAGAAACAATTCTGTTGCTTAAGAATCCTGCATTGGCTGTAACATCAAACTTAAATTCGCCACGTGTTTTTTGGTACGTCAAACTCACCTCGATACCTTTGTTTTCAACGTCTCCAGAGTTTACGATTCTTCCTTGTGGAGTTCCCGAAACACCTGGCAATTGATCACGAACCAACATGTCTTTGTTTGTTTTTACGTAAGCATCAACAGATCCTAAGAATGTGTTATTGAACATCGTGAAATCCAAACCGATGTTTGTTTGCTCTGAACTTTCCCATTTTAAATTCGGATTTGAAAGTTCTCTTTCAGAATAACCATAATTGATAACCGGAGTTGCTCCAATTAAAGCCGTAGTTTGAGTCAAAGGAACACTGAATTGGTACGGACCAAGATTTCCTAAGTTTCCAATTTCTCCCCAGCTTGCACGTAATTTTAAACTGCTTACAATTGGATTGATGCTTTTCATGAAATTTTCTTCAGAAATCAACCAACCCGCAGAAACAGAAGGATAAACTTTCCAACGGTTATCTGATAAAAGTTTTGATGTTCCGTCGCGACGAATAATTCCTGACAACAAATATTTTTGATTAAAGTCGTAATTGATTCTTCCCACATAAGATGAAATAATCTCATCAGATAATCCTGCACCAGTTTGCTGAATTAATTTGGCATTCAATAAATAACGTTGCGATGGATCTTCATTGTCAAACCCTGTTCCTTCAACGGTGTAGAAATCTTTTTTAGTTTCCTGATATGTATATCCTGCTAAAGCCTTCAGATTATGTTTTCCAAATGATTTTTCATAAGAAATAGTTTGCTCGCTCAATAAATCACTAATAGTCAACGATTTTTTAGTCAAACGGTTAAAATCGAATATTTTACCAGGTTCTGTAATTTTAACTGTAAAATCGGTTGCATTGTCTTGTATTCTCGTATATCCCCAGTTTGATTTTACTTTTAAGCCAGGGATAATTTCCCATTCAGCATAAGGATTGATCAAAATTGTAGAAACCGGATTTCTATTGTCTAATCTTTTTAAATACGCTACCGGATTGATCACATCTCCGTATGAACCAATATATTTTGTAGGAACACCACCAAATTGTCCAGAACCATCTTCTTTGTAAATAGTAGCGTTTGGCGGATAAAAAATAGCGCCCAAAATAGCTCCTGTGTAAGCACTTGATGTATTAGCGCTTTGGCCATCTGTTAAGGAGTATGATAAATTTTCACCTAAAGTAAAGTTTGGTGCCAATTTAAAAGAAGAGTTTGCTCTAACAGTATAACGTTCTGAATAAGTGTTTAGCAAAATCCCTTCATTTTTTCTGTAACTTCCAGAAAGAAAGAAATTTGATTTTTCTGTTTTTCCATTTACAGAAAGAGATAGATCTTGAATTTCACCTGTATGGAAAATTTCATCCATCCAGTTTGTTTTCGTTGTTCTTGCAGTTGGTTCAAAAGCAGTATTAAAAGCAGGAATTCTTGGCAATCCTGCATTATCTGTAGCCGTATTCATGGCATCAGCATATTCTGCTGCATTAAGCACATCCAGTTTTTTTGCTACATTTTGAAAACCTCCCTGATAATTTACATTCACATTAATACGATCGGAGATTCCTTTTTTAGAGGTAATTAAAATCACACCACCAGAAGCTCTCGCTCCATAAATTGCTGCAGAAGCCGCATCTTTCAAAACGCTGATCGAGCCAATATCATTTGGGTTTATTGTATTTAAAGAACCGCTGTAGATAATTCCATCCAAAACAATTAAAGGAGTTTCGGCATTCAATGAACCAATACCACGGATATTGATTGTTGGAGAAGCCGTTGGATCGCCTCCGTCACTAATTACCGTTACACCGGCAACAGTTCCTTGCAATAATTCGGCAGCGTTGTTATAGGTTCTGCTAGCGCTTTCTTTCATTGAAACGGTACCGACAGCACCAAGAACTTCATTTTTTTTCACACTACCATATCCCATTACAACTACTTCCTGAAGTTGTTTGACATCAGCGGCAAGTTTTACGGTAATATTTTGTGTGCTGCTTACTTTTACTTCTTGCGTTACATAACCAACATATGAAAAAATAAGAGTCGCTTCAGATGCATTGATTTCCATTTTGAATGTTCCATCGAAGTCTGTAGTTGCAGTAGCATCTGAATTTTTGTCTTTAATTCCAACACCCGGCAACGGCATATTGTCATCGCCTCCAAAAACAGTTCCCGAAACGGTAATTTTATTCTGGTCTGAACTTGCAACTTTCTGGTTTTTCTTGATTACGATATTATTGCTTACAATTTCGTATCGAAGTGCAATACCGCAAATTTTGTCCAGTGCTTGTTCAAGTGTTACATTATTTAATCTTAAGCTTAATTTCTGATTCGTATTTACCTGACTGCTTTCGTACATAAAATGCACATCAGCTTGATTTTCAATTTTATGGAAAATATTTTTTATACTTTCATTTTCAACTTTTAATGTCACTCTTTTGTTAATGTCAACATTCCCGGCGTTTACGGTTAGTGACCCAAAAAATAAAGCAATAAAAAGGAATAATTTGATTCCTATTGTCCTTATGCTTTGACACTTTACGGTATACCGCATTTGTTTTTCATTCATAATTTTTAGTTTTAATTGTTTTGTTTGTGGGTTTTCTACGTAGTTTTATTTTTAATGAGTTTATTCTATTTTGTACACGCCGCCATCTATTTTATAATTGGCATTAATGATATTGCAAACCAATCCAATTACTTGATCGGCAGTTAATTCTTTGAAATAGGCGCTAATTTTTAATTCATTTAAATTTTTGTTTTTGATTTCAATCGCCACATTGTAATTGCGATTTATGGTAGCGATAACTTCTGCCAGCGGAGTTTCTTCAAATACCATAATGTTTTTTCTCCATAGTGAAATGGTGTTGACAGGAATGTCTTTAAAAGCTTGAAGTTTGTTGTTTTGGGATCTAAAAACCGCTTTCTGTCCTGGAGTTACATACACATTTTCTTCAGTAACTGTCGATTTCACATTCACTCTTCCGGTCAAAACTGAAACTTCTTGTGTTCTTTGATCTGGATACGCTTGAACATTGAAACTGGTTCCGAGAACTTTCGTGTCCATTTTATTGGTGTGTATGATAAAAGGATGCTTTTTGTCTTTGGCGACATCAAAAAAAGCTTCACCGCTCAAGTAAACTTCCCTAGTATCTCCTTTGAATTGTTTAGGATATTTTAAAACACTTCCTGCATTTAACCAGATTTGAGTTCCGTCGCTTAATTTTATTTTGGCATGTTCGCCAAGTTTTACAGCAAATTGTTTGTTTTCAATCAATTTTGAGGATTGATAAAAGAATACCGACAAACCGATTAATAAGGTTAAAGATGCCGCAACTGCCCAGTTTTTATAAGGAAGAGAAATTACATTATTAGTATTCTTAATAGCTTTCAGTTCTTTTTTTATTTTTGAACGATTCGATTGAATCATTTCCATGTTTTCAAAATAATCGTCGGTACGATCGTACCATTTGTTCCACATTTCTTGTCCTTTAGGAGAATATTTTCCGTCTAAAAAATGTTTGATTTCTTGTCTTAATTTATCAGGCATTATAATTTCTTTATGTCTTTAATAGTATGTCTTTGGAATTGCAATTTCAGGTAGGCGCAAAAGGTTACGCTTTTGTTAAGAAAAAAGCAGGGTTCTTAATATGGATTTTACTTTTTAATTGAACTCACCCAAATAAGTGCGCATGAATTTTAGCGAATAGGTAATATGATATTTTACAGTTTCGATTGAAACATTAAGTTCATCTGCTATTTCTTTGTTGGAATAATGTTTTATGCGGCTGAGAATAAAAACCTCTTTTGATTTTTTAGGGAGGAGCATAGTTGCTTTATCAACTGCTTTTTGTAATTCTTCATAATAAATGAAATCTTCAGTAGCATTGTGGCTCGAAAATGAAACCGTGTTTTTGTCTAAAACTTCCTGTATGTATTGATCTGTGACACTGTGTGATTTAAAATAATCTAAAGTCATGTAACGCACAGAGGTATAGATATAGGCGGCAAAACTTTTTTGAATTACAATGGTCTTTCGGCGTTCCCAAATACTGGTAAAGACCTCCTGAACAATTTCTTCAGAGATTGCTACCGACTTCATTCTGAGGTAAACAAACCGGACAAGGATATCACGGTATCTAAAATAAAGTTCATCAAAGGCTTTATCCTTGCCAGATTTTAATAATTCGACAAGTTCTTCGTCTGTAAACTTCTTATACATGATACATTATTTTGGTGTGGATAATCAAATGAATTGTGCAAAGTGAAGCACTTCTTCTGATTTCTAAATAATGGTCGTGCGGTTTTAAAAATGACATATACAAAGTATTGGGTTCTTTTTATATGTCTTCAAAAGTAAAGATGAGGGTAGGTGCGAAAGGTTACGTTTACATTAATAAAAATGCTTTGAAACGAAACATATTATTAACATTTGAGATAAATGTTAGCTAAATATTTGGGGATTTAAAACATAGCATTTTAAACCATGAAAGGGTAAAAAAAAGCATGTTTAAATCGTAATTAATTGTTTATTAGTGTTTTGGTTGAAAGCGAATAACAAAATAACAGAAAATAATACCACTAGATGGTAAAAATATTTAATGTTAAATCATTGATTATTAATATGTTATGTGTTTTGAGGGATGGATTGAAATATTTGCGAAAATGCCCACGAAATGGTTATAAAACAAAAACGTATAAGTATTTGATTGTCAGTGTTTTTAATTTGAGCGCTTCATAAAAAAGGTATCATCTCAAAAAAAAAGCAAAAAAAGTAAGAAATTATTTTAAAGAGAAAAGTTATCCAAGCATTTTGAAAAATATATTTGTAATGTCAATACTGCAGTTGATGACAAAAAAATAAAAAAATATATAAAACTAAAAACTATAATTATGTCAGACTTTTTAAATCAATTCGGAGAGGATCTAGAAAAAAATTGCCCAGGTTTTATAGCAGTTTCAATTGCAGAAATTCAAAGTGGAATGTCATATTTCTCACTTTCAGCAGTAAAAGACTTTGATCCTGAATTAGCTTCTGCTTTTAACCTTGAAGTTGTTAAAGCTAAACTTAATGCAATCAGTGCCTTAGGATTAAAGAATCAAATCGTTTCAGATATCATGATTACCTTATCATCTCAAATTCATATTATTGATATTTCTGATAATAATATGTACATGATTTATCTTGCAGTTGACTCAACTAAAGCTAATATGGGAATGACTAAAGCAATTCTTAACAAATACAAAAAAGAAATTGCTTCTAAATTATAATGGATTTTTGTGGGAAGGCTGACTTTTTATGGTTGGCCTTTTTTTTTAAATAAATTAAAAAGAAGAAGTTATGAAAAAGAAAATATCCCTACTTGTATTTTTTACTTTCACATTATTGAGTAACGCCCAAAATATTAAAGGTATCAGTGGCGATACGAATTGGTTAAATATGTGGACAAACTTCAATCCCAAAACCACCAGTTATAACGAAGCTTCCAACATTTTAACTGGTGTAATTACTTCAAACATGACATTAAAAAAAGAAAATGTTTATGTTTTGGTTGGAGCGGTGTATGTCGAGCCGAATGTAACTTTGACTATTGAACCGGGTACGTTAATACGATGTGATACTAAAGCCATGAGTGCATTAGTTATTACTAAAGGCGCCAAAATTATTGCAGAAGGTACCGAAACAGACCCAATTGTATTTACTTCCGACAAGAACTCAGGAGATCGAAATCCGGGTGATTGGGGAGGTATTATTGTTTTAGGAGATGCACCAATTAATAAAACAGGAGGAATTGGTGTTTTAGAATTCGATCTTGATCCGCAAAAAGTAATATACGGCGGAGATAATAAGGATAGTGACTCTGGCATTTTAAAATATGTCAGAATTGAATTTTCAGGGAAAAGGACAGTTTCTAATAAATTTATAAATGGTTTATCATTAGCTGGTGTTGGCAGAAAAACAAAATTAGAATACATACAGATTACCTCTTGTGATGATGATTCTTTCCAGTTCTATGGAGGATACGTAGATACCAGTCATTTAATTTCTTTACGATCAGCTGATGATGACTTTGATTTTACTCAAGGTGTTCAGTGCAATATTTCGAATAGTATTGCAATTAGAAGTCCGTTTTTATCTGATAAATACGGATCTCGTTGTTTTGAAATGGAAACTGTTGATACCAGAAAAGGGGAGGTTTTAGATAGCAAAAAAGAAATGACCAGGGTGAATGCTACAAATTTTACAATGATGCATACTGAAGATATTGGGCCAGAAATTCAAGGGCTTAAATATGAAGCAATATTAATTAGAGAAAACACATTTTTGACATTAACGAATTCAGTAATATCAGGATTTAGTCAGCTTATAGTCTTTGCAGATGCAATTCCGATTACAGATGAATATTTGAATAAAATAACTTTAAAAGATCTGCTTGTAAATGATACTAAGGTTATTGGAATAACACAAAATAAAGATTACAATTTCCTGATCAACAATTGGTATCAGGATAAGCAATACGGAATAGAGTTTATAAAACTTAAAAATGATGAGCTTTTTGCAAGCGTATCCATGAGAAGAAGACCTGATTTTAGAATTAAAGATTAAACGATTCATTAACTGCATTATCAAAAATGTATATTTTGATTTTACGGGATAAAAGGCTTAATAGAGCGACTATTCTTTAAAAAAAATCAATAAAAAACCAGTAATCAATTCGGTTACTGGTTTTTTTTATGTGTTCAATGAATGTAAAGTCTTTATTGATTTTAGTAGTTACTTTTCATTAGAAGACTTTCACTTCAAACTGTTTTAGCAAAAATAGTGTTCTAAAAAGAAGATTAATTAACGAATATCTTTTGCTCTTTTTGCAGCGTCAGCAATATAAGAAAGCAACCAAGCCATTTGGCCTTGTTTTGTAAAATAGATATTTTTAGATTTGATATCTGGCATTTTTTCTAATAAAGTCAGCAATAATGAATTTGCTGCAATCAAATATTTTTGAGAATAGGTTTTTAAGACTTTCTCAACATCTTTGTTTTGTGATGCCAAAGCTTCAAATTTTGCATAATCTGTCTTGATCATTTTGTTGTAAGCTTCAACATCCTTAACTTCAAACGGATTAAAATTTTCTGTAGCATTATTTCCTTTATACAGCGTATAAAATGCCCATACTGCGCCTCCTGACATGTATATCTTGTCCTTCTTAAAAATTTTTGAGTTTTGCTGATACAAGCTATTCGTTTGTTCGTTTAATTCGGGTAATGCAGCTGACAATAGCTCATTAAATTCTTCAATCGAATTGGTTTTTGAATTTTTGTTTATTTTCTCTGTGAAAGTTACCGTTCCTAAATCTAGTGTTACAGGATAAAATAACAAAATATCCTCTTCATCGAATTTTTCAACATAACCTCCTTTAGTATTTCCTCCACCAATGTCAAGAATTAAGGAATCAGAATACTCTTTTGGCGGAATACATCCTTTTAGCAATAATTTTGCTTCCGTTTCAGATGTAATTATTGCAACATCAATATTAGTAAACACATGTAGTTTATGTCGTAAAATATCAATATTTTTAGCCATTGCAACTCCTGAGGATACTACTATAAAGATGTTTTTTTCTTTAATTTTGTTTTCCTTAATTAATTTGGTGTAATTTTTCACCACCACATTAAAAGCAGTTTCAATATCATTTTCGGCTAAATTTCCATCTATGGATATTCCTTTTGCGATACCTACATTTTCTGTCCAAAAATCAACTACATCATATTTTCCTTTTTTAATGTTTTGAACATTTATTACTGAGATTTTTACGCCCTTGCTTCCGATTTCAATTCCGCCATAAAGTTCTTGTGAAATGATGCGTGAAGGGATAAAAAAAATAAAAACAATTAGAACCTTTAATGCAATATATTTTTTCATATTGAATGGTTTTTTATACTAGAAATAGCTCATTTTTATTCAAACATTGAAAGCAGACTAAGATCTCTTGTTCTTGTCAACAAAAATGGATTGCACTATTTTTATTTTGGTTTCTATTGTTTCTTTTTCAACCATTCTCACCAAGAAATAACAAAGCGTAATAGCTAATATTCCAATTAAGCTCATGAATATAAAATCTGCTCTATAGCTTGCGTAGGCGACGATTTCCATCCCTGTTTTGGCACTTAGTATATGCGCGAGACTAAAACTCATGGTGAAAACAGACATGTATCTTCCTTCCTGATTATTGTGTGATCTGGTCATAGCAAATGAGTTAGAGAAAGGAAAAGTCAGCATCACGCCAAGTGTCATAAAGAACATCATTACATACAATATTCCATACCATTTGTCATTTACTAGCAAAAGGATATAACTAAGCACCATAAATGATAAACCGACCATAATGACATTCAGTTTGTTCATTCTCTTTTTCTCGACATAATTCACAATCGGTAATTCAAAAAGCAATGTCAATATTCCGCTAAAACTTAAAAGCAAGCCACTATTTACTTCCGACAAATTAAACTGTTCCTTATGATAAAGCGTTAATGTTGTGAATACCTGGAAATACATAACTCCTGTTATAAGAGAAATGAACATATGGGTTAAAAAAGTTCGATCTTTTAATATTGCATATTTGTCTACGCCATAATTATGTGATTTCAATTTGAAAGGAAGCTTTCTTTCTTTTACTAAAAGAACAAAAACTAAAACGGCTAAAATACAAGTAGCAGAATCTACATAAAAAAGATATTTGTAACCTACTAATACGATTATAAGTCCGCCCAAAGGAGGACCAAACAAGAAACCAAGGCTTGTTGCTGATCTTACTAAAGACAGTGCTCTGGTTTTGTTTTCTTTGCGTGTGTAGGTATTTAAGGATACCAACATTGCAGGCCTAAACATATCTGCAACAGTTGTTAAGAGCAGAATTGACAAACAAAAACCTTCAAATGAAGTGATGTACTGCAAGGCAAAGAAGATTAATCCACTTCCGAAAAGGCTTCCTATCATTACCTTATAAAATCCAATTTTATCAGATAACACGCCGCTTAGCCATGTACCTATGAAGGACCCCACGCCAAAACAAACCATGACCCAGCCAATTTGGTTATATTCAAAATGAAGATTCTCTCGCATATATTTTGATAGAAAAGGAATTACCATCGTTCCTGTTCTGTTTATGAAAGTGATTAATGTCAAAATCCAAATTTCTTTTGAAAAACCACTATAATTTTCGATGTATTTTTTTCTTAGGTCGCTAATCATTTTTTCTTTTTTTTTTGATGATGTTTTTTTCTTTTTTTACTCCTTAAATAAATCAAAAAACACAGCTATTTTTGGATCTTTATTCTGATTTTACATCTAAAAAATGATTGGTAATCTAAATGTAAAATAGATGCATCTTGCCAAGAGACAAAATTTGATTTTTAGAACAAATAGCTTTTTAAAAAATAATTTGATTTATTATTATATGCCATTATGAAGAAGAGTCCTTGTTGAAAATAATGGTATTAACCACAACCTCTTTCATCCATTTAATCGTTTCGATCACACCTGTCTCTTTACAAATCATGTTGCAATTTTGATGTCCCCAAGCCAAATTATAGGGGGTATGATTGAATTCGCCGGTTTTCAGTTGATTAATGTAAAAAAGGTTGATAGGACTGATTTCTTTGCTGGTGTCTAATTTCTCTGAATTTTCAAAGAAATTAAGTAGAAAAGCGTCAGCACTTAATTTTTTTAAACAAAGCGGACAAATCGTGTTTTTGGCATTATCAATAATTCGAGTTTTGTAAAGCCGATCATTATTGGCCAATTTTTGATTGTTACAAGCTGTAGTTATAGCTGCAATGCGGTTTTCAATCTCGCTCTCAGTCATTCCAGCTCCAAGTGCTATTTCTTTTGAATTATAGCAGAGCCAGAATAAATATTCTAATTGTAAATGAGAAGATTTTATAGTTAGGAGAGAGGCGTATTCTGCTACTCTGATTCCTGCCCCTTTGCAATTACTTGTATTAAAGCCAAGAATAATTTTTTGTTCGTCTTTTGAAGTCGACGGTATTCTGGCAACAAAATGCCCATCGATAGGAGAGGTTCTCTTTTCAGCTACAGTGAGCTTATTTTTATAAGGATTAAATTCGTTCCATTGTGCTCTTGTTTCATAATGCAAGATAGCGTTGACACCAAGTTTTAACTTTCGAGCCTTCATTAAAACAAGTGTATCAGGATTTGAATAATATTCTTCGGGACTAATTACAACGATAAATCCGCTTTCAAATCTGTTAGATGAAAAAATAGAAATGTCGAATAATTGAATCGATTCAAATGGTATTAAAACAGTGCCGTTTCTATTGGCTCTGTTTTGATAAATTACATCATCATTTGCGCTTCTGGTTTGTCCGGTTTTGTAAATTTTACTTTGCAGTAAAGGAGGTAGTTTGGGTAGTCGTTTTGCCATAGTAATAGTTAGGTTGATTGTTTGGTTGATTAGGGATTAAACAGATATGGAAAAACACAAATAGATTCTATTAAAAGTGCGAATCCATAATCTGAAAAATTTTAGCAATTTAACTAGCTTTATACATCGGGTTTATATCATAGGCAACTCTAATTTGTTAAGGTGTTAAAAATCAAACTAAGTTTCAAGAAAAATATTCTCGGATATCTTGAAAGCTTTTCTTACGACAATATTAATTATATATTATTATAATTGTGGAACTTTTTTAGTTAAAATTTCGATGTGTTTTTATTTATATTTTGCTTCTTTTTTTTTAAAATATACGTCTTGTTTTGTGTAAACACTTGTTGTTAAGTTGTTTTAGTGAAATGTTTTAAAAAAAAAATGAATAAAAAACAAAAAACACGTAAATTATTTAAAATCTAACAAAGTGAACATTTGTTAAAGTAAGTTAATAAAATTTATCCATCTTTTTCTCTCATTAATAAAATATTTTATTGGTATTTATTAGTAAAACAAAAATGAAATCAAGTAAAAATCGGATGAAATCCGGACGGTATGCTCAATAAAATTGTATCAATAATTTTCTTTATTAAAACAATAGTATCTTCAGTTTGTTAAATTATTTAATTTTTGAATGTTACGACTACGTATAAATACGGGATTTTAAATGCTGTGGAATTTTATAGGATTGGAATATTCGTGTTTGATTATTTTTTGAGTTAAAAAGATTTCAATTAAAAACCGATCGAGAATCTCACGAGTAAGAGATTGGTTTCATTTTATAATGTGAAACATAATCATTTGTTTGTGAATATGTTTTAAGATTGGTAAAATATATTTTTGTATAATATTGTACTTTTATGAGTATGACTCTGAGTAAATTTTAAAATCAAATTTTAAGGATTAATAAAAGATATTATGGAAACACAGATCATAGAACTAGAAAAAAAATATTGGCACGGAGTTGAAAATAATGATTATGAAACAGTAAAAAATCTGACTCTGTTTCCTTGTATCGTTGCTGGCAAAAGTGGCGTTCAAAGTGTAAGTGAAGCCGATTTCAAAAAGATGTTTGACTCAGGCCAGGTCAATGAAGTAAAAGTGCTGAGAATATATGATGTAGAAGAAAGGCTGATTAATGAAAATACTGCCGTTATCGGATATCTTATTGATTTTGCTGTATTAGATAATAGTCAAAAAGGTCACATAAAATGCGCTTGTACATCTACTTGGATTAAGGAAAATAACAAATGGACTTGTGTGATGCATACAGAAACAGAGGTGGAAAAGGATTGATGATATCAACAAACATCCAAAAAAAAAAGGAAACGAGTTAAAATATTTTTTTGCTAATATTTTAACTCGTTTTCTTCGTTTATGTTTTTTTAAATTATTTATAATATTCAATTTTTCTTTCTGCGATTAATGTGGGTTCACCTAAATCAGTTCCCTCTAAAAACATATTGCATTTTATCCAATTGTTGTGCTTGTCATATTCATAGGTGTAATAATAAACCATGTTTCGTATGACAAATTTTTGGGGCGCATCTGGAATAGCTTCTATTTTAATTAAATCGCCTTGTTCATTGTATGTTTTTATACTTCTGCTATAATTCTTAAATGTCAATTCTAAATCGTGTCCATAGCTTTTTACTGTTTCCACATAATCTTTGTCAGGGTGGTAGATGTAGTCTTGCATTGCTACTACGCTTGAATCATCAATAAGTTTTACTTGTGTAATTCGTCCTAATGTATCATAAGCATAACGCCAATGTAAATCACCATAATAACGGCATTTTGTTTCTATGTCAGCGTAAAACTGACGTGGGCTTTTTTCGATTCTAAAATATTCGGGACTACTTGTGAGATATTCATTGCGATGTGGGCTATCCTCATCTCTATATTCTTGTGCTTGTGGGCCAGCAATTATTCTTTGAATTATCACTTGTCCTTTTTCATTATAATAAAACAATTTGCGTATAAATAAATCATCCTCAGTGCAAGTTTTATCGATTGTAGTACCTGTTCGTATCACATTGTATTTTTTCTCTTCTTTTACTCTTCCGATGCTGTCGTATACATATTTATAAATGAACTTCTTATAATTTTGCATTGTTTTATTATCTATTTCAAGCGTATATTTATTTTTAGCAGGAATTTGAATTTCATCTAATTTTAATAGCAAATTATGATTCCATACCGGATAATATTGTTTTAGAGCTGTTTTGTATTTGCTTTTCTCGGCTATATCATTATCATAAAGATGCTCATACCTCTTTATGATTCTTTTAGGTTTTTTATATCTAGCTTTTGCATAATCATTTGCTTTTTGAAAAACTAGTGTCCATTCAAAAGATGAAAAATCGTAATCCATTTTGTTATAAGCCGGTCCTGTTATTCTTTGAAATTTATCAAAATTAATGACCGAATCATTTCTAATTAAATTATTAGTATATGCTTGCTCAATTTCTTCTTCGGTCAGACAAGCTTTTGGTTTTTTAAACTTGAAATAAACCGCTTTTACAGAGTCTTTTAGATTTAAATAGCTGTTGCTGTTGTGTTTGTAAGAGTATAATCCGCTGTATTTTTGAATTGTTTGAGAATAGATTGGAACTGAAAAAAATAAGATGCTTAGTAAAAAAAATAAAAACGATTTCATTTTCAGGAGTAAATTTATTTGTCTTTGTTTATTTCTTAGGAAAGGTATATAAAATCATTTAGAATGTGAAAAATATATATAAAAGACCTTCAATCTTTTTTTGTAAAAACAATGTCAATTTATTTAATGTCAGCGAACAAGAGTTAACTTTATAAAAAAAAGCGGTTGAAAAAATCGACCGCTTTTTAATTGTAAATAAAAACAAAAACTACTTAGTATATTTTTTTCTCAAAAGAAGAATTTCTTTTGATCCAATTCCCATTTCTTGTTGCAGAAAATTTTCTACACTTCCGTATTGTGTTTTGATGCCTCCAAAAAACATACGGATCAATTCTGGTTTTAGGGCCATTTGTTCTTGAACTTGTGCTTCTGTCAAACCGCTCATTTTTGCAAGAGGCGCCATCATTCCGTTGTTCATTTTCTTTAGATAAACATTTGATGCAACATAATCAGCTTCAATAGTTTCTTCAGGAACATTTAAGATATAAAGAAATAATGCCGTTGCCATTCCTGTACGATCTCTTCCACCTGTACAATGGTACATTACAGCTTCTTTTTTATCTGCTGTCATCAATTTTACAAACAAAGGACGAAAACGATCACCGCTATATTTTACTCCATCTGAGCCGTAGAATTTTTCAAGAAAATTTCCTTCTTTCAGCAACTTTACCATTTGCATAGCATTTGGAATACTGTCGCTTCCTGCCGGACTAAGTGTATAATCTGTATTTTTTGGCAAACGGTCTGGTGCAGCTTTTGATTCTGCAACTCCCCTGAAATCAACTACAGTGTGAATTTTCTTTTTGTCTAGTAATGCAACATCTGCATCAGTTAATTTATCTACACCAGCACTTCTGTAAACTTTTCCCCAAACCACTTCTTTTCCGTCTTTGGTTTTATAACCTCCAACATCTCTGAAATTTAATCCTCCTTTTACAGGAACTAATCTTTTTATACTATCAGTAAGTTGCGCACTTACTGCTGTTTGTACCAAAATGGCGATTGCGATTAATGTGTTTTTCATTTTGTATAATTTAATTTATTTGTTTTTAGAAAATTTCGTAACGTAAACCAACTTGTCCACGGCTTCCGTACCATTCCTGAGAAGTGATACGACGTTTATCTGCTCCCATGTACATTTTCAAAGGTGAATCACTTAGGTTATTTAATTCGATAAATACTTTAAGCCTTTTATTTATGTTTACCGTTGAAGAAGCATCAATAGTGAAATTAGAATCGGTCCAGATATAATAATCAGGGCCTAATTGCTGATTAATGCTTTCTACTGACTTTCCGCGGTAATTTCCAGCCAAACGAACCATTACACCATTGCGCTCGTAAAATAAAATGGCATTGAATAAGTTTTTAGATTGGTTTGGTAAGCTTGTTTTATCGTTGTAAGTAGCCGTTGCAGTAACGCGAGGAACTTCGGTGTTAGAATCGATAAATGTATAATTGAATTCTATTCCAAATCCGCTCCAGAAACCATTTAAGAAATCAAATCTTTTGTTGATTCCAGCTTCAAAGCCGTACAATGAGGCTTTATTAAGGTTTTTTGCTTGTGTAACGACATAATCGCTTCCATCAATATTTTGTGTGCTGATATCAGTAAAAACTACATCGGTAATGTTTTTGTAGAATGCTCCTCCAGAAATAATTCCAACATTATCAAAATAATATTCTCCCATTAAGTCAAAATTGTTACTGAAAGTTGGTTTCAAATCAGGATTTCCTTGTGTAATTGTCATAGGAGATGACGTTGTGTTTGTCGAACTTCCAGGAGTCATATCTCCAAAATTAGGACGAACGAATGTGCGTGTATACGCGGCACGAAGATTTGACTTCTCGTTTAATTTGTATTTTACATGCAACATTGGCAAAAATGAATTGTAATCATTCTCTACTTTAGAAGGAGTCAATGTAATTACTGCTGGAGTTCCGGATGTTGTTGCTTTAGTTCCATTTAAAGTCATCTCAGTATATTCGTTTCGGATACCTCCAATTATCTTCAAATCATCAGTCGCATCAATTTCAGCCATTGCATAACTGGCGATTACGCTCTCACTACCGGTGTAAAAAGCAGTTGCATTTGTTTTAGAAGTAAAATCCATGAACCCGTTTGTAGTTTGGAAAGATTGTCCGTACATATCAAATAATTGATTTTTAGTCAAGGGATTTACAATGAATTGACTAAAATCACCATTCATATTTCCAAAAAACTTGCTTCCGCTTGGAAAATTAGTTGTCTGCAAATTCGATAATGGAACCAAAGCTGGTGAGTTTGGTATTCCTACAGCAGCGGCAGGTAGATATACATAATTAGAACCGTAAGTGTTTGTCCTGTCTTTGTGACGATATTTGGCACCAAACTTTAAATTCACTTTTGAGCTTGCTTCAACTTTTAAATTGATTTGTCCAATCTGATCTCTTTCGCTGTTATCAAGCTGCGCAATTACTAATTGATTTAGTAAAAGTTTTGTGGGATCCATAACTTCGCTTGAATTGGCAAGGCCTGTTTCAAAATTATCTACAGTTCCACCAACTCCATTTGGAGAATCAAATCCCCAGTAACGTTTTCCATCGCTAGAAAGATTGTTGAAACCACCAGTAATTTTTTGACGAAAGGTTGCAATTGGAAGTCCTTTATTGATTGAAGTTGGAGGCGTATCTAAATAATATTCTGATTTATGGTTGCTGTAGCTCCAATCTAATTTGAACTTTTGATTCATTTGATGTTCTCCGCCAACTTCAAATCCGTTTAGCGCCGTTTGGTAGTGAGAATATCTGTAATTGTATTGAAAACGAGTATTGGTATAATCAATATAAGATTCATAAACCGGACGAATATCATCAAACTTATTTGCCATTCCTCTAAAGAAAATTTTATCAGAAGGCGTAATTTTATACTCAAGTCCAACATTTAACCCTTTAGTTTCGCGCTCTCCCATGTAACGTTTGAAAAGGACAGTATTAAGAGATCGTTTTTGTTCTACGATTGATGCACCTGTATTATAAGTTGTCTCAAATGCATCAGAACCCCATTGTCTGCTCCAGATTGCCCCCGAAACAATTACGCCTAATTTGTTATTGAAAAAACGATCGCCGTATGTAACAGATGCATTGTAAGTCCCGTTTTCGCTAAAAGTATTGTAACCTCCGGCAGCACTAACATTTAATGTACGTTTTGTTGGCGCTGTACGCGTAATGAAATTTATAGATCCCCCAATAGCATCGCCTTCCATATCTGGTGTTATAGCTTTTGCGACTTGTACATACTGAATCATTTCAGAAGGTACAGCATCCAACACTGATGATCGATTCCCCATAACATTTGAACTAGGAAGACGATTGCCATTAAAAAGTGTAGAAGTCCATGCAAATGGAGTACCTCTTACTGTTGCTTGATCTGCTTCGCCATGATAACGTGCAACGGCGACACCTTGCATACGTTGTACAGCTTCAGCGGCATTACGATCTGGTAGTTTTCCTATTGCGTCTGCGGCCATTACATCCATAATAGCCAATGAATTTTTCTTAATGCTATAAGCTTTAGCCTGCGATGGCGCCATAGTTCCTTTTACTACAATTTCTTTAAGAGAACTAGAGCCATCTGGAGTCAGTTGTATAATTCCTAAATCATTGATTCCTTTTACAAGAGTTATTGTGATTGATTTTGTTTCAAAACCAAGATAGCTTATTTCAATAGTTGCTTCTCCTAACGCTGTTGCGGTTAGCGTAAAAGAACCTTCTAAATCTGAAATTGCTGAATCGTTGAAAGTTTTTCCAACAATATTTGCAGTAGGTAGCGATCCAGATTCACTTGTAACAACTCCCTTTATAGTCTGTGCATTAGAGGATATAAAAGAACCTACTGTAAAAATGGTAGCGAAAAGCATTTTTTTAAATAACTTCTCTTTTTTAAACAAAGATTTTAATTTAATTTTTGGTGTCATGTTTTGTAGTTTTTTTGCAAAGATTATCACGATTTAGACCTCGAAACGACTTTGTCAAACTAGAACTACTTTGGCACAGTATCAATCTTTTGTATTTATTGTAATGTATTGATTTTTAAAGTTTTAATATTTGTTATTAAATTGTTATGAATCAATTTTTTCTCAATTTAGAAACATTAAATTAACAGCGACTTGATACTTTAGCACAAAGATTTTTAGATGAAATACATTATTGCCATAGGAATATTTCAGGCACTTTTAGCGGCGGTTTTACTTTTAAGAAGTCAATACAGAAAAAATGCAGATGATTTGTTGATTTCGTTGGTAATCTGTATAGGATTACATCTTTCGATTAAATTTTTCATTTTTACTTTCGTTGAAGATCAGCAAGTACTCAATATGATGAATACTTTTATCGGATTCTGCTACATTCCTTTATTGTATTTATATACCTTGAAAACGATACGACCTGAATTTGTTAGTGCTTCAAAATGGTATCTTTTTATTCCTTTTATAATTGGTGCAATTGGTTATTTTTCTACGGTTTGCGTATTATTTGCTACTTCGCCAAATGCCTATCAGGTTTTGTATTGGTATAATACGATTAGTCTTTATACGTTACTTCCGCTTGATATCATTTTTTCGTGCGGAATTATTTATTTAGCTATCAATAAACTGCCTAGAAATTGTCACGAGAAAAAATTGATTGTACAGCTTGCTTCACTTTTTTTGTGTATTGGAATATTAGGAACTTTGTTTACAATTTTTGGCTCATTTCTAATGTCTTTAAATTACTTAAGCAGAAGTATTATTTATACGCTTCTTATCGTTATTACGATTAGAATAATCACGTATAAATATGGAGCTTTTACAGATCATACTTTTCAAAATAACAAGCAGGAACTATTTTTATCTGTTGGAAATTATACTATTTCCAGAATAAGTACTCATGAAATAAATTCGAATGTAGCTAATGATTTTTTAGAGAATTCTGAAAAAAAACAAGATGTTGCCCTCGAGGATAAAGAGTCTGAATTACCTCAAAAAAGAAGAGAAATTTTAAGCCAGAGCGAAATGTTTAAAATAGTGCTAAAGCTTGAGAAAGTAATGGAAAAAGAACAATACTTTTTAGATAGTGATTTGACGCTTGATAAACTTTCAAAACTTACTAATCTGAATAAATATCATATCAGCGAAACGTTGAATCATTTTGTGAATAAGCCTTTTTATACTTTTGTGAATGAATACAGAATAGAATATGTAAAAGATAAATTCAAATATTTATCAGAACAAAATCTGACTATTAATATTTTAGAGTTAGCATATGAATCTGGTTTCAATTCTAAATCTTCTTTTAATCGATATTTTAAAGAGATCACTTTGCATACACCCACAGAATATTTAAACAGTATTGAAAAAAAAGATAAGGCAATAATTGCTTGATTTTTTTAATATTTTAAATGATTATAGGAAGGTAATTTTTCCCATAAAACTTTTAGTTCTAAGTGAAGTTTGATCAATATTCTTCATAAAAATTAGATGATTAAATAGCATTTTTAATGAAGACAACACTGTTCTTTTTAAATGAAAGAAATAAGTCTCATTAATCTATATGAGTATTTTTTGAAAAACAGTGTAATCCAGTAGTTAATATAAAGATAAAAAACTATTTACGGAAGATTTTCATCCAATAAAACATTATTATCTACCACGATGATCAGGATGCAAATTAATTTTGATATTAATTAAACGTCTAAAGTCTTTAAGGTGAATAAAAAGGAGCGTAATATAGATTTTTATAAAGAGATTTATATAAAATTTGACGTAAGTGGAATAAAAAACTTTGATTATGCCACGTTGCGAATGAATATTTCAAGTGCTTATCCCAAACCAGAAAATCTTGCATGTAGTATATATTGCATGCCAGACGAAAGAAAGTCTGATTACAATAATAAAAATCAAGTAATCTCCGGAGCTTTATTGGCTGAGATAAAAGTGAAAAAATCTGGATGGATTGAATGGACTGTCAATTCGCAACAATTGAGAGAGTTTGGTAGAGATACAGATATGTTTTTAAAGATTGTTTTGGCAGTTAATCTTGTAAATACTAAGTCAGAATTTGGTTTATTTAAACGGAAATGCAAGGCGTAAGTTTATAGCTGTCCTTTATTTTTTAATATATTCAGCTGGCGTGATGCCGTACATTTTTTTGAATTCCCTACTAAAGTATTTTACATCATTAAAACCCACTTGTAAGGCAACTGTCAAGGTTGATGTTTCTCCATTTTGAAATAATTCTACCGCATGTTTTAAGCGTTGATTTTTAATGAATTCATTTAAGGATAAATTAGTAAGAGCACTAAATTTCTTGTACAAAACAGATTTGCTCATCCCGATTTCAGTCGTAATAAATCCTAAATCTAAATTTGCATTACCAATATTGTTTTCGACGATTTGTTGCAGTTTTTGAAGAAAAATTTCTTCTTGTGATGATTCCGTTGTTGTTATTATTGGCAATTTTAAAATCTGCTCACTGTATTTTTTTTGCAATGTTGCTTTTAAGGAAAGCAAATTCTTAATATTCAATTGTAGAATTTGGTCATTAAAAGGTTTAGTTACATATACGTCAGCACCTTGTTGCAAGCCTTGTACTTGATGAACCGGTGCAGATTTTGCAGTCAGTAAAATTACAGGAATATGCGAAGTGCGGACATCTGTTTTGATTTTTTCGCAAAGTTCCAGCCCATCCATAACCGGCATCATAACGTCACTAATGATTAGATCTGGAATAATTTGAAGTGCATTTTTCCAGCCTTCTAATCCGTTTTCGCTTTCATATACATGATAATTTGTTTCGAGAGATTGTTTGATAAAATCTCTTACTTCATCATTATCTTCTACAATTAATATAGTGGCCTTTTTTTCTTTGTTTTCCTCTGTTTGATTTTCAATAAAATTTTCCGTTGCAGGATCTACAACATCTTCAATAATTGTATTTTCAATTTTTGGTATTGGTGTAATATCAATTTCTTTTAAATGATTTCTACCCAGTTGAAGCTCAACCACAAATGTGGTTTTTCCTGCCTTTTCTTCAGAAGCAGGTTTGCTTTTTACACTGATTTTTCCTTTATGAAGTTCGATAAGGCTCTTCGTTAGCGCTAAGCCAATTCCGGTTCCAAAGCTTTGATCTGCCTGATAAAAATTGGTAAATATGGCATCAAGATTATGAATTGCGATGCCTTTACCATTATCGGTTACGGTAATTTTTACTTTTTGTTTTTTTAATGCTATTTTTAATTGTATTGCCCCTCCATTTGGAGTAAACTTGAAAGCGTTTGACAATAAGTTGAAAAACACTTTTTCTATTTGGTCCTTATCAAAATAAACCAAAATTTCAGAATCACTGCTTTTAAAAGTATAGTCAATATTTTTTGCTTCAGCTAAAGTCTGAAAGCTTTCGTAAATTGCCTTTAAAGTACCAACCAATTCTTCTTCAGAAAAATAAAGGCGCATATTTCCAGATTCCGCTTTTCTAAAATCCAATAGTTCATTTACCAAACGATACAATCTTTCGGTATTGTTTTTTATGCTTAGAGCATATTTTTTTGCTGGTGTATTTTCGGTTGTTAGTTTTTCTAGTTTTTCAATTGGCCCCAAAATCAAAGTCAATGGAGTTCTAATCTCATGTGACACATTAGTGAAAAAATCCAATTTCATTTTTTCGAAATGAAGTTCTTGTTTTAATTCAGTTCTTGCTTTTAAAAACTTCATAATGTAATAAGTAATCGCAAAAACAGTAGCAAAATAAAGGAGATAAGCCCACCAAGTTTTCCAGATTGGAGGAAGGATTTCGATATTGATTTTTTTGATTTCGGTATTCCATATCCCATCATTATTAGCTGATTTCACTAAAAAATGATAATCTCCAGCAGGTAAATTAGTATACGTGGCAGAAGGAATGTCAACATAATTCCAGTTTTTTTCAAAACCATCAAGCATATATGCATACTTGTTTTTGTTTGATTTTATGAAATTTAATGCTGAAAATTCAATTGTAAAAATGTTCTGGCTATGGTCAAATGTCAGTGTTTCAGTAAAATTGATGTCTTTGTTTAATAGACCGCTTTCATCTCCAATTTTGACAGGGATATTGAATAGTTTTAGATTGGATAGTATAGTGGCAGGAGGAAATCCATTTCGTTCTATTCTTTGTGGATTGAAATTTACCAATCCATTATAAGTTCCAAAAAAGATTTGTCCCTCACTATCATTTAGTACAGAATTAGTATTGAATTGATTATCAGGAAGACCATCCAAGATATTGAAACTTCTGAAGGAATTTTTACCACGATTGTATTTGACCAATCCATTATCAGTACTTATCCATAAATTAGTGTCATTATCTTCTGTTATTGCCAATACATTATCGCTGGACAAGCCATTATTTATATCAAAAATTTTAAAAGTATTGTTTTTTAGATTAAGTAATGCCAAGCCATGATGATAGGTGCCAACCCACATTTGTCCCATGCTGTCTTCAAAAAAACAATTTATATCATGTTCAAATTGCTTGCCCGAATTGTTTCTAAAATGTTTGTATTGGAGCTTAGCGTTTTGGTAAATATGAATACCTGTGGGACCGCCAATCCAGATATTTCCTTTTTTATCTTCATAAAGAGCATTGATTGATTTATTTAAAAAGGTTTTCCCATTAGTGGCAAAAAAACTGAATTTTTGCTGTGCAATGTCATAAATATTCAAACCGACGTCTGTTCCTATAAATAATTTGTTTTGTCTGTTGACAATCAAACAATTCACGTTGTTTGATATCAGACTATTTTTGTTGTTTGCATTTTGCTTGAAAATTGTAAAACTTGCCGTTTTTGGATCAAATAAATCCAATCCTCCCAATCCTGTACCAATCCAAATGTTTTGGTTTTTATCAATGGCAATAGCTTTTACTAGATTCGAACTTAAGCTCTTTCCATCATTAATATTGTTTTTATAGCTAGTAAACTGGTTGGTATTTCTGTTAAAATAGTTTAGTCCTCCCGCCTCAGTGCCAATCCAAAGATTTTTATTCTGATCTTCAACAATTGAACTGATTATATTGCTGCTGAGACTGTTTTTATCAATTTTATTCTGGTAGACCACAAAAGGTGTATTTACAGAATAAACGATATTGACACCACCAAAATAAGTGCCTATCCAAACAGAACCGCTTTTGTCCTGAAAGATGTCGTAAATCGAATTTTGACTTAAACTGTTTGGATTAACTGGATCGTGCTGATAATTGATGAAATTGTGTGTATACGGATTTAAAATTGATAAACCATCTTGCGTGCCAATCCACAATGATCCGTTTTTGTGTCGCAAAATTTTGCGGACATTATTATTAACCAAAGAGTTTTTATCGCTGATGTTTTTTATGAAATGCGTCAATTTTGATGTTTTTTTATCAAAAAGATATATTCCATTTTTTCTAGTACCGATCCAATATTTCAGGCTTTCATCTTGAACAATAGTTGTTATTAATCCGATATTTTCATCTTCTTTGAATGTGGAGCTGAAGTGACGTTTTATCTGAAGTTTTTGGTTGACGAAGAAAAGTTCGAATAAACCATCAGAAGTTCCAACCCAAATATGATACTGATGGTCTTCAAAAAGCTCAGATACCTGCAGTTTTTTTTGGCTAATTTTGATCGGAACTATCTTCGTGCTGTTGACAGCCTTAAATTGCAATCGAGATGAAGAACCTACCCACAAATTGCCTTTTGAATCTTTTAAAACACGTCCGACATTTTCTTTTTGTGAAATAATATTCTCAAAGGAATTATCCTCAGAATGGTATAAATCCAGTCCATCCGAAACAACCCACATTCTTTTGTTAGAATCGATTTCTAATTTCTTGATAAAATCGTTTGACGATATGGTCTTTTTATTTGAAGGATCATTTTTAAAGATTTTGAATGTACGGCCATCATATCGATTAAGACCATATTTGGTTCCTAGCCAAATGAAACCGGCAGAATCTTGAGCGATTGATAGAACAGAATTGTTTGAAAGACCGTTAGTGACATCAAGACGATTGAATGATATAGATTTTGTCTGTGCGATGCTTTTTGAGGTCGTAGAAAATAAACCCCAGCAGAAAATGCAGACCAAGACAGTTACCCTATTATGAGTGTTAAAAGGCATTGAAGAATTTTTAGATTAATATTAAAGTAAGTATCGAATTGATACTGTTAAAATATTTGGACTTTGGAACTAAAATGCAGATTAAGTTATATAGGGGGAAATTAATCTGTTAGGATTGTAATTATTGTTCAAAAATAATAAAATGATCGAACGATGCAATACAATTAAAATCAATTTTTTTTATCAGTATGAAATTTGCTTGTCAGAGTCGTAGCATTTATAAAATTGTTGTGATGATATTTTGTATTGGAGTGAATTTTTAATGCAGTATTATTCAAATTAGTAGAGTGTAAAATATTGAAATATAATCGTAAGGAATATTTTGACCCATAAAAGGATGAAAATACTCTCTTTAAAAAACTGCCAAAATTATATTTGAATCATCAATTAGTATCAATCTAACCACTAAAAGATGAAGAAGATATTTTTTCCCTGCTGTGCATTACTTATGTTGCTAGTAGTGTCATGTTCACCAAAAAAGAAGGAATTGGTTTCTAAACCGCCAAATGTAATATTTATTTATGTTGACGATTTGGGTTACGGTGATTTAAGCTGTTATGGAGCAACTGCCGTAAAAACGCCAAATGTTGACGCTCTTGCTGCTGGCGGAATTCAATTTACGGATGCACATTGTACGGCTTCGACATGTACACCATCGAGATTTTCATTGCTTACAGGAAGCTATGCTTTTAGAAATAATGCAGCCATTTTACCAGGTGACGCGCCTTTAATTATTGATCCAAATAAAGAAACGATTGCTGATATGTTCAAAAGTGCTGGATATGCTACTGCAGCAATTGGTAAATGGCATCTAGGTTTAGGAAACGGAAAACCTGACTGGAATAAAGAAATTAAGCCCGGACCATTGGAAATAGGTTTTGATTACAGTTTTTTAATTCCTGCAACGCCAGATCGAGTACCAACGGTATTTGTAGAAAATCATACAGTAGTGAATAGAGATGAGAACGATCCTATAATAGTCAATTATGATAAAAGGATAGGAACAGATCCTATTGGCGCAGAAGATGAAGAAATTTTAAAAATGCTTGCTGATCCGCAACATAGTGGTACTGTAGTTAATGGAATAAGTAGAATAGGATATATGAGCGGAGGGCATAATGCTTATTGGAAAGACGAAGAATTCCCGAATGTATTAACCAATAAGGCAACGGATTTTATTTCAAGCCATACCCAAAAACCGTTCTTCTTATATTTTGCTTTGCCTGACATTCATGTACCGCGAGCTCCTAATCAAAAATTTGTTGGAAGCACAAAAATGGGACCTCGAGGTGATGCCATTGTGCAGATGGATTGGGTAACTGGGCAGATTATGAAAAAGCTCAATGAACTTAAGATTGCAGAGAATACTATTATAGTTTTTAGCAGTGATAATGGTCCTGTTTTAGACGATGGCTACGCAGATCAAGCATTGTCAAACATTGGGAATCATAAACCATCAGGAAAGTTTAAAGGAGGGAAATACAGTGCTTACGAAGCAGGAACTCGCGTACCTACTATTGTATATTGGCCCGGAAAAGTCAAACCGGCAAAAAGTAATGCATTAATCAGTCAGGTTGATTTCTTTGCTTCATTTGCCAAACTTATAGGTTCAAATATCAATAATAAGGAAACTGCTGTTGACAGTTTTGATATGCTTGACGCGTTATTAGGGAAAAATAAAAAAGGCCGTCAATATTTGATTGAAGAAGCTTTTACGATGAGCATAAGAAAGGGAAATTGGAAATATATTGCTCCGCAAACGCAACAGCCACCTTTATGGCTCATCAATAAAAGTGTTGATTCAGGCTTGCAACAAGGTCCACAACTTTATGATTTGGATAAAGATCCTGGAGAAGAACATAATCTGGCTACTCAAATGCCTGAAAAAACAAAAAGTTTAGCAAACGAATTAGCTGAAATAATGAAAACTCCTAGTCGGAAAATGAACTAAATCAACTAAAAATTATTCGGTGATTATAGGATTGAAATAAAAAGCATCGAAAAAGCTTGATTTAAGCTGAAACCCCGTAAAAAGGAAGATTTTAACCCTTAAAAGGAAAATAATCCCCCTTTAAACGAACCAAATCGAAGTAAATTTGAAAAATGATTTTTGAAAAGAAAACGTTTTCGCAATCGATACAAACATGACAAAACTAAACTAACTTTAACCAATACTAAATTTAAGAATTATGAAAAAATTGAATTTAAAATACCAGCCTTTAAAAAAGGTTTTAAGACATTTATTTGTTGGTATTTGTTTGATCATTATTCCGTTTTTTGCACAGGCACAGGATAAGAAAACAATATCAGGGGTTGTTGTAGATGATAAGAAAGATCCGCTTCCTGGTGTTACGATTACAGTAAAAGGAACTAAAGATGCTGTATTAACAGATTATACAGGACAATATAGTATAAAAGCAGACTCAAAAGACCAATTGGTTTTTACTTATATAGGTTTTGAAACTTCGACCGTAACTGTTGGAGATAAAAAAACTTTAAATGTGACACTAAAATCGTCAACAAACAATCTGGATGAAATTGTAGTTATTGGATATGGAACTGTCAAAAGAAAAGATTTGACTGGAGCTGTTGCCAGCGTAAACATGTCTGATTTAAAAAAGACTCCTGTTCGTTCTTTTGATGATGCTTTGGCTGGCCGTGTGGCTGGGGTTCAAGTAACATCAGCAGATGGTATGCCAGGTGCAGGAACCAATATAGTTATTAGAGGTAACAATTCAGTGACACAGGCAAATAGTCCTTTATATGTTATTGATGGCTTTTTGGTTGAAGGAGGAAACAATAACATAATAAACCCTGAGGATATTGCTTCTATAGATGTTTTGAAAGATGCATCTGCAACTGCTATTTATGGTGCTCGAGGAGCTAATGGTGTTATTGTAATCCAAACCAAAAGAGGTAAACAAGGCAAACCAGTTTTCTCATTTTCTAGTTCAGTAGGTGTACAGCAAATTGCAAACAAAATGGATATGATGAACACGTATGAGTTTGTAAAGTATCAATTGGAATTGAATCCGCTTGCGACTTCAACTCCAAAATCACCAACTGAAATCTATCTTACTGATCCTAACAGAACATTAGAAAGTTATAGAAATGAAGGAAGTACAGACTGGCAAGATTTATCTACTCGTGTGGCATTGTTCACAAAAAATGACCTTTCTGTAACAGGAGGAACAAAAAAGTTGAAATACGCTATTAGTGGCTCAACCACTGATCAAGATGGTATTTTATTGAATTCAAATTATACCAGATATCAAGGTCGTATTAATGCAGATTACCAATTTACGGACAAACTTAAAATCGGAATTAATTCAAATTACAGTTATTTGAAGCAAACTGGTATTGATCCGAGTGCGGCAATTTATAACGGTTCAGCAAATGTAATGGTTTCAGTTTGGGGTATGCGTCCATATTCGCCAAGCGTGCTAAATCCTGAAGACGAATTTATAGATCCAAACCTTAATTCAGGATTTGATTTAAGAGTAAATCCTGTGATCAACCTTAAGAATACTTATAATGTAACTACGACTAATAATTTCTCTATCAATGGTTATGTAGAGTATTTATTTACCAAAGAATTGAAATTAAGATCAACTGTAGGATATGTAGATAACAAATCTGAAAAAGATGAATTTTATAACTCATATACTACATTAGGTCGTCCAGGTAGTGCAGCGGGTGTGAATGGAAAAATGATGAATAACAATTATACCAACTTTTTGAATGAGAATACTTTAACTTGGGATAAGAAAATACAAAAGCACCACATTGTTGCTCTTGGAGGATTTACGATTCAAAAACAAGAGAGCGAGTCTTATGGAAAAGCTGCAAACAAAATTCCAGTTGCTAACGAGGACTTGAGATTTGATTCACTTGATTCTGGTACGGCTTTAAGAATCGATCCGGGTAATTCAGTTTGGACAATGGCTTCATTTTTAGGTAGAGTAAACTACGATTACGCATCTAAATATTTTGTAACAGCTTCATACAGAGCGGATGGGTCTTCTAAATTTCCTTCAGAAAATCATTGGGGTTATTTTCCTTCGGGAGCACTTTCTTGGAAATTCAGTGAAGAGGAGTTCTTAAAAAACAACATTTTATCTGAAGGTAAATTGCGTACAAGCTATGGACAGACAGGTAATAACAGAGTAGGCGATTTTGATTATCTGACTACTTATTATGATCCAAACAATCCATTTTACGGAACTTATATTTTTGACAATAATTATGTGACAGGCGCAACAGCTCAAAAATTAGGAAATTCTCAGTTGAAATGGGAAACAACAGAGCAATTTGATGCAGGTATCGATTTAGGTTTCTTAAAACAAAGAATTATTTTCTCTGCAGATGTCTATAAAAAAACAACTAAAGATTTGTTGTTGAGAACGAACCTTCCATTGTCTTCTGGTTTTACAACTGCATTTAAAAACATCGGAAGTGTAGAAAACAAAGGTTTGGAATTGTCATTGACTACTCAAAACATTGTTACTAAAGATTTCACTTGGACCACTAGCGCTAACATCTCTTTCAACAGAAATAAATTATTGGCTTTGGCAGAAGGTCAAAACAACTTAGAGTCTATTGTTAACTGGGATACAGAATACAAAGGGGTAAGTGCTTATAATGCAGTAGTAGGAAGACCTTTAGGAGAAATGTACGGATTTGAATATGCAGGAACTTACAAATATTCTGATTTCACAGGTACTGGTACAGCAGCTGATCCTTACAAGTTGAAAGCAGGTCTTGCTAATAACGGAAATGTAAATGTACAACCAGGTGATGTTAAATATGTAGATCAAAATGGAGATGGAACAATCAACGCAAAGGATTATACTAAAATAGGAAATGGTAACCCTTTAAATATTGGTGGATTTACAAATAATTTCACGTATAAAAACTTCGATTTGAACATTTTCTTCCAATGGTCTTATGGAAATGATATTATGAATACGAACCGTATTTTGTTTGATGGAAATCAATTAGGAGCAGGAGCAGGTCGTGAAGGTTTAAATCAGTTTGCGAGTTATCAAGATCGATGGACTCCAACGAACTCAAATTCTGATATTGTAAGAACAAAAGGTTATGTTGGTACACCTGTAGGATATTCGTCAAGAATAGTTGAAGACGGTTCTTACTTGAGATTAAAAAACGTAGCGTTGGGGTATAATTTTGATAAGCAATTTGTAGAAAAAATACACCTTAAATCAATGAGGTTATCATTGTCAGCTTCAAATTTATATACTTGGACTAAATACAGCGGATCAGATCCAGAGGTAAATACTTATAACTCTGCTTTGACGCCTGGATTTGATTATTCGTCTTATCCTAGAGCTCGTACTGTATTTTTTACTACAAATATTTCCTTTTAACAACATTAAATGACTTTCAAAATGAAAAAGATATATATATTATTAGGATTGGTGGCGTTGGGCACAACTTCTTGTGAAAATTACTTAGACACTGAGCCTATTCAAAAAATAGCCATAGAACAATATTATACAGATGAAAAAGGATTAACCGATGCTTTAGCAGGAGTTTATGATCCATTGGGATCTGAAAAATTATATGCCAATCAGTTATGGAATCAATTGGAATCAGGTACAGATGAATCATATTATGCTCGTGCTGCTACAATAACGGGGCCAATGGTTTATAATTTTGATGCTAGTACTGTACTAATTTCAGATTATTGGGCTAACCTTTATGATGGTATCAACAGGGCAAATGACATGATCGCTAATATCAATTTGCCAAAGATGGATGAAGAAAAAAGACAACAAATCTTGGGCGAAGCTTTGTTTTTAAGGGGGTATTATTATTTCATGTTGGTAACCCGATTTGGAGATGTGCCTTTACGATTGACGCCTACTACAAATCCTAATAATGTTTCAATGGCAAGAACAGCTGCCAACGAAGTTTATGCACAAATTTTAAAAGACATGACAGATGCCGAAGCTAAAGTTAGTGCAACGCGACCAGCATATTCAAGCCGTGTTTACAAGACAGTAGTGCAGGGAGTGCTTGCTAGAGTTTGTTTGCAAATGGCAGGGTATCCTTTGAATGATGTTTCAAAATACAATGACGCTTTGGCTTGGTCAAAAAAAGTAATAGATTCAGGACAACATAGTTTGAATGTTGCTTTTCAGACGACTCCACCTGCTGGCAAGCCTGCGAACTATTATGATGTAATTAATCCTTCAAATGGAATTACGTCTAATAATGCATATCGCCAAGTTTTTATTAACGAAGCAGCTGATAGCTACGATACAAAAGAATTGATGTGGGAAGCTGATTTCAAGGCTCGTGGCGGAGGTTATAATGAAGGAGGGCGTGTAGGAAATAATAATGGTATTATTTTTCAGCCAACCTCTTCTAATCCTTTGTTTGGTCAGTATTGCTGGGGTTTTATAAAAGGAACAGGAAAATTATTTAGAGCTTATGATGCGACAGGAGCTGATTTGCGTCGCGATTGGAATTTGACTACTTATACTATAAATAATACTACAGCGGTTAAAACCAATCTGGCTAAAACTGTACAATACGGCAGGGATTGCGCAAAATGGAGAAGAGAGTATGAAATTAATCTTTCAGGAGATCAAAATTATACTGCAATTAATTTCCCAATCTTAAGATATTCTGATGTGTTGTTAATGTACGCAGAGGCTGAAAATCAAGTAAACGGTCCAACAGCAGCGGCACAAGCTGCAGTGAACCAAGTGCGACGCAGAGGATATGGGCGCACAGATGTTTCTGCTCCATATGCAATTTCTGATGTAGCAACAATTACGGCTGCAAGTTCTAAAGCTGGTTTTCAACAATTTATTGAGGATGAGCGTATGCGTGAATTGTGTTTTGAAGGTTTGCGCAAAATGGACTTGATCCGTTGGAATAAATTTCTGCCTACAATGAAAGCTGTAAGTGATGATATGGCCGCAGCGCCTACTTCAGGCCCATTGACTTCTGGAAATCAACAATACGGTGCTTTAGGAGGTAAAAATGCTTTTGCTGGAGGAAATAAGTTTTTACTATTCCCAATTCCTTCTTTAGAAATAGCATCGAATACTTTAATACCTAAAGAAAGCCAGAATCCAGGCTGGTAATTTCGAACCGATAATCAAAAAAGTTGGTAAAAATCACTGACTACATTTTTACCAACTTTTTATAAACTATTTAAATTCATGAAAATCAAGTATTATTTAATACTATTGTCGTTTTGCAGTTTTTCTATTTCTGCTCAAAAAGGCGATAGCAAGGATCATTCTGCAATGAAAAAAATGATTCAGGAAAATTTTGTTTTTGCCGAGAAGCAATATCAATTTTTGGAGAAAGCCACGCCATCAGACTCAATGCCAAGAACATTTGAGAGCGGTCACAATGTTAGTTCTGATGCATACTGGTGGTGCAGTGGTTTTTATCCCGGAACGTTGCTGTATATTTACGAATATACTAAAAAGCCTTTAGTGCTTAAGGAGGCTGAAAAAAGGCTTACGATATTGGACACCATAAAGTATTACACCAAAAACCATGATTTAGGTTTTATGATGTATTGTAGTTTTGGAAACGCTTATCGATTGACAAAAAATGAAGAATACAAAAAGGTGATTCTTCAATCTTCAAAATCATTGGCGACAAGATATCATGCGGGTGCCAAAGTGATCCAATCTTGGGAGGTTACTGAAGGAGCTTTAAAAAAGAAAGGTTTTGTTGGTCCAGTTATTATTGATAATCTAATGAATCTTGAAATGCTGGAGTGGACTAGCCAAAACAGCAATGACAAAAGTTTTGCAGAAATAGCAGAAAATCATGCTAATACGACAATTAAAAATCATTTCAGACCTGATTTCAGCAGTTATCACGTATTGGATTATGATTTGAACACAGGTGAAGTTCGCAAGAAAGTTACAGCACAAGGTTATGCAGATTCTAGTGCATGGAGCAGAGGACAAGGCTGGGCTTTGTATGGATATACGATGATGTATCGTTTTACAAAAAATCCTGAATATTTGAAGCAAGCAAAAGGTGTTGCAAAATTCATTTTGAACAATCCTAATTTGCCTGCAGACAAAGTTCCGTACTGGGATTTTGATGCACCAAATATTCCAAATGCATTAAGAGACGTATCGGCTGCGGCAGTTTATGCTTCAGCATTGCTGGAATTAGGACAATATACTGACGGAGCAGAAAAACAAAATTATGTTGATACTGCAAAAACAATCTTGAAATCATTGTCTGGTCCAAAATATCGAGCTAAATTAGGTACAAATGGAGGTTATCTTTTAATGCATAGTGTGGGATCAATTCCGCACAACAGTGAGATTGATGTTCCGTTAACGTATGCTGATTATTATTTCTTGGAGGCTTTGCTTCGTTATAAAAAGTGGTATCTATAATTTCTAAATAATTATCGTCTTTACACAAGCGGTATTTTGCAGATTTAAAATACATTTAATTGTTTTATGTGGGGGCATAATTTGATTAAAGAAGTTTTGCAGCTGTGAAATTATTGATTTGTGCTACTATTTTAAATTGATTAAGATGAACAATAAGAAAAATAAATTTAGAAAAGGAAAAATAATCCTTTTGAGTCTGTTTGTAGCAACAACGGTTTTTGCACAAAAAGAAGCCAAAATTTTTGAAGATTATAAAAAAGACAGAACCATTTTGCCTGATTTCTCTTATGTTGGCTATCATCAGGGTGAAAAAGAAATTCCGAATATAACCAACTATAAAATCTTTGATGTGACTTCTTTTGGCGCAAAGCCAGATGACAATGTTTCGGATAAAATTGCCATACAAAAAGCAATTGATGCAGCAAATAAAAACGGTTCCGGAATTGTCTTCTTTCCAAAAGGAAGATTTTTGGTTAATGAGGATGGCGACGCTCCGAATTCAATTATTTCAAAAAAAGGAAATATTGTTTTTAGGGGAAGCGGTTCGGGTGCAGGTGGTACTGAACTTTTTATGAAAAATGAATTGCCACCAGTAGATCCTTCAAAAATGTGGACGGTACCGCCTTTGTTTATTTTTGGAAGTGGAGGTGCCGATAAGAAAATTGGAGAAGTAACAGCTTCAGCCAAAGTTGGAGATTTTTCAATACAATTAAATTCAACTGAAGGCTTAAAGGAGGGAGATTGGATTATGTTACATCTCTTGGATAACAATAAAGATTTAATTGCATCGGAATTAAAGAATAACAAAGTAGAACCTCAATGGACATATCTTGTTGAAAAGGGATTGGAGGTTAAAGTCTTTTATCAGATCAAAAGCATAAAAAAGGAAACACTGACTTTATTGGCACCTCTTTCATACACAATTGATTCAAAGTACAAATGGGAAGTGTCGAAATTTGCTAATAGCCAAGAAGTTGGAATAGAAGATATCGCATTTGTAGGTAATTGGACAGAAAAATTTGTTCATCACCGTTCATGGAAAGATGACAGTGGTTTTACCATGTTGAACATGAGAAGAAGTACAAACTCATGGATGAAAAATTGCCGTTTTACAGATTGCAGTGTTGCCGCAACAATTGCGCAAAGTGCCAATGTTTCTGTTTTAAACTGCAAAATTGACGGGAACGGAGGTCACCAAGCAATTAATTCAAATGGCTCAACGAATGTTTTGATTGCCAATTGTGTGGATTTGGCGTCGCAGTGGCATTCTTTTGGCGCTTCTCATTACTCGATGAATACCGTAATCTGGAAATGTACTTATCCTTCAAATACTTGTTTTGAATCGCATTCCAGCCAACCAAGAAATACTTTGCTTGATCAGGTTGAGGGCGGTTTGATGAATGGTCGTGGCGGCGGATCTTTAGATAATATGCCAAATCATATGCAAGGATTGGTACTTTGGAATTACAAGCAAACTAATGAAGCAGTAAAAGATTTTGAATTTTGGCCACCTTCAAATGTATTTGAATATTGGAAAATTCCAAATCCAGTAATTGTTGGTTTTCAAAGTAATGGAACAACATTTAAAATGGAACAATTGGGACTTTCTGAATCTCTAGACAAAGCTGTCGAGCCATCTTCATTATATCTCGAACAATTAAAATTAAGACTGAAAAAATTGCCGAAATGGATTAAAGAAATTCAATAAAACAAAATTGGATACAAGAATTAATAAGTGCTTACTAAAATATTAAAGTAAATTATACCAGTGGTTTTGGATAATTTTTATTTGTTTTTTGAAAAGGCCGCTGTGGTGGGCGGCCTTGTTTTTAAACAACACCAATCAGAAATCGCAACAGAATTAATGAAAAATTAAAATCATTATGAAAAAAATAAAATGCAATAGCTATTCAGAATTGTTCTTTTTACTGCTTGTATTCTGTACAATTTCGACTATTGCCCAATCTAAAAAGTCACCTAATTTGGTGATTATTTTGGCTGATCAATGGAGGGAACAGACATTAGGTTTTGAAGGAAAAGAACCTGTGAAGACCCCTCAATTAGACAAATTTGCCAAAGAGAGCTTGGTAATAAGCCAAATGGTGAGCAACTTTCCAGTTTGTTCGCCAGCACGAGCAATGCTGATGACCGGACAATATCCATTAAAAAATCATGTCTACAGTAATGTGAATTCGAGTTCGGCGCCTTTTGGCGTGGAACTACAAAAAGACGCTATTTGTTGGTCAGATGTTTTGAAACAAAACGGCTATTCAAATGGTTATATCGGGAAATGGCATTTAGATTCTCCTTACAAGCCATACATACCAACATCAAACAATATTGGTGAAGTGGCTTGGAATGAATGGACTTCGCCAGACAGGCGCCATGGTTTTGATTATTGGTACGGCTACGGAACTTATGACGAGCATGACAAACCAATGTATTGGGATACTAACGATAAAAGGGATGACTTTAAATATGTGAACCAATGGGGACCAACTCACGAGGCTGATAAAGCATTGGCATTCTTTAAAAATGAAGGAGGAAAAATTCGTAAAAACGGCGCTCCTTTTTCATTGGTGGTTTCCATGAATCCGCCTCATTCAAATTATCAGACTGTTCCTAAAAAATATTATGATCTGTATAAAGATGTCCCGATGGTAGATTTGGTTAAAGATCCAAATATTCCTGCAGAAGGAACAGAAATGGGAGATCAGTATCGAAAAGACGTTCGCTATTATTACGCCAACATTACAGGAGTTGATGAGCAAATCGGTCGTATTATTCAGGGGTTGAAGGATTTGAAACTTGATGAAAACACCATTGTTGTCATTACTGCTGATCATGGAAATTGTCTTGGAAAACATTCGGAAATATCAAAAAACAATATTTACGAAGAGTCTGTCCGAATTCCGTTTATCGTTTATTGGAAAGGCCAAATCATGCCAAGAATTGACAATGAATTTTTAGGAAGCATTCCGGATATTTATCCAACACTTTTAGACTTGATGGGACTTAAAAATAAGATTCCGAAAGAAGTCGACGGAAAAAGTTATGCTCAATATTATCTGAATGGCAAAGGAGAAAAACCTTCAGAGCAATATCTTTTAGGTGCTATTGGCAGTAATAATGTTAAGATAAATACGGGCTTTAGAGGTATTCGTACCAATGATTACAAATTTGCCTATGTGAAGAAAAAAGGAAAAGGGACTTATGAATTGTACGATCTGAAAAAAGATCCTTTTGAATTAAGTAACATCTACAATCCCGATTTGCCAATTGTTAAAAAATTGAAACCAGTTTTGGAAGAATGGCTTAAGAAAACAAACGACCAATTTACATTGGATAAATAAGAATTTTTAGAAAATAACAAAATATACACAATGAACTTATTTGATTTAAAAGGAAAAACGGCCTTAGTAACGGGAGGTATCCACGGATTAGGAATGGCTATGGCTGAAGGCTTGGCAAATGCAGGAGCAGAATTGATTATTACCAACAATACAGCAGAACCATTAGAAACTGCGATTGATCATTATAAAAGCAAAGGATACAAAGCTACAGGTTATGTTTTTGATGTAACCGATGAGGTTGAAGCGGAAAAACAGGTAAATGCAATGCTTGTGGCACATGGAAAAATTGATATTTTGGTTAATAATGCCGGAATCATCATGCGCGTAATGGCAATTGATATGAAAGTGGAAGACTTCAGAAAAGTAATCGATGTTGATCTTGTTGGCGTATTTATTATGTCAAGATTAGTAGCGAAAGATATGATTGCCAGAAAATCTGGAAAAATCATCAATATTTGTTCGATGATGAGCGAGCTTGGACGTGATAATGTAAGTGCTTATGCTTCTGCAAAAGGAGGCTTGAAAATGCTGACCAAAAATCTTGCTACAGAATGGGGCAGACATAATGTTCAGGTTAACGGTATCGGGCCAGGATATTTTGCAACTTCACAGACGGAGCCAATCCGCGTGGACGGACATCCATTCAACGAATTTATTATTGGCAGAACTCCAGCAGGGCGCTGGGGCGATCCCGAGGATCTTGCGGGAACGGCAGTTTTCTTAGCTTCTGATGCCAGCAACTTTGTGAATGGTCAGATTATTTATGTTGATGGCGGAATTTTGGCCACCATCGGCAAGCCATCCAACGAATAATTTTGCCTCAATTTTTTTCTGCTAATATATCTTTCTAGAAATATTGGCAGATTTTTTTTTAAGATTAAATCCATTATTAGAATGAAAAATTTAAAATATCTGTACTTGCTTCTTACTGTATTTCCTTCATTGCTTTTCGCTCAATCGAAAGCAATTATCGAAATTCAGAACACTTCTGATTTAGAAAGAAAAGAAGCTGTCGTATCAATCGAATGGAAAGCAATTTTATCCCATTTTCCGAAAATTGATACTACAAATTTTGTTGTGGTGAATCCGGCAACCAAAAAGCAAATTCCATTTCAGTTCGAACATAAAGGAAAATCAGGAATCCAAAATCTGCTTTTACAATTGAATATAAAAGCAAAAAGTACAGTTCGTTTTTCTATACAAAAAGGCAAACCGGAATCATTTGCAGTTAAGACTTTTGCCCGATATGTTCCAGAAAGAATGGATGATTTTGCTTGGGAAAATGACAAAATCGCCTTTAGAGCCTATGGAAAAGCACTTGAAAAGACAAGAGATGATGCGTATGGGCTAGATGTTTGGGTAAAACGCACCGATAAAATGGTAATAAACGAGCGATACAAAACTGGCGAATATCATGCTGATCATGGAAACGGTTTGGATTATTACAAAGTCGGATTCACATTAGGTGCAGGTAGCATGGCGCCGTATATAAAAGACAGCGTTTATTATTCGGGAAATTACCATCGCTGGAAATTACTCGATAATGGACCATTGCGCTCTACATTTCAATTGGAATACGATGCTTGGGATGCAGCAGGAACTAAAGTGTCATGCGTGAAAACCATTTCATTAGATGCCGGTTCACAACTTAACCGAATCGAAAATGTTTATACTTATTCAGATAACAAAGCAATGCCAGTAGCAGTTGGAATAAGCAAAAGACCTGAAAATGGAGTTCTTTTATTGAATGAGCAAAAAGGAATTTTAGGCTATTGGGAACCAAAACATGGCGATGATGGAACTACCGGAGTGGGCAGTATCTTGATTACTCCGGTAAAAAATATGTTGGTTGAAAAAGAGCAATTATTAGCTGAAACCGAAACAAAAAATAACGAAACAATTGTTTATTATACAGGAGCAGTTTGGGACAAGACAGGAAAAATTACAAATTCAGCTCAATGGTTTGACTACTTGAATCATTTTTCAGAAGAATTGAAAAATCCGTTGGTTGTTAACGTAAAGGCACTTTAGTATTTAAAGCTGCCCAAATAATTGCAATTTTTTACAATGAAAAAATTAATATCCTCTCTTATATGCTTTATGACTTTGCTTCAATTTCAAATCGTTTCTGCACAACAGGATGAATTTGAAATTGTCACAAGAAATATTGCAAACCATTTAAAGCAGACAACTAAAGTCACAACTAATGATGTATTAAAACTGAAGCAGACACAAAAGCCTGACGGAAGTTGGAGCGATATTGATTATGGAAGTTCGGTAATAACTTTATGGCAACCTATTACGCATTTACAGCGAATCAAAAATTACGCTATTGCAATGAATAACGAGCCTAACAATAAATTCAACGAACAGATAGTCACTGGACTTCAGTATTGGTTGAAGACGGCTCCTAAAAGTAAAAATTGGTGGTACAATGATATTGCTACACCACTTGCTATTGGTGAAATTCTAGTGCTTTTGGATGAAACAAAATTTGTTTATCCAAAAGAATGCAAAGATTCGCTATTGGAATCAATGAAACGCGGCGATCCTTACAAAGAAAAAGGAGCCAATAAGCTCGATATTGCAATGCATTATTTATACAGAGCATGTGCATCCAAAGATGAGAAGTTGATGGATTCGGCAGTGAATCAATTATTTGCTCCTATTGAGTTTTCAACTTTAGAAGGTCTGCAACATGATTATTCTTATTTTCAGCACGGAAAGCAATTGTATTTGGCAGGATATGGAGCAGTTTTTTTAATGGGAGAATATAAAGCAGCTTCGGCTGTTAGGAACACAAAATTTGCCCTCAGCAATGAAAAGCAAAAACTGTTGCATACCTATTTGACACAAACTTTTTTGCGAGCCATTAGAGGGCGTTATAGTGATTTTAATATTGAAGGAAGAAGCATATCCAGACCTGATATTTTGGACAAAAAGAATGCAATTCCAGACGGATATGCCGAAAATATGCTACAAATATTAGCTATTGCCAAAAGCATAAATCCATCAGATGTTACAGAAATCGAAAATGCAATAAAGCGAATCAACGAAGTTCGACCTGTATCATTCGGAATAGAATCTTTTCATAAACAGTTTTATTGTGCTGATTATACACTGCATCAGAGAAAAAATTATGCCTTCAATGTCAGAACGGTTTCGTCGAGAACAAAAAGAACAGAAACGGGCAATGGAGAAAATTTATTTGGACAATTTTTAGCCGATGGCGCGACGAATATTCAGCGCACCGGAGACGAATACTACAATATAATGCCTTTATGGGAATGGGATAAAATACCAGGTATCACAAGTAGGGATTATGTAGATAACCTTCCTGCAACAATTGAATGGGGAGAAAACGGAAGTACTGATTTTGTTGGTGGTGTCAGTGATGGAAAGTACGGATGTACAGTTTATGATATGAATTACAATGATGTACAAGCAAAAAAAGCTTGTTTTTTTTTCGATAAAGAGATTGTTTGTTTGGGTGCGGGAATCAACAGCAAAGCAGAAGAAAACATAACAACGACGCTGAATCAATGCTGGTTGAAAGGCGAAGTGAAAATTGGAAATAACAAATTATTATTAGCTGAAACTGAAAAATTAGAAAATCCGTCATGGATTTGGCATGACAGAATTGGATATTGCTTTTTGCAAAATACAAAAGCGACAGTTAGCGCAAATACTCAAAAAGGAAGCTGGAAATACATCAATAAAGGATATAGCGATGTAACTATTGAAGGAAAAGTGTTTAAGCTATTTATTGATCATGGGTCGAAACCTGTAAATGAGAGTTATGCGTATTGCGTATTGCCTGATATTTCGTTTAAAAAAATGAATAAAAGTGCAGTTAATATTGATATTGTAGCAAACAATAATGATATTCAAGCTGCAGCCAATAATGAGCTGAAAATGTTACAGATTTGTTTTTATAAACCTCAGACTTTGGTTTACAAACAGTTGAAAATAACAGTTGATCAACCTTGTTTGCTTTTTATCAAAAATATTGGCAAAAACCAGCCAGAAGTTTGGGTTTCCGATCCCTCTCAAAAATTATCAGAAATAACTGTTTCAGTAGAAGTAAACAATAAAACCGCAACTAAAAAAATAAGATTGCCTGATAATGAAAATAAAGGAAAATCAGTATTAATGAATTAATTTTTGATCCCTTAAATTGCTTTGTAAAAGTATGTGGATAAAAAATTATGTTAACTACTTTCCGATGCAGAAATTAGCAGTCTTGCGTTTGCTGGGGTTGACAGATGTCGAGGTACAAATAAGGTACTAATACGAACAAAATATTACAAAATAACACAAATAAATTTCAGTCATTATTTCCATTGAAAAGTAACTTAAATTAATTTGTTATAACTTCTTTCTAAGAACACATTAACCAAGTGGTTGAAACAAATGTATAAAATTTAAAATATATAAACAGTTGCTTATATATTTTAAGGTTGTTCCTAATTCCTTGGAAGATAGTTTACATACTATTTTGCTGGACTTAAATATTTTTTCTTTTCAAGAATATTTTTAAGAGACAATTATATTTTTCAAAGTATTCTAATTCTATCTTTACCTCTTGCAATAATTATTTTGCATCTTAAATTTAAACATCATTTATAGTAATTAAGATTAAAAAATATTTTTAATTATTAATTTGTTGTTTATGAGCTTGTTGTGTATTGTTCCTCCTGCTTAAATATTGCTAAATATTGTAAAATGAGGAAAACCGTAAAAAAAACATTATATCCTTTCGTTTATTTGATCTCGAATTTTAACTAAGCATTAACATCTGTTGAGATAGTAATAAATAAGAAGAATAAGCGATCAGTTATGAAAAAAAATATTTTACTATTTATATTATTTATTGCACAAATCAATTTTGCGCAAAATACTTTTCCTCCCAACGGAAATGTTGGGATTGGAACATTATCACCAACATCCAAATTAGATGTTTTAGGTACTATAAAAAGTTTTGAAACAACTCCATTGGGCTCGCCATTAAATTCATCACAATTAATAAATGAAATTTGTGGTAATTGTGGAGCTAATAGACTTTATAATAGATCGTGGTTGCTTAGAGATAACGCATTAAGTGCAGATTGGTCGACAGCTAGATTGCATGACGGAATATCAGTAGATGTGAGTTTTCAAGTCCCTCAAAATAATACTAGGACTTGGTGGGAGAGAGATCCTTGGGATAACATTCAAGCATGGGGTGATGGAGCTAATACCTATTTTACAATCAATAGCGGTAAAATTGGAATAGGCACAGCATTGCCCGAATCTAAATTGTCAATTTATTCTACCTATGCTGATGGATGGAACTCAGGCATTGAATTAAACCGTGAAGATGGAGGGAAAGGTTGGATAGTAGTTGATTCGGAAGGAATGAAACTAAGAACTCCAATAGATGGAGATGGATTTTATTTTAGAGATAATGACAATAACACTTCACTAATGATAGCTGATGGAGGTAATGTTGGTATTGGCATAAGCAATCCTGCTGTTAAATTGGAAGTTGTAGGAAATGAAACAACAAGTTTTGAAGCAGCAGGATTCTATAATGTAAAAAATTATGGAAATGCAAATGATAAATCAGAGACCAGAATAAATCTTGGTAAAATTGAGGGAAGCAATAGACAAGCGATGGGAGCAATTGGAGCATTCCCTACAAATAATACTGACTCTTCAAATGGTATTCTTGCATTTTATACAAGAGAAGGCCAATCAGTTTTGGAAAGATTAAGAGTGGTAGCGAATGGGAATATAGGAATTGGAACAAAAAATCCTTTAAACAAACTGGATGTCAACGGAACAATCCACTCGAAAGAAGTCAAAGTAGACATGAACGGCTGGTCTGATTTTGTATTCAAAAAAGATTACACTTTGCCTACACTTCAAGAAGTCGAAAAACATATTTCCGAAAAAGGACATTTGGAGAATATTCCGTCAGAAGAAGAAGTACTAAAAAATGGAATTAATTTGGGAGAAATGAATTCAAAGCTTCTTCAAAAGATTGAGGAATTGACTTTATATGTGATCGAGCAAAATAAAAAACTACAAAATCAAGAAAAAGAGATTATTAAACTAAATGAAGATAATGCAGATTTAGTAGAAATAAGAAAACGTTTAAACAAAATAGAAAGCAAGTTATGAGACAAATAAAACTTATATTAATAGTCTGGTCATTTTTTTGTACTAGCTCCATATTTGGACAATCCAATAGTTATCCACCAATTGGAGATGTAACGATACGTAATTACTCACCTTTAATAAATTTGCAACGACTCGAAAACGTAGGAGGTTTTATAGCTGGAATTCAAACAAAATTATTGGATGGGACTAATAGTTGGTATTTTGGAAATTTACAATCGGACACTTGGGTTGTAAGTAAAGGTGATTATACAAATCCAAAATTAGCTATTTTAAATAGTGGAAATGTAGGAATTGGAACAACTGTTCCAGCTGCAAAACTTACAATAAATGCAGATGCAAATAGCAACACAAATTCAATACTTATTTACAATAATAATGTCGTCGCTGATTCATTTACAGCTATAGGTTCATACTTCGCTAATGGAAATGGAAATGTAAATTCACAGGTGCGATTTGGAAATGAAGAAGTGGCCAATTCAAAATCATATTTAGCATTTGCAACTGGAACAGCAGGAACGGCACTAGAAAGAATAAGAATAAATAGTATTGGTAATGTTGGTATTGGCATAACAAATCCACAAAACAAACTAGACGTCAACGGCACCATCCATTCCAAAGAAGTAAAAGTAGATATGAACGGCTGGTCAGATTTTGTATTTAAAAAAGAATATGACTTGCCTACACTTCAAGAAGTCGAAAAACATATTGCTGAAAGAGGACATTTAGAGAATATTCCATCTGAGGAAGAAGTCTTGAAAAATGGAATTAATTTAGGAGAAATGAATGCTAAACTATTGCAGAAAATTGAAGAATTGACTTTGTATATTATTCAAATTCAAAAAGAAAACGAAAGACAAAACAAAAGAATACAATATTTAGAATCAGTTAAATAATAGAAATGAAAAAAATTACTTTATTATTGTTATTGCTAATACAATACAGTTTTGCTCAAAATACTTTTCCAGTTCCTTCTGGAAATGTTGGAATTGGAACTAATACCCCGACAGTGCCACTAGATGTTATTGGAACTGTGAAGATACAATCATCAAATGGTAATTATAATGAAAATTTAAGATTACTCCCATCTCTTTCTGGTGATTATTCATCGATAGCATTGGGTGCTATAAATGGTACTTCAGGAACCGGAATTGGTCAATGGAATATCATAAGATATCCTGCTTCAAACAATTATATGTTTAGTTTAAGATATAACTCGTCAGATTTTTTAAATATTCTAAGTAACGGAAATGTTGGAATTGGCGAATTGAATCCTCAGGCTAAATTAGTTTTAAAAGATAGCAATCAGGCTATAAGCTTCTTAGTAAATCAAAGACTAGCAGGCTCCTGGCCGCCGGTTAGCGATTTGACCACAATGACAATACAATCATCTGGAACAGATTCAGGAAACATTGCCTTCGCTATTGGCAATAATGAAGTAATGAGAATTCAAAAAAGTGGTAATGTGGGAATTGGCGTAACAAATCCTTCAAATAAATTAGACGTCAACGGCACAATTCACTCCAAAGAAGTAAAAGTCGATATGAACGGCTGGTCAGATTTTGTATTTAAAAAAGAATATGACTTGCCTACACTTCAAGAAGTCGAAAAACATATTGCTGAAAGAGGACATTTAGAGAATATTCCATCTGAAGAAGAAGTCTTGAAAAATGGAATTAATTTAGGAGAAATGAATTCAAAGCTTCTTCAAAAGATTGAGGAATTGACACTATACATGATTTTGCAAAACAAGATGATAACAGATTTAAAAGAGGAGCTTAATATAATAAAATCAAAACTATAAATTTATTACTAATGAAAATCAGATTAACAATTTTTGCCATTTTAGCATTTTATTCAATAGCAAATGCGCAAATATATACACCAAGTGGTGTAATTTCGGGCACTTCATCTAATAGTAATATTGGAATCGGAACAAGTAATCCTTCAGCAAAATTGACAATCCAAGCAGGCCCCGACGGATACCCAACACCTTTAAAAGCTATCAGTATCATCGGACCAAATTCACCAGCAAATTCAAATTCAGCTCAAGAATTAAGCTGGGATTTTTCTTCAGCTGGATCAGCAAGTATAAGAAGTTATAGAGGTGGAAGTTGGGATACCTACATGCAGTTTTTAACCAATAGTGAGTTAGGAGGAAATTTCCCTCAGGTAAGAATACACATCAATCAAGATGGTAATATTGGTATTGGTACTACGACGCCAGCATCAAAACTTGATGTAGTTGGTACAATAAAAAGTTATGAGCCAAGTGCTTTAAGTTCTGTACTCAATTCTTTCCAATTAATAAATGAAAGAAGTGGTAACGTTGGAAATATAATTAAAAATAGATTATGGACTTATAGGGATGGAACGATTGATAGTTGGCTTAATTCCAGAATTCATGATGGTATTTCCGTCGATGAATCTTTCAAGACACCGAAGGTCGATACAAGAACTTGGTGGGAAAGGGATCCTTATGACAATATTCAATCTTGGGGAAATGCATCGGAGACTTACTTTACAATAAATAAAGGAAATATAGGTATCGGTATAATAAATCCAAACAACAAACTAGACGTCAACGGCACAATCCACTCCAAAGAAGTAAAAGTCGACATGAATGGTTGGTCTGATTTTGTGTTCACAAAAGATTATACTTTGCCTACACTTCAAGAAGTCGAAAAACATATTGCGGAAAAAGGTCACTTGGAGAATATTCCTAGTGAGGAAGAAGTTTTGAAAAGTGGAATTAATCTAGGAGAAATGAATTCCAAACTTCTTCAAAAAATTGAAGAATTGACTCTTTATGCAATCGAACAGCAAAAAAACACCCAAAAACTTACTCAAATCATCGAAGAACTGACCAAACGATTAGAAGCAGTTGAAAAGCGATAATTCAACGCGTAAATCAATAGCTCGAAAAACAAATTAAACCTATGAAAAAAATAATTACTCTATTATTGTTTGGAGTTTGTCTTCTGTCAAACGCCCAGCAAAAAATAACTTTCGGATATGACGCAGCAGGAAACCAATGGACACGCACTTTATGCTTGAGTGGTTGCACTTCGAAGCCCACTAAAGCAGTAAAAGAAATAGAAGCATTGGCTGAGGAGGATATGCTTAAATTTTCTGAAGAGGATGTCTTTTCATATTATCCGAATCCGGTCAAAGAGGAGCTGTATCTGAAATGGCAGCTTAAGGATGAGAATTATGTAAGATCAATCCAGATTTTTACTGTGTCAGGACAATTGCTTAGGACCTATCAGCTTGGCAAAAGTAAAGAAAGCCAAAATGTCCCATTTCAGGAATTTCCATCTGGAATTTATCTAGTAATGCTGAATTATAATGTGGGCGATCAAAAATCTATTAAAATTATCAAACAATAAGCTGCATGAAGAAGTTTTACATTTTTATATTTATTCTGACAAGTCATTTTTTGTTTTCTCAGAATTTTACTGATACAAAAGGAGAACTGCAGATTTCATCTTCAGGTACTGCAACTTATACATTGCCTATTGCAACTCCGCCAAGTATAAAAAATGTTGCGCCAGCAATTAATCTTACTTATAATAGTGGCGTTAGGTGGGGAATAGCAGGACAGGGATGGAATATCACTAGTATTTCTACCATTAGCCGTATTGCCACAAGGAGAGATATTGATGGCTTTGTCGATGGTGTCGATTTTGACGATAATGACAAGCTGGCATTGGACGGCCAAAGGCTTTTGATAAAAACCGGAACCTATTGGGCGAGCGGTTCTACATATGAAACCGAATACAAAAGCAACACAAAAATCGAGTTGAAAATTGAGGGAACAACCACTTATTTTATAGTAACTGCTCCTGATGGATCAAGAAGTTGGTACGGATCCGTAGGTAATGGAACTTTACAGAATTCGATATCGGAGACTGCTTGGTATATTGTACGTTATGAAGATGCAAATGGCAATTTTATCAATTATGAATATGATTCAACCGGAAAAATACATGTAAGATTTATTTTATTTAGTGGTAATACTGCGGCAGGAATATCAAATCAAAATAAAATTGAATTTAAGTATAATGATGCAAAACGTTCGGAACGCCAGTATATAAAAGGAAATGCGGTTGATTCAGAGTATATTTTAAAAAGCATTATTGTTTATAGCAATAATGCAGCTTATCGAACGTATGAACTAACCCAAGTTGCAGATGCTCAACTTGGTTATGAAAGAGTAGAGTCTATAAAGGAGATAAATGGACAAGGAGAGCCGGCAAATCCTGTTTCCTTTAAATATTCACCTAGTCCTACAGATCAGGAAAGAAAAGAAAAAACATATTCTAATAATCTTGATTTCGATAAATTTGATGTACAAGGTGATTTTGATGGAGATGGTCGAATAGATTTTGCCGTTAAAAATCAGTTGTATACAAATTTATTTAATGGAAGTTCTGGTAGCGCACCTATCACAATGCCCGTTTCTACTTCATCAGGGAAATCTTTTGCAGCCACAACTTTGACTAACAATAAATTGAATCAGTTCAATACAATTATTAATGCAGAGGTTGATCTTAATTCAGTAACTTTTAAGTATTTTGATTTAATAGGTGGAGCTGTAAATCAAGTGTATGCAAAAACAGTTCCCATTCCTAATATTGTATATAACGATGTACAATGCACGACAGGCGGAGGTGGAGGAGAAGAGCAGAGCCGAAGCGTTGCGGCGACTGCCTCCGCCAACGAATATCCTGAAGCAGTTAATCTTAACAACCAATATTTGGAGGGCGATTTTAATGGTGATGGTATTTCCGATGTTATCGTAATGCAGTATCATCAAATTGACCATTATGGCATGGACGGACCATGTACTGGGCCTCATGGAGAAGCACTAAATTGTAATTGTATACAAAAGGAGTCAACGATTGGGAATTGTACAGAAAATGCTTATTTTGTAAATTTATCTCCCAATGCGTCAACGATTTTAAATACTAATGATTTAGCTCAACTGACAAATTTTAACTATTGTAAAGATTTAGAATATATAGATACGGCGGACTTCAATGGGGACGGGAAAACCGACATTATAATTATTAATAAAAATACTAAAGCATATCGTATTTTGGGGATTAAGCAGTTGCAAAATGCTCCTTGGAATGATATAGAAATTATTGGGACAGGAATTTTATCTGCATATTCTCCAACAAAACAAATTCTTTTAGGGGATTTTAACGGTGACGGGAAAACCGATATTATGTTGCCGGATTCTGAAGGGGGAGAAGGCCAGACCTTGTGGCAGATTTATTTTAGTAATCTTAATCCTATTGCGGGGACATTTTTCAAAAATGTTAGCTATTATATAGTTGAATACCGTCCGGATACGAGTAAGGAACCCGTCGGATATGCGACACAAATTCATTATAGTAATTATTTTGCAATTGATATTAATGGTGACGGAAAATCAGATCTTGTTCGTGTTTGGCGAAAATATTACAGTCCATCTTCATTCTTTGATCCTAAGAATCATAATACACAATGGCAGATAACAGGTTTTGCTAATAACATTGGAAATCGCGCAAGTCGAGGATTTGATCAGACTTACGACTCTGGTTTGTTTGATTCCGCTTCACCAGATATTCCAATTCCAATTGTATCCAATTACAGATATAAAGATTCAAATACTGATATTGTGTTAGTTAGAGGACATTATAACAAAATCGAGTATTATCAGTTTAACAAAAATGTAGAAACAGAGAGCAGGCTTGTTGAAGTATCTGAAGCTAATGGAAATATAAAACAGAATATTGAATATAAGTCAATGCAGGCTATTGATGGTGGTACAGGTAATGCTGCAACTGATTTTTATTCTTCAGAAAATGCCGTAACATATCCAAATGTTGATATTATTCGTGATTATAAAAGTTATTTTGTTTCTAAATTAACAGAAACAATCAATGGCATTTCTAAATATCAGGATTTTAGATACAGAAGTTATATTTTTAATTTTATTTATGGTAGTGTTGGTTTTACCCGGGCAACAAGAAGTAATTGGTATTTGTCGTCCTCAAGTACAAAAATATGGAATACCCAATTTAATGATCCAAATTTGAGAGGAACAAATACTATTGAATGGAATAGTACTGATGAAAATACTGTGTTTAATAGTACACCAACAGGCCTTCTGAGTACTAGAACAAATGAGTTTGCAAATAATACAGTCGGAGGGAACCAGCCATGGAATACATATCAAAGTGATATTAATATTACTGATCCAGTTGCTTCAAATCAAAATTTCATTGCAAATAATTCCATTACCGCCTCATCTGCTGTAAATGACAATCTGAATGTTAATTATCAGTCATCACAGGTTGTGTTGAAGCCAGGCTTCAGTGTGAAGGGAACAAGCGGAAGCAGTTTCAGAGCTTATTCTTTAGTGCCTGCAGGAACTGCAACGCCAACAAATAGCAGTGTATTTAATATACTGCTCACAAAACAGACTATGATCGATCACTTGGCAGATACTAAAATCGAAACAACTTTTACCTATGACGGAACAGTTCAGAGCACGAACTATTTTGGGTTGGAAACCAATAGGATAACCAAGACATTTAGTGGAACTGCATTGCAAGGAACAACCATTATTGACTCAGAGTATGACAATAATGCTTCTGGAACTGGAAGTAACTACTATGTAGGAAGACCAAAAAAAATAAAGAGGTCTACCAATATTTATAGTGGAGATACACGTACGTCCGAAGATGTATATACTTACGGTGGTCCAAATTTGATTAAAGCGGAAAAGAAAGGTCATAATACGTACGCTATTGTAGAAGAAATGTCCTATGATGAAGTTGGAAACATATTGATTAAAACTGTAAGCGCGCCCGGAGCTCCGACTGTTCTTCCATCACGTACAATAAGGGACGAATATGAAACTACCAAACGTTTTGTTGTTAAGAAAACAGATTATCAAAATTTTGTTACCAATTTTGAATATACTTCACTTGGTCAGGTGAAGAAGTCAACAGATTATATGAGTATAGTAAATGATTTCACCTATGATAACTGGGGTAAATTATTGACTACAACTACAACGAATTCTTCACTCGTACCGATTGTTGCTACTAATGTCTATACTAAACTGTCGACGGGGGGATATACCTTGACAACAACGGACAATTTAGAAGCAAAAACAATTACTGAATATGATGTTTTGGGAAGAACAGTAAAAAACTCGACAAAGGGGTTTGCTGCAAATTCCATAATCTCAAAACAAATAGTTTATGATGCCTTAGGACGAATAGAAAAAGAAAGCGAGCCTTATTTTTCGACACCAAGCTTATGGACCAGCTATGAATATGATTATTTAATGAGGCCAAAAACAATTACGGCTTCAACACAGAAAATCCAAAATATTACTTATTCCGGTTTGACGACCACCATTGATGATGACGGAAAAACCACGAAGACTACTATGGATGCATTAGGAAATAAAATTCAAGTAGAAGACCCAGGAGGAACGATCAAATTTACTTATTTTGCTAATGGTCAATTACAAGAATCAGATTACCAAGGTCACAAAGTGCAAATGGGTATAGACGGCTGGGGAAATAAAATTAGCATGTTCAACTCAAACGCAGGGACTTATTCTTATAGTTATGATGCATATGGACAGCTGAAAACAGAAACAACTCCTAATGGAACGACATCTTTAACATATGACTCAGCAGGGAGGCTAACTGAAAAATCTATTGTTGGAACCAATAACAATACAAATAGCAAGACTACTTATGCCTATAACGGACTGAACCAAATGACAAGTAATACTTTTGCAGATAATTTAGAATCCAAAATAATTACAAATAGTTATGAATATGACAATCTTAAAAGATTGTCTAAAACGACTGAAACTACTCCTTACGCGGTTTTTGTAAAAGAACTTGCTTTTGATTCGCTCGGAAGACTTGACAAAGAGACATCAACTGCAACTGAAATTGCATCGGGAAAGAAAAGTACAAGAACTATTAAAAGTAAATACCAGAACGGTTTTCCGTGGCAAATGGTTGACGATGTCACACAGCAGGTACTTTGGCAGACCAATTCAGCAGACGAGAGAGGACAACTTACAAGTGCAAGTTTAGGAAATGGTATTGCAATAAACCAATCATTCGACCCGTATGGATATGCCACTCAGTTTAAATTTGACAGAACAGGAGCTAATCCGGGTAATGTGATGACATTGACGACTGCTTTTGAAGCCAAAAGAGGGAATTTGAAGAATAGAACCAATAACTTATTCAACTGGAATGAAACTCCGGGTTATAATGGAGTAGATCAGTTATTGACCTACAATAACGCTCAAGGCCAGCAAGAAACACAAGCTTATGATGAAAAAGGAAAAATTACTCAAAATAGCATAGGTACCTATGAATATGATGGAACAAAAACTTATCAGAATACTGCCATTACATTAAGTTCAAATGCTTTAGCTTATTATCAAAACAGAGGTACGGGTGCGAACTCTGCGCCAAAACTGAATTTAGATATTAGTTATAATGCCTTCAAAAGCCCATTTTCGATTAAAGAAAAAGGACGTGACGGTAATTACATTGATAACATTAGTTTTACTTACAATGACAATAATCACCGCAGTGCAATGTTTTATGGAGGACCACAGGATAATAAGTTGCTTCGCCCCTCTCGTAAATATTATTCAGCTGACGGGACAATGGAAATAAAACAAAATATTACAACTGGTGACTTAGAATTTTTGACCTACATTGGTGGCGATGGTTATGATGCACCAATAGTTTCAAAAAGCAATGGAACTGTTCAGAATTATCTATATTTACACCGCGATTATCAGGGCAGTATTATGGCCATTACTGATGCAAATGCAAATATAGTGGAGAAGCGACTATTTGACGCTTGGGGAAGTATTTTGAAAGTACAGGATGGTAATGGTAATTTACTATCAGGATTGACCGTATTAGATAGAGGATATACTGGGCATGAGCATTTGCAGAGTGTAGGACTCATTAATATGAACGCTAGGTTATACGATCCAATACTTCACAGATTTTTGCAGATAGACAACTATATACAAAATCCGGAGGATACACAAAGTTACAACCAATACGGATATGTACTGAATAATCCGTTGAAATATACGGACCCAAGCGGAAATATTTGTGAAGGATGTGGCGGCATGCCAGGAGTGGACGGTGGCGGTGGTACAGAGTTTGACGGAAAGCAGTTTTGGCGAGATACCGGAATGAAAGAATGGTGGAGGAATAATGTTAGAATGAGAAGTATTGGAAGTGGTTTTGATTGGGCAGGCCAAAATTTCAAATCTTTTGGGGACAATATTTCTTCATTATTTAGAAAAAGTATTAAAAGTCCTGGAACACCATTCAGTTTTAAGGGAGCCAATTATACTTTTAACGCAAGTAGGAATTTGTCAATGACTGGTGCTGGAGTTTTAAGTGCTGAAGCAGTTAAATGGTCAATTTCTTTTACGTCTCCTGTATCAGCGACTTCAGTGGGAGTGGGGGCACTTCCATTGTTTTTTGTTGGTGATGGAAGAGCTGCACATGTCGAAGATTGGTATTTTAAAAAGTTTGCAAGTGAAGGAAAATACATGCGAATAGCTCCGTGGGCTGATTCAAGTGAAGATATTGTAGATGATATTATAAAAAGAAATAATAGTTCTGGATATTATATTCATTACACCAGCATTGAATCCGCTTATAAAATTAGCAAAACAAAAGTTCTTCTTCCTAACAAAAGTAATAAAGTTTACGTAACTCATGCATTAATGACTCCGGCTGAGGCAGCTCAGATCTTATTTTTAAATCAAAAAACGCATGTAAATAGAGGTAACGCGGTGATAATTATGAAATTGAATAATTATCAACAAGCAGGATTAGAGTCAAATGGTTCAGATGTTTTCGAATTATATTATACAGGACAACTAAGACCAGAAAGTATAATTTATTCAGGTCCAAATCCATTTGGAGGAAAGCGATAAATAAAAAAATAATAAAAAATTATGGTAGAAAATAAAGTGAAGCTATATACATTAATAAAGCTTATAAGCTATGTTAAATTTGAAAGTAAAGAATTTGAAAGTAAAGAATTTGCTGCTAGTCCTATCGTTGGAGAAATTTTGTCAGATTTACTGTTGCAATTTAATTCATCTGTAGGAAAAGAGTTTTCATTTATGATTGAACCTGAAAACAGATTTGAAAAAAGTTTAATAAATTCAATAAAAAGGCATCTAGGACATACCAGTGAATGGGATGAAATGAATATTGAAAATAAAAAAGAATATATTATTGACTTAGCTTCTCCATATATAATAGGAGAAGAAAAAATAGAATTTTTAATAAACTTCAAAAATACAGAGTCCGACAATTTTGGATAAATCTGATTCGTGAAGCAATTATTACGCACTGGATTTATGGGGTAGAGTATTTTTATAATATGATTGCCTCGCTCCTCTACAAAGATTTCTTAAATTAGAAAAGCTGCGCAAATGTCTCTGACTTTGCGTAGCTTTTTATTTTTTTTTAGTAAAGAATCCTCTTAAAAGTCTCCTGACTTTAAATGTTATTTTTCAAAACAGATTATTTTTATTTGGAATTGGAATATAATTTTTTAAGATTGATTTTGTTTTGAAATACGATTGATTAAAAAAGTAAAACTTTGAAATTGTTGATTTCATACTCAGAAATTTATAGATCCTGATGGAATGGAAGCTTCTACTTTTTTCCATAGTAAATTTTTAAATGAAAATGGAGGACATTGGAGTGACCAATATAAAAGTGATAGTAATAACAATAGCTCTGAAGATAGTTCAAACGAAAATAGTACTGAAAATATATCTAGTGATAATGGAATTGACCCTTCGAAAAATAAAAAGAAAGTTGACCCACAATCGAAAGAAGAACAAGCAAAATATCAAAAAGATATTCAGAATTTAAATTCTAATTTAAGCCCAGTACTTACATTTTTAATTAATTTTATTACGTTAACCGTAGGAGGCGAAAGCAGTGAGGCAAAAAGTGCATATGAGGAAAGTCTTATTGTAGCTGAAAAAGCGGCTGAAGCTGAAAAAGCGGCTGCTCAAATAAAAACTGTTGAAGAAGGTTCTTTTTCTGTTATTGATTGGAAAGGATATCCTCAAGGAGGGGTTAAGCCAGAAGGACCTTTCAGATTACTAGAGGGAGCTGAATATACAGCAGCAAGAAATTCGGCTAATATTAAAAATGCCGCTTTACGTAGAGCAAACCCTGAAGCTTTGAAAGGTTTGCAGATACATGAAATACATCCTGTGAAATTTGGAGGTAGTCCCACGGACATGTTAAACAAAACTTTTTTGACACCTAAACAACATAGTGCCTACACTAATTATTGGAATAGCTTAATGCGAAATATTAAAAAATAAAAAATAAGATGAAAAATATAGATAAAAATTCTGCTCCAACTTCAGAAGAAGTTGAAATCTTTTTAAAGCAAGTTAACTTTATTTTGCCTGAAGGTTTTATAGCCTTTTTTAAAGAAGCAAATGGCGCCGATATAAGTACCGATGAAAAATTTGTTGTGTTGTGGGAATTAACTGATATGATTGAGCTTAATTTGGATTATAATGTGGAAGAATATGCTCCCGAATTTTTTATTTTTGGCTCAGATGGTGGAGATACTGCTTTTGCAATAGAAAAAAGTACAGGCGACATTTACGAAATGCCATTTATTGGAATGTCAAAAGAAGAAGCAATTTTTTTAAATAAGACTTTTATGGAGTTCATTGACAAAATATAGGTTCATCAACTTAAATTTTGTAACCCGCTCTCTGAGGAGTTCAACTGAAAAGCTGCGCAAATGTCTCCGACTTTGCGCATTTTTTTTCAGAGAAATGTATAGCTGATAAAAACTTTTCTGACTGCTTTTAGGGTCTCAAACACAGATTTTTGCGGACCCCGCTAAGAAAGAAGAGAAAAAACAATCTTCTGATGAAGGTCAAGCAGGACCAAATCCAGATGCAGTGGGTCAACCTGGAACATTAGAAAGTATGATTCCAATATGGGGATCTGGAAGAGCGGCAATTGATCATTTTCAAAATGGTAACTATTGGCGAGGCACTTTTTATAAAGCAATGGCAATTTCGGATGTGTTTTTGGTAAAATCTATATTTACAGGACTTGCTAAAGTAGGATTAAAAATTGCAGGAAGCAGCTCGTGGACTGCTACTCGTAAATACTATTTAGAAAAGGGATTTGCAAAGCCATATCAACCTCTGCATCATTGGCTCATACAACAAAATGGGAGAATTGGTAAATTTGTACCAAATATGATTAAAAATCAAATGTGGAATTTAAAACCTTTTGCGACTGCAAGTATGCATATGAGAGCAGGACATGGATATAATTATCTTGGTGAACAAGGCTTTAATTTTTATTCAACAAAATATTATGCTCTAAGATACGGAGAGACAACAATGATTATTCCTCCTGTGGGCGGTGAAAAATTAATTACAGAGTTTTTAAATTAATGGATATGAAAAATAAAGAAATTCAAATTAGTGATATTTGGAATGACAAGAAAAAAGCTGACTTAAAAGAGATTATTAAATCACATTCTTCCACACAATCCAAAGAACAGATATTAAAGAATCAATTGCTTTCTATTCAGTTTAAATTGGAAGATTATATTCAGAGTGAGAATGAAACGCAGATTTTAAAAATTCTCGATTTTGTTAAGATGTATTTGAAAGCGCTTAATCTTTCTAAGAAAACATTAGCTGCTCACTTTGAAATGCGAGACAGCAACCTTCATAAGTATCTGTCAGGAGAAAGAAAATTGAATGCACAGCTTGCATTAAAGTTAAGTACTTTTTCACATACTAAACCAGACCAATGGTTTAGAGTTGAATTAAAAAATGAAATGATTCAATTAAAAAAAGAAGAATCTGCGAATATTGAAGTGTATAAAAAATATGATTACCGTAATTTATTAGAAGCAGTTTAAAATTTTCCGTAAAGTTGTTAAAAAGGGGTAATGTATCAGATGTGTTGGTGGTTAATTATTGTATCTAACATTTACAGAAAATCAGATATTTATATTAATATCGCATAAAAATTAAAACAGCCTTTGGGCTGTTTTTTTATTTTATAATGCCTTAAATCGAAAAAAATGAGCTCAAACCAGACTAGGTGTTACAGATGTGTTGGTGATATTCGAAAGATGATAAAGTATGGAAAGACAAAATCTGGAAATCAAAGATATATTTGCAGAGCATGCGGAAAAACTAGAGTTGAAAATTATGCATATCTGGCTTATAAAGGAGATATAACCCAGAATATTATCCAATTAACCAAAGAAGGTTTAGGGATAAGGAGCACTGCAAGAATACTGAAAATATCGGCCACAACATTATTGAAAAGAATTGTCTGCATTGCGAGAAATATAACCAGACCAATTGTTAGCAGAGGCAAAACTTATGAAGTAGATGAGCTGTGCACTTATATCAGACACAAGAAAAATTATATCTGGCTGGTTTATGCATTGGAAAAGAATTCTAAAAGTGTGGTTAGTTTTAATGTAGGCAAACGAACTAATAAAACTCTGAATCGTGTTTTGGAAACTCTGAAATTGGCAGAAGCAAAAAAGATATTTACAGACAGATTAAAAAACTACAAGTATCTGATTAATGAGAAAATGCATTCAGTAAAGCGTTTTGGAACTAATCATATTGAAAGGAAGAATTTGACGCTCAGAACCCATTTGAAAAGACTCAACAGACGTACAATCTGTTTCAGCAGAAGTTTAGCTGTTTTTAATGCTGTTTTGAAGATTTATTTTTGGATTTGAATAGGCGTAAAGAATTTTGCTGCTAAAATTTTGACCTGACAGGATTCGAATCATTTTGTCCAGCAAATACTGTATTTATGTATTTTACTTAATGGAAATAAATTTTATCGAACCATAAAAAAGCCTGAGAAATCAATATTTATCAGGCTTTACATTTTTTCTTGTAGCCCTAACGGGACAATTGTCGAACCATTTTGACAATGATCTAAAGAAATTAAGTTCGATAAAGTTTTATATTTAACCTTTAGATTTAGATTCCCAATACTATTCAAGAAGTGGCTAAATCGAATTAAATACAAGTAAAAATTAAAGGCTAATTATAAGATAATTGTAGTTTATTAGATTCTTATTTACACACATTTTTTCGCCCAATTTCCACTATTTCTTCAATTCCAAATTTGTCAAAATGTTCAAGTAAAGCATATGCTCCATTTTTTTTCTTGAATTCTAGCTCTTCTTTGTAGAGAGGGATTAATGTGTAAATGTCAACTACTTTTTCATTTTCTAATTGAATTTGAGTAAAATCGTCTGACAATTCCATAGAATGCGCCAGCATTACAGAATTGAATCCAACACCTTCGGCAAATTCATCATCTTCTTCATACCCAAAAGTATGCCCAAAACCAAACCAAGTTTTGTTTTCATGAGGTGACATCATTATTTCCTTCATAATTCTAATAGGCCAGTAGTTTTTTTCATCACTAAAAGAATCATATTCTAAATTCCATTCCTTTGGTAATAATATCATTATTTCGACATATTCTGATGATTCAGTATCTTTTGGAACATCCATTGGTAAGGCACTCATCCCACAGCTTAATAAAATATGATATGGTCTGTCCTGGTTTGCTTTTATGAAAAAGATATCTCTATGAATTATTTCTGATTCTATTTCATCAAATACAACAATATCTTCATTTTCGTCAAAAAAATGATCTAAATGATTATCAACAATTTCAACACTATTAGGGACTTTTTTATTCATGTTCTTTTTTTGTATACTATTTAACTAATTTTCAATGTTTCATCAAAAGCAATTTTGCGAATTTCTAAATTCCCAGGCGCGCCAAATTTCTTCATATAATCCCATTTTGCTTTCTTGTCAATTTTAATTGGTTTTGTTTTATCACTTAGAGGATAAATTCGCATGTTTGTACAATCGAAAAAAGTATTTTCATAAATTTCAAAGTCTAAGCAAGGAAATTTTTTATTCAAATTGTATCCTATATCCCATAAATAAAGTACTTCGTTTTTATTAAGTTCAATAATATACAAATCACTTTCATCTTCATATTCTGGTGCTATAGCAATTCTTTCAGCAGAAATTCTGCAAGTACGAACTACACCTTTATTTATTATTTCATTAAGTTGATTCAATATAATTTTATGCTCTTTTGTCAATTTATAAATTTCATAAGGCATAAATGCAATAAATGAAAATGCAAAAACTCCAAGAGTTCCAAAGAGGAATGTCCAGAAACTCTCAGGTATTTTAATCGCAACATAAGCGCATCCGATTCCTATTACACCAGCAATGATTAAATGAGAAAATTTTATTTTTCTGTTCGCCATTTTTTCATTTTGTGCAACTAGTTTTTTAAATAATTTTAATTCAGCAGGATAAAAAGCTCTGGGACTAAAAGTGATTTCCATATATATTAAGCTATAACTGAAAAAAAGCTTATTTAATTATCAGTTTATGAAGTGCTAATATAATTTATTTCTCACAAGATTTGCATATAAATTTATAGATGGACTGTAGGCTTTATGTTTGTAAATCTTGACATGAAATTATTAGCTTCTTTCTTCTAAAAATGATTGGTAAATAGGTTCGAATCCCATCAGGTCAACCTAAAAGGATTGATGAATCATTATGTTTTTGTAGGTTAAAGTTTTGTTATTGATAAAAAAGACATAAAAAAAAGACCGATCTTTTTTAAAGATCGGTCTTTTACCTTGTAGCAGGAACAGGACTCGAACCATTTATTTATGTCAGAAAAAATATGGTAGCTAAAGTGGAAGTGTAAAATGAAAATGTAGACAGATTTTGTTACAATATGTTTTGTACCCATATTGTATTTCGAAAAGTTTATTATTTGTTATTAAGCAATATGATAATTTCGGGGATCTGAATTAGTGAAACATAAAATCAACTAATTTTATGATATCGTCCATTCAATTTCTTTACATTTTTTTTTCATTTCCGGATATTATTAATCCAAAAAAAATGTTTCCTAGCTTCTTTAGGATATGAATTCCTGTACAAAAAACAAGCGAGTTAATTATTATAAAAAAATGTAAATTGAGTTTTACCAATCGGATTTATGATTTGCATTAAGAAGAGCAGAAATAAAATCAATAGATTGGAAATCAAACCGATTAAGCAATTTATTATCTAGGTTGTAGTTATTGACATATAAGTTGAATCTGACCATGATAGAAATGAGAAAAAAATATGATCGAATTTTTAAAGAGAATGCAGTAATCTTAAGCTATGAGAAAAGTAACCTTAAAGAGTTCGCGGCAGAGCTTGGAATATCGCCTAGCTTATTGAGCAGGTGGCGTCAAGTATATGAAAAATTTGGCGCTGGGAGTTTTCATGGTAGTGGCCATGCACGAGTGCACCCTGAAGACAGACTATATTATGATCTAAAAAAAAAATTTGAAGATTCTAAACTTAGATTTGAGATCTTAAAAAATGCAACTATTTATCTTCATCAAGAAAATTCAGTAATCTATCAGTTCATAAAAGAAAACGAACATAAGTATTCTGTATTAAAAATGTGTCAAGTTTTAGAAGTGGGCTATGGCAGATATCATAGATGGAAAAAGAATGGAATTTCATTAAAAAAACAATACATAGATTCATTAAAAAAAGATATTACTTCAATATTTTTCAGATTTAAAAAATATTATGGAAGAAACAAAATTACAAAAGAGCTCCACAAAAGAGGATATAAGATTTCAGAAAGACAAGTTTCCTTTTATATGATGCAATTAGGATTAAAAAAAATAATCAAAGGAAAATTTAAGGTAACAACAGATTCTACTCATAATAATTATACTGCTCCGAATATCTTAAATCGGCAGTTTAGAGTAAACGAGCCTTCTAAAGTATGGGTATCGGATATTACCTATATTCAAACGATCAGAGGTTTTTTATACCTGACCATTATTATGGATTTGTTTGACAGGAAAATAGTTGGTTGGAGCATTAGCTGTAGGCTTTTCCCAAAAACGACGACGATAGATGCTTGGAATATGGCTGTAAAAAACAGAAATGTTCCAAACGGATTGATATTTCACTCCGACCGGGGAGTCCAATATACCAGCAAAGCTTTTATAGCCGAACTTAATTCTTATAATTGCACTAGAAGTATGAGCCGAAAAGGTAGTAGTATTGATAATGCTGTTGCTGAGAGTTTTTTCAATTCATTGAAAAGAGAATTGATAAATAGAAAAAGCAAACTGATTAGCCAAAAAAAAATGAAAATAGAAATATTTGAATTCATAGAGAATTGGTATAACAAAAACAGAATACATTCTGCACTGAATTTTAAGACTATAGAGCAATTTAATAAAAGCTGCAAATGATGAAAGGTTTAATAAGTCTTCATATTAATTACTTAAATGGTTTTAAGATATGAAGGGAATAGTTTTAAAGTGATATAAATAGCGATATAGGACAGACTGACTAATAACTTTAGAAATTTAAAATGAAGCGTACCAGAAAAAAATATGATTTTGCTTTTAAAGAGAGTGCGGTATTATTAAGTTATGAAACAAATAATATTAGTTTAGCAAAACTGGAAAAACAACTAGGTTTATATACGGCTGCATTAAGTGCTTGGCGCCGCGAATATAAAAAATTCGATTTGCCGGATTCCTTAGGTAATGAATACTTAAAATTGAATCTTGAAAAGCAGAGAATCCAAGAATTGGAAAAAAAAATTAATAAAATAGATTTGAAATTTGAAATTCTAAAAAATGCCGGCAAATATATCAGAGAAGGGAAAGAGATGCTTTTTAATTTTATGCTAAGCAATGAAAAGAAATATTCCGCTAGACTAATGTGTGAAGCTTTAGGTATACGTAGAGCGACTTACAGGGCGTGGAAAAAACAAACAGTTACAGAAAGGCAAAAAAGAAAAAATTTAATGAAAAAAGTAATAACGAGTATATTTTTTGCTCGTAAACAACGTTATGGATGTCAGCGAATTACGGTTGAATTGCAAAATGCTGGGTACAAGATATCGTGCAGCACTGTATATCAATATATGAAAGAATTAGGTTTGGCCAGCCATATAAAAAAGAATTAAAAGCAATACAGATAGTATCTCAAAGTCTCGTACCTAAAACTTATTAAGGCAGGAATAAATTAATTTTATAGGCTCACTTGAATGACGGTTTGAATATTCAGATAAACAATCTGTTTTATAAAAAAATAATATTTCACACGCTTTATTTATGCTTCATAAATGATTGCAAATTTTAAAAGTAATTGGGATGTTGCAACACACACACACACACACACATAGATGTAATTAAATTATAGTAGAATTACTTTTTTGTTATCTTACTGTATAGACCTAATTTTTTCATGTATCTTCCGGCAGTCGCGGCTGAGATCTTATAACCGCGATTTTGAAGTTCAATGGCTATTCTTGGAGCTCCATATCTTTGCTTCATTTCAAAGAATATAGCCGTAATTTCCTTGTCAATTAGTATTCTCATATTTTGAGTTTCCGAGATTGGATTACTTTTCCAGCCATGATAGGAGCGGATGGGTACGTCTAAAGCCTTGCACATTTTTCTGATGGAGTATATCTTTTCGTGGCTTTGTATAAATCGGAAGATCATCGGCCTGCCTTGCAAAATAGATGTACTGCCTTTTTTTAGTATTTCCAATTTAAGATCTGAATCATTGATCTTTTTTTCAATTTCATATATCCTCTTCTGAGCAGCGTTTAATCTGAGATAGCCATTTCCAGGAAAACTTCCGATTCCATATTTTTGATAGTCCTGACGCCATCTATTCAGCAAAGAAGGCGTTATTCCGAGCTCTTTTTCGACCAGTTCGATATTGCCCTTTCTATAGCTGAGCAAAACAGCTTGTATTTTAAATGCACGGCCATAAATCCTGTTTTTTTTCATCTTTTCAGTTTTTGTGGTTATTAATAGGGAACAAATACCTAAAAATCTTTTGCTGAATTATAGTCTTTATTTAACTGCTCGATTGTCTTGTAGTTCAAGGCTGAATGTATTCTGTTTTTGTTATACCAATTTTCTATAAAGTCGACTATTTCGATCTTCATTTCCTCTTTCGCAATTACTGGCATCCGATACACTAATTCTCTTTTCAAAGTACAGAAAAAACTCTCAGCAACAGCATTATCAATACTATTTCCTCTACGGCTCATGCTTCTAACAACGGTCTTATATGAGCTTAAAGCGCTTGTAAAGCTTTTGTTTGCATATTGGATCCCCCTGTCGGAGTGAAATATAAGTTCATTTTTGATCTTTCGATTAGTTACCGCCATTTCCCAGGCGGGAATTGTGGTTCGTTCAGCGCTCATACCATTACTAAGGCTATATCCGATAACTTTTCGGTCATACAGATCCAAAATAATCGTCAGGTATACGAACCCTTCCCTTACTCTTATGTAGGTGATGTCTGAAACCCAGACTTGAGATGGGTTTGTTACTGCAAATTTTCTGTTGAGGATATTTGGAAAAACGTAATTATTATGACGAGAATTAGTTGTTGTCTTAAATCTTTTCTTCCTTTTATAATAAAGTCCCATCTGGTTCATATATCTAGCTACTTTGGCATGCGATATGTCATAACCTCGGTTTTGAAGTGTATGAGCAATTGAAGGGCTGCCGCTACGTTGCCCTAATTCAAAAAAAGTGGAAGACACCGCTTCTTTTAGTAAGTTTATCCGCATCTGCTTTTTGGGCAGAATCTGTTTTTTCCATCTCCGATAGGTCATTTCTCCTACTCCCAGAAGCTTGCACATTCTTCTTATCGAATACAAGTCTTCATTGCTTTCGATGAAGGCGAAAACATGAGTCCTTCCTTGGGAAATATGCTTAGTCCCCCTCCTTAGGATTTCTAGCGATTCCTCGGACTTTTTGGCTTTGCGTTTAAGTTCGTTGATCTTCTTTTGATCAGGGCTTGATCTACAGTTGCCGTAACCTGACCCGCAGAATGCATTTGCCCCATACTTAACAGATTCCTGCTTCCATCTGTATAGCGTTTGGCGTGGAATCCCAAGCTCTTCTGCAACTTTCCAAACACAACCTTTTTCGTCGCTTTGCCTGAGAGCATTTTTCTTGAATGGCAGGCTGTATTTTTTTTTCTTCTCTTCCATATGTTATATTCTTAATTTAAATATAACTATTTAATTTTTAGTACAATGAAGAGAAGAAAGCCAATTTTCAACCTAAGTGGCGCAATAGTAAATAAAGGCAGGTAAAAATGTGTTCCACAAAAAGAAAAACAGATTAATAAATAAAAATGAAAGCAAAAACTCAGATTAAATGATGCTATATTAAGTCAGATTTTAGGGATTTATATTTTGTACCGATTCTGTATTCAAAATGTGCACCAGCCCGCAAGGCCTATCAAGTTAATTTCCGGGAGTGAAAATAGCATAGTTAATGTTTAATATGTAATTAAAATGTCTTAAATAATTCTACTCTAGAGTAATGCAGAAACTAGAAAAGTGGATTAAATTTATAAGTTGGTAGATAGATAAGTGTGGAATAAGTTTAAAATAAGAAATCTTTCATGATGATTTAATTTATGATCTGTCAATTGTCGTGACATTGTCACGACAATTGACAGATTCCATTTTAAGCCGTGAGCAATGCTTTGCAGTAAAAGTTTATTTTAAATGTTTTGTTTCGGATTGAAAATTATTAAGAATATAATTTATTTCAATATTTATATGTTTACTAATTGTAAGGTATCGATCATTAAAATTTTAGTTGTACTTGAACAAGTTTCTCTCGACAGTGTTGAGAGTTTTGTGCATCCAGATGCAATACTTCAAAAGACCTAGAGAATTTGTAGTTCGAGTTCTCTAAAATTGTAGGATTTTTGGTTGTATCTTTTCTGTGCTTTTTTTTTTTGGCACTCTCTAAAAGTTGAAGAATTAATTTCCGGAACTGGAAATTAGCTGTGATTGATTTTTTCCAATCTCTAGGGCTAGATTTTTAATTGTATTCTATCTCGAAATAATCAAGTATTGATTTGTAATTATCTTGAGCAGTAAGGCATGTGTCCATGAGATATTCTTTTACATTATTCCATTCCTGAAGCCCTCTGTAATAAAACAGTTTTAGCTGTTCATCTATTATGAATGGAACTATATTGTTAGCGAGGCACTCTTTAAAAATGATTAATCGACCTACACGTCCATTTCCGTCCTGAAAAGGATGTATGATTTCGAATTTATAATGAAAATCAATGATATCCTCTATGGTTTTATTTTTAACTGCATGATAGTTCGTAAGCAGTTCTTTCATTTTTTGAGGAACTTGGTTAGGAGGACAAGTCTCATTGCCACCAACTTCATTTGGTATTCTTTTATATTCTCCAACATTAAACCAATCTTTTCCACTATCGGAAGTACCAGACTTTAATAAAAAATGAAGTTCTTTAATAATAGATTCGGTAAGTTTATTATTTGCTTTATCTATAATAAAATCGATGCATCGAAAATGATTAGAGGTTTCGATAATATCATCTACATTGAGAATTTCTTTAGATGCCCCGATTGTGTTGGTCTCAAAAATATATCTCGTTTGATCATGCGTTAGCCTGCTCCCTTCAATTTTATTTGAATTATAAGTTAAATCAATTTGTGTGCGGTGGTAGATACCACCTTTCAGCTTCATATTTTTTTGTTCTTTTAGAATGTCTAATAAAATATTTACACTTATTTTTTTAGTTTCTTTTTGAGAAATTACTGCATCTTCAGGAATATTCCACGTTTTGCCAGTTAGGAAAGCTCCTTTTAATTTTCCTGTTGAACAATAATTACGAACTGTCCTTTCAGACAGATTCAGCTTCTTTGCAAATTGTACTACTGAAAGATATTTCATATTGTATCTAAGATTCCGTTATCGGCAAATATACGCTAAAATTATAGTATAAAAAACGCTTGTTTTGCCGATAGAGGAATGTGCTCTTTCGACCGCAGGTCAAAATTTCAAATCATATAAAAGTATCTCATTTTTTGTATCTTTTTTGTACCCTAGAGTTGTTAATGAGAGAAGATGATTGAAAGTTAATTTCCGGCGGCGAAATTAGCAGCAAGTCACTCACACAAAGCCTTTGTGATTTTCATCTATAGATTTTTTTTATGTCATTGAAAATAGTTTTGTGTCGGTTATATAAAATGTTTTTATTTTTCGTGGAGAATTTTAATGTAAGTAGATTGATAGTAAAAACAATATATAGTTTTTTTGTTTTAGCTGTTGATTTGTGAAAAGGTATAGAATTTCAGCTGTGATTTTAAGACTTCTTTCTGCATCTCTTTGTCTGAAGAGGAGTTGAATCCGATAGTTTAGGATCTTCGTGAGTAATAGGAATCCTTTTTTCTGCTCCTGCAATAAAGGGGCATTTGCCATCTGCCTGCGAGCAAAGTCATGACTGCAGCAAAATCCGATGCAGGATTGAAAGGGTTGTCATATTTTTTAGAAAACCCACTTATTGGTAATGCATTGGGGCTGTATTTTACAGCATATGCGGAATTGCTGCCTTCATTGATTTTCATAATTTCAAACCCCTGCCAAGCTAAAGTCTCTGCCACTTTTGAAGCGCAGTTTCTTCCGTGCCCCTTGCATAGATGTCTTATCGAACAAAAAAAAGCCTGAAAATATTTATTTCGCAGGCTTTACATTTTTTATGGATCCGTACCGGGACAATTCTCGAACCGTTTTCTTGATGATTTTACAAAAATAATAACATTCAATATTTCATTTTTGATTAAAATACGACCTTGCCCATTATTTTAAAATAATTACGCCACACCCTAATATTTAATAGCAGAGGTTTATTGCTTTCTTTCAGCTAGGGAGGCAATAATATTCACTATTTCATTTATGCCACCTCGTTTGTCTGCAGGGATAAACATTCCGTTTGCCAAAAGAATTATGGTTAGCTTTTTATCAGGAAATTTTCTAAAGGCTGTTGACAGCCCTCCTGTAAAACCATAAGAAACATTTTCATTCTCTTTTATTAAATCCAATCCATGTGTGAAATCCCTTTTGATTTCATAATTAAATGGAATCAATAATTGCTTTTTTATTTTATCAGAAATAAAACATTCATTATCAAACTTTGTATTCCATTCAATGAAAGCATCTAATGTTATGTTAAGCGCTGCAGCACCATATGCATACTCGGGAAAATTCCAGTCTCTTTTTAGAAAGTCATCGATACCTCCTGTATTTACATACCCATAACTTAAATTATCAACTACTTTACGATTATTTCCTTCAAAAATGACAGATTTTGATGCTGATTCGAATTGAGTATCAATAATAAATTGACTGAGTGTTTTATTCACAACTTTTTGAAAGATTCTGTTAAGAAGCCAATAATTAGTTTGATTGTAATCAAATTGTTTTCCTGATGAAAATTTTATGCTGTCATTGTAAACTTTTTGTTTTGCATTTTCTTCATTTTCGGTGGCATAATTTACAATATCGGGTAAGCCCGATGAATGAGTTATCAGATTTTTTATTTGTATATTTTTCCAAGTATTGGGTAAATCGTCTAAAAAATAAGAAATGGGTGTATACAGCGATAGCTTATTGTCTTGAATTAATTGATAAACTGCTATAACCGACATTACTTTAGTAGTTGAAAACAATGGAAATAGCGTCTTGTCTGTGACAGGAACTCCCATTTCGATATTGGCAAGTCCATAATTCATCTTGTGAATCAATTTGTTGTCTTTTATAACCGCCAGCGCTAATCCCGGAATATTATATTGTTTTTGAACTTCTTTTATGTAAGTATCAATTTCGCTGTTCCGTAAATTTTGTGCTGTTAGAGTAGTTAATGAAAAAAGCAGTATAAACGTGGCTAAGAAAAAAAGAGGCTTCATCGAATGTGGTAATTATTTTGATTTAACGATATTAGTTGAAATTTTATCTACAATGTACCATTTATCATTCAGCAGCATCATATTAAAATAGTCAGTAAAAATGCGTTCAGGTGTTTCTATTTCGCATTTAACAGCAGCAATTGTTCCAGTACTATCAATTGTTATAATTCTGCCAAATGAATTTTCAAGCTTCGGATGAAGTTTGAATCTGCTTAAATAATTTTTTCTGTCAGTTATGACAACATGGTTTTGTTTGATGTTTTTTAAATTACACGAAGAGTGCATTACGCTTCCAATTTTTAAAGTATCACCTTTCATCCAGCCGTCAAAATAAGTTTCAATTGCCTGTGTGATTAGTTTTTTTTCCTGTCGTTGAGCATTTATTTTAAAAGGAATTAAGCAAAGAAGAAGGAAGGTAAAAATGTTTTGCATTATAGCTTTCGGTACTTTTATCATTATTCAGAATTTAGATTGTTAATAATGAGCGCAAATATCCTGAATGCAAATTGTTTTGAGGTTTTATTTTATAAGACAGTAGTTCGATTTGATAAAATCGAACTCATTTTAATAAGGATTTTTGATATTCTGCAGGAGTTAGTCCCGTAATTTTTTTAAATGCGGTAAAGAAGGTTGATTTTGAATTAAAACCGCAATCGTAACCTAGACTTTCAATTGTATAGTATTTCTGGGTTTCTAATAACTTTTTTGCTTTTTCAATTCTATATTCCTTCATTAGACTTGAGAAAGATTTACCTAATATCTCATTTACATACTGAGATAGTAAATGTTTTGTTATTTTTAGTTCATTTGCTGCTTTTTCAAGCGTGAAATTTGAATTAAGAAACAGTTCTTTTTCAATTAATATTGATAGTTTTTGGTCGATGGAAGCCAGTGTCTCTTTGTCAATTTCTTTGGTTTTATATTGCTCCTTTTCATGAAAAAAAGTGGACTGATTGCTGCTTTTAAAAATTAAAAGCAGGACAATTAAATATAAAATAAAGGTAAATGACAAAGCTCCTAATATATAAGACGCATAGGCAGCAAGGCTGTAAGCTAACCACATAAGCACCACACCAAAGTAAATGCTTAGAAACCAAAAATCCAATCTCTTTAAACTCTCTCTCCTATTAAGCTTAATAATAATGGGCCGGAGATATTTAAAGGAAAGAATAATATAAATGAACCACTGAATATATATAGCATTTACAATATATTTACTCCAAATTGCGTGATGTTCAACATACGGATAAAATAATCCAATAATTGTTATTACTGCCAAATAAGGTATCACATGTTTTGTCCAGTTTGGTTTTTCTTTCTCTGTAACCGATATGAGATATAAAAAAAGAAATGGACCAATCAGAACGCAGGCAGAAAGCCCAATCTGAATAAAAATATTGGATAGGTGGGGATTAAAATAGAAAAAAACTGATTTGACAGTTCTGATGCTTAAAACCAAAAGCAGCAATGATAAAAAATAGTTTGTAAATTTTTTATTCTTAGCGTTTATGGCAAAATATACTGAAAGTATGAATCCATTAAAAGCTCCTAAAGCACTAAAAAAGAAAAGCAACTGGTTTGACTCTGTCATTACTATTTTGTATTAATTATGCCATAGAAGGGCTTAAAAACCATTTCGACGAAAATGCGCAGTTTTCATTTCATTATATTTTGACAAGAAAAAAATAAGCTTATTTATTGCAATCTGTTTTATGTGTTTCCCTTGTTGTTTTAAATCGCACAATAACTACTGCTTCAAAAGTAACCAAAAAAGATCACAAATCATTAATAGCATTTATTAGTTTATGCTTTGAATCGGAATTCTAAAAATGTTGTGTACTTCAATTTTAGACTGCTCTTCTTCGGTAATTAAAGAAAAAAAGTTTCTGGTTTGAAGCGGTTAAATATTGGAGTAGGGCAAGGGATACAGGCAGCCGGATTACTATGGTATGGATGGTGTAAACTTTTATCAATATTCGAGTCAAAGACGTTTGATTTTGTTATTTGAAACCTCTTTTTTGCCATTTAAAGTTCGGCATACGCTATAATTAAACCATTCTAATACATATTGAATGTAACATTTTATGACCTTGAATATCGCTGTTATTTACTTTTGCAAGAATGGTCGGCCATGATTTTGATATAATAATTTTCGGTTCCGCATTTTGTTTGGAGTTTATATAGTACCTAAAGAAAAGGAATTGGAATTTTATAAAATTGAAATTGTAGCATAGGTCTTAGAAAATTTGTCCGGCATTTGCTGCATGTGCATGATCTAGGATGTGCAAAATCCAAAACATTTTAATGAATATTGCATTTGTATTTCCCGTGTATTTCTTAAGTATCATTTATCAGCCTTGGAGTATGGGCTTACCAAAGTTATTCCAGGAAATTTTAAATAATTTAATAAAAAGTTAAAACGAAAGTTTTAACTTTTTATTTGCTATTTTTCTACTTTTAATGTTGCATAAAACTTTTAAGAAATGGTTTTACATTTAATCTTTATATTTGATTATTAAATTAATTAAAAGTGAGCCAAAAGAGGAAACCATACGCTTTAATAACGGGCGCCAGCAAAGGCATAGGGAAATCTATTGCTTATGAATTGGCAAAGGAGGGATATTCGCTGCTGCTTGTCGCAAGAAATGAAGAGGAATTAAAAACACTTTCTAATGAGATTCAAGAAAAATACGGCATTAATGCCGCTGTTCTGCCACTTGATCTTTCTGTGAATGGCGCAGCATTACAAGTAGCCGATTGGATAAAAACAAATAGGTATCCCGTTGGCATTTTAGTCAACAATGCCGGTTATGGAGTCTGGGGCGATTTCAGCCGTTCAGCTCTAATGGATCAGCTGGGCATGATGCAGCTTAACATGAATGCAGTGGTAGAACTTTCACACCTGTTAGTGCCTATACTGTCACAGGAACAACAAGCCTACATCTTAAATATATGCAGCACTGCTGCCTATCAGGCCGTGCCTACATTAGCGGTTTATTCGGCTACAAAAGCTTTTGTTTTGTCGTTTACCCGTGCACTGCGTTTCGAATTGGCCGCAACTTCAATTTCAGTAACCTGTTTTAGTCCAGGTCCGGTTGATACCGGTTTTGCTTCAAGAGCGGGTTTGGATGCTCTGAGCAAAATGGCTCAAAAGTTTAATATGCAGCCGGATGAAGTCGCAAAAATGGCAGTTAAAGCGATGTTCAGCAAAAAATCAGAAGTTATTCCAGGCTTTGCCAATATCATTTCAGTGTATGCCAATCGCGTACTGCCAAAGGCTTTCATCGAAAAAACAGCAGCCGGGATTTATAAAATTTAATTTTTTTTTTCAAAAAAATAAGAAAATAGTCCTCGTAAATAAAAAAATATAATATCTTTGCTTTAAATCTCTACTAATTCGATAGAATATGTCTAATAAAAGAAATAGGTTTAATTTTCCTAAAGGGCAAATGCATGCAATGCGAATATGCTGTTGTTGCTGTTGTAGCTGTTGCTAAACTTTTAGATAAAATTTCAAACTTATTTTTCATTTATTAAATATATAATATCATGGTATCTTCATATAAAACATTTACCCTAGCTGATCAATTGACTGATGAGCAGATCAGCTTTTTTAACCAATACGGTTTTATCCACTTCAAAAAATTTATAAATCCAGAAACGGTCGCAGCAATCATTGATGCTTCGAAAGAAGTAGAGCAAAAATGGATTAATAACGACCTACAAAAAGTAAACGGTGTTCCAATCAAATATGGAAAAGATTTAGATGGATCTCCTATAGTGCAGCGTTTTGCTTTTATCAACCAGCATCATCAAACCTTAAGCGGTCTATTGCTTGATCCGAGATTGGATGGTTTATTGCCATTGGCAGGTGAGGGCGCACGATTGGGTACTGAAGAAAAAGACGGAATGGTTTTCAATCATTATATCAACGGGCCAGAAAGCAAGTTTGCTAAAATGGGCTGGCATACAGACGGTTTGAGAGATGTTTTTTATGGCACTAAACTGAATCCGATGCTGAATGTGGGGATCCACTTAAGCACCTTACAACCAGAGAATGGCGGCCTTAAAATCATTCCCGGCACACACAAGCAGAGTCTTTACCAGATGCTTTTCCGTAAAAAATATTTTTTAGACCATAAAGCAGATCCAGAGGAAGTTTCCATCAATCCGGAAGCGGGAGATTTAACCATTCATGACGGCCGTTTATGGCACAGGGTTGCAGAATCGGCTGTACGAGGCGAAGAAAGCAGAAGAAGGGTTATTTATATTCCGATCATAGCAGGGAAATATGCTCCAAAAAATGAGAACAGCCCAACGGTTTTCTATCAACGCTTTGCAGGCATTGTTAAATAACATGCTGTTCGTCCTTGCATTTAGTTATCTGGTTAGATCAGGCAGGCTAAAAAGAACTTCCGTTTTTTTTAATAACACGCAAAGAAAGATAAGGTTAAAAATTATAAACTGGAATTCGGTATACTACAGGCTTATTTATATTGGTTATTATGGAAACAGTAAAACAAGTTGAAGGAAATAATGCCATCGTACAAAGAACATTTTCAGACCGTAAGCGAACTAATATTTTAAAAAAAGCAGAACAGTCAGCGATTGTATTTTTGCTGCCAAAGCTGCCTGGATTCGTTTCGCCAAATCTGCTCACGCTATTAGGAACACTTGGCTCGGGATTCGTTTTCCTAGCTTTTGTTTTAGGCGCTTATGCGGCCGATTGGTATCTGCTATTGGGGATTATCGGGTTGGCTGTAAATTGGTTTGGCGATTCTCTAGATGGAAGACTGGCTTATTACAGAAATATTCCGCGTCGTTGGTATGGTTTTGCCCTCGATATTATTGCCGACTGGATCGGAATTGTGCTTATAGGCTTTGGCTACTACATTTATGCTGAAAATGGCACTAAGAGTATAGCTTTCGCTTTTGTAGCATTGTATGGCTGGTCGATCATCATCAGCCAGCTGCGCTATAAAATTACGAATGAATACAGCATAGACTCCGGTTTTGTGGGCCCTACAGAACTCCGATTCATCATTGCTTTCATTTTAATTGCAGAAGCTTTATTCCGTGGATCAATTGCCTATCTGGCTGGCTTAATCACTCTCGTTTTGCTCATAATTAACACTATAGACAGTATAAAGCTTTTAAAGCTGGGCGATTTAAAAGATAAAAAACAAAACTGATGTTTACAAAAAGAGCAATTCTGACTTTTCTAAAGGCGCAGGTTGCGGCATTTTTAGGTGGCCTTGCTGATTATGGTTTAATGGTTGTATTGACCGAAGTTTTTAAATTGCATTTTACCTTTTCTATTCTAATCTCCGGAACTGTTGGCGCCATTATCAATTTCAGTATCAATAGGTTTTGGGTATTTAAAAATCAATCTGGTTACAGCAACCGCATCAATAGTCAGCTTTTTAAATTTGCTTTGGTGGTATTGGGGGGGATTTCCTTAAAATCATCTGGAACTTTTATTTTGCAAAATGCATTTCAGATCGATTATAGGATTGGAAGAGTCATCACAGATCTTTTTGTTTCGTATGGCTTTAATTATCCGCTGATAAAATATTGGGTTTTTAGGATAAACGAAAAACAGCCTGTAATCGAATCAAATTAATATACTGAATTTCGTCATGAACAAATTATTATTTGGATATTATACAAAATCACTGATCGTTATAACGATTCTGGCGGGCATAATTTCTGTGGATGCATCGGCACAGAACGATAATCCGTCGCCATTGCATTTTCCCACGCCCAAAAATATTGATGATATGGTGTTTTACGTGCAGCGGGACCCCAATATAAATACCGCTATTTATGCCATTAACTATCAGGAAAATGGAGAAATAGACAAAAGCAATCCGATAAAAGCATATTGGATTCGGTATTCTGAGAAAGGAGAAAAAAAAGATTTTAATTATCTGCAGCGTAAATTTGCTTACGGAATAGAAAGCAAGGCCCTAAACAATGAGGAGTTTGATCTTCAATTCGTTTCCTATAAGAAGCTGCACCTAACCTTGAAAAAGATAGGTTCAGACCAGAAATATCAGGTTTTTGCCCATGTAAATCAGAAAAAAATACAAATAGAAAAAATATTCGTGCGCATCGAAGGAGGTTCTTTCTGGATGCCGAATGTAAAGTATGCCGAAGTTACAGGAATTGATGCTTTCTCGAATAAGAAAATTACGGAAAGATTGCTGTTGAAATAATGCAACTCTGCACTTGGGCGAATCGCTGTTTAAATATCAGCACTTGAATTGCTGCATTGATTTTGCGTATCTCAAGATTTAGTGCTTTAGGAACTAGATTTTTTTGTAAGGAATAAATTCATTGATGACCGACAGACAATTATTGGCTATGCAGAAAACAATTCAATTGCGCTCGATAGGATTATTTATTTACCAGACAATTGCTCTGGCGTTTAGCATTTCCATGCTGTATTTGCTGTTCTTATTGTTTAAATTTTTGCAAAAGAAATCCTAGATAGCCAAGCTGATATAAACGGAAAAAGCTGCTTTTGTTAAATTCAAACCTTGTTTAGCGGAGGGATGTTTTGATGGATTTTTAATTTTTCAAAATTTGTAGAGCCGCGATTATGCCACAAAATTTGATAAGGTGAAAAATATGCAGGATTCGGATTTGCTTTTTGTGGCAGGAAAGATATCAAATCCAGTTTACCTTTTTAAATTTATGGCGTTAAAAGAGTAGGAAACCATCAGATAGCTCCAGAATGCGGGTTTGCCTGTTTCTTGTATTTTTGGGAGATTCTCCATGGAGCCTGTCGGCTGGAAAATAGAAAAGGCGCAGTTTAGCTCCAATTGCTTTATCGGAATGTATCTCATGGAAAAATCATTTTCGAAGCCTAGAAATCTTGACATTTCCCGATTCAGCTTGTCTTTAAGGGGATATTGGGTATAGAATAGATGGAAGTCGCCGCGTATGGATAGCTTTGGATTTAGCTGCAGTTGGCTGAAGAGATAGGGATTTATCAGTCCTTTCCCTCCAACGTCGGCAGGGAAGCGGGTAAAGACATTCATATTTCCGTTGAATTTCCATGTAACGCCATAAAGGACATCAAAATCAGCTGAACGGTTATTTTCTGCACCGGGACTGCTGCCGCTGATTATTTCCGCGCCCAGGCGAAAGGTGTATTTGGCATCAGTCCATTTTATCTCAGGCTGGAAATAATAGCCCGCCAAGTGCTGTCCCTTTGCATTCTGCCCAAACTGGATATAGCTGTTCAGGGTATAGAACCAGTTTTTCTTTTTAAAGTCAATCCTGCCGCCGGCCGTAGCCCTTGCATATAGAGTTTCCGAGTTTGCCTTTTCCAGAAAATCGACTGCGCTGAGAGAATTGAGGGATAACCTGTCATTGAAGCTATAGCTTAAATTGTAGGCCAAAAGGTATTTGTATTTATTGGAAGCTACCGGAGAATAGGCAGGCTCAAAACTGTTTTTGTAATTGCGGGTGAATAGAAAGAATAGGTCATTTGTTAAATTCCTGGAATGCTGCATCAGGCGTATCCCTTCATGGGCGCGTCCCTGCTGCGCCCAGGGAGCATCGGAAAACAGCCTCCCGTTGTCCAGCATCACGCTCTGCCTTCCGATGCGCAGATTTAATGAGTTGAGTCTGGTTTCAAAAAACAGCTGGTAGAAATTAAGGCCCGCAGTTTTTCCAATCCTGCTGTTCTGGTCCCATAGGTGGATTTCCTGAAAATCCGATTTCAGCAGCCATTTTTCGCGGCTGTATGCCATTGAGATCCTGTTTCTCTGGGTCACATACAAGTAAGGATCAATTGAATCGTTAGGGGGAAGCATGTAATTGGAAGTATATTCGGCCCTTGGCCTTATCTCTGCATTTACTGCAAATACACCCGAGGGCACGTCTTTTGCCTGAGCTTTTGCCTCGCTGGCAAATGCGATGATCGGCAAAAAGGAGTAAAATATTCTTTTTATCATTAAACTTTTCAAATCCTATAGAAATACTATACAAATATAAGCACCTGCTTGAATTCTTAAAATTTATTTGTTAATTATTAGAGAAATTATCTGCAAGGCTCATCGTAGCATCATCGAGCGTGTTTTTTGTGCTGGGAATAAACCTTTTTTCTCAGTCGCGCAACAGGTAACAGTAAAACGGGGTGCAACCAGCATTTTACCTCGGGCGAGCAACTAATAATAATCGAACTACTTTTTCATGCAATTGCTGAAGTGCTTTTGCAATAGCCATAGTTCCATAACGCATTACCAACGAAATGGTAATGTGTGCCAAAGGCTGTACTTTTTTGTATTCTTTCTTAAGGCACAAAAAGGGACGGACCATTATCCCAATGGATTTTTGCATAAGCATTTGCCGATTCTTTGGGGTTTTCTGAAAATGATTCCTCGGGCTAATAAGGCTCTTAGTGGATCGGAACATAGACCACTATTTAGCCATTAAAAATTCACATATACGGCTTAACATCTTTTTTATCGGGTTTTCGGGAAATCCTAAATTTACCAGCATCTCTCTTATAATTAAATTATTAGGTAATTTCTGTATTTAAAATGATTCTAAATTGACTGATTTGCAATTATTTCCAAAACCGCAGGGATGAAGTACACGTAAGTAGTATAAAAACCATAAAAATTATGAAAACTAGTAAAATAATCAAAAAAGGACTTTTTATGATAAGCGGAATTGCTGGACTCTTTATCGCCATTCTGATCTATCATATCATAACTGTAAAACCGCCCGTTTATGATACTCCTAACCTGCAGGTTAGCAGAATCGATTTTAAATCAGATATCGATTCTCTGCAGGCAAGACAAATATGTGCCGATTTGAGAAGCATAAAAGGGCTGACATCAGACTCAATTATCGTTAAAAGAAATGTTGTGGTGTATTTCCATAATAATAAAATTACAAACTCGGAGAAAGTTTTCAATGAGCTGATGGCTAAAGGGCGTTATGATGCCAAGCGTTATATTTTACCTGCAAATTTAGCAAGCAAAGAAGTGTGTCCTATGGATCAAAATAGTTTGAGTTATAAATTATCTCAAAAAATCAACCGTTTTTTTAATTAACCCTTAATACCTGAAATTTATGAAAATGTATTCAAAACTTACACTTGGTGTATTGCTTGCTGCATCTGCAGTTATGATTTCCTGCAGCAGTAATGACGATGAAACCCCGCCGGTCAAAGCTTCCATTTATGAGCGTTTAGGCGGAACTAAAATGGTGTCTGATCCAGATAATTCCGGACAGATGATAGAACAGGGCCGTTTGAGTTTCCGTAAAGTTGTAAATTCAACCATTGGACTGATTGTTGCCGATATCCAATCCAACGCTTCGGGCAATCTGCAGGCACATTTCGCACCATTGCTGGCAGAGACGGGAACTACGCAGTCTACCAATATTGCCAAATTATCAGATAATCTTACAGATTTCTTTTCATTTAATACTGGCGGCACAAATGCTGTAAACACCTATTCAGGTTTGAATATGGCAGCGGCGCATGATCCTGCAAAAAATCCTCGCATGGGAACAAAATCAAGCAGTGCCGATTATACTAAATTCGAAGGCTATGTAGGGGCAGCAGCCAATGCAAATGGTGTGGCTTCAAACACAGAATTATATACTGATATAGTTGCTGTTTTGGAATCATTGAGAACTCCTATAGTTCAAAAGTAATTTTTCTTTTCAAAACGCTGCCTGAATAAGGCAGCGTTTTATATTTCAAGATTATTGAGGATTATATTAATATTTTCGAAAACCTGTTGCTCTATAATGTCAGGAAATTATATAAAACTGCCAATTGGATCAATTTATTCCATATCCATATAAAAGCGCTTCTAGCGTTTTTTACATATCAGCAGTAAATAACTTTCGAATTTTTTTAAGAAAGCATAAATATGGAAAATTTTAACATGTCCAGATCCGCAACTTTTTATGCATTAGGGTTGAGCTATAAGAAAGCAGATGCAGTTCTTAGAGGCAAGTTCAGTTTAGATGCAAAAGCGCAATCTGATTTATTGCTGCAGGCCAAAGCCGAAGGCATCGAATCATTGATTGTTACTTCCACCTGCAATAGGACCGAAATTTATGGTTTTGCACATCATCCATATGAGCTGATCAGACTGCTTTGCGAAAACAGCAGTGGTTCTGTAGAAGAATTTCAGAAGGCCGCCTATATATACAAGAATGAGCAGGCTGTTAACCATATATTCAGAGTAGGAACAGGTTTAGACAGTCAGATTCTGGGGGATTTTGAAATTATCAGCCAGATTAAAAACGCTTTTAATCATAGCAGAAAGGAAGGTCTGATAAATACATTTTTGGACCGGTTGGTAAATACTGTTATTCAGGCGAGCAAAAAGGTCAAAACAGATACTAAAATTTCTTCAGGGGCAACATCGGTATCTTTTGCATCAGTGCAGTTCATTCTTAAAAATGTAGCGGATATTGGAAGCAAAAATATCTTGCTTTTCGGAACAGGAAAAATAGGCAGAAATACTTGTGAAAATTTAGTAAAACATACCAAAAACAGCCATATCGCTCTTATAAACCGAACAAAAAGCAAAGCCGAATCATTAGCCGGAAAACTCAATGTAATTGTAAAGGATTACTCCGATTTGCAAGAAGAATTACAGCGAGCGGATGTTCTTGTTGTCGCTACAGGGGCACAGAGCCCTACTGTTTACAAGTCGCTTTTGAATTTGCATAAACCATTATTGATTTTGGATCTCTCCATTCCACGAAATGTAGATGCCAGTGTAGAAGAGATTCCAGGGGTAACTTTGATTCATCTGGATTATTTGTCTCAAATTGCAGATGATACCCTTGAAAAAAGAAAACAGCATATTCCTGCTGCAGAAGCTATTATTGAGGATATGAAATTAGAATTCAGCACCTGGATAAACGGCCGAAAATGCGCGCCGACTATTCATGCATTAAAATCCAAATTAAAGGATATAGTATCTGCTGAATTTGCTGTTCAAAAAAAGAAAACAGCCAATTTTGATGACCTCCAGATTGATTTAATCAGTTCGAGAATTATCCAGAAATTAACCAGCCATTTTGCAAGCCATTTAAAAAATGAACATACTTCAGTGGATCAAAGCATTGAATTTATTGAAAAAGTATTTCAGATAGGACAGTCTGCACCAAACAAATCTTCGTCGACAATAGAAGAAAAGTACAATATCAATCTGTCATAAAGCCGCCAGCTTTTTTTTCGGATCGTAAAACTTTCAGTGAAATTGAACAGTAAAAGCAATCTGATCCACAAAGCATATCGGGTTCATCCGTATTTGCATATGCCTAAAAGCTTAGGCCGTTTTCCAGCCTCCTTCATTAGTATCCATTGAACCTTCCTGGTGTTTTCCGTCGGGGAACCTTTCCGCATTGCTGATTAATATATAAATTTTGCGGGCTTATTATAAGCCCGCAAAATAAAGGATGTGCTGAATCGAATTATCGAGCATCGGCACAATATAAATTTTTGAAGCCATCGCTAAGCTTGTTTATCTGTATTTGATATTGATGCTTATGATGTCAGAGGCCAGGTCATTGGATCTGGTGTAATGGCCGTAGCGGATTTCAAGCGTGTTCCAGTGCTCAAGCCCGAATATGCCGCCAGGCGGAGTTAGCTTTAGCCCCATTCCAAGGAAGTTGCTGCTGAACTTGGAAAGGTCATAGTTGCTGGTATAGTATTCGTCTGCCTGGGTATGCTGGCCGTAAGGCTTGAAATATTTGGCAGCGCTCTGGCTGTAGTATCTGTAGAAAGGGCTAAGCGAGAAAGCCTGGGTCAGTTTCACCGGGATTTCCAGATCGGCAGTATGCGCCTTTAAATTCCAGCTGTCGGCGTAATAGCGGTAATACGCCCTTATGATGATGTTGTCGCCCATGAAATAGCTCGCCCTGATTCCTAAAGGGATCTTAAAGCGCGTGTCCGGCATCTTTTCTTGATGCACAGTGCCGTCCGCGAAATACACCCTGTGGAAGGGAAGGCTCAGATAGCCGTTCTGGCTTATAAGGTCTCCCACAAGCATTACCTGCAGCCTCTGATTGATGACTTGGGAGTAGCTCAGGGTCCCTGCAAAAGTGTTGCGGGCCGCACTTCCGTAGCCTTCTCCCGGAGCGCGCAGCTCTATGGGCGCAATGAGTTTGAGCTGGTCGATGAAGGTCTGGAATCTGGCCGTAAATTCGCCGTTTCTGTCTTTTGTCTTCTGCGAGAAGCTTATGTTTCCCCCGAAGGACTGGTAGTCGAATTCGGTGGAAGAGGAAAGCCCGATTCCAAGGATGCGCCCTTTCTGCTCATTTTCCCTCAGATAGGTAAGGGACGGGTAGAAGCGGTTGTCAGAGGATGAGGCCGACGAGTTGGCGCTCATGTCTATCAGATCCGATGAGGCGGAGGTATAATGGTCGATGCCCGCTTCGATATCAAAGGTGTGCCTGATGCCGGTCTGTCCGTATTTGACCAGTTTCACATCGATGGTATTGGCTATGTCGGTAAGCTTCTGTGTGCCGATGCCCCCGGTGACTGCCGAATGGCTGCCGTCCTGGCTGTAGTAGCTCGACACCAGATTCACTTCCTCGACTTTAAGTTTTCTGCTTTTGTAGCCTGTGGAATCCGCAGGGATATCCTGCGCTCTGGACTGCAGCAGTGCCATAAGGGCTGCTCCGGTAAGGATAATTCTTTTCATTTTTTCAAGGCATATAGGTTAATTGCAGCCGCAGCCACCGCCGCTTTTTCCTGCATTGGCTCCGGAAGCTCCCTCGCGGTAGGACTGGAAACTCAGTTCGGTCTTCTCTATCTTGCGGTTGGAGAGCACCATTTCCGAATCGTTGATTTTTCCTTTCTGGTACTCCTTTACAGAAGTGCAGGAAGCCGCAAGCATGCCTGATGCTAGCAGGATGGCAAAGGCCGCGGGATTTTTGAGATTTCGCTTTTTCATTGCAGTCGGATGTTTTTGGATGTGTGTATTTTATTGCTGTCGTCTATGATGATGCAGTGCAGCTCAGGGATCTGGTCGATTAGATAGAGTCCTGCCCTTATTCCCATAACCGATATGGGAGTGGCCATAGCATCGGCAAATTCGGCATTTGGGGCGATGATGGTCACGCTTTTGATTCCGCTTACCGGAAGCCCGGTTTTCGGGTCTATGGTATGGGAGTATTTTTTTCCATCGATGGTGATGTATTTTTCATAGTTTCCTGATGTGGCTACCGCCTTGTCAGATATCTCCAAGTAGGAGAATATGGCGCTGGGAGCGTCGGGATCGGCCACCCCTATTGTCCATTTTCGCCCGTCGGGCTGCAGGCCCCAGGCACAGAGGTCGCCGCTGGCATTGATGATACCGCTGTCCACGCCCCTTTCCAGCAGGAGCTTTTTGGCCATTTCCGCAGCATATCCTTTTCCGATGCCCCCAAATCCGATGCGCATCCCTTTTTCTTTAAGAAAGACAGAATACTTTTCCCGCTCCAGGATGATATTGCGGTAATCGATTAGGTGCACCATTTTAAGTGCTGTCACTGCATCTGGCAGTTTTGTCATGGAGCGGTCAAAATTCCAAAGGCTCTTGTCGATCCCCCCGTAGGAGATATCAAAGGCGCCCTGCGTGATTTTCGAAATTCCGATAGAGCGCTCGATAAGCATGAAGACTTCCGGGTCAACCTTTACAGGAGAAATTCCCGCTTGGGAGTTTATCTGATTGGTCTGGCTCAGCCCATCAAAGGTGGTAAGGAGCTTTTCTATGCGCCTGATCTCCCCAATCGCGGCCTCTATATGCCCGTTTGCGGTCTTATGATCTCCAGCGGTGACTGTCAGAGTGAAATTGTTGCCCATGAGCTTTGTGGACTGGGAGTATTTCTGGATATGGTCCATCCTATTTTTGGCTTTCGCAGATTGATTTTATCTCGGCTGTCCACTGCTCGGGAGAGCTTTCAGGTTTTCCGTGCCATGCCTTGATGATTTTTCCCTGCGCGTCCAGAAGGAGGGTGAGGGGAAAGCTGCCTTCCCTGTTGTAGATTTCGGCCAGTGCCTCATTTCTTTTTACCTGCTCCGGGGGTGGCATGTTTTTCTTTTTACGGGGAAAATCAGCATTAACCATAACTAGATTTTCATTGGCGATTTGGGTGAAGCCCTGGTTCTCCAGATAGTCTCTTGTGGTCAGGATGCATGGGCCGCACCAGTCCGATCCGGAGAAATTCAGAAGTATGAGCTTGTGCTGCTCTTTAGCTGTTTTTTTCGCATTGTCAAAATCAGGCTCCCAGTTGATGGTTCCCGGAAGCACTGCTAAAAGAAGAAGAATGGCGGTCAGTTTCATTTTTCAGGTTGTTTATATATTCATTAACGAAAAAACGATGCGTTTGGTTTTTAAGCGCCCTTAAGATTTGATTAATTTTTTTTTGCTGAAAAAATAGATGGGTCAGACGCCCTGAACACCGAACAGATAGCCGACCAGAGCCGAGGCTGCCATGGCAAAGGTGCCCCAGATGCAGATCCGCAGGACGGACTTTGCGACATTGGATCCGCCAGCCTTTGCGGCCATGGTCCCCGAGAATGCCAGAAAGAGTATCGAGAAGGCATACTGATAGGCCACCATGTCTTTCACGGGCGCAAAAAGGGCGGTAAGCAGAGGCAGCAGCCCGCCTATGACAAAGGACAGGGCCGAAGCAATCGCGGCGATAAAGGGATTGGCCTGGGTCATCTCATTTATGCCCAGTTCGTCCCTTGCGTGGGTTTCCAAGGCATTGTGTGCAGTAAGGGCTTGGGCGACCTCACGGGCCAGCTCGTTTTTTAGCCCGCGTTGCTCATATATTGCCGTAAGCTCTTCAAGCTCTGCTTGAGGAAAAGCTTCAAGTTCCATCTTCTCGCGGTGCAGGTCTGATTTTTCGATATCCTGCTGGGAGCTTACCGATACGTACTCTCCTGCAGCCATGGAAAGCGCTCCTGCTGTCACCCCAGCCGCTGCGGCCAGTATGATGGGCTCCCTTGAGGCGCTTGCGGCCGCTATGCCGATCACAAGGCTCGCAGTGGAGAGGATTCCGTCATTTGCGCCTAGAACGGCGGCCCTGAGCCAGCCGCTTCTGTTGATGTAGTGGTTTTCTGTTTTCATATCTCTGGCTTTTTTACAGGAGCTGATCCTTATCAGTTCTCGCCAAAAGGCGATCTGGCCCCGCCGAATGAATTTCGAAGCATCTGTCTGATCTGGAACTGGGTTTTGTTCTGTGATGCCGCCCTGTACTCTTTAGCATCAAATATGTGGATCTTCTCGGCATTGGGATTGGTGAGAAAAGAGATCCTTTCGATGGAGTAGCGGTATTTTTTGATGGCATTGGAGACATGCCTGTCGGGCACCACGATGAGTATCTCTTCCCACTTCAGATAGTCCTTGGGCACGTCGTCTCTCTGGTGGAGCCCCAGAAATTCAAAAAAGGCCGCTATTTTGCGGTCGTTCAGTAGATGAATCCTGCGGTCGATAGCTCCTAGCTCCGATAATAGGTCTTTCTGGTCTTTTAGGGTTGTCATCTTCATGCAATTCTTTCTGATTTTAATATAAAATTAAGCCAAATTCGGATTCAAAGCGGTTTTGGATGCAGTAGAATGATTCTAAATTCAGAGGCTGGCGAGTTTTGCAATGTTTATTGGCGTATGTTAGCCGAAGAATGGAAAGATGGTTTTTTCCTGTTATTTTTAATGACAGATTTTTTTTTCTTGGATTTCCAAAAGGCGTGCCATATACACTGGCCAAAGCTAAAGAAAAATATGATGTACCGTATCAATACCCTGCTTGCTGATTTTGCCTGCATGCCCGATTCAGGGAAAATGCTGGCCAATATTACATGGCACCGCTTTGATGCGGCAAGCGGAAGGATCTGCGGCTTCACTGAAGCCGAGCTGGAGCTGTTCCAAGCTTTTATGCTGGCCAATGCCTCGAATTTCCCCAATCCCCATTACCCTGAAGCCCTTTCGGATGATTTTGCGCTAGGTCCTTCCGTGGGTGATGCAAAATCCGAAGTCCCCCATTATCTGATTTTGTCCAAAGAGCCACACCATGCATTGCGGGACAAGCCTCTATGGCGACGGGCTGGGCTTTACAGCAGGGATACAGGCAAATCCGTGGCTTATGATCTGGAGTTTGACGCGGCTGGAAAAATCGAAGCCTACAGGCGGGTTTGAAGCCCTGTCGCATCTTTCGTTCCCCTTGGATCCAAGGCCTTCTGATATGCAAAAGCAATCTTTTGGGCAGGCCTGCATGGCGGGGCCGGGTAAAAATCACTATATTTGGAGAACGCCGCTGGTGCCACCGCCGGATCTATTTCTAGTTTCAGGAGGTTCACAACTTTTTTATTGCAGTCAGCGCAGGCCTGCATCACTTAATCCATCGCTTATGCCCGGAAAAATCAACCAGAACATCAAAAGCATTAGAGAACTCAAGAATTACACCCAGCAGTATATGTCCGAGCAGCTTGGCATCACTCAGGCAGGCTACAGCAGGATCGAGAAAGGTGATGCCCGCATGAGCTTTGAGAGGCTCGAGCAAATTGCGGTGGTTTTAGGGATGAGCCCCCAGAGTCTGATCGGGTTTGAAAACGACATTTTTCTGCTGCCCAGAGGCAAGGGGCGCACTATTGGGGATTCGAGCCTTGTCGATGTCGAGAGCCTTTACAGAGACAAAATCGGGCTTTTGGAGAAGCTGCTTGGTCTGGCCGAAGCCGAGCTTAAGAACTACAAAAGCAGGTGCGGGGAGCTGTAGAGGCCTTACGGGCACTTGAAATAGGTTTTGAAGTTAAATTCCTACGCCAAATTTACATAATTCCCATCTTTGATATGGAAATTATGAAAATATCCGAAAGCTGTTTGCATTGCGTTTCAGGTTGCCCTACCTTCAAGAATTATTAACATGGCAACAGAGATAAATGCATTCTTTGAAGAACTGGAGGGCGCTATAGCAATATAGCCAGCCCAGGGGCCTTAGATAACTGTTTTATGTCTGCCATAAAAACTGCAGAGCATGCCTGTATTTGAAGATTCAAAAAAGATCATCTGCCTTGCCGACAATGACGAGGACGACATAATGGTGCTTCATGAGGCGCTTTTGGAAGTAGGGGAGCCTTCTGAAATCATAGAGGTGCGCTCGGGGGAGCAGCTTATGGCGCAGTTGTCAAAACTTCCCGAAAGGTTTCCCGAGCTTATTTTTCTGGACATCAATATGCCCGGTATGGACGGCTTTGGCTGTCTCGAGGCGGTAAGCAAACTTGAAGGGGTGGCAAAGCGGGCAAGACTCATCGTCTATTCGGGCGAAAACGGTGGCTGGGCCATGGAGAGGGCATTTGCGCTTGGGGCGGATTTTTATGCCGTCAAACCCAATAATTACCAAGATATTAAAGATCTGGCGCGAATCATCCTGCAGATGGACTGGACCGCTTTGGGCACGGAGCGGAGGATTTTTCATGTCACGTGATTTTCAGCATCCGCACCGCAATTGTAAAAGAACCATACTTTCTAAAAGTTTCGAACCTAACGTTGTCAGACCTTGTTTTTGCTGAATTTCTCTTTTTCAAAAGCTTCATGTGCTACGATTCTGCCACAAAACTTGAAGTGATAATTTTGCAGATTTTTTTAAGTACTATTTTGTAGCGGAAACAGGACTCGAAGCTCATTAAATTAGAAAAAGCTAACTAATAGGGTGTAAATGCAAAATCTATAACAATTGAGTATATTGGATTAGTACTTCCTCTGTATTTCGTTAGGACTAAAGTGTGCTGTATGCTTTAGGGTGAATTTCTGCGCCCAAAATTAGCAAACGCTAATTTATATAAAACCTTTGCCATTCTGATGTAAAGAGCTTTTTAAATCATTTGTATAGGTTTTTTATGTTACATCGAGAAAGTAAATTAATTTTTAATCTAAGTAGATTGGTGTCAAAATTATAGTTTCTTAGAAACCGAAACGTATATTTTATAAATGTTCGACTCTTGAATACTTGCGACTTCAATTGTTTTATTGTTTGATGTTACAGAAAATACCCGTTCTGTATGGTATGGTACCGCACAATCGGAAAGGTATTTGTATTTTTCCAGCAATTCACTTTTTTTGCTATTATATTGGGACAGTTTGTCTTCTCTTCCACTGTAGAAAAAAATCATCTTCTCATAATTGCAGATTTTGCCGCCATTCCTATTATCTGTAATTATCACAACATTTTGGCCCGTTTCTTCGAATTTATCCATAACGGTGCCATATTTTTTATCAAAAGACACATTGTTTTTGGGATAGTACAGCCCCCAAGATGCATTTACAATCTTTTTAGGATTTTCACCCAAAACATTGGGATATAGTTTTTGAAATTCGTCAATGGTTATACCGAATGGCAAATCATCAATAGTAAATTCTTCAAAGATCTTATTGCAGTTTTCTATTTGCGCTAGTCTGGCGATTTGTTTGTCTTGCTCTTCTTTTTCGATGCGCAGTTTTTCTTTTTCCCAAGCAGTTTCGTCTCTCGGCAAACCAAGTTTTTTCAGCTTTTCATTGATGGAGTAAACCTCTTTGAATTTATCATTTAAGCCATTGTTTTCTGTTGCTTTTATGTATCTCGCCGCATTGTCCAGCATTGAAGTATACAATGCTACTTGTTTTTTGTCTATATAAAAAATTGAGGGGTCAAATAACTTATTTTGTGAAACTATTCTTAGATACAGAGATTTATCAGTCATTCCACCTAGGGCTTCCTCAAATTCATCAGCCTTTTGGATTGTAAGCTCGTAATTGCCATTGTTGAATGCCGTTTCTGCTTCTTCAAATTTTAATTCGGCAACGGCATTTTGGGAGAAAGTTAAAAGTGATACTAGTAATGTTATAAAGAGGAAGATTTGTCGCATCGATATGGTTTTAATTTAATTTATACTTAATTGCAATAACATGATATTTTTTGTCAAAATCGTAATATGTTATTGTCAAATTAATTTGATAATTTGCGTGAGGGCTGGGTGTCGAGTAGGATGTGGATTTATATCCGTCACCTGCTGATTTTACAGTTTTGATATATTTTTCTCCAAACGCAGTCTTCATTTTCAGCAATTTTTCATCGACGATTTTTTGTGCGCTTTCCTCAGTATCAAATTTTCCGTAATCAATGACATATTTAAAAACACTATTGTCATATTTTGTGCCTTCCCAAACTGAAGAAGTATTCTCTGAGTTTGATGGATCATAATACATGGTCTGCTTGCTTCCATCATCCATTTTAAATTCAGAATACTTGGTTGAATCGAATTTCCTATAAATATCTGGAAACATTCTTTTGAGTGTACTGAATTTTATGCCAATCTTGGTATAATCCTCCAATTCATATGCATCAATTTTTGGAACTACTGCAACATATTCCGATTCCCATAATTTTTCTAGATATTCCTGTTTTTCAATTTTGTTTTGTTCTGCTTTTAGATTCAGGTCTTTTTGGTTTTGAATTTCCTTTTCATAGCTTGTTTTATCTTTTGGCAAGTTTAGTTTATCAACATATTGACTAATGGCGTATACTTCTTTAAATTTATCATTGAGGCCATTGTTTTCGGTTGCTTTTAAGTATTTTTTTGAATTGGATATCAATGAGTTGTATAACGTGAATTGCTTTTCATCTAAGTAAAAATCTCCAACGTTAAACAATTTGCTTTGAGAAATAACACGCAAATATAGAGACTTATCTGTCATATTGCCCAAAGTATCCTCAAACTCATCGACTTTTTGAATTGTAAGCGCATAATTACCATTGTTAAACGCAGTTTCGGCTTCCTCAAATTTTAATTCAGCAAAAGCGTTTTGTGAAAAAATAGTACAGGTGAAAAACAAAAAAAAGGCTAAGATTAAATTTTTCATATTTTTTTTTCTAAAAAGTTTCAGAAGATTTGTCGTTTACAGTAGATTTAGTGAACCATCAGATTCCTAAATCTTAAAGACTGAAATGAATAATTGGTATTTGGAATCCTGTTGATCGCTTGCTATCATTATGTTCTTATTATTGTACGTTACTGAAAATTCTTTGTCTGAATTAAATATAGATATGATACCACACTCCAGCAGGTATTTGTGTTTTTCCACTAAGTTAGTTCTTGCGATTTCGAATTCTGATTGCTTGTTTTCTTTGCCATCGTAGAAATAGACTATTTTGACGTAACCATTAATCTTATTGCTGTCGTCTGTACACACCATGATATCATGGCCCGTTTTTGCAAATCTCTCTAAAAAAAAGACATCATATTTTGTGAGGGTCATATTTTTGGGATAATGAATATGTTTTTTCCTTATTTTATGGCTTTCACCCAATACATCAGGATATTGCTTTTCAAATTCCTCGATTGTGATTCCAAAAGGCAAATTGTCAATGGTCAACTCATCAAAAGCTTTTTTACATGCTTCTACTTTTGCTAGTTTATCTTGTGTTTTCTTTTCGCTTAGAGACTTAAGTTTTTGTATTTCTTTTTGATAACTTATTTCATCTTTTGGAAGGTTCAATTTTTTTAAGTTTTCGCTAATGGCATAAACTTCCTTGAATTTATCGTTAAGGCCATTGTTTTCAGTGGCTTTTATGTATTTGTCTGCGTTCGCAGTCAATGAATTGTAGAGTGAATATTGTTTTTCGTCTGCATAAAAATCCGCTGGGCTGAATAATTTGCTTTGGGAAACCACCCTTAGGTAAAGTGATTTATCAGTAATATTGCCTAAAGAATTCTCAAATTCATCAACTTTTTGTAAAGTCAAATCGTAATTGCCATTGTTAAAAGCATTTTCTGCTTCTTCAAATTTTAGTTCTGCAACTGCGTTTTGAGAAAAAATTGTCGATGTAATCAGTAGGAGGACATAGAGTAGAGTGTGCTTCATAAATTGTTATTTTATAATTGTCCCGTAATTTTTGGTTTGGTTTTCTTTAGCTTTATCAACTTGTGAGTTTGGTGCAGTACCATTTGTTGGGCGCGTATCTACTTTTGCTGGAGCGGTAATTACAGTTCCGTAGTTTGACCTTTGTTTTTCGGCAGTGTTGTTGCCTGCGTTTGAGTCACCTGCTTTTCCTTTGTACAAAACATCATATATTGCCACGCCGCTGCTCTGCAGGATATCAATAAGCTCCTGCCTTTTTTCATCTGCTTGTTGGGCTGTATAATAATAGCCGTGCAGGACTTCGGCGTAAGGGCTAAGGCCAGCTATATCATTTTTTACTGTTGCAGTATATGCCCGTGTTCCGTCATTATATGTGCCAATTTCAAAAACATTGGAAATATAGGCTGAGGCGCCGTTTTCGTTATCTAGATTGTTGTAGGAATAAACGAAATAGTAAATGCTTGCCGCTTTCTCCTGTGAGGATAGGGGAATATCTTTTGAAGGCAGCTGGGAGAAAGCATTTTTGCGATTGCTTATCTTTAGGTCAAGTGCGTATTGGCGCTGGCGCTCTTCTTCTGCACGCTGTTCACGGAGAGCTTCCTTGCGTGCCTTTTCAGCCTGATTTTGCTGTATCCATCCGCCAACAAGATTCCCCAAATCAGTGACACCTTTTGTTATGATTTCGGCACGTTCCGCTTGGTATTGCTGGTTTCGAGCATAGTCCTGCGATATTTTCAATATTTGCGGATCATTCTGCTGTTTTTGGATTTCTTGCAATGTCTGCGGCTGTGCCTTTTTATCGGAAGCAGCTGAAATCTGGTTGTAGGCTTCTTCCGTAGTCTGATGAAAAGAACCGTCTTCATTCCTTAAATAAGGCACGCCATTCTGCCTGAATACTTGTACATACTGTCCATTTACTTTTACTTTTTCAGAGAGCCCGATGTTATTGGTTCCTATTGCATTACTTTGGGTAATAATGCTGTTTTTTGATATCTGTTGGTTGCCTGGTCCGCTTTTCTCCGTCTTTTGCTGGCTAGGGTTTTGCTGGACAGTTTCTGCTCTGGAGGCGGGCTTTGCTTTGGCTCTGGCATCATCCTCAGCTTTCCTTTTTGTTGCCGCATCTTCTTTTTCCTTGACCAAATCAACGACATTGCTGATGCTGTAGCTGATGCCTTTAAAGAGAGTATAATCCTTATTCCCAACAGGGATGGCGCATTCCTTTTTTCCAAAATATATAAATTGGGCTTGATTCTTGGAATCATATTTGCCACCGGGCGCTAAATGTAAAAAGTCCGATACACCGGTACGGAGAGAAATTGTTTTGGTTCCTGCACAAGCCAGTTCAAGGGTGATTTCAAAATTCAGTTTATAGTCTATATTGGTATTATTTTGAACATAAAAATAATAGTATTCGCTTCCGCCTGCCATTGTGCTGCTGCGCTCTACAGAAAATGTAAAACGTGAATCGGTTTGGGACACAGGAATACTTATTCTCTGCGCAAAAACAGTAATATTTAAAAACAATGAGCTTATTAGAATGATAATTCTTTTTTCCATATTTTTTATTTTTTTTGAAGAGCATTTCAAATACTACAAATGCCAAGCTTGAAATTCAACCAAATTGAGTTCCTAACGAATTTTCAAAAATAAGAAAATAACATTTATTTAGTAATTGTTTTATTTTTTAATCAAAGCCAAAATGCGGAATAGGGTTAAATCCGTACTGATTATTCGCTAAAAAAATATTATTAAAAACAAATGTATATTATGAAAGGTTGTTTTGTAGGTTTTATAAGGCTATTTTTCAGTTGAATTGAAATTTCATCTATTTCGATATAGTTGCAAATAATAAAAATAATTGCTTGAGGTCTAAATTTTGTTCTCTTAAACAATACTTAAAAAAAAACGTACAATTCTCAAAAATAAATAACTGATATCAAGGAATAGGTTATTCACGATTTCCAAGGAAATCATTTAAAGAAGTTAAGCTGATCAGCTATATTTTAGCGCTAGGGGAAAGCTAGAATTCTGTTGACTGCTGCTTTGCTTAAGCCAATAAAGCTTGACGAGGTTCAAAAAATATTTGTGGACCATTAACAGTTGCAAAGATTTTTTGGATGATAAAAAAAGGCCCCAATCAGAATGTTTGATTGAGGGCCATAATATAATGCAATTCGCTTACTCCTTTCCGGTAACTTTGATACGTATTACAGTAAGATTTCCATATTTTTCAAGATCTTCGTTAGACCATTCATATTCTTTCCCCTTAGGTCTGGAATCGAAGTTCCAGTCCAAGGGTTCCTTTACGTATACAAACAGCCCAATTGCTGTCCCGTCTGCCGGCTTTTTCTTCAGTTCCTCTCTGCTCAAGAAGCGGAAAGAGAAATAGGAAGGAGAATCCACTGTGCCCATGACCAGTCTTATTTCAGGCTTTATTTCCTTCAGCAGATCTTTTAAGGGTTTATTGACGAACTTCTGTTCGTTTGCTTTCAATTTATAGGCATCGGCCGGTATCTGCACCATCTTCTGCGCTTTGCAGCCACTGGTGATTAAAAAAGCTATAACTGCTATGATTTTGATTGTGTTTTTCATATTGCTTATTTTTATTTGCATGGGACAGGCACATAGGAGCCGTCCTGATTCTTTTCAATTTTAAATCTGCTGAATTTTCCGTCGCTTTCCTGCTTCATTAATGTGATTCCAGCATCGTACTTATCCAGAACCGAAGAAATTGCGGCTGTTTTGGAATCAATGGATCCTCCTATCTGCGAAGTTATGTAATCTATCTGGTCAAATATGTCATCGGGGAATTCCGGCGGATAATTAGGCGAGAGATCTGCCGGGTGCTCTTTGACAAAATTCTGGGCCTTAGCCAGATCAGTGACCACAATGGCATAAGTCTGCCCTGCGGTCACAATAAAGGATGTGGTGAAGGTTGGGACCTTCGTGTTGAGGGTGACAGCGGCGTAAATATCTCCAGTCGACAGCGCAGTATTGTGGGGATGGTTATGGATGGCGGCCATAGCTCCGGGAAGCTTGTCGTTTACTGCTACGCCGTAGGGATTTGCGTTGGTTTGGATTGGGGAAGAGGACCAGGTCCCCGCTGAGTTTGGCGTTCCTAAAGTGATGCTGTGCTCATATCCGTTGGCCCCGGCGGCTGCAACAGCGGCCCTTGCAGCGACAAAGCCCGGATTTGATGCGAACATGCTTGCGCCGACCGCGGCCTTGCAGGGATCGAGAATGGGAATAGCAAGAATCAGGGGGCCTGAGATTCCCGGCATATATCCAGGCGGGAGCGTATTGCCGCCGGGCACGGATGCATAGTCGGGATACCATACCCAATTGCTGCAGGTAGTATAGGGACCGACAGTGACATAATAGCTGCATACAAGCCTGCTTGTTGAGCTGCGTTGGGAAATGTAATTGTGAAGGCCCGAGAATTTTCCCTCTTCGTATTTTCCAGAGTAGGCTATCGAATTATCGCTTTTCTGAATGGTTATGTAGCCTGAATATGAGGAACCGATATCGAGAATATTGAATGCTTTGTCATCATTGTCAAATGATGCATCTTTGGTGCTGTAAACAATATCGAAAATCTTGTAGCCGGCATCGGGGTTCCTGATCAGCAACAGCCTGATATGCGTTTTGTAGCCGGTATCTCCTGTAACATTTGCAGAGGTGCCTGGAATCAGTTCTAATGGCACTTCAATTGCCTGTTCGCCGTCATTATCTAGCACAACGGCATTCTCCCAGCTGACCGCCTCGGCATATTGCAGCGCTTCCAAGCCTGGGTCGTTCTTCTCAAGCCATTCTTTTGCGGCAGAAACGGCCGATTCCTGTTGCGATATTCCCTCTTCGTCGTTCTGGCAGCAGGCCAGCAACGCCGTTGCAGCCAGTACAAGAAGGGAAGTGGATTTCTTTAGGATATTAGTCATAAATTTTTAAGGATTGATAAGTTGGATTTAATGATCCTATGCGATCTGGTTTATGCCTGACACTGTAAGAAAACGTTGGCCATGCGGTTCTGCAGTGTAGGATAATCAAATCAAAAGCGATAGAATTTTTGCAAACATAGCTACAAAATCTTACAAAATAAATTATTTCGCATCTTTATTTATAATTATTTTAAATAACAAGCACAATATTTTGATTGGCAGCGCCTTAAAATTAGGCCGGCCGCAGGCCGGGAGCCGAATGATGAAATGACAGACCATTTCTAAACGGGCTGTCTTTGTCAGTTTCGCACGGCAGTTGAAAACCGTTTACAATGCGCACTAAATTTTTTGCCCTTCCTAGGGTGTTTGAATCCTGCCAAGCTATCGAGGCTAGTTCTAAATTGATCTCATTTTTTACTTAAGCGCTTTTTTTTTCTTTATTCCGATATGATTCAATGATTGGCAAAGCATCAAAGCAAGCAGGAAGAGGCTGCAGCACTAGGGATATTAAAGTGTCTGCGCGCCAAAAAAAAGCCGATAAATATCGGCTTTATAAAGACAAAAGAACTGTTTTTTTTGTTTTCTTCCGTGCCTGGATTTGACAAAGGCTCTTATTCATCAGTGCCAGTATCTGCTTGTGATGCCTTGAAAATTTGTTTCCTATTCCTCGGGATTGCAGGATTTCCATATGGCTGAGGGAAACCTCCACGGTCTCGATGCCCACCCCGTCGATTTTGGCGGAGAAGAGAAGGGAATCCTTTTTCTGATAATACTCATTCGTAAAAACGCAATGATGGAGATCGTCTCCTTCCTGCATAAAATCCTGCACATTCTCAAGAACTGAGATAGTGAGGTTCTTTTCCTTGAAGCAGAGCCCGAAATACTGTTTTTTCTCCTGCAGGTAGATTTCCTGAGCCTTGAGGATTTCAGATCGCATTTTTTCAAGATGTTTTCTGCGCTGTAAGGCTCTTTTTTTAGTAACAAGCCTGTCGTGCGCCTTGTTCAGGTCTTCAGGACAGACCAGCAAAGGGCTGCAAAGGTCTTTTTTGAACCAGCGAAGCAGGGCAATGTAATCTTCCCAAATTTTGAGGTCTGGAATTTTGTAGCCGCTTTTAAGGCACGTTTTTACCGCCTGCCAATTCTGTCTTATCTGCTGCGAATGTGAAGAAAGGTAATATGAAAGTATGGAAGCCTGCAAGGCTTTGAGCAGGGTTTCAGCAATGGAATCCTTCAAGAGCGAACTGAAAAGAATTTGCGGAGCGATATTATGAAAGGCGGTCTTGAATCCGTTTCTTTTAAGGGCGGGAAGCACTTTTGCTCTCGGATAGACACGGTAAGGATTGATTCGGAATTTCTGATTGTTCTGAAAATCCTTGGGACGAATCTCCAAGTCCGAATAGTATTTCCAAGAATCATAGCTTTGCGAGAACACATTGCATGATAAAGAGAGGGTGCGCACTTCCCCTTTGGGGTTTATCCAATGCTGCATAACTTCCTTATGAAAAAAGGTCGGCAGGAAGTTTTTCTTCATCTGCTTATGGGAGCAGATGATGCGCACCAACTGATAGCCACCGCAGGTGTCCAAAACTGCGGAATATTCGATTTCCTTGAAATGCACCTGATTATAGCCGAACATCTTGAGCTTTCCCCCACAGGCGGTGCATTTAATGAATTTATCGCACGGCTTGGCGGAATCGGGCTTCCAAGAGTGCATGCAGTCCAGACAGTGGAATCTGCCGCGTGAAAGCACGCCCCATTTGAGGAAGACGGTTTTCTCCGCCCACGTGTGAACGGCTGGTGAAATCGGCGCAAGGCTTCTGCTCAGCGCCGTGATTTCTTTTTCTATTGCGGTTTTGGGTGTCATAGGTCAAAAAGTGTCAGGGCGGTCTGCGCCGTTTTCGGGGTTGGTTTCAAAGGAGCAGGAACAGGAAGAGCCTGCACGGATGGGATTTCCTGCGCAGTTTCATTTGCAGGAATTAAGGGAGCAGAGAACAAAGCAGCCTTTTTGGGCTGATTGGTCGTTACCCTGTATGGGATTTCAGCAGGCGTGCAGATGGAGTCGTCGGTGTAGTATCTGACCGCCATATCAAAAATCTCGCTGTCGTCAAAAGCGCACAGGCCAGTTTTTCTGACCTCTGCGATGATGTATTTCAGGCAGTCCTCCACGCTTTTGGATGCCTTTTCGAGCATCGGGGCAAAGAGGGCATCTGATTGGGATTTCTCATTCAGGAAATCCTCAATCCTTTTCTTGAATTTGTCTGAACCGTTCATAATGATGGATTTAAAGGGTTATCGTTCAAAAACACTGCGGTAGATGTCAAAGCAGTACTCCTCGAAGCAGAGCCAGCAAATAAAAGTGTAATGGGGCAGGCGGTGCGTGTTTCTTACGGATTCCCCAAGGGAGTCTTCCAATTCTTCTCGGATGCTTTCCAAATCATCCAAATGCTCGACGTAGAATTTTTTGCAGTCGGCATGATAGATGAACTCCGAGACCATCCCGCTCATGCAGCCGCCACGCTGCAGGTCTTCGAGGTAGGATTTGAGCTGCTGCTTTTTAGTCCCTTCGTAGGACTGCAAATCGGAAAGGATGATTTGATTGAACACCCTGCTTACAGGAAACTCGGCGTATATTGATTTTTCAAAGGCTTTCATAACTGATTTTTTTAGGCTTATACATTAAAAGAGGGATTAGAACGGCAGGTCGTCGGGGTCTTTCTCGGACGGCTTCTGCAAAAGGGCGCTTGCGGCATTTCCCGCTTTTTGGGAGTCGCCCCCGACAAAGGCGATAATCTTGATGTTGGAGGCGTGAAAGGTCAGGCTTCCGTGCGCAAGGGCATCGCTTCCGATATAGACGTTCATCCCGATTCGCCCGTACAGCTCCACCGCCGTGCCTTTTTTGAGGTACTGCGCCACGCCTGTGGATATCCAATAGGAGCAGTCGATGTATGTCACAATCCTTACAGGCTCTGTGCTGTTTTTGGGTCTGTAGGAGTCGTTGACCGCAATTGAGAAGTTAACGACCTGTCTTTCTGCCGTGGCTTTCGCCACAACGGCATCTTTTGTAAGTCTTCCGATGATTTCCATGATGATAAAAATTTAAGGGTTGATGTCAAAGCTTCTTTTCCCCTTTCCCAAAAATTGTTTTCAAAAGAAAAAACGGGAAAAAAGAAAGCAAGAGACAAGTGTCCGGAAGGAGGATGCGGAGTGCTATAAGTCCCCAAGGGCGGGGAAGCGGCAGCGGAACCGTTATGCGCATGCAGCATACGGCGGGCACTATCTTGGCTGCGCTTTTGACCCGTTTTATATTGAAAAAACAAGCAGAATCCTGCCGGCTTCTGCCTGAAAAGAGTGATGGCTTTCAAGAGGCCGAATGGCTTGGGATCATGAAAAAAAAGAGTGAAACTTTAACAACCCTGCCCTTGGCAGGAAAAAGATTAAAGCCTAAATTTGGGATAAGAGGCATAAAACAGCAACAAAAAAATCTTCTGCAATGGAAAAAACTATACATCTGAAGGTGAGGAAAGATTTGAACGCCCGCGAGCAGCTCACTGTAATAAGACTGAAAGGGAGCCTGATATCGAAAGGCTATACGCAGATCATCCACATAATGGACCAGGATGACGAGTTCCACATCAATACCTTTGAAACCCCGGCAGAGCAGCGAAACGAGGTGCAGCATTATATTTCCGCGTTCATCGCTTCGGAGGATCTCTCAGAAACCATCTCCTTAAAAGCATAAAGAGTTCCGGGAAGGAAAAAAAGGCGGCGGTCTGCCGGATCTTTCTCTGCCTTGAAAGATTGATCCATGATCCTGCAGGCAAGACTGAGGCAATCTTATGCCAGCAATTCCGTACAGCTCCTGCGCTATCCTGCCTTTGCTTGCCACCCAGATAAGGATATCATCGCTGTGCGATAAATGCCGTTTCGGGCATCGGCAGGCGCATCCCATCCAGAAAAGCAGGCATTGCAGCGTGTTATTCTTTTCATAATATTGCGCCTAATGATAAATAAAGGATTTTTTTTACAAAAAAAGGCTTAACTTTACAAGCTATCAACCGCTCCACGGATATAATTCGATGATTTATCGATTCTCGACGGCTGCAGGACTTCTGCGGCTCTCTTGCAGATCCTTAGATTCTTGTATTCTGTAACTGCATAAAACCCACGCAATGCTGCAACAACAGAATTCCCATAAAGTGATTTGTCTGGCAGACGATGATGAAGACGACAGGATGCTGTTTTTTGATGCCATCGGCGAGCTTGGCCTTTCGGTCCAGGTAGAAGAGGCGGAAGACGGGCAGGTCCTTCTGGATATATTGAAGAAAAGCGCCAAGCGGCTTCCTGAAATCGTATTTCTTGACATCAACATGCCGGGAAAAAGCGGCCTTGACTGCCTCAGGGAGATACGGAATGCCGAAGGGCTTTTCCAAGCCGTGAAAGTAGTCATGCTCTCCACGAGCAGCTCTATTGCCAATATCGAGCTTTCATATGATCTGGGCGCTGATTTTTATGCCGTCAAGCCCAGCACATTCCAGGGGCTCAAAGACCTGCTGCATGATATGCTGACCTTGGACTGGAGGGCGCTGCCGAGAAGCAGGACAAATTTCGTGTTGACTGAAAAGCAAAAGGCATGAGATCAGAATGACAGAAGCCCCGCATTTATGCAGGGCTTTTTTGTCTGGAGCGCTCAACGAGGGCTAGAGGCCCGCCTGGATTTCCGAGACAGCCTCGGGATCATTTTCCTGCGGAGCCGTCCTTTTGACCAAAAGATAGAAATCCTTGAGATGCCACCATGCCGGGCACATCTCCAGGCTGCCGTTGAAGGTGCGTATGCCGGTATAGCAGCTTTTCAGGAAAAGCCGCGAATCAGCAATTTTCGCCCAAGGCTTCCAGTCAACCTGCGAAGGCGGCGGATTGTCATCAAAATATCGCTTAATTTCATCTGGGCTCATATCGCAAAATTAATTAAATCCGCCAATAAAGACAAGGCTTGAAGGAGATTTGGACGGCTGCGTGATGAAGTTTTCGAGTGCTGGTTTTAACTTTCTGGAAGCCAAGCTGAAGAACTCATGCGGCCTGATGTGAAAACACCAAAACAAAGCAAATTCATAAAGCTTGCGAAAATCGGTGCACGTGCTTGGTGCACGTGCCGTTTTGGCGAGATGGATCCTGGAGATGTATTTAATTTTTCTTTTTTTTTATGATCAGATGCCTGCGGGCCGCATCATCCGATATTGCATCTATTTCTGATTCGGCCAGTTCCTGTACATCCCTTCTGATCTGAATGTAGTTTCGGTTTACGACTCCGTTTTCCAAACTTCGGACAGCCTTAAGGTGCAAATTCCGGTTATATTGATCACCCCATTCCGTTTTAAAGTGAGCACCTGATTCCATTTCAAAATGACCACCTAA
>NZ_JBCPXZ010000007.1:0-303652 GCF_039581405.1 Flavobacterium mesophilum | reverse complement strand
ATCAGGTGGTCAGTTTGCTCCGGAACGGGTAGTCAATTTACTCCGGAATTAGGTGGTCAAATTGACCGGTTTTTCCAATAAATTGTAATTTCCATACGTGAATAAAGATCAACTTTATAATAGTCAATAAAGTCTTGATTGGTAACTCCCTTAAAATAATCAATTTTGTCCATAGCAGTTTTATACTTGAAAAGCAATTAAGTTTCCTTCATACGGATAGGCAAATTCTTCAATCTTTACAGACTGGTCAAGCCATGCGGATTCATCCTTTCTCTTCAGCATGATCGGCATACGCATTTTATGGTTATGGATATACTGCATTGTTTTATTTGCTTTTGTTGTAACCATGGTGTAGGTGTTTTTTACTTCATCTGTTATGGGATCAGTCCAGGAGGAATATAGTCCAGCAAATGTGAAAATTTCATCATCCTGCGAGTTTATCTGGTACTTATCTTTGCTTTTTCCTTTCTCGTCATTCCAATGCCATTCGTAATAAGCAGAGGCAATTATTAAACAGCGATTGTGTGTAATGGTTTTAAAAGAAGCTTTTTCATCAATGCTTTCAATCCTTGCATTAAGGGTATTCTTTCTGAATTCCATATCCTTTGCCCATGATGGAAGCAGGCCCCATGTGTAATCTGTTGTTATTAGATGGGGGGTGGAATTAAGTATTATTGGAATGTTCGGATGAGAAAACCCGTTTATAAAATCCGACTGAAGATAAGTTTCCTCATTATCCACTTCAGCATTAAACCGGCTTTTGACATTTTCGATTGCAGCTGACTGCTGGGTGTAGTAGCACATAACCTGGTTTTTATTAAGAATTAAAAATACCTTTTCTTATTAATATTATGGCTCTATCGGGCTGTTTTTAGAAATATACCGCAATAGTTTTGTTCCTAAAATATTGTCGATGGAGCAGTACCATATAGATATCAAGCGCATAGAAAAGCTTATATTTGAAAATGCAAAGCGAAAAGAAATTCTTCGAAGGAAAAAAAGCAGAAGACTGCTGTTTTTTACTATTATTTTCATGTCCGCATTTTTTGCCCTCTATCAAATTTAGTTCATTATTAAGACTTTACATAATTTAAAATTCAGAATTTCATCCTATGCCTTGGCAGATTGATCTCGTGCTCCTGCGGATAGGGCTTGCGGTGCGTGCTGCTGACATCTTCCTTAATCTGGTTTTGCGTGGTAAACCTCTTGTCCGAATCCATATATCGGGGATCGGGAATAAAAGGCATCTTTGCCATCTTGGAAATGGTGATGGTCGGGAAATGATAGTCTATTTCCACTGTACCTAACAGTAGGTAGCAGCCGCCTCCCTGAAAAGGATGCTGGGCAAGAGAGTCAGGGAAATGCGCCGTGTCAAAATAAGCACCCTCATGGTCGATCCAGGTTCCGAAATACATATTGCCTCTTTTTGTCGGCACCTGTTTGGTCGAGATCAGATAGGCGAGCATGCGGACCTGCTTTTTATGGTATTTTAATAAATCTCTTACCATGACATCCCCTCGGTGTCTTGTCTGCAGCAGATCAAAAACGGTACAAGAAATGGGGAAGTTAAGCAATTCAATTTCATCAAATGCATCCTCAAAGACCGAACGTTCCAGTACGGGCAGTTTGAATTCTTTTGCAGGCTCGCGGATAAGCATCAGCCCACGGTTCTCAGGCTTGAAATTGTTCATTAAAAGACTGACCTGGACAAGTAGCTGGTTTTTAGTTTTTCCAGTAAATCGGAATGCTCCTATAAAAATCAGAATCTTAATGTTTTCAATACCCATCGGAACACGGTTTATGAAATCTTCCAATGACTTATATAAACCGTATCTTTCGCGTTCGGCAGCTATAAATTGTGAGAGTTTGGAGTCCAGTCCCTGCAGATGCATGAAGCCTAGATAGATGTCATTGCCATAAAGGGCAGTTTCATACTCGCTCATGTTCACGCATGGGGTATGAATAACAGCGCCCGCCATTCGAGCTTCGTGTATATAGATTTCTGTGCGGTAGAAGCCTCCCTGATTGTTGATCACTGCAACCATGAATTCAATGGGGTAGTGCACTTTGAGGTAAAGGCTCTGGTAACTTTCCACTGCATAAGAGGCCGAATGCGCCTTGCAGAACGAATATCCCGCAAAAGATTCTATCTGGCGGTAAATTTCTATACTCAGCCCTTCTGGATGGCCTTTTGCAGCAGCGGAAATAAAAAAATCATCTTTCACTTTCTGTAAGGCCGCCTTGGAGCGTCCTTTGCCAGACATTGCCCTTCTTAGGATGTCACCATCAGCAGCGGAAAGCCCTCCATAGTGCAGGGCAATTTTTATTACATCCTCCTGATATACCATGATGCCGTAGGTTTCACCAAGCTGCTCTTCGAAAACGGGATGGAAGTATTCAAACCTTGAAGGATTATTGTGGCGAAATATATATTCCTTCATCATACCTGACTGTGCAACACCCGGACGGATAATTGATGATGCAGCCACGAGGGTCTTATAGTTGTCACATTTAAGTCTTCTCAGCAGTCCACGCATGGCGGGACTTTCAATATAAAAGCAGCCGATAGTGCGTCCTTCGGCTAGATATTTATTTGCAGACTGTTCGTTTTTTGATATTGCAGTGTCGCGTATATTGATTCTTATGCCTCGGTTTTTTTCAATGATTTTTACCGTATCGTCGATATGCCCAATACCACGTTGGCTAAGGATATCAAATTTATCAAATCCGATGTCTTCAGCTGTATGCATATCAAACAGAACTATTGGAAAACCTTTTGGTGGCATTTCGAGTGGCGTATAATTGGTCAAAGGCTCTTCAGAAATCAGTATACCGCAGGAATGCATGCTTCGCATATTGGGATATTTTTCCAGCATCATTCCGTATTCCTGCACTAATTTCACGATGTGATTTGTCTGATGCGCCTTCATGGGGTTTTTAGCCAGCATGTCGAGCTCATCTTTTGGAAGCCCGAAAACCTTTCCGACTTCACGGAAAATGGAACGGTATTTAAATTCCACATTGGTTCCACAGAAAGCTACATTTTCATAGCCGTAGCGGTCGAAAATGTATTTTAGAATAACATCCCTTTCTTTCCAAGACCAGTCAATATCAAAATCAGGAGGACTTTTTCGATTTTCATTCAGAAAACGCTCAAAATACAGATCCAGTTCCAAAGGACAGATATCTGTGATTCCAAGACAGTATGCAATGATGCTATTGGCACCGCTTCCGCGTCCAATGTGCATAAATCCCCTGCTATTGCTGTACCGGATAATGTCCCAAGTGATAAGAAAATATCCGCTAAACTCCAGATCATTAATAACTTTCAGCTCTTTTTCGACGCGGGCTTTTGCCTCTGCATTATGGCGTCCGTATCTCCATACAAGACCTTCTTCGGCAAGAGTGGTCAACAGAGCAATGTCTCCTTTTTTATTCTGGGTGTAATGCTTTTTATTCTTTGGGCTTTCAAAATCATATTTAAAATTGCAGCTGTCAATAAGCTGCTGCGTGTTCTGTATGATCTGCGGGTAATCCTTATAAGCTTCAAGTAGCTTCGGTTCAGGAATCATCAGGTCGGATTTACTGCAGCAGTCATCGGGCTGTAGTTTGGACAGAAGCTCATTCAGATCAACAGCCCTAAGGATCCTGTGCAGGTTGTATTCCCTTTTTGTTCGGAACACTACTGGCTGCAGGATGACCATTTTGGATATTTTTTTTTTCAGTTCAGGCATAAAGAGCCTGCCAAGCTGGTCAGGTCGGATGCCAATGAATTCATTTTCGCTGAGCTTCTCGGGTGCATTTTCAAGTGTATAAATAAAATAAACAAAGTCCAATTGAGGAGCCTTTTCAGGCAGGGGAGTGCCGCTAAAATTATGTTCGGTCAAAAAGCGGTTCATTTGGGCAAGCCCTTCCGTATTTTGGGCAAGTGCGATGTAGCGGAATTTATGCGTGAATCGGAATTCGATCCCGACCAGTGGTTTAATGCCTGTTGCTTCGCAGTCTCTTATGAAATCATATATGCCAGTAACGGTATTGATATCGGTCAATGCAGCCGCGGTTACTCCGCATTCTACTGCCTGACGCATCAGCTCATCCAGCGGAATGGTCCCGTAGCGCAGGGAATGAAAAGAGTGGCAGTTGAGAAACATGATTTATTTTTTACGTTTAAGAATTTCGTCTTTGGTATTGGGTTTGAAAGATGCACCGGCGCATCGCATAACGGCATCAAAGCCGTATCGGGTCTTCATGCGGTCCATTGCTTGATACAAGGCAAGCATTTCTTCAGTATCATTGAAAAGGTCTATTTGGTAGGTTCCTCTGACCAAACCGCTGAAGCGTATTCCAATAAGGCGCAACCTCATCCTGCGCTGGTATAACTTTGCAAATAGATCGCTGACGGTCTGGATCAGGAGATGGTCGGCTGAGGTGTACTGCACTCTCGACTGCTTGGTTTCGGTATCAAAATTAGCATACCGGATCTTGACTGTCACAGTTGAGGTAAGCCACTGCTCAGCACGCAGCTGGTAGGCCAGCTTTTCTACCATTCCCTGCAGGATTCGGTTTAATTTCTGAACATCAATAGTGTCTTGAGAGAAGGTATGTTCGGTAGAAATAGACTTTCTTTCCGTGTAAGGCTCTACTGGCGTATTGTCAATGCCGTTGGCTTTTTTCCAAAGTTCAGTTCCATTTTTGCCGATCATCTGCTGCAGGGATTCTGCAGGCATCTCAGACAGGGTCTGGATGGTTCTTATGCCGATACGCGAGAGCAGCTGGAATGTCTTTTCACCCACCATCGGAATTTTGCGGATGGAAAGCGGATTCAGAAATGCGCGGACCAGATGTTCGGGTATCTCCAGATTTTGCTTTTGTTTTCCTTCCCCCGTTCCGATTTTCGATACGGTCTTGTTGATCGATAGCGCAAAGGTGAGAGGGAGGCCTGTTTCCTTGGTGATACGCTGGGCAAGCTCGTCGGTCCATTTATAGCTGCCGTAAAACTTATCCATTCCAGTAATATCCAGGTAGAATTCATCGATACTGGCCTTTTCGACCACTGGCGCTTTTTCCTGTATTATTTCAGTGATGTCATGGGAAAGCCTTGAATAGAGCTCCATGTCACCTTTCATTATTTTAGCCTGCGGGCAGAGCTTCATAGCCATATGGATCGGCATTGCGGAACGAACGCCGAATTTTCGTGCCTCATAAGAACAGGAAGCCACAACGCCTCTTTCGCCACCTCCAATGATAAGCGGTATGCCGTTAAGTTCTGCATTGGTAAGCCTTTCGCACGATACGAAAAACGTGTTCATGTCTATATGTACAATTGCTCTGCTCATGACCTGTTCATTTTTATATAGATCAAAATTAGTACAGATTATAACAATTTTAAAAAGTAAATATGTTACAAATGGTAACAAAAATTAAAAAGCCTTATTTTTCAGCTGGTTTGAAAAAGAAAATAAAGAGTAAAAAAAAGCTTTATTCAGAATTTACGGCAGAAGATTTTTTTATTTGGTGAAGCTGCATTAATCATCATAAATGTATATCGCTTTTATAAAAAAAGTCCTGCTGATGAATGCAGGACGGTCGCTATAATAAATAAGTGATTTTATCAGTTAGGTTTTACTCGGGGGTTTCAATTTCTGTCTCTGAAACCACTTCATCTGAGATAGAATTCGTAATGGCATGCAAAGCTGTGTGTTCTGTAGCATTTTCTTCTGAAGGCACCGATTGTGCCGAAATTTTCTTCATCAAGATATAAAAATCCCTTAGATGCCACCAAGCGGGACAGCGGTCCAAAGGACCATTGAAGTTTCTAATTCCGGTATAGCAGCTCTTCAGGAAAAGCTGTGTATCTGAGATGTACGCCCATTCGGTCCATTTTACTTCCTTAGGTGGCGGACTGCTTTCAAAGTATCGTTTAATTTCTTCTGGATTCATAACTGCAAAATTACAGAAAACAGTGAATAGAGTCAAGTTTTGAAGCTATTGCATGCCTATAATTTTATGGTTAGTTGATCTTAGAACCTTTAAGTTTTAAAGCCTCCATATTGGTGATTTTAACTTTTGAGTGCTATAGTAAAAATTTCAAATTGCATAGAGATTAAAAGTTGATATACAATGTTTTTTTATTGAAGATACTTCTTGGCAGGTCAAATTTTCTTTTTTCTAACGATAAGATGCTTTCGTGTCTGATCTTCAAAAATCGCATCCATTTCAGATTCTGCCAGGTCCTGAATATCTTTTTTAATCTGTGAGTAATTTCTATTTACCACGGCATTTTCCAAACTTCTCACAGGCGGGAAATCCATATAATTTTCAGACTCTCTCTGAAGTAAATCATGATCGTTTATAATCTGCGAGTGAAATGTTTTTAGATCGATCATGCAATCAGGATTGTCAGCTATCATACCCACAAATTCTCCAGAACTAAGTGTGGAAATTTTTGAAGCAGGGACTGCTGATTCAAGTTGGCGGGAACGGCTTATTGAGGTATCGGAACTGTTTATTGAAAGGCTCTCGCGATCCTGCATGATCTTTCCAAAACGTTCTGAAAGCTGTTTTGCAGTGTCACCGGTAACCTGACCTGAGATAATATTTCCTGTGATGTTCATAATAACTTCAGCCTGTTCACGCCCATAATCTTTTTTCAGCTGGCTGAAATCCTGAATGCCAAGACAGGCAGCAACTTTGTTGCTTCTTGCAGTGGCAATAAGACTGTCAATGTTGTTTAGGTATACCGTTGGGAATTCGTCAAAAACAAGGCTGCTTTTGAGCTTGCCTTTCTTATTGACCTGTTTTATAAGCCTATTGATGTATAAGGAAAGTACAGCTCCATAGGTCTGTATTTTCTGCGGATTATTTCCCATACATACAATTTTTGGACTTAGAGGATTATTGATGTCTAGGGTAAAATCATTGCCAGAAAGCACATAATAGAGCTGGGGCGAGGAGAGCCTTGACATTGCAATTTTAGCTGAAGCAATCTGCCCCTCCAGCTGCTCAGAAGCCTCATTTAGAAAGGCACTAACGAAAGGATTGATCAGCACTTCTATTTCTTTTTCACATCGCAGCAGAGTGAACAAGTTAGTATATTCAAGCTGCATGAGTTCGATTACATGAGGCAGTGTGCAGAACTCTCCGTCGTTGTATTTTTTCAGATACCAGATTACTGCCGTTAAAAAATTGATGGGAGATTCCACAAAGAAGTCTCCCTGCTTTTTTATCCACTCGCGATTAAGTCCCAGAAGGATTGTTCTAGCCGATTCTGCCGCATCAGTGATGTCCTTCATTGATGAAGGCTCTAGGGGATTGCATCTATGAGAACGGGCCAGATCATCGAAATTTATTACATAAAATGCTGGTTCTACAGCATAAAGATGCCTGCACTTTAAATAAGCATTATAAGTGATTTTTGTAAGGTCATCAAATTTAAAATCATAAACGAACATACTGAAACCTTTTGCTATATGCTGGGTAATTATATGCCTTATTACAAAATATGATTTACCAGAACCTGGAGAGCCGCAGACCAGCAAACCACGGAATGGATTTATGATATTAATCCAGCTTTTGCGAATCTTATCTTTGAGATAATAGCGTGCCGGCAGATTAATAGAATATTCATTTTCTAAAAATCTTTCTTCCTGCGGAAAGGTTTCGTTTTCTTTATTGAAAATATCACGACTGTTTAATTTTCTGCTAACAATTCTTGACAGCAGGGTGCCTGAAGATATTATCAATAATAAACCCGCAGCTGTCACAAAAACATAAAGCATAAACGAAGATATCTTGATAGTATTTAGCTTTAAGATTAATACACTTCCAAAATATAGCAAAAGTCCTGCAAGCAATAAGCGGAAAGCTTTTTTTAGCTTTAGCTTTTCATTCTTTCTTCCTTTTGCACCTAACAATGATATCAAAATAAATATCAGCGAGATAAACTTTGATTTATGAAATGTGCTGAAGAGCCCTGTCTTGTAAATGTTCTCCAATATCTTGCTGCTTAATTTAGATGCAAGTCCCACCTGCTCAAAAAAGACGTAGCCATAAAAATAAAAATGGATGCCCAGCAGCAATATGCCGATTAGCCTTGTCATATCTAAAATTTTTCTCAGTGCCTGTTCATTTTCTCCTGTCTGCATAACTGTTTTTTTTTTTTTTTTTTTTTGTAATTATTGATTTGAAAGACCTTTTCTTTTTCTTTTCTTCTTTTTTCCATTAAGCGATGAAGGAAGGAAACTGCCAGGGAATTCCCTTTTGAAAAGGCTGTCCGCAAGTTCTTGAAGCATACTGCCGGAAATATTTTTTGAAGCCAGCAGTTCCTGTATTTCGAGGAGCGTTTTTAATACTGGATCAAGATTTTTTTCGGATCGTATTTTGCTGTCAAAGGTTTTAAATTCTGATTTTCGGCAGCTTTGGATTATCCCCGCGGCAGAAAATTCTCTTCCAAGCTCGCTTCCGTTACAGACCTGTTTTGAGACATGGTCGACATAGGTAAGTCCGTAAATTTTTCCATTTTGTGCAAGACGTTTTACCATTGTTATTCCCTGATTTTCCAATGCAGATTCCAGCTCCTTTAAAGTTGGTTTAGAAGAGCTTAAGATCGAACGTACGCTGTTTTTTATCCTAAGTCCCGGTCTTGAATTAAGGAACCTGGACTTTTCAAATTTTTTCTCCAATAACTGGAGTGTCGGACGGTTGTAAAAGTCACTTGCCTTTATTGGAACACCTAGTGGTTTTCCATCAGGATCCAGTATGCGGTATACAAGTCCTCCGCCTTTAAATACCCTGGAGTTTTCAGAGCCTCTATCGGCTGTAACGTTGTACAGGTTAAGGACGGCATTGAATTGGGCTAGACTTCTGCAATGATAGCTGCTCAGAACAAAATTCAAGACTTCTGATATAGCTTTTTTGGACTGTATCTTTCCGTATCTTACCGCTGAGAAACCAATTGGCTTTATCATGTAATTTATCTGCTTTTCCCTTCCTTGCGCTTTTACAAGATTAAAATCATTTTCAATTTTAATTCGTGCGGCTTCCGATTGGTTTCTGCCGATATTCTGCATATCAATCCTTTTGCCATTGGATTTTACTTTTACTGAAACGATATGGATGTGCGGATGTGCTGCATCAAAGTGCTGATAGACTAAATACGGCTGCTCGCCAAAGCCTATTTCAGACATATAATTCCTCGAAATGTCCATTAATTTATCAGGAGACAGATCTTTCTCAGACGGATGAAAATTTAGCGAAATATGGACGCTTCCGCGTTTTACATTTTCATTAAGTTCCAGCTGTCTGGCAAGCTGAGCTACTTTAAAATCAGGAGTCATTTTATCATGATCCGCAGGATAATTTTCGGCACCGATGCAAAGGGCCAAGCCTTCGATAATTTTGTTTTCATTGTAGTGGAAAACACGGCGGACTGATTGTCCTGTTTTAATTACTGCAACCATTTATCAGCCAATTTAAAGGTGCAGTTTTTTATTTCTTCAATGCATTTGAGCAACAATTCTCTTTGTTTTTCAGAAGCTGAAATCCACTCTTTGAATTCGGAAATCTGATGAAGTGTATGCAGTTTTTTTACAGTCTGATTGTAGTTATTTGCGAGGGCATTGAGTTCAGATCTGAGTCTGCCAACCTCAATAATAAAATCATCTACAGACTGGTTTCTATATTTTAATACTACTGGTTTTTGCAGCAGATTTTTACGGGCATAATCGCTCAGTTTTGGACATAATGATTTTTCAAATCCATTTTTCAGCAACGACATTTCTGATGCAGTTAGCCTAAGGTGCAGCCACTTGGTTCGGTTTGTGTTTTGCTCTTTCATTTTCTTTCCTTTTCATTGTCCTATATCCTGTAAATTAAAATATTCTCTGCCGGCGAGTTTCGAGCCAATGGGCAGCCAGATATCGGTTGTGATACAACCGGACATCTGGCCGATTGCAGGAACGTTGCAATCTTTCAGACTTTTAATAATGGAACGAAATTAGAAAAGCTTTGAACTATAAACAATCGTCGCTAAATTATGACTACCAAATTCTAAAGACAGCTACTTAATTTTACTATTCAAAATATTATTAATTAAAACGCTGAAATTATGATTACAAAAAATGATGTGGCCAAGGTATTTGATACGGTATTGAGTATCCCTGGGATGAGTGAAACGGTGAAGATTGATCTGAAGATTTCACGTAAAAATGTGCTGCTGTTGAGCCATCTGATCACTACGGGACTCGATTCAAAAAAGGAAGACTCTATGCTTTTGGAGAGCATTTCTTCCGATAGCCAGCAGGATCTCAAAAGCATTTCAGAAGAGTGCCTCATAAAAGCTGGATTGGTGGAACTCAATGAAAAGCTGTCTGTTCTGAGCGATACAGCCAAAGCCTAAAAAATTAATGATGATAATTTAAATGCTTAACAGTTACTGATTTGCTGTTAAGCATTTTTTGTATGAAAAATTGCCTGATTTCGAAAAACTTTGGCTTGATTCGGATAAGTGCACAGAAAAATAACCTATCTAAATTTGTATGAACAATTTTTGGTCAATAGATAATATTCGCTGTAAAATTAAAAAGAACAGGTTATGAATTTAAAGTGGAAAAATACCGTAATTGAAATTATATGCCTCTTGTATATACTTCTTTTTGTGTATGCAGGGATAAGCAAACTACTAGATTATAATGACTTTAGAATCCAGCTTGGACAATCTCCGATTTTGAGCCCGTTTGCCGGCTGGGTTTCGATTTTAGTCCCAATTTCAGAGTTTATAATTTCTTTTCTTTTAGCATTTAAAACAACTAGGCGGATAGCATTGCTATCTGCTTTCAGTCTGATGATTCTGTTTTCATTTTACATTTATATAATATTGAATTATAGTACATTCATTCCCTGTTCCTGTGGAGGAATTTTAGAGAAAATGTCATGGAAACAGCATTTAATTTTTAATCTGATTTTTGCTGTATTGGGAGGCTATGCATTTTTGCTGTTTCCAAATAAATCAAATGGCAGCAATTGCACAAAACAAATTAACTTCAAAATTGCCTTGCTTTTAAGTGTCTTTTTTAGCGCAGGATTGACAATGGCAGTTTTGTTTAGTTTTTCTGAACATATAGTCCATTATAAAAATAGATTTATAAGGCGTTTTCCCCAGCATGCTGCTCAGGAAGTATACAAGATTGACTTAAAATTTAATTCGTATTATTTTGCAGGATTTGGTGATGGAAAGTTATACTTAGGAAATTATACTTCGCCATTTAGGATTGTTGTTTTTGATACTTTGTCAAAGGCGAAAAGCAATTTTCAAATTACCTTAAAGGAAAAAGAACTTCCATTTTCCAGACCCAAGATAAAAGTATTTGAGAATAATTTTTTTCTATATGAAGGCACCGTTCCATACCTTTTCAAAGGCGAAACACGCAGCTGGTATGGAAAACTTAAGCTAAATGGCGGCTACTTATTTTCAAGTGTCGAGCCTATGGATTCATTAAATATGGCAGTGAGATATTTGGTTCCAAAAACAGGTGAGAATGCATTGGGCAATTTAAATTTAAATAACACAGAAAAAGCGAAATTTAATAAAGAGCTTTTAAGAAAACAGTTTGACGGGATTTTTGATACTGATGGTATTCTGACTTATAACAATCAGCTTAATAGAATGATTTACGCCTATTACTACCGCAATAAGTTCTTTGTCATTAAACCAAACCTTGAGCTTGATTTTAAAGGAAACACGATTGATACCATAAGCCATGCCCAAGTTGAACTTATGAAGTATAAGAACAGCAGAATGAAAACTTTTGCCAAACCTCCTCTAACAGTTAACAAAGCAATCGCCACCTATGGGAGATTCTTATATGTTAATTCAGCTCTGCCGGGTTTGTATGAATCAGAAAAAATCTGGAAAACGGCAAGCATAATTGATGTTTATGATTTATCAAATAGAACATATCGCTCCAGTTTTTTAATATATGATTCAGCAGGAAAAAAAGTAAAGGCAATGGCAGTATACGGACCATTTATTTATGTCTTGATAGGCAATCAGTTAATATGCTACAAACTGCGCAATTATCTGGCGCAAGATAAATCAGTCCGTAAATCAACAAATTAAAAAGAATTAAAAATATATCGAGGCCGCGATGTCAGGGATCAGATCGAAAACCTGAAATAGAGTAGATCGTAACTATACAAATCTTTATTATTATGAAAAAAATCTTTTCAAAAGGATTAATGGCACCTTTAGCTGTCATGATCTTAGGAGGAGCAGGAGCATTTGTAACTACTTCAATGGGCAGTACAAAAACTCTTGCAAATGTAACAGGATACCGTTATGTTTCACAGCAGGATCCATGTCATGCCGACATTCAATGTACGACTGATAATAACGGTGTGATTTGTACTTCTGGAAGTTCTCAATTATTCCAAAAAGTGAGCGAGAACAACTGTGACCTTCCGCTGTACAAAATTCCAAATCCTTAATTTGCATTAAACTAATTTAACCTGGCAACGCTGTTTTCTATCGAAAACAGCGTTGCTTTTATTTTGGTTCCATCCAATGTGATTTAGGATATCCCTTTAGAAAAAAATTAAACCATTCCAATGTTTTTTCTGTAAGGTCTTTTTGATTGTCAGGCTTTCCCAAGACATGGTTGTCATTTGGATAAAGGAGCATGATATGCTCTTTCTGAAGTCTTCTTAAGGCGAGATAAAATTCCTTGCTTTGGATGGGATCAACCTGCATGTCTAAATTGCCGCTGAAAGACAATAACGGCGTGGTGATATTTGCGGCATTTTTTAGCGGTGAATTGTTTTGATAGTTATTGTAGTCACTGAATAGATCTGTACCCATTCTCATTTGGTAATGCTCGTACCGCCAAGCTTCAGGAGTATAAATTACTTTATTGTAGGATAAGTAATGGCTGTTGAAATCTGCCACTGCGGCTCCAGCAACGGCGGCGGCAAACATATTGGTCTGTGTCACTATAAAAAAAACTTCATAGCCTCCGAAGGAATGTCCCGTAAGGCCAATTTTTTTTCTATTAACTGGATAGTCGTCAGTTATCTTATTCACTGCACTTGTAACGCAGTCAAGAGCAGAAAATCCAGGATTTCCTATCTGATAGTCAATATCTGGAAGCAATACAAAATATCCGTTGCTGGTGTAGTTTGATACATTGAGTGATGATCCGTTTAGAAAAGTTGGATTGTTGTAACGATGAAGAAGATAGGTCTGCTTTTGATAGATATTTACAACCATCGGGTAGCTTTTAGCAGGATCGTAATCAGCAGGAAAAAACACAACACCATTTAGAACTGCACCTTTTGAGTTTCTGTATGATATTAGTTTTGAGCGTCCCCAAAAGAAATTTGTATGCTGAGGGTTGGATTTAAAAACAGTCTTCCCATCAACTTTTATCTGTGGGGGCGAATCAAAATCTTCACTGATGTAAGCAAAGCTTTTCTTGTTTTCAGCTTTGATAATTCCATGCAGATATTTTTCATCATAAGCTATTTTTTGAAGTTTTCGGTCTGCGTCAAGTAGCATGTAACCAGAAGAGCTGTTGTCAATTTTTGAAACCCGAATAACAGCGTTTTTTCCAGGATTTATAATCTGATTTTTTGTGATGTAATTTCCATTGAAATTAGATTTCAAAGCATTGAACCTATGGATATCCTGATTTTTTCTGCCGAAGGTCAGCTGTCTGTAAGATGCGTTTTTGGTGTCGAATTCCCAGATGTCAAACTGGTCATAAAGAAAAACGCTTTGGTCTTCTTCTGACCATCCTGCATAACCGTACGAATACGGAGTTTCAGCAATCTGATTCTGATTATCAGTAAATGAAAATCTAAGGTTTTTGGTCAGGCATACATGGCTTTCCTTTTCAAAAGAATATAGCCACCAATTGCGATCTTTAAAATAAAGAAAATACTTTCCATCTGGCGAGAAAGAGACAGTATTTGCATTTACTGCCTGATAGTCAAGAAATTTTTTTTTAACGCCTGTTTTAATGTTATATATCCAATAGTTGATATCAGGATTCTGCTTGAAACTTGGCTTGTTTTCATTTTCATTATAGAGCAGTATATTTTCTTGGTTTAGGTTGACTAGAGCCTGATTATGAATCTCATCCACAACTTGCCTAACTGTATTTCTTTCAGGATTCCACACTATTAGTTTTGGTGACTTTTTTGAATCTCCGATTAATATTCTTCGGGGATATAAATCCTTATCCTTTGTGTTCCACACCTGAATGCCATACTTGTTCTCATTTTCTGCTGTGTTTGATTCTTTGACATTTAAAAATAAATTCTCTTCATTATCGGAGATTGCAAAAGAGCTGTCATATTTAAGATCTAGTTCCTTATTTGGAATGTATTGCGTTAAATCTGAAGCAGTGAGTCGGTATATTTTTTTTTCGCAAACCTTATAAAAATAAAGAAATTTATATTTATTATCACTGGAAGAAAAACCGCCAAAAGCAAGTGAATTTCCCTTGTAATGCCATTTAAGATTTGAAAATAAAATGTCTTTATTCCTTGTTACAGTAACCTGCGAGTTATTTTTAAGATCAAGGATAGAAATTTTATTTTGATCGGATGATTCGAAAATAGCAATTTTAGATCCATCGGGACTTATCTTGTGGCTAGATACGTTTCTAATGGTTCTGATAATTTTTCCTTCATAGGAGCAAACCTGCAAAAGATACCTTTCATCTTTAATTTCTCCCTGCAAAATGATGCATTTATTAGAAGGTGTGTAGCTGCTTATACAGGGTAATTTAGCAAAAGCGCCTATTTTTAAATTGAGTATATTTAAAACGTTTCCAGGCATCATCCAGGCTAGAAAATTGTCCTTTAAAAATTCAGCATTGTTACCTTTTGGAATACTAATTGTTTTACTGCTTTTGATATTCTGAACAAATAAAGTGTCTTGATGTGATTCATAAGATACGATATAGCTTATCCAGCTGGCATCGTCAGATATTTTTAAATCCTGCAGGGTACTCCAAAGTTTGTAATCTTCGGTAGATAAGTTTTTCAATTTTTTAATCTGCCCCATTGCGGGGCAGATTATCATAAGCAAAAGGCTACTAATCCAAAATGTTTTGCTGATGGGAATTAATAATTTCATTAGTATCCGTTATTTTGAGGTTGCAGGTTTTTATTTAGGTTTAATTCTGTCTCAGGGATAGGGAGATTGCTTTCGAAACTGTCCCATCCTGATTTTGTAAGGGATAGTGTCTGTTCTAAAACACCGAATCTTTTAAGATCGAAAAAACGAGATCCCAATTCAGTGAATAATTCCAACTGTCTTTCTTTTAAAACGGTCTGCAATATTTCATTCTGCGACACCGCTTCAGTATTTAAAAGTCCGGCCGCATTTCTAATGCGATTTAAGTCTTCCTTGCTTCCTATTAAATCTCCTTCATAAGCTCTTGCTTCAGAACGTATAAGGTAAACTTCATTCAAACGAAGCAGAATTGAATATTCAGTAGAAACTGTGGTGCTTTTACTTTTATATTTTGAAGGATAAAACCAAGTCGCATTGCCATCAGAAACGGACGAAATCCAGAACTGTTTTCTCTTGTCAGCTGGTTGGAAAGAATTGATAAAATCTAAACTTAATGCCGATAAAGGCGGAGGTCCGATAGTAAAAACAAAGGTTTGAGCTTCAAGTGTATTTGAACCGTTTAAGGAAGGAGCAAACTGCCAAATTGTGGATTTGCTTTCCTTTAAGAAGACTTTGCTTGGATCATTCTCAAAAACATATAAAGCAGTATTATTTATTACAGCGGAAGCTTCATTTGAAGATTCTGCCCACTGCTGCGTATATAGATAGACTTTTGCAAGAAGAAAATGTGCAGCAAATTTATTCGGTCTTGTCCTGTCTGAGCTTTTATATGCTGACGGAAGAAGAGTCTGTGCTAACACTAAATCTTCAATGCAGTGTCTATAAACTGTATTTTGGGTTTCTTTTACAGCAACAGCATTCTTTTTGTAGTCAGTTGTTTTAATATAAGGTATGTCTCCAAAAAGATTTGTAAGATAAAGGTGGATAAATGCTCTGGTAAACAATGCTTCACCTTTTAGGTGATCGCGATCTGTCTGTGCAAGCGTTTCAGAAGAGTTTACACCTTCAATCACAGCATTAGCCCCGTAAATCTGATTGTAACTTTCATTCCATAAAAATTTAACTGCAGAATTAGACTGTAAGACAATATTGTTATAAAAAGCTGCGGTTCCATCCTGTGGATTTCCGTAAAATTTAAGTTCATCGGCATAATTCCCAAGTAAATGAGAAAGTCCAGATGTATTACCGCTAAAAAGCCCATTGTCTCGCATCTTTGCATAAACTTGTGTCATAGCCGCATTGGCAGTTGTCCTGTCTTCAAAAACACTTTTGGAAGTTAGCTGTGAATTTGGAAGATCTACTTCTACAAAACTATCGCAACCAGATAGAATGACCAGAAAAACAAGATTTGAAAAATAAAATTTAAAGTGCTGTTTTAAATCCGTCAAAGCTATCAGCTTCACGGATAAGTTATCAAGAGATTTCATATCGTTATTTATTAGATTAAAAATTAAATTGCAATCCCGCAGTAAATACTTTCAGAGGAGGCAGATAGCCCAAGGCAGTAAATTCTGGATCTGCACCATCAAAATTTGTAAAAGTCAGCAGATTTTGTCCTTCAAAAAATACCTTGCATTTGAAATCTTTCAGAGGAATATCATAGGAAAGCGAGATATTTTTTAACCTGATGTACGATGCATCACTAATAGCTCCGTCACTGTCAAAATAATTGTAATAAGCACTATATGCTGTGCTGTTATTCCCAGTACTATAAATCTGATATGGAGCTGTATCGCCAGGCTGTTTCCAGCTATTAACCGATGAAGCAAGCTGATTGCCTTGAGATCCTGGCATCACGAAATAAGAAGATGCGTTATAATTTTTCTGCTTTACAAATTGGAAGAGAAAGTCAAGCTGCCAGTTCTTATATTTTAAAGTATTCTGTAGTCCTCCATAATAGTTGGGTGTCAGATCCGTTATTGTTTTTTTATCTTCCAAAGGTGTAATGATGCCATCATTATTTACATCTTCAAATTTATAAACCCCAGTCTGTGTATCCACTCCCGTGTAGTGATAAACCTTTTTAATATTTAGCGGCTGGCCGATTACCAAAGTATTGGCGTAAGTGGAATTTTCTAAATTTGGAAATTCCAGCAATTTTGTTTTGGCAAAAGTCAAATTTAAATTACTTGTCCAGCTCCAGTTGCTGTTCTGTATGTTAACTGTGCGGAGTGTAAATTCTGTTCCTTTATTTTGAACCACCGCATTAAGATTGGACTGTATTGAAGAGAAGCCTGTAGTGCCCGGCATAGGAATCCCAGTAAGCTGATTTGAAGATCTGTTATCATAGAAACTGGCGGTTAAAAATATGCGATCACCAAATAATCCTGCTTCAATTGCGGCTTCTAACTTTTTATTGGTTTCCCAGCTGAAGTAAGGGTTAAATAGTCGGCTTGGCTGTAGACCAGTTATACCTCCGTATTTTATACCTGCTGTGTAAGAATCGATGTACTGATAATCTCCAATCTGGTCGCTTCCAGTCGTACCATAGCTTGCACGAAGTTTACCGAAACTTACGAAAGAGTTATCCTTAAATAGATTCTCTTTAGAAAAGATCCATGCGGCTCCAACGGCACCAAAATTTGCAAACTGCCTGTCAGGACCGAATCTGCTTGATCCGTCCCTTCTTCCAGTTAAATTCAAGATATACTTTTCTCTAAAATTATAGTTTAAGCGGGTATAGAATGCCTGATATTTATAGACCGTTTCATCACTAAGGAGAGTTGATACAGATGTTGCAGAGCCTATATTTGAGATCAGACTATTGCTGGCAAATCCAGAAGCGTATTGTACAAGCTGATTAGTTTTTTGAGATTGAAAAGTGCCTCCTGCTAATATGTTTAAAGTGTGCGGACCATATGATTTACTCCAATTTAGCTGAGGCTCAATAATCCACGACTTGCGCTTTAGATCACCTGCAATAAGGGATGAAAACTCAGGTCCGAGACCATAAGCAGGGTTGTATCGCGTGGAAGGATTAGTTGTGTTCTCATTATTGTTTAAACTTATAAAACCAAAATTGGATTGCAAAATTAGATTGTCCGCGATCTCGTACGAAATAAGTGCGTTTGCAATTAAGTCATTGGTAAGCGCTTTGTATTTTCCAGTTAAGTTCCTAAGAGGATTATTAAAGGTATTGTTTTCCCAATTTAGCGTTCCGTCAGCGTTATACAAAGCAGGGGCATTGGGAGCTACACTAAAGGTTTCTCTCATTAGATCAATCCGAGGCTGATTGTTGTCTTGAGCAGTATAACCTGCATTTAAATTAATTTTAAATTTTTTATTTTCGGATTCGTGATTCACATTCAAATGAAAATTTCCTTTTTTATATCTGAAATCTCCCGGTAGCACAGTTCCCTGTTTATTAAAATTCCCGCTAAAAAGAAATTGAGTCTGCGCTGAACCTCCTGAAACTGACGCGTTCATGTCTATAATGTCTGCAGTTCCTCCAAGCAGCTCCTTTTGCCAGTCAGTGTAGCGGTTTTGATCCCAAGTGCCATTAACATCATATGCGTAGGAGGGAATAGGGTTTATTCCGTCATTTGCAAAAGCCTCTCTTCGCATGGACAGATATTGATCAGTATTCATAAGGTTCATAAATCGCGTTACAGTGGCTGCCCCAGTACTTAGCTTAGCTGAGAATTTGGTTGCACCTGATTTTCCTTTTTTAGTGGTAATCAGAACAACTCCATTAGCCGCGCGTGATCCATAAATAGCAGTAGCATCTGCATCTTTAAGCACTTCTATGCTCTCGATCTGGTCAGGATTGATACTGTTTAATGGATTTGGCTGGGTAGGAAGAACTACAGATGCTGAACCCGATCCGATCGGATCTGAGGCATAAGGCACACCGTCAATAATGTACAGAGGATTGTTTGCACCTGCACGCAGACTGTTTTGTCCACGGATTTTTATGTCAAAACCTCCGCCGGGGATGCCCGTTGTCTGCGTAATTACAACACCGGGCATTCGACCCTGCATAACGGCCAGGACGTTTGTCACTGGTTGATTTTCTATATCCTTCGCAGTAATTCGAGCAATATTTCCGGTGCGTTCTCCTTCCTTGACCGAATAGTAGCCTGCATTTACCTTTACTTCCTGCAGAGTGGTAGTGTCATATTTCAAAACAATATCAATTTTGTTCCTGCCATTAATTGGAATGATTGCAGTCTTAAAACCGATATAAGAAACAAAAAGGGTATCTCTAGCTGCAGCAGAAATAGAATACTGGCCATTGTAATCGCTAATAGCAGCTGATCCAGATCTGTTCTTAATCGTTATTGAAACGCCAGGCAAAGGACTTGAGCCGTCCGAGACGACGCCTTTAATCTGTTGCTGCTGATTATGGATTGAACTGATACTAGCCGAGTTGCTAGCATAGAGAGATGAGAAAGAGACAGTAATGCCAAATAAAAACAGGCAATAAAGCGCTTTCCCATCCTTGTAAAATGAAAAATAATTCATAATATTGGGATTGGTTAGTTAAATATGGATTTGATTAGCTAAAAGCTCTCTATGTTAGTTTGGCGACGAGATAGAGAGCTATTTTTTTGTATGAAGCAAAATTGCTTAATACATCAGCATTTAAGTATTATTTAATTCAGTGGCTATATTGATTAAAATGTTTGACTTAAAAAGCGAATGTCAAATTAAACAAAGAAGAGGTGCTATGAATTTTAAGAAGAATTGTCGCTAAATAAAGTGACGTGGAACTCGACTTATTGTTTAGAAGGATTTACTGGACTACCTGCGCACAAATAAGTGAGCCCACGCACTTTTAAGCGTAGGCATTTGCACTTATCGTCTTGCGCGCTAAAAAAGTGTCCAGTTTTTCTAAGCAAGATTCAAAGCGAATGCTTCAAATATTTTTTTATGAAGTATCGCAAAAATATGTATTTCATTACAAATATAACAAAATATTTTAAAATGCGCATTTTCGTACGCATTATTTTTTTTGTATTAGCTTTTCTTTGTTATAATGGGCGACACAAGTAAAATAATATGTAAGTATATTTATAAGAACTGGATTGAAACTTATAAGTCTCAACGTGCCTTTGGATTAGATCATGGGATTGAAGAAAGCATTGTCAGAAAAATAAAAAATACTGCACTGCACCATGAAAAATCAAACTACAATATTCCAGTTAATACCTTGAATAAAATTTGTGAGGCTAAAAATATTAAGCTTTCAGAATTTTTTAAACTTATAGAATATTAATTAGAGGAGATGCTTAAGGCATCTTTTTTTATTTCTATACAAATTAAATCGAGTAATTATACTTGAGTTTATAATAATCTTATTAACTACTTTGCACCAAAATTTAGATGCTTACAAGAATTTATTTTTAAAAGTAACAAATTTTTAATGATGTAAGTCTATTTTAGAATAATACTGGAATGATTGATCCATTTACATTGGGGTAGGATTAATAATTATAATATAAAAATTTGAATGAAAGAATTACTCAGAAAATTATTAAATAACGAAGGGAAAGTGAGTCTCCTGTTACTTGAAGCTTTAGAACTAGTCGAAACCTCAGGAGATAAGGATTTAGTTAATTATATTGAAAACGAACTAAACGGATATAAATCTAGGGAGCTACCGAATTATAGAAAAATTAAAGGCGAGATCATTGCTGATATTCAGAATCCTTATGGTAGGCTTGAAAAAAATATTCCTATAAACATCGGTAAATTATCTGAAGAAATTGGTTTAGATGTGACAGTAGTTCAAGTTTATGACGGTATTGGCTTTGTTGAAGAAAATTTAAATCACTTATCAAGTAGTAATGTAAATAGACCTTTACCAGAACCTTTGGTTGAATCTCTAAATCAGATTGTTCAATACAATAATCCAGGAGTTACTGTTATATCGGCTGCTCATCGATTTTCAAAAACAGGACTGCAACATATTCCAATTAAAGTTAGGGAAGAATTAATTAAAGGATTACAGAATATTAATAAACGATCGAAGGAAAATACAGAGTTAGTGAAGAAAATTGAAGTTGAAGGTGACAAAAAAATTAAAGTTTTTGTTACTTATGCTTGGGAAGATAATAATTACAATGATAAGATTATTTCATTTGTCGACTTTTTAAGGAAAAAAGGTTTTGATGCTACTATGGATAGAGCGGCGACTCAAAATGAAACAGCTACTAATCTTAATAAAATGATGGTAACAGGCATTAATCAGGCAGATAAAGTTATAGTGGTTTTATCAGCAAAGTATAAAAAGAAAGCTGATGTTTTTGAAGGCGGGGTTGGCACGGAATTTCAAATAATTTTAGAAGAACTTAAGACAAAAATTAATAAGTTCATATTTGTGTCATTTGGAGATGAAGAATTTGAAAAAATTGTGCCGACAGGAATTATAGGAAGAGAGATACTTGATCTAAAAAAAGACCAAGATGACAATGATTTTAACTTATTATTCAGTAAAATTTTGAGCAGAAACGTAATTCAATTTAGTGATGTTGAAGAAAATATTCCAGAAGTTAAAACAAGAGAAATCAAACCATTTAGATTATAGTATAACTATACTAATTTTTACATAAAACTATTTTAAAAAAAACATAGATGCAAAGCCAATATATAGATAAAGATACTCTTATAGATTTTTATGGTCCAATTGTTAAATCTTACTCGATTGACTATTTAGGAAAAATTTCTTCTGTAGAAGATATAAACTCATTATTATTTGTCGATGAAAATAAAAAGGATATAGGCGAATTAATTAATATAGCGGATGATCTTTCGGATAAGTATATTAGTTCTTTTGTTTACAGGTTGGTTGGAGTAAATGAAATTATTTTCTGCAGAGAAACTGACAATATACTTGATGTAATAGAAGTATGGAAGTTAATATCAAAGTCTATTCGTGTAATTCCATCAGAGCTTACAATATCTTCAATAGGTTCACAAGGATTTTTATCAATTCCGCTATTCAAAAAAGAGGCATCTCTTGAAAGTTTTGATTTTATTAGACTACATATTTGGGATGATTCACTTGATGAATATATGGATTTGCAAAAGTGCTTGGATTTTTCAATTCATTCACATACTTTTTTTGCGAAAAGTTGGATTATAGCGGGAAAAGTTAAAAATGATAGATATCACTATGACTCAAATTCTAAAAATTCAACTCATTCTTTTTTTGAAGTTCAGTATAATAAATCATTAAATGAAGTAAATCAGCATTCTTCCAAGGCTGTCAATAAAAATATTAACGCAAAACTGACTAAAATAAGTGAAGAGGTTCACTTCGATGGTGGTTATTATGAGATTAAACCAAGTAGATTACATCAATCAGGACATTTAAATTCTCCAAATGCTTCTGCAACATTTTTCTCCTTCACGGGAAAAGATGGCTTAGGGGAGTCATTTGTAATTGGTCCAAAAGATATTGAAGAGTCAGAAATAAATAGGAAAATGAATATCTCACCAATTTATTTACTTGATAAAATTGAAAAACAATTATGAATAGATCAGAACTTCTTTTATTGGATTGGATGAGAAAAATTCATCAGCTTGAATATGCACATTGTTATCAATCCCTTTTCTATGCAAAATTGGAAAAATGGGTCGGAATTTCATCATTTGTTTTAACAACTACTGTTGCGTTCACTTATAGATTCCCATTTATTAGTTATCCTTGGGTTAAAGAGTGGATTCTACCTTTAATAGCTTTTATCGTAGCAATTCTATCTGCTTACCAAGCTTTCATAAAACCAAGTGAAAAATCTGAGACACATAGAAAGTTAGGATTACAATACGAAAAGATTAGGCATGAGATAGAATCTGTGTATTTATTAGCTAAAGATGAAGAACATCCAGAACTAGAAACAAAAAAAACAGTAATCAAAGGTAAATGGGATGCTTTAGATACGTTATATGTCAATGAATGTTATTTTAAAAAGGCAAAAGACAAAGTAAATTCTTTTAAGAAATATCCAAAAGAATTAGATTTTATACCAGATAGGAAGTAATTGATTAATTACTGTTATTTTTTTAATAAATCTTAAAATATGTAGAATGGTAGGAACTATTAAATTATTAGATGTTGGCGATGGAGATGCAATAATTGTATCACTAGATAAAGAAAATCAAAATCTAATTATTGTTATTGATGGGGGTAAAAGCGGGCATTATGAAACTAAGGTAAAACCTGAACTTGTAAAATTGTTACGTGAAAAAGGTAAAGATGCACCGGATATTGTTGTAGCCACGCACTATGATAGTGATCATATTGGTGGATTAATTCCATTGATTGATGATTATATTACTAATATTCGAGAGATATGGGTTCATTGTTCACCAGAGCTAAATCATAAAGCTTTAACAATTTACGATTCACGAGAAGAACTAAAACATTTAAAGTCTCGTGAACAGTTCTTGTTTGAAAGTAATCTGATGTTAACAAATTCACATATAAAGGAAGATGCAATTATGACAAAATCGAGCTTTATTATTGAATCATTAAAGCAACTTGATACTTTTCTTGGTAAAATACCTCCTCACAAAATTAGGCAGGTATATCATGGAGACTCATACGAGGGATGGCCAGAAATAAAAGTTTTAGGACCAACTAAAGAATATTATGATAGTCTATTTCCAAAGGATTTATCTTTAGAACAGTTGGTCATTCAGGAAACAATTGATTACAGAAGTGAAGGTATTATAAATTCCCATAGATTTATGGAGCTAGCTACTTATTTAAGTGATCCTTGTCAAAGCCTTAAAACGGAATCAACTGCTAAATTGACACCAACAAATAAAGCAAGCATCATAATTTCCATAAAAAAAAATGATGATAAATTTTTATTCACGGGGGACGCGGGAATTAATTCTTTTAAAAACATTCCAGATTGGAAAAATGAATTAAGTAATCTTTATTGGCTAAAAATACCGCATCATGGCAGTGATAATAACATTTCAACCGAAATAATAGATATTATGCAACCAAAATATGCCGACAATTCTGGAGATAGGCATCAAGATAATAATGTTATTGCATGCCTTGAGAGAAATGCTATAAGGGTGAGGTCAACAAAAAATAACGGTGACCTACATATGGAGATATAAATTTATAATTCGCTAATATATCAAAAGCCCTTTCAGTATAGGCGAAAGGGCCTTTGATTTATAAACTCTATTTCTTTGATTCCTCTATAGAAACTTTTCTAAACTCTTTCAAAAGTTTTTCAATTTCTAATGAAGATTTACGAGCTCTTGCCCCAGCAGCTTTAACACCTTTCTCTGATAATGATTCAGATTCAGTTTTGAACGTTTCGATTTCAGCATTTATTTTTGCTATAAGATCTTTCATAGTCGTTGTTATTTTTTAATTACAGCGCAAATGTAAAATTTTAAACCACAATTAGAATGACGTATCAATAGTATTATTAGAGATTTTCTTTTTTAATCTGCTCAATAAAAAATGCAGTAGGCATACCTGTTTTAGTTTTAAAAACGTTTACAAAAAGCTGTGTGCTGCTAAAACCAGCTTCCTCTGCTAGAGCCTTATTTGTAAACATCCTTGCTTTCTTATCAATTTGCAGTAATTCAATTACATAATCTATCCTTAGGTCATTGATGTATTCGGTAAAAACTTTGTCACGATAATGGCGAATTATATTTGACAAATATCTTGGGTTTGAATTAAAAGCGGACGAAAGTTTGGAAAGATTCATGTCTTTTTCAAGGAACTTATTTTCTTTTTCAAATTTTTCGAGCTGCTTAAGTATGAGTGCGACAGTTTCTGGATTTATATCCAAGATTGCTGGTTTTTCGTTTCTTTGACGCGGCTTAGAAGTCTGATCGGTTATATTGTTTTTCTGCATCAGTTCATCATAATTTTTTTTGTATAATTTTCTATTTCGATAATAACGAAATGTCAGAAATAGAAAACTTAAAAATAGAAGAATAGTAAATCCTATCAAAACTGAATAATTACTACTCTTCTTATCAAGCAGTCGTTGGATTTTTTCTTTTTCCAGTAGTAATTCCTGAGTCTGGTATTCCTTGTTTATTTTTCCAACTAAATATTTAAAAGTTTCATTAAGGGCACGGTCCGCCTTAAGGAGCTGATCTATATAATATAACTGCAGTTTTGGATTATCTTTTGTTTTATAATAGTTGATTAGCAGTTCGTACATTTCTCTTAAATCGGGACGAATATATCCTTTCGTATTAAAGAGGTAGTCAACTTTTTTGAAATAGGGAATTGCCATTTCGAATTTTCCAAGTGCCCAATAATCTTTTCCTATGTAAAAATATCCTACAGATTCATTTCCAAAATCTTTTTTATGTTTTAAATCCTCTATTGAGGATTGGATTTTTTTAATAGATGATGCATAATCTTTCTTGTAGTATTCATTTATGCCTTCCGAATGAATAAAGTATACCTCCAATTTTTGAATTCCCAGATTTTTACATTCCTGTAAACCTAAAGTATTTATTTCAGTAACATGTCCATAATTTCCTTGGCGATTATAGCAGAGTCCCAATGAGTGCAAAGAATTTAGATAAGGTTGTGAAGCATTTTTTTTAAAGTGAGAAACACACTGCGTGAGAAGGGAGATTGCTTCGTCGTAGTAACCAAGATAATATTTGACAAGAGCAATATGGTATTTTAATTTGTAGGTTAAATACTCGTTATCTGTTCGTGAGATGTAATTATTGGCAATTATATAATTATCTAAAGCTTGATTATGGCGTTTTAAACTGTAGTAAACAATTCCTTTGGTCAAGTATGAAGATCCAATGATGGCATTGTCTCCAGTCTTTTTTGCGGCCAAGACTATACTGTCTGCATATCTTGACCGATACTTTTCTGGGGCAGCATGCATTAAGTTTTGATAGCCATTTACAATCTCATTCCAGTTTTTTTCTTGCTTTGCTTTTTGAAGATACACGTATAGATAGACTCGAGCTTTTGAACTGTCTGTTTCAAATTCTTCAATTTTTTCATCTAAGTATTTGTAACCCTTAGTTTTTAAAGTGTCTGGGAATGTAAGACTGTTTTTTTGGGATAATACAAATTGAGAAATAAACAGGAGAGACAGTAGTAAGGAATTTGGTTTCATAGAAAAAGAAGTTTTGGGGAGTCATACTTTAGCAAAAGTACCGTAGGAAGAAATGCTAAGATAACAATATTCTTACAATATCTTAACTCAAATATAATATAAACTATTGGATTGTAGTGTTTTAATTCTGATTTACTGTAGTGTGGATTTTCCGAAAATCCATACTTTATTTTCGGAAAACCCATAGATATAAGGTTGCAAGAGATTTTTCAAGCGAATAGATTTGCCATGAATTCAAAAGCAAAATGTTCAGCATCGTGCTGAATTAAAGTTCTGCTTATCCGGATGAAATGAACTGAGAAGAAATTCTCATTCAATGTTCAAACAATCTTATCATGAAAAATTTATTAATCACTTATTTCTTATTGTGTCTTTTGACATCTTGTTCTGATGATTCAGATTCTAATCAAACAAAGTTAAATGATATCTCACCTGAGAAATCAAAAAGCAGTACAATAACTCCCGAGAACAAATTAAACCCATTTGACAAAAAGGGACTTTTGTACTATAACGCTCTGCATGATTATCAGGCATTAAATTCAGTTCCCAATTCAATTGGAGAAATTACTAATCAAGTAAAATTTTTATCGTGTCAGATAGCAAAAAGAAGTATTACCCAAAAAGGGGGAATTACATTTAATGATTCCATTGTTGAAGCTATTATGTCTGATCCAGATAGTAGTATGATCAATATAGTACAGAATAGTGCACTTTCTACTAATGCCAAAAGTACTCTTATTATTTTTCTGCAGGGGTTGATTAACCATAGGCAAGTTGATTTTGCTATTTCTTACGCTTATATAGTTGATTTTGAAGAAACCGTCATTGATGATGATCATTTTGATAATGATGAAACTGAGACAATCTTAACTATTACTTCTATTTCCAGATACTCTCTCTATTCAGAATCAGAAAGAAAAGATAAAGATTGGGATTTATCGGCAGGGAATAAACCTGCAAAGAAGTTTTTTTCTACTAATGAAAGTTCAATTGTTTCAATAATAGCTTTACTGCGCAATATATTTTAAAAATGTCTTTCTGATTAAATTTGTTCTGCTATGAAACCACGAATTATTCTTTATGTACTGTTGATCATTTTTAATCTTGTTAGCCTTTATTTCATCATAACCCTTTTTGGTTATGATGAAATAGTTGGTTATCTGATTCAGGGTGGAAGGAAAATTATTGATCCGCGAAAGCTGGCTTATTTACTGTTTCTGACGTGCCTTTTAAATCTGTATTTTTTATCATTAATACTAATTGAAAACTCGTTTGAAAATAAGAGCTAATTGTTGTTTTTGTCAATACAATCTAGTAAACAAAAAAAGAAATGATCAAAGATCTGGTAAATATAAACCTAAATGAGTCTCAGGTAGAAGGTCTGGATGTGCATATAATTAAAAAGTATATTGTCAGTACTTCTTTGAATGAATCTTTTACAACGGAAAATCTATCTATATTGCTAATAAAAACAGGAACGTTTAAAGTTCAGATACAGCAGACTATAGAAGATTTAACTCCTTGGGATTTACTTGTACTACCTCAGAATTCGGATTGTAAAATATTAGAAGTGCATGAGAAGCTTCAGTTATTCATTATTTCATTTTCTTCTGATTTTGCTTTGAAAAATTGCCTGAAAAAGGAGCTTGTTGAATCTTTTTATTTCTTTATACGTAATACGCCAATTAAAATTGCATTGGAAGAAAGGGAGTTTTTGGTGCTCTCACTAGTTTATAAACTTATTTATTTTGTAAGTAGGGATTCTAATAGTAAAGGCATTGATTATGAATTGCAACGTATCAGTTTTAATCTATTTCTTTACGAATTAAAACTTATCTATTCAAAATACACATTGGACTCAGCATTAAATTTTTCAAGAAAAGAAAGCTTAATAATACAGTTTCTTACCATTTTGTCTATTCATTGCAAAAAACAGCATTACGTAAATTTTTATGCTGGTGCTTTATTTGTTACTCCGGGACACCTGAATAAAATAGTTAAACAGCTGACAGGTAAAACTGCAAAAGATTTGATAGTTGAAGCTATTATAATTGAAGCCAAGAATCTTTTGGAAGATACCCAATCTAACATAGGCAAAATAGCAGAAGAATTGGAGTTCAGTAGTATTTCAAGTTTCAGCATCTTTTTCAAAAAGCATACTGCGTTTTCACCTACAATGTATCGTTCGAATTCTATCGAGAGATTTAAACATCGTTAGTTTTCGTTGTATTAATTTCTTAAATTAAACAAACTATGATGAATAAAATATATACTCTAGAATGGTTTGACTCACTTATATCTCAGACATTGAATCCTAATAATACGATACTTGAAAGTCTGTTGCCACAAGATTTTAAAATTATATCTGAACATATTGAAAAAGAATCTAAGATTATCCAAATTTCTTTGAAAAAAGAAATCTTTCTTCTTCGCAGGAAAAGGGAGGTACGGCTTCTGGTTAGAAAATATCATTCAAATCTTGTTTCCTTTATAGATACTGTTATTGAATATCAAAATAGAAATTCTTTAGGAAAACCTGAATTAACTGATATTCTGGATTTGTTGCAGGACAAATTGGAAGAGTTGCTTCTACTTGTCGAAAATCGATTTTCAGAATATTTAAGCCTCGATGAAAGAGTACCTATTACATATCTTATGCTCTCAAGAAATGAACTTGAATCGAAATTTAAAATACTTTCAGATAAAGTGTTCAATGGTCTCGAAAATAATATCATAAGAATTGTTCTTGAAAATGGGCTTCGTTTTCTCAAATCATTTTCTGGTAAAAAAATTACCTACCGTCAGCTTCTTTATCAAAAGGAATTATTAAAAAGTATTAAAAATATTGACGAAAATGAACAGGCAAGCTTCTTTTCGAATATAGACAAAGTTCTTATTGGCAGGAATTTTAACAGTACGGACTATATTGAGCATATAATTGAGCATATAATTGAGCAAATAAGCAAAGAGGTAGAAGAGGAGGAATCAATAGCTTTGCGGATAAATAGACTGCTTTATTATCAAAAAGAATTTGGCAGGATCCATTCAGATGAAAGAATATCCTTCGATCCAAGCCGCAGTAATATTAAATGTGTTTTGGAAAGCTGGTTTAAACAGGAAATCAATTATCTAGAAAGGAATCTCGAATTAGCATTCCAAACTAATAATGAAGCGGACGACAGTATAAATTCTTTAACTGTTTCAGAACCTAAAATTGAGTGCGATCTGTCTGCTGATCAAATTGCATTGATACTCAGAGCAGCAGATGAATCGAGGATAGTGAAAGCGAGATCAATGAATCATTTTTTTAAGATGATAGTTCCATATTTATCAACACCTTTTAAAAGAGAACTGTCTTACCAGTCAGTCAGAAGCAAATCGTACAATGCAGAAGACCGTGATAAATTTATCGCAGTCCAGACTCTGGAAAAAATTATAAAGAAAATAAATTCATATTGAAGGTAAATTACAATCTGCTCGGGCCTTTAGAAGTAGATTTTGAATTAGTACTAAGTAACAAATATTATCATTTACGACATATAATTAAACTAGATTAATCATGACTCTAATTGCTATATTTTTTCCATGTATTTCTTTTCTGTTAAGAGGAAAGATCTTTACAGCCATAATTTGTTTGATTCTGCAAATTACTTTAATAGGATGGGTGCCAGCTGCTATATGGGCGGTTTTATCGCTTCAAAACTCTAGAGCTGACAGGCGTAATAATAAATTAATTAAAGCTATGAGAAAGTAGCTAATACATACTTACTTAATTCAAAGCAGAGAGGAAATGATAAAAATCTATCATTTTCTCTCTGCTTTTTTTGCGTGGTTACCTGTGTTAACTGAGGGTACAAAAAGGTACAACAAAAGTTGTACTTGTAGAGGCAGTATTGTAGTTGTTCCTTTGGCATAAAATAAATCATGTCAAACAATTTGATAATGATTTGCATAGAAGGAGATGAATGTTGAATAATAAATGATGATGCTATGTTTACAAATATTTCATGGAGCAGTTACTTAACTGTTTTAGGTTTGGTGGTCTTGATCTGGTATTTTATAATACTATTAAAGTTTTATTACAAAGATCTTTTAAAGCTCTTTTCAGGAGAAAAGAAACTCAAGTTTACTTCATTTAGAGATATTACGAAAAGTAAAGTACAAGACCCTGGAGAGCATAGATCTTTATCTTCGGCTTTTTCAGAATCATTCGATACTTTGGAAGATGCCGAAGAACTTTCTGTCCGAATACTTCAAGCAGTAAAAGAGAGTAATGAAAAGGAATTTTCAAAAGAACACTTTCAAAACTATCTAAGAATGGTTCTCGATGAATATCCTTATGTGAAGATTTCTTCACTGCGAGAAAACATCAATAAGCTGATGGTATCTGAATCTTCAAAATATCCAAACCTGCTTTTGACTTTAAGCGAGGCAGACAGTTTGTGGGAAGGAAGTGTTTTTTAAAATTCAGCGGAGGAATAATCCCTGTTCTCTCTGGTGCGGTATGGCTTTATGTGACAAGGAGAAAGAGTTGCAACAGTGATATTCCTCTGCTTTTTAAATAAGTGTATTGAAAACTTTAAAAATGATGGTTATGAAAAAATGCGGATGGAAATTAAAGGAATTAGATGAGGAAAAAGTTTTGTCTTACTGCATACTTGCGTTGTTGTTAGTATATCAAACAAAAATTTATGCCCAAGATGGTGTAGCCGGGATTAATGAAGCGAATCAAAAAGTTAGAAGCTATTTTGATGCCGGAACAGAGTTAATGTATGCTGTAGGCGCAATACTGGGCTTAATAGGGGCAGTTAAGGTTTATCAGAAATGGAATGCCGGTGATCCCGATACCGGCAAAGTTGCAGCGGCATGGTTTGGAAGTTGTGTCTTTCTAGTTGTTGTGGCTACAGTAATTAAATCCTTCTTCGGGGTATAAACGCAAGGCCTTATGAGTAATAGTGTCTACCAGATCAATAAAGGAATTAATCAAAGTATAGAATTTAAAGGCTTAAAAGCTCAGTATATCTGGTATTTGGGAGGAGGTGTTGTTTCTCTTATGATCATTTTTGCAATTCTTTATATCATTGGGCTGCCTTCATTATTATGTGTTGGACTCATTGGGACTGCTGGTGCTATTTTAGTTTTTAAAATATACAAAATGAGTAATAAGTATGGAGAATTCGGCATGATGAAGGCACTAGCGAAGAAGCAGATTCCAAAATGTATTAAAGTTTATAGTAGAGGTATTTTTTTAAAGATATAGCTATAGAACGTTAATAGTAAAAATGAAGAGGAAATGGAGAAGAGGATGGAGGATTTACTGCCGATTATGGCAGTCGAGCATGATTGTATTTTGTCAAAGCATGGCGATGTTACCGTAGCATTTAGAGTAGAATTACCCGAGATTTTTACCTTGTCGGATCAGGAATATGAGGCTTTTCATCAGTCATGGATTAAGGCACTCAAGATATTGCCAAAGTTCTGTGTATTTCACAAACAGGATTGGTTTTTAGAAAAGAGATATAAAGCAGATTTTACAAGTGATGACAGCAGTTTTTTGACAAGAAGCAGTGAAAGATTTTTTAATGAACGGCCTTTTCTGGAGCATACCTGTTATATTATGCTGACAAAAAAACCGCATGGAAGGAAGAATTCAAGTTCTTTATTTTCTAGTCTTATAAGAAATAAAATGGTACCTGAGGAAACTCTAAATAAACAGCTTTTGCAGGATTTTATTGACTGCACCGGACAGTTTAAGAGAATACTGGAAGACAACGGTTTTATTAAACTTACTCGCTTGAAAGACAATTCACTGAAAAGTGAAAGCAGAAAAATTGGCCTCGTTGAACAGTACTGTTTCTTATCTGAGGACGAAGATTCATTTGTTTTTAAGGATATTAAGTTTGATGAAGGTCTCGCAGTAGGAGATAAGCACTGCCAGCTATTTACCCTTGGTGATGCTGCTGACCTTCCTGGTCTTTGTGGATCCAGAATCAATTTTGACCGCTATTCAACTGATAAAACCAAATTCAGTGTCGGATTTGCATCAACTTTAGGGCAGCTTTTGTCATGCAACCATATTTACAATCAGTATATTTTTATTGAAGATGCACAGAAAACTATCCAAAAGCTGGAGAGCAAGAGATTAAGGCTTCAATCACTGTCGGCTTACAGCAGGGAGAATATGATTGCCAGAGATGCAACTAATGATTTCCTGAATGAAGCCGTGTCTCAGCAAAGACTTCCCGTTAAAGCCCATTTTAATGTGCTGGCATGGAGTAGTGATAAAGAAGAATTGAAAGATATCAAAAACAAAGTATCATCAGCACTTGCTCAGATGGATTCAGCAGCCAAACAGGAAACTGTTGGAGCTCCACAGATTTATTGGGCAGGAATTCCGGGGAATGAAGCAGATTTTCCTATGAATGATACTTTTGATACTTTCACAGAGCAGGCAGTTTGCTTTCTAAACATGGAAACTGGTTACAAGTCTTCTTTAAGTCCAACAGGTATAAGGCTTGGAGACCGATTAACAGGAAAGCCTGTTCATGTAGACATTAGCGATGAGCCTGTAAAAATGGGAATTTGTACTAATAGGAATAAGTTTATACTTGGACCTTCAGGAAGCGGTAAATCTTTTTTCACTAACCACATGGTAAGAAGTTATTACGAGCAGGGTACACATATAGTTCTTGTAGATGTTGGACACAGTTATAAGGGACTCTGTGATATGGTCGGCGGCTATTATTTTACTTATGATGAAAAGAATCCGATCCGTTTTAATCCTTTCTATATTTCTGAAGGTGATAATTTGGATACTGAGAAGAAGGAAAGTATTAAAACGCTGCTTTTGGCTCTGTGGAAAAAAGATGATGAAACCTTTAATCGAAGTGAGTATGTGGCGCTTTCCAATGCGCTACAGCTATATTATGAAAAGCTGGATAATGACTCTAGTATTTTTCCCTGTTTTGATACCTTTTATGAATTTTTGAGAAATGATTTTGTAAAGATACTGGGAGATGATAGAGTCAAAGAAAAGGATTTTGATGTAAACAATTTTCTCTATGTACTCCGCCCATATTATAAAGGCGGTGAGTTTGACTATCTGCTTAATGCCACTGAGAATCTGGAACTTTTGAAAGAGCGTTTTATTGTATTCGAACTGGACAATATCAAAGATCATCCAATTTTATTTCCTGTAGTGACGATCATTATAATGGAAGTTTTCATAAGTAAAATGCGCAAACTAAAAGGTGTCCGCAAGATGATTTTGATCGAGGAAGCATGGAAAGCCATTGCTAAAGAAGGAATGTCCGAATATATTAAGTACTTATTTAAAACTGTTAGGAAGTTCTTTGGGGAAGCTATTGTAGTCACACAGGAGGTAGAAGATATTATTTCTTCACCAGTAGTAAAACAGGCTATTATCAATAACAGCGATTGTAAGATTCTGCTTGATCAGAGCAAATATCAAAACAAGTTCGATCAGATACAGGAACTTCTGGGGCTTACAGATAAGGAAAAAGCTCTTGTACTTTCAGTTAATAAAGCGAATGATCCTGATAAAAAGTATAAAGAAGTATTTATTTCCCTGGGTGGAAGGCTTTCGAAGGTCTATAGGACAGAAGTTTCTTTGGAGGAATATCTGGCTTACACGACTGAGGAAAGCGAGAAGGTAAAAATGAACGCCTATGCTAAAAAGTTTGAAGGTGATATAAAAAAAGGTATAGCTGCAATGGCGCAAGATATAAGAGATGGAATTTAAATGAAAGAGAAAATGAAAGCAAAATTAATTACCTGCATGATATGTCTGCTGCTTATCGGCAATCCTGCAAGATCTGCAAATAATACAGTGGCGTTGCCAATACTGGAGATCGTTAAAGCAGTTACCAAGAAAGTTATTAAAGCAATTGACCTCAGAATTCAAAAACTGCAAAATAAGACAATCTGGCTTCAGAATGCCCAGAAAAAAGTCGAAAATGTATTGTCTAAATTAAAGTTGGATGAAATTTCTGATTGGACCAAAAAGCAGAAAGATTTATATCAGGGTTATTATGAAGAACTGGCAAAAGTAAAATCTATTATAACTTACTATCAGAGGATAAAGGATATTACAAAGAAGCAGACAAAACTAGTTGAGGAATATGAAAGAGCCTGGAATCTGTTCAAGCAGGATTCTCACTTTAAAGAAAGCGAAATTCAGTATATGGAACGCGTTTATTCAGGGATTCTAGAGGAGAGTGTCAAAAATATTGACCAGATCTTTTTAATTCTGGATTCTTTCTCAACGCAGATGAGTGATTTAAAAAGATTGGAGATTATTAATAAAGCTGCTGATCAAATCGATTCCAATTATGATGATTTGACACTTTTCAATCAGCAGAATGTAATGCTAAGTCTTCAAAGAGCAAAAACTGAAACAGAAGTAAATCAGGTTAAACAATTTTACGGAATTCCGTAATAAAGGAAAATATTATGAAAAAAGTAATTGTATTACTCTTTGCTGGGGTTGTTTTAAATCAAGGAATTCACGCACAGGCCAAGCAGAGAAAGGAGCTGCTGTTGCAGATTGCTGCACTTCAGGTTTACATGGATTATGCTAAAAAAGGATATTCAGCTGTTTCCAAAGGTCTGAATTTCATTGGTGATGTAAAGAGAGGAGAAGTCAATTTTCATGGTGATTATTTCGCTTCACTTTTGAAAATTAATCCCAAAATAAAGAACTATTATAAAACAGCAGAGATTATCTCATTGCAGTTTAAGATAATGAAAATGTATAAAAGCACTTATATCAAACTCAAGACTGATGATTTATTTCAGGGAAATGAGCTCGATTATATTGAGCGTTCTTTTGAAAGACTACTAGAAAGCTGCAATGAAACTTTAGATCAGCTTCTGGTTCTTACTACTGATTCAGAACTGGAACTTAAAGATGACCAAAGGATAGAGCGTATAGATGAGCTATACAAAACGATGGTTAGTAATTACGATTTCTGTTTGTCTTTTAGTAATGAAGCAAAGTTATTGTCATTGTCAAAATCTAATGAAAATAGAAGTGCTGAATCCACACAAAGTATTTACGGACTTAAAAATTAACGCCATGAAAAGGATATTGATTTTAGTATTTCTGGTTTCTTTTGGATTTATCCCAAGCAGCATCAATGGACAGTCGGCAGAAATCCAGCAGCTGATCTTAAACATTGAAAAACTCTCGCAGTTCAAAAAGATTCTCAGCGATATGAAAAAGGGTTATGAACTGCTTTCGGGAGGTTACAAAACAGTTAAAGATATGTCCGAAGGCAACTTTAATCTTCATAAAACATTCTTAGATGCCCTTATGCAGGTAAGCCCAACGGTCAAGAATTACAAAAGAATAGGAGATATTGTAAACTATCAAATACTGTTGGTAAAAGAAAGCAAAAAAGGATTGAACAGGTTTTTAAAAAGTGAAAGTTTCAGCCAGCAGGAGATCAACTATTTTGAGAAAGTTTATGGAAACCTTTTGAACCAGAGTTTAAGAAACCTTGATGAACTCACTATGGTAATTACAGCTGATAAGCTAAGAATGTCTGACGATGAAAGGCTTCAAGCAATTGATAATATTTATATGGAGATGCAGGATAAACTTTTGTTTTTGAGAGACTTTAATAAATCATCAAGCATATTGGTATTGCAGAGAGCAAAGGAAAAGAAAGATGTATATGCTTCCAAAGAACTTCTTGATTTAAAAAATTAAAACGATGAACATATATAAATCTTTTAAAACAGTGCTTTTATTAACTGGTGCAATGATAGTACCTTTTGCTGCAAGTGCACAGGGACTCGGCGATAATATGCAGAGTATGCACTCGGTTTTAGATCAGCTTTATGATGAGATGATGCCCTTGTGCAGTAATCTTTTGGCTGTAGGGCAGGGGATAGCTGGTTTTGGGACAATTTGGTATATAGCTTCCCGAGTCTGGCGTCATATTGCAAATGCAGAACCTATTGACTTCTATCCACTTTTCAGGCCTTTTGTTATTGGATTCTGTATTATGATTTTTCCATCTGTACTGGCACTTATTAATGGGGTAATGAAACCAACTGTTACAGCCACTGCAGCGATGGTGACAGGATCTAATAATGCTGTTGCAGTTCTTTTAAAGGAAAAAGAAAAGGCTATAAAAGAAACCGATCCATGGAAAATGTATGTTGGTTCCACAGGAACAGGAGATCGAGACAAATGGTATAAATATACTCATGATGAGGATCCTTCCGATGAGAGCATGCTTGCAGGTATAGGAAACGACGTAAAGTTTGCCATGGAAAAGGCCTCTTATAATTTCAGAAATTCTGTAAAAGAATGGATGAGTGAAGTACTGAGAGTATTGTTTGAAGCTGCCGCTCTGTGTATTGACACACTTAGGACTTTTCAATTGGTAGTACTCTCCATACTTGGCCCCCTTGTATTTGGCATAGCGGTCTTTGATGGATTTCAGCATACTCTCACCGTTTGGCTGGCAAGATATATCAATATTTATTTATGGCTGCCAGTTGCAAATATTTTTGGAAGCATCATCGGTAAAATACAGGAACTTATGCTGAAACTGGATTTATCACAGGTGGAGTCAACGGGAGATACTTTCTTCAGCAGGACTGATATGTCATATCTAATTTTTATGATTATTGGGATCATCGGCTATTTTACTGTCCCATCAGTAGCTAATTACATCGTTCATGCAGGTGGGGGCGGAGCCTTAGGGCAGAAAGTTACTGGTATGCTTAGCAGTACTACTAATTCAGTTATTACAAAAACCTCGCAAGGCGCTGGTATGGTAATGGACTCTATGGGAAATGCTGCAGGTCAAATGTCACAAAGCATGTCTTCATCGGCTGGTAATACTCCGTATTTCAAAGAGAAAGGAAATTACATGAACGATAAGCTAAAAGGAAATTCATAGTAACCTAAAAAGATAAAAGATGTTTACTAAAATGAAAAATATAGATACTGCATTCCGATATGTTAGAGGATTTACAATGCTGGTAATTGCAGGTTGTATTATTATCTGCTGTTACACACTTTATAAAAGCTTTGAGTCTGTAGCTCTGATGCAGGACAAGGTTTATATTCTTGCCAATGGGAAAGCTATGGAAGCATATGCATCAGATCGAAGGGATAATGTACCTGTGGAAGCAAGAGATCATGTAAAAACATTTCATAAATTTTTCTTTACCCTTGATCCTGATGATAAAGTAATTAAAACCAATGTTACAAAAGCTCTTTATCTGGCTGATGACAGTGCAAAGAGAATTTATGATGATCTAAAAGAGAATGGTTTCTACTCTGGAATCATTTCAGGAAATATAAGCCAGACAATCCAGATTGACAGTATAACTATAGATATCAAAGAATACCCGTACCGCTTTCAATGCTACGCCAAACAAAGCATAATAAGAACTACCAGTATTTTGAAAAGAAGCCTTATAACCCAAGGAAGCCTTCGTAATGTATCTAGGAGCGACAACAATCCACATGGTTTTTTAATCGAACGATGGAATACCATCGAAAACAAAGATTTAACTGTTGAAAATAGAAAATAGACAGCTATGAAACCATTAATTAAAAAGCGAGAAGAGCCATTTATTTACAATAAGCATTACTTATCTGCACAAGATAAGTGGGTGCAAAAAATGGAATCTTTAACGGGCAGACTTTCTAAAAGAGCCATCACTTATCTGCTGGTTCTGTTTACTGTTTTGGAGGGAGGGTATTTTCTCTATAACATTTACGCGGCGTTCTCAAAGAAAAATTCTGAAATAAATAAAAACCCGGCAGCTATTTCAAAAATTAAAACAATCAATTTTAAAAAGTAATGTCATGGTGCAAAAAATAATATCACTCAAAGAATCTAAAAGAAGAAAAATGCTTTTAGTTCTGCCTCTTATAACACTTCCTTTTATAACCATATTATTCTACATTTTAGGTGGTGGAAGAATGGAAGCAGAAACGGCTAAAAGAGAAATCAAAAAAGGATTTAACTTTAATCTTCCCATTCCTAAATTTAAAGAAGATTCATCACTCGATAAAATGAGTTACTACGACCAGGCGGCAGTAGATTCGATCAAATTGCTGGAACAAATAAAAAAAGACCCTAATTACTCGAATCAAAAAATAGTAGAAGGATCAATAGATGATTTTACGGATAATAATTTAGTAAGAGCACATAGTGAATTTAATACATCCTCTTATCAAGATGCAAACGAACAGAAAGTTTATCAAAAACTTAAAGCACTTCAAAAAGTAATCAACCAACCTGCTGTACCTGATAATTATGGTCAGGATATGAGGGAGTTTGAAAACTACGGGTCATCAAAAGGTGAATCAGATGCAATAAAAAACTTAGTGCAGATGATGTCACAAATGGGCACTTCGCAAGAACCTGATCCAGAACTAAAACAACTCGGCGGTATGCTTGAAAACATTCTGGATATTCAGCATCCATCACGTGTACAGGAAAAGTTAAAGAAAGCTTCTGAAATAAACAAAGGAAAAGTTTTCACTGTCAGCCCTAAAAAAGAAGCAGATAATACTACTTCTCTACAGCAAAATACAGCACCTCCAGATCTCTTAAAATCTAACTCATTTTATTCAGTTGAGGAAAACTTAAATTCGGAACAGCAGCAGAATTCAATAGAAGCAATAATACACGAGACACAAACTATTGTAAACGGGTCAATTATAAAATTAAGATTAAAAACTGACGTATTTCTCCAAGGCATACTTATTCCTAAGAACACTTTTTTGTATGGCATTGCATCTTTGAAAGGAGAAAGGCTGGAGGTTAAAATTAATAATATCCAGTATCGAAATTCAATTTTTCCTGTTGAACTCTCTGTTTATGACTTGGATGGAATTGACGGAATCTATATTCCGGGAGCAATAAGCAGGGACGTAGCTAAAACTTCTGCAGACCGCTCTCTTCAAACTTTAGGATTAAATGGAGTTACCGACTCTTGGGGCGCGCAGGCTGCAGAGTTGGGAATTGAGGCAGCTAAAAGCCTTATGAGCAAAAAGGTTAAACTTATAAAAGTTGTGGTAAAGGCTGGATATCAAGTTTTACTCTACGATGAAAAACAAAAGAATTTGAAATAATTAAATCTTAAAAAAATGAAAAATAATAATTGGATGAATTTGGTCTTCCTGCTTTTAAGTGTACTGTCTGGCTATTCACAATTGATAAATAGAGCTGTTGATTTCAATCAGGATCAGTTTAAAAATGTGCAGATTGCTTATTCTAAAACAACAAGCATAGTGTTTCCTTATGCGATAAAAAGCATAGATAAGGGAAGTCCGGATATTTTAATGCAAAAGGCGAAAGGAGTAGAAAATATTTTACTGCTGAAAGCGGCAAAGCAGAATTTTAAGCAGACCAATATTACTGTAGTTACAGCCGACAGCAGGTTATATGTTTTTGTTCTGAATTATGATGAGTTATGTCCGGATTTAAACATTAAGGCTGACAATAGTGCAATTGTAAATAATGATATTTTGTTTTCGCTCGATAATGAAAATCAAAAGAAAATTGAACAGTATTCTAAGCTTGCTTTGTTGAAAAAGAAAAAAATAAGCGGTTTAAAGAGTTCAAGGTTTGATATTAATCTTAGTGTGAACGGCATATTTATTCATCAGGATGTTCTTTACTTCAGACTTGTTTTAGGTAATATTTCAAAGATAAATTACGATATAGACCAGCTTCGTTTTTTTATTCGAGATCAGAGAAAATCTAAACGTACTGCTTCACAGGAAATAGAAATGCTTCCGCTTTTTTCAACTTCCGACTCCATGCTTATTCCAGATAAATCTGAAGTGAATTTAGTATGTGCTTTATCAAAGTTTACTATCCCTGAGAAAAAATATCTCACGATTCAACTTATTGAAAAGAATGGTGGCAGACAATTAGAAATAGACATCAAGAATAATGATCTAATTGATCTTGATATTCTTAACAGCTTTTAAAAGAATAATAACTTTAAAATAATTTATCATGAATCAGAAAAATTTAGAATTCCTAAAAGATCAGTTGAAATATACTGGATTTGGAGAAACGTTCGATCAGGATCTGAAAGAAAAGATGCTAAAAGGAGAGACAGAGTTTAAGATTATAAAAGAAGGTGTTTATGGAAAAGATGCAATGACTGCCGAACTGAATTTTAAAAAATCCGACCAAAGTGATCTGTACTTTTTTAATTCTTATCATGTGAATCTTAAAAAAGTAGAATCAAAAGAAGGATTAGAACAGACTTTTTATATTAATAGCAACAGCAGTAATATTACCCTTAAAGAAGCTTATAATTTAATGGAAGGTCGTTCTGTAAATAAAGATCTTAAAACGAAGGAAGGTGAAGTGTATAATTCCTGGTTAAAAATTGACTTTAAGGAATCCGAAAGCAATGGAAACTTTAAAATAAATCATTACCATCAAAATTATGGGTACGATTTGGAAGCAAGTTTAGCAAAACATTCTATAAAGGAACTTGAAACACCTAAATATAAAGAAGATCTTTTAAATTCACTTAAAAAAGGTAATCTTCAGTCTGTAACTTTTGTTGTTAGTGGAGTAGAAAGCAAACAGTATGTAGAGGCAAATCCACAATTTAAAACTGTAAATGTTTACGACGATAATTTAGAAAGGATTAATCATCGCGAGAGCAAGGATCAAAAGCAGTCGGAATCGAAAGAAAAGTCAGCTTCGAAAGAACAATCCCAGAAGCAGGATATTGATGATGAACCTGATCAGAGGGAAAAGAAAACTGCTGCCCATAAAAGAAAGGCAGGTAAATCTGTATAGAAATTCTTAACCTCTAAAGTTTAAAATTATGAATAATGAGGTTCATACAAATAGACTGGAGTCAGAGATTGCTGGGTGGAATTCAAAAGAAGACCGACTGAAGAAACTTTTTAAATCAAGTTCATCGTTAGAAAATTCTCTATTAAAAGAGAAACTAAGGTTCTATGAAAGTATTTTATTGAAGTACAAGAATACAAATCAATTAGATGAACGTACTGCATTGCAGATTATAAGAAACGAACGAAACACTTTAATTACGAAAATTTATCCGGACAGGTTTCGGCAGTATTTCTATAAACTAATGAGCAAATTTGTTGTAGAAAAAATCAATGCTCAAAAAGAAAGCAGAGAGGAGCTAAAAAGCAATCAGTTGCTTACAGATAATCTGGAACGTGCTGGCTTTAAAAATGCATACAATAAAGTTGATAGGTATATGAGGCTGGGGCAGGATAAATTTACTGTTCCAATATCTTATTATCTTAATGAGCACGACCAGATGAATCATTCTCTTCATTTTATGAAAAATGAGCAGGGACATTATGATTTTAAAGGTTTTAACTCTAATCTCCATCATCAGAATGGTAATAACGAGAATAGGCAATACTATTTTAATGTTGACGAGGTAAAAGCTTTTAATTCAGAGCAGGCTTACGAATTACTGTCAGGTAGAGCAGTTTTAACAGCAGGGACTTGGAAACAATTAGACTTTAATCAAAAAGGAGTTGATAATAATTATCAATTAAAAGAATTTCATGAATCATATGGCTTCAACATTGAAAAAAGTGTATCTGAATTATGTCTGAAGACTTTGGGTCAATCGGAAATCAATTCTTTACTAGATTCTCTTAAAGAAGGCAGAAGAGAAGCAGTGACTTTAACTAAAGAAGGAAAGGAATGTAAGGTCTATATCGAAGCTAATCCTCAAAATAAGTGTCTGAATATCTACAATGAAAACCTAAGGAAGGTGACAATTGAAAGTTTGTTTAGAGTTAAAAGGGACGTCTCTTTAAAATTACAATCAAGTTTAAAATGTCAAGATATCAAAGTCAAAAGTAAATGCAGAAAAATATAAAATAAAGACTATGGAAAATCTTAAAAGCTTACTGGACTTCTTTTCTGCAATTGAAAATGATTTTCGAATTAGTTCCACTCATATTGCAATTTACGCCGCACTGCTAAAGTATAGAGTTGAAAAAGGTTTCGTGAATCCTATACAGGTCTATAGACATGAAATAACTCCTTTGGCAAAAATTTCTTCAGCTTACACTTATCATAAATGTATTCAGGAATTGAGTAGTTATGGATATATAAAGTACGAGCGGTCGTTTAAGAAAACACAAGGGAGTAAGATTTATTTTTTTGAGTAATGTATTAATAAAAAACTAAAGCCCTTTTAAGGGCTTTTTTGATATAAAATATTTTAGAGATGGAAGATGAAGAGGAAAACACAAGAGGAAAAATAACTCCAGAGAAAGCTATGAATATGTTAAACTCTGAGGGTATGAATGTTACAATCGAAGAAGCAACTGAAATTTTGCTATTTTTACGAAAAATGGCTCATGTAGCCGTATCTAAATTTTTGGAATCATGAGTATAATAGCAGATTTATACATACGTGTAAGCACGGACGAACAAGCAGAGAAAGGTTATTCCCAAAGAAATCAGGAAGAAGTTTTAAGAAAATATTGCTCAATAAATTATATTGAAGTGCGTAACGTTATTTATGAGGATCATTCCGCTAAGACGTTCAACAGACCACAATGGAATAAACTTTTGCTTAATTTAAAAAAGCAAAAAAACACAACTGATCTGGTCTTGTTTACTAAATGGGATCGTTTCAGCAGAAATGCAGGAGATGCGTATCAGATGATAAGTTTATTGAGAAAGTTAGGTGTAGAGCCTCAAGCGATTGAGCAGCCTCTTGATTTGGCAATTCCAGAAAATAAAATGATGCTGGCTTTTTACTTAGCGGCTCCTGAAGTTGAAAACGATCGAAGAGCTTTAAATACCTTTCATGGTATGAGAAGAGCAAAAAAAGAAGGAAGATATATGGGGATTGCGCCATTTGGATATGCAAATAAATCTAAAGAAGATGGAAGTAAATATATTGCACTAGTAGAACCTGCCGCCTCAGTTATGCGCTGGATATTTGAAGAACTTGCTAAAGGAATATTTAATACAGAGCAAATATATCATATGGCATGCAGGAGAGGATTTAAAAGAACTAAAAATAACATGTGGGGCTTGATTAGGAATCCTGTTTATTGCGGTAAAATATTTATACCAAAGTATAAAGATGAAGAAAGTAGATTTGTCACAGGACAGCATGAGGCACTTATTACCGAAGGACTTTTTTATAATGTGCAGGATATCCTAGATGGAAAATCACGTCTTTACAGACCCAAAATTAAAACTGTCATCGATTTCCCATTAAGAGGTTTTTTTATCTGTCCAAAGTGCCAAAAGAAGCTTCAAGGAAGTAAATGTAAAGGAAGACATAAATACTATCATTATTACCACTGTGAAGCGCGATGTAAGTTTAGAATTAACTCTGAAATCGCTAATGAACTTTTTATTGAAGATCTCAATAAGTATCAACCAATAGTTGAAGTTAAGAAATTATACAGCTCGATTTTATATGAAACACATCGTGATCTCGCAAATAATGCCGGCGAACAGAAAAGAAGACTTGTCGAACAGATAAAAGATTATGAGCTCAGATTAAGCAATGCAAGAGATCTTCTTCTTACATCAAAAATTGAAGCTGATGATTATAAGCTGATGAAAGATGACTATGGTGCACGAATTGCAAACCTTGAACGTGAGCTATCAACAGTTACTAAAGATAAGCATAGTATTGAAGAGCTACTGATAAAGGGGGTTGACAACCTTATCAAACTTAGTGATTCATATTTGAAAAGGGATTTGTCCGATGCAAGAAGCCTAATTGGTTTAGTTTACCCCGAAAATTTCACAATTCACGAAAATAAAGTACAAACCGCTAGAGTGAACAAAATAGTGGAGTCTATTTATCTCATTAACAAACAGTTAAAAGCAAAAAAAAACGGGACAAAAGATGATTTTTATCTTTTGTCCCGAGAAGTGACCTCGACTGGATTCAAACCAGTAACCTTCTGAGCCGTAATCAGATGCGCTATTCAGTTGCGCCACGAGGCCATTTTTGCTACAATCAGCTAATTTTCGTAGCTTTGTTGATTGCTTATTGCGGGTGCAAAGATAGACATAAATGTGAGATAAACAAGAGAAAAATTAGATAAAAATAAAAAAAAATGAACATGGAAAATTATATACGTGATATTCAGGACTTTCCTAAAGAAGGAATTTTATTTAAAGATATCACGCCTTTGCTAAATAACCCTGAAGCGCGTACAAATTGCCTCAAAATTTTAGTTGATTCTCTAAAAGAACAAAAAATTGACAAAGTGGTAGGAGCAGAAAGTCGGGGATTTTTCTTTGGAATTTTATTGGCACAAGAATTAAATGCAGGTTTTATTCCAGTAAGAAAACCTAAAAAGCTTCCATTTGAAACGATTTCGGCATCGTACGAATTGGAATATGGTTTTGATAGTCTAGAAATGCATACAGACGCCATAAAGAAAGGAGATCGAGTATTGGTCCATGACGATGTTTTAGCAACAGGAGGAACCGCAAAAGCCGTTTGTGAACTGGTAGAAAAACTAGGTGGCGAAATTGTACAATGTAATTTCCTGATGGAATTATCCTTTTTGAATGGCAGGGAAAAAATTAAAGATCACCCAATTTTTGCAGCGCTTACCTATTGATTCACACCAAGACAATTTTGTTTTTTACAGCATACAATACAAGCCCAATACGAGTTTTGATCTCGAGTTTGTCAAATAAACATTCTCGGTAACCATCAATGGTCTTTGGGCTTAAACACATTTCGGATGCAATTTCTTTATACGTTTTTTCAGTGCAAGCGTGCTTTATAAAAACAATTTCTTTCTCTTTTAAATTTATTTTTTTCGAATCGTCGTTTGCCTTTTTAACTAGCATTCCAGAAACGAGTTCGGTGAAATAAAACCCTTTTTCTATCACAGATGTTATAGCATCTTTGAAAATTTCGGGTGAGGTATCTTTTAGCAAATAACCTTTGGCGCCATTGGTAATCATTTTTATAATGACTTCTTCGTCATCGTTTACTGAGAGTGCAATGACTTTTAAATCGGGTTTGTTCTCTTTGAGCCATTTCATTGTGCTTACACCGTCTAAAACAGGCATATTGACATCTAATAAAATCAAATCGACTTCTGTGTCTGGATGATCATTCAAAAACGAAAGAAAAACTTTTCCGTTTTCAAATCGGTTAATGACTTCAAAATCTTTAAAACTGTTGATTAAAAGTTCTAATGATTGTGAAAAAAGCTGATGATCATCGACTATAATAATTTTTTTGTTAGTGTTCGGTTTCATTGGTTTGGGTTAAGGGATATTCTAAGATTACGGTTGTTCCAGACGGAGATGATTCCATACTTAATTGCGCACCAATTAATTTGGCTCTTAACTTCATGTTGTTTAAACCCAATCCAGAGTTTATTTGAGTACTGTCATAACCAATTCCGAAATCCTTTATTTCTAGACGAAAAGAGGCATCTGTGGTCGTGCTATTTACTTCAAATAAATCGCTTCGAGAATGTTTTAAACTGTTGTGGAGGGCTTCCTGGAATATGCGGTAGATAAATAAGTCGTGTTCTTGGCTGATTATTGGGGCTTCTCCGGTTAGATTGAATTTGTAATCAATCTTCTTTAATTTTTTTATTCGCTCTAAATCAAGTTGTATGGCTTGGATAAAATTGATCTGCAGTAAATTATCTTTATTGATAATGCGGGATAAAATTCTGATTTCATCTAATGATTTGGTCAATATTTCTTTAAGATCGTTTAGCTCTTGCTCTTTGAGCGGTTTGCCGCTTGCATGATACATATTGAGCTGCATTATCGCTACAGAAATAATCTGGCCAATATTATCATGAAGCTCTTTGCTGATTTCACTTAATGTCTGATCCTTTATTTCGATTCGGGTTTTGATTAATTCGGATTGAAAGTAGAGCTCAGATTCCATCTTTTCAACCAAATAATTGTTTTTCTTCTTCAAAAAATAAAAGAAAAGAACCAATAGGATGACAAGCAAAGTTAAAAAAACAATACCTAATGAAATGACTAATAATTGTATTTCTTTTCGCTCCATAAAAATCCAATAATATAACAGCTGTGTGCTAAAAGATTCAATAAAAAAACTACCAGACTAAAAATGGATTCATCGTGTTTGATCAAGAACCAATTTAGTGCAAGCATAAAGGGCAGAAAGGGTACATGAAAAACCAATATTCCTAATATGTACCAAAAGAATACTGATTTTTTAAAATTTAATATTTTGTCCGAATTAAAAATTTCAACCAAATATAAACAGGCCAATATCATAATTATTAAAACGCCAATAGCGAAACTATAAGTATAAGAATGATTTGTATCTTCTTTAAAATATAAAATATTCAAAAAGTAAGAAATGATAAACAGCAAAAAACAAAGTAGCGCTATTAATCGATGATTTACTTTTAATAATAAACTTCGCAGAAGTAATATATAGGCAGAAAAACTAACGAGCATATAAAAATTGAAAACGTAGTAATTCAATAATCCAGTCCATTCTGTGAAATAATAGCCAACCTTTTCAATCACAGCTGAAAACCAAATTAGAACTACTAAAAATTTAGCCCTATTGCTTGGAAGTTTGTGCATGGAAAGCAATCCAATAATTCCAGAGCATAAAGCTAAATAGAAAGTGTAAAATCGTAAAAATTCAAACATATTTTTTAATATTCTAATGCAGGTGGTCTTCCGATACTGCCATAATTCATTGGTTCAATACCAGAAATGTCGCTTTCTCCTGTTTCCATCATTAATGAAAGAGTATGCAATTCTCCTTCTTTAGCCACTTTTCTGATTTTCTTTCCTGTAGCTTGTAAAAAAACGGTCATCAAGCCTGCTTTTTCTTCATATTTTTTCTGTTCTGGATATACTCCAAAATAAATACGAATTCCATTTACATCATATCCTGTCTTTTCTCCTTTGGTTTTGATGTAATGAATGTAATTTTCAAGTTCTTCAACAGAAAACCAAACGGCATTCGCATCTTCCTTTTTAATGTATTTGGCAATAATGCTGGCTCGGTATTTCATAAAATTTGCATGCAATTCTTTTGCGAATTTTCTAGTAATCAATTGAGTCGGTCTTCCAGTTTCTCTTTCCATAATGATAGAATTAAGTCTTTAATAGTTTTGATGGTTTAATTGGTTATTAACTAATGATTTAATCAAATAGTACGGGCAAAATTATTTTAAAGCCTTACAACGGGCAAGGGGAAATATCCCCTTTTTTGTAAGGGTAAATTTATTTAAAATTTTGGGTTAAATGACTGTTTTGTAGGAAATTATAAAAAATCAATTTTACATCGTTCCTTTTGTGCACAAAATGGATAGGCGAAATCTGAAAAGCCTGTTAATAGAGTAAGAGTAAATTGTAATACTAAAAATTATGAGTTTATATCATGAAGTTTTTCAAGGAGAATCATTCAGCGAAGACAATTATTTTGAAGCTGTACGATATGTGTTAGGACCAGAATATTCAAATTTAAGCGAAAGCGAATTAGAAAACGTCCTATTGTCAAGAGTAGACCAAATGTCTGAAAGTGAAGCCGAAGGATTTTGGTCTAGCCTAGGAAATGTAGCCAGCAGTATAGGATCTGGAGTTTTACGTGGTGTTTCGGCCGTGGCTCCAATTGCAGGAACTGCCATCGGTACTTATTTTGGGGCCCCACAGATTGGTGGAGCTGTGGGTGGTTTGGTAAGTAACTTGGCAGGATCTGCAAGTGCTGCATTAGACAATAGTCGTCAAGCACCACGCAGACCAGCGCCACAACAACCTTACAGACCGGCAAATAATAACTACCAACGCCGTCCAGCTGCGCCTTCACCATTTAGACAAGCTGTGAGCAATACCACTCGCTATATTGCAGATGCTGGTAGAGCCGCACTTCCTGCAATTCAGCAATATGTGCAGGATAATCCGGTACAATTGCGTCCACAGGCGGCACAGGATATTGCCAGAGTTCAAGGATTGTACAATCAGTTAGGAGGTGTTATTAATAACCCACAATTTCAGGCAGGTCAGGCACAACAAAGTCTTGGGACTGCTAGCCCAAATTCGCCTATCGAAAGCCACTCATTTGCAGAATTGATCGAAAGTGTAAACTATTTGACAGAGAATATTTTATACGAATATTATAACGGAGGATTAATTCCAACCGAGGATTATTACATCGATCAATACGGCCAGTTTGTGGGCACAAATACCCCTAACCGAATCAATAGACTTGAAAACACTATTGCTAGTTTATAAAACCTAAAAGTTATACAAATGGATGCTTATTTAGAATATTTGAAAGAACACAATCCTGAAATGGCTAAATATTTTGAGCTGATGCAGCCAATGATGGGAAAAAATGAGCCCGAGGAAGAAAAGGAAACTCCAAAAATTGATTTAGAACTTGAGGAAAGAATCAAAAAACTCAAAAAAATCAACCATAAACTTTTTACCATTATTGAGGGACTAAAATTTCAGTTGGAATTTGAGTTGAATCAAAATGATGATTTAGCAAAAGCAATTGGCGCTTGTACCGAATGTTTTGGGGAAAATAATGATTGCCCTGAATGTTTTGGAACTGGAAAACCAGGCAATAGCATTCCGGATTTTATTCTTTTCAATAAATATATTCAGCCTGCCATCCAGAAATATAACAAACATTATTTCAATAAAAATTAACCATTAATACTTATAATTATGAATTATTTTGAAAGTTATTTAGACGAAGATTTATTAAATGAGGATCTTTTAGGAGAAGATCTTTTAAGTGAAGATTTATTAGAGAGCTACGGAGAAAGCTTTGATGAAGCTGCAAGACGCCGTAGACCATCAACTCGTAGCATTAGACCAAATGTAAGTTCAGCAGTGAAGCAAAAATCTAATTTCGGCCAATCTTTGAGCGGTAGAGCAAATGATTATGCGACAAAAAGCGAATTGAAAAAATCATTGGATGCCATTTCAAATCAAGTAAATGAATTGAAAAAAACTTCATTGGCTACAAATAAAGCTTTGGTTGCTTTAGATCAAAAGCATACAGAATTTGCAAAAATTGATGCCAGAAAAGGCGAAAACCAGACTAAGGTTTTGAAAAACATGCAAATGATGAGCATGATGGGATCATTACTGAATCAACCAAAATTAGTTACCGAAAATCTGCAAGTTACAGGTTCAGGAACTGATACAAAAATTACTGCAAAAGAAGGCACAAACCCAATTTATGTTGACCAGACACTGTCGTTATTATTGCCAATGATGACTACAATGGGAGATTCTGGTTCTGGTAAATCAGACAACATGAATATGATGTTGCCATTGGTGTTATTGGCTACAGATAAAAACAATTCTAACAGCAATAACAACTTACTGCCAATTGCTATGGTAATGATGATGAATAAATAAATGGAGATAGGGCAGTTGCTCAACAATTGCCCTTTTTATTAACCTTTAAAATTTAAAAAGATGAATCCATTTTTTAATATGATGTTTAGTTTTGTTTTGGCTGATAACAAAGCGAAACAATACAATATTGCAGATGATCATGAAATAAAAACGGTCGGGCTGGCAACTGGAATTATGTTTGACAATCCGGTTTTAAGTTATTTATTTATTGATAATAAGGCAAAATCAGTAAGCGAAAGTTTGAAAGGTGCTCATACGACTGCAACTCCAGTTACTCAAACTCCAGGATTACCTGCATCAGGAACGACTCCGCAAGCAGGAGGTGTACCAAATTCGGGAGGGACTCAATCAACGCAAACGTTGACTATGGAAGAGGTAAGAAGTGAAATAGCGACAGTGAAAAATGAGCTTGTAACACAAATCACAACTTTATCATCTCAGATAGTTACTAAAGCAGAATTGGAAAAATTGAGTTCTGGACTGGCTTCTTTCGAAAATGAAAAAAAACTCTTGAAGGAGTCAATTGATCAAATCGGAAAAAGACTGGACGAAATATCAAAAAACATTAAAACGTCTGAAGCAACTACTGCTGCCAAAGTTATTTCTGGTCCAAAATCACAATCTAAATCCTAATTGAGATGAAAACAGCAGATGGAAACCCAGAAACTGTCAATTTGGATAAAATTGAAAAAATGACAAGTCAAATTTTGAATAAAATCAATTTGATGCGACCGAGTATGTTTGCGAGCAATTTGAAATTTTCGAAAAAAGCTGAAGAACAAAAGAAACAGCTGTTCAAAGAGTTAATTCCTAAAAAGTTGTTTTCGATTGATAAAACAGTGAGTCTGCTTACGAAAATTTTGGAAGATGCGAACTTTTCTAAACTGGATCAGAAAGATCAGGATTTCATTAAAGGGCTTGAAAAAATTGATCTTAAAAACAGTCAATATATCAGTGAAATTAATGATTTTGTATTGAAGGGAAACGAGTTAGATGTAGTTTTCTCTTCTTTAGCGGAAGAGATGTTGTATTTCAATTATCTCAATTCAGAATTATATGATATTGATTTTAAATTGAGTCAAATTCGTTTACACCCTTAAAGCAAATGCATATGGATCCTAGACTAAAAATTATATTGTATGGTAATCCAGATGAGGAATTGTCCTTATTGATGCGTTTGCAAAAGGAAAAAGAGTATCCGGCTAATTGTACCATTATTTCAGAGTTTGGAACAATTGTTAGCATGCGCACAAAACGGCGGTATTTAAAATCGATTTACAATAGTAATAAAGTAATAAGTCTAAAACCGGCAGGTGTCATTCCTGCTGGTGATTTGACTGAAAAAGCTCCTGAAACCGAAATCTTAGACAAAGTAAATGAAGTACCAGACGAGACGGTTTCTAATGTTGTTTTCGGCATAATTGATTTTGGATTTGATTTTACACATCCCGATTTTATCACTAATGGAAAAACGCGTTTTGAAAAAATTTGGATACAATCGGATCGTTATGATGGTAATCGCTATGGGTATGGCAGAATCATAACAGAAGCACAAATTAACGAAGCGCTACAGGATGAGTTTCCGTTTAAAAAAATAGGATATCATCCTGGAAAGTCTGATTTGTTTGGTAATGGCACACATGGTACGCATGTACTAGGAATTGCTTGCGGAAATGGAGCAGTGGCAAAAAAAAGCTTTGCGCCAAATGTTAAGATTATTGCCGTTGACATGGGGAAAAATTTAGTCAACGGATCCGATTTGTGCTTAGGGAATACTGTTTTAGGTTGTGATGGGCTACATTTTATCAGGCATTGGGCTGGCACGAGACCGCTGACAATCAATATGAGTTTAGGTGCTCAAGGCGATTCTAAAATGGGGTTGAGCTTGTTGGAACAAATTATCGATTATTTTGTGACAACCCGAAAAGGAACTGCAATTGTACAAAGCGTAGGCAATTATCATCAGGCAAATGCACATACTTACGGAGATATTAAGCCCAATCAAAAAGTGAAAATTCCGTGGATGTTCAAAAAAAATGACCGGACGCCAAATGAAATGGAAATTTGGTATCATGGAGATGATGTTTTAAGCGTCAACATTTATGATGATGATCAAAAAGTACTTCTTTCTTCAACGCCTTTTAAGGATGAACTTATTGTAAAAAATGATGATGAAGTTGGTATTTGTCTTCATAGATGCAAGGAGCCGAATACGGGTAAAAACCAAATTAATATATTGGTTAATGGAAAGTTGGACTCTAAATTCTGGACTGTAGAAATTGTAGGCAGAAAAGTTGTCAACGGCCGTTATCACTGCTATATTGAACGAGATGATGCAGGGCAATCTATTTTTTTACCCGCTGTCGCGAATAAAACGCATACCACAAATTCGATTTGCAATTCTAAATACAGCATCGTAGTTGGGGCTTATAATCAAAATGATGATGCACGCCCTATTTTGTCTTTTAGCAGTTCTGGGCCCACGGCAGATGGGCGCATGAAACCGGAACTTGTTGCTCCTGGTTTTAAAATAAAATCTTCATGTTCGTCTTCTACCAGAGAAAACAGAGCAAGCAATAAACTGGCATCAAAAAGTGGCAGTAGTATGGCTTCTCCTTATGTTGCATCCTTAGTAATGAGAATTTTGGAAAAAGAACCGGATCTTGATATTATTGGAATACGAAAAAAGCTTTTTTCAGCTTGTGATCCAATTGTATTTAAAGAAAACAATTTGGAGGTTTTTAGAGCGGGACATGGTTATATCAATCCAAATAAATTAATATAAAAAGTTATGGAAAATATAGTTTTGAATACTGCTGTTGCTAATCAAACAGCAGCCCCTGTTTTAAACTCACCAGGTAAATTAAGTAATAGTGTTGGATTAAATGCAGTGAATAATGCAAATGATGTTTTGCAAATTCAAAATTATTTAATAGCATTAGGATATCCAGTGCAGCAAAATGGAGGTATAGCAAATAGTACTACAGATAGTACAATTATCTCTATTTTAAATTTTCAATCCAATAATAATATTCAGGTTACTGGAAACATTCATCCAGATGATGTTACTCATAATGCTTTAAGACAGCTAACTAGTGTTTCGAGTTCAATTGCAGAAGGTGAAGATGAATCCCTGCATCAGCCATTTTTGACCAACTCTTTTATTTTTAGAAGAAATGCAGGAAATGCAAATACTTTAAATGTCATTTTTGAAGGCGATTCATGGCTTGATTATCCCGTTCCGAGAGTTTTGGATTTGTACGATACAATTACTGACCGAAATCAGCGATTAAATTTGAATTGCTTGCATTTGGCGAAATTTGGAGAAACAACATCGCAAATGTATGCTGATCGAACTCATTTTGTGCAATATGTAAGCGGTTACAGAATTGACAGAATCTATTTTAGCGGTGGAGGAAATGATGTTTTTCCACAACTTGGCAGAATTGTGAATTCGGGAGTTACGTCTTTTAATTCTGCCTTTTTTACAGATCAGGCAAAGTTAAATGAACTAAGAACTTTATCTGGTGATGCATTATATCAAAAATGTATTTTGTATAAAGCATACTTGAATACCAATACTTTTGATACCACACTTTTTAACTCGACAAATTTAAGTGCCATTTTCAGCACAATCATGCACAATTATTTGGGTTTTGGAAGTATCATAAATTCCTATTGTACGCCAAATACCATTTTTTACATGCATACCTATGATTATCCGTTGTTCAAACTAGGAGTGAGACCTTCTATAGTTGGAGTCGATTTGCCTTTAGGGCCATGGATAAAACCAGTTTTTGATCGTTTAGGAATCGCTGATGAAATTTTGAGATCTTACATCATTATTCGTTTGTTGGATAAGTTTTATGCACTATTGTATCAAATTAAGAGTCATTTTAGCTACTATGGTTTTCGTTTCCAAAGCAGGATAATTGATTATAGAGGTCTTTTAAATTCTTCAGAGTACTGGAGAGATGAAATTCATCCAAACTCAACAGGAGCAAGGAGACTTTCTACAAGAGTTACTTTTTAAAACAGAAAACCCGACTTATTAAGGTCGGGTTTTTTATATAGAAATAAAAGATTCTTTTATCTTAAACTTGCACCAAGTTCAGTTTCAAACGTCTGCTGTAGTTTTGACATGATTTTGTCAATTTGAGCATCAGTAAGCGTTTTTGTATTGTCCTGAATGGTAAAACTCAATGCATACGATTTTTTGCCTTCTGGAAGTTTGTTTCCTTCATAAACATCAAACAAGTTGATATCTTTTAAAAGTGATTTTTCAGTTTGTTTGGCCAAGTTGAAAATACTTTCGTACGTTGTACTTTGGTCAATCAATAAAGCTAAATCTCTACGTACTTCTGGATATTTAGGGATTTCTGTGTATTTAATTTTTCCAGTAATAATTTTCAAAATTAAATCCCAATTGAAATCAGCATAATAAACATCTTGTTTGATTCCGAAATGCTTTAATATCGATTTTTTAACTACTCCCATTTCTACCAAAGTATCGTTGTTGTAGCAAATTGCTGTTCCTTCTGAAAATATATCAGATTGAACTGGTGCATTCGAAATTTTGTCAATTCCTAAACGAGCCAAAACTGCTTTTACGTATCCTTTCAATAAAAAGAAATCAGTTGTTTTTTGCGGATTTGTCCAGCTTTCTTTGTTTCTGTTTCCAGAAATCAATAAAGTCAAGTGTTTATGCTCTTCGTAACCAGTCAAATATTTATGATATGACTTCCCGAATTCGAATAATTTTAGATCCGAATTTTTTCTATTGATATTATATGAAATCGCTTCCAATCCAGAAAACAATAATGATTGACGCATTGTCGACAAATCATTGCTTAAAGGATTCAACATCGTTACGTTGTGTTCTTCTTTTAATGAGGTCGAAAGTTTTGCGTATGCAGCCGTTGTCAATGAATTTGCCATCATTTCATGGAAACCTTGTGAATTCAATTGAGAGGCAATTACATTTTGAACTTTGTAATCTTCTGTTCTTGGAGAATTGGCAACAGTTGCATTGAATTTTTTAGAAAAATTAATGTTGTTGTAACCGTAAACACGCAAGATTTCTTCAATAACATCAATTTCACGTTGAACATCAACACGGTAAGCAGGAATTGTTAATCCCAAACCAGAATCAGAAACACTGTTTACCTTAATGTCTAAAGAAACTAATATTTTTTTGATTGTATCTTTCGGAATTTCCTGTCCAATGATTTTGTAAACATGGCTGAAATTCAATAAAACAGAGAAATCTTCTACTTTTTTAGGATAAACTTCCACAACATCAGAAGTTATTTTTCCACCTGCAACTTCCTGAATCAAAAGCGCTGCACGTTTTAAAGCATATTCTGTAATTGTAGGGTCGATTCCTCTTTCAAATCTAAAAGAAGCATCAGTATTTAATTGGTGTCTTTTTGCTGTTTTACGAATGCTTACAGCATCAAAATAAGCACTTTCTAAAAAGATTGTCGTTGTTCCGTCTGTAACACCTGATTTTTTTCCGCCAAAAACACCTGCAATGCATAAAGGTCCCTTTTCATCACAAATCATCAAATCTTCCTTGTGCAATGTTCTTTCAACATCGTCAAGAGTCACAAATTTTGTTCCTTCAGGCAATGTTTTTACAATGACTTTTCCATTGATCTTTGCAGCGTCAAAAGCATGAAGTGGTTGTCCTAATTCATGTAAAACATAATTAGTAACGTCAACAATATTATTTTTTGGAGTCAATCCAATAGCTTTTAAGCGATCTTGAAGCCAGCTTGGAGATTCTTGAACCGTAATTCCAGAAATTGTTACTCCACAGTATCTTGGTGCTAAATGTGAATCCTCAACATTAACATCAATTTTTAGTGTACGCATGTCAACTCTAAAATTGCTTACAGATGGTGTAATCAATTCTACGTTTACACCACGTTGCAACATCCCTGCTCTTAAATCACGAGCCGTACCAAAGTGGCTCATGGCATCAGCTCGGTTTGGAGTTAATCCAATTTCAAAAACTTCGTCATTGGTAATTTTGAAAACTTCAGCAGCTGGAGTACCAGGAACTAGTGCTTCATCCAAAACCATAATTCCGTCATGACCTGTTCCTAATCCTAGTTCGTCTTCGGCACAAATCATTCCGTGGCTTTCTTGTCCGCGAATTTTTCCTTTTTTTATAGTGAATTCAGCGCCTTCTTTATCATATAAAACGGTTCCAATAGTAGCAACAGGTACTTTTTGTCCTGCCGCAACATTTGAAGCACCACAAACAATTTGTACAGGCGCTTCTTGACCAATATTTACGGTCGTTACTTTTAATCGATCTGCATCAGGATGTTTTTCGCACGTTAGTACGTGTCCTACAACAACACCTTCCAAACCACCTTTTATAGATTGGTATTTTTCTACAACTTCTACTTCTAAACCTAAATCAGTAAGTAATTCTGAAGTTTGTTCTGAAGTCCAGTCAGTTTTAATAAATTGTTTTAACCAGTTGTAAGATATTTTCATGTTAGCTTTGTTATTCTTGTATGAGGGTGTAAATATAAGGATTGCTCGGCTGAGTTGGAAACATTTTTTTGTTTTTTAATCAGGAATTATTTCAAAATTAAAAATAATTCAGGAGCTGGGATTTATAAAATTGACAAAAAAAAGAGAGAATTAATTCTCTCTTTTTTAAGTTTAAATTATTCAGTGGTACATACGCCAGCATGTACAATTATCCACATGCTTCCATCTCCATTATGATGTAATTGGTAACTGTCAGTTGTGGTGTTGTTTAAATCGTGTCCATTGCCATATTGCCCTGGTGCTGCAGTAGTCGGCGGGTAATTTGAGATATAGACATGTGTCTCTGTTAAAACAGTTCCCGGATGTGTTGCGTTAATTGTAACGGTAACGTTTCCGTCTAGTACGACAATGGTAACTGTTCCTGCCAAATATCCTTTTGTAATATCGTTTTGTCCTGCGCCTGCATATAAATTGGCTGTATAAGTTCCATTTTGAACTGGATTAAATTCTTGAACCCATCCCCATTTATCAGAAATACCCAAATCGATAAATGTGTTGTTTCCAAACATATAAGCGGTGTCGCAAGTAGTTACAGGTGGTGGTGGTTGATTACAAGTACGCAAGCAATAATTAAAATACGTTGCCCAGTTTTTGCCTGGGAATTTAATATCGCCTGCCCATCCAGTCTCAGTTCGTACTGTTGTTCCGTTTACAATGTTTTTCATAATGGAATGAGCTGCGATGTATAAGCATTTATTCGAGTCTAAAACTATTGATGAAAGTGGAATTGTAAAAGTATACGTTTGAACTAAAGGATTAAAGGTTTTTTTGTACGGAAACTGTCCCGGAATTGGATTTCCATTTGTCATAGGTACATTGGCGTAAGGGCCAACATATAAATGCATTTCACTAAAATACCAATTTGGCAGTGCTTTGTATGTCACATAAAGATTTGTGGCATCATTTTCAACTAAGATTGTTCCGGAGTTGGTAAATTGCCCGGCCATAATGTTAATTGAAACAGGATCACATTCAGAATAAGTTCCTTTTGCAGTAAGCGAAGAACTATCCTCTTGTTTGGTTTTGGTTTGCATGTCATCGCTTACTGGTTCAGTAGTGCAATTGAAAATTAGAAAAGCAAAAACCATGAGTAAAATAATTTTTTTCATAATAACAAAATTTAAATTAGTAATAAGAAAAAATTAGATGCAACTCAAAAAGAGGCGGTTTAAATTGCTAATACAAAGTTTATGGCAATTTTTTAACATTTCAAAGAATTGTCGTTCAATGAAATGCTTTAATAGTTAAACGGATTTTTTGTAGGGATTTAAGTGCGGATTTATGGTAATGCCTATCAAATCAGTTCCTCAACGTGTCGTTTTATGTTTTCAGATATTTTTTTTATTGGGAGATCGTTTTCATCATCACCAAAAGGATCTTCAATTTCTTCCGCAATTAACTCTAAACTTGCTAAAACATAAAAAACGAAAACTACAACAGGAGCGGTATAATATCCCAAACTTAACGAATAGCCAAAAGGCAAAGTCATAATATAAATAAAGATGAATTTTTTGATAAAAGCACTATAAGAATAGGGTATAGGAGTGTTTTTGATTCGTTCGCAGGCACCACAAATATCTGTAAATGCGACTAACTCGGCATTTAAAATAATAAGATGATCTCCTGTTATTTTTTTTGAATCATATAGCGCACTTATTTTATGATACATCATTTGTTTCACCTGATTCGGCTTGTGTTTATGAAGATCAAGCTCTAATTCTACATCATCAAAAAGTTGCTGTGCAGTTTCTGAATTGTTTAGATGTTTGTGTAAAATAGAGGCGTAAGCAGGTATAAATTTTCTAAAAAACTTTCGGTCATTTTCATCTTTTAAAATGGCCGAAAGTTTTATAGCAAAGTTACGACTGTTGTTTACGAGAGCGCCCCAAAGTTTTCGGGCTTCCCACCAGCGGTCATAAGCTGTATTGGTTCTAAAGACTAGCAAAAGAGAAATCACAAAACCTAAAATTCCATGCATAATCGGAATGTTGGTCAAATAATGATTTTCATCAATCCCGAAATAAATAATTTCGACGTAACCAACAATTGCCGAATAAATGCCAATAACAATCATTACTGGTACTAATTGCAGTGAAGTATCAGATTTTACGAAGCGAAATATAAAAGTAAACCACTCCTTAGTGTTGTATGATTTCATTTAAAAAGTAAATTTTTAATCAAATTTACTTTAAAAATTAATATTTCCTGCTAATTCCCTTAAAGCAATTTCAGATAATTTTGCTTGATATTGAGCGTTGCTGTAACGCACTTTTGCATTTACATAGTTTAATTGCGCTGTTCTAAAATCAAGTGTCGTAATAGTTCCGATTCTGAATTTATCTAAAGTAATATCTAAATTTTGCTTAGCAATTGTAACATTATCTTCTTCTAAATCAATTAATTCTAGGTTGGTTAGATACGTTTGAAAAGCAGTACTTAATTGTGTGTCCAAAATCATATTTTGCTGTTCAATAGCAATTTGCGTGTTTTCGATTTCAATTTTAGCTACTTTTTCATTTCGATGCTGATTCAAACCATCAAATAGATTTAGTCTTGCATTAAAACCATAATTCAAACCTTTAGAAGAAGAGGCACTTGTAAAACCTAAACTGGATTGATTCTCAGAAAAATTGTAACCAGTAGTTAAATTTACCACAGGATAACGATCTGCTTTTACCTGCTTAAGTTGCAATTCGGCAATTCTTTTGTTGATGATTTGAGCTTCTACAGCTGGGTTTTGCTTATGCGCTAAATCTGATAATTGGGCATAATTCATATTGTTGTCAACCGTCACCAAATCTGTTACTGTAAAATCAATTTTTGGGTCACGTGCCAAATATTGGTTCAGTAAAATTTTAGCATTTGCATAAGTTTCTTTCTGTCTTAACAAAGCCACTTGATCTGAATTTAAATCAACTTGAGCATTTAAAACTTCCAATTTTGAAGCTTTTCCAATGCTGAAACGATTTTGTGCCAATGTCAATCTTTGCTTCGAAATTACGATTGTAGTATCTAAAGCTGCCAATTGGTGCTGTTGCTGCACTAAATCATAATAAGCTGAGTTTACTTGAACAATTTTGATTAAAACGGTTCTTCTCAATTCAGAATCTCCCAAATTTTGAAGTTCTTTTAATTGATCTAATCGTGCAAACATTTTCATTCCGTCAAAAACAGTCCAGTTAAGTCCAACTCCATAAGTTAAACTGTTGTTTTTTGCATTGTTCAAAGAAGTTGTAGTTCCGTCTTGACGTGTTTGAGATGAATTGGTAACGCTGTTGTTGTCTGTTACAGAAGCCGTTGCTGTCGGCAACATTCCAGCATTTCCAATTGTAACGTTGGTTTCGCTTATTTTTGAATTGTTCTTGGCAATTCTAATTTCGAAATTGTTTTCTAAAGCGATTTTTGTAGCATCTTCAATAGTCAAAACTCCTTGTGCGCTTGTTTTAGCAATGCACAAAAAGAGAATTAATAAAGTGCTGTATAAATTTTTGATGTTCATATTTATTTTCTTTTACCAGAAAATCATGAGTCTTGCAAGGAGCAAAACTCATGATTTTTTTTGGCTACTATTTTATACTTTCTTTTTCGTATTCGTCAATATGATCGAACTCTGGATAATGCTTTCTAGCTTTAGACCACATTAAATAAATGGCTGGAATTACAAAAAGTGTCAAAGCAAGAGAGAAAATAGTTCCTCCAACAATTACAACTCCCATCCCGATTCTACTTGTCGAAGCTGCTCCAAGTGACATTGCGATTGGCAATGCACCTAATGCAATGGCTAAACTGGTCATTAAAATTGGACGAAGACGTGCTTCTGAAGCTTCTAAAATGGCTTCCAATTTTGGTTTGCCTTGTTCTCGGAGCTGATTGGCAAATTCGACAATCAAAATACCGTTTTTCGTTACTAATCCAATAAGCATTACGGTTCCAATTTGGCTAAATATATTCCATGTCTGATTGAATAACCATAATGAGAATAACGCTCCCGCAACTGCCATTGGTACTGTTAAGATAATAATGAACGGATCAATGAAACTTTCAAATTGAGCTGCTAAAATCAAGAAAATCAAAAGCAAAGCCAAACCGAAAGCGAATGAAGTATTCGAGCTACTTTCAACGAAATCTCTCGATTCTCCACTTAAATCAGTTGTAAACGTTTCATCTAAAACTTTCGCTTTGATTCGGTTCATTTCGTCAATTCCGTCGCCCATACTTTTTCCTGGTGCTAAACCTGCAGAAACTGTAGCCGACATATAACGGTTGTTATGGTAAAGTTGTGGCGGATTACTTTGTTCTTCAACATTTACAACGTTGTCCATTTGAATTAATTCCCCTTTGTTGTTTTTAACAAACATTGAAGTCAAATCCAATGGTTTTGAACGATCTTTTTGATCAAATTGACCAATTACCTGATATTGTTTTCCGTTTTTGATGAAATAACCAAAACGTTGTCCACTTAAAGAAAGTTGCAACGTTTGTGCAATATCTAAAATCGAAATTCCCAAACTCTCAGCTTTTTCACGATTGATGCTTACGTTGATTTCTGGTTTGTTGAATTTCAAGTTCACATCTGTTGTCGAGAAAACATCGCTTTTTCCGACTTCTTCCATAAACAATGGAATTTTTTCTCTAAGTTTTTCAAAGTTTGGCGCTTGAATAATATACTGAATTGGCAAACCTCCACGTCTGTTTACCGCAATTGTTGGCTGTTGGATAACAGCAGTTTTTGCTTCAGGATATTTTTTAGTCCATTTTGTCAATTTATCAGCAATCTCTTTTTGAGATACTTTTCTTTCGTCTGGTTCTTTCAATGAAAGTCGGATAAAACCAGTATTTGTTGCCGAAGCTCCAAAACCTGGCGCCGTAATCACCAAACTCACTTTTTTCTCCGGAATTGAATCATCTACCAATCTTGAGATTTCTTGCATAAAACGATCTGTGTATTCATAAGATGAACCTTCAGGAGTTGTCATACGCATGGTCACAGAGCTTCTGTCATCAAGCGGAGCAGTTTCTTTTGGAAGAATTGTAAAGAACAAATAAATCAATCCAAAACATGCAATAAGAATTGGGAAACTGATCCATTTTTTATCCATAAATTTTGAAAGTGATTCAGCATAACTGCTGTTCATTTTCTCAAAAAATGGTTCTGTTTTAATATAGAATTTTGATTTTTTCTGTTCGCCGCCTTTCATTAAATAAGCATTCAACATTGGCGTAAGCGTTAACGATACAAAAGCAGAAATCAATACCGCAGCACCAATTACAACACCAAATTCCCTAAAAAGTCGGCCAACGAAGCCTTCTAAGAAAATTACCGGCAAGAATACCGCTGCAAGTGTAACAGAAATTGAAATTACGGCATAAAAAATTTCATTTGAACCTTTGATTGCCGCTTCAATTGGTGACATTCCTTCTTCCACTTTTTTGAAGATATTTTCGGTAACTACAATACCATCATCTACAACTAAACCTGTTGCTAATACGATTGCTAATAAAGTCAATACGTTAATTGAGAATCCAAAAAGCCACATAATAAAAAACGTAGCAATCAAGGAAACTGGAATATCAATTAAAGGCCTGAAAGCAATTGCCCAGTCTCTAAAGAATAAATAAATAATGATGATTACCAGAATAATAGAGATTCCTAAAGTTTCAGCAACTTCCAGTACTGATTTTTTTACGAAAACAGTATTGTCAAGAGCAATATTCAGTTTGATATCTTTAGGAAGATCCTTTTTTAAAGCTTCATATTTTTTATAAAATTCAGCTGAAATATCTAAATAATTGGCTCCAGGCATTGGTACGATTGCCAAACCAATCATTGGCAAACCAGATTGGCTCAATTTGGTTTCAATATTTTCTGGACCAAGTTCAGCACCTCCAATATCACTGAAACGAACAATTTTATCTCCGTCCGTGCGGATGATAATGTTGTTGAATTCTTCCGGTTTTGATAAGTTTCCGATAGTTTTTACCGTAAGCTCTGTATTGTTACCTGTTAATTTTCCTGATGGAAGCTCAACGTTTTGTGCATTCAAAGCACTACGAACTTCTGCAACTGTACATCCATAAGCCGCAAGTTTTGCAGGATCGATCCATAAACGCATTGCGTAACGTTTTTGTCCCCAAATTTGCACGCCACTTACCCCAGGAATGGTTTCTAGACGTTGTGAAATTACGTTTTCGGCATAATCACTCAATTCAAGTGAATTTCTGGTATCACTTTGTACTGTCATCGAAATAATGGCATCACTATCTGCATCGGCTTTTGATACCACTGGCGGTGCATCAATATCTTGAGGCAAACTTCTGATCGCTTGTGAAACTTTATCACGAACATCATTTGCAGCTTCTTCTAAATCTTTATCAAGATTAAACTCGATGGTAATATTACTGCTTCCTTGATTACTCGAAGAAGTAATATTTCTAATTCCGTCGATAGCATTTACTGCTTTTTCAAGCGGTTCTGTAATTTGCGATTCAATAATGTCTGAATTGGCTCCGGTATAATTGGTTCTAATAGAAACCTGCGCCGGGTCAATTGAAGGGAATTCTCGAACACCCAAAAATGTATAACCAATGAAACCGAATAAAATAATCAAAAGATTCAGTACAATCGTTAAAACGGGTCTTCTTATACTTGTGGTTGATAAACTCATATTATGATTTTAGATTGTTGATTTTAGATTTCAGATTTCCAGATTTATTGTTAAATCCAACTGCTATCTTTAAACCAGTTTTCAAGCCTTTTAGCTTTAGACTTTAAGACTTTTGACTTTAAAACTATTTTATTTTAACTTTTATTGGAGCCTCATTTTTAAGCGACATAACACCGCTTGTAACAAGTGTGTCACCAGCTTTTAATCCAGATAAAATTAAAATAGAAGCATCAGTACGAGTTGTTGCTTCAACCATAACTTCTTTGGCTTTGCCCATATCAGAGATATATACTTTTTTTCCGCTTTGAACAGGAACAATCGCTTCAGATGGAACTACAATTGCATCTTTAATAATGTTTAGTGGCAGTTTTACATCTGCAAAAGTCCCAGGGAAAAGTTTTCCGTCAGTATTGTCAGCAATAGCTCTGATTTGTAAAGTTCTTGTTGCCACGGCAACTTCAGGTTCTATTGCATAAATTTTCGCTTTATAAGTTTTGTCCGATCCAGAAACTGTAAAATCAATATTTGAACCGTTGTTAACCTGTGTAGCGTATTTTTCAGGAATTGAGAAAGTAATTTTCACTTTGCCCATATTGACTAATTTAGCAACTAAAATAGTAGGAGTGATGTAAGTTCCTGGGGAAATAGAACGCAGACCAATTTTTCCTGAAAAAGGTGCTTTTACAGAGGTTTTTGAAATTTGTGCTTTTATTAATTGTGTTTGTGCTTTTGCAGAAGCATAATCGGCGTTTGCTACATCAAACTCTTCTTGGCTAATAGCTTCTTTTTGAAGCAATAATTTAGCTCTTCTTTCATTTTCAGCTGCCAAACCTTCTCTAGTTTGCGCTTGACGCAATTGTGCTCTTAATTCAATATCATTCACTTTAAAAAGTACTTGACCTTTGCTTACGTAACTTCCTTCGTTGAAATAAATTCCTTCAACGATTCCAGAAACTTCGCTTCTGATTTCTATTTGCTCATTAGCTTCAATTGACCCTGATAATGATAAATTATTATCAAAAGTGGCTGTTTTTACAACAATTCCAGTAACAGTTGTTGGTTTGTCTTTGTCGCCAGATTTTTTTGATTCATCATTTTTGCTTTTGTTGGATATTACTCTGTAGGTAATAAATCCACCTAAAACAATAATTATCAAGGCATAAATTAGGTTTTTTACTTTCATAAAATTAAAGTGATATGTTTTTTTGGGTTTTTGTTTTTGTAGCTAACAAATTTAACTTTTTGATACGAAAACGAAAGAGCTTAGCCTTTATTTAACATTTGTATGTACAAGTTTTTGCATTGCCAATATATTTAGACTGTTTTTCTTTACAATGGTTTAATCTAGAAAGAAAAAAAACTTGATTTTGCTGAAAATGGTGCAAGGCTAGTAAAATTCTGTAAAAACGAAAATTTTAAAGTAGGTTTTTGGTTATAAAAAACGTAAAAATACGTGTTTTTAAACTAAGAAAAAACCTACTTTGTTTTTTTTAGACCGTATTTTAACTCAAATATTTTGTGCTTTATCTATTTTATTTGTAAACTTGATAAGGTTAAACAAAATAACAGCATTTTAGTTCGTATTATGCCGTTTTTCTGTGATGTTACAGATAAATGTAAGTTTTTTAATTTATTTTATAGTTTGATTTTTTGTTGTGTCAAATTTTAAAATTAACAAGTGTTTATGTTTTTAAATCAAAATCTATTTGTTTATGATGAAAAAATTACTCCTTGGCTTATGGTTCTCTTTACTTCTTGCAGCTATTACGGTATTGTTTTGGAACAATGAATTTCAGTACAGTTTGCCAACACCAATTCCTAAGGATTATCATCCTGTTGCAATGGGAAGCAAGATTGATTTAAAATGCTGTACAATAGATCAAAAACCCGTATTTATTCATTTTTTTAACCCTGAATGTCCTTGTTCTCGTTTTAATATTCCTCATGTGAGTGAATTGATAAGAAAATATGGTGATCGCGTCAATTTTAAAATTGTAGTCATAAACAATGAAAAAAGCGTCACAATAGAAGAAATTCAGCGAAAATTTAGTGCCAAAATTCCGGTTTACTTTGACCAATCAATAGCTAAAAATTGCGGGGTTTTCTCGACACCACAAGCCGCACTTATTGATAGCTCGCAAAAACTTTATTTTAGGGGAAATTATAACAAAACGAGATATTGTACGGATGCAGAAACTAATTATGCTCAACAGGCAATAGAAATGTTATTGAAAAAGACAAATGCCCCATCATTTGATGCTTTGGCTATGAGGGCCTACGGATGTTCATTACCAAAATGCACTAAATAAATCTAACCCCTAAATTTACTATTTATGAAAAGGAAAGCTAGTTTGAATGAGCAGGACTATCTGCACAGTTTTATGTCTACAATGACAGAAAAATCGGATGTAATTATTAATTATGTTCTCGCTGTTTATTTTCTTCTCGGAATCGCATTGTCTTTTAAATTTGATACTTGGGAAATTGGAGCAGGGGTAGGAACACTGAATTTACTTGCTTATTATTCGGCCAAATTATTTGTTAGAAATTCTAAATTTTACCAATATGTACTTTCAGTAGTTCTGGCCATTTTTATGGCGCAATATATTTATCAATTGCATGGCTTGTTTGAAATGCATTTTACGGTATTTGTGGCCAGTACGATTTTAATTATTTATCAGAATTGGAAACTTCAAATTCCACTTGCGCTTTTGGTAATCTTTCATCACGGAACCTTGGCGTATCTTCAAAATTATGTTTACAACGATGCAAATGGATTGCAGATTTATTTCTCCCAAGTAAGTTTTGATTTTGAAACTTTCTTGATTCATATTGTATTGGCAAATGCTGTGTTTTTTATGAATGGTTATTGGGCCTATTATTTTAAAACGCACAGCCAAAATCATATCACTAAAATTTCTGATGAGTACGAATTGGAAAACATCAAGTTAGCTTCTGCAAAATTCAATTCAATATCTGCAACCAAAGAATACAATGACTTTATCCATAAAACAACTTTAGATTTAAAAATGCCGGTAAGCTCTGTTTTAAAGCTGATTGATGTTTCAAAAGGCCATACAGATAACGACCAACTTTTAAATTATCTTGAAATGATGAAAGAAAGTGCCAAAAAAATCGATGATCTAGTAAATGATATTCATTTCAAAGCTATCACTGGCAAAACAAACTCAAATCAATAATTAAATGGATTAAAACTTCACTTTAATCGAATTTGATAGTACATGCACAAAACTTAAACACACATATTAATTTTAACTGCAGAATTTATGGATACGAGAATCCCCCGCCCAAATCCATCCCATCGAGAAGTTGATTGGAACAAGAGTAAAGTATTGCTCAGTAAAACAGACACAAAAGGAACTATTTTGTATGCCAATGATGATTTTATAGAAGTATCAGGTTACGATGAAGTTGAGTTACTTGGCCAGCCGCATAATATTATTCGGCATCCAGATATGCCCAAAGTAATTTTCAAGTTTTTGTGGGACAGTATAAAATCGAGCAAAAACATTCACGCCATTATTAAAAACAAGTCAAAAAAAGGCAGGTATTATTGGGTAATCACCGATTTTAAAATTATAGCCGATTTCAATGGAGATATAGTAGGCTATTTTGGAACAAAAAAATCGGTCCGCGAAGATATTATTGACAAATTTATTGAGCCTTTGTATCAAAAACTGCTGCATATTGAAGAAACTAGCGGTGTATTAGCTTCAGAAGAATATTTAGTGGCTTTTTTACAAGAACGTAAAAAAACATATATGGAATACATTGATGATCTTGTTGCAACAGGAAAAGATAAAAAAAATAAAAGCTTATTCGGTGGGCTTTTTGAAAAGAAAAAGAAGTTGCAAAAATAGCTTATAAGCTTGTTGTTTGGACCTGATAGGTTTTTAAAATCTGTCAGGTTTTTTTAAGTTTCAAGTTTAAGGTTTCAAGTTTCAGGTTAAAACCTTTGTCCCTTTGTACCTTTGTGTCTTTGCCTCTTAACTAATATAATTCCAAATATTTTTCTTTTTAGTCAATTCAATAAAAACAGCTTTTAAAACCGCATGTTCTGGTTTTTGAAGTGGGCTATCTTCTTTTAAGATTTTCATGGCATAATTTCTAGCCAATGATAAAATCTCTCGATCTTTTACAATATCTGCGATTTGTAAATTTAGAACGCCACTTTGCTGTGTTCCCATCATATCGCCAGGACCGCGAAGTTTAAGATCTACTTCGGCAATTTCGAAACCGTCATTTGTGCCAACCATTGTCTCCATTCTGATTTTGCTGTCAGAACTCAACTTATGGCCGGTCATTAAAATACAATAACTCTGTTCGGCTCCACGACCCACACGCCCTCGTAATTGATGAAGCTGTGAAAGACCAAAACGTTCTGCACTTTCAATAATCATAACGCTGGCATTTGGTACATTTACACCAACCTCAATAACTGTTGTAGCGACCATGATATTGGTTTTTCCTTCAGAAAAGCGTTTCATTTCGGCATCTTTATCTGCTGGTTTCATTTTCCCGTGCAGAATCGAAATCGAATATTGTGGTAAAGGGAAATCTCTAGAAATGCTGTCGTAACCATCCATTAAATCCTTATAATCCATTTTTTCAGACTCTTGAATCAACGGATAAACAATATAAATTTGTCTTCCTTTGGCAATTTCATCGCGAAGGAATTTCCAGACTTTTAATCGGTTGGTGTCGTATCGATGTACGGTCTGAATAGGTTTTCTTCCGGGAGGTAATTCATCAATTACAGAAATATCCAAATCTCCGTATAAACTCATTGCCAAAGTTCTCGGAATTGGCGTTGCCGTCATCACCAAAACATGTGGCGGAATATCATTTTTCTTCCACAATTTTGAACGTTGTTCCACACCAAAACGATGTTGTTCATCAATAATCGATAAACCTAAATTTTGAAATTTTACTTTATCTTCTAATAAGGCGTGCGTTCCAATTATAATTTGCAAGCTTCCGTTTTCAAGCTCTTCATGAATAATTTTTCGTTCAGAAGTCTTAGTGGAACCCGTTAATATTCGAATATTGATATTTAAAGTATTGGCAAATTCAGATAATCCAATAAAATGTTGATTGGCCAAAATCTCAGTTGGCGCCATTAAACAAGCCTGAAAGCCGTTGTCAATTGCCAAAAGCATGCTCATAAAAGCAACTATGGTTTTTCCAGAACCCACATCACCTTGAAGCAAACGATTCATTTGAGCGTTGCTTCCCATGTCTGTACGGATTTCTTTCAACACTCTTTTTTGAGCGCCAGTCAAATCAAAAGGCAAGTGATTTTGATAAAATTCATTAAACAATTCGCCAACTTTTGTAAATGGATGCCCTTTTATTTTATGCTTTCTAATTAAATTTTTGGTGATTAATTGAAGCTGAATAAAAAACAATTCTTCAAATTTTAATCGGAATTGGGCTTTCGCCAAAATTTCAGTGCTTTTTGGAAAATGAATATTGAATAAAGCAGCTCTTTTTGGGATCAATTTTAATTCTTCAATCAAATATGGAGGGAAAGTTTCCGTAAATAGAGCCTGCGTTTCAATAAACAATTGTTCCATTAGTTTATTGATCGTTCTGTTTGAAATTCCTCGGTTTGCGAGAGTTTCTGTAGAAGGATAAACAGGTTGCATTGCAGAGCGAAGACTTTTTTCGTGTTCACTTAAAAGCTCAATTTCTGGATGCGCCATGCTGAATTGGCTTCCGTATAATGAGCATTTTCCAAAAATTACTAAAGCCTCATTCAGTTTTAAACTCTCCCGAATCCATTTATGTCCTTGAAACCAATTTAGTTCAATTTGCCCCGTATCATCCACGAAAGTGGCAACCAAACGTTTTTTGTTTTTTGCAAACTCAACCGTTTTGATATTGATGATTTTTCCAATAATCTGAACTTCAGTTCCAGTATTCTGTAGCTCGTTAATCTTGTAATAACGTGTTCTGTCAATATACCGATTCGGAAAAAAATTGACTAAATCCCCATATTTGTGAATGCCCAATTCCTTGCGAAGCAACTGGCCACGACTCGGGCCAACGCCTTTTAGGTATTCAATAGGGGTTTCAAGAAGATTGTTAGACATGTATTAATTTAAGATTTAAAGAATTTAGATTTTAGACAGGAAAATTGGATTTTTGGATTTTTGGATTGGAATTTAATTCAACAGCGAAGATAGATTTTAATTGGGAAATCTGAAAATGAATTAAAATTTTCAAATCTTTGAATATTAAGTTATCATTAAGTTGAATAGTTGAGACGCAACTATTTAATTAAAACAAAATCTTATTTATAAGTAACCATAAAAACGAATCAAACATGAAGAAAATTGGACTTTTATTAATATTGCTTATTTCGCTGGTTTCATGCTCTAATGACAATTCTGAAAGCAATGCTGTAACTAATTCAGGATATTACGGAAAATGGGTTCGAGTAGCAAATCCAGCTGCAAATAGTATTGGGTCTTTAGAGCCGTATTATGTTTTTAATGAGGATAAAACCTTTGTTAAGACGATACCAAATAATAACGTATCCTTTTCGGGTACATTTGAAATCATAAAAAATGATACAGAAACATATTTTCTTTTAACTTATCCTAGTAAAAATGACTGGATATCAACTTGTATTAGTGGTACTTTAGAAGAGGCTTTTACATTAAATGACTCAGGTAATTTAGTAGATCAAGCAGGAATGTGTGACCGTTACGGAATATTTACAAAAGCGAAATAAAAAACGTAAGTTTGTTTATAATTAAAAAGTATTCAGTTTAATATTGAATACTTTTCTTTTTTAATTAAACTCTGAATATGAAAACGCACTTAGCACTTTTACGCGGCATAAATGTTTCCGGCCATAATATGATGAAAATGGAAGCCTTGAAAACGATGTTAGAAAATATTGGATTTCAAAATATTAGAACCTATTTGCAATCTGGAAATGTTTTTGTTGACAGTGAAGAAGATGCAGCAAAAGTTGGTTTTATGATCAAGCAAGAAATTTTTAAAGTTTTTGGTCATGAAGTTCCAGTTGTAGTGATTACAAAAGAGCATTTGGAATCTTGTTTCGCAAATAATCCATATTTCAAAGAAAAAGATATTGATACAAAAAAATTATACGTTGCTTTCATTTCAACGAATTTGAAAAAAGAAAGTATAAACGAACTTAAAATTAGTCAATTCAAACCCGATGAAGCAAGTATTGATGAAAACAGAATTTTTATTAAATACGATATAGGCGCAGGAAAAACGCGTTTCGATCAAAAATACATTGAGAAAAAACTGAATGTTGTAGCAACAATTCGAAACTGGAATACGGTTACAAATCTTTTAAAAATGTACTCTGAAGAGTAAAAAATGATGCAAAAGAAAACAATAAAATTGCTATTCATTTTTGTTTTAATTGTAGCATCGCTAATAGGTTTTTCAATATGGAAAAGACCAACTATATTAGTTGAGAAATATTACTATTATTCAGGATATTTTAAACAGAGAGGGAAAAACTTAACGGGTGCTATAGAAGATTATAATAAAGCACTACAGCTAAATAAAAATTATCAAACCGCTTACATCTCAAGAGGAAGTGCGTACATGGATTTGAAAAAATATAAGCAAGCGATATTAGATTATTCGACTGCAATTAGTATAAATCCTGTAAACCCAGAACCATACGCATATCGTGGTCGCGGTTATTATGAAATTAATGATGTTGCTAAATCAATTTTAGATTTCAACAAAGCTATCCAGCTGGATGAAAAATTTGGTTACGCTTATCTAAATCGAGCGCTTGTGAGGTATACTAAATTACAGGATTATGCTGGTGGATGTACCGATTTAAAAATAGCTTCAGATTTAGGAGAATCTGAAGCTGATGATTATTTTAAGGAGGGGATCTGCGATTAGTAGCAAATCCATTATTTCGGAATCAAATCACAATACCAAAATCCGTAATCAAAAGCAGTTTTGTCGTTTGTGTCGCAAGCTGTGTTTGAGGAATTTTGATTTTTTGGTGCTTCGTATTTGCGATAAACAGTTTCTCCAATTTCAAAGTTTATTGGTTCAGAAAAAATTGGGCCGTCAAAAGCAAAAGTGTGAAATTCGCCGTTTTCGCCGCACACATCAACATTTTCAGGCAAATCATTAATGAAATCCTGATCTATAATTCGGCCAACGAAACTTTTGTCTAGATATTTTTCGTTCACACAAACTACGATTGTTTTAAAGCCAAGTGAAATAAATTCCTGAATCAATTCGTGTGATGAAATCTTCCAAATTGGAAAAACACCTTCAAAATTCATTTTTGCCAATTGATCTTCACGGTATTTTCTTAAATCTTCCAAAAATATATCGCCAAAAACAGAATGTGAAATACCTTCGTTTTTTAATTCTGTCAAGGTTTCAAACATCACATTTTCATAAACTTCCATCGTTGGCATTTCTGGGATTTCCATAATTTTTAATGGAATTCCAATGCTTTTTGCCTGCGCTTCTAACAATTCCACACGAACGCCATGCATTGAAATTCGCTGAAATTGCTGATTCACGCTCGTCAATAAATATTCGATTTTAAAATCAGGATTTTGTAGAATTTTATATAAAGAAAGGGCAGAATCTTTTCCGCTGCTCCAATTAAATAAGGCTTTTTGGGGTGTTGACACGATTTGGAATTTTAAATGGTAAACTTACAAATTTCATTCTATTTGTTTACGAAAGGTTTGTAACTTTGGGATTTCGCCTTAAATTCAAATTCTAAATGAAATATATTTTTCTCCTCATAACTTCCTTTGCTTTTGCGCAACAAACCCAATATGTTGATTTTAAATCGGTTTCAGGGCAATTAACTTTAAATGCTAAAGAAAAAACAATTGTTGGCGTTATAGATTATCAATTCGAAGTTCTAAAAACATTGGATACCATTAAAATCGATGCAAAAAACATGGAGTTTTCAAAGGTTCAAATCGACAATAAAAATGCTGTTTTTGTTAATTCAGGGAAACAACTACAACTTATTGGAAATTTTCAGAAAGGGCAAAATCATCTCACTTTTGAATATACTGCAAAACCAAAACAAGCTTTGTATTTTGTTGATATTGAAAATAAAGACGTTCAAATCTGGACACAAGGGCAAGGCAGATATACAAGCAACTGGTTCCCGAGTTTTGATGATGTGAACGAAAAAGTGGTTTTCAATTTAGGAATAACTTATGACAAAGATTATCAAGTTATTTCAAATGGAATTTTAAAAGAAAAAAAACAAACAGGAACGTCATTTCATTGGCAATACGAAATGGAAAAACCAATGAGTTCGTATGTTTTAATGCTTGCGATTGGGAAATACGACAAAAAAGAGTCGAAGTCTAAATCCAATATACCGCTTGAATATTATTTGGAAGGTAAAGACGCATCGCGTTTTGAACCGACGTATCGCTATTCAAAACGTATTTTTGATTTTTTGGAGAAAGAAATTGGCGTAAAATATCCTTGGGAAATTTACAGAGAAATTCCGGTGCGAGATTTTCTGTATGCCGGAATGGAAAACACCACTTCAACACTTTTTGCAACGCGTTATGTGGTTGATTCAATTGGTTTTATTGATCGAAATTACACTAATGTTGATGCGCACGAATTGGCTCATCATTGGTTTGGGAATTTGATTACTGCCGAAAGCAGCAAGCATCATTGGCTCCAAGAAGGTTTTGCTACTTATTATGCCGCTTTGGCTGAACGTGACTTTTTTGGCAATGATTATTTTTATTCTAAGCTTTATGATACTGCTCAACAAATAAAATTTGCTTCGAGAACTGATACAATTCCGGTTTTAAGCCCAAAAGCGAGTTCACTTACTTTTTATGAAAAAGGAGCGTGGGCACTTTTTGTTTTGCATGAATCTATTGGAGATAAAGCATTTAAAAAAGCCATAAAAAGTTATTTGAAAAAATATGCATACCAAACTGTAAATACAGAAAATTTCTTCGACGAAATTAGAAAAGTGTCCAATTTTGATTTGGAGAAGTTCCAAAAAACATGGCTGGAATCAACTGTTTTTGATACGCCAACGGCAAATGCTTTATTGAGTAAAAACAAAGCAATTCAAATTCGGTTAGAGGTTGATAAATTGAAAAAAACGTATTTGGCAGAAAAGAAAGATTTCTTTATTAAAACTCTAAGTTCAGATGTTTACCATTCGGTAAAAGAAGCAATTATTGATCAATTGGAAAATGAGAAATATGAAGGAAAAAAAGAATTGCTTTTATTGGCAATGAAAACAAACGACCTTCAAGTTCGACAAAGTATCGCTGAAACTTTAACGAAGATTCCGGAAGATTTCAGAACTGAATATGAAACTTTGCTAGACGATAAATCATATCAAACGCAAGAAATTGCGTTGTATTGGTTGTGGAGAAATTTTCCAGAATATCGTACCGCATATTTAGACAAATCAAAAGAATGGATTGGTTTTAACGATTATAATCTTCGCACGATGTGGCTTTCTCTAGCGTTATCAACACCAAATTATGTTGAAAATCCGGAACAACTCGTTACAGAATTAATTAGTTTTTCCTCTACAAAATACGAAGCAACAACCAGGCAAAATGCGCTCGAAAAATTGATTGCATTCAAAATCATCAACGATCAGGTTTTGAGTAACTTAGTCGCATCTACAACACATCATATGTGGCAATTTTCGAAATTTGGAAGAGATACAATCAGAATGTTATTAAAAAATTCTGAAATGCGTGCTTCGTTTGAAAGAATTTTGCCTAATTTGACCCCCGATGAACAGTTCCAATTGAATCGTTTGTTGAAAGAATAAATGAGAGAATAGAAAATAGAGCAAAGAGTATAGATTAACGACGAAGTCCATATTCTTTTTTCTCTGTTCTGTATTCTCAAAAATAAAACCTACAATACCATTTATGAGAGCATTAGTTATTTCTGGCGGCGGAAGTAAAGGCGCATTCGCCGGCGGAGTTGCGCAGTATTTGATCGAAGAAAAAAATTATGAATACGATTTGTTTTTAGGCACTTCTACAGGGAGTTTGCTTATTCCGCATTTGGCTTTAGGGCATATCAAGAAAATTCATTCGGTTTATACTAATGTTACGATGGCGAGTATTTTTAATATTTGCCCGTTTGTGGTTAAAAATAAAGAAGGTGTTGATATCGTTACGATTAATCACTTCAATGTTATACGTCAGTTTTTTAAAGGGAAAAGAACTTTTGGCGAAAGCAAAGGATTGAAAAAGTATATTAAGAATAACTTTTCCTTATCAGATTTCAATAAGCTTAAAAAACTAAAAACGGATGTTATCGTTACCGTTACCAATTTTACAAAAAACGAATCCGAATATAAATCTGTAAAAGAATGCAGTTACGAAGAATTTATAGAGTGGTCTTGGATTTCAAGTAATTATGTTCCGTTTATGAGTTTAGTGGAAAAAGATAACTTTGAATATGGTGACGGAGGTTTTTCAAGTTTGGTTCCAATTCGTGAAGCCATAAATCGTGGAGCGACTGAAATTGACGTTATTATTTTAGAAACTGAAGTAAATATGGATAAAACGGTCATTGGTAAAAACCCGTTTTCTTTAATGATTGATTTGTTCCGAATTGCCTTAGATCAAGTTGAAAAACACGATATTGCTATAGGAAAACTTATGGCAAACAATAAGAATGTAAAACTTAACTTATATTACACGCCAACAAAACTGACTGATAATGCCTTGATTTTCAATAAAGATGTAATGAAAGAATGGTGGGAGCAGGGATATGAATATGCTCAGAATAAATCGGAGGTTATGAGTGATAATAAAGTTATGTAAAAGATTTTCGGAATGAAAAAATATTACGGTATTATATTTTCGGTGCTTTATGCGTTGATTTTTAGGGTTTTGGTTGAATTTGATATTCTTGAAATTAATTCAGTAGTATATATAATTTTGGTTCCCATAGTAATGGGTTTTGTTCCTTTTTTTCTTGATCGCAAAGTTTTTGTAAATAGCATAAGTAAAGCTGCTTTTTTTCCTATAATCAGTACACTTTTATTTTTATTTATTGCTTTCATTTGCCGATTAGAAGATCTAGGCTGTTTTTTAATTCTACTTATTCCGTATCTACCTATTTCTTTGGTTGTAAGTATGATTATTCGTTATTTTATTAAAACTTCAACGGATTATGATACAAATAATGTAACTAAAAATTCATTTGTATTGATTGCTATTCCTTTGATTTTAGGTAATATAGAAAAATATGTGGAGAAGAAAGAAGCCACTTTTCAAATTTCAAAATCAATAATTATTAATAATTCGAAAGAGGATATTTGGAACAATTTATTTTCAGTGCCAGAATTGACTAACTACATCGATAATTCGGCGTATAATTATCTCGGATTTCCAAATCCGGTAAAATCAGAATATGATCCTAAAACAAATGTTAGGTTAGGATATTTTGATAACGGAATAATATTGAATGAAAAAGTTATTGAAGAAGAAAAATTTAAAAAGTTAACTTTTGCTATTAATGTCGATAAATCGAAATTGGAAAGGAGTCAGACCTTTATGCACATTCTTAAAAAAGAAAATTTAGTTTTTAATTCAATTACTTATCAATTAGAGAAAGTTACCGAATCAAGAACTAAATTAACGCTTTTGTGTAATTATAAAATCAAAACAAATATTCCATTGTATGGAGCATTTTGCTCAAAGAATATTATTTCTGATTTCGAAAGTAAGTTATTAAATGCTTTAAAGAAACGAATTGAAGAATAGAAAATTCTACCACATTTCTGCAACTTCATTTTTAATATATCCTAAAGCAGCATTACTTGGAGATTGTTTCTCTAATAAATCGTTTAAAATAACTTCACGCAATTTATCAGCATTTTCAACTTTATCGCTCATTGCAGCTTTACGAATCATTTGAATTGTAGCGTTTTTTGCTGTTGTTATAATCGTCCAACATTCATCAGACATATAAATTTGTTGCGTTAAATTGTGTTCGAATTCTTGTTCGATTTGATCGATCAAATAGTTTTCGTAATCGTGTTTTTCGTTTGAAATTGGAGCAATTCTGATCAATAATTTTGTCAAATTGATGCGTTCCAAAAACAAAGTCATACGTTCGTAAGCTTGCAAACGAATCGGTAAAGATTGTTTTTGATAGTCTCTACTCAATAAAAAAGCACGTTTTTTATCGTTGTTTTTGATATGCAGTTCAAAAAAACTGTAAGCTACAAATCCGGTTACAATTGCAGGTAAAGTATAACTGGTTAATTCTATAATTCTTGTAAAATCCATTTGGGTTAATTTTTTAGCAAAAATATACTTTTTGATGATAAATCCATTTTAATTTTTTGGTAATAAACAAAAAGGAAGCCTTACTTTTACAGCGAGTTTTTAAAAACAGCTCAAATTTATTTTAATGGATTTATATATTATACTTTTTCTTTGTTTAGCAGCATTTGCTGCGGGTTTTATTGATGCGATTGTGGGTGGCGGCGGACTTATTCAAACGCCAATGGGATTGATTCTATTGCCAAATCTTCCCGTTTCAACAGTTATCGGTTCATTAAAAATTCCGGCTTTTACAGGAACTTCATTTGCGGCATTTCAATATTTGAAAAAAGTGGTAATTCAATGGAAACTGCTCATTATAATGATGTGTTTGGCGGTTCCATCAGCATTTTTGGGATCGACGATTTTAACGCTGGTAAGTAATGATTTCATGAAACCGCTTTTGTTGGTCGTTTTGTCATTATTATTCGTTTATACCTACGCAAAGAAAAATTTCGGACAGCATGAAGCCAAAGATCATTCGGCTGCAACGCAAATATTTTATGCAGTAATAATTAGTGTTATCGTTGGGTTTTACGACGGATTTATTGGACCTGGAACAGGAAGTTTTTTCGTGGTCGCTTTTATAGCACTTTTGGGTTTTGATTTTCTTCACGCTTCCGCGAATGCTAAAATGGTAAATCTGGCGACGAATTTCGGATCGATTTGCTTATTTATGATTAAAGGGAAAATTATTTGGGCAATTGCAATTCCGATGGCAATCAGCAATGGTCTTGGCGGATGGCTTGGCGCTAAATTGGCAATTAATAAAGGAAATGGATTTATTCGAATTTTCTTTTTGGTTGTTGTAGTTGGAACACTGATTCGATTTGCTTATGACGTTTTCTTTAAATAGTTTTTAAACCATATAAGTCATATAAGAAATTATAAGCAGTGGTTTAATTAGATTTTAAAGTTTTTAGATCATTTAAGAGTTTTCACAAATGAATTAAATGAACTTACATTCCTTATATGTTGAAAAATATTTAAAGAAAGCCAATTGTTTGAATCTAGCCCCGATTGAGGCGGTATCCTCGAAGTGAAGCGAGAGATATAGCTGAAAGCGGGAACCCATGCCAGAAAAAATGCCCTTTGTTTGGCTTCAAAAAAAACTTAGCATCTTAGAACCTTAGCAACTTAGGAACTTTCTTTTTTAATTCTTATTTTTGCATAAAAGGAGAAAATTACATGCAGAAATATATTGACCAGCTCAACGAAGCGCAAAGAGCGCCTGTTTTGAAAAAAGACGGGCCAATGATTATTATTGCTGGTGCAGGTTCGGGTAAGACCCGAGTTTTAACAATTAGAATTGCTTATTTGATGCATCAAGGAATTGATGCTTTCAATATTTTGTCGCTGACTTTTACCAATAAAGCGGCGAGGGAAATGAAACACAGGATCTCGGATATTGTGGGAGCATCTGAAGCGAAAAATCTTTGGATGGGAACTTTTCACTCTATTTTTGCTCGTATTCTTAGAGCAGAATCGGATCATTTGGGGTATCCTTCCAATTTCACTATTTACGATTCTCAGGATTCGGCGCGATTGATTTCTTCGATTATCAAAGAAATGCAGTTGGACCGTGATATTTATAAACCAAAACAGATTTTAGGACGTATATCTAGCTATAAAAACAGTTTGATTACGGTTAAAGCGTATTTCAATAATCCAGAATTGGTTGAAGCCGATGCAATGGCAAAAAGACCAAGATTGGGAGAAATTTATCAGCAATATGTAGAGCGTTGTTTTAAAGCCGGCGCAATGGATTTTGATGATTTGTTATTGAAAACCAACGAATTACTGACGCGTTTTCCTGAGGTTTTGGCTAAATATCAAAATCGTTTCCGTTATATTTTGGTTGATGAGTACCAAGATACAAATCACTCGCAGTATTTGATTGTTAGGGCTTTATCAGATAAATTTCAGAATATTTGTGTGGTTGGTGATGATGCGCAAAGTATTTATGCTTTCCGTGGAGCGAATATCAATAATATTTTGAACTTCCAGAAAGATTATGAAGGTGTGGTAATGTTCCGTTTAGAGCAAAATTACCGTTCGACACGAAATATTGTTGAAGCGGCAAATACGGTGATGGATCATAATAAAACAAAGCTTGATAAAGTAGTTTGGACGGCGAATGAATTTGGGCCAAGAATTAAAGTACACAGAAGTTTGACAGATGCTGAAGAAGGGCGTTTTGTAGCGAGCACAATTTTTGAGCAGAAAATGCAGAATCAATTGCATAATGGAGCGTTTGCGATTTTGTATAGAACTAACGCGCAGTCGCGTGCGATGGAGGATGCGTTGAGAAAACGTGATATTCCGTACCGAATTTATGGTGGTTTGTCTTTTTATCAACGTAAGGAAATTAAAGACGTTTTATGTTATTTGCGTTTGGTTTTAAATCCGAAAGATGAAGAGGCTTTGATTCGTGTGATCAATTATCCAGCTCGTGGAATTGGAGATACAACGGTTGAAAAATTAACGATAGCGGCTAATCATTACAAACGCTCGATTTGGGAAGTAATGGTGAATATCGATAAAATCGATTTGAAACTGAATGCGGGAACAAAAAACAAATTGAAAGATTTTGTGACGATGATTCAGAGTTTTCAGGTTATTGATCAGAATCAGGATGCTTTTTATATCACAGACCACGTTGCTAAGAAAACTGGTTTAGTTCAAGAATTGAAGAAAGATGCTACTCCAGAAGGAATGGCGAAAATTCAGAATATCGAGGAACTTTTAAACGGTATTAAAGATTTTACTGAAGGGCAAAGAGAAATTGACGGAGCAAGAGGTGCACTTTCTGAATTTATGGAAGATGTGGCTTTGGCAACTGATTTAGATAAAGATACTAATGACGAAGATCGTGTTGCTTTGATGACGATTCACTTGGCAAAAGGATTGGAGTTTCCGCACGTTTTTGTGGTGGGAATGGAAGAAGACTTGTTTCCGAGTGCCATGAGTATGAGCACGAGAAGTGAACTTGAAGAAGAGCGTCGTTTGTTTTATGTGGCGTTAACGCGTGCTGAACATCAAGCATATTTGACGTATGCACAATCTCGTTACCGTTGGGGAAAATTGACAGATAGTGAACCGTCTCGTTTTATAGAAGAAATTGATGGACAGTATTTAGAATATTTGACTCCGTCTGAAACTAATTATCGTTATAAATCACCAATTGATGGCGATATTTTTGGAGATGTTGATAAATCGAAATTACGATTAAATAAGCCAGTTGGAGGAACTCCGCCAAAACATATTACAGATAACAACCCGAAACCGGATTTGAATATTCGTAAATTAAAACCAGTAGCAGGAACAAACCCAAATGCAACAAGTGCTCCGAATTTATTCGACAACAAATTAACAGTTGGAAATGTGGTTATGCACGAACGTTTTGGTAAAGGCGAAGTGATTAATCTTGAAGGAGTAGGCGCTGACAAAAAAGCCGAAATTAAATTTGAAGTAGGTGGAATTAAGAAATTACTTTTAAGATTTGCCAAACTAGATGTTGTTGGTTAAAGAACTTTTTGGTTTCATTTTATAATTATGCAATAAATATGAAACAAGAAAATTGAAAAATATAATAGTTCTAACCTGAAACAAATCTAACTTTAAACAAAAAACAAAATGGCTGAATTTATAAAAATATATCCTGATAAACCTAGTGAAGCTGCTATTGCAAAAGTGGTGAAAGTGCTTCAAAATGGAGGTTTAGTAATTTATCCAACAGATACTGTTTATGGTTTGGGTTGTGATATTACCAATTCACGTGCATTAGAAAAAATTGCAAAAATCAAAGGAGTAAAGCTGGAGAAAGCCAATTTTTCATTTATTTGCCATGATTTGAGCAATTTATCAGATTATGTTCGTCAGATTGATACCTCTACTTTCAAAATTTTGAAAAGAGCATTACCAGGTCCGTACACGTTTATTTTGCCTGGAAATAATAATTTGCCAAAAGAGTTCAAAAAGAAAACTACAGTTGGTATTCGTGTTCCTGATAATAATATTATTTTAGAGATTGTTCGTCAGTTAGGAAATCCGGTTGTTTCGACTTCTATACGTGATGACGATGATGTAATTGAATATACTACAGATCCGGAATTGATTTTCGAGAAATGGCAAAACCTTGTAGATATGGTAATTGATGGAGGTTATGGCGACAATGTCGGTTCAACAATCATTGATCTTTCAGAACATGAGCCAGTTATTGTGAGAGAAGGAAAAGGCGACATTGATATTTTGTAAGAAAAGAAACAGAATGTCTAGGAAAATACAAAAAGGTTTGGTTAATTAGCTAATAATTAACTAAACCTTTTGTCTTTAATGAAAAAACTACTTACTCTTTTGTTTTTGTTTTCGGCGGTCACTCTATTTTCACAGCAGAATCTTAAAGGTAAAATAACGGGCAAAGATAATGTTCCGTTAGAAGGGGCAAATGTTTATTATGACGGAACAACAATTTCAACAGTTTCAGATGCTGAAGGAAAATTTTCTATTAAGTTTGAACCTAATGCGAATAATATTTTGGTGGTTAGTTCGATGGGATATCAAACGGAATATCTGTCAGGTTTAGATGCTTCGAAGCCGTTAAATGTTGTAATGAAAATTTCGGAAAATGAACTTAAGGAAGTTGTTGTTAATAATAGTCCGCAGTTTACAAGAGCCCAGAAATTAAAGCTGTTTAGAGAATATTTTTTAGGAACAACAAGTAATGCCAAATCTGCTGTTATTAAAAATGAAGATGATATTCACTTTAAATATGACAAAAAGAATTTGCTTTTTACAGCCTATGCAGATAAACCTTTGATCATTATAAATACGGCTTTAGGGTATAAGATTGATTTTGAATTGGTAGTTTTTGAAGTATCTTTTAATAAATTTAGTATTAATTCATTGGATGCATATAAGAATTTTTACGGAGGCGTGAGTCGATTTGAAGAAATTGATAATAGTCCTAAGGTTTTAAAAAAACGAGAAAAAACATTTCAAGGGTCTCAAATTCAGTTTTTCAGAAATTTAGCCAATACAGATTGGGGAGCAGAGAAATTTTTATTGTTTAAAGGTAAATATAAGCAAGACCCAACTCAAAGCTTTAAAATAACTAAAGGAGAAGATTTTGCTAAAGTAGAGTTGTTTCCGCAGGATAAAAGTGAAAACACGAATCTAAACCTAAAAAATGTTGTAGCTGTTTATAATCTAATCTTTGATAAAAAAGAAGCTTCAAAGATTACTTTTCAAACAGATAGTTTTTATATTTATAAGTATGGAAATAATTCAAATATTGAAGACATACTTTTTTCAGGAAAAATTTCAGAAAAGCGAGTGGGAGATATGTTGCCTTTAAATTATGGAATAGAATAATTTTAGTCAATAATCTAAAAAAGAGAAAACGGCAATGTGGGATATTTGTAAAAAAAAACTTAAATCGTATAAATGTTAAAAAATAATCACTAACTTTAGTATAGTTAAAATTTAGTTAGTTGATTAAAAATAAAATGCTATTCTTGATTTATATTTAATTGGTTATTAAAAAAATTAAGGATACATAAAAGCAGGTCATTTGACCTGCTTTTTCTGTTTTTATGATATGTGAAACAAGGATTATTTAGCTTGTTTTTTCATTTCTTTTTCAATCATATCGTAGAACTGATCGATTTTTGGCATAACCACGATACGAGTTCTTCTGTTACGAGCTTTGTTCTCTGCAGTGTCATTAGCAACTAGTGGCACGTATGAACTTCTACCAGCAGCAATTAATTTTGCAGGGTTAACACCAAGATCATTAGTTAATACACGAACAATTGAAGTAGAACGTTTAACACTTAAATCCCAGTTGTCTAGCAATACTCCGTTGCTTTTGTAAGGAACGTCATCTGTGTGACCTTCAACCATACACTCAAAATCAGGTTTGTCGTTTACAACTTTAGCAACTTTAGCCAAAACAGATTTTGCTTTGTCACTTACGTCATAGCTTCCGCTTTTGAATAATAATTTATCAGCGATAGAAATAAATACAACTCCTTTTTCAACATTGATTTCGATATCTGGATCGTTGATTCCAACTGCTCCTTTTAAACTTGTAACTAATGCAAGAGTTACACTGTCTTTTTTCGTAAGAGCATCTTGAAGTCTTGAGATTTTCAAATCTTTCTCTTTTAAACTTTCTAGAGATTTTTCTAGGTTTTCAGCTCCTTTAGTAGTTAAAACCGTTAAATCTTTTGAACTGTTGATCAAATCTTGATTATGTTGTTTTAAACCGTCAACTGTAGCAGCTAAACCAGCTTTTTCTTCTAAACAAGAATTTAATTTTACAGTGCAAGAGTTTAATAAATCTTGGGTCTCTTTGTTCTTAGCTTCAAGTGCTGCGTATTGCTTTTTCGATACACACGAAGTTAAGGCCATTAATACTGATAGTGCGATAACTATTTTTCTCATAGGTATTATATTTAATTAAACGTTGATTACAAATTTAGTTTTTAATATTTTGATTACTGTTAAAGATTTCTTTAAAAACCAGCAATTTCTTTATGTAATAGAGGTAAACGATACTTTTTACGGTATAGTATTGCTGTATTTGAAATTTTTTCCGTTTTTTTAGATACTTTAAAGATAGGCAATAAAAAGAGAAATGCGCCTTTAAAATAGCAAAAGTATGGTTGAACTTCCCCTGTGTAAGAAAACGGATACCCGCAACACCGTCTAAAACCATTCGGAAGAAAATTGTAAAAAACAATCCTTTTTTGGGCAAATTTTTGACAAGCATCAATAATGAATTTCTAAAATTTAGAAATGTTTTTCTTGGATTTCCTTGTTGCAACGTAGCGCCTCCAACATGGTAAACAACTGATGCAGAATTATATTTGATAACATGCCCTTCATTTGTTGCCCGCCAACACAAATCGATTTCTTCTTGATGAGCAAAAAAGCTTTCATCAAAACCGGCTAATTCGTCATAAACTTTCTTTCTGATGAAAAAACAAGCTCCAGAAGCCCAGAATAATTCACAATTATCATCATACTGGCCATTGTCTTTTTCGATCGTGTCAAAAATGCGTCCACGGCAAAACGGAAAACCATATTTATCAATAAATCCGCCTGCTCCTCCAGCATACTCAAAATATTCTTTGTTTTTAAAATCAAGGATTTTAGGTTGGATAATCGATGTTTCTTTTTCAGATTCAAACGTTTCTAATATTGGTTTCAACCAATTTTCAGTCACTTCGATATCGGAATTTACTAAGGCATAAATTTCGGCATCAACATTTTTCAAAGCAACATTATAGCCTTGTGCAAAACCATAGTTGCCATCGTTTTTTATTATTTTAACTGAAGGGAAATTTTGCTGAACAAAACTTATTGAATTGTCTGTAGAAGCATTATCGGCTACGTATATATGAGCTCCTTCTGAAAATTGTACAACCGAAGGCAAAAATTGCTCCAACAATTTTGCTCCATTCCAATTTAAAATGACGATTGCTATTTTATCCAAAGGTAATTCTGTTTTTTATTTTGTATTTATTTTATCGCTTCGTAATCTGGAAGGCTTCTCAAAAACTGATATTTTTCATTTTCAAAGTCCATTTGACAGTAAAAATGATTCAGTCCGTTTGTGACGTTCAAAAACCGTGCCTGCATTGTCATATTATAACGGGCAATTTGATCAAAAGTTGCTTGAGAGATTTTTACTTCAGGTGCTTTACACTCTACTAATATATGTATAGAACCATTCGGATTAAAAACCACAACATCATATCGTTTTCTTAATCCGTTGACTTTTAAAACCTTCTCGACGTTTATCAATGATTTGGGGTATTTTTTTTCGTGAATCAAATAATGAACAACGTGCTGGCGAACCCATTCTTCTGGGGTAAGAATGATAAATTTTTTTCTGATTTCATCAAAAATAGACACTTTATTTTCGCTATTTTTGAATCGAAAACTGTAAACGGGAAAATTTAATTGCTGCATAAAGCAAAAATAATTAAAATAGTTTTAGGTTTCTCCCGAAGCATCGGGATAAAGTTTCAAGTTATTGAAACAAGCGTGAAATCTAAAGTTTGAAACAAATTTAAATGGACGAAGTTGTAAAGATTGTAAACGATATAAAGGCAGGAGATATAAAGCCAATTTATTTCTTCATGGGCGAAGAACCTTACTATATTGATAAGTTAACTGAATATATAGAGGAGAATGTACTTGCAGAAGAAGAGAAAGGTTTTAATCAGACTGTTTTGTATGGAAGAGATGTTTCTATAGAGGATGTCGTTTCAACGGCCAAGCGCTATCCTATGATGGCTGATCGTCAAGTTGTTATTGTAAAAGAAGCGCAAGACTTGTCCCGAAATATCGATAAATTAGAAGCCTACGCTAATAATCCGATGGAAACTACGGTTTTGGTTTTTTGCTACAAATACAAAACCTTAGACAAACGTAAAAAGGTTACTAAAGTATTGGCTCAAAATGGATTAGTTTACGAAAGTAAGAAACTTTATGAAAATCAAGTCGGCGATTGGATAAAACGCGTTTTGGCTGGAAAAAAATATACGATTGACCCAAAAGCAAACGCGATGTTGGTTGAGTTTCTCGGAACCGATTTGAGTAAAATTAATAATGAATTAGAAAAACTGCAGATTATTTTGCCACAAGGTACAATGATCACAGCTGAACATATTGAAGAAAACATTGGTTTCAGTAAAGATTACAATGTTTTTGAACTTCGAAAAGCAATTGGAGAACGCAACCAATTAAAAGCATATAAGATTGCGGAAAATTTTGCGCACAATCCAAAAGAATATCCATTAGTTATGACGACAGGATTAGTATTTGGATTCTTTGTGCAACTTTTAAAATACCACGGTTTAAAAGATAAAAATCCGAAAAACGTTGCATCAGCACTTGGAGTAAACCCTTATTTTTTAAAGGAATATGATTTAGCTGTAAAGAATTATCCAATGCGAAAAGTGAGTCAAATAGTTGGTGCGTTGCGTGATATTGACGTAAAAAGTAAAGGAGTTGGAGCAAACGCACTTCCACAATCTGATTTGCTAAAAGAAATGCTTTATAAAATATTTAATTAAGCCGTAATAATTCACGATATTTGCCTTTCTAAAAAATAATCAGATTAAAAAATAATTACACAATTATGGGAATGAATAAAAATACCATTTTAGGATGGGCCACTTTGATAATGGTGCTTATGGGATTATTACTAATTGGTCTAGGGGTTTTTAGATACAGTGATGTTTCAGGCTGGGGATTTGGTGCAGTTGGAGTTGGTTTTTTTGCCAATGCGTGGGTTTTCAACGCTTTGAAAGGAAGAGTTTAATCTGTTTTTGATCATAATAAACAATATAAATAAAAAATAAAACAAATGTCAGACGATAAGAAAGTAATTTTCTCAATGCAGAAATTGAGTAAAACCTATCAAGGAGCAGACAAACCAGTACTTAAAAACATTTATTTGAGTTTCTTTTATGGAGCTAAAATTGGTATTTTGGGTCTTAATGGTTCAGGAAAATCTTCTCTTTTAAAAATTATTGCAGGTGTTGATAAAAACTATCAAGGTGATGTAGTTTTTCAACCTGGTTATACTGTAGGTTACTTAGAGCAGGAGCCAATTCTTGATGATTCTAAAACAGTTATTGAAATTGTTCGTGAAGGAGCTGCCGAAACAATGGCGGTTTTAGAAGAATACAATAAAATCAATGATTTATTTGGTCTAGAAGAAAACTATTCAGATCCAGATAAAATGGATAAATTGATGGAACGTCAAGCGGCATTGCAAGACAAAATTGATGCTCTTGGCGCTTGGGAAATCGATACAAAATTAGAAATCGCAATGGATGCATTGCGTACGCCAGAAGGAGATACTCCAATTAAAAACCTTTCTGGAGGTGAGCGTCGTCGTGTGGCTTTATGTCGTTTGTTGTTGCAACAACCTGATGTATTGTTATTAGATGAGCCTACCAACCACCTTGATGCTGAGTCAGTTCTTTGGTTAGAGCAACACTTAGCACAATATGCTGGAACTGTAATTGCAGTAACGCACGACCGTTATTTCTTGGATAACGTTGCTGGTTGGATTCTAGAGTTGGATAGAGGAGAAGGTATTCCATGGAAAGGAAACTATTCTTCTTGGTTGGATCAAAAATCAAACCGTTTGGCTCAAGAAGAAAAAGTAGCTTCTAAACGTAGAAAAACTTTAGAGCGTGAGTTGGAGTGGGTTCGTCAAGGTGCAAAAGGTCGTCAGACAAAACAAAAAGCACGTTTACAGAACTACGATAAATTATTGAATGAAGATCAAAAACAATTAGACGAGAAATTAGAGATTTATATCCCGAATGGTCCTCGTTTAGGAACAAATGTTATTGAAGCTAAGAATGTTGCGAAAGCATTTGGAGATAAATTATTATATGATAACTTGAACTTTACTTTGCCACAAGCGGGTATTGTTGGGATTATCGGACCAAACGGTGCTGGTAAATCGACTATTTTCAAAATGATTATGGGAGAACAAGCTACTGATAGTGGAGAATTTTCAGTTGGAGAAACTGTAAAAATCGCTTATGTAGATCAGTCGCACTCTAATATTGATCCGAATAAATCTATTTGGGAAAATTTTGCAGATGGTCAGGAATTAATTATGATGGGTGGAAAGCAAGTGAACTCAAGAGCTTATTTGTCACGTTTCAACTTTGGTGGCGGTGAGCAAAACAAAAAAGTATCAATGCTTTCTGGTGGAGAACGTAACCGTTTGCATTTAGCAATGACTTTGAAAGAAGAAGGAAACGTACTTTTACTGGATGAGCCTACGAACGACCTTGATGTTAATACTCTTCGAGCTCTTGAAGAAGGTTTGGAAAATTTTGCAGGTTGTGCTGTAATTATTTCTCACGACAGATGGTTCTTAGATAGAATTTGTACACACATTCTAGCTTTTGAAGGAGATTCTGAAGTTTATTTCTTCGAAGGAAGTTTTACTGATTATGAAGAAAACAAAAAGAAACGCCTTGGTGGTGATTTAACTCCAAAACGTTTGAAATACAGAAAATTAATCAGATAATTAATCTGAAAATTTCAATAAAAAAATCCCAAATTCCAATTGTTGTGAATTTGGGATTTTTTTTATTTTTAAGTTTTCCACCTAGTTTGCCATTTCGACGAAGGAGAAATCTCCCATAAGTAGCTCCGTTCCAATTGGCTAATCTTTGTAGAGTTTCTTGCGAAGATTTCTCCTTCGTTGAAATGACAATATTGTGAAAACTTGGAATTTGGAATTTCTTAAAGAAATTTCGCCTTCAACTCAGGGGTTGGAATCATGCAACTTTCTTTTTTCCCGTACCAATTGTATCGATTCTTCGCAACATAATCATAAATTCTGTCACTAATAAAAATGGGTACAATTCTAAATATTGGAGTTAATTTCCAAAGACCTCCAAAATTTTTAACGATTTCAAGAATTGCAGACGATTTATAAAAATAAGCAGTTCCTGGATCATACATAATTATACTATCCATTTTTGAAAAACTAACTCCCAAATGTTTGCAGATTGAAATTCCTAAATCAGATTGCAATGCGACAAATCTAAAAATGTCTTTTTTATCGTGTTTGATAATGTATTGAACTGCAGAACTGCAGAGATTACAAACTCCGTCAAAAAGAACTATTTTTTTATTTTTTGGAAGGCTTTCCATTTTATTGTTTTAAAGGTAAAAACTTTGTCAAAATTTCAAACTTTGACAAAGTTGTATGCTAAATTCAGAATCGATTTTATCTATTGTAATTTATTTTTATATAAAATTAACAAATAAAAAACGGCTTTCATAAATTGATTTTAATCAAATTTTAGAAAACGATAATCTTATTTTGCTTAAAAAATAAAAACGTTGTTTAAATCGCTTTATTTTAATTTTAGTCTTTTTTATGTCAATTTCTTGGACTGAAAACTGAGACTGCGACTAAAAACTTATTTTTTTACCGCTTCTACCAATTCCAATTCGTCTAAACTTACTTTTGAAGTGAAAATTCCGTAATTGACTGTTGCTTTATTTTTTTCGATAGAATCGATACTTCCAACAGATCTTCCGTCAAGCATTCTTACTCGGTCGCCAACTTTTAAAATTGGTTTAGGTTTTTCAACAACTGGTTTAAGTTTTTTCTCTTTTTTCTCTTTTCGTATTTCTTCAACTTTTTCTTTTACTTCAGCAATAATTTCTTTTTGTTTTTCAACTTTTGCTTTGACTTCTTTCGGAGTTGCTTTTTTACGTTTTGAATTTTCGATCTCAACAATTTTCAAAAATTCACCAATAAGTTCTTTCTTGTTTTTGTTGTTGAAATACTTTTCAGCAATGTCATCAATTTTTTGTCCGATGTAAATTATCTTTTGATTGCTATCGTATAATTCTTGATAGCTTTCTAATTTTTGCTGAATTTTTGTATTGATGTTTTCCATCTTTTTACTTTCCTCGCGCGCACGGGTTTCTTCTTCTTTTAAATTTAAAGAAGTTTTTTCCAGTTTCGATCGCTCTTTTTGAAGTGTTGCGATGGTTTTGTCAAAACGAACTTTTCCAACTTCGATTTTCTTTTTCGCACGATTAATCAATCCAAATGGAATTCCATTTTTCTGAGCCACTTCAAAAGTGAACGAACTTCCTGCTTGCCCCAAAGCTAACTTGTACATTGGTTCTAAAGATTTTTCATCAAACATCATATTCGCGTTTGTAGCGTATGGCAATTCGTTTGCAAGAATCTTTAAATTAGAATAGTGCGTTGTAATAATCCCGAAAGCTTCACGGTGATAAAATTCTTCTAAGAAAATTTCGGCCAAAGCACCACCTAATTCCGGATCCGAACCCGTTCCGAATTCATCAATTAAAAACATGGTTTTCTTGTTGCATTTCTTCAAGAAATAATTCATGTTTTTTAATCGGTAACTGTATGTACTTAAATGATTTTCAATAGATTGGTTGTCTCCAATGTCAGTTAAGATTCTATCGAATAAGAATGTTTCACTTCTTTCATGAACCGGAATCAAAATTCCAGATTGCAACATTAATTGTAATAAACCAACTGTTTTTAAGGAAATGGTTTTTCCTCCGGCATTTGGTCCAGAAATCACAATAATTCTGTTTTCTTGTTTTAGTTCAATGGTTTGCGGATGCGTAACTTCCTTTTTTTGTTTGTTGTTTAAATATAAAATCGGATGATAGGCTTCTCTAAAAAACAATCTTCTTTCTTCAGTAATTGTTGGCAAAATTCCGTTAATGCGGTTTGCATATTTTGATTTTCCGGCAACTACATCAATGTCACTCAAAAAGTCTTGATATTCAATCAATAAAGGAAGGTAAGGCCGAATGACATTCGATAAATTCTTTAGAATTCTCGTAATTTCTTCTTTTTCCTCATATTCTAAATTAGCTAATTCACGAGAATATTTCAACGTAGCTTCAGGTTCGATATAAGCTATACTTCCTGTTTTGGAACTTCCTAAAATAGAGCCTTTTACTTTTCGGCGATACATGGCTAAAACCGCTAAAACTCTTCGGTTTTGAACAAAGCTTTCTCTAATATCATCCAAATATCCAAGGCCGCTGTATTGAGTTAAAGCAACACCAAAACTTTGATTTACTTTTCCGCGAACTAAATTCATATTTTGTCGAATTCCAGCAAGAGCAGGAGAAGCATTGTCTTTAATTTCTCCGTATTTATCAACAATTGAATCAATTGCAGTAATTATGTCTTTCGTCAATTCGACACGAGAAGCTCTTGCGTTTAAGTTCGGATAATAATCGTCGAATTTTTTTAAGAAATTCAGCAAGACATTTGTTGTTGCAGAAAGATTGGCAATTTTTCTAAAGCTTCCTACTTCAAGAAAACTGTCTTCAATCGCTAAAAATTTGATTTCGTGCGAGATCGCGTCAAATCCGTGATTTGGAATGGCGTTGTTATTTTGAAAAGAAGAAACATATTCTGATGTCTGCATCAGCGATTGCATTAATTCTTCTTTATCTCTAAATGGTTTTATTTGTAAAGCCTTTTCTTTTCCAATATCAGTGTTGCAACCATCTGAAATGGTTTCGAGCACTGTTGGAAATTGTAAATCTTGTAATGTTTTTTCTGTAATAGATACCATTATATATCGTAAGTTGTAAGATTTCAAAGTTACAAAGTTTTAAAACTAAAATGCATTATTTATTGGCACTTTGAAGAAAACTTTGCGTAATTTGTAATAAAATTTTAAAATGAAAATTAATTTATCTCAAGATTGGCAGACTGTTTTGAAAGACGAAATTCAGAAACCTTATTTTAATGAATTGATGGATGCGCTGGATATTGAGTATAAAACACATACCTGTTATCCGCCAGCTGAATTGATTTTCTCGGCATTTAATAATTGCAGTTTTGCAAACTTGAAAGTTGTAATTATTGGTCAAGATCCCTACCATGGAGAAGGAGAAGCCAATGGTTTGAGTTTTTCAGTCAATGATAATGTCAAAATCCCGCCATCGCTTCGTAATATTTTCAGAGAAATAAATACCGATTTTGATTCTATTTTTATGCCAACATCAGGCAATCTTGAAAAATGGGCACAGCAAGGCGTTTTGCTTCTGAATGCCTCTTTGACCGTCCGAAAAGATAGCCCAAATAGCCATAAACATTTAAAATGGAATCTTTTTACTGATGCTGTAATCCAGGCAATTTCTGACCAGAAAGAAAATGTTGTTTTTCTATTGTGGGGAAGTTTTGCTCAGAAAAAAGGATCAAAGATTGATCGTTCTAAACATCATGTTTTAGAATCTGGACATCCGTCTCCAATGAGTGCTAATCAAGGAAAATGGTTTGGAAACAAGCATTTTAGCCAAACAAATGCTTTTCTAAAATCAAAAGGAATCGAAGAAATAGAGTGGTTTTAATATTTAAGAGAAACTATTTTTCAGTTTCTTTTTTTAGAATATCTTCCAAAACAGCTTTATTTTCATAATTCACCACTTTTAGAATAATTTCCTGATTTTTCACTGTTTTTCCTTCAATGATATATAATTTTCCTCCTTTTGAAGGAATGTTGCTTTGGTCAAAATCGACATCTCCATACGTTAATGTGTTTTTGATATCTGCAGTATCAACCCATTTTTCGTTTAAGGTTTGAATCGCTTTGTCTGAATATTGAAAAGGTTTTGTTCTCAGATTATTTAAAACTCTGGCATTTGGGAAATAATTGCAACGCGTATCTTTTCCAATGAAAAATCCTGAAACAATAAAACATCCTAATACAAGGCCAATAAGATAATATGCAAAACGGTGTACGAACTTCATGAAATAAAATTTTTGCAAAGGTACATTAAAGTTCCTTTAAAATACAAGTAAATTAATATCGTTGTCTGGCAAATCAAACCAGTCTCCGATGGCTTTATTTGTAAGGATTCCGTGATACAAATAAATCCCGTTTTTAAGTCCTTTATTGCATCGAATTGCACTTTCTAAACCACCATCTTCGGCTATCTGATGAAGATAAGGTGTTAAGATGTTACTTATTGATAATGAGGCTGTTTTAGAATATCGAGAAGGGATGTTTGGCACGCAATAGTGCAAAACATTGTTTTTTATGAAGGTTGGTTTTTCATGCGTAGTAACTTCAGAACTTTCAAAACATCCGCCAGTGTCAATACTGACATCGACAATTACAGCGCCTTTTTTCATGTGCTCTACCATAGTTTCGGTAACTACAATTGGGCAACGCTCTTTGCCACGCATCGCCCCAATCGCGACATCGCAACGACGCAAAGCTTTTAATAAACCTTTTTGTTGTATAGTAGAAGTAAAAATTCTTTGATTTAAATTGTTCTGCAAACGGCGTAATTTCGTAATCGAATTATCAAAAACTTTTACGTTTGCACCCAGTCCAATAGCGGTTTTTGCGGCAAATTCACCAACAGTTCCTGCTCCAAGAATCACAACTTCAGTAGGAGGAACGCCGGTAATGTTTCCAAATAAAAGACCTTTTCCGAATTCATCAGTAATCATTAATTCAGCCGCAATTAATATTGACGCAGTTCCAGCAATTTCGCTTAAAGATTTTACAGCAGGATAAGATCCATCCTCGTCTTTAATATATTCAAAAGCAAGTGCTGTGATTTTCTTTTGTGCCAAAGCTTCGAAGTACGCTTTCTTTTTGGTTTTTAGCTGAATAGCCGAAATAATTACCGTTTCAGGGTTAATCATTTCGATTTCTGCTAAAGTTGGCGGTTCTACTTTTAGTAGAAATGGACAGCCAAAAACCCTTTTGGTATCTTTTGTAATTTCGGCACCTGCATCTGCATATTCTTTATCAGTATAACTCGAACTTTCGCCAGCGCCAGATTCAATCATCACTCTGTGACCTTCATATGTAAGTGAATTTACGGCATCTGGAGTTAGACATATACGACGTTCCTGATAGCTAGTTTCTTTCGGAATTCCTATGAAAAGTTCTCTTTTAAAACGACCAATCTCAAGTTTTTCTTCTTGTGGGATTAATTGTTGTTTTGTAAATGGAGTTAACGTGATTGACATGGGTTGTGCAAAAAATTAAAGGTACAAATTACGCAAAAAGATTTAAAATTAATGCAAAAATTCTGCTAATACTATAATGACAATGTTAAGAAATTTTTTTCTCCATTTTTATGTCGGCTCTTTCGTAAATGCCCGATTCTAAAGGTATTTCAACGAAGCCAAATTTTCTGTACAAATGAATTGCCGGAAGCAATTTAGTATTTGAATACAAAAAGAGTGTTTTAATATCTTTTTCTTCAGCAATTTTTATGCAATGTTCCAGAAGTTTATTTCCAATTCCGAGACCTTGAGCTTTATCTGAAACCGCCATTTTGCTTAATTCAAAAGTAGAATCGTCTACTTTTAATAAGGAAGCTGTTCCGATAATTTCATCGTTATATTTTGCGTAGAAAATCATGCCGCCTTTATCGATAATTTCTTCTTGCGGATTTGAAAGCGTGATTTTGTCTTTGTCTTCAACTCTGAAATATTTTTCCAGCCAAGCTATATTTAAAGTTTTAATGTGTTCCTTTAAATCTTGAGAAAAGGGAATTATTTCTACTTGTTGTGAGGTATTCATTTTATTGTTTTTTCTTGTTGAATCTTTACGAAAAATTTCACCACAAAGATTCGCAAAGTTTTATGCTAATTCGAGTTTGCGTTTTCCGTCAGCTAATAATTCAATATTAATTGTCGAATATTCTTCAGGAAGTAAATTGGCGATTTTTTCAGACCATTCAATAAAACACCAGCTTCCAGAGTACAAATAATCATCAACACCCATGTCAAGCGCTTCGGTTTCTTTGTTTAATCTATAAAAATCAAAGTGATAAACTGTTTGATTGTTAGAAGTTTGGTATTCATTTACCAAAGAAAAAGTTGGACTGCTAGTGGCGTCTTCAACTCCTAATGTTTTGCATAATTGTTTAATCAGGGTTGTTTTTCCAACACCCATTTCTCCGTTAAAAAGAATGATTTTTTTAGGATTCGAAGCAATTATCTGCTCTGCAACTTCTTGAATTTGATCTAATGAAAAAACGATATTCATTTTTGTATTTATTTTTGCCACGAATTTCACGAATTTTCACGAATTAAAAAATAAATTGGCGAAATTGGTGAAATTCGTGGCTATGTTTTATTTTGGATTAAAGACAAGGAATGGAATAATCATTTCTTCTAATGAAATTCCGCCATGCTGATACGTGTTTTTGTAATAACTCACATAATGATTGTAGTTGTTTACATAAGCCAAAAAGAAATCATTTTTAGCAAAAATAAACGAACTACTCATGTTTATAGCTGGCAAACCAATGGTTTTAGGCTCTTTAACTACGTAAACATCTTTTTGTTCGTATGTTAAACTACGTCCAGTTTTGTAGCGCAAATTTAGACTTGTATTTTTATCTCCCACAACTTTCGACGGATTTTTTACATTTATTGTTCCGTGGTCTGTGGTTAAAATCAATTTGAATCCTAAAAGTTGTGCTTGCTGAATGATTTCCAACAAAGGCGAATTTTTAAACCAACTCAATGTCAGTGAGCGATATGCCTTATCATCAGAAGCTAATTCTTTTACAACTTCCATTTCGGTTTTTGCATGCGAAAGCATATCAACGAAATTATAAACCACAGTTACTAAATCATTTCCTTTTAAGGCTTTAAAGTTTTCTGCCAGTTTTTTTCCGCCTGCGTAATTTGTGATTTTGAAATAATCTTCCTTAATATTTAAGCCTAAACGTTTTAATTGTGCTGAAAGAAATTCGGCTTCGTAAAGATTTTTTCCGCCATCTTCGACGTCATTTTTCCAATATTCTGGAAATTGTTTTTCCATTTCTACAGGCATCAAACCAGAGAAAATAGCATTTCTAGCATATTGTGTAGCGGTTGGAAGAATAGAGTAGTACGGAACTTCTTTTTCTAATTTATAGTAGTTGGCAACCACACTTTCAAAAGCTTTCCATTGGTCATAACGAAGATTGTCGATAACCACAAATAGAATCGGTTTGTCTTTCTTTTTGATTTCTGGAACAACTAATTCCTTAAATAAAGTGTTCGATTGAATAGGTTTATCTGCTTTTGGTGCAAACCAATCTTCATAATTTCTTTCGATATATTTCCCGAATTGCGAATTGGCTTCAACTTTCTGAGATTCCAGGATTTCTATCATTGCCGTGTCATTGATGTCTTCCAATTTTAATTCCCAAAACAGCAATTTTTTGTATAACTCAACCCAATCCTCATAAGAATTTACCATAGCCAATTCCATTGAAATTTTTCGGAATTCCTTCTGATAATCCAATGTTGTTTTTTCGGTAATCAACCTAGAATCGTCCAAGTTTTTCTTCAAACTCAATAGAATTTGGTTCGGATTTACTGGTTTTATCAAGTAATCAGCGATTTTAGAACCAATCGCTTCTTCCATAATATATTCTTCCTCACTTTTGGTGATCATAATCATCGGAATGGCTGATTTTTTCTCTTTCATTTCAGAAAGTGTTTCCAAACCGCTCATTCCCGGCATATTTTCGTCCAAAAAAACAATGTCAAAATTGTCCTCTTCAAATAAAGCAACTGCATCAAGGCCGTTGTTGCAGGTCGTTACTGAATAATTTTTTTTCTCCAGAAATAATATATGTGGCTTTAAAAGATCAATTTCATCATCGACCCAAAGTATTTTTATCTTATCCATAAATAAATTTATTTTTAATGCAATTTAGAAGTATAGAACTTAAAAAGTATTAAAAATAGTATAAATTTAAGATAAATGAAACCTATTTTTTAGATAAAATCTTTTTGATATTTAAGTATTTGTCTCAAAATCAGTTGAATTTAATGTCAACTTTTAAATGAAAAACTATAGTTATTTACTTATATTTGTTCACCTAAAAAATAACCAACGAGTGACTCATATCAATAAGTTAAAAATATTCAATGATCCCATTTACGGGTTTATTACAATCCCGAACGAACTTATTTACGACTTAATTCAGCACCCATATTTTCAGCGTTTGCGCCGTATTTCACAAATGGGTTTGTCGTATTTGGTTTATCCTGGTGCTAATCATACGCGTTTTCATCATGCTTTAGGGTGCATGCATTTGATGAAAAAAGCAATTGATACGCTTCGTTTTAAAGATGTTGCCATTTCTGAGGAAGAAGAGAATGCTTTGTTAATCGCAATTTTACTTCATGATATAGGACACGGACCATTTTCGCATGCAATGGAAAAGAGTATTGTTGAAGATGTACATCACGAAGCGATTTCGTTGTTGTTTATGAATCAGTTAAACGAGGAATTTGGCGGAAGATTAAGTTTGGCTATTCAGGTTTTTAAAGGAGAATATCATCGAAAATTCATGTTGCAATTGATTTCTAGTCAATTGGATATGGATCGAATGGATTATTTAAAGCGTGACAGTTTTTATACTGGAGTTGCAGAAGGAAATGTCAATTCTGAACGATTGATTCAGATGATGAATGTTGAAGACGACGTTTTAGTCATAGAAGAAAAAGGAATTTATTCTGTAGAGAAATTTTTGCTATCAAGACGATTGATGTATTGGCAGGCTTATTTGCATAAAACAAGTTTGGTAGCCGAATTGATTTTGATGAAAGTATTAAAAAGAGCAAAAGAACTTACATTAAAAGGAATTACATTGCCTTGCAGTGAACCACTTTTGTTTTTTATGCAGAACAAAATTACGCTTGAAGATTTTGATGCTGAAAAGCTGGATTTGTTTTCTCAATTAGATGATTTTGATATTATCAGCGCTTTAAAAGCGTGGCAAAGGCAAGATGATTTTATACTTTCAACTTTGAGCAAAATGATCATCAACAGAGATTTGCTTAAAATAAAAATGAGTGCAGAGAAGATTTCTATGGAAGAATCTCAGGCAATGAAAGAAGAGTTTGCACAAAACCATCGAATATCATTGTTAGAAGCTGGTTATTTTATTTTTAGAGGGAAAATTAAAAACCAAGCTTACAGCAAAGCAGCCGAACCAATACGAATTTTGAAAAAAGATAAGACAATTGAAGATGTTGTTGAAGCATCTGATCAGCTGAATTTGAAATCGTTATCTAAATTGGTCACAAAATATTACATCTGTTTTCCAAAACAACTTATCTAAAATTAACATTTAAAATCTATTTTTTATATTTTTGTCGCGATGAAATTTACAGCAGAACAAATAGCAGGAATTTTAGAAGGAGAAGTTGTTGGGAATCCCAATGCAGAAGTTTCTCGGCTATCTAAAATCGAAGAAGGCGAAGATGGGTCGCTTACTTTTTTGGCTAATCCAAAGTATGTCAACTATATATATACTACAAAAGCGACCGTTACAATTGTTAACGACAGCTTTATTCCAGAACAAGATATTACCACAACGTTAATAAAAGTAGAAGATGCTTATGCTGCTTTTTCTAAGCTTTTGCATTTTTACAATCAAGTAAAATTGAACAAAACAGGAATCGAGGCGCAGTCTTTTATGTCTGAAGGAACAAAATATGGAGAGAATCTGTATTTAGGAAGCTTTAGCTATATTGGTCAAAATGTTGTTTTGGGTGATAATGTAAAAATTTATCCAAACAGTTTTATTGGTGACAACGTTGTGATTGGTAATAATGTGTACATTTTTGCAGGAGCAAAAATTTACTCAGAAACTGTAATTGGAAACAATTGTACGATTCATTCAGGAGTAATTATAGGCGCAGATGGTTTTGGTTTTGCACCAAATGAAAATGGAGAATATGATAAAGTGCCTCAAATTGGAAACGTTATTATTGAAGATAATGTAGATGTTGGTGCTAATACTACGATTGACAGAGCAACTCTAGGTTCTACGATTATCAGACAAGGAGTTAAATTAGACAATCAAATTCAGATTGCCCATAATGTTGAAATTGGTAAAAATACCGTAATTGCAGCGCAAAGCGGTGTGGCTGGTTCAACAAAAATTGGAGAAAGCTGTATGATTGGCGGACAGGTTGGTATCGCAGGCCATTTAATTATAGGGAATAATGTTAGGCTTCAGGCGCAGTCTGGAGTTGCTAGAAACATTAAGGATGACGAAGTTTTACAAGGTTCGCCAGCACTTGGATATGGAGATTTTAATAAATCATACGTTCACTTTAAAAACTTCCCTAAAATTATTGCCGAAGTTGAAGATTTAAAAAAACAAATAATAAACCCAAAAAATGGAAATAATGGTTAAACAGAAGACCATCAAAAATGAAATTTCACTAACAGGCGTTGGATTACACACTGGAAAAGAAGTTACAATGACTTTCAAACCAGCTCCTATTAATAATGGTTTCACTTTTGTTAGAGTAGATTTGCAAGGTCAGCCAATCATTGAAGCTGATGCTAATTATGTTGTTAATACGCAAAGAGGTACTAATTTAGAAAAATTAGGTGTAAAAATACAAACTCCAGAGCACGTTTTAGCGGCAGTAGTTGGTTGCGATTTGGATAATATTATTATTGAATTAGATGCCTCTGAACTTCCTATTATGGACGGTTCATCAAAATATTTCGTAGAAGCTATTGAAAAAGCTGGAATCGAAGAGCAAGACGCAAGCCGTAATGTTTATGTAGTAAAAGAAGTAATTTCATTTACTGACGAAGCAACAGGAAGCGAAATCTTAGTGATGCCAAGCGATGATTATCAAGTGACTACAATGGTAGATTTTGGTACAAAAGTTTTAGGTACTCAAAATGCTACACTTAAAAGTATAGCTGATTTCAAAAGTGAAATCGCAAATTCTAGAACTTTCAGTTTCTTGCATGAATTAGAATCATTGTTAGAAAACGGACTTATTAAAGGTGGTGATTTAAATAATGCTATTGTTTATGTAGATAAAGAAATCTCTGAATCTACAATGGCGAATTTGAAGAAAGCTTTTGGAAAAGATGAAATCTCAGTTAAACCAAACGGAGTTTTAGACAATCTTACTTTACATTATCCAAACGAAGCTGCAAGACACAAATTGCTTGATGTTATTGGTGATTTATCACTTATTGGAGTTCGTATTCAAGGAAAAATTATTGCAAACAAACCAGGTCACTTTGTGAATACTCAGTTTGCTAAAAAATTGGCGAAAATCATTAAAATTGAACAAAGAAATCACGTTCCAGTTTATGATTTGAACCAAGAGCCATTGATGGATATTCATAAAATTATGGCAATGCTTCCTCACAGACCTCCATTTTTGTTGATCGACAGAATTATAGAAATGTCTGATCGTCACGTTGTTGGTTTGAAAAATGTTACTATGAACGAAAATTTCTTCGTAGGACACTTTCCAGAAGCACCAGTAATGCCAGGAGTTTTAATTGTGGAAGCTATGGCACAAACAGGAGGAATTTTAGTTTTAAGCACTGTTCCAGATCCTGAAAATTATTTGACATATTTCATGAAAATTGACAATGTTAAATTCAAACACAAAGTATTGCCAGGTGATACATTAATTTTTAAATGTGAGCTGATTTCTCCAATCAGAAGAGGAATTTGCCACATGCAAGCAAATGCATATGCAAACGGAAAATTAGTGACTGAGGCAGAATTAATGGCACAAATTGCAAGAAAACAATAAATAGTCAAATTTATTGTTTAGGTTTGTTGCCCTCAAATTAGATTATTTTAATTTAAAATATAAAACATACAGATGAATCAACCATTAGCATATGTTCATCCTGGCGCTAAAATCGCTAAAAATGTTGTAATTGAGCCTTTTACAACAATTCACAATAATGTTGTTATTGGTGATGGTACTTGGATTGGTTCAAATGTGACCATCATGGAAGGTGCACGTATCGGTAAAAATTGCAATATTTTTCCGGGAGCTGTAATTTCTGCGGTGCCACAAGATTTAAAATTCGGTGGAGAGGATTCTCTTGCCATTATAGGAGATAATTGTACTATTAGAGAGTGCGTAACGATCAATAGAGGTACAGTTGCATCTGGGCAAACGGTTCTAGGAAACAATTGCTTAGTAATGGCTTATGCGCACATTGCACACGATTGCGAAATTGGAAACAATGCAATTATTGTAAATGGTGTTGCTTTGGCAGGTCACGTAGTTGTTGGAAATCACGCTGTAATTGGCGGATTGGCGGCAATTCATCAATTTATCCATATTGGAGATCACGCAATGATTTCTGGTGGATCATTGGTTAGAAAAGACGTTCCTCCATATACAAAAGCGGCGAAAGAGCCATTGTCATACGTTGGGATCAATTCAGTTGGTTTAAGAAGAAGAGGTTTCAGTACTGAGAAAATCAGAGAAATTCAAGAAATCTACAGAATTTTATACCAAAAAAATTATAACACAACTCAAGCTTTAAGTATTATTGAAGCTGAAATGGAAGCGACTCCTGAGAGAGATGAGATTCTAGATTTTATCAGAAATTCATCACGAGGAATTATGAAAGGTTATTCAGGAAATTATTAAAATAAGTTTAATTGTTTATTTGTTTAATCGTTTAACCGGCTAAACAGTTAAATGATTCAACGATTCAACAAAAAGTAAATAAATAAAAAAACAAAATGGCATCTACATCAGATATTAGAAACGGATTGTGTATTAAATTTAATCACGACATCTATAAAATTATTGAATTTCTTCACGTTAAGCCTGGAAAAGGTCCAGCTTTCGTAAGAACAAAACTTAAAAGTTTAACTTCAGGTAAAGTATTAGACAATACTTTTTCTGCAGGACACAAAATTGATGTTATTCGTGTTGAAACACATACATTCCAATTTTTATATCCAGAAGGTGATGAATTTCACTTTATGAATGCTGAAACGTTTGAGCAAATTTCTTTAAACAAAAACATTTTGGATGCTCCAGATTTGTTAAAAGAAGGAACAAACGTAATGGTTCAAATCAATACAGAAACAGACTTGCCTTTATCAGTTGATATGCCAGCTTCAGTAATTCTTGAAGTTACTTATGCTGAGCCAGGAGTAAAAGGAAATACTGCTACAAATGCAACTAAAAATGCTACTGTTGAAACTGGTGCTTCTGTAAACGTTCCTTTGTTTATCAACGAAGGTGACAAAATTAAAATTGATACAGCTTCAGGTTCTTACATGGAGCGTGTAAAGGAGTAATTCTTAATTAAGATAAATTTGACAATGAGTCAATTAGAAAATTTGTGAATCGACAAAAATTTGTATATTCATATTCTAATTGACTCATTTTCTAATTGACAAATTTTCTAATTATAATATATGAAATTTCCAAAGAGTCATTCTTTACAAGAAATTGCAAGTTTGCTTAATTGCGAATTTATTGGCGACAAAGACTTTCAGGTTTTAGGCATGAACGAAATTCATGTTGTAGAGCCTGGAGATATAGTTTTTGTTGACCATCCAAAATATTATGACAAAGCTTTGCAATCTGCGGCGACTATCGTTTTAATTAATAAAAAAGTAGATTGTCCAGAAGGAAAAGCACTTTTGATTTCTGATGATCCTTTCAGAGATTTCAATACTTTGACTAAACATTTTAAACCTTTTCAATTTGCAAATGTGGCGATTGCTTCAACTGCAGAAATTGGCGAAGGAACTTTAATTCAGCCGAACAGCTTTATTGGAAATCATGTAAAAATTGGTAAAAACTGTTTGATTCACTCTAACGTTTCAATTTATGATCATACCGTAATTGGTGATAACGTGATTATTCATGCAGGAACAATTTTAGGAGCAGATGCTTTTTATTACAAAAAGCGTCCAGAAGGTTTTGATCAATTAATTTCTGGTGGAAGAGTAGTGATCGAAGACAATGTTGGAATTGGTGCTCTTTGTACTATTGACAAGGGAGTTACTGGTGATACCACTATTGGAGCTGGAACAAAAATCGACAATCAAGTTCATGTTGGACATGATACCATTATAGGAAAAAAGTGTTTGATTGCATCACAAACCGGTATTGCTGGATGTGTTATTATTGAAGACGAAGTAACGCTTTGGGGACAAGTAGGCACAACGAGTGGCATCACGATAGGAGCAAAGGCTGTTATTATGGGACAAACAGGTGTGACTAAATCAGTTGAAGGTGGAAAATCATATTTTGGAACTCCAATAGAAGAATCAAGAGAAAAATTAAAGCAATTAGCCAATATCAAAAAGATTCCTGAAATTCTAAATAAATTGAAGTAATATGTCTATAAAAGAATTTGTTCAAAAATTTTATAAGTCGGATGCCTTAATTGATAGCGAAATCATGAGAACATACTTGCATCCAGAAATAAAATTGGAGTGGCACAGTACAAAAGGATTGATCGAAATGGATTATAATTCGATGTTGGATATGGCTAATGACTTAAGCCGTGCGTATGTACGTTCTAAGGTTAGAATCAGTCATATTATTGAGGAAGATGACTTAGTTTCAATACGTTACTCACATTACGTAAAAACAATTGAGAATCCTCGAGAAGAGATGTTATTGGCGCATTTTTCAACGATTTGGCAAATAAAAGATGATAAACTTTTTAGAGGTTATCAGATGAGTCAATTTTCTTAATATTTTTTTGACAATAAAAGAGGCAAAATACATTACAAAACCTTATTTTTGCAACACAAATTTAAAAACTACATAAAATATATATCATGAGTGTTTTAGTTAATAAAGATTCCAAGATAATTGTTCAGGGATTTACAGGAAGTGAAGGAACTTTCCACGCTTCTCAAATGATTGAGTACGGTACTAATGTTGTTGGTGGTGTTACTCCAGGAAAAGGAGGGACTAGCCATTTAGATCGTCCAGTTTTTAATACAGTAAAAGATGCTGTTGATCAAGCTGGAGCTGATACATCTATCATTTTTGTTCCGCCAGCTTTTGCTGCTGATGCAATTATGGAAGCTGCTGATGCTGGAATTAAAGTAATTATTGCTATTACAGAAGGAATTCCTGTAGCAGATATGATTAAAGCAAATAATTATGTTAAAGAAAGAAGTTCAAGACTAATTGGACCAAACTGCCCAGGAGTTATTACTCCAGGTGAAGCTAAAGTTGGTATCATGCCAGGTTTCGTTTTCAAAAAAGGAACAGTTGGTATCGTTTCTAAATCAGGAACTTTAACTTATGAAGCTGCTGACCAAGTTGTAAAACAAGGTTTAGGAATCACTACAGCTATCGGAATTGGTGGAGATCCAATCATTGGAACTACAACTAAAGAAGCTGTTGAATTATTAATGAACGATCCAGAAACTGAAGCAATCATTATGATTGGTGAAATTGGTGGTCAATTAGAAGCTGACGCTGCTAAATGGGTTAAAGCTGATGGTAACCGTAAGCCAGTTATTGGATTTATCGCTGGAGAAACTGCTCCTGCTGGTAGAACAATGGGTCACGCAGGTGCTATTGTTGGTGGTTCTGATGATACTGCTGCTGCTAAAAAACAAATCATGAGAGACAACGGAATTCACGTTGTTGATTCACCAGCTGAAATTGGTAAAAAAGTAAAAGAAGTACTTGGATAATCTTCAAGTCTTGAAATAACAAATTCCAAAAAAGTCTCAATTATTAGTTGAGACTTTTTTACATTTTAAAAACTGAGGCATATATAGAAAAAAACTTAGCTTCCTAGAACCTCAGTATCTTAGAAGCTAGAAAAGAAAATATGAGTAAAGAATTAGAAAAGTTTAAAGCAACAAGCAGTTTTGCTTTTACTATTGAAGACAGTTTAGAAGAAGTTTGCAACGCTCCAGAAGGAAGCGCTGGAATTTTCATCGTTTATGCTGTTGAAGGAAGTGAGAAAGAATTAATTATGGTTGGTTCTACTGGAACGGTTCAAAACGACGGAACGTTAAAAACCAAAAATGGCGGTTTATACGATAAGATTGTAAACGGACATCAATTTGCAAAAACGGGAAGGAAATATTCTTGGCCAGCACAAATGAAATTGGAAAACATTTCTGAGCTTGAAGTAGTTTGGTACGAAACTTTTAATGCTGATGTAAAAGGAATTCCAACTTCAGTTGAAGGGCAAGTTTTGCAGAATTTCTTAGACGCAAATGGTAAATTACCGCGCTGGAATGTAGCTTTCTAAGTTATTTTTTCAAAATAAATCATCAAAAAGCCTTGCTAGTATTAGTAAGGCTTTTTTTATGAAAATTTAGGTTTTGAATTTTGGATTTTATATATTTAAAAACCAAAAATAAACTAAACCTATGACCAAGAACTACTTGCTGTTACTGACTTTGTGTATTTTTTCTTCAGTAAATTCTCAAATAATTAATATTCCTGACGCTAATTTTAAGGCAAAACTACTAGAAGCTAACGAAGGTAATTCAATATCTATGAATGCTGATGGCACTGCACGAAAAATTGATATCAACAAAGATGGTGAAATTCAGGAATCAGAAGCTTTATTGATCAAAACATTATTTATTCAGGATAGTGATATATTATCTTTAGAAGGAATTCAAGGTTTTAGAAATTTAGTATACTTAGAATGTTCTGATAATAAATTAACAACGTTGGATTTAAGAAGTTTGTCAAATCTTGAAGTAATATCTTGTAATAGAAATAATATCACAAATTTAAATGTTCAACAATTGTCAAAACTTCAAACAATTGGTTGTTGGACTAACAAATTGACTGAATTAAATTTGAATGGTTTGTCAAATTTGCAGCACTTGCAATGTGGTGAAAATATGATTACCTCACTTGATCTTAATCAATGCCCTGATTTAATTGATTTAGGGATTTTTAAGAATAAAATATCAAGTTTAGATTTAAGCACTTTTTCCAAATTAGAAAATTTATTTTGCGGATATAATGACTTAGTTGATTTAGATTTAAGTAGCTCAATTAATATGAAAACATTGCATTGTGATAATAATAAATTAACTAGTTTGAAATTACCGGTTACTGACAAATTATGGCAATTGGGCTATGATCATAATTTTTTAACTAACATTGATGTCAGCCATCTTTCGGGCCTTCTTGAATTAATGGGGGCGTTTAATAAGATGACAAAGTTAGATTTAAAAGGTCTTGGAAAACTTCAATATTTAGATTGCTATAAAAATGAAATTAGCAATTTAGATTTGTCAGAAGTACCTAATTTAACTTTTTTGAATTGTTTTGGAAATTTGTTTACAGAAATTGATGCAACAAATTGTAGTAAGTTGCAAAATTTTTATTGTGATAATAATCCATTATTACAACGTGTATTTTTGAAGAATGGAAGTATTGAAGTAGATTTAGACTTTTCAAACAATCCTAAATTAGAATATATTTGTGCGGATGATGATCAATTAATGAGTATTCAAAATATTCTTAAAGAAGAGGGATATACAGAATGCAATGTAGGCTCATATTGTTCTTTTGCTCCAGGTGGCGAAAGTTTTTCTATTCAGGGAACAAATCGAAATGATTTGAATAATAATGGTTGTGATGCTTTGGATATTCCGGCTTCTTTTTTAAAGTTTAAAATTGATGACGGAGTAAAATCTGGTAATTTTATTACTAGTGAAGCTGGCAAATATGAAATAAAAGTTGCTGCTGGAAATTATAAAGTTACACCAGTTTTTGAAAATCCAAGTTATTTCACGATTTCCCCAACAGAAATTCAAGCAGATTTTCCAACAGTTTCCAGTCCTAAGGTACAGGATTTTTGTGTTAAGGCAATTGGAGTTCATAACGATTTGGAAGTAACAATATTGCCAATTTGGCCATCAAGACCTGGTTTTGTGGCTAGGTATAAAATTGTATTTAAGAATAAAGGAAATAAAGCTCAATCTGGAACAGTAAATCTGGCATATGATGATACTGTTCTTAATTTAGCAACTTCTAATCCTGCGGTTTCTGCAACAACATCAAATAAAATTTCGTGGAATTTTACAGATTTAAAACCGTTTGAGTCTAGACAGATTATGCTGGATTTCAATGTAAATCGTCCAAATGCAACTCCGCCTGTAAACAATGGCGACATTCTTTCATACACAGCTACAATAACTTCTTCAGTTGTTGATGAAATTCCTATAGATAATACTTTTGCTTATAATGAAACTGTAGTTGGTTCTTATGATCCAAACGATAAAACGTGTCTGGAAGGAAATATAGTTACACCTTCTTTGATTGGAGAATATGTTCACTATTTGATTCGTTTTGAAAATGCAGGAACCTATATGGCTCAAAATATTGTTGTTAAAGACATGATTGATCTTTCAAAATTTGATATTTCGACATTGGTGCCAACGAGTTCAAGCCATTCTTACACAACAAAAATCTCTGACGGTAATAAAGTTGAATTTATCTTTGAAAATATAAATCTGCCTTTTAATAGCGCTAACAAAAATGGATATGTTGCTTTTAAAATCAAAACATTGCCAACTTTAAAAGCGGGGGACACTTTTGAAAATGAAGCCAATATTTATTTTGACTATAATTTCCCAATTTTAACAAAGAAAGCAAGTACGACATTTAAAGCTTTAGGAACACAAGATTTTGAGTTTTCTCAATATTTCAGTATTTATCCAAATCCAGTTAAGGATATTTTGAATATAAATTCTAAAACCGATGTCGAAAAGTTGGCTATGTCTGTTTATGATATGTTGGGACAACTAATTATTGCAATTCCACATGCTGAGAATGTCTCGAAAATTGATGTTTCGAAATTGCAGACAGGAAATTATATTTTGAAGATAAAGACAAACGCAGGAGTTTTATCAGTGAAATTCATCAAAAATTAAATTATATTTCTAATACGTAAAATCTTATAATTTATTTGGTTTTGTATTTAAAAGGAATTTTAACATTCATTCAAAATCCCTTTTAAATCAGGAAAAAGAGACAGTTTTCTATATTAGGAAACTGTCTCTTTTGTGTAAATAAATTGTTTTTAAATATTAGCTTTTATATATTTATCGCACAAAAGTGAAGGATATTGTTAAAAAAATATAATGTCTTCATTAAGTAAAATAGCTTTTGCCCCAATTTATAAATGAAAACTTCAACTCTAACATCCAATTTATTTGATGATAATGCGCTTTGGAGCAAATTGAAAGATGGTGATGAAAAATCATTCTCAATGTTGTTCGAACGCTATTATGCCGATCTAGTTCGATACGGAAATTCACTTTCTCCATTTGAGGAAAAAGTGCAAGACTGCATTCAGGACGTTTTTACAGATATTTGGATTTATCGTGATACACTGCAAAATTCGGTTGTTGTAAAAGCTTATTTACTATCAAGTGTTCGAAAACGTATTGCGCGTTTACATGAACGCGATCATATCTTTCGAAAAACTACCAGTACAGATTCTATAGCATTTCTTCTTGAATTTTCTGTAGAACACGAACTTATGGATGATGAAACTACAAAAGAAAAGGTTGGTCGCTTGAATAAATTATTGAACGAACTCCCAGCACGACAAAAGGAAGCCCTATATCTTCGTTATCATCAAGGCCTTAGTGTAGAACAAATTGCAGAGATGCTGGATGTTAATTATCAATCAGCTAGTAATTTATTGCATCGCGGTTTGATGAGTCTTCGCAAGGATTGGAAAGGTAGTTTTGCCTTATTTCTTCTGCTATCTGCAAGCAGTTTTTAAAATTCTTTAAAAAAAAATAAAAAAAATCACAATTTAGTGAGTATATAATAAGAGTGCTGTCCTCTATGTTTTTGTAACCTTATTTTTAGATGCAAAAACGTAACTCATATACTCAAATTGAAGACTTCTTGTCTGACGAATCGTTTCAATCATGGATCTTGTTTAAAATTGATCAAGATGGTTGGGAAGAATGGACATTAGAAAGTCTGGAGCGCGCCAAACTAGTTGAAGATGCAAGACATTTAGTACTGGCAATGAAAGTTCCAGAATCTGATTTATCAAGATCTGATGTTCAAAAAGCACTGCAAAAGACTTGGCTGAAAATCGAAGAAAAGGAAAATGAAATTCTTTTCGGAAAAAATGCAAAAACGAAGTTTATCAAAAATTACTTTTTTACTGGAATTGCTGCAAGTTTATTATTTTGCTTGATGGCTACATGGTATTATAAAAATTACTTGCCAGCTGACAATATTGTTACTTATAAAGAACTGATAGCCGAAAATAGTGAAGGATTAGTTGAGCAGACAAACAATTCAAATAATCCCCAAATTATAACATTATCTGACGGAAGTTCAGTTTTATTACAACCAAAAAGTAAATTAAGTTACCCTAAAATCTTTACCGGTAACGAGAGAAAGGTGTATTTATCCGGCGAAGGTTTCTTTGAAATTAGTAAAAATCCTAAAAAGCCTTTTTTCGTTTACGCAAATGAGATTGTCACAAAAGTTGTTGGAACTAGTTTTAGAGTTAAAGCTTTTTCTGATCAGCCTGATGTTGAAGTTCTTGTTCGCACCGGTAAAGTTAAAGTAAAATCAAATGATTTGGTTGCTCAATCAAATCAGGAAGAAGTCGTTCTATTGCCAAATCAGGCGCTTCGTTTTTTTAGAAATGATTTGAAATTCAATAAAATAACCAATATTACGCAGGACAAAGAATTGGTTCAAAGCGCAGGAAATATTGAACAATTGAGTTTTGAATTTAGTGATATTCCGGTTTCTCAAATCTTTGAGACAATTGAACAAGCTTATCAAGTCAAAATTGATTATCCTAAAAATAAACTAAAAGACTGTCATTTGACCACTTCGCTAAGCGATCAGCCGTTGCCGGAAAAACTTAAAATTGTCTGTAAAAGTATAAGCGCCTCTACAAATTTTGAAATGAATGGAAATCAGATCATTATAACTTCTGAAGGTTGCAATTAAATTTTGTTTTATAACTGTAATTGTAAAACGTTTTTTATTTCAATCTAAAATTTAACACCAAAAATAAACCAAAAACCAAACTAATAGTATAAGCCTATGTAAAACAAAAAAGCATAAAAAAAAGTGCCGAAATGCTGTAACATTCTCGACACTTATTGGATTGAATTACGCTCTGTAAAGTGTAATTCGGTTCGTTTCTTAGAATACACGCGAATCAGTATTAATCAAAACTAACCAAAATTATGAAAAAACCAGTTGGTAAACAACGATTACTCCATCGAATCATGAAAATAACACTATTTCAGTTTGTCTTAGCACTCATTTTTTCGAGTGTTACAATGGCAAACAGTGTAAATGGGCAAAAAAAATTAGATACTAAAGTTACAATTACAGTTGAAAATTTGACTTTAGACAATGCTTTATCTAAAATTGAAAAGTCTGCACAAGTAAAATTTTCGTATAATTCAAGATTGCCTCAATTAAATCAAAAAGTTAGTATTGAGGCCAACCAAGAAACGCTTTCAAGTATCTTGAATAGAATTTTAGTGCCTTTCAATATTACTTTTTCTGAAGTTAGCAATCAAATTGTTTTGCAAAAAAGTGTGGCTGAAGATTCATTTTCAAGCGCGCCTAATCATGATGTATTATCAAATATTTTTACGGCAGGACCAATTATAAAAGGAAAAGTTACCGATGTAACAGGAAACCCGCTTCCGGGAGCAACAGTATTGGCAAAGGGAACTAAAATTGCTGTCTTAACAGATTTTGACGGGAACTTTTCTATTGAAATGCCAGCAAACAGTACAGTTTTAGTGATTTCTTATGTAGGTATGGAGACAAAAGAAATTGGTACTTCTAATACTTCGCCAACAATTGTTTTGACAGAATTAGGTCAAAATCTAAAAGAAGTTGTGGTGACAACAGGTTATGAAAAAACATCTAAAAGAACTTTTACAGGAGCAATTAGTAAAATTTCTGGAAGTGAATTAAAAATAGATGGTGTAGTTGACGTAAGCCGAATGATCGAAGGAAAAGCTGCCGGAGTAACAGTTCAAAATGTCACGGGGACTTTTGGTACAGCGCCTAAAATTACAGTTCGTGGTTCATCTTCAATTTTTGGAGACACAAAACCGCTGTGGGTAATTGACGGTGTGGTGCAAGAGGACATTATTAATTTAACATTTGCTGATTTGGCATCTGGAAATTCTGAAACTTTATTAAGCTCATCTGTTGCCGGTTTGAATGCAAATGACATTCAAAGCATTGAAATTCTTAAAGATGCATCGGCTACGTCAATTTATGGTTCAAGATCATTGAATGGAGTAGTGGTCGTGAACACCAAACAAGGACGAAGAGATTCTCCTTTAAAAATAAGTTATTCTATTGAACAAACCGCGAGAACAGTACCAAATTACAGTCAGTACGATATCTTGAATTCGCAGGAATCAATGAGTATTTTTAAGGAAATGGAAGCAAAAGGATATCTTGATTTGCCATCAACTGTAAACGGAAGATATGGTGGAGCTTATAATCTTTTGGGAAGAGCAATCAACACATACAATCCAGAAACTGGAGCTTATTTGGTAAACAATGACCCAGTGAGCCGTAATAATTTTTTGAAAAAATACGAATTGGCAAACACGGATTGGTTTAAAACTTTATTCAGGCCATCTTTAACTCAGAATCACTCTTTAAGTTTTTCTGGTGGAGGAAAAAACAACACTTTTTATGCGTCTTTAGGATATTATACAGATCCAGGATGGACAATTGCTGATGACGTAAAACAACTTTCTTCAAACATCAAAGGGACATTTTTTATCAATGACAAATTGAATGTTACGTTATCTACGCTAGCTTCTATTCGTGATCAAGGCGCGCCAGGAAGTTATGAAAGCGAAAAAGATATGGTTTTTGGAAAAGTAACTCGTGATTTCGACATCAATCCGTTCAATTATGTTTTAAATACGAGCAGAACGCTTAGGCCTTATGATGAAAATGGAAATTTAGAATATTACAGAAATAACTGGGCTCCAATGAACATTATCAATGAGTTGGCAAACAACTTCATGGAAATCAATGTAAAAGATGTTCGTTTTCAATTGGATTTGGAATACAAAATTAATCCACATTGGACTTATAATTTGACAGGTTCTGCACGTTATGCAAATACAACGCGCGAGCATAAAATTTTAGAAAATTCGAATGTTGTTGGTGCATACAATGCAATGGAAAATACGCTTGTAAGAGATGAAAATATCTTTTTGTATCAAGATCCTAATGACTTGACAGCGCCAAAAGTTTCAGTATTGCCAAATGGAGGTTTCTTGAGAAAATTCACAAACGACATGACTTCTTATAATATGAGAAACAGTGTCAGCTATAGAAATACTTTCAATGAAAAACACGAATTGGAAGGTTTCTTTGGAACGGAGATGAGAGCAATTGACAGAACAAGTGATAATTTTGTTGCTGCTGGAATTCAGTACGACAGAGGAATGACGGCTTTTACAGATCCAAGATTGCTTGAAAAAATCATCAATGCTGGAGATTCGTATTATGGTTTTAGCGAAGAAAAAGAAAGAACAGTTGGTTTCTTCGGAAAAGTGGGATATACATACGATCGTCGTTATACCGCTTCGGTTACAGGGCGTTATGATGGTTCTAACAGACAAGGAGACAGTGGTTCGTCAAGATGGCTTCCAACGTATACTTTCAGTGGAAAATGGAATATTTCTGAAGAAAATTTCATGAAAAATGTTGAATCTGTAAACAATTTAAGTTTAAGAGGTTCATATGGTTTGACAGCAACTGCTGGTCCAGCGACAAATTCATTGGCAATCTACAAAAGTTTTATTACAGATCGTTTAAATCTTGACGACAGAGAAACTGGAATCAGAATTGACGAATTGCAAAATGGTGATTTGACATGGGAAAAACAATATGAAACCAACTTAGGTCTTGATCTTGGAATGTTCCGAAATAGAATTTCATTTACAACTGACGTATATCGTCGTAAAGCATTTGACTTGGTTGATTACGTAGTGACATCAGGTGTTGGAGGTCAAAGAATTAAACAAGGAAATAACGCCAATATGGAAACAAAAGGTCTTGAAGTTGGTTTTACAACAAGAAATATTGTGGCTGATAAATTCAAGTGGTCAACGACGCTTAATTTTTCTATTTACAAGCAAGAAATCACAAAATTGGAAAATAAACCAACCACTTTTGACTTGATCGACGGAAATGGCGGTAACACAATTGGACATCCTAGAAATTCATTGTATTCTTATCAATTTACAGGTTTGAATGAGCAAGGTTTGCCAACGTTTATTATGCCAGAAGGAGAAACAGATAATATTACTGGTGCTGATTTTCAAGATAATAAAGACGTTACAAAATATTTGAAATATGAAGGTTCGATTGAGCCAAATAAATCGATTGGTCTTGCGAATACTTTCACCTATAAAGATTGGTCATTATATATCTTTTTCGTTGGTTCAGGCGGGAATAAAGTGCGTTTGAATCCTGTTTACGATAGTTCTTATGATGATTTAACAGTATTTACTAAAGATTTTACAAACCGATGGATCAATCCTGGTGACGAAAACTTTACTAATGTTCCTGTAATTGCAGACAAACGTTTGAATGCAAATTATGGAGGAGAACGTACACTTGCAAGAGCTTACAATACGTATAATTACTCTGATGTTAGAATCGCGAGTGGTGATTTCGTTAGATTGAAAAATATTTCGTTAGGCTGGGAATTCCCTAGAGATTTCAAGAAAAAAATCGGCGTAAGCACTTTCAATTTGAAAGCATCTGCAGTGAATCCTTGGTTGGTATATTCAGATAAAAAATTAAACGGACAAGATCCTGAATTTAGAAATTCTGGTGGTGTTGCATTGCCAGTTACGTCTCAATATACTTTTACTCTAAACATTTCATTATAATATTTATAAATATGAAAAAGATAAAAATAACTTTATTTCTATTAGTACTTCTAAGTATTACTAGTTGTGATGATTTTCTTTCTGAAAAACCAGATAACAGAACCGAAATAGATACTCCCGAAAAAATTTCTGAATTATTAGTGAATGCATATCCGCAGAATAGTTATTTTGACTTTGCTGAAACAATGTCTGATAATGTTTTTGATAGTGGTTTGGCCAATACATTGAGAAAAAACGAGCAAAACTACAATTGGGAAATTCAAAGTGAAACCGATACTGATAGCCAAGCCGCGTATTGGGATGCTTGTTACAGAGCAATTGCCCATGCAAATAAGGCATTGGTTGCAATTGAAGAATTAGGAAATCCAAAAAGTCTTAATCCGCAAAAAGGCGAGGCATTGTTAGCAAGAGCTTATGCTCATTTTATGCTGGTTTCGTTTTGGTCACAGCGTTACAATCCGGCAACAGCAGATAAAGATTTGGGAATTCCGTATGTAACAAAACCAGAAACGGCTTTGATTACAAAATATACGAGAAATACAATGGCAGAAGTTTTTGATTTTATTCAGAAAGATATTGAAGAAGGCTTGCCATTATTGACTAATGATTATAAAGAACCGAAATTTCATTTTAATAAAGATGCCGGAAAAGCGTTCGCAAGCCGTTTCTATTTGACAAAAGGAAATTGGGATCGTGTAATTGAATTGTCAAATGATTTGGGTTCAAGACCAGTTGGAAAATTAAGAGATTATGCTTCGTATTTGGCAAATGACTTCCAAACTCAAAATATGCGTTATGCAAAAAGCGATGAAAGTACAAATTTATTGATTGCTTCCCCAGAATCGTATTATGCCAGAGCTTCTTATGGCGGATCTAGTGCGTACAGATTTTTTCTTGCGGGAACTAAAACAGAAGAAATCATTGGTACGCAGACTAATATTTTTGGCAAACCTTGGTATTATTTAATTTATTCTCGCAACAGTTTTATCACGGCTTTCGTGCCTAAATTTTACGAATATTTCAAATACAGCAATGTTACTGCAAATATTGGAAATGGCTATTTAGCTCAAGTTCTATTAAGCAATGACGAATTTTTCTTGAACAGAATTGAAGCACATGTTATGAAAGGACAAATTGCAGAAGCAAATGCCGAATTGGAATATTTTCTTTCAACAAGAACAAATGGTTACAATGCCACAACAGATAAATTGACTGAAGCTAAAGTTGTTGCAAAATATCCAGTAATTGACAATGAATTTACACCATTTTATGCGTTAACGCCAGTTCAGACTTCTTATATCAAGGCACTTGCTGAAACTAGAAGAAGAGATTTTATTCATGAAGGAATGAGATGGTTTGATGTAAAACGATTCAATATCGTTGTAAAACATGAAACAATCAATAAACCGACAAACACGCTTGCAAAAGATGACAAACGTAGAGCAATGCAAATTCCGCTTCACGCTTCAAGCAACGGTATCGAGTCAAATCCTAGATAAAAACTTTAATTGAAAAGACATGAAATTATCAAAATATAATAAAATAGCAGGGTTATGTTTATTAATCATATCGCTTGTTTCTTGTGCTCATGAAGAACAGCCAGGAGAAAGCCAATTAGATTTTACCCAACCACAAAAAACGGCTTTAGATAATTGGATTACGACAAATTATTTGATTCCCTACAACATCAATGTGCAATACAAATGGAATCAGAATACAGTTGACAATAACCGTTATTTATTTCCTCCTTTGGTAGAAAAAGTACAGCCAGCACTTGAAATTGTTCAGAAAATCTGGTTGGACAGTTATAGAGTAATTGGTGGAGCTGATTTTGTTAAAAAAGTAGCTCCAAGAGAATTTGTTTTAGTTGGAGGCGTGAATTTGAATACTGTTGGGACCAAAACGCTAGGTTTAGCAGAAGGTGGTCAGCGCGTTACCCTTTTTGAAACTGATTATGTAGACAAGGAAGACAGGGAAAATATCAAACAATTTTTGCATACCATTCAGCACGAGTATGTTCATATTTTGAATCAAAATAAGCCTTTTGATGAGAAAACTTGGGCAACGATTACACCAGTTGGTTATACGGCAAGTTGGCATTTATATACAGATGCGGCGTCAAGAGAAATGGGTTTTATTACCAATTATGCGAGAAGCAATATCAACGAAGATTTTGCTGAAATGGCTTCTATGATGCTCATTAATTCTAAAGCAGAATACGCGGCAATTTTAGCAGGAATCAAAAGTACGACTGCAGTTGCACAGCTAAAAGCGAAAGAAGCTCTTGTGGTAAAATATTATAAAGATGCTTACAACATTGATTTCTATGCTTTGCGCGACGAAGCCGAAAAGAATACAAATGCGGTAATAAACAACTAATAAATGAAAATTATGAAAGCAAAAAATATATTGAAATATCTGGTCTTGATAATAATTTCATTGCAATTTGCAGGCTGTAGCAGTACAGAAGCAGATCAAAAATTTGATCAAACACCAACAGAAAGATTAAACGCTCAGAAAAAAGAATTAGCCGATCTTTTGCTTACTTCTGAATACGGATGGAAAGCAGTTTATTTTACAGATAATACGCTTTTAGGCGGTTATACGCATTTATTCAAATTTGCTGCCGATGGAACTGTGCAAATGGCATCAGATTTTGACAGCGATACAGATACTTATAAAAGTGAATATGCAATTCAGCTTGGAAGTACAGTAAGTTTGACATTTACGACCAAAAATAGAATTCATCTTTTATCAGATTCAGAAAGTTATCCGATTGATGTATTAAGAGGGAAAGGCTATTTAGGAGATTTCCAGTTTTTGTATTACGGACAAGAAAATGGCGAAATCATTTTCAAAACAAACAGAACTGTTCAGGAACTTCGTTTTGTAAAAGCAACTGCAGCTGATTGGGCAAATCTTCCAAAGCATACTATAATGGAGCAAAATGTTATTGGTTCGGATGCGCGTCCGTTGTTTAGATTATTGGAAACAAATGACGGAACGACAAAGCATCAGTTTGATTTTAGTTTTACTCAAGTAACGCGTTTTGCAGAAGCAAATTCTATAGAAGCAGGTTATTCACTCAGTTACGATATGGGTATTGCTTATACACCAACAGGAATTATTGTGAGTCCAGCTGTGGTAGTAAAAGATCAAAAACTTACCTCATTTGTTTATGATGATGTTACTGGAAGTTTTACTGCTACTGGTACAAATGGAGTAAGTGCTGTAATTAAATATACAGACAAACCATTAGTATTAACAGAGGATTATAAAATAGTTCTTCCAGGAAAAGTTTACTCTAGATTTGGTTATTATCCTGATGATTATACAGCTGATGCACCAACAAATTCTAAATTATTCCTTGCCGAAATTGAAAAGATTAACGCTGCATTACCTGCAGGTCAAAGTGTTGCTTCTGTTCAAATATATTTCAATCATTCTTTAGGGACTTTTATCTATTATACGTTTGTAGGCAGAGGTGCATTGCAACATTTTGTTGATGTAGTAGAAGATCCGGTTGGTAAAAAGGTTATTCTTAAACATAAATCATGGAATGGAAATACTACAGTTGCAACTCCAGCATTCTTGGCAAGTTTTGATAAGAACTTGATGGACGCTAATGGAATATATGTGAAAAAGGAAAGTTTTAAATTATATTATTCAAACACAGTTTACACATTTACGAGTTCGTCAACCCCATTTAGGATGACAACTTGGAAACTGAATTAGTTTTTTAGTTTTGTTTTTAATTTTGGAGGAAAAGCAACTCATATTTTGAGTTGCTTTTTTTGTTTAGAAAAGAAGATAATACACCATTTTTTGCGTTCCAAATTTTATTAAACGCCCAAATAATCTATATTTGTATTTCAAAAAATAAAAACGAATACCTTAATATGAAATTACTAGAAGGAAAAGTAGCAATCATTACCGGCGCTAGCCGCGGAATCGGGAAAGGAATTGCAGAAGTTTTTGCTAAACATGGTGCAAACGTAGCATTTACATATAGTTCATCTGCTGCATCTGCAGAAGCTCTTGAGGCTGAGTTGAATAGCTTAGGAGTGAAAGCAAAAGGATATCAATCTAATGCAGCCGATTTTAATGAAGCGCAGGCTTTTGTTGATGCTGTTTTGGCAGATTTTGGAACAGTTGATATTTTGATCAATAACGCCGGAATTACAAAAGATAACTTATTAATGCGTATGTCTGAAGCTGATTTCGACCAAGTTATTGATGTTAACTTGAAATCTGTTTTCAATATGACAAAAGCAATTCAAAAAACATTCTTGAAACAACGTGCTGGTTCAATCATCAACATTAGTTCTGTTGTAGGTGTTTCTGGAAACGCTGGTCAAACGAACTACGCAGCTTCTAAAGCGGGTGCAATTGGTTTCACAAAATCTGTAGCGCTTGAATTGGGTTCTCGTAACATTCGTTGTAATGCAATCGCTCCTGGTTTCATCGAAACTGAAATGACTGCAAAATTACCTGAAGATGTAGTAAAAGGATGGAGAGACGGAATTCCGTTGAAACGTGGAGGAACTACTGAAGATGTTGCAAATGCATGTCTTTTCTTAGCTTCAGATATGAGTGCATACGTTACAGGACAAGTTCTTAACGTTTGTGGAGGAATGCTTACCTAAGGTACTGAGGTACTAAGTTGCAATCCCGATAGTAATCGGGACAAAGATTTAATTTTGAAATCTTTGAATTATTAAATCTTATAAGCACTAAATAAATATGACTTCAAACACGATTTTTTTATTATTACTTTCTTTAATAATAGCTGGTGGATTGTCGTATTTTCAATATTTTTTTAAAGCCAAAAACAAATCAAATCTGATTTGGTTTTTGGCTTTTTTGCGTTTTTCAGCCATTTTTGGATTATTGCTTTTGTTGATAAACCCAATAATTTCTAAGAGTTCGCTTGAAGTTGTAAAAACGCCTTTGGCAATCGCAGTGGACAACTCGAGTTCGATAACTGCTTTGAAATCGGATAAAAAAGTTGTTGAATTGTATCAAAAACTAATTTCGAATCCTGCTATCAAAGAAAAATTCGAAATTCAGTCCTATCAATTTGATGCCGATTTTAAATCTTCAGATAAATTTGATTTTAGCGGCAATCAAACCAATCTTGATGAAGTTGCCAAAAATCTAAAAAGCATCAACAAAAACCTGATTTTCCCAACAGTGATTATTACTGATGGAAATCAAACTACAGGAAACGATTATGTATATCGATTTGATCCTGTCAATAAAGTTTATCCTTTGGTTGTGGGAGATACAACTACTTTTTTTGATTTAAAAATCAATCAACTAAACGTAAATAAATACGCTTTCCATAAAAATAAATTTCCTGTTGAAGTTTTTCTTCAATATTCAGGCGACAAACCTGCGACTGCTGATTTTACTATTTCACAAGGAAATTCAGTTGTGGCAAAAGAGAAAGTTTCTTTTTCTCCGTCTAAAAAAACAGCTTCACTGAATTTGCTTTTGCCAGCAGATAAAGTTGGGTTGCAGATTTTTAGAGCGTCAATTTCTTCTAGTGCAAAAGAGAAAAACAGCTACAATAATATTAAGAATTTTGCTGTCGAAATTATCGACCAAAAGTCAACAATTGCCATTGTTTCGGCTATAAATCATCCTGATATTGCGGCTTTAAAACGTTCAATTGAAGTTAATGCACAACGTAAAGTGATTTTGGTTAAACCAAATGATATCAATCAGTTGCAAGAAGCTTCGGTTTTGGTTTTGTATCAACCAAATGCTTCTTTTAAAGCCATTTTTGACAATAATAAAAATGCGGGAAGAAATACTTTTATTATTACAGGAAACAGTACTGATTTCAATTTTCTAAACCAACAACAAAACAATCTGATTTTTAAAATGAGCGGACAAATAGAAGATTATTTGTCTGAATTTCAATCTCAGTTTAATTTGTTTGCCATTGATAATATTGGTTTTGAAAATTTCCCGCCATTGCAAAATGCTTTCGGAACAATTTCGACTAACGGAAATGTTTCTGTTCTGCTTTCTTCAAGAATTAGAAATGTTTCTACAAATGCGCCTCTATTGGCTTTCGCCGAAAACCAAGGAAAACGAACTGCTTTTCTTTTAGGAGAAAACAGTTGGAAATGGCGTTTGCAAAGTCATATCGACAATCAATCTTTTGAAAAATATGACGTTTTTATAGATAAGATCATTCAGTTTTTGGCAACTTCAGCTTCAAAAAAATCTTTGGTTGTAACGCATGAAAGTTTTTATAATTCGGGAGACGAGCTTATAATCAATGCGCAATATTTCAATAAAAACTACGAATTTGACGAAAAAGCCAGATTAACAATTTCGGTTACCAATGCCGAAACGAAGCAAAGCAAAAATTACGATTTATTAAAAGGAAACAATTCCTATTCTGTAAATCTTGACGGATTAACGGCCGGAAAATACAATTTCACGGTAAAAGAATTAAATTCAAATACCTCGTATTCAAGTCATTTTGAAATTTTAGATTTTGATATCGAAAAACAATTTGTAAATCCTGACGTTTTAAAATTAAAGCAATTGGCATTGCAGACAAACGGAAAAGCTTTCTTTGAAAATCAAGCAGATGATTTGATCAACACACTTTTAGAGAATAAAGAATACAAGTCAATTGAGAAAAACATTGCTACAAAAACTCCTATAATTGACTGGGTTTGGTTGTTGATCTTGATTGCAGTTTTATTGACAACAGAGTGGTTTGTTAGAAAATATAACGGATTGTTGTGATGAAATATAATCGAATTCCTTCTAGCATTTTGGAATCTCGTGTTTATCAATTAAAAGTCTAAAATTATGAAAATTAAATTCTTTTTTAGCGTAGCAATTTTGATGGTAATTTTTTATTTTTTTTCGTTTTCAGAGACAAATAATACCAATGAAAGCAATCTTTTGGGAAACACGATTCAGCAACGTTTCCACCTGCCTCAGGGATTTGTCAGAGAAGAGGAGTCTAAAACTTCATTTGATTTCTTTTTACGTAATCTTCCATTAAAACCATCAGGTTCAAATGTTTTGTATTTTGATGGAACTATAAAACCAAATCGGAATGTTTATGATGCGGTTGTGGATTTACCTATTGGAAAACAGGATTTGCATCAATGTGCTGATGCCGTGATGCGTTTACGGGCAGATTATTTTTATAGCCAAAAACAATACGATAAAATACATTTTAATTTTACAAATGGTTTTCGAGCTGATTTTAGTAAATGGGTCGAAGGTTACAGAATTGCAGTTAAAGGCAATAAAACTAGTTGGGTTAAAACTGCAAAACCATCTAATAGTTATGAAACTTATTGGAAATATTTAGAGACGGTTTTCATGTATGCAGGAACGGCTTCGTTAGAAAAGGAACTGAAACCAATTAATGTTTCAGACATAAAAATGGGGGATGTTTTTATAAAAGGTGGCTTTCCAGGTCACGCTGTTATTGTAGTTGATATGGCTGTGAATCCAAAAAACAATCAAAAAATTATGCTTTTAGCACAAAGCTATATGCCAGCGCAGGAAATTCAAATATTGAAAAATCCAAATAATAGTTCGTTGAGTCCTTGGTACGATGCCGATTTTGGAACTTCTCTGAAAACCCCCGAATGGACTTTTAGTTTATCACAATTAAAACGTTTTTAAATGAGACGATTCTTTTTTTTAGTCCTTATATTTCAAAATGCTTTTTCTCAAGAAATTCCGTTGAATGTTCAAAAATTAATTAAAGCATATCCAGATCAGATTGTTGGTTATAAAGACAATAGGATTATTTTTAGTGATAAATCAACTTTAGTTTATGATGATTTTAAAAGTAAAACGAATCAAGAATTATTAGATAATCCTGATATTGAAGATCAATTTAAGTTTGTTTATAATAAAGCAAGTAATAATTTAATTCCAAAGGAAGATCCGGGAAGAATTCGAAATGAAGCTTTTTTTAAGAAAATTTACGGAAATTCAAAATCAGAAGTTGAATCAAAAATGACTGAAATTATTTGGTGTCCGAAATTAGTCAATCAGAAAATAAAAGTTACAACCGTAAATGGAATTGATAAAATAGTAAAAAAACTGGCAGCAGAATTAGATAATAATCCAGAATTTAAAAAATACATTAGTGCTATTGGAGGCACATTTAGTTGGAGAAAAATTTCAGGAACAAACCGATTGAGTATGCATAGTTATGGAATGACAATAGATATTAATGTCAAAAATTCCAATTATTGGCAATGGGATTGTAAATGTAAGAATGAAGAAGTTGCTCTTTCGTATAGAAATGAAATTCCCCTCAAGCTAGTTTCAATTTTTGAAAAATATGGATTTATTTGGGGAGGAAATTGGAAACATTATGACACAATGCATTTTGAGTATCGACCTGAACTTTTGTTGTAAATTTTAAAATTATTTTTTTGCAAAAGAATATCAAGGAGGAAAGTGGATTTCGCATTTAAAATTTATGATTATGGATTTCAGGCTAAAAGTATTTTATACCGTTGCACTCCGCCTTAATTTTACTAAAGCGGCAACCGAATTGTATATCACTCAGCCAGCTGTTTCAAAACATATTCAGGAATTAGAGGAAACTTATAAAACAAAACTGTTTGAACGAAACGGTTCTAAAATAGCTTTGACTCCAGCCGGAGAAATTCTGCTAAAACATACCAAAGACATTTTTGAAATTTATCGCGAAATAGATTTTGAAATGAGCTCGTTTATCAGCGAACGTCAAGGTTTACTGCGATTAGGTGCGAGTACTACTATTTCGCAATACGTTATTTCGCCAGTTTTGGCGCGTTTTCATCAGAAACAAAAAGATATTAAAGTCAATTTGCTAAATGGAAATACGGAACAAATCGAAAATGCCTTAATCAATAAAGAAATCGAAATCGGAATTGTTGAAGGACAGTCTAAAAATCAGTCGATTAAATATATTCCATTTTTGAAAGACGAATTGGTTTTGGTATGCAGCAGCAAAAATCCGTTGGCAAAACAAAATGAAATTTCAGTACCCGACTTGAAATCAATGAAGTTCATAACTAGAGAACGTGGTTCTGGAACACTTGAAGTTATTGAATTTGCATTAAAAAAAATCAATTTAAAACTTTCCGATCTACAGATCGAAATGCAATTAGGAAGTACAGAAAGTATAAAATCGTATCTGCTAAATTCAGATTGTTTTGCTTTTATGTCGATTCATGCAGTAAGCAATGAGTTGAAAAACAAAGAATTAATTGTTTTAGATGTCGAAAATATAACCATCGAACGTTATTTTTACATCATCACTTTATTAGGGAAAACAGATCCACTTTCGGAATTATTTATTCAGAATATTTCAAATCACTATAACTTGAAGTTATAGCGGATTGTTATTTGCAATTGGCGATTTTCGTTTAATCGACCGAACTTTGCAAAGTAAATATCAATTATATTATTTTGAAAACGCAACAACATTCCGCTTCGCAATTACTTGAAATTAATCAATCAGTACAACAATTAATTTTTGGATTAATAGTTTTATCGTGTTTACTATCTATAATTTCGCCACCAATTGCATTATTACTTGGAGTTATCATGGTAAATGTTTTTGGAAACCCTTTCGTTGAATTTAATAATAAGGCAATTACATTTTTATTGCAGTTTTCTGTCGTTGGTTTAGGTTTCGGAATGAACGCTTCTAGTGCAGTTTCAGCAGGAAAAGAAGGATTCATATTGACGGTATTTTCAATTTTCAGTACTTTGATTTTTGGTTTTCTTTTGGGAAAATGGCTTAAAACTGAGAAAAAAACGTCGCATTTAATTTCATGCGGAACGGCAATTTGCGGTGGAAGTGCAATTGCTGCGATTTCACCTGTAATAAAATCAAATGAAAATCAGACTTCGATCGCATTGGGTGTCATTTTCATATTGAATTCGATTGCATTATTTGCTTTTCCTTTTATCGGACATCAACTAAATTTATCGCAACAAGATTTTGGTTTATGGTGCGCGATCGCTATTCATGATACCAGCTCTGTAGTTGGTGCAGCCAATAAATATGGTGCTGAAGCTTTGCAGGTAGCAACGACCGTAAAACTTGCGCGAGCTTTGTGGATTATTCCAATTTCGTTAATTACAGCATTTGTTTTCAAAAATAAAAACTCAAAAATCAAAATCCCTTATTTTATTGGATTCTTTATTTTGGCGATGTTGCTGAATTCTTATGTTTCAACTATTTCTGTTTTTGCTCCACATATTGTAAATGTTGCAAAAATTGGATTGACTATAACCTTGTTTTTAATTGGAGCTACTTTAAATTTTAATACTTTAAAAACAGTAGGAGTAAAGCCTTTGTTGCAAGGTGTGTTTCTTTGGTTTTTTATTGCAATTCTGGCATTAATCGCTATTTTATATTTGAAGTAAGATTTATTTTGCGTTTGAAATTGTTACAACTGGCTTACCAATCATTTTGTAAAATTTCCCTTTGAATTCGTAGCGTCTTTCAATTACAAAATCAAATTGCTTTTTGGTTTTAGCTATTGTAGCAAGTTCCTGTGGCAAATCAACTTCATAATCATCTTCTGTATTTTTGGCTTTTTTATAAGAACCAGTCGTTTTGATTATAAAATCTCGGAAAAACTTTTTATTGTTATCTGTAACTACTTTATAAGAGCTTGACCAGTTTGTGCTTGGGCTATTCGAAAGTGTATAATAATCTATTTCCATTAAAGGCTGATACTTGCCATCAAATCCAGCAATCAAATATAAGTAACCATTATAAGGTGCGCCCGGACCTCCATTTGCATGCCTAATTGTTAAAGCATACTGATCTTCTCCAATTTCAACAAGTTTTGGTTGTGGTGCTTGGGCGAATGAACCAAATGCTGCAACTGCAGGCTGAAAAGATTTCATTTCCCAGATATTTCCATTTTTAGAAAATTTGGCAATACTGATTAATCCGCCAGTAAATCTGCTGGTTTGTAGTCCATCTGCGTCATAAACAGAATGATTGAATACAAACAATTTGAATTGATTTCCCTTTGAATCAGAATAATCAATATTTTCAAGAAGTCTTGTTGCAACTCCTTCAATGTAAGGAAATAATTGATCTCCTTCGACGCCATTTACATCTAAATAAGAAGATGGTTGACAAGATTTACATTTCCAGCTTACAAAAGTATTTTTATCGGATAAATGATATATTTTCCCTGGAAATAATTTTAGCATTGCTTTTTCTGCATCAAGTGGATCAGTAATTTTAAGTGTTCTTTTTGGGTTTAAAATAGTATCGCTGACATTTTTTAATTGGATATCAGCTTCTTGTGCGAATGAAAAAGTCGTTAAGAAAAAAAAGAAATGTAAAGCAACAAGGCGCATAATGATTTTGTTAAATTGTAAAATCAAACTTACAAATAAAAAACGAACCCGAAATGAACTTATGGCACTTATAAAGGCTAAAACAGCTAAAAAATTAAATTAGTACAATCTTAAATAGTATTCTTTGAATTATCCTTAAATTATGTGTAAATTTGCCCCCTCAAATAACAAAAACAAATGAAAAACTTCAGAATGAGACCAAGGTTAATTGCCTTATTTGCTTTAATTATTGGTTTTTTTACTTTATCATGGGGTATTGTAGGCCATGAAAGGATCAACAAAGCAGCTGTAATGGCTTTGCCTAAGCAAATACAAGTATTCTTTTACAATCACATTGATTTTATTACTCAGGAAGCTTCAGTTCCAGATATTCGTAAGTATGCTTTAAATTATAAAGACGAAAATCCAAGACATTATTTTGACATGGAAAACTTTGGCGCAGCTGATGCTTTTCCACAAACATTAGAAGAAGCAAAACAAAAATACGATGCTAAATTTTTGAATGACAACGGAATTTTGCCTTGGTATATTGAAGATATGATGGCGAAGTTGACCAAAGCTTTTAAAGATAAAAACAGAGCTGAAATTTTGTTTCTTGCTGCAGATTTAGGGCATTACATTGGAGATGCGCACATGCCTTTGCATACATCTGCAAATCATGACGGACAATTGAGTGACCAGAAAGGGATTCATTCGCTTTGGGAAAGCAGATTGCCTGAGTTATATGCAAAGAATTATAAATTAAACGTTCCTGAAGCGCAATATTATGAAGATGTTCATAAAGCAGTTTGGGCTATGATTAATGATACGCATAGTTTGGTTAAGCCGTTATTAGATATTGACAAAAAATTGAGAACTTCAACTCCAGAAGATGGTGTGTTTGAAAAAGATGCTGAAGGCAAAATTTTGAAAACCAAATATAATACTGCTGTTTTCTCTAAAGAATATGCTGAAAAATTACATAAAGATTTAAACGGAATGGTTGAATCTCAAATGAGAAAAGCTATTGCAGCAACAGCAAGTTTTTGGTATACTGCGTGGGTGAATGCAGGAAAACCAGATTTAAGCACTTTAGACGCTCCAGCTGTTACACAAAGAAATTATCCAGCTTTACAGGAAGATTTAAAACTATACCAAAAAGGAGATTTATTCGGAATGAAAAATCAAAACGATTAATTTTTGGTTTCACGTTCCATGTTTTAAGTTTCAAGGTTACTTTGGAATTAAATAAAAAGAAAGCCTCAAGTTCTGATGAATTTGAGGCTTTCTTTTTTATACTATTTCTTCTGTGACTGACTTAGTTATTCAGCAGCATAGAGCTTGACATTTTTTAATTTAAAGTCATTGTTCTGGTAACGTTTTTCTTTTAATAAGTATGATGCCGATTGATAGAAAGAAATTGCGTCGTTTACCAAATCGGTTCTTTCTGTCTTCAATGCGGTTTCTTCATACATAATTTGAAATTCTGGAGCAACGCCAGCCATTGGTTTTACTTTTAAGGCATATTGTTTAACAACTTGTTTTGGTGATAAAATTGTCAAAACATTGTCTTTTATCAATCCTAAATCTTGATAAGTTGCGATAAAAGCTCTCGGTTTATAATCGGATTTAAAAACATCTTGGCCGAAAAATTTGCTTTCATAATCAAAATGCAACATTCCAAAAAGTGTTGGCATTAAATCAATTTGCGACATTAATTGGTTGTATTGCGCTGGTTTTTGATTTGGCGTGTAAATAAAAGCTGGAATTCTGTATTTGTCTAACGGAAGTTGTGTTTTTCCGGCACTCGAAGCGCAATGATCAGCCACAATTACAAAAACAGTATTATTGAACCAAGGTTGTTTGCTTGCCATTTCGAAGAATTTTCGAAGTGCAAAATCAGTATATTTTACACCGCCTTCACGGGATTTGATATCTCCAGGAATGTCAATTTTGTTGTTTGGATACGTAAAAGGCCTGTGGTTGCTCACGGTCATGATGTGGTTAAAGAAAGGTTTGTTTTCTTTAGCCTCAGCGTTCATGACTTTGATTGCTTTGTTGTACATGTCTTCATCACAAACGCCCCAAACATTTGAAAATGTTATTTCTTCAGGTGCAAAGCTCGATTTGTCTACGATTTGGTATCCATTTCCGGAATAAAAATCTCTCATATTGTCAAAAAAAGCATCGCCACCGTACATGAATTTCACATTATAGCCTTTCTCTTTGAAAACTGACCCGGTCGAAAACTTGTTTTTATTGTCTTCGCGTTTTACAACACTTTCGCCGGCAGTTGGAGGCAAGCATAAAGTTACGGCTTCAAGACCACGAACAGTTCTGTTTCCGGCCGCGTACAAATTTGTAAACTGCAAGCTTTTTTGTGCTAAGCTATCAAGAAAAGGAGTTATGTTTTGTTTGTTTCCGTAGGCTTTCATGAAATCAGCACTATAACTTTCGATTGTTATTAAAACCACATTTTTATGGTTTTCAAGAGAATCTGCGTTAATGTTTCGAATTGTATTTTCGCCTAAAATTGTAGGAAATTGTTCTTTTAGATTCGCGAATGCCTCATTTTTAGGCAATGTTTTGTAAAACTTGAAGTAATCTAATTTGTTGTTTTGGAAAGCCAAGTAAAACTTGTATATGCCGTTTGACTGCAATTCATTAACAAAAACATTTTTAGAATTTTCAGTTTTTGACATTGTTGGAACTGCGAATAAAGAAATCAAAAATAAACCTAAATAGATTCCTGAAATTTTTAATTTCTCTTTTAAATTCGGGATGTCTTCAATGTAATTTTTAGATCTTTTTAGGATAAAATAAGTTATAGTAGCTGTTACAATAAAAAGAACAGAAAATATAGGAATAACAGGATAAGATTGCATGATGTTTCCAATTACTTCATTTGTATAAATCAAGTAATTCACTGCAATAAAGTTGTATTTCACTCCAAATTCATTCCAAAAGAAATATTCACTTAAGCCATTTTGAAGAATCAATAAAACGTAAAGGAAGATTACAAAAGCAAAAAGCCAAAATCTGATTTTATCTCTCCATTTTGGAAGAAAAAGCAATAAAGCAAAAAGCAACGTTTTTATTCCAACAAATATTAAAACAATTCGAGGCAAAGCGCCACCATATTCATCTAAAATACTTTTCCCTGAGGCAATGTATAAAAGTAAAGCAATAAATCCGCCCAGAATGATGTATCCGTATGGCTTGTCGTACTTTATATTGGAAATAAAAATTAAATAAAGCCATAAAAATCCACTCGCCAATACAAAAACGAAAAAATCAGAAACCAATCCTAAGCTGAAAATCTTCAAGCTTTCAATGATTGTAAAGGAACTCTGTGTTATTGGGTGGAAAAAAAGAACAATTCGCAAAAGGAAACTAATCAAAAAATAGAAAGCTGCGAGATTGTAAAAAGGTGAAAACTTTTTATAAAAAACCATGGTATTATATTTTATGCAAAATTAATTTGCATTCATGAATGACAGATGAAGATATGCTTTTACCTTGCTTAGCGTTAACTTAATGTTGTCTTAAGATGATTAAATTGGTTTATTCTGCTGGGCTGTCGGTATTTCTAAGGATGAAAATTTTTATCTTTGACAAACCAAAATTTGAATTAATTTTAATCTAAATCTTAAATACATGCATATTTTAATAGTTGAAGATGAATTAGGAATTGTGCAGTTTCTGCAACAAGGACTTCAAGAAGAAGGTTATTTGGTGACTACAGCCAATGATGGTTCAAAAGGCTTTGAACTGATTCAGAATCATCAATATGACCTGATTTTACTAGATTGGATGTTGCCTAAAATTAATGGTTTGGATTTATGCAAAGCAATTAGAATCAAAGATCAGCATACGCCCATAATTTTCTTGACGGCAAAAGATACCGTACAGGAAACAATTGCAGGCTTGAAAGCCGGTGCAAATGATTATATCAAAAAGCCTTTCAGTTTTGAGGAGCTTGTGGAACGTGTTAAAATTCATTTTAGACATAAAAAAGGAGATCAAGAATTAACGCTTGGAACTATAAAAATTGATTTGGGAAAGCATATTGTCCTTAAGGATGATGAAGAAGTGGCACTCACACAAAGAGAGTTTGAATTATTGACGTACTTGATTCAGAATAAAGGAAAAGTCTGTACACGAAACCAAATTTTGAAAGATGTTTGGGAAATTAATTTTGAATACGATACAGGGGTAATTGATGTTTTTATGAATGCCATCAGAAAAAAGCTCAATTTGAAAATTGAAGAAGACTATATAAAAACAATTCGCGGTATTGGTTATATTGCTAACGATTTATAAATGACACAATTATCATTCAAAAACAGAATTGCTTTAAATTATATCATTACAACTGGATTGTTGATATTGGTGGTTTTTTCAGCAACTTATTTTACTGTAAAATTTACTGTTTACAAGCATATTGATGAAAATTTGATGATTGAAATTAATGATCATTTAAAAGAAGTCAGGATTGAAAATAAGAAAGTGATTTTTATGGATGCCGAAGAGTGGGAAGAGCGAGAACACAATTCTGTCGACGTAAATCCTGTTTTTGTTCAGTTTTTGGATTTGAACAAGAGGATAATTGAAAAGTCGCCCAATCTAAAAAATGAAAAATTAGTTTATCATCATAGCAAAGATCATTATGAATTGTTTGATACCAAATTATTGGGCAATAAAATCAGGCAAATACAGATTCCACTTCATGTAAAATCGAAAAAGGTAGGTTACCTTATTATTGCAATGTCACTTTCAGACTCGTCTAAAGTCTTAAAAAACCTTCTAGATACGCTGCTGATTGCATTTCCAATCATTTTGGTTGTTCTTTATTTAATCGCAAGATTTTTTGCTGGGCGAAGCATTAGGCCAATAAATGCCATTATAAATACATCAAAAATAATTACTAAAGACAATCTAAAAACAAGGATTCCGTTGCCCAAAACAAGAGATGAATTGTTTACGCTTTCAAAGACAATAAACAATTTATTGAACCGAATTGAAGATGCAATTGAACGTGAAAAACAGTTTACTTCTGATGCTTCACATGAGCTACGAACACCTCTCACTGTTATTAAAGGAACACTTGAAGTTTTAATTCGTAAACCTCGTGATAACAAGGAATATGAAGAAAAAATAAATTACTGTATTAATGAAGTGGATCATTTAAATGCGCTCGTAGATCAATTGCTTTTGATGGCACGTTTTGAGAATCAAAAACAGAATATAAAAACGGAGTCGGTTTATTTGAATTCATTGATTTTGGATGTCCTGACATTGAATTCTGAAAAGATCAGGGCGAAAGATATCAATGTGAAATTTGATGCGATTGCCGATTGTTATATTCAGTCGGATACCTTTTTAATGATTACCATTTTAAGGAATATTATTTCAAACGCAATCAAATATACCAATAATGGAGGTAGTATTTTGATTTTGCTTTTGAAACAAAACGGCAAGACTATTTGTAAAATAAAAGATAACGGAATCGGAATTGCGAAAGGTGATTTAGAGTTTATTTTGAATCCGTTTTTCAGGTCAAATTCAACGGATCATCCTGAAATAAAAGGCACTGGATTAGGTTTGTCGATCGTTAAAAGAACTACTGAATTGCTGGATATCAAGTTTAAAATAGAAAGCGAGTTAGAAGAAGGCACAACTGTAATTTTGACTTTTAGTGAGGATTAAGAAAACGTTATCGTAAATTGAAAATCAGCAGTAAAAACGGCACTTGGATTTTTATTTAACAATAAACTTGCGTTAAGTTATATTAAAAATTGCTTTTTTATGAAATTAACTAGTATATTTGCAACCGAATCAAAGAAGTATAAAACAAACCAAACAATGATTTCAAATCAATTACATCATCATCATTTTCATTATTGCTCTCAAGCGATGTGTTAATGGTATGCGTGTAAATCATCATATTTTAAAACCCGTTTGAGTACATCAAACGGGTTTTTTTATACCAATTCTTTGTACTCAAACTATTAATCAAACAACAACTAAAAAAAAATGAGTACTTTAAAAATTGCAATTCAAAAATCGGGTCGTTTAAACGAAGACAGCATTCAAATCCTTAAAGATTGTGGCATTTCAATCAACAACGGAATCGACCAGTTAAAAGCAGAAGCTTCAAATTTTCCTCTTGAAGTTTTGTATCTTAGAAATTCAGACATTCCTCAATATTTAATTGATGGAGTAGTAGATTTAGCTATTGTTGGCGATAATCTTTTGGTAGAAAAAGGAAAAGGAATTGAAGTAGTTCAGAAGTTAGGCTTTTCTAAATGTAAAGTTTCAGTAGCAGTTCCTAAAACCTTCGAATACAATTCGGTTCAAGATTTGGCTAATTTGCGTATTGCTACTTCTTATCCAAACACCGTAAACGAATATTTCAGTAAATTTGGTCTAACTGTTGATATTCACCAAATCTCAGGTTCTGTAGAAATCGCTCCAAATATCGGACTTGCAGATGCGATCGTAGACATCGTTTCAAGCGGAAGCACACTTTTCAAAAACAACTTAAAAGAAGTTGAAGTAATCTTAAAAAGTGAGGCAGTTTTAGCGGTTTCTCCAAAAGTTTCTCCAGAAATTCAAAAACACATTGATACTTTAAAGTTCAGAATTCAGGCTGTTTTAAGAGCTAGAAATTCAAAATATATATTAATGAACGTTCCAAACGATAAAATTGATGCCGTTGGAAAAATCCTTCCAGTTTTAAGAAGTTTGACGGTTCTACCGTTGGCGCAAGAAGGTTGGAGCAGTGTTCACTCTGTAATCGATAAAGATACTTTTTGGGACGTAATCGACCAATTAAAAGAAGTTGGTGCAGAAGGAATTCTAGTTTGCCCAATTGAGAAAATGGTTCTGTAGGGCTTTCGCCCGCTTTAGGCTTTAGGCAATAAGCTTTAGGCCAGATAAGAAAGATAAAAACAAAAGTTAAGAAAGCTTAAAGCCTAGAGCTTATAGCCTAAAGCATAAAAAAATGAATAAAATAGACAATCCAAAATCAGAAACCTGGTCAGAAATATTAAAAAGACCAACTCAAACCATTGATGATATTGAGGTTACGGTAAAAGAAATCTTCAAAGAAGTTCAACGAAAAGGTGATGAAGCTGTAGCAAAATACACTTCAATTTTTGACGGAATTTCATTAGATAATTATGAAGTTTCACAAGAAGAAATTGAAGAAGCCATTAGTTTGATTCCGAGTGAATTGAAAGAAGCTATTGAATTGGCAAAAAACAATATTTATAAGTTTCACAACGCTCAAAAAACAGAAAGAATCTCAGTTGAAACTATCGAAGGAGTAAACTGCTGGCAAGAAAAAAGACCAATTCAAAAGATTGGTTTATATATTCCAGGAGGAACGGCACCTTTGTTTTCAACTGTCTTAATGCTTGCAGTTCCTGCTGAAATTGCGGGTTGTAAAGAAATTGTTTTGTGTTCGCCACCTGATAAAAAAGGAAAAATAAATCCGGCAATTTTGTATGCGGCTAATTTATGCGGTGTGACAAAAATTCTAAAAGTTGGAGGAATTCAAGCTATTGCAGGAATGACTTTTGGAACACAATCAATTCCGAAAGTTTATAAAATTTTTGGACCTGGAAATCAGTTTGTGACGGTAGCAAAACAATTAGCAACGCAATTTGGTGTTGCAATTGATATGCCTGCAGGGCCATCAGAATTGCTAATTGTTGCCGATGATACCGCAGTTCCGGCTTTCGTGGCTTCAGATTTATTGTCTCAAGCAGAACACGGAACAGATAGTCAGGTAATTTTGGTTTCAACTTCTAGAAAATTAATTAATGAAGTTGAAGAAGAAGTGCAATCGCAATTGAATGTGCTTCCAAGAAAAGCAATTGCGGAAAAAGCAATCGAAAATTCAAAATTAATTTATGTTGAAAACGATCAAATTGCTTTAGATTTAATCAATGAATATGGGCCAGAGCATTTTATCATTTGTTCTGAATATGATGACTTCTACTGCAACGGAATCGTAAACGCAGGTTCTGTTTTTATTGGAAACTATACTCCAGAAAGTGCTGGAGATTATGCTTCAGGAACAAATCATACATTGCCAACAAATGGTTATGCTAAAAATTACAGTGGTGTAAATCTGGATAGTTTTATGAAATCGATGACATTTCAGAAAATCACAAAAACGGGAATTTTAGCCATTGGAAAAGCAATCGAAACTATGGCTGAAGCCGAAGGTTTGCAAGCCCATAAAAATGCTGTAACCTTAAGATTAAAGAGTTTAGAGTAAAAGAATTGGATTGAGGATATAGAGTAAAGAAGCAAGAAGAAAGATGATGTGTCTTTTCTCTTTCTTCTTGCTTCTTAAAGAAAAAAAACAAATGAGTGCCTTCGATATAAATACAATAACACGTGAAAACGTAAAATCTTTAAAACCATATTCGTCAGCGAGAGATGAGTTTGAGGATTTTGATACAGCCGAAATGATTTTTTTGGATGCGAATGAGAATCCGTTTCAAAATGGAGTAAATCGTTATCCAGATCCGCAACAGAATTCGGTTAAAGCTATTTTAGCTAAAAATAATTTAATAAAACAAAGCCAGATTTTATTAGGAAACGGAAGTGATGAAGTTTTGGATTTGCTTTTTAGAGCTTTCTGTGAGCCTAATAAAGATAATGTCATTTCGCTTCCACCAACATACGGAATGTATGGTGTTTTGGCAAATATCAATGCGGTTGAAAATAGAGAAATTTTGCTTTCAACAGATTTTCAGCCGCAAGTAGAAAAGATTTTGGAAGCAGTTGATGAGAATACTAAAATCATCTTTTTATGTTCGCCGAACAATCCAACAGGAAATTCATTTTCTGATGAAAGTGTGGTAAAATTGCTTCAAAATTTTAAAGGTTTAGTGGTAATTGACGAAGCTTATATTGACTTTTCAGAGAAAGAAAGTTGGTTGGCAGAAATCGACGCTTATCCAAATTTGGTGATTACGCAAACACTTTCTAAAGCGTATGGTTTGGCTGGAATTCGTTTAGGTGTATGTTACGCTTCTGAAGCTGTGATTGCAATTTTGAATAAAATCAAACCACCTTATAACGTAAACGAACTGACGCAGCAGCGTGCAATTGAACGTTTAAGAGATTCGGATAAAATCAAACAAGAAATAGCTTCAATTATTGAGCAAAGAGAGGAATTACTTAAAGTTTTACTTGAAGTTAGTTTTGTTGAAAAAGTGTATCCTACGGAAGCTAACTTTATTTTAGCAAAGGTAGATGATGCTAACAAAAGATACGATCAATTAATTGAAAAGGGAATCGTAATCAGAAACAGAACAACGCAGCCTTTATGCGAAAATTGTCTTCGTTTTACCATTGGAACAAAAGAAGAAAATGCGGTTGTAATTAAAGAATTAAAACAATTGAAATAACACAACAAGACCTAAGAGGTTTTTAAAACCTGTTAGGTCTGAAACAATACAAAAATGAAAAAAGTACTTTTTATCGATCGTGATGGAACGATTGTTTTAGAACCGGAAGGATATCAGTTAGACAGCTTAGAGAAATTAGAGTTTTATCCAAAGGCGTTTCAATATTTAGCTAAAATTGCCGCTGAATTAGATTATGAATTGGCAATGGTAACCAATCAGGACGGGTTAGGAACAGATAGTTTTCCTGAAAACACGTTTTGGCCGACACAGAATTTCATTCTGAAAGCATTTGAAAATGAAGGAGTTGTTTTTGATGAAATCTTTGTTGACAGAAGTTTTCCGGAAGAAAATGCGCCAACTCGTAAACCAAGAACTGGAATGTTGACAAAATATCTAAACAATCCAGAATATGATTTAGAAAATTCTTTTGTTTTAGGAGATCGCTTGACTGATGTTGAATTGGCTAAAAACCTTGGTGCGAAAGCAATTTTTATGAACGATACTGATGGAGCAGGAAGTACAGAGATTTCATCAAAACGTGATGAATTGAATGAAACAATCGTTTTGCAAACAATGGATTGGAAGAAAATCTATGAGTTTTTGAAATTAGAAGCTCGTTCGGCTTCGATTACTCGTAAAACAAACGAAACAGATATCTATATCAACTTAAATCTTGACGGAACAGGAAAAAGTAAAATCGATACTGGAATTGCGTTTTTCGATCACATGTTGGATCAAATCTCACGTCATGGTCAAATGGACTTAGAAATCCTTGTAAAAGGCGATTTAGAAGTTGATGAACACCACACAATCGAGGATACCGCAATTGCTCTTGGAGAGGTTTTCGCGAAAGCGTTAGGAAACAAACTAGGAATTGAGCGTTACGGATTCTGTTTGCCAATGGATGATTGTTTAGCGCAAGCTGCAATTGACTTCGGTGGAAGAAATTGGCTGATCTGGGAAACGGAATTCAAACGTGAAATGGTAGGCAAAATGCCAACAGAAATGTTCTATCATTTCTTTAAATCATTCACAGACGGAGCAAAAGCCAACTTAAATATCAAAGCAGAAGGAATCAACGAGCATCACAAAATTGAAGCTATTTTTAAAGCTTTCGCGAAAGCAATAAAAGTTGCCGTAAAAAGAGATACCGAAAAAATGATTTTGCCTTCTACGAAAGGAATGTTGTAAAATGCTATAAGCTGTAAGCAATAGGCAATAAGCCTAAAGCATATAGCTTAAAGCTTAAAGCTTTTTAAATGAAAATAGTAATTATAAATTACGGAGCAGGAAATATTCAGAGCATTATGTTTGCTATTGAAAGATTAGGTTTTAAGGCAGTTTTGAGTAACAATCCTGAGGAAATTAAAGCGGCAGATAAAGTGATTTTTCCTGGCGTGGGCGAGGCAAGTTCAGCGATGACCAAACTTCGCGAAAGCGGATTGGATAGTTTGATTCCGCAATTAAAGCAGCCTGTTTTAGGAATTTGTCTTGGAATGCAATTGATGTGCAATAAAACAGAAGAAGGAAATACCGAAGGTTTGGGAATTTTTGATGTTGATGTTTTGAAATTTTCAAACAATGTAAAAGTGCCTCAAATGGGATGGAATCAGATTTATGATTTAAAAACTGATTTGTTCAAGGATATTTCTGAAAATGAATTCATGTATTTGGTTCATAGTTTTTACGCGCCAAATTGCGATGAAGCCATTGCCACAACAAATTATGACGTTGAATATGCATCAGCTTTGCAAAAAGATAATTTCTACGGAACTCAGTTTCACCCAGAAAAAAGCGGTGATGTTGGAGAGAAAATTCTTGGAAATTTTTTGAAAATGTAAATTCAATTTCAATATCAAAAAAAATCAATCAAAATAATAATTTTTGAAAGTTGCGAAGGGACTTTAAGACTTTCGACTTTCAAACTTTAAGACTAACAAAAAATGAGAATAATACCAGCCATAGATATCATTGAAGGAAAATGCGTTCGTTTGTCCAAAGGTGATTATGATACCAAGATAATTTACAATGAAAATCCGCTTGAAGTGGCAAAATCATTTGAAGCGCACGGAATCGAATATCTGCATTTAGTGGATCTTGACGGTGCGAAATCAAGTAAAATTGTCAATTATAAGATATTAGAACAAATCGCAACGCAAACAAGCTTGAAAATTGATTTTGGTGGGGGATTAAAATCAGATGATGATTTGAGAATTGCTTTTGAAAGCGGTGCAAATCAAATTACTGGTGGAAGCATTGCGGTTAAAAACAGAGCCATTTTCGAAAAATGGATTTCTGAATATGGTTCTGAAAAAATCATTTTGGGAGCAGATGCTAAAGACGAGAAAATTGCCGTTTCTGGTTGGTTAGAAGAATCAAATGAAGATTTGATTCCATTCATTCAAGATTACCAGTCAAAAGGAATTCAGTATGTTATATGTACTGATATTGCAAAAGATGGAATGCTTCAAGGCCCAAGTTTTGATCTATACAGCAAAATTTTAGAAGAAGCAAAAGGAGTAAAATTAATCGCTTCAGGAGGAATTTCAACTTTCGACGAATTACCAAAATTAGCGGAATTAGGTTGTGAAGGAACCATTATCGGAAAAGCGATTTACGAAGGAAGAATCAGCTTAAAACAACTAGAGAACTTTATAATTAGTAAATGAGAAAATGAGTCAATTAGATAATTATTTAGCGATCGCATAAAATTATCTAATTATCTAATTCTCAAATTGACACATTAAAAATTAGAAAATTTGATAATTAGATAATTTACAGATTGCGTAGAATAATTATCTAATTGACTAATTATCTAATTAACACATTAAACAAATGTTAGCAAAAAGAATTATACCTTGCTTAGATATAAAAAACGGAAGAACCGTAAAAGGCGTTAATTTTGTTGATTTACGTGATGCTGGAGACCCTGTGGAATTGGCTGAAATTTATTCGGCTGAAGGCGCAGACGAATTGGTTTTTTTGGATATTTCAGCAACCGAAGAAAGACGTAAAACACTTGTAAATATGGTGCGAAGCGTGGCAGAAAAAATCAATATTCCGTTTACTGTTGGCGGTGGAATTTCGTCTGTTGAAGATGTTGATATTCTGCTAAATAACGGCGCTGATAAAGTTTCGATCAATTCATCGGCAGTTAAAAATCCGCAATTGATTAATGATTTGGCTCAGAAATTTGGAAGCCAATGCGTTGTCGTTGCAATCGATGCAAAACAAATTGATGGACAATGGATTGTGCATTTAGTGGGTGGAAAAGTGCCAACAGAATTAAATCTTTTCGATTGGGCTGTAGAAGTCGCAGAACGCGGCGCAGGCGAAATTTTATTCACTTCGATGGATAATGACGGAACTAAAAATGGTTTTGCAAACGAAGCTTTGGCCAAACTTTCGGAATTGGTAAATATTCCGATTATTGCTTCTGGAGGAGCTGGAAATATACAGCATTTTGTAGATTCGTTCAAAGAAGGAAAAGCTGATGCAGCTTTGGCGGCAAGCGTTTTTCACTTTAAAGAAATCGAGATTAAAGCTTTAAAACAAGAACTTAGAAATAACAATATAGAAGTCCGAATTTAAGAAAATTCCAATTTTTAAATTCTAAATTCCAATAATCAGAGTTTAAATCTAAAATCTGAACTCTAAAATCTAAAATAGACATGGAAATCGATATCAAAAGCGCACACGGATTAATTCCGGCGATCATTCAGGATTCAGAAACAAAAAATGTTTTGATGCTGGGGTATATGAACGAAGAATCGCTTCAAAAAACAATAGAAACGCAAAAAGTAACTTTCTTTAGCCGTTCCAAACAAAGACTTTGGACAAAAGGCGAGGAGAGTGGCAATTTTTTGAATTTAGTAAGCATTAAAAATGACTGCGATGGTGACACGCTTTTGATTCAGGCAAAACCTGTTGGGCCAACTTGTCACACAGGCGCTGACACTTGCTGGCAAGAGCCAAATTCGGCTAATTATGGTTTTATTTCTCAATTAGAAAATACAATCAAAACTCGTCGAGAAAATGCTGATTCTGAAAAAAGTTATGTAGCGTCTTTGTTCGAAAAAGGAATCAATAAAATTGCGCAAAAAGTTGGAGAAGAGGCGGTTGAAGTTGTTATTGAAGCAAAAGACGATAATGACGATTTATTTCTTAGCGAAAGCGCCGATTTATTATTTCATTATTTGATTTTACTGCAAGCAAAAGGCTATCAGCTAAATGACGTTGTAGAAGTGTTGAAAAAGCGTCAGAAATAGTTAATTTGCGAAAAAATATTTACTAAATTATGTTAAAATGAAAATTATTTTTTTCATATTTACGTAAATATTTTAAATATGGATATCGAAACATTCAGAAGACGTTTTACAGATCATTCAGATGATGATTTAATTTTGATGCTGACTAAAAATGCCAGCAAATACAATCCTGACGCGTTATTTGTGGCAAAGGAAATCTTAATTTCCAGAAATATTGATATCGAAACTATTCTGAAAGAAGAGAAAGAAAATAACCAATCGGAGAAAGAACCTGAAAAAAGACATATTGAGGATCTTTCTCCTTTGGAACAAATCGAATATTTATCCGAAAAAAGACTTGAATTTGAGGAAAATATCGAGGATATCATCGAAAACAGCAACAAAGATTTGACAGATGAAGAACTGCTTCAAAACTTTGAAAGCATTCTCGATAAGATTAATGAAAATGGGAAATTCGGTGAATTTTCAGATGATCATTCTAAAGAAAACTACTTTATTGTCAGTAATATTATCGAACAGCGAAGCATTAAAATTCCAGTTTCAATTCTGAAAAAAATCGACAGTTTAAATAGTCTTGCTCGAAAAGACTTTTCAAGAAAATTTACAAGAAATATTATTATTGGTATTATTCTTTTAACTCTCGGGTTGGTTTTTTCTATAGGAACAGGTGGCGGAATCATTTTTTATGGTGCGGTATTGTCTGGCTTAGGATTTATTGTGAATGGCATTGCAGGGAAAAGACAATTGAAAAGAGGAGCGCAAATCGTGCTTGAGTCTTATGGTTAAATTTTAGTCCGTAACACTATTTTTTATGAAGCTTTTTATTTGTCTATTTTTAGTTTTTCTTTCATCTTTTAATTTTGATTATAAAAAAAGAGAGATGCCTTATCCAATTGTTATCGCAAAAGCAGATTTAATTGTTGACGGAACAGTTTCAAAGGTTTCTAAAAATACTTATGAATTTAAAGTAGATCAATTCGTTAAAGGGAAATCAAATTCAAGAATAAATGTTGTGATTTGGAAAGAATGGCTTTGTGATCCACGAATGAAAGAGCTAAAACCAGGTCAGCGTTTAATTTTGTTTTTGAAAAAAAATGCCTTTGGTACTTTTGATTCCATTAATGATAGCACAGGGGAATTATATATTGATAATGATAATTTCATCAATATTTTTATCGCAAAAGATTTTGTTAATCCAACAATTTTCAAAGAAGGAGTCAAAATGTTTTTGAAAACTTTTACAGCATGTGGTGATTTTAATGACCGATTTTTTGGAGATGGATACTTTTTGTCAAATAAATCGATTTTTGAAATCTATAAGATGGAAGAGGATAATCAGGTTTTTAAATATTTGGTCGATAGGCAAATGAATTACTCAAATATACAGTATAGTACAACTTTGCAATTGAGTAACTAAATAAAAAATCTATTTAAATAGACGGTTTCTTATAATCTGTTAATTACGAATTATGAAAAAAATTATTGGAGCTATTTTGGCAGTCTCTTTTTCTGGTTTTACGGCACATTCTCAATCCATTTTCAGCAAATCAGAATCCTTGACGCATCAAGATACTTTACGCGGAAGCATTACAAAAGAAAGGGCTTGGTGGGATTTGAAATATTATCATTTAGATATAAAAGTAAATCCGTCAGAAAAAACAATTACAGGTTCGAATACTGTTCGCTATACTGTTTTGTCTGAAAACAATAAAATGCAGATTGACTTGCAGGAACCCATGCAGATTTACAAAGTAACCCAAGACGGAAAAGAATTAAAATTTGACCGTGAAGGAAATGCATTTTTTATTTATTTAACCGAAAATCAAAAAGTTGGCGAAACCAAAGAAGTTGTAATTTCTTTTGGAGGAAAACCTAAGGAAGCTGTTAATCCGCCTTGGGATGGAGGAATTACTTGGAAAAAAGATAAAAACGGAAAAGATTTTATTGCTTCATCTTGTCAAGGTCTTGGCGCGAGCGTGTGGTGGCCATGCAAGGATCATATGTATGATGAAGTCGAAAATATGATGATTAGCGTTAATGTTCCTGGAAACTTAACTGATGTTTCAAATGGAAGATTAAAAAGCGTTAAAAAAGAGAAAGACGGAACCAAAACGTTCAATTGGTATGTTGCGAATCCCATTAATAATTATGGCGTAAACATCAATATTGGAGATTACGTGAGTTTTTCTGAAAAATTTAAAGGTGAAAAAGGAGATTTGGATTGTATTTATTATGTTTTAAAAGATAATTTGGCTGTTGCCAAAGAACATTTTAAAGATACTCCAAGAATGCTGAAAGCTTTTGAAAACTGGTTTGGGCCTTATCCTTTTTATGAGGACAGCTACAAATTGGTTGAAGCGCCTTATTTGGGAATGGAGCACCAAAGTTCTGTTACGTATGGAAATGGATTTCAAAATGGTTATTTAGGACATGATTTGAGCAGAACTGGCTGGGGTTTAAAATTTGATTACATCATTATCCATGAGTCTGGACATGAGTGGTTTGCTAATAATATTACCTATAAAGACATTGCTGATATGTGGATTCACGAGAGTTTCACTAATTATTCAGAAGCATTGTTTGTGGAATATTATTATGGAAAAGATGCGGCGAATGCTTATGTAAAAGGATTGAGAAAAGGAATTAGTAATAATGCGCCAATTATCGGAATTTATGATGTGAACAAGGAAGGTTCTGGCGATATGTATCCAAAAGGCGCTAACATGTTGCATACCATTCGCCAACTTGTAAATGATGATGATAAGTGGAAAAGTATTCTCCGTGGCTTGAATAGTACTTTTTATCATCAAACCGTTACAACCAAGCAAATTGAAGATTATATAAGTGTGCAATCTGGAATTAATTTGGAACATGTTTTTGATCAATATTTAAGAACGGTACAAATACCAACTTTAGAATATTTTTTCGCTAATCATAAATTAGGTTTTCACTGGATCAACTGCAATTCAAATTTTGACATGCCTGTGAAAGTTACTTTAAATGGCGTTGAAACTTGGTTAAAACCAACTGCAGAATGGCAGGAAATGAATGTGAAAGGAGAACAGAATGCTTTAGTGGTTGACAAGAATTTTTATATCATAGAATCGAATTTGAATAATTAAATTCTGTAAACGTTTAAAAATCAATCCCGATAAGAGTTTTTGACTTTTGTCGGGATTTGTTTTTTTGTTTCAGAAATCATAAAATTTTCAAAAACTTAATCCGTTTGTTTACATTTGCTGAAGACTACATAGGTTTACGTATCTTTTTTTACAAATTTTTAAATAATGAAGAAATACTTTAGTGGCGCTTTTATCGCTTTTTTAGTTGGTTTCGGCGCAAACGCACAAGGACTTTTAAACAAGTCAGAAACTGTTTTTACACATCAGGATACTTTACGCGGGAGCATTACAAAAGAAAGAGCTTGGTGGGATTTGAAATATTATCATTTAGATATCAAAGTAAATCCGTCAGAGAAAACAATTACAGGTTCAAATACTGTTCGTTATACTGTTTTGTCTGAAAATAACAGAATGCAGATTGATTTGCAAGAACCGATGAATATCACGAAAGTGACTCAAAATGGAAAAGATTTAAAATTTGAAAGAGACGGAAATGCTTTTTTTATCACTCTGAATGAAAAGCAAAAAGTTGGAGAAACAAAAGAAATTGTAGTTTCTTTTGGCGGAAAACCTAAAGAAGCAGTAAGACCGCCATGGGACGGAGGAATTACTTGGAAAAAAGATAAAAACGGAAAAGATTTTATTGCTTCATCTTGTCAAGGACTTGGGGCAAGCGTTTGGTGGCCGTGCAAGGATCATATGTATGATGAAGTCGAAAATATGTTGATTAGCGTAAATGTTCCGGGAGATTTGACGGATGTTTCAAACGGAAGATTAAAAAGCGTTAAAAAAGAAAAAGACGGAACTAAAACTTTCAACTGGTATGTTTCAAACCCAATCAACAATTATGGAGTAAACATCAATATTGGAGATTATGTGAATTTCTCTGAAAAATATAAAGGAGAAAAAGGCGATTTAGATTGTAATTATTATGTTTTAAAAGATAATTTGGCTTTGGCTAAAGAACAATTTAAAGATGCGCCAAGAATGCTGAAAGCTTTTGAAAACTGGTTTGGTCCTTATCCTTTTTATGAAGATAGCTACAAATTGGTTGAAGCGCCATATTTAGGAATGGAGCATCAAAGTTCTGTTACTTACGGAAATGGCTATAAAAACGGTTATTTAGGACGCGATTTAAGCGGAACAGGCTGGGGCTTGAAATTCGATTTTATCATTATCCATGAGTCTGGACATGAGTGGTATGCAAATAATATTACATATAAAGACATTGCAGATATGTGGGTTCATGAAAGCTTTACGAACTACTCTGAAAGTCTTTTTCTAGAATATTATTATGGAAAAGATGCCGCTGCGGAATATATAGTTGGATGCCGAAAAAACATTAAAAATGATACTCCAATTATTGGTCATTATGATGTAAACAACGAAGGCTCTGGGGATATGTATCCAAAAGGAGCTTCAATGCTTCACATGATTCGACAAGTAATTAATGATGATGCAAAATGGAAATCGATTTTGAGAGGAATGAACAAAAAATTCTATCATCAAACGGTTACCGGAAAGCAAATTCAGGAGTACATCAACGAGCAATCTGGAATTAATTTCAACAGAGTTTTTGCGCAATATTTGACTACAACTCAAATTCCGGTTTTTGAATACATGTTCAAAAATGGAACTTTTGGTTACCACTGGACAAACTGCGTTGCAAAATTTGACATGCCTGTACGAGTAAAATTAAACGGTGTTGAAATGTGGTTGAAACCAACAACAGAATGGCAATCTGAAAAAACGACAAATGAAGATCGAAAAGTAGAAGTTGATAAAGATTTTTATGTAACGACTTCTAATATAGTCGAATAAAAATTCGACAAATTCCAATAAAAAAATCCCAAATTCCAAGTCCGAGATTTCGGTGGTAATTTGGGATTTTTTATCTTTAATAGTAAACCCGACAAGTTTTAAAAACCTGTCGGGTTTGTTGTGTATGCGTAAAGTTTGTCATTTCGACGAAGGAGAAATCTCCGCAAGCAGCTCTACAAAGATTGGCGATTCATGTTGCGGAAATGCTAGTGCGATTAGCTTCGCCTGTTCACTATCGCTCGAGTCTCCTTCGTCAAAATGACAAAAAGGCCTGAAAAACTATTTTTCAGACCTTTTATTGGAATTTGGAATTTCAAAAATTGGAATTTCAAAAAACCTATCGACTATTCAGCCTAGCTTTTTCCTTAATTATATCAGCAATTTTTCGATTCTCGATTTTGCTTTCAAGCCACGAAATAATATCTAAATATAAGAAAGCCCTTTTTTCGTAAGTATTCTTCTCGAGTTCCACAAAACGCGCATGCATTTTTTTGAATTCCTTTTTGATATCTGCAGGATAAAAATTGTTCAAGTTTCTTAAGAATTTGATAATTTCTTTCTGAACTTCATGCAAATCATTCATTTTCAACAAAAACTTATACGTGTTTTTAAGATGATTTTCAAGGTAATAATCTTTCCCAAGCTCATAATGCGCAATCAAAGATAAAAGTCGGGCGAAGCACATTAAATCTTCACGCATTGTTAAGTTTTTATTGTTGATGATTTTATCTAAATAATTGATGCACTCGTTGTATTTTTCATTTCCGAAGTAAATTGAAGCAATTTTGTAGAAAAATAACATTTCGTGATGCTCATCAAGATGTTCACTGTGAAGTTTTAGTTTTTCTAAAATCTCCGGAATCAAGTATTCGCTTTCCGCAAAAGTACCTTCCAGAATGTGCAAATTCAATTTATTATTATAGATATACAAAAATGATAGTGATGCAATGTTATCGTTTACTGGAAATCTGGGATCAGCAATTGTTTCTTCTAAAAGCGTCAAATATTTCTTGAAATTCGACTTATATTTCAACATATAAAGCGATTCCAAGAAATAATGATTTCCTTTTAAGAAAAACACCGGATTCAAATAAATCATATTCGGGTTGTCATAAAACAAAGTCACCCATTTATAAGCGTATTTATAACTCGCTAAGAAATCCTGAACCAAGAAACTGCGCCATAAATTGGCATTATAGAACCAATATTTCTCTCTGAAACCAAATTTGCTTTCGTCAAGTTTTGCAATATGTCGATTGAAATAATCGTCTATATATTTATATTCGGCGTCACTTTTTACATAGCCGGTTTTCAACATGATTCCGTACAGCTGAAGCGACAAATTCGATAATTTGCTTGAAATAGTGTTTCGGTAATTCAATTCTTTTGCCTGGATTACAAGTTCATCAGCACGGCCTTGAATACTTCGGGTAATGTATTGTGATTCGATCAGTTTTTCGAATTCTACAATCTCATACGCCATATATTTTTCATCATTTTCTAAAGCTTGCTGTTTTGTTTTATCCAGAATTTTCAAACTCTGTTTGTACAAACCTTTATTATAAAGAATAACAGCAAAATCTATTTGTTCGCGCAATTGATAGCGAATATTTTGGCTCGGAATATTCAAACGAATACTAACAAGAATTTGTTTGTATAAGTATGATTTTAAGTTAGATAACTGAACTTTTTTGATGCTCCCGCTTTTTAAAATAAGCTTTTCATCATAAGTTTCAGATTTATCTAAAATATTAAAAAGTTCGATAAATTTTGTGTTCGAACTAGTTTCTAAGCGACTCGCAAAAATTTTAAATTGTCTTTTTTCAGATTTGGAAAGCGATTTAATCAGAACAAATAAGAAATCTTTTTGATGGTTAGCCATTGTAAAAAATAATAATATAACTTATTGATTATGAAATAGTTAACTGCTTATAAAATGTTTTATGAACAGTATAATTTCATTAAAATGAATTTCGTACTGCATAAGTACAATATATATTTGTTATCACAATGTGAAATTACATTAAATTAATGAATATGAATAGAGAGAAAGTTCAAATTTTTGACACCACTTTGCGCGATGGTGAACAAGTTCCAGGATGTAAGTTAGATACTAATCAAAAATTAGTTATCGCAGAACGACTAGACAAAATGGGAGTTGATATTATCGAGGCAGGTTTCCCTGTGTCAAGTCCGGGCGATTTTTTATCGGTCTCTGAGATTTGTAAAATTGTAGAAAATGCAACCGTCTGCGGATTGACAAGAGCCGTGAAAAACGACATTGATGTTGCTGCAGCTGCTTTAAAGCATGCGAAGAAACCTAGAATCCATACCGGAATCGGAACCTCAGAATCTCATATCCTCCACAAATTACAAACTACGCCTGAAGATATTATTGCAAGAGCGAAATTCGCAGTAGCTCATGCAAAATCATATGTAGAAGATGTTGAATTCTATGCAGAAGATGCTGGTAGAACTGATAACGCTTTTTTAGCAAAAGTTTGCGAAGAAGTAATCAAATCTGGAGCGACAGTATTGAATATTCCTGATACTACAGGATATTGCCTTCCAGAAGAGTACGGAGCAAAAATTAAATATTTGAAAGAAAACGTAAAAGGAATCGAAAACGTAACTCTTTCATGCCACTGTCATAACGATTTAGGAATGGCTACGGCAAACTCTATTGCTGGTGCAATTAATGGTGCAAGACAAATTGAATGTACAATTAATGGTATTGGAGAAAGAGCTGGAAACACTGCACTTGAAGAGGTGGTAATGATTTTCAAACAACATCCATATTTGAATTTAGATACAAACATCAATACAAGAGAATTAAACGAAATGAGCCGTTTAGTTTCTGAGAGTATGGGAATGATTGTACAGCCAAATAAAGCAATCGTAGGAGCAAATGCTTTTGCACACAGTTCTGGAATTCACCAAGATGGTGTAATCAAAAACAGAGCGACTTATGAAATCATGGATCCGCTTGATGTTGGTGTAAACGAATCGTCAATTATTTTGACAGCAAGAAGCGGAAGAGCGGCTTTGGCTTATAGAGCTAAAAAAGTGGGTTACGAATTGACAAAAGTACAATTGGATATTGTATATGTTGAGTTCTTGAAATTCGCTGATATTAAAAAAGAAGTTGTTGATGCTGATATTCATCAAATTATTGAAGCTTCAAAAATTCAAGCAGAATTAATAAGAGGTTAGTCTGCTAGAGTAAAGAAGTTAGAAGAAAGAGTAAAAAAAAGAAAAAGATTTAAATACATAAAGAACGAGACGTTATGAATTTGAAAATAGCAGTTTTACCAGGAGACGGAATTGGACCAGAAGTAATTGCACAAGCGAAAAAAGCATTGTATGCAATTGGAGAGGTTTACAATCATGAATTTGTTTTTGAAGAAGCACTCATGGGTGCAGTTGCAATTGATAAAACAGGAAGCCCGCTCCCGGAACAAACACTAAATCTTTGTCTTAATACAGATGCAGTTTTACTTGGTGCGATTGGAGATCCAAAATATGATAACAACCCAAATGCAAAAGTTCGTCCGGAGCAAGGATTGTTAAAATTACGTAAGGAACTTGGCTTGTTTGCTAACATTCGCCCGATAAAACCTTATAAAGCATTAATTGAATCTTCTCCATTGAAAAGAGAGATTATCGAAGGCGCTGATTTTACTATTTTCAGAGAATTAACTGGTGGAGCTTATTTTGGAACTAAAACACTTAATGAAGAAGGGACACACGCTTCAGATTTATGTGAATATTCAGAAGAAGAAATTACTAGAATTGCACATCTAGCTTTTAAATCGGCTCAAAAAAGACGTAAAAAGCTAACAATGGTGGATAAAGCTAATGTTTTGGAAACTTCAAGATTATGGAGAAAAGTAGTTCAGAAAGTGAGCGAAAATTATCCAGATGTAGCTGTAGACTTTTTGTTTGTAGATAACGCGGCAATGCAACTGATTTTAAATCCAAAACAATTCGATGTGATTTTGACGGAGAATTTGTTCGGTGATATTTTGTCTGATGAAGCTAGCGTAATTACAGGATCTATTGGTTTATTGCCATCAGTTTCTTTAGGAGAAAAAAATGCTTTGTTTGAGCCAATTCACGGTTCTTATCCTCAAGCAAAAGGAAAAAATATTGCAAATCCGATTGCTTCGATTTTAGCAGCAGCACTTTTATTGGAACATTTCGGATTAACGAAAGAAGCTAATGTAATTTATAAAGCTGTAGAAAAAGCAATTGAATTTAAAGTAGTGACAGTTGATTTAAAACCTGATTCAAAATTCGGTACAAATGAAGTAGGGGAGTTTGTTTCAAATTTTATTTTCAGCAAAGATGATCTACTTTATTTCAGAAATGACAATGTTACTATTGGACAATCAACAATTGTTTAATATTTTTTGTTAAAACGTAGAAGAAATAACAAGAAGTCTTTAAAATGTTGAGATTTTATTTTTTTAGTTCTTAAAGTTTGTTTACTTTTGTGACACTAAAAAATAGAAAAGATGCAAATCTCAATTATTATTACTTCTGTCATTGTTGTCAATGTGGTGATCACATCTGCACAGGGAATGGTATAAATATAATTGAAAGACTATATTATAAACCTTCCAAATACTGGAAGGTTTTTTTTTGAACAAAAATTAAAATAAAATAATACATAATGGAATTAAATAAGTACAGCAAGACCATCACTCAAGATCAAACACAGCCTGCAGCGCAAGCAATGTTATACGGGATTGGTCTAACTGAAGAAGACTTGAAAAAAGCACAAGTTGGAATTGTGAGCATGGGTTACGATGGTAACACGTGCAACATGCACTTGAATGATTTAGCAAAAGACGTCAAAAAAGGTGTTTGGGATGCTGATCTGGTCGGACTTATTTTTAATACTATTGGTGTTAGTGACGGAATTTCAAACGGAACAGAAGGAATGCGTTATTCATTAGTTTCTCGTGATGTAATTGCAGATTCTATTGAAACAGTTGCCGGAGCACAATGGTATGACGGTATTATTGCAATTCCTGGATGTGATAAAAACATGCCTGGAGCACTTATTGCAATGGGAAGATTGAACCGCCCGTCAATGATGGTTTACGGAGGATCAATTCACTCAGGAAAGTGGAAAGGAGAATCTTTGAATATTGTTTCTGCTTTTGAAGCTTTAGGAAAAAAAGTAAAAGGAGAAATCACTCCAGAAGATTTTAAAGGAGTTATTCAAAATGCTTGTCCAGGAGCTGGTGCTTGTGGTGGTATGTACACTGCAAATACAATGTCTTCTGCAATTGAGGCGCTAGGAATGAGTATGCCATACAGTTCGTCAAACCCTGCTTTGAGTCAGGAAAAAAGAGACGAGTGTGTTGCTGCTGGAGCTGCAATTAAAATTTTATTAGAAAAAGATATTAAGCCAAGAGATATTATGACTCGTAAAGCTTTCGAAAACGCAATTACAATTGTAGCGGTTTTAGGAGGTTCTACAAATGCGGTTATGCACTTAATTGCAATGGCACATTCTGTTGGTATTACAATCACTTTGGATGATTTCCAAGCAATTAACGACAGAACGCCGGTACTTGCTGACATGAAACCAAGTGGAAAATATATGATGGAAGATATTCATGAAGTTGGAGGTATTCCTGCAGTAATGAAATATTTATTGAAAGTTGGACTTATTCACGGAGAATGTTTGACTGTAACAGGAAAAACAGTTGCTGAAAATTTAGCTGCAACTCCAGATTTACAAGATGGACAAGAAGTAATCCATGAAATTCAAAAAGCATTAAAACCAACAGGAAATATTCAGGTTTTATACGGAAATCTTGCTTCTGAAGGTGCTGTAGCAAAAATCAGTGGAAAAGAAGGAGAGTATTTTGAAGGTCCAGCTGTAGTATTTGAAGGAGAATTTGAAGTAATTCCAGGTCTTCAAGCCGGAAAAATTAAACCAGGTAATGTAGTCGTCATTAGAGGTTGTGGACCAAAAGGTGGTCCGGGAATGCCTGAAATGCTTAAGCCTACATCTGCAATTATTGGAGCTGGATTAGGAAGCAGTTGTGCACTAATTACAGACGGTAGATTCTCGGGAGGTTCACACGGATTCGTGGTAGGACACGTTACACCAGAAGCATATGACGGTGGTGGTATTGCACTAGTAAAAGATGGGGATATGATCGCTATTGATGCTGTGAAAAATACAATCGACTTGAAGATATCTGACGAAGAATTTGCAGCTAGAAAAGCGGCTTGGGTACAGCCGAAATTAAAAGTTGACAGAGGAGTTTTGCTTAAATACGCTAAATCGGTGTCAAGCGCTTCTACAGGTTGCGTTACCGATAATTAATTTTAAAAGAACAATATCAAAAATCAATATCAATGACGATATCAAAAATCAAATAGCAATAAATAAAAAGTCAATTTAAAATTTAGAATTGAAATTGAATTTTACCATTGCCATTGATTTTTGAAATTGAATTTTGACATTGAAAAAACAATATACTATGAGAATATCAGGGGCTGAAGCCGTTATAAGATGTTTGTTAGAAGAAGGAGTAGACTTAGTTTATGGTTATCCAGGTGGAGCAATCATGCCGGTTTACGATGAGTTATATAAATTTCAAGATCAGTTGCACCACGTTTTAGTACGTCACGAGCAAGGTGCAACGCATGCGGCTCAAGGTTATGCAAGAGCTACAGGAAAAGTAGGAGTTGCTATTGCTACTTCAGGACCGGGAGCAACTAATTTAGTTACAGGAATCGCTGATGCTCAGATCGATTCAACTCCAATGGTTTGTATTACAGGACAAGTTGGAAGACATTTATTAGGTTCTGATGCATTTCAGGAAACTGATATTATCGGAATTTCAACTCCAGTTACAAAATGGAATTTTCAGGTAACTGAAGCTTCTCAAATTCCTGAAATTATTGCAAAAGCGTTTTATATCGCTCGTTCTGGCCGTCCAGGTCCAGTTTTGATTGATATTACTAAAAATGCTCAATTTGATGAGTTTGATTTTAGTTATGAAAAATGCAAAGGAATTAGAAGTTATGTTCCGGTTCCAAAATTGAATTTAGACAAAGTTGCTGAAGCAGCAGCTCTAATTAATAGTGCCAAAAAACCATTAATCGTTTTTGGACAAGGAATTATTCTTGGTCAAGCTGAAGAAGAATTCAAAGCTGTAATTGAAAAATCAGGAATTCCAGCAGCATGGACAATATTAGGTCTTTCGGCTTTGCCAACAGATCACCCTTTAAACGTTGGTATGCTTGGAATGCACGGAAATTACGCTCCAAACTTATTGACAAATGAATGTGATGTTTTAATTGCTTTCGGAATGCGTTTTGACGACCGTGTTACGGGTAAATTAAGTACTTATGCAAAACAAGCAAAAGTAATTCACTTTGAAATTGATCCAGCAGAAATCGATAAAAACGTTAAAACTGAAATTGCAGTTTTAGGTGACGTGAAAGAATCTCTAGCGGCCTTATTGCCATTATTGGATGCAAAATCGCACGATTTATGGCATAATGAATTTAAAGCTTTAAGAGAAGTTGAGTTTAATTCGGTTATCAAAGAAGAATTAAATCCAACAAACGGAAAAGGAATTTCAATGGGTGAAACTATTGAAATGATCAACAAACATTCAAAAGGAGATGCGATTATCGTTTCAGATGTTGGCCAGCATCAAATGTTTGCTTGCCGTTACGCTAAATTCAATTCAACAAAAAGTAATATTACTTCAGGAGGTTTAGGAACAATGGGATTTGCATTGCCTGCAGCAATTGGGGCAAAAATGGGAAAACCAGAACGAGAAGTAGTAGCGATAATTGGTGATGGTGGTTTCCAAATGACAATTCAGGAACTTGGAACGATTTTCCAAACTGAAGTTCCAGTTAAAATTGTGGTTTTAAATAACGAATTCTTAGGAATGGTTCGCCAATGGCAGGAATTATTCTTTGATAATAGATATGCTTCTACAAAAATGATTAATCCAAATTTCATTGCAATTGCAGAAGGATATTATATCAAATCTAAAAAAGTTACACAAAGAGAAGATCTTGACGCAGCTGTCGCAGAAATGCTGGCTTCAAAAGATTCTTATTTCTTAGAAGTATTGGTTGAAAAAGAAAACAATGTTTTCCCAATGATTCCAACAGGAGCTTGTGTTTCAGAAATTAGATTAAGTTAAAAAAAGGTTTCATGTTTCAATCCCTATAGCTATCGGGATTGAAACTAAAAAAACTAAAAAACAAATGGAAGATAAAACATTTACCATATCGGTATACTCAGAAAATAATGTTGGATTGTTGAACAGAATATCAGGAATATTCTTAAAGCGTCACATTAATATATTAAGCCTAAATGTTTCTGAATCAGAAATAGAGAATGTTTCTAGATTTATCATTGTAGTAAATACAACTGAAAAATGGGTTCAGAATATTGTAGGTCAAATTGAAAAACAAATTGAGGTTATAAAAGCATTTTATCACACAGATGAAGAAACAATTTATCTAGAAAATGCATTATTTAAAATTGCTTCTAATTTGTTGTTTGATGAGAAACAAATTCAGAATATCATTAAAGAAAGCCAGTCAACAATTGTGACAGTTTCTCGTGATTTCTTTGTGATTTCAAAATCAGGAAGACGTTCGGAAATTGAAGAATTATATGCAAAATTCAAACCGTACGGAATCATGCAATTTGTGCGTTCTGGAAGAATTTCGGTTTCTAAAGAAAAAATGGAGATTTCAACATTATTAGAAACTTTCAAATAATATCATTCATACTTAAATATAAATTACTTATTAAATTACACATTCATTAAATAAAAAAAAATGGCAAATTATTTCAACACATTACCACTTAGATTACAATTAGAGCAACTTGGAGTTTGCGAATTTATGGAGCAGTCAGAATTTGCAGACGGAATCGCAGCTTTAGCAGGAAAAAAAGTTGTTATCGTAGGTTGTGGTGCACAAGGTTTGAATCAAGGTTTAAACATGAGAGATTCTGGTTTAGACATTTCTTATGCATTGCGTGCAGATGCAATTGCTGAAAAGAGAGCTTCATATAAAAATGCAACTGAAAATGGTTTTAAAGTAGGAACTTATGAAGAATTGATTCCAACTGCTGATTTAGTTTGTAACTTGACTCCAGACAAGCAACATACTGCTGTAGTTACTGCAATTATGCCATTAATGAAACAAGGATCGACTCTTGCATATTCTCACGGATTCAATATTGTTGAAGAAGGAATGCAGATTCGTAAAGATATCACTGTAATTATGTGTGCTCCTAAATGTCCTGGTTCTGAGGTTCGTGAAGAGTACAAAAGAGGATTTGGAGTTCCAACTCTTATTGCAGTTCACCCAGAAAACGATCCAAACGGTTTTGGTTTAGATCAAGCAAAAGCTTATGCTGTAGGAACAGGAGGACACAGAGCAGGAGTTTTGAGATCATCTTTCGTAGCTGAAGTAAAATCAGATTTAATGGGTGAGCAAACAATCCTTTGCGGGTTATTGCAAACTGGATCTATTTTATGTTTTGATAAAATGGTTGAAAAAGGAATCGATGCTGCTTATGCTTCAAAATTAATCCAATACGGATGGGAAACTATCACTGAGGCTTTGAAACACGGTGGTATTACAAATATGATGGATCGTTTAAATAATCCTTCAAAAATCGAAGCTTACGAATTAGCTGAAGAATTAAAAGATATCATGCGTCCGTTATTCCAAAAACACCAAGACGATATTATTTCTGGAGAATTCTCTAGAACTATGATGATCGACTGGGCGAACGACGACGTTAACTTATTGAAATGGAGAGCTGCAACAGGAGAAACTAACTTCGAAAAAACTGCACCACAAGAAGCTCCAATTTCTGAACAAGAATATTTTGACAATGGAGTATTAATGATTGCAATGGTAAAAGCTGGTGTTGAATTAGCTTTTGAAACAATGACTGAAGCTGGAATTATTGAAGAATCAGCTTATTATGAGTCATTACACGAATTGCCATTAATTGCTAACACAATTGCAAGAAAGAAATTATTCGAAATGAACCGTGTAATTTCTGATACTGCTGAGTACGGATGTTATTTATTTGATCATGCATGTAAGCCATTATTGACTGAATTCATGAAAAAAGTAGAAACTAACATTATCGGAAAACCATTTTCAACTTCAAACGGAGTAGATAATGCAGTATTAATTGCTGTAAACAGAGAAATTCGTCAACATCCTATCGAAGAAGTAGGAGCATGGTTGAGAGAGTCTATGACAGCAATGAAAAAAATTGGATAATTAAAAAAGTTGGGGGAAATCTAGCGAAATTCGATTTTGCGAGATTTGCACTGTATCATGATTTGTAATATTTTGAATTAGTAAGCACTTATTAAGAAACTAGATATAGATGCATGTTGCATTCACTTAACTTCTGTGAGAGTAAGTTAAGTGAAGCTAATCCCTTATAAATGGGGTATATTTTTGGTAGAAATATACTTGTTGAAATTTCATTTTGATTAATAAAGATGCTGCTATTTTCAAAATAGAGAAAAGTATTGTAATTCTATAATTACGAAATTAATTGTTATTGAAATTGTTAAAAATAAAAAGGCGCAGTATTTATCTACTGCGCCTTTTTTGTAATATGCTTTTTGAAGTAAAAAAGTATTTTTTTGCATTAAACACATTAAAAAGAGATATTTTTTTTAATATGTGTTTTTATTTGCCAAAATTTATGAATTAAATAATTTTAAGAATACACCGAGATTTAATACATTTATAAAAAAAATTCCAAGAAACATATGAGTTATTATAAAATTGAAAATTTAGAACAATATTTTAAGCATTACAATAAGTCAATAAGGGAACCAAGAAAATTTTGGGGCAAAATCGCAGAAGAAAATTTCACATGGTACCAACAATGGGAAAAAGTAGTTGATTTTAATATGGCTGATGCTGAAGTGAAATGGTTTACTGACGCCAAAGTTAATATTACAAAAAATTGTATCGACAGACATTTAAGCAAAAGAGGCGAAAAAACGGCAATTATTTTTGAACCAAATAATCCGTCTGAGGAGGCTTTGCATATAACATATAATGAATTATACGAAAGAGTTTCAAAAATGGCAAATGTTTTGCGTGAGCAAGGCGTGCGCAAAGGAGACCGAGTTTGTATTTATTTACCAATGATTCCAGAATTGGCTGTTTCAGTTTTGGCTTGTGCTAGAATTGGAGCAATCCACTCTGTTGTTTTTGCTGGATTTTCTGCTTCAGCAGTTTCTGCCAGAATTAATGACTGCGAGTGCAAAATGGTAATTACTTCTGACGGAGGTTATAGAGGAAACAAAACAATCGACCTTAAAGGAATTGTTGATGAAGCTCTTGAAACTTGTCCTTCAGTAGAAAAAGTATTGGTTGCAAAAAGAACAAATACTGAAGTGAAAATGAAAGATGGTCGTGATATTTGGTTGCAACCACTTTTAGATGCGGCATTAGATAATAGTGTTGCTGAAATTATGGATGCCGAAGATCCTTTGTTTATTTTATATACTTCAGGATCAACAGGAAAACCAAAAGGTATGGTTCATACTACTGCAGGTTACATGGTTTACACGGCTTATACATTTAAAAATGTATTTAGTTATGAGGAAAATGATATTTTCTGGTGTACGGCAGATATTGGTTGGATTACTGGTCACTCGTATATTTTATACGGACCATTATTGAACGGAGCTACAACTGTAATTTTTGAAGGTGTTCCGTCTTATCCAGATTTCAGCCGTTTTTGGGATATTATCGAAAAACACAAAATCACACAATTCTATACTGCGCCAACAGCAATTCGTTCATTAGCAAAAGAAAGTTTAGATTATATTCAAAAATATCCTCTGAAATCTTTAAAAGTAATTGGATCTGTTGGAGAGCCAATCAACGAAGAGGCTTGGCACTGGTTTAATGACCACGTAGGTGATAAGAGATGTCCAGTTGTGGATACTTGGTGGCAAACAGAAACGGGAGGAATCATGATTTCACCGATTGCTTTTGTTACGCCAACAAAACCAACTTATGCAACTTTGCCATTGCCGGGAATTCAGCCAGTTTTAATGGATGAAAAACGAAATGAAATTGAAGGAAATCAGGTAGTTGGAAGTTTGTGTATTAAATTCCCTTGGCCTGGAATTGCAAGAACAATCTGGAATAATCACGATCGTTATAAAGAAACTTATTTCTCTGCTTTCCCTGGAAAATATTTTACAGGTGACGGAGCTTTAAGAGATGAAGTTGGTTACTATAGAATCACTGGTCGAGTAGATGACGTAGTAATTGTTTCTGGTCATAATTTAGGAACGGCTCCAATTGAAGATGCTATCAACGAGCACCCAGCAGTTGCAGAATCTGCGATTGTTGGATTTCCACACGATATCAAAGGAAATGCTTTGTATGGTTACGTAATCTTGAAAGAAACTGGAGAAGTTAGAAATAAAGAAAACTTGGCAAAAGAAATCAATCAATATATTGCAGATCACATTGGGCCAATTGCAAAATTGGATAAAATTCAATTTGTTTCTGGTTTGCCAAAAACACGCTCAGGAAAAATTATGCGTAGAATTCTACGTAAAATAGCTGAAGGTGATTTCTCTAATTTTGGAGATACTTCGACTTTATTGAATCCTGAAGTTGTAGAAGAAATTACAAAAGGAAAAATCTAAAATCTAGATTTACAACATAAAAAAAAAGCCTCTTAAGAATTTAAGAGGCTTTTTTTATGATTGGAATTTGAAATTTAAGATTTAAAATTTAAATCTATTTGATTCCTAATCTAGATTTTAATTTTAAGAACAACAACGCTATTCTGTAAGCATCTTCAGCAGATGAATTTCTATCGCTTTTCGGGATTTTATAAATTTCGCACAAATCGTCAAGTGAAAATTGTTTGTCATTAATATCCATTAATTTTCTGTACATCACATCAACATCGAGAGCCTCATTTTTCAATCGGCCACAGTCAAGACGTTCTAAAGAAGAATTAAGCATTTCTATGTCAAAATTAATGTGATGTCCCACTAAAACCGAATTTCCAAGAAAATTCACAAATGCTTCAAGTGCTTCAGGCTCTTGCATTTTGCTCATTTTGCTCTCAATGATAAACTCATTTGAAAGTCCGTTATCTTGCAAGAATTTGTATTGTAGCAAAACACATTCAAAATTGTCTTTAATAACAATTCCGTCATCAATTACAGAAAAAGCTCCTAGAGAAAGAATAACATCCTTATTCGGATTTAAACCAGAAGTTTCCGTTGATAAAACAACGAATCTGTTAGGTTTTGTTTCGAATTTGTTCAGGTAATCTTTCCAAAAATCTGGATATTCTTTATTAATATTTTTAAGCCAGTCTAGCATATTTTACGAGAATTGTGTAAGTTGAAATTTACTCTTAATTAATTCCTCAAGATCTTTCATTGGGGTCAAGGCATTTTTTAACTTCTCTTTGTCTGTTTTAGACATATCTCTTACATTAATATATTGTCCAGAATCATCATTTTTTAATCCTTCAACAGTTCTAAATTTTGAAAGTATCAAAAATGCTTCAGCACAGCTTAAGTATATTTCAGCATTTTTAGAATCTGTTATTGCCAATTGTTTGAATCTCAAATAAGTGTTTTTGATTCCTTTTATGTTTGCATTTAAAATTAGTAAACGTGCAGCATCAATTAATGGCATTAACGCGCGATTTTTGATGTCAAATTTTCCTTTATTTGGACCTTCTTCTTCAATAATGAATTTTTTGAAGAAACTCAAAGGAGAGTTCTTTTTCAAGGCATCATTTCCTAAAAAGTCAAAGAATAAGGTATTGTTTACAGCATTTTTGAAGATTACGTTTTCGATCACTTCTTCAATTTTTGGCTCTCCAAAAACAATTTCATAATCAAAGAAAATACTGCTCAAGTCGTTGCTGTTTTCACCTGGAGTATTCATCCAGCTGTTGTATTGTTTCGTCCAATCAGTCAATGATTTACACCATAACATATTGCTTCCCATATGGCCGTTTGGACAAAATTCATAACCAACTTTTTCTAGAATGGCAGTAGCTCTTTTTGCTAATCTTAAAAAATAATCTTTTACTTCTCTATATTTTTCAGGAGCAACATCTTCAAAAATCAAAATACTATCTTGATCCGTAAGTAATAATTGTTCTTTACGTCCTTGGCTTCCAATGCTTAACCAAGCAAAACGAGCAGGAGGTGAGCCTAAATCTAAAATAGATAACTCAACAGAACGTTTGATAATTGCCAAATTGATTTCGCTCGCAATATTGCTAACATGAGAAATCGGAATATTTTTTTGAATCGAATTCTGAATCAAATCAGACAGTCGATCACGTATTTGTTTTAAGTCTTTTGGTAATTGCGAACGCTTAATCTCTTTGATTAAGACACCAGGGTTACTGGCTTGAGCTACAATTAAATCATGTTCGGAAATAATTCCTTTCACAGCAGACTTACTTGTACCATCTTTCGTTACACATAAATGGCTTACATTGTGTTTCAGCATCAATAATTGCGCTTCAGCAAGTGATACGTTTTCAATAACAGTTACTACTGGAGATGACATGATTTTGTCAATAGATTCCGTAATAGGATAACGGCCAGTAGCAATTTTTGAAGCCAAGTCTGTTGCAGTCACAATACCAATCGGGCGATTCTTTTCGCCACAAACGATGATATTGTCAACCATTGCTTCGGTCATTAAAATAGCAACGTCCTTAACAATATGACTTGCTTCAGTTGTTAAAGGTGAATTGTTGTAGTTAAGTGACTGAATATATTGCATTTCTGATTGCTGATCCACATAAAAAGAAGTGTCAGAAATCATTTTTCCATTTGAATTTACACTGTCTTTGGTATGTCTTGAATTTGTTGCAAAACTTTCCAATAAGAAGTTTAAAACATCTGAGTTATTCGCAACAAAAGGTCTGAAAACCGCAATAGGAATAGCGTAAACAATACTTTCTTCACGTGCTTTTGCAGTCATCATATAATTATTCTTGGCAAAGAAAGGTCTTAAGCCAAAAATATCGCCTTCATGACACTTATTGATAATAGTTTCCTCAGCATCAGCAATTGTAGTCAAATTGATGACGCCCGAAGCTACAACATAAAAACTATCATGCAACGTATCATTATTTTGAAATAGTACAGTGTGTTTTTCTAAATTTAATACGCGGATATTTGTTGCAATATCAGATAATTCCTGAAAAGTCAAATTATTAAATGGCGGGTATTCTTTTAAAAAATCTGCAATATGCTCAGCAATAGTATTCATATGTTTGATAATTTTTTTAAAGTATCGAATGTAAAAATAAGAAAATAAAGTCTTACAATGACAGCATCTTTAGTAGAATCTGAATATTTTAAAGAAATGTTAAGAATTACTGATTTCAAGGCTTTAAAATGTTTTTTTTACGTTTAAAATTTAAATTATCACTGTAAAGTGTATTTTGTTTGAGCTAGAAATTTTTAACTTTTTTAGTAAAATTCTCATTTACAATTGCTTCGGAAAGAAGAAGTGTAATTTTAAAGCTAATTTCACCAGATGTTTCGATTAATGATATAATTTAAAGAGTGGTGTATTTTAAAATATTCTATTTTACATAATATAAATTATAGTTCAAATGGATATCTGTCAATTATACGCTGTATTACGTTATTTCTGGTTTTCTTGATTATATCTACGAATCTCATCTTCGATCTGATGATAAAAAAAATCTCATATTTGTAACTTTTTTTTATCACTTGCTTCATAGAAATTATTAATGAATTTGAGATCAAAATCTAAGTATAAATTTAATGATACTAATTTGTTTCATTTTTAAAATCTCAAATTTTAAATATTTGAAAATAAAAAATATTTTTCTTCAAATATTGGATTTCTGTGCAAATAGATTTTTTGTTCAAAAAAACGATTCTGACCAGATGTTCAAATTTTCCATATTTTCAAATGAAAAATATTTTTTCTCAAATATTGGAATTTTGGACGACCGAATTTTTTAGAATCAAAAAAGCATCACGTATGTGTGATGCTTCAAATTTCTCATATTTGAAAATTTTTTATAATTTTTTCAAATAAACAGATTTTCCGTTAAGTGAAATTTCAATCTGATTTAGTTTCTCTGAAAATGTTGTTCGCAAAACATTTCCATTAAAAAGTTCAACATCTCCATGAACTTTTCCAGTTTCGTCTGAAACATATTCAAATAATAATTTTTTGTTTCCAGGATTAATTCCCAGTTTGTAGCTTGAAAATTTTGTTCCCTTTAAATCAAAATCTTGTTGTGTGTCTATAATATTTCCATCCGCATAAAAATTGGTAACGGTTTTGCTGAGCGTGATATCCGGATAATACTGATTTACTTTTTTAAGAAGTTCGTATTGTGCCGCATTTGCATCTTCAATTTTTGATGTGATGGTTTGGGCAAATGAAACTGACGAAAATAGAATCGCTAATAATAAGATGTACTTTTTCATAATTTTTTAAAATTTTTGATTAATAAATCTGTTATGCAAATTTTATAAGCCTGAAAGAATATAATTCATTATAAATTCTTCTTAAAGGCACTACAAGTTATGAAAACTCTACCTTTGCAGAAAATTTATTACAGTTTTTTAAGAAAATGACAACAAAAAAATACATTAAACTGATTCTTATTTTAGGTTCTTTAACAGCACTTGGTCCTTTTTCAATCGATATGTATCTGCCTGGTTTCTCAGATATTGCAAAGGATTTGAATACAACTGTTGCAAAAGTTTCGATGAGTTTGTCGAGTTATTTCATTGGAATTTCTGCTGGACAATTATTGTACGGACCGCTTTTAGATCGTTTTGGACGTAAAAAACCTTTATTTATTGGGCTTTTGGTTTACATTTTAGCTTCTTTAGGCTGTATTTATGTTGCTGATATTGATTCTTTTATCTTTTTGCGTTTTGTTCAAGCCATCGGTAGTTGTGCTGCAACGGTAGCTTCTGTCGCAATGGTTCGTGATTTATTTCCTGTAAAAGATATTCCTAAAGTTTTTTCATTGTTAATGCTTGTGGTTGGGCTTTCTCCGATGTTGGCGCCAACAATTGGAGGTTATGTAACTGAAGATTTCGGATGGCATATCGTATTTTTTATTTTGATGTGCATGGGGATTTTTATTTTATTAGCATCACAAATTGGATTGCCAAATACGTATCAACCCGATTTAACAGTGTCATTGAAGCCAAAACCGATTTTGACCAATTTCATAAAAGTCTTGAAAGAGCCTCAATTTTACACCTATGCATTTACTGGTGCAATTGCTTTTTCTGGACTATTTTCATACGTAGCGGCCTCTCCTATCATTTTTATGGATATTTACCACGTTGACGGAAAAACCTACGGATGGATTTTTGCTTTCATGTCAGTAAGTTTTATCGGTTCAAGTCAGTTAAATTCGATTTTATTAAAGAAATTTTCAAGCGAGCAAATGATTTTTGGTGCTTTAATTTCTCAGTCCGTTATCAGTATCATTTTCTTGATTTTAGCTTTAAATGATCTTTTAGGATTATACGAAACAATCGGAATGCTGTTTTTGTTTTTGGCTTGTTTAGGAATTTCAAATCCAAATACCGCTGGACTTACTTTGGCGCCATTTGCTAAAAACACCGGAAGTGCGTCAGCATTAATGGGGGCAATTCAGCTAGGTTTGGGAGCTTTAGCATCTTTTGCAATTGGTATTTTTGTGAAAGATTCTGTTGCGCCTATGGTTGCTATTATGACGGTAACGACAATTACGGCTTTTGTAATTCTAAATGTTGGAAAGCGTTTCATCAAACATAAAGTAGAATTAGGCGTGGAAAATGATACTGTAGTTGTTCATTAATTGAATGCTTGTAACCATCTAAAAATCAATATTTACTGTTTTTGCATCTTTAAATTCATTAATTTTATAGTACATAAAAATTAATGGAATCCAGAGACCATTTTGAAAACGGGGCGAAACCGAAAAGCCACATGAGTAGGGTTAAATTTCGAATTATTATGCCGAAGTATGTTATTGAAAGGGAAATCCCAAATGCAGGTGAACTTACAACTGATCAACTAAAAAGTATTTCGCAGACTTCTTGTGGTATACTTAATCAATTAGGAACGCAAATTCAATGGTTAAATAGCTATATTACAAATGATAAGCTTTATTGTATTTACATAGCGCCAAATAAAGACATGGTTTATGAACATGCTAAATTAGGCGGATTTCCCGCGAATTCAGTAAATGAAGTTGTGGGAATAATTGACCCAACGACTGCTGAGTAAACTATTAAAGTGACAAAGGGACAAAGTAACAGAGAGACAAAGGTTCTAAATACAAAAGCCAAAATCATTAGATTTTGGCTTTTGTATTTTAAAATTCAGATAACTTTAAAGTTTGGAATTTAAAAAATTGGAATTTATTTTCTTTATTCCGCAGACTGTCTTTTATCTGGTCTGATGATCATTCTAAGGGATTGATCTCTTGCAAAATATGCGACCATCCAGTTCCAGAATGTATTTAATCGGTTTCTATAAGTTATCAAAGAAATCAAGTGAATAAACAACCAAATAACCCAAGCAAAGAATCCATTGAAATGCCATTTTGGACTTGGTAAATCTACTACGGCTTTCGCTCTTCCTATAATGGCCATAGAGCCTTTGTCATGATAAGCAAAAGGTTTCAATTGTTTTCCAGCAGCCATATTCATGAAGTTTTTTGCCAAGTTTATTCCTTGCTGAATGGCTACCTGTGCGACTTGCGGATGTCCGTCAGGGAAATTTTTATCTCCGGCTAAAATTGCTGTGTCGCCAATTGCATAGATATTTTCTAAACCGTTTACTTTATTGTATTGATCAGTCGCCATACGTTTGCCGCGTCCATAACTTTCTTTCGGAATTCCGTCAAAAAGTTTTGCAGATACTCCAGCTGCCCAAATTAAGTTTTTGGTTTTGATGGTTTCACCATTATCAAAATATACGGTATCATCAACATAATCAGTTACACGTTTGTTTAATTTTACCACAACGCCAAGATCTGTCAATGCTTTCAGAGTGTCTTTTTGCGAAGCCTCGCTCATTGGCGCAAGCAATGCATCTCCTCCATCGACTAAATAAACATTGCTGGCAGAGGTGTCTAATTCTGGGTATTCTTTAAGTAGAATACTTTTTCTCATTTCAGCAAACATTCCAGAAACTTCCACTCCGGTTGGCCCCCCTCCTGCTACTACAATTGTCAATAATTTACGACGTTTGCGCATGTCTTTGCAAATAGCAGCTTTTTCAAGGTTTTTAAGCAATGTGTTACGCATTTCGATGGCATCATTTAATGTTTTCATCGGAATGGCATTTTTCATTACGTTTTCCATGCCAAAATAACTTGTTTCTGCACCGGTTGCAAAAACAAGATGATCGTAGGTCAATTCACCATTATTAAGGATTATTTTATTTTCTGCTGGAACAACAGAAATCAATTCTCCTAAACGAAAATTTAGGTTCTTTTTCCCTGCAAAAAATTTTCTGAAGGGATAACTAATGCTTGACGGCTCCAAAAAAGCGGTTGCAACCTGGTATATAAGTGGTGGGAAAAAGTTGTAATTGTTTTTGTCGACAAGGGTTACTTGTATCTGAGGATGGTTGACAAGTTCTTTCGCGAGATTGATTCCTGCAAAACCGCCTCCTATAATGACTATATTCATATATGTTGTTTTTAAGTAGGCTTTAATAAAAAAATACCTTATAAATATACAACATTAATATGCAATGACAATTTCTGGATTTATTACTTTTTGAATTTTTTAACAGGTTTTTCAACTACATCGATTTTGTTTTGCAGGACATAATTAGCCAGCAATTTTTCAATCAATTCGTCTTTTGTCAAGTGATGAAAAACAGTTTTTACTTTTGTTTTTAAATCTGATGAAATGTCGTGATTTGGTTTTGTTTTAAAGATTTGTTTTGCCCATAAAAGCGTATTGTTTTCTTCTAAACTCAAAGGCGATGGTTTTTCGAATTTGGTAAATTTGATTCCTAATTCTTCTTCAAATTCAGGAATTTCAAAAACTTCTTCTTCCTGTAAAACAGTCAATGAAAGTCCTTTTGCTCCTGCTCTTGCAGTTCTTCCGCTTCGGTGCACGTAATTTTCATAGGTGTCTGGTAAATGGTAATTTACAACATAAGAAATCTCTTTAACGTCAATTCCTCTTGCAGCAAGATCAGTTGCGACTAAAATATTGATGTGTCCTTCACGGAATTGCTCCATAATTCGATCGCGAATTCCTTGAGTCAAACTTCCATGAAGTGCTCCAGATGAAAAACGATTAATTGCCAAATTTTTAGCTAATTTATTTACAGCAGCTTTAGTTTTGCAGAAAATAATACCGCGTTCACCTTCTCTTGAATTCAAGAAATGCATTAAAACATCCAATTTTTCAATTGGATCAACCACAATATATTGATGGTCGATGCCTTGATTTCCAGTAGTTTCCATGCTGGCGCTTATTTGAACGACATTTTTGTTCAAATAATTCTGAATCAGCTGTTTGATTGTTCCTGGCAAAGTTGCCGAGAATAAAAGTGTACGATGCTTTTTTGGAAGTTCAGCAATAATTTCATCCAAACTTTCTTTTAGAATAGCAACCATTTCATCGGCTTCATCTAAAACTAGATATTGTGTCTGACTTAAGTCAACAGCTTTTCTCTGAATCAAATCAATCAATCGACCCGGAGTTGCTACTACAATATGTGTAGGCTGCGTAAGACGCTCAATTTGTGGTTTGATTGGAATTCCGCCACAAGTTGCTGCAATTGAAATATTTGGGAGATGCTTTGAAAAATCTTCCAAATTCTTGAAAATTTGATGTCCAAGTTCTCTTGTTGGAACTAAAATTACCACTTGCACAACTGGCAAATCCGTTTTTACCAATTGCAACAATGGTAATCCAAAAGCAGCTGTTTTACCAGTTCCGGTTTTGGCTAAACCAACAACATCATGGTTTTCAGCTAATAAAAGCGGAATCGTTTTTTGCTGAATTTCTGTTGGTTCAACAATATTTAATTCGCCTAAAGCTTTTAAAATTGGCGCTGAAACTCCTAATGCTGAGAATTGTTTAGACATGCTTTTTTGTTTTTTTTGTTTAAGGTTTCATGTTTCAAGTTACATGTAGCCTAATAAGTTTGAAAGGAGAAATCACATTAAAATGCGATTTCTCCTCTTTAAATATAATATTTTAGATTTCAACAACTTGAAACGTGAAACCTGAAACTTTGAATTTTTTCTAAACCAAAAATCAATCCGGTTCGTTCATGATTTTTTCACGGTATTTTTTACCGATTAATAAAGTCATATTCTTTTTATAATCGTCAACCAGCCATTCGCGGTAGTTTTTACTGCATTGGCTCAAACATTTCGCATAGCGCTTGATTCGGCATTCAATATCATCGTCTAATTCTTTTGCCAATAATTTAGCTTCTTGCAAAGTTTCTGTATTATCAACGCACATTGAAGCATGCTGTTCTAATGATTTATCCAATACAATTTTTGAGCGTAAATTTTGTTTGATAGCTAACTTGTGCTCTTCATCAACATCAAAAGTAACATCGGCAGTTTTGCTGAATTTTGCTCTTAATTCAGGCGGCATGCTGTATTTGAAAAACATTTCGATTTCAGTATCATCTCTAAGATTTTCAAGATAAAACTCAGGAGATTTGAAAATATGTTGCCAGTTTACAGGCTCGCTCCATAATCCAAAACGAGCGGCGTTATTTCCTAAATCAATTACTGTAAATTCATCTTTTCCAGGTAATTTACGTGATCCACGACCAATCATCTGGAAATATAAAGTCAACGATTTTGTTGCTCTGTTCAAAATAATCGTTTCAACCGTTGGTTCGTCAAAACCAGTTGTCAAGATTCCGACAGAAGTCAAAATCGCATCTGGAGTTTTCTTAAACCATTGCAAAATATCTTTACGCTCTTCAGAACTACTAGTGTTATCAAGATGTCTGATATCATAACCAGCTTCTCTAAAAGTATCGTACACATATAATGATGTATGAATACCATTATTGAAAATCAAAGTCTTTTTACCTAAAGAACGCTCTGTATAAGCATGAAGCAGTTTTTCTTGCATCATGGTATTCGTATACAAATCATCAGAAGATTTTACGGTATAATCTCCATTGATCCCTACTTTTAATGATGTCAAACCAACATCATAACTATAAGTAGTTGCTCTTGCCAAAAATCCTTTATCAATCAATGAACCAATAGTATCTCCAACTATAAGTTCGTCGTAGCTCTGGTGCATTGGCAATTTTATATTTGAACTCAACGGCGTTGCAGTTACCCCAAGAATAAAAGCATTTTTGAATGAGTTTAATAATTTTCGGAATGAATTGTAGTGCGCCTCATCAATAATAACCAAACCGATGTTGTCAAGATGCAATTTTTCATCATTGATACGGTTTTTCAAAGTCTCAACCATTGCCACAAAACAAGAATAATCATTTTGGTCAGGAAGCTCCTTAACTTTACTGTTGATTATTTTATTGCTTACGCCAAAGCCTTTGAGCATTTTTGACGTTTGTTTGCAAAGTTCGATACGGTGTGTTAAAACAACCACTTTTTTGTCATTATTAGATAAATAACGACGTACAATTTCTGAGAATATTACGGTTTTTCCCCCACCAGTAGGCAATTGGTATAGCAAATGATGTTTTGGAGGAGCATTGTCTAAGCGGTCAAAAATGGCATCAATATCACCTTTTTGGTACGCATAAAGTTCTTTTTTCTCTTCTCTTTCTATTTCTAAAGTGTTTTGAGACATTGTTTATTTTTGGATTTTTGCAAAAATACACCGAAAAAACAGTTATTCATCGTTATTTAACCTAAAATAAATGTTTTTTTTAAATAAAGATTTTTTATGAGAAGTGCATTTAGAGGTCAATTTTGTCCAAAATAGCCTCAAAGTCGTATCTATTTTTCCATTTTTGTTGAACAGTTTCATCATAAATTGCAAGAATTCTTGCTTTATAGTCAAACAAAATTCCGTTTGAAATTAAAAAATTGACTGCTTGTACAAATGAATTAAACATGCTTTTGTAAAACAATTCTTGCTTAATAAGATTTTTCGAAGAATAAGTTTGTGCAATTTCAATATTATACAACATCAAATCGGCGATAATAAATGAATCGACGCCAAGTGAAATGAAATGCTTGATGATTTTTTGAGCAACTGACCGACGCATTTTTGCCTTTGGGCGCCATTTTGCTCCCGGCTTTTTTATCGGGAAATATTCATGTGAAATCTTAACCTTTGATTCTTGTAAAAGTTTGTCTTCTTTTGGGTTGAAAACAAAATCGTAATAGACTTTTACAGGTGCGAATTTTTCATATAACTCGATCAATTGTTCTTCGAGTTGTTCTTTGCTTAATTCGGCTAAATATTTTTTTAAATCGCGTTTGCTCATACAGTAAAGATAATTTTCAATTTTTGAAATTCCAAATTCCAATTTTTACAGGTTTCAACTTATTTTATTTTGATTTTTTAAATTCTAAAATCAATCCAGAATACTTAATTTTGCTGGCATAAAACCTAAAAAAAATATATACATGCTCAAGATTTTCAAAGTTACTGCCATTTTAGAAGGAATCTCTTATTTAGTATTATTTGCTAATATGTTGATTATCAAAAACAATAATCCTGAACTTTATCATACACTATTGCGTCCGTTGGGAATGACACATGGCGTTTTATTCATTGGTTATATTGTTCTTGCTTTTTTATTGAAAAAATCAATGAACTGGGATTTAAAAACCTTCGGAATCATTCTGGTTGCTTCACTTATTCCATTCGGAACATTTTATATTGAGAAAAAATATTTAGAAAATAATGCATAAGCTTTTGGATAAAATATTCAATTTTTTATATCCGATTTTCAGAGATTGGGGAATGAGTCGCAACGTCGCGTCTTATACCAGTCTTGTTTTAAATATTGCCATTTTGGTGGCATTAGCTTATATCATATATTATATTGCCAAATTTGTTTTAGTGACTTTGACTGCGATTTTTGCGCAACGCACCAAAACCAAATTTGACGATTATTTAATTCAGAATAAAACTACGCGATATACGGCTTATTTAATTCCGTTTTTCTTTATTTACAAAGCAGTTCCGGTTATTTTAGATAAATACGAATATTGGGAATCCATGTTCGGGAAAATTGTTGGGATTTATATTGTTTTGTTGGGATTATGGATTGTAAGAACTGTTTTTAATTCCTTACGCGATTATTTAAAGCAAAAACCAGAATATAGCGACAAGCCAATTGACAGCTTTGTTCAGGTTATTATGATTGTGCTTTGGATTTTTGGAGTTGCCATGATTATTTCGACTTTATTCGGAATCAAAAAAGGCGAATTATTGACAATTCTTGGAACGCTTTCGGCAATTATTATTTTGATTTTCAGAGATACAATTCTTGGATTTGTTTCGAGTGTCCAAGTGGCGATCAACGATATGGTTCGTATTGGAGACTGGATCACAATGGATAAATTTGGTGCAGATGGTGATGTAATCGAAATCAATTTGACGACCGTTAAAGTTCGAAATTTTGATAATACGATTACAACGATTCCAACGTATGCTTTAAGTTCTGATTCTTTTCAAAACTGGCGCGGGATGCAGAAATCTGCTGGACGCCGAATTAAAAGACATGTTTTGATCAAAAGCAGCACGATTCGCTTTTTGACTGATGAAGACTTGGTTCAAATGAGAAAAGTGCAATTGATTTCTTCTTATATTGAATCAAGACAAGCTGAAATTGAAAAATATAATGATTTAAGAAGTGTTGATAAAACGCTGGCCTTAAACGGAAGAAACATGACCAATTTAGGTTTGTTCCGAAAATATATTATACAATATCTTGTAACACATCCAGGATTGAATAAAGACATGCATATTATGTGTCGTCAATTGCAATCAACTGCACACGGAGTTCCGTTAGAAATTTATGCTTTTTCAAGTGATAAACGTTGGGCAAATTACGAATACATCATGGCCGATATTTTTGACCACGTCATGGCATCTGTAGAATATTTTGATCTTGAAATATTTGAACTGCCTTCGAAGATTGGAAGTTTGGAATAAAAATTTTTGTTTCAGGTTTCAAGTTATTTAACCGCAAAGTACGCAAAGAATTACGCAAGGTTCGCAAAGGTTTTTACACAAAGCTTTGCGAACTTTTTAGCATATTAAACCTTGCGTGCTTTGTGTTAAAATACACAAGTTCAAGCAACCTGAAACCTGAAACTTGAAACTTGAAACCTGAAACTTGAAACTTTTTTTACAGCCTATTTTTCAATCTTTTCGAAAACAAAATTTGAATTGTCATATTCAATTGGAACGCCCGGAATGAAACACGGAAGATTAAAATAAGTACCGATAACGCCAGTTCCTAAATAAAGTTTGTCTTTCTTTTTCAATAAGGCAATCGGAATTCTTTTCCAGCTTCCTCCATTGGAAATAAAATGATAATCACCTCTCAGGGTATCTCCTCGCAAATCCCCTCTTACATCGCCAGAATCTTTTCCAATTTGATGATACAAGATTTCATAACTTCCAAAAAAGCGTTTGTCATTTATGTTAATCGTCAATATTGCGGTATCTTTTTGATGAATGGCGCGATAGGTGAATTTTTGATACTCTTCTTTGTTTTCTTTAGAATTACACGAAATGATCATGGTCAAAACGGATAAAAGAAAAATGAAGGATGTTTTGGACATAATAAAATTGTTTGCTTTTTTGTTCATTACTTAAACAAAAATAGAATATTTTGTATTTGATTTTTTCCTAAATTTAAAGAAAAAACATGGAAGACAGAGATAATTTTTTGAGAGAATTTAGAGGTGAAACTTTAGGAACCGTTAGTGCTCAGTCTTCAGCAGATGAGTTGTTCCAAAATCAAACCATCAGACCTATTTTAAAACTGCAGAATGATTTGTTCATTGCCGTTTTTATAAACTACATCAATAAAAACAAAGCCGATTTTTATTCCTACTCGGTTGAAAAGAAACTCCAGACAATCGAAAACTCCATTCAAAAAGACATAAAATTCCGAAATTCTTTAAAAGGAATTGTCATGGCGCTTTTTACGCTTGAAGAATATGAAACGTATATTCAAAATTCGTCAAGCTTAAATAAACGCATGATGAATTTATTAATTGATCGCTTGAAAAACCAAGTGCAGTTGTTTGAGGTTGAAACAAAGTTATAATGAGTAAATATTTATAATGGCAAAAAAAAACTTTGTTCTAGAGTTTAGTACTTCATATGGGCAATTTTATCTTAATGATAAAGATTATACTGGAGATACAAGTTCTGAAAGTTTTTGGTCTCAGCAGGCCTTTGATGATAAACTGGCATTAGAAAATGGAATCTTAGGTGTTTCATTACAAAATGATGTAGGAATTGTAAAATGTGAATTAGATATCTTAGATTCAAAGTCATTATTTGATTTTCCTAAATGCGACCATGTAGTTGAGGCAGGATTAGAAATAAGATCTGGAATTATTCAAGTTACAGACTGTCCTTCTTTGGATGTTATATTGGAAATTCCGATTTCAAATGGAGATTATAGAGTTAGAGTCTATTTTTTCAATATTGGATCAGGATATGACGAGAATCCACAGGATTATTATAAAATTGAAATATGGAAAGAGGCTTTTTCGGATAGAACCGTATTAAAGAATTACCAAGAATAAAAAAAGGTTTGACAAGTTAAACTGTCAAACCTTTTTAATGTTAACATTAAAATTTTTTTACTCCTCCGCCAACATCAATTCCTTAATATATTTTACTGGAGCGCTTCCAAAACTCAAGAATTTCTCATGAAATTTTTTCAAATTAAACTTGTCACCTTCTTTAGTTTTAAGTTCTTCTCTTAAATTGTAAATTTCAGTATATCCTGTAAAATAAGAGCACAATTGAACTTGAGATAAAGTGACGCGTTTCCACTTCCCTTCTGCTTCAGCTTGTTGCTGAAAAGCTTCTCTGGTAAGCAAAATCATAGCATCTTCTTTAGACATATCTTTTGTGTGAACGCTGTTATCTAAAATCGTGTTGCAAGTGGTTCTCAAATTCCATTTGTAATACATCAACCACATTTCATCAGAATTTTTATAACCGCTTTCCAGCATCATTTTTTCTGCGTAAACTGCCCAACCTTCAACCATTGCACCATTTCCTAAAATAGATTTGATAATGCTCGGCGATTGATTGCTATAAACTAATTGCGTGTAATGTCCTGGAATGGCTTCGTGAATGTTTAAAATTTGAAGAATATAATCGTTGTATTCTCTTAAATAACTTTCGGCATTTTCAGCCGTCCATCCCGACATGCTTCCAACATTATAGTACGTATTTGCATTTTTGTCGTAAGGCCCAGGAGCTGAAATCGATGCGCCCGCAACGCCCGCCATATATGCTGGTTCTTTACGAACAACCAAAGGTTTTGACGGATCGATATACAATAAATCTTTAGCTTTTACATAAGCTGTTAGCTCTGGAATTTGTTTTTCAATTTCAGATTGGAATTTCTCAGGTGTTGTATGATGCAATGAAATTTTATCAATGACTTGTTTGATTAAATCGAGTTTGTCAGCAGGTTTTGGCGCATTTCCGTTGTATTTTTTCCAAAGTTTATCTGCTAAAACAAACATTTTATCGTGAAGGTCGTTTTTATGATCTACAGCAATTTTATAAATCTCATCAGCAGAATAGCTTGATTGGATATCAAAGTTGAATTTCTTTGCATATAAATCAGCGCCAAGTCTAAAAGAACGAGGTGTTTTGTTCGGCATATTTTTAAGCCATTCTGCATAATCTCTAATTGCTTTTACGGAAACTTTGGCTTTATTTTGAATTTCTTTTTTCTCGGTTTCGCTTAGTTTGCTTTTGCTTAAAGCAGCATTTAAATCGTCTTCGAAAACAGTTGATCCACCAATGTTTTGCGAAATTGCAAGATCTGTGTGTTCAATAGTTGGGTTTTTAATGTTCTTTTTCGCTGCTTCGTAATAAGCTGGGATATTATTCATTTTGACGTTAAAAGCGCGAAGACGAACTTCTAAAGAATCATAGTTACCGTTTAAAATTTCAGCGAAAGCGCCACAAACGTTATATTCTGCGGGATTCCATTCAGATGATTTTAATTCGTTTATGCTGAAAATTGTACCTTCAAGCTGATTTTTAATCATTTGAAAGTCGGTTTTATTGTTGTCTGAAAGACTTTCAATATCGTAATGTTTTAAAGAATCTAATTGAGCATTAGCAAAATCAAGTTCAGTCTTTCTGGCATTTGCGTCTGGTACAATTAAAACACTATCTAATTTATGATATCCTACCCCAGAAGCCCAGCCTGGATAAATTTTCCATAAATCAGTGACAAAATTGTCTTTATACTTGTCAAACTTTTGATCTAAAGCTTTGTCAACAGTTGTTTTGCCGTTTTTATTGCAGGAAATAAGCAACGAAACAGCAATAATAGGAATAAACAGTTTTTTCATAGTTTGGGTTTAAGTTGGATTTAAAGATAGAAAAAATGTTCTTTCTTCAAAACAATACGTCATTCGTCATTAATATTTCAATAAATCCAATAGTGTTTCTTCAAAACGATCTTTTGCTAAAAATTGATCTTCCAAAGCTTTAGTAAACGGAATAGGAGAATCTAAACTAGCTACTCTTTTTACAGGGCCATCTAAAAACTCAAAACAATTTTCCATAATCAAGGCCGAAATATCGCTTGCAATACCGCCAAACATGGTGTCTTCTTGGTAAATTATCGCTTTTCCAGTCTTTTTAACAGAAGTAAAAATAGCTTCAGTATCAAGAGGTTGAAGTGTTCTCAAATCAATTAAATCAGCATCGATTTGCGGATTTTTTTCTAAAGTGTCTAAAGCCCAATGCACAGTTGCGCCGAAAGCGATAATAGTTACCGAATTCCCTTCTTTTATTAGAGAAGCTTTTCCTAAAGGAAGCGTGTAATAATCGGTTGGAACATCTTGATAAACACTTCTGTACAATTGTTTGTGCTCAAAAAACAAAACCGGATTTGGATCGTTGATCGATTGGTTCAATAAGCCTTTTGCATCATACGGAAATGCTGGATAAACAACTTTTAAACCTGGAGTTTTTGTAAACCAAGCTTCGTTTGTTTGTGAGTGAAAAGGTCCTGCCTGAGTACCACCACCGCAAGGCATACGAACTACAACATCAGCATTTTCTCCCCAACGGTAATGTGATTTCGCCAATAAATTCACAATCGGATTGAAACCAGTTGAAACAAAATCAGCAAATTGCATTTCTACAATTGCTTTATATCCATTAATTGACAATCCCATTCCCGTTGAAACAACAGCACTTTCACAAATTGGTGTATTACGGATTCTTTCTTTTCCAAAAGCAGCTACAAACCCATCTGTAATTTTAAAAGCTCCTCCATATTCAGCGATATCCTGCCCCATAATAACTAAGTTTCTATGACGCCACATCGATTGCTCTAAGCCATTTCTGATAGCATCTATAAAGCGAATATTTTTAGATTCTGAATTATGAGTATATTCTTCGTATTCAAATGGTTTGTAAACATCATCTAATTCTCCACTATATGTTGGAACGATTTCAGGTTCAGCATTTGCAATAGCTAAATTTTCATCAATTTCTTGCTTGATTTCGTTGTGAAGCTGTTCGTCATATTCGGCTGTCAAAATTCCTTTTTCAGTTAGATACTCTCTATAATTCGTAACAGGATCTTTCGCAGCCCACTCATCCATTAAATCTTGCGGAACATATTTAGTGCCACTCGCTTCTTCGTGCCCACGCATTCTGAAGGTTTTGAATTCCAACAATACAGGATGTGGATTCTCCTGCATTTCATATTTCAATTGTGAAAGTTTATTGTAAACTTCCAAAATGTTATTTCCATCAATAATGTGACTTTCAATGCCATAACCGATGCCTTTATCTGCAAGGTTTTCGCATACATATTGTTCGTTTGTAGGTGTCGAAAGTCCGTAGCCATTGTTTTCAATGACAAACATTACAGGCAATTTCCAAACTGCAGCAATATTTAAAGCTTCATGAAAATCGCCTTCACTTGTTGCGCCTTCACCAGTAAAAACAGCGGTTACTTTTTTGTTTTGTTGTAATTTGTCGGCTAATGCAATTCCGTCTGCGATCCCCAATTGTGGTCCAAGATGTGAGATCATGCCAATGATTTTGTATTCTTGCGTTCCAAAGTGAAAACTACGATCTCTTCCTTTGGTAAACCCATTTGCTTTTCCTTGCCATTGCGAGAACAAACGATGAAGTGGGATATTTCTAGTGGTAAAAACGCCAAGATTACGATGCATTGGCAAAACATATTCTGATTCATCTAAAACAGATGTAACTCCAACAGCAATAGCTTCTTGTCCTATTCCGGAAAACCATTTTGACACTTTGCCCTGACGAATCAGGATGAGCATTTTTTCTTCGATTAATCGAGGTTTTAAAATTTTCTTATATAAGTCTAATAATTGAGTGTCGGTTAAGTTTTCTCTGTAAAAGATCATTTGGTTTATGTTTTTTATTGTTTCAAATATAGAAAAATATAACAATTTTATTTGTTTTTGTTATGAAATTTCAATTTTTATATAACTTTTAAAATTCAATTCTAAAATATTCTCTACCTTTGTTTCTGAAAGGTTTTTCAACACCTTTCATCTTTAAATAAAAAATGTAAAGTATGCAAAACATTCCTAGTGTAGACTTACGTGATTTCCTTTCGGACGACCCGAAACGTAAACAAAAATTTGTAAATGAAATCGGCAGTGCATTTGAAAACATTGGCTTCGTAGCCTTAAAAGGTCATTTCTTAGATGATCAATTGGTAGACGAGCTTTATAGCGAAATTAGAAAATTTTTCGCTTTGCCAATAGAAACTAAGCATAATTATGAAATTCCTGGTATTGGCGGGCAAAGAGGTTATGTATCTTTTGGAAAAGAACATGCTAAAGGACGCAAAGAAGGAGATTTAAAAGAATTTTGGCATTTTGGCCAATACGTTGACAAAGATTCAAGATGGGCTTCAGAATACCCAGACAATGTTCAAGTAAAAGAATTGCCACGCTTTAACGAAGTTGGTAAAGAAGCGTACCAAATGCTTGAAAAAACAGGTGTTTACGTACTTAGAGCTTTAGCTTTGCATTTAGGTTTAGATGAGTTTTATTTTGATCAATATGCAAAAGAAGGAAACTCTATTTTAAGACCAATCCACTACCCTCCTATTACTTCTGAGCCAGAAAATGCAATTCGTGCTGCAGCTCATGGTGATATCAACTTGATTACGCTTTTGATGGGAGCGCAAGGAAAAGGATTGCAAGTTCAAAATCATGATGGCGAATGGATTGATGCAATCGCAGCTGATGATGAATTAGTGATCAACGTTGGAGATATGTTGTCTAGACATACAAACAATAAATTAAAATCAACAATTCACCAGGTAGTAAACCCTCCAAGAGAATTATGGGGAACTTCTCGTTATTCTGTTCCGTTTTTTATGCATCCAGTAAGTGATATGCGTTTAGATTGTTTGGAAAACTGTATTGATGCTGAGAATCCTAAGAAATTTGAAGACATTACAGCTGGAGATTATTTATATGAACGTTTAGTAGATTTAGGTTTAATCAAAAAATAAAGCCTTATAATCTTCAATTTTTAAAATTCCAAATTCCAAATAGCTTAATTTTTTGGAATTTGGAATTTAATTTTTACGCAACTTTAATTATTGGAATTTAATATATTATGGATTTAAAAGATCAATTAAAAAACTTATTTCCGGATCACGTTGAATCAAATGAACCAGAAGAAATTCAGGCAGAAGAGCATGTTTTATATGTTCAAAAAGAGCCGATGATTTGTAAATTTGAGAAGCGAAAAGGAAAAGCGACCACAATTATTGAAGGTTATGAAGGATCTGACGAGGATTTTAAAATTCTTGCCAAAGAAATTAAAACAAAATTAAGCGTCGGCGGTACTTTTAAAGACGATTCAATCATTATTCAAGGTGATTATCGTGATAAAATTATGGCTATTTTAAAAGAAAAAGGATTTAAAACAAAACGAGTTGGTGGGTAAAAAAGTTCAAAGTTTCAAGTTTAAAGTTCCTACTTTACCTGAAACCTGAAACAAAAAAAACTTAGCACCTTAGCATCTCAGAACCTTAGCACCTTAAAAAAATGATACAATCATCAGAATTAATACTTAACCCTGACGGAAGTGTTTACCACTTGAACCTTCGTCCTGAACATATTGCAAACGACATTATATTTGTTGGAGATCAAAATAGAGTGGAAAAAATCACTCAATTTTTTGATAAAATCGAATTCTCAACTCAAAAAAGAGAATTCAAAACCCAAACCGGAATCTACAAAGGAAAACGAATTTCTGTGATTTCAACAGGAATTGGCCCAGATAACATCGATATCGTTTTGAATGAGCTTGATGCTCTGGTAAATATCGATTTAAAAACACGCACACCAAAAGAAAATCTGACTTCGTTGAATATTATACGAATTGGAACTTCGGGTTCTTTGCAGGAAGATATTCCTGTAGACAGTTTTGTAATGTCAAAATTCGGACTTGGACTTGATAATATGCTTCGCTCTTATTTGATCGATGACGTTTCAAATGTTGCAATTGAAGATGCTTTTATAACGCATACCAATTGGGATATCCGTAAAGGAAGGCCTTATGCTATTGCATGTTCTGAAAAATTAGAAAAAGTGATTGAATCAGACCGAATTTTCAAAGGAATTACAGCAACTGCTGGAGGTTTTTATGGCCCTCAAGGACGCGTTTTGCGCTTGAATATTCAAGATGAAGAATTGAATAATAAAATGGATAATTTTGATTTTGACGGAACTAAAATCACTAATTTGGAGATGGAAACAGCTGCTATTTATGGACTTTCAGCTCTTTTGGGGCATAATGCATTATCTTTAAATGCAATTATTGCCAATCGTGCATCAGGAACTTTTAGTGAAGATCCTTATAAAGCTGTCGATGAGCTTATTGCATATACGTTGAACAAACTTGCTGGTAAATAATTAGATAATGTGTCATTTTGAAAATTAGATAATTGAAATTTATGGTGCATTTGCTACAGCATGTACTTGGTGCATTTTTTCTTGGAATTGGCGGGCTGTTTAGATGGTGTTTTTTTCAACTATTGAATGTGTCAATTGAAGAGAAATATCCTAAAAAGCTAGAGTATTATTGGGATCAAAAAAATCCCGAGGTTGATAAGAATGGATTTACAGTAGCTCAGAAGAACTTCTTAATCGGAATAATCGTTTTTATAATTTTTATATTTTTAATTAAAAAAATCGAAGGGTAATAATATATTTTCCCATTTCAAATACCAATATTTTATGGAAAACGCAATTCTTAAATTTGAAAAATTATTACAGGAAAATGTGAACTATTTTCCCGAAATTAGTCAAAATGTTTTAGAAGAAAGAAAGCCAGGAAAATGGTCTAAAAAAGAAATTTTAGGTCATTTGGTAGATTCAGCGATTCATAATTTGATCCGGTTTACTGAGATTAACTATATGGAGAAACCTTATAGGCATAGACCATACAGTCAAATGGATTTAGTAAATTTAAATCAGTATCAGGAAATGAATATTGGCGAACTTACTCAATTGTGGTTTGTTCTAAATAATCAAATTATCAGAATTATGAAATCTGTTGATCCTGAAGCTTTAAATTATGAAATTGTTTTGAGCGATGAATCGCGTATTGATTTAAAGTTTCTTATGACCGATTATGTAGAACATTTAGAACATCATATCAATCAGATAAAATCCTAAAGTTTATGTTTTTACGAGTTGCACGACACACAGATGATTTAAAAAAAATTGAAGATTTTTATGTAAATGTGCTTGGTTTTGAACAATTGGGAGAATTTCAAAATCATAATAATTACAACGGAATTTTTATTGGGAAATCAGGTTTAGACTGGCATTTTGAATTTACGCAGTCGACAACAAAAGCAAAACATACTTTTGACGAAGATGATGTAATTGTTCTTTATCCGAAATCAATCCTAGCGTATAAAGAATTGATTCATAAGTTAGAAAATCTAAATATCTCAACGATAACTGCAGCTAATCCATTTTGGAATGAAAACGGAAAAATGATCCAAGATCCAGATGGATATCGAATAGTTATATCACCATTAAAAGCTGAAATCAGCGAAATTGAATAATGCAAGAAACACACAAAAAAATACTTTTTAAATATTACAGCGATTATTTAGAAGACAATGTTTCAGAAACCATGTGGGCTGAAATTATTGATTTAGAAAAAGGTCTTTTCAAATTGGATAACATTCCGTTTTTTGGTCCTCTTATCGCAACTGACGATTTGTTTTATGCAGAATTTGATGAAAAGGAAAATCGCTTTGTCTATAAAGAAACAATTGAAAACTCAGGTAATTCTATTGTTCAGGTCTTAATTTTAGAAAAAGGATTTGATCAGGAAATCATCAGAGAAAAACTAAAAGCAATTAATTGTCAATCAGAAGGTTTAAATGAAACTTTATTTGCTGTTGAAATCGTAAGAGATGTTGATTATTCACTTGTAAGAAGCATTTTGAATGAATATGAAGCCGAAGAAATTATTGAATATGCAGAACCTTGCCTTTCAGACAAACATCGAGCAGATTTATTAAAAAACTAAACAAACAAACTTAAGAATACGCATACCAAACTTAACTTAAACTTAAAACTGTAATGAAAACTGTAAACATTGTGGGTGTTCCCGAACACTTCAATTTGCCATGGCATTTATGCATTGAAAATGGTGAATTTGAAGCAGAAAATATTGATTTGCAATGGAAGGATATTCCGGAAGGAACAGGTAAAATGTGTCAGATGCTGCGTGACGGCGATGCTGATATAGCCGTGATTTTGACTGAAGGAATTGTCAAAGATATTTTGGCAGGAAATCCAAGCAAAATTGTTCAGATTTATGTGCAATCTCCTTTGATTTGGGGAATTCATGTTGCTGCAAAATCAGATTTTCAGACTGTAAAAGATTTAGAAAATAAAAAAGTAGCGATTTCAAGAATTGGATCTGGCTCACAGTTGATGGCATACGTAAATGCTGCTGAACAAGGTTGGGAACAAGACGAACTGAAATTTGAAATCATCAACACGATTGACGGTGCTGTTGAAGCGTTGACAAACGGAACTGCGGATTATTTTATGTGGGAGCGTTTTATGACTAAACCTCTTGTGGATAAAGGTGTTTTCAGACGCGTTGGCGACTGTCCTACTCCATGGCCATCGTTTGTAATTGCTGTGCGTGATGAATTTTTGAAAAAGAATCCAAAAGTGATAGAAAAAATCCTTGAAGTAATCAATAAAACGACACAGGATTTTGCTCAAATTCCGAATATAGACAAAACATTAGCAGAGCTTTTTAAGCAAAAAAAAGAAGACATTCGCGAGTGGTTGAAGCTCACACAATGGTCTCAAAAGCATTTGAGCGAAAAAGCTTTTATCAAAATCCAAAATCAATTATTTGATCTCGGAATTATTGATAAAAAAAGTACTTTTGTTGAAACGGTAAAAGCGCTGTAACAATCGCTTTGATTTTTTTATGATGAAATTCCCTAAAATTGACTTTCCACGCTTAAAATCCAGATTACAGGTAAAATCGCCTTATGACAGGATTATTATTATGCTGTTGAGTCTTTTGATAACGATTCCTATTTTCATCATTTTGCACCAAAATCTCCGCGATTTAAATTGGGCATTCAATTTAGATCGCGTCTTTATTTTTATTTTTGTGTTTGCAGCAATTTTCTTTTTATTGATGTTGCTCCGAACCATAATTATTTTATGCGTAGCAGTTTATTTGCTGGTTTTGTTTTATGGGTCAGTTATAGGAAACTATGGTTTCAGCGAGATATCTGAAGATTATAATTCGATGATTTATACCATGTCAGACAATCCATATCCGCAAGATATTATTGTGGCGAAATTGCTCCCGTTTCCCAACCGATCTAAAATCATAAATGCCATTGAATATCAAAATCCAAAGGTGCGCAATTTTGCCATTATGAGTGCAAATAAGCATTTTAAAGGCATTAAAGGATATTCAGATTATAGAACTATAATTCAATGTTTTGCGGTCTTTAAAGAAATTAATGGCCGTTGGAATTACGTCAATGATCCTAAAGATGGCGATTATATAGCAACAGCAAGTGAATCATTAGAATATTTTTCTGGTGATTGCGACGATCATTCTATTTTAATGGCGGCAGCGATACGCGCAATTGGAGGAACTCCCCGACTTATTCACACAAAAGGACATATTTATCCCGAAATATTAATTGGTTCCATGATTGATTTGGAGAAAGTAAATTATCTTATAAAAAATGTACTTTTTGTCAAAGAAAGTTATGGCAAAACAATACATTATCATATCGATGAGCGTGGACAAGTTTGGATGAATCTTGATTACACGGCTACATATCCTGGAGGTCCATTTTTGTACGAAGAGATTCTTGGAGAGCTTACACTGAACTAAAATTGATTTTCTAAACCGGATTTATTAATTTAAAAATTAATAAATCGTCACTTGTTAAATTCCAAATTCCTAGTAGATTCAAGGTTTTTCAATCAAATTTAAATATTTGATTACAAACGTTTTAAATATTGTTTTTTTTTGTAACTTTTCCTGTCTAATTTTTTAATCACAGAATTATGAAAAAATCTAAATTATTTATTTTCGGAATTTTAGTATCAGCACTATTAATGATTTCATGTAAAAGAAATGAATTGGTAAATTCTTGGAAAATTACTGCAATTGAATCTAAAAAAGGACCAATTTCTGATTCAATTAAACATGTAATTTTGACAGAAGGAAACCTAACATTTACTGAAGACGGAAAAGTAACAGGATATTTGCAACAACCAATAACAGATGGTACCTACGCCTTAACAAAACAAGGAAAAAGTTTAGTGATTAAGGATGAAACAGGCACTCCATATCCTTGTGTAAGTACGATAACAGAGGATCAGCTTATTATTGAAGGTGATGATTATAAATTTACGCTTAAAAAGATTTAAGCTTCCTCCACTCACAATAAACAATAACCACATAAAAAAAATAAAACTCCTAAATGATCTCAAACATTAGGAGTTTTTTATTTATCGGCAATTAGTTTTAATAATTTAAAAGTTAGCTGTATGAGGATTAAAAATAGAATTCTAATCGTTTTAGCTTTTTTAAGCGCAATAATTAATAATGGAAAAACTTTCGCTTGTACCAGAATCGTTTATCAAGGCCCGAATGGCACTATTCTTACTGCTCGCTCAATGGATTGGAGAGGTGAAATTCCGGCCAATTTATGGGTTTTTCCCAGAGGAATGGAAAGATTTGGCGAGGCTGGAAACAACTCTGTTAAATGGAAATCAAAGTACGGAAGCGTTGTAACAAGTTCATGGGATATTGCTTCGTCTGACGGGATGAATGAAAAAGGTTTAGTTGGAAATTTGCTTTGGTTGGCAGAATCGACTTACCCTCAATTTGAGAAAAACAGCAAAGCTAAGGGTTTGGCAGTTTCATTGTGGCTTCAATATGTTTTGGATAATTTTTCTACTGTTTCTGAAGCCGTAATAGCTTTGGGGAAAAATGAATTTGTTGTGACGTCTTCACATATTCCGGGAACTGATATTTTTGCAACTGTGCATTTGTCTATTTCTGATGCATCAGGAGATAATGCCATTTTTGAATATATAAACGGAAAATTGGTCATTCATCATGATAGAGCTTATGTTGCCATGACAAACTCCCCTATTTTTGATGAACAGCTGGCTATAAATACATATTGGAAAAGCATTCCAGGAACCATTATGCTGCCAGGAACTAACAGAGCTGCAGATCGATTTGTGAGAGCGCATTATTACATTGATGCAATTCCGAAAACAGATAATATACGAACTGCGCTTGCAAGCGTTTTTGGCGTAATAAGAAATTGTTCTGTGCCACTTGGAATTTCGTCAGCAACAGAACCCAATATATCTTCAACACGTTGGAGAACCGTTGCTGATCAAAAAAATCTGGTGTATTATTTTGATAATGTTTTAAATCCTAATGTGGTTTGGGTTGAATTTAGTAAGCTAGATTTTAGTGAAAAAGCCAAAGTTCGAAAATTAAATCTGGCGAATAATGAAAATTATTCCGGAGAATCTTCGATGAATTTTCAAGCTATGGCGCCTTTTAAATTTGCAGGCTTAGATTAAAACTAAAAATCCTCTGCATTTTTGAAAATACAGAGGATTTTTATATCTAATAAAGCTTTAAATGATTTAAGATAAACCACGTGTAAGCCAGCCTTTTTTATTGGCAGTAGCAATGGCATAAGGCGTAATCCAAAATAAACTGAAGGTATAGAATATGCTGTATGAGTATGCCCAGAAAGCATCAGTAAAGCTATATCTTTTAGCATAAAACAATACTGAAAAAGTAGAGACAATCATGATACTCAAAAGTGTTGAGCTAAAAAACAGCACGGGATGAACCGCGATAAAAAACAGCATAAACAATAAGAAAGGATACGACATAATTATTTTGAAAGACTGATTCAAAAACAAAAGCCTAGCGCCAAATTTAGATTCCTTTCTAAAATCTTTAAAAACATATTGCGCCATCATAATATTCTCGCGCACATTGCTTCTTCCCCATCTGATAAACATTTTATACAAACCTTTGTATTCTTCAGGAACATTTGTCAAGACAAGTGCATTTCTTTGGAACAAAACATGAAGTCCCTGTTTTAGAATCATATTGGTCATGGCTCTATCTTCCCCAATGTCTGATGGTTGTCCCATAAAAGTTTGGTTGATCCATTCTGGGAGACAAGTTAAAACAGCGTCTCTCCTATATGCAGCGGCTGCGCCAGGCGTACATAATACGGATCCCAACATGCTTTCTGCAGAACGCATGAATTCAAAACTCATTACAAAACTTACATTTAGCATTTTTGGCAATAAAGCTTTTTTATTGTTCAAAACATGAACGTTTCCAGCTACTGCACCGCATTTTTCATCAACAGCAAACGGACTTACCAAATTTCTTAAAGTATCTTTTTTTACAATTGAATCACTATCAACGGTTACAAAAACCGCTCCTGTTCCTAGTTCAAATCCACGGTAAAGAGCATGGCGTTTTCCTTTATTTTCGGGTTGCTGATAAATTTCAAGACGATCTCCAAGTTTAATTTTTGCTTGTTGCATCCAATACCATGTATCGTCTTTGCTTCCGTCATCAATAGCTAATAATTGCAGTTTTTGAGCCGGAAAATCGCTTTCTGCAAGACTCATCAAAGTATGCCATACTAACTTTCCTTCGTTATATGCCGGAACAATTACGGTACAAGTTGGCAATAAATCATCAGAAACGGATTCAATTGGTTTGTATCTAAAATATAAATAGAGATTATATAAAAACGAACCTGTCTGGAAAAAGAATAAGACGGTGGCTAAAATTAGAAATGGAAATCCCCAACTCGAATTTATTCTGTCTAATTGAAATTGATCAAAATCAGATTGAAGTTTATAGACTAAAAACGCGCCACCAAGCATCAATAAAAAAGTACCTGCAAGTACTATATTTCCTAACGGACTTGATGTTTCTTCGACTGATTTTTGTTGGGATTTGGTATTTGAACTTAAAATTGATTTTTTTAATGTTTGTTCTTTTGTGCTGAGGGTTTTATCAGAAGCATAAAATTGTTCTGAAGTAATTGTTTCACTTTTCATTTTGGGCTATTGCTTTATTCGTAAAATGGCTTTTAATTGATTTTTCTTGTTCTTTTTTTTCTGTTAAAACAGATCATGAGAATTATACAAGAAATCGACTCTAACCGATTTTACAAGCGTTGTGCCACAAATAGTAAAAATTGAAAATGAGAGGTTTAGCAAATTTCAGCTAAAAAATAATTGTATAAACTTTACACAGGTGTAAAAAGTTTATACTTTAATTTTTTGAAAAAACCTCCAGAAATAAGGCTTTCCAGAGGTTTTAAAAACGTAATTTATTTAATATTATTGTTTTTGTCCTTCAGAATTTTTCCATCTTTTGAAAATTCTAAATCAATATCATTTGTTAAATCAACGTCCAAATCTTTATGGCCGTAATCGATATGCGTGATTTTTTCATTTGGATAATTCTTTGACACATAATCCTTAACGTTTGCTGGAATAAAATCGGTCGGAATAGGATTATCGCCTCCATCAACTTCTCGGTAAGAGCCATCTTTCCAAAATTCTACTTCGGTTCCGTCTTTTAACTTGACTTCATAGCCTTTTTCACCATGTTCAGCATCTTTATGTGCTGTAGCCACAGTTGTATAGCTAAAATATTTTTGGAGAAATTCCTGAGCAGGTTTTGGCAATTCAGTAGTTTCAATTTTTTTCTGTGCATTCGCCGGTATCGCAAAACTGAATAGCAATAGGGCAATTATATGATATATTTTCATGATTTCTATGATTTTAAATTTTGTAACTAGCTAATTTACAATAACTAATGTTTGGTTCAAATCAATTTAAGAAACCTTTAATGATTTACTGAATGCATTTTTTATTAAATTTAATATTCTAAAATCAAAAGTTATGGAAGATTCAAACAAACAAAATGAAAATGTAATTCCGAAAGTGACCGGTGTTGGCGGTATTTTCTTTTTTACAGAAAATCCGAAAGAAACCAGAGAATGGTACGCTAAAAATTTAGGGCTCGAAGTCAACGATTGGGGGTCGACGTTTGAATCCAGAAACTTAGATAATCCAGAAATAAAAGAAGCGCTTCAATGGAGCCCGTTCAAAAAGAATGATAATTATTTTTCACCTTCAAAAAAGGAGTTTATGATTAATTATCGCGTTCAAAATATTGAAGGTCTGATAAGTAATTTAAAAGAAAACGGCGTAACAATTTTAGATGATATTGCAACTTATGATTATGGTAAATTTGTTCATATTATGGATGCGGATGGTAATAAAATCGAACTCTGGGAACCGGTTTAAGAAAATAAAAAGCAATAAAAAAAAGCTCCAAAATCAATTGATTCTGGAGCTTTTCTTTTAATAAAACTTATAATTTACCACGGACTTTCTTCAGTTTCGTCTTCAATATCGCTGCTGAAAAATTTCCCTGTTGGTCCGTTTTCATCGGTCAAAGTATGTTTGATGATAAAGCTTGCTGCGCTTTCTACACTTCCTGGCCCGTTGAAATTATTGAAATCAGTCGCGGTATAACCCGGATCAATTGAATTTACTTTGAATGGCAAATCTTTCAATTCGAAAGCCAACGTTACTGTAAAAGCGTTTAAAGCTGCTTTTGACGAAACATACGAAACGGCTTTAAACGGATAATATTTCCAAGTTGGATCACTATGCAAAGTAAGCGAGCCAAGACCAGAGGTAATATTACTGATTCTGGGACTTTCTGATTTTTTAAGCAAATCAAGAAATGTTTGCGTAACTCTGATCACTCCAAAGAAATTTGTGTCAAATGTTTCCTGTATATTTTCAAGTGAAGTGGTTGATGAATTCTGTGGCATCACGCCTAAAATTCCCGCATTATTGATTAAAATATCAAGTTTGCCTTGTTCTTTTTCTATTCTGTCTTTCGCAGCTACAACACTTTCCTGATTCGTAGTATCAATTTGGATTGCTTTGATATTTTCAAATCCGTTTTGAGTTAATTCGGCAACTACTTTTTCTCCTTTTTCAAGATCGCGACTTCCCAAATAAACAAATAAACCTTTTTTGGAAAGTTGTTTCACTATTTCTAAACCTATGCTTCTGTTTGCACCTGTAATTAATACTGATTTCATTTTTTACGTTTTAAAATTTATGAGTACAAAGTTGCAATCCAAAAAAAAAGAAACATTTGCCAAATGGCAAAAAAAACAATTTAACGAATATTTTTTCTAATTCGGCTTAAGGATGACTGCGTAATTCCAAGATAAGAAGCCAAGTACGAAAGCGGAACTCGATTAATAACATTCGGGAACAATTTCATAAAAGACAAATAACGCGTTGTTGCATCTTCTGAAACTAGCGGACTTCTTCGGGCAACTTTTTGTATTAAAGCTTTTGAAATTATTTTGTGAACAATAGTGTCCCAGCCAATAATTGTATCTAATAATTCTTGCCAATCTTTTTTTGAAAACACAATAAGTTTACAATCGGTAACTGCTTGTACATAACACGACGAGCAAATGCCGTTATCGAAACTTTCTAAATCTACAACGAGATTATTTTCTTCAATAAAGTATTTGGTAATTTCTTCGCCTTTATTGTCGTAATAACAAACACGCATTATTCCGTCAATAATAAAACCAACTTCAGCCGCGACTTTTCCTGCTTCTGCAAAATACTTCTCTTTGCGGATTTCTCTTTCTTCCCCTTTCGATAAAATTAAATCAATTTGCTGCTGATTTAAATTGCCAAACTGCAATATGTAATTTACTAATTCTTTCATATGCGAAAGTTAAGCATAACTTTTGGGTGAAAATTTGTCATTTGGCAAAAAAATAAAGTTTCTAAAACACTATTTCTTCTTTTGCAGATTCATCAAAATCGTTCTCATTGTAATAGAATCTTGAGATGTATAATTGATTTTCGACAAATGAACATTTATAAACAAATCTTTGCCAAACATTCCATAAGCGTACATATGTTTCTGTTTTGTTTTGATTCCTTCAAACTCAGTGATGTCATTTTGTTTGAACATAAAATCATCAGTCGGTTCGCCCCAGAAATCATTATTCTTTTCGTATTTTGATAAATTACCTGTTAAAAAATAAGTAAAAGGAATAATCGGACTTGTAGTATGTCCTTTAGGATCAAAAGAATCAACCATTTGTTTTTGTTCTTCTTTGTTTAATTTATAAAAAAGAACAGAACATATAATATTGTCTTTTCCGCCTTTGCATAAATAATAGTAATCTTCCCCGCGCCATTCCTTCTCAAAATTCTCAAATTGATCGGTTTTCATTAAAAGCACAGCTTCCTTGTTTTTTGGATAATTAAATTCAATTATTCCATCTGCATTATCGCTTGTAAAAGATAGAAAACCAATTATAAGAGCAGTAAAAAGTACTTTTTTAATCATAAGATTTTGTTTTTTGGTGTGGCTTAATTTGATTAGTTAGATACGAATGTACAAGTTTTCATACATATTTTCTTGATTTTTATTAAAAATAGTACTTACATTTATTGAACAATTTTTTAGAATGGAAAATTCATCTTTAAACAAAAACTCATATAATAAAATTGCTGATCGATGGAAAGAAATCAGAAACAATTCGGCTTTGAATAAACCGATTCTTGATTTTTTGGAAAAAGTCAAACCAAATGGCAATATTTTGGATATTGGTTGCGGAACAGGACTTCCTATTGCGAAGTATTTTTCAGAGGAAAATCATTTTGTAACTGGAATAGATATTTCAGAAAAAATGATTGAAATTGCTAAATCAAGGGAAATTAAAAATGCAGCATTTTATGTTTCTGATTTTTTTGATTTTAAAACCAGTGAAAAATTCGAAGGAATAATCGCTTGGGATTCTCTTTTTCATTTTCCGAAAGAACGTCAAAAAGAGATTTATTCTACGATTTATGATTTGCTGTTACCTGGCGGTTATTTTCTTTTCACACACGGAAAACAAGAAGACGAACATACAGACAAAATGTTTGATGAATTATTTTATTACAGCTGCCTTTCTCGAAACGAAGTTTTGGATTTAATACAGAATTTAGGTTTTGAATTGATTTACGAAATTGAAAATTTTGTGGAAGAGAATACAGAAAGAGATTGGGTTGTTTTGGTTCAGAAAAAATAATTTTTCCGATACTATTTTAAATCAGTTTTATAAAGACGCCAATTATTCCAGCAATTAAAATGACATATGGCTCTTGGAGTTTTTTAAAATAAAGCAAAGCTCCAATAGTCAAAACAGCAATTAAAGCTGTAGAAATATCAATAATACTTCTTGAAGCAATAACAACGACAGATCCTACCAAAGCGCCAATTACAACAGCAGTAATTCCTTCAACAAAAGCCTTAACCGATTTGTTGTCAGAAATTTTCTTGAAATATGGTGCTAATAAAATCGTGAATAAATAACATGGCAGAAAGGTTGCCAAAGCAGCCACCAAAGCGCCGGCAACTCCATGTACCAAATAACCAATAAATCCGACAGTTATGACAACAGGCCCAGGCGTTATCATTGCTACAGCGACAGAATCCAAAAATTGTTGCTCTGTCAACCAATGATTTTCAGCAACTACACCAGAATGCAAGAATGGGACAATTGCTAATCCGCTTCCAAACACAAAAGCACCTGCTTTTGCAAAAAAGACTCCTAATTTTATAAGTGTCGATTCTTCGGAATTCCACAAAGCAAATTGAAGCAAAACGATAGAATTTGTGGTTTTGAAATTCCACCATTTTGGCGGAGCGGTCATAATCATGTAAAATAATCCCGCCAAGATAAAAAGTAAAACTTGCTCCTTTTCTGTTATAAATGTTACAATTGCGGCTGTGATGAAGAAAATCCAAAGTAACCATTTTGATTTAAAAGATTCAAGATTGATTTTGCCAATAGATTTTACTGTAAGCTTGTACGAACTCAGCGCTATAATTCCGACCACCGAAGCGCCAACACCATAAAAAACAGCCTGAATCCAAGACAAACCACCATATAATTGGTAAACAATACCCAATGCGACTACCATTATAAAAGATGGCAATATGAAGGCAAAACCTGCCAATGTTGCGCCTAAAAAACTATAATGCACAAACCCAAGATAAATCCCTAATTGTGCCGCCAGAGGTCCCGGTGCAAGCTGTGCTAATGCTAATCCTTGTTTGTATTCTTCTTCGGTAATCCATTTTCGATTTTCGACTAAATCTTTGTGCATATAGCCTACCAAAGCAACTGGACCTCCGAAACCGACAGCTCCTAGTTTTAAAAAATAAAGTGTTAACTGCAACAAGCTGTATTTTGATGTCTTTTCCATATTAAAAAGCAATTCCGAATTGAAAACCTACCGTAAAAGAGACTGGATGATCATTGCCAAAACGAACTGGCAAAGGAACAGCTGCATAATAACTGCAAGTTTTGTTTTTAATTATCGTTTTATTGAAAACAGGAGTAAATCCATATCTTCCGCTAGTTTCAAATGCAGCTCTTCCAGCAAAAGTGTAGCCTTTTCCTAATGCAACCAAAACTCCAGGATGAAACAACAAATTAGTTACTTTATCTGTTCCATTGTCGTCTTTGATATTAGGTACAAATTCAAGTGAAAAACCAATTTTTTCGCTTTTCCAAATATTGATTCCTGTTGGAAATCCAACCGCATAATAGTCTCTGAAATTCACCGTTGTTTCTTCTTCGCTAAACGTCACAATTGGATGCATAATCCCGAAATAGCCTGTAATTTTTGGATATACGGTTTGGGAAAAAACTGTAAAACTGGAAAAGAATACTGCAAAAAGCAAAGTCGATTTTAAATACATTGTTTTAGTTTTGGTTATAAAACAAAACTAATCGCTAATGGTTTTTTAAAATAGAACCAAATTTACCTTTTGTATTTGGTTTACTTTTTTGCTTTTTTTCGGTAAGCGGAAGGATTTTTTCCGGTGTGTTGTTTGAAGATTCTCGTGAAATGACTTTGATCTGAAAAGCCTGTCATATAAGCTATTTCGGTTAAAGTATGAGAAGAACTCGAAATAAGATGGATTGCTTTTTCTATACGAAGTTTTCTAACATATTCTCCAAAATTCAAATCTTCAAAATGTTTTGAAAATTCTCGTGATAAATAAGATGGATTCAAATCCAATTCATTTGAAATCTTCTTTAAATCAAAAGCAAATTGCGCATCTATTTGATCTTGAATGATTTCTTTTAAATCTTTAACCCAAGCTGGAGTTTTGGCTGAAGTTTTCTTGTATTTTAAAAATTTAGTATAAACTTCATGAAGCAAATTTTCAAACGGACTGTTTTGCAAATGATTTTGTTTGTACAAATGAGTTGCCCAGCTGTATAAGGCATCGTATAAAATCATTCCGGTTTCTAGCAGTTTATAATCGTCAGTAATATTATAAGAAAGCCCCGCTGAAATCGCCCAAAGTCCAGCTGACTCTTTTGCAATATCATGTCGGTCGGTATCGGCTCCACGTACAATTCCGGCGATAATTAAGATTGCAGGATCGTTGATTTCGTATTTTTTGACAATATAATCAAATGTACTTTGGTCGTCATAATGCGTAAATTCGACATCTGGAATATCGAACGGAATGGCATTTAATTCATTTGCTTTCTCAAGAACGATATTAAACGGAACATAAATGAATTCGGCTTCGCGATCGACAAATTTTCGAATGAGCCACGGACAGGCAATTCGATCAATTTTTGGACGTTCTCTCGTAATCCATTTCATTTGTTAAATCTTTATTTTTTTGGATGCTCAAATCTAGTAAAATCATTTCATTTAAAACCTAAGGCATTTTATACAAGATAAAAGAATAACAATTTTTAATTGAATTAATCTAAATCAGCAAATTGATAATCAATAATTTGTGTTCAAAAAATGATTAAATTTGTTTGTTCTAAAATATTGATTTATACCGAAATCCGAATTTCTTCTCAATCCATTTTTATCTGTTTTCTGAATTGGTATAAACCAGTTAGCCCCTCCTCTAACTTTGGAACAGACGAAGAACAATTATAGAATCAAAATTTAAGACAATGGAACCGCACCTTGAACAAATTCGCGAACAGCAAAAGCAGTCTTGGAACAAGTTTTCTGGAGGCTGGAAAAAATGGGACGAGCTCGTAATGGATTTTTTAAAACCAATGGGAGATGAAATTATTCGATCAATAAATCCCAAAAGCACCGATTATATTCTGGATATTGCTTCGGGTACAGGAGAACCCGGATTGACAATTGCAGAAAAATTGTCAAAAGGGCAAATAATTCTAACTGATCTTGCCGATGATATGCTCAAAATTGCACGTGAAAATGCCGCTTTAAGAGGCATCAAAAACATTGAAACGATGACGTGCGATGTATCAGAGCTTCCTTTTCTTAATAATACATTTGATGCCATAAGTTGCCGTTTTGGGTTTATGTTTTTCCCAGATATGGAGTTGGCAGCCAAAGAAATGGTGCGTGTTTTAAAACCGGGAGGCCGAATTGCAACAGCGGTTTGGAACGGTCCTGAAAAAAACTTTTGGATTACAGCAACGACGGGAACAATTAATAGAAATTTAGAACTTTCGCCCCCACCCGCTGGCTCGCCGGGAATTTTTCGTTGCGCTGAAGACGGGTTTTTGGCTGCTATTTTCGCGAAAGCGGGATTAAAAAACATAAAGCAAACAGAAATAGTCGGAAAATTAAATTGTAAAACTACTGATGCCTACTGGGAAATGCAGACAGAAGTTGCCGCGCCAATAGTTGCAGCACTGAGTTCAACAAGCGATGAAATGCGAGAAAAAATCAAAAAAGAAACGTATGCCATTGTCAATGAAAAATTCCCCGATGGAAATGTAGTAATTGATTCCAGCGCGTGGGTCGTGTATGGGGAGAAATAATTAAATCTTTTGGTTGAGTGTGTTTTGAGTAACGCTATATTTTTTAATTGAACTTAGATCAACTTCTTTTTCTTTATGAAATTGAGCGCTTTTTTCAACCTTTAAATTTGATAATGATAAATCAATAAAATAATTTCCTTCTTCAAAGTTTAAATTTTTCAAGTATAATTTTTCTCCAAAATCTAAATCAAAATTGATTTTTATAAAAATACTCATTCTTGCTGTATCTTTAAAAATGTTTAAAATTATAATATCATTTTCTCTTGGATAAGCATGACCCATGTAGATATATAGGAATTCGTTATCTAGCTTAATATTGTCTTTGTATTCTTTCCAATATTCGGGTGTTAAATAATTATTTTTTGATTTTTTATAGTATTCTACAGACGGAGAATTTATTTTGTAGTCATCTAGAACGTGAAGTGAATCAGTTTTTAAGAAACTATATTTTAGTTTAAAAATAGCGGGAGGTTCTTGAGCAAAACAAACCAAAGATTGGGCAAAAAAAAGTATATAAATGATGTTTTTCATAAACAAATCAATTTTGATCTTATTTAAAAAAAAGAAGCTTTTTCAAATAGTGAAAAAGCTTCTTTTTTTATCTAATAATTTTTATAAATGCGCTATAAACATCATCTTTTATGGATGTTCGCATATAGAACATATTCTCATCTTGTTCTTTCAAGTCATATTGAATCAAACCTGCGTCGCAATAATAAAGCAACAGATTGTCATCGGCTGGGAATTCAATATTTGAGATTGGCAAAGTCGTCAATTTTTTATCTAGAACAACCTCACCACTATCTAAAAGTATTTGAAAAAGTTTCTTTCCACGCGTATATCCCCATAAATTATCATTTTCTTGAGTGATATATTCAATATTGTCATTTTTAAAATCAGTTTTCCAAAGCTGCGTTCCTGTTTTTGAATCAACACAATAAACAGAAGTAGTACTTGTTCCTTGCGCTGCAAAATATATTTTATTGTCTTTGCAGAAAATGCGATTTTTTACATTATTCTGATTTTCATCAAATTTAAATTCCCAAACAATATCTGATTTATTAGGATTCAAGGCATAAAGCGTATTTTTTTCACTTGCTACAAAAACATTTTGGCCATCTGTAACAGGCTTTCCAGTTATAGCTTCATCAAAAGTCTTTTGATAGATTACTTTTCCAGTATTGGCTTCAAAACAGTAAAAATTGGTTGCGCTTTGAGTGAAAACTTTGTTCTCAAAAAACAAAACTGGAGCATGATTAACCTCAGAATCAAGTTTGTAACTCCATGCTAGACTTCCATTTTTTATATCAAGTGCATAAATGCTGCTGTTTTGATTTTGAGTTGTAACAAATAATTTGCCATTAGCAATCGTTGGTGTTTGATCTTTTAATACAATTTGATCTGTGTAGTTGCCTATTCTTGATTTCCAGAAAAGATCTCCCGTTTGATTGTCAATTGCAAAAATTTCACCGTTAATAAACGGAACATAAACAACGCCATCTTGCAGTGTTACCGCATTTGCGCACATTTCTGTGTGTGAATCCGTAGCTTTTTTAGTCCAAACGATCGTTTCAGATTCTAGATCAAAAGAAAAAAGAGTGCCATCATAGTCATAAAGCAAAATTGAAGCTTCGTCTAATGGGACTTTTTTAAGTGGGCTTATCGCTTTGTTAGTGAGTACATCACTTGAAGCTAAAACTTTATTGTTAGGATCAATAGTTTGGCTGGGTTTTGTTGTAGGTGACACTTGGCCAAACATATTTATGCAAGTAAATACAAATAAGAGAGTGGTTAATTTTTGCTTCATTTTTAAAATTTTGGTTCTATAATTTGATTTGGGGAAATCGCGTAAAAATGTAACTGATTAAATTCAAAATTATTGTTTTAGAATTGGTTGATTCAAAAATAATTCAATGAAATTGAACACAATAAACCAACCAATTTCTATGCCAAATATAGTGAAAAACTATTACAGCGATTTAGCAATTTTACTGCTTTGATTAGCAGGCTAAATTCAAAAATGATGCTTTTTTCAATGAGATATTATTGTTATGATTGAGTGCTTTTTCTTCTCTTTTTTATGAATTTGTTTATTACGCTACAAAGAACTATAAATACGATGAAATGAATTAAATACGATTTCGGTTCATTTCCGTTAACTACAGAAAAAACGCGATTCCATCTCACTTTATTGATCCCAACACCATCTTTATCCCAACTGAACCAAATAAAAACAGGTTTGCCAATAACATGATCAAAAGGAACAAATCCCCAAAATCTTGCATCTAAAGAGTTTTGACGATTATCACCCATCATCCAATAATAATCTTGTTTAAAAGTGTAAGTATTAGCTGGATTTCCGTTTATGATAATATTTTTTCCGTCGATTTTTAAGTCATTGTGCTCATATTCTTGAATAATTCGCTTGTAAAAAGGCAATGTTTTTAAATTTAACTGAACCGTTTTTCCTTTTTTAGGAATATAAATTGGTCCATAATTGTCTATATTCCAACCCAATGATTTAACGTGTGGAAAAACATTTTCATCTTGACCTTTTGGTGTCAATTGTTTTTTAACCGATTTTACAACAGGATTGCTTGCTATTAATTTAGCTTCTTCATCGGTCAATGTCAAAAAATATTCTCCAGTATTGGTCATGGCAAAAGCTCCGCTTTCATACCTCATGCCTTCTCTGGCTCCGTATCGGTGAACAAGAGCGTCTTGATCAATTGCTTGTCCTTTTGTGTCAATTAGAAAGTTGTATTGTGGTTTGGCGCTTTTTGGTAATATTGATAGTCTGCCATTTATGTAAATATCGCCTTGACGGATTTCTAAAGAATCTCCAGGAATTCCAACACATCTTTTAACTAGGTTTGTCTTCTTGTCAATTGGTTTGTAGTAATTTCTGTCTGGATGAAAATTATCCATATCTCGCAACGTGTCGGCAGGCTGATTGAAAACTACAATTTCATTTCGCTCAATGCTTTCTATAGCAGGAAATCTGAAATAAGGCAACTGTAATTTGTTTAATAAGGATGTTTCTTTTTTTGTGACATCATCATTAAATAAATATGATTTTTTACCCAAAAAAGGAATTGAGTCATGAACCATCGGCAAAGCAACTGTCGTCATTGGAGTTCTTGCGCCATAATTAAACTTGGTTACAAACAAAAAATCTCCTGTATATAATGTTTTCTCCAATGATGAAGACGGAATGGTAAATGGTTGTATTATATAGGTATGAACCAATGTGGCAACAATAATTGCAAATACAAGCGAGCCTATTGTATCTTCTGTTTTAGATTTAGGAGTTAGATCTCTATTTTCAATATAGGTCAGCTTTTCAGAATAGTTTAAAAAAGCAATATATAAGCCAAATGTCACTAAAACTAAAATGGTATCTTTTGTAGTGTCTTTCCCAAAACTTTTAATGATTTCAATCCAAAATACCGGAATCATCAAAAGATTAATAATTGGAATAAAAAGCAAAACAACCCACCAGCGGGGACGCTTTATAATTTTCATCATTACAATTAAATTATAAATCGGGATAAATGACGCTATGGGTTTTCTTCCCGCTTTAATATAAAGTTTCCAAGTCGATAATCCGTGGATGATTTGCAGAATAAAAATAAAGATGAGCCATTGTGATAAGTTCATATTTTTGAAGTTTTATTGGTTGTTTTATTTGTACAAAATCTATATTGCTTTAATATATGTAGCTTTTTATAGAATTTGTTACATGTTAATAAACAACAAGCAATATGAAATTAGTTACGCATCAAACTCGGCGAAATAGATGATTCGCTCAACTTTCTTGGCATCTGATCGATATTCTTCAAGATTTGATAAGTCCGTATAAAAATCTTTTAAAATAAACATTTCTAAAAAATAGTCATATCCCGGACATTTTTCCTCGGCTATTTTAGCAGGTTGAATTTCCATTTCTTCAATGGTTAATTCTAAAATTAAAGCTTCGGAATCTGGTTGAAATTTTCCGTTAATTCTTTTGGCAAAAACTGAATATAGAGTTTCTTCTTGATCTTCGTAATTTTCGCAGGATAAAATTGCGTCTTTTAATAACATTGTTGTAGCTGTCTTAGGTATTAGTTTCCTTTATTTTGAAATAACATTTTTCGCAAACCACCTTGAAATTGCCTTGCTCCCAGCATTTTCCTGACAAGCTATCTTCTTCCACTCTTACTTTTTCACAATCATTGCACCAAGCAACAAAATCGTCATCCTCATATTCAAACTCCATATCCTCAAATGTCTCAAATGATTCTTCGAATCCATTTTTGCTTCCCTCTTTCAAGTGCCCACATATAAATGCTCTTCTTCTCCTTTGATGATTTTCGCAGTCAACGTATTTCGTTCTTTCTCTTTCGGCCAAATCATTGTCAATTAATTCGGTTAAGACAAGATGAATGTTTAAGTGGTCTATTACTGGTCTATAAACGCCAATTCCTCCAATGAGATGAAGACAAATAGAGGATAATTCCCATCCAATTTCGTCATACGAAGAAAATTCTCCATTAATTAAATTCTCGTAATTCTTTTCAATACCAAAACCTTTAATTTTCTCTTCGTCAACCACCACATTTTTTGATGTGTTTTCATTATCCCACGACCACTTCCATGTTTTTGATTTTGTAGAATAAGTTCCAACTTCGTAATATCTAAAATTAATAATTTTATCAGATTTAGACAGAGTAATAATACCGCTAGGTTGATCATAATCCCAACGTGTATAAGAATTAATATCAAAAGACTCGTTTAATTGATCTTGTATTTTTTCTAATTCAATAAAACAATTTGTCAAGAAATCTTTGTAAGTCATATTGTAAATTAATAGCTTTAAAAGCTATCTTAGCTGTTAGGGTTAGGACAAATAAATCTGATGTGATTAAGATTTTGTTTTCGCTAATATAGAAACTATTCTTATAAATTGTAAGAAGCAAGTATATGGATTCTTAAAAATTAGAATAAATGTTTAATCTAAAAAATTTGATAAAAACTCGAAAGTTTACTCTGTAGAAAATACAAGTTGGAATTAAATTCGAAGAAAGATTAAAATTACTCAGCGAATTAATATGATAAAAGATATTTGGAGACAACCCGAGCAAGGTTTTACCGACGCGACAATTGGAAGAACAGAAGGGCAAATCCTTCAAAAAGAAAGCGAAATTGGATTTAAATTTCCTGCGTTTTATAAAGAACATATTTAATAGAATATGAAGTATATCCAGCTTTTTTTTTATTCTATAAACAAGCTGTTTTTATTATATTTATTTCGTTATAATTTTTCTCGTTTTAGAACTATTAAAAAATTGTACTTTACTTAAAAAAATATTATATGAATTTAAAATTGGTTCTAGTCGTAGTTTTATTTACATTTTCTAATTCTCATTTCGGACAAAACAATTTCTCTAGCAATCCATTAGATGCTGTTTTTGAAACAAAAGATTCAAAAAATTTTTGGTTAGCTTTTGATAAAATGGATAAGTCGAAAGAAAATCCGTTTGTAGAATACATGAAAAAAGGTTCTCCAGGCGTGAAAGCTTTTACTGAAAACAGAATAATTAATGCCGATTCTCTTTTTTCTGTTGTCAAGAAAAGAAAAGCCGATTATGAGCTTTCAAGAAATGTTTTGAATAATCTTTCCAGTAAAGAAAAGCGCGTTAGAGCGATTTATAGCGCATTAAAATATTGGTATCCAAATGCCAAATTCCCTCCTATTTATTTTGTTTATGGAAGATTTAATTCGGGAGGAACTTCTGCTCCCGAAGGAATAGTAATTGGAACCGAAAAACTTCAAAATCTAGACGGAGTTTCGAGCCTAATCGCTCATGAATTGATTCATTATCAACAAAACTTTACAGGCCAAGATATGCTTTTGAAATGGTGCTTGAAAGAAGGTGGAGCAGATTTTATTGGGGAACTTATTTCCGGAGAATCAATTAATGAATTTTCATACCAATATGGAGCGCAAAATGAAGCTAAATTAGCCGAAGAGTTTGTTTCAAGATTAAAAAATACAGACATTCAAGATTGGCTTTATGGAACTTCTAAGAAAGATGATAGACCAAATGATTTGGGCTATTGGATGGGTTATAAAATAATAGAATCCTATTTCAATAAACAAAAAGACAAGCAAAAAGCTATTGAAGAAATATTAAATATAAAAGATTCTTTGCAATTTTTAAAACAAAGCGGATTTTTAGATGCTTATATCGAAAAGTATCAGAAAGACAAAAAAGAAAGTTATGATGCGTTTTTTAAATGATTAAGAATTTTTCCTGCTCAAAAAACGCACATAAAAAAACTCCTTAATTTCTTAAGGAGTTTTTTTTATAGTTTACTTATATTATTTCAATTGAGTACTATCTACTCTTGTTGGTGTATCTTTTCCGCTAATAATCGAAGAAGAACTTAATGCAATTGATTTTATTATTTGAGTCATGTTATCAATATCTAACGTTTCAAATTCGTCATCAGCTGTGTGATAATAGGGTTCATTATCCATTTTTGAAGTAGAAATAGTATGAGCAGGAACACCCAGTCTAGCTAATGTAGCATTGTCTGAACGGTAAAACAATTGTTGGTCTGGATAAGGATCTGGATAAAATGTAAAATTCGTCCCTGTTAAATTCGTTTGCAAAATCTGTCCCATATTCGACTTTTCGAAGCCTGTAATGTAAGCAGAGTTTTTGCCCCATTTAGATTCTGTTCCAATCATTTCGATGTTAAACATCGCCATAACTTTTTCTGGTGCAAACTGTTTCGAAAAATATTTGGCTCCATAACCACCTAATTCTTCAGCCACAAATGTGGTAAAAATAATAGTGCGCTCGTTATTATTTTGCTTTTTGAAATATTTCGCAAGCATAATTACTGCTGTTGTTCCCGCTGCATCGTCATTTGCACCATTATAAATAGAATCTGTTGCTGGATGTGGCGCACCTTCTTCAGGAGAGCCTACACCTAAATGATCATAATGACCTGAAAAAATCACATACTCATCTGGTTTAGTTTTTCCAGGTAATATCCCAACAACATTATTCAATGTTTTTTTAGAGATTGTATTCGTTAATTCAACAGAAAAAGTGGTTGCTTCTGTCGTACCAAAAACAAACATAACGGTATTGTTTCCAGGATTAGCAGTTATACGATCAATATGCTGAATATTTGGTAAGACTTTTTCGAATGAAGGGTCAACCAATACCAAAAGATTTTTCGAGCTTTTATAATATTCATTAAATTTCTGTCCAACGTTATCTCCTTTATTAATTTTTACAATAGAAATATCGCTTTTTTCGGTTAAAGAAACTTGAGGAAGATATGAGAATGTTACAACTTGATTATTATTTATTTCTTTGCCATCAATAATAATTTTTGAAGAAACTGCTTTAGAGGCAGTCATTGAAAATTCTTGTCTGTAATTCTTTGCTCCGTTATATGTCTGTAAACCAATTTTTTTAAACTCTGATTCTATAAAGGCAGATGCTTTGTCAATACCAGGAGTAAAAGTTCTCCTTCCTTGCATATCATCAGCCGAAAGTATTTTCTCTATACGAGATACTTCCTTGTTTGTGATAATTTTATCAATTGATTGTCCATGTGCATTAAAACATTGGCTTAGAACAAAGATGCTTACAATGATTTTTTTCATATTTTGCTTTTAGAAATAATATTTTAGTTAAACCAAAAATACAATTTATTCTTACTTTAACTAAACAAAATATAAACAATAAAAATTCATAAAGTGTCTTAACGCAAAAAACTCCAAAGTCATAAGACTTTGGAGTTTTTAAAATTCTGTGGGCGATGAGGGGTTCGAACCCCCGACCCCCTCGGTGTAAACGAGGTGCTCTGAACCAGCTGAGCTAATCGCCCTATTTTACTAGGTGGCTATCATTTTGTGATTGCGAGTGCAAATATACAGCTAGATTTTATATTTGCAAGCGTTTTTGGGAAAAAAGTTTAAAATAATTTTAAAAAAATATTTAGCGTACTATTTTTCAGTCGATTAAAAAATGAAAAAAAATATTCGTTTTCTTAATTTTAGTTAAAAATGAAGATCTCAAAAGGGAAATTGGAATATTCTTTTGTATTCACTTGCTATAATCATACCTTTGTCGTACTTTAATTGTAAACTCCAATGGCAAGATTTCAAGAAAATGATTTACCGAAAGCTAAATTAGACTCTAACTCGCTTCAAAAAGCACTCCGAATTTTTAAATACGCCAAAAATCACAAATGGAAATTTTTCCTAGGCTTGATTTTCCTTTTATTAACCAGCGCCACTGCCCTCGCCTTTCCTAAATTAATGGGAATGCTTGTAGATTGTGTTACTAATAAAGATCTTGACAAAGCAAACGAAATTGCGCTTGCTTTAATGGGAATTCTAACACTGCAAGCTATTTTCTCTTTTTTCAGAATTTCACTTTTCGTAAATTTTACTGAGAATTCATTATCAAATATCCGCTTTGCATTGTATGAGAATTTGGTAAAATTGCCAATGTCTTTTTATTCGCAAAAACGTGTTGGAGAATTAAACAGCCGAATCAGTGCTGATATTTCGCAACTTCAAGATACTTTCACCACAACAATTGCAGAATTTCTACGTCAGTTTATCTTGATTATTGGAGGTTTTGTTATTTTAGGAAGTATTAGTCCGAAATTGACTTTAATGATGTTGGCTATTGTTCCGGTTGTGGCTGTTGCTGCAGTAATTTTTGGAAGATTTATTCGCAAATACGGAAAGAAAACACAAGATAAGGTTGCCGAAAGTCAAGTTATTGTTGAAGAAACTTTACAAGGAATCAGCAATGTAAAAGCTTTTGCAAATGAATGGTATGAAATTCAGCGTTATAAAAACAAAATCAAAGAAATCGTAAAAATCGCTATCAAAGGCGGACAATACAGAGGGTATTTTGCTTCATTTATCATTTTATGTCTTTTTGGATGTGTAGTTGCTGTAGTTTGGTACGGAATTACCTTAACAATCAGAGGTGAGGTTGAAGGCGTTGGAGATTTGATTTCATTTGTTCTTTATACCACTTTTATTGGTGCGTCTTTTGGTGGAATTGCCGAAATGTATGCTCAAATTCAAAAGGCCGTTGGAGCAACTGAACGTGTTTTTGAATTATTGGAAGAAACTCCAGAAGAAATCAATGCAAATCCGCATGCATCAACTATAGAAAAAATCAAAGGAAATGTGGCTTTTAAAAATGTTGCTTTCCACTATCCTTCACGAAAAGAAGTTCAGGTTTTAAAAGATGTGAATTTCTCAGCAGAATTTGGACAAAAAATCGCGATTGTTGGTCCGAGTGGTGCTGGAAAATCAACTATTTCTTCATTATTATTACGTTTTTACGATATCACTGCAGGAGAAATTTTGGTTGACGGAAAAAATATTCACGATTATGATCTAGAAAATTTACGTGGAAATATGAGTATTGTGCCTCAAGATGTGATTTTATTTGGAGGAACAATCAGAGAAAATATCGCTTACGGAAAACCAGATGCTTCAAACGAAGAAATTATAGCTGCTGCAAAACAAGCAAATGCATTCAATTTTATAGAAGGTTTCCCTGAAAAATTTGAAACTTTGGTTGGAGAACGTGGTGTTAAATTATCGGGCGGACAACGTCAGCGTATCGCCATTGCGAGAGCTTTGCTTAAAAATCCAAGTATTTTGATTCTAGATGAAGCAACATCTTCATTAGATAGCGAAAGCGAAAAACTGGTTCAAGAAGCTTTAGAAGTATTAATGGAAGGAAGAACAAGCATTATCATTGCGCATCGACTTTCAACGATTAGAAATGCTGATAAAATTCTAGTTCTTGATAACGGAAAAATTTCTGAAGAAGGAACGCACCAAGAATTGATAAATCTTGAAAACGGAATTTATAAAAACTTGAGTAATCTTCAATTCAGCAACTCATAAGCGAAATTCCAAATTTTAAAAATTCCAAATTCCAAAATAATACAAAAGCCCGATTTGATTTCTCAAATCGGGCTTTTATTGTACTGGACAAACCCGACAGGTTTTCAAAACCTGTCGGGTTTAATATTTAATACAAAAAAAACTCCAATCTTTCGATTGGAGTTTTTTATATCTGTAACTGAAACAGAAAACCGAAAACTCAAATTATTTCCCTTTTCTTCTGTTACGTTCTGCTTTGATCATTGATAATTCACGGCTTGTTTGACCTGCTACAGAAGTATTTTCTTCGGCACGACGAATCAAGTATGGCATAACATCTTTTACAGGGCCAAATGGCAAGTATTTTGCAACATTATAACCGTTTTCAGCTAAATTGTAACTAATGTTGTCACTCATTCCGTATAATTGTCCAAACCAGATTCTATGGTCGTTTTTAGCAATTCCTTTTTGAGCCATCATTTCCATTAATTTGTAAGAGCTCAATTCGTTGTGAGTTCCAGCAAAAATAGCCATTGTATCTAAATGCTCTAACATATAATGTACAGCAGCATCATAGTTTACGTCAGTTGCTTCTTTAGAAACGCAAATCGGAGAAACATATCCTTTCTCTTCTGCTCTTTTATGTTCTTTTTCCATATAGGCGCCACGAACTAATTTCATTCCAATATAAAAACCTTCTGCTTTAGCTACATCATGCAATTTTTTCAAATAATCCAAACGATCCCAACGGTACATTTGTAAAGTATTGAAAACAATTGCTTTTTCCTTATTGTATTTGCGCATCATATCGGTTACCAAATCATCAGCAGCGTCTTGCATCCAGCTTTCTTCACCATCAATTAGCAACGCAACATCTTTTTTATGCGCTTCACTGCATATTTTATCAAAACGTGCCACTACTCTATTCCATTCTTCTTGTTCGGCTGGTGACAAAGTTTGTTTTTCACCTAATTTCTCATACAATTCAAAACGTCCTAAACCTGTTGGCTTGAAAACGGCGAAAGGAATCGCTAAACGTTCTTTGGCAAATTCTACCGTTCTTAATGTCATTTCTAAAGCAGCATCAAATTGCTCTTCTTCTTCTTTTCCTTCAACAGAATAATCCAAAACAGATGAAACGCCTTTTGTAAACATTTTGTCAACTACTGTAAGACAATCATTCTCGTTTACCCCACCGCAAAAGTGATCAAAAACCGTTGCGCGAATAAGCCCTTCTACTGGAAGGTGCGCTTTGATCGCAAAATTAGTTACAGCAGTTCCGATTCTTACAAGTGGTTCGCTATCAATCATTTTAAAAAGAAAGTAAGCTCTGTCTAGTTCTGTGTCACTCTTTAGCGAAAATGCAACTTGAGTGTTATCGAATATTTTTTCCATTAAGTTTAGTTTTGATGCAAAGATATAGAGTGTTTTGAATATTGTTTATAAAACAGCATTATAATTTTGCATATTTTTAGTTAAAGTTGTCATTTGAATCAAAAGTTTAAGAAATTAAGAATATTAACACATTACGCATATGCTTTGGTTTGCTAATTTAAATAATTGAATAAGATATGGTGCTTATCCAACAAATTAGAACCAAAGTTTGAATATTATTTGTTAAAAAATGCCTTATTTTGCGGTTTCAATTAACTTGCAAATTATGAAATCTATTCAAGCCAATAATTATTTCGTTCATTTCAACCAAAATGCCTACGAAGCTTTAAACAAACATTTAAAAGAAAATAAATACTCTAATATATTTATAATTGTAGATGATCAAACAAATGAATATTGTTTGCCGAAATTCATCCCTCTTTTAGAAACAGATTTAGCGATCGAAATCATAGAATTTGAAGCAGGAGAAGCAAATAAAAATATTGAAACTTGTATTGAAATCTGGAATATACTAACCGAACTTGGCGCTGACAGAAAAACGCTTATTATTAATGTAGGTGGTGGTGTTGTTACTGATTTAGGCGGTTTTGTTGCCTCTACTTTTAAAAGAGGAGTAAATTTCATTAATGTTCCAACTACATTATTATCTATGGTTGATGCCTCTGTTGGAGGAAAAACAGGTGTTGACTTAGGAAATCTTAAAAACCAAATTGGAGTTATCAACGTGCCACAAATGGTTTTGATTGATACTGAATACTTAGAGACTTTACCTCAAAGCGAAATGCGCTCTGGTTTGGCTGAAATGCTAAAACATGGCTTGATATACGATGCCCCATACTGGAGGCAGTTCTCAGACTTAAAATCGATTGTTTTTGACGAGTTGGATCAATTAATATATCGTTCGGTTGAGATTAAAAATGAAATTGTCGTTCAAGATCCAACCGAGAAAAATATCCGTAAAGCTTTAAACTTTGGCCATACATTAGGACATGCTATTGAAGGCTATTTCTTAGAAAGTGAGGAAAAAACTACTTTATTGCATGGAGAAGCTATAGCAGTTGGAATGATTTTAGAAAGCTATATTTCACTTCAAAAAGGCCTTATTTCTCAAGAAGAATATAGAGAAATAAAAACTATAATTAAAGGTATTTACGACGATGTGATTTTTGAAGAAAACGACATCGATCCGATCTTGGAATTGCTGATTCACGACAAAAAAAATGAATACGGATTAATTCAATTTGCATTAATTGAAGGAATCGGGAAAATAAAAATTAACCAATCTGTTGAAAATAAATTGATTCTCGAAGCGTTTCAGGATTATAAATCTTAATTTTTTTTTAATCAAAAGGATTGCTTTAGGTATATATTATTTTTTACATTTGCCTCGATGAAAACAAACAGAAAACAAAGACATTTCAGCTCTTACAGAAACAGACTCAACAGTTCTTTATTAAGAATGTTGAACCGTTTTTATAATAGTAAAAGCCCGTTTTGTTTTGATGTTTTTTTATGTTCACGAGCAGAACACGAAAAGCTGCCAATTATTTTTGCCAATATTAGAGTTTGAATTTTAAATTTAGCGCCGATTTTACTAAATTTAAATACAAATTAAAATATTGAAAACTAAATGAATACAAAATATTCTGATCTAATAAACCAAACATACTATTTTCCACAAGAGGAATTTAAACTAAACAAAGACAACCTTCAATTTCATAACATCGATTTGATGAAATTGGTTGAACAATATGGTACTCCATTAAAGTTTACTTATTTACCTCAAATTTCTGAAAATATCAACAAAGCAAAAGCTTGGTTCAGAAAGGCAATGGAAAAGAACAAATATGAAGCAAAGTACTACTATTGTTATTGTACAAAAAGCTCTCATTTTGAATATATTATGAATGAGGCTTTCAAGAATAACATTCATATTGAAACATCATCTGCATTTGATGTTAATATTGTGGAGAATTTACTTGAAAACGGTAAAATCAATAAAAGTACTTATGTAATCTGTAATGGTTTTAAAAGAGACGAATACATTACGAATATTGCACGATTAATTAATAACGGACATAAAAACACTATTCCGATTATTGATAATTACGAAGAACTTGATTTGCTGCAAGGTGAAATCAAAGGGAAATTCAAAATTGGAATTCGTATTGCTGCTGAGGAAGAGCCTAAATTTGAGTTTTATACTTCAAGATTAGGAATCGGTTATAAAAACATAGTTTCGTTCTATAAAAAACAAATCCAGGAAAATGACAAATTAGAGCTTAAAATGCTTCACTTTTTCATCAATACTGGAATCAATGATACATCATATTATTGGAATGAGTTAGTAAAATGTATTAAAGTATACATCGCACTTAAAAAGGAATGCCCTACTCTAGATGGCTTGAACATTGGTGGTGGTTTCCCAATCAAAAACTCTCTTGCTTTTGAATATGATTATCAATATATGATTGATGAAATTATCAATCAAATTAAAATTGCTTGTGAAGAGGCTGAAGTTGATGTTCCAAATATTTTTACAGAATTTGGTTCGTTTACGGTTGGCGAAAGTGGTGGCGCAATCTATCAAATTTTGTATCAAAAACAACAAAATGATAGAGAAAAATGGAATATGATCGATTCATCGTTCATTACAACTTTGCCAGATACTTGGGCAATAAATAAACGTTTTATCATGCTAGCAATCAACCGCTGGAATGATACTTATGAGCGGGTTTTATTAGGTGGACTGACTTGTGATAGTGACGATTATTACAACTCAGAACAAAATATGAACGCTATTTATTTGCCTAAATACAACAAAGAAAAGCCATTGTATATTGGTTTCTTTAATACTGGTGCGTATCAAGAAACAATTGGTGGATATGGAGGTTTGCACCACTGCTTAATTCCCCAACCTAAGCACATTCTAATAGACCGTGACGAAAACGGAATATTAGCAACCGAAGTGTTTTCAGAGCAACAAACTTCTGATGATGTATTGAAGATTTTAGGATACAAGAAAAAAATGTAAAAAAATAACTGCAAATTAAATGTTAATATTTTAAAAATGCTTAATTTGCATACAACACAGAAGGTTAAAATCTTTAATTCAAAAAAACAAAAAAAAAGGAAAATGAAAGGACCAATCAGTCAGTTTATTGAAAAACATTATTTACACTTTAATTCTGCTTCTCTTGTGGACGCAGCTAAAGAATACGAGCAGCAATTAGCAAATGGCGCTAAAATGCTTGTGAGTATGGCTGGAGCTATGAGTACGGCAGAAATTGGTAAAATTTTCGCTGAAATAATTAGACAAGATAAAGTACAAATTATTTCATGTACTGGAGCCAATCTAGAAGAAGACATCATGAACTTAGTAGCTCACTCTCATTATGAAAGAGTTCCTAACTATCGTGATTTGACACCAGAAGACGAATGGGCATTGCTTGAAAGAGGTTTAAATCGTGTTACTGACACTTGTATTCCTGAGCATGAGGCTTTCAGACGTTTGCAAAAACATATTTATAAAATTTGGAAAGATGCAGATGACAAGGGAGAACGTTATTTCCCGCATGAATTCATGTACAAAATGTTGCTGTCTGGTGTTCTTGAAGAATATTATGAAATCGACTTAAAAGATAGCTGGATGTACGCAGCTGCTGAGAAAAATCTTCCAATCATCGTTCCAGGATGGGAAGACAGCACAATGGGTAATATTTTTGCTTCATATGTAATCAAAGGTGATTTGAAGGCATCAACAATGAAATCAGGTATCGAATACATGACTTTCCTTGCTGATTGGTATTCAAAAAATAGCGATAACGGTATCGGATTTTTCCAAATTGGTGGTGGTATCGCAGGGGATTTCCCAATTTGCGTGGTTCCAATGTTATACCAAGATATGGAAATGCATGATGTTCCTTTCTGGAGCTATTTCTGCCAAATTTCTGATTCTACAACTAGTTACGGATCATATTCTGGAGCAGTTCCGAATGAGAAAATCACTTGGGGTAAATTAGATATTAAAACTCCAAAATTCATTATAGAATCGGATGCCACAATTGTTGCACCATTAATTTTCGCCTATTTATTAGATTTATAGTATATTTTTATGAAAAGAATTATAGTAGACTACGCCAAATTGACCAATGAAATTCTAAACCTTTTGGTTGAAAAGTTTCCTGATGGTTATGACGATTCGGATGTTATCCGTTTCAGAAACGCTAAAAACGAATTAGTAGAAGCTGTTGAAGTTCGTACTGAAGACACTATTTATTTAGTAAAAATTAGTACAAAACTTGCTGACAGAATTGAAAATTACGACGAAGATGACGATATGGATCTTGATGTTGATACAATCGAGCCAGTTAAAGGTCTAGATCTTGATGACGATGCTGCTGATGATGACGATGAAGATGACAACCAAGATAAACCAGATACTGATGGTGGTGATGATGACGATGACGATGAGGACAGAGATGATATCGCAGACGACGACGATGATGAAGATGACGAAGATTAATCATTTTTTCGTTTAAATAATAAAAGAAGGAACTCATATAGAGTTCCTTTTTTTTATGAGATATGAGTGAAAAGCAAATTGTTAAATTATTAAGAAAAATACTATATTTATATTCTCTATCAAAATATAAATATTTGCCATATGAATTTAGAACTACTCCACGCCAAACTAAAGGAAAATTTTGGATTTGAAAAATTCAGACCCAATCAGGAAACCATTATTACTACGGTTTTATCTGGTCAAGATACACTTGCAATTATGCCAACAGGCGGAGGAAAATCAATTTGTTTTCAGTTGCCAGCATTAATACTGCCAGGAATTACAATTGTAATATCACCACTGATTGCTCTTATGAAAGATCAAGTCGACAGCTTGAAAACAAATGGAATTGCAGCTTGTTATATTAATAGCAGCCAATCTTCTCAAGAGCAACAATTTTACATTGATAGCCTAAAATCAAATACCTACAAGTTGGTTTACATTGCGCCAGAAAGCTTATCTTATTTGGATGTTGTTTTTAATGAATTGACTATCAGCTTGATTGCGATTGATGAAGCGCATTGCATTTCTTCATGGGGGCATGACTTCAGACCTGCATATACTAATTTAGGATATTTAAAGAACCGCTTCCCTTCTACTCCAATTCTTGCCCTGACTGCAACTGCAGACAAAGCGACACGAACGGATATTACGAAACAGCTGAATTTAAGAAATCCAAAAACATTCGTAGCTTCTTTTGATAGAAAAAATTTGAGTCTGGAAGTTCGCCCGGCTTTAGATCGTGTAAAACAAATTATTGATTTTATAGAAAACAAGCCAAACGAATCTGGAATAATTTATTGCTTAAGCCGAAAGACAACAGAAGAACTTGCAGAAAAATTATCAAAAAATGGAATTCAGGCAAAAGCATATCATGCAGGATTAGATAATGAAACTAGAGCCAAAACTCAGGATCAATTTATAAATGACGATTGTCAGGTGGTATGCGCAACCATTGCTTTCGGAATGGGAATTGACAAATCTAATGTTCGTTGGGTAATTCATTATAATCTCCCAAAAAACATCGAAGGTTATTATCAAGAAATTGGACGCGCCGGCCGAGATGGATTGCCAGCGGAAACTATAATGTTTGAAAGTTATGCCGATGTAATTCAACTTCAAAAATTTGCTTCTGACGGATTGAATTCAGATGTTCAGCTCGCAAAGTTAGATCGAATGAAACAATATGCAGATGCTGTAAGTTGCCGTAGGAAGATTTTGCTTTCTTATTTTGGCGAGCTTGTAACAGAGAATTGCGGTAACTGCGATATTTGCAAAAATCCGCCAACTTTTTTCGATGGTACGATTCTCGCGCAAAAAGCATTATCCGCTATTACACGTTTGCAGGAATCTGAACCTTTGGCAGTGATTGTTGATTTTTTAAGAGGCTCGAGAAACGCGTATATCTATGAAAAAAATTATCAAGAGCTAAAAACGTACGGAATTGGCGCCGATATTTCTTGGTACGATTGGAATCAATATCTTATTCAATTAATAAATTTAGGATATTGCGAAATTGCCTTCCATCAGCACAATAAAATTTTGCTTACTCCTTTTGCTAAAAAAGTTTTATTTGAAGGAGAAAAGGTAAAACTGACAACTGTTGTTAAGAAAGTAATTGATAAAAATGAAATTAAGCAAGAGAAAGCAAAAGCAGTCAAAAATTCTCTTTTCGAAACCTTGCGAAAATTGCGTTATGAAATCGCTCAAGAAGAAGAAGTTCCAGCTTATGTCATTTTTAGTGATGCAACTTTGAGACAAATGGAAATTTTAAGACCGATGTCTGATGAAGAATTTCTTGCGGTGGAAGGTGTTGGTAAAGCAAAACTCGAAAAATACGGATCTGATTTTATAAATGCGATAATTCAATTTTACAAAAACAAGTCGGTTGTAAAAAAAGAAAAAAAGGACAGCACTTATAAAAAGACTTTAGAATTATTTGAAAATGGAATTTCAGTAGAAGAAATTGCAGAAAGAAGAAGTATCAGCCAAACTACTGTAATTTCTCATTTGGCTAAATTATATCTTGATGGATATGATTTGGATTTGAGTCAATTCGTTTCTGAAGATGAAATTTCAAAAATAGAAAAAGCGCAAATCGAATTAGAGCAACCAAATGCTCTGAAACCTTATTTTGATTATTTTGAAGAAAAAATGTCATATGACAAAATTAGGTTTGGTTTAGCTTTTATAGAAAGAAAATATCAAAATACAAAATAGACTTTTTTCTCTCATTTCGACGAAGAAGAAATGACAGAATTAAAAATAGAAAAGCCTGTGAATACTCACAGGCTTTTCTATTTTTAAACATTTCATTTTTTACAAATATCTTTCTTTAAAAACTTTCTGATGATGCTTTTGATGTCCAATAATAGCAAAACCTAAAGCACGAACTGAAATTTGAATATTCGAAGCAGTTCCAATTCGTTTAAGCTGTTCTTCAGATAAACTTTTGTAAAACAATAACGTTGAATGTCTTAAAGCTGACAATTCTGTTAATAATTCCTGAATGCTTCTATGATTTGAGTCTGTGTTTTCAGCATAATCATTTTCCTCAAAACTTGGCAAAGCCGTTTTGTCGTTTCTTGAAAAACGCAGTGCACGATAAGCAAAAATACGCTCGCAGTCCATAATATGCTGAATGATATCTTTGATTGTCCACTTCCCTTCAGCATAACGATAATCAAATTTGTCCATAGGAATATCTTGTACAAACCTGATAAATTCATGAAGTGAAATTTCAAGTTCTTCAATCAAATTTACATTTCCTGCTTCGCGGATATATGTTGCAAATCCACCGGAATATTCATTTTCTAATAATTGGTCTGCATTCATGATTTTATTTTTTAAGCTGAGTTTCTACTTGCATTCGTATTTCCGAAAAGAGATCTTGTTACAATTTTTTCATAAACTTTGATCAAATCTTCGTTTGCTTCTTTTTCTTTATTCAATTCATTGATTCTCAATAGAGCATATTGCTGGATTGTCAACAATGGTAATACAATACGTTCTCTAATTTGAATCGAAGCTATACCGTCAGGATAATTTTCCATTAACGTTTTGTGACCTGCAATTTTAAGTAAAAGACGCTTTGTTTCTGAAAACTCATCATAGATAATCTGCCAGAACTCCCCAAACTCAGGATCTTTACGCATATATGCTGTTAATGGCAAGAATGATTTTGCCAAAGACATCATACTGTTTTCAAGCAAAGTCTTGAAAAATAATGAATTATGGTAAAGATCACTTACTTTTTCCCATTGTCCAGATTCTTCAAAATGTTTTAAAGCAGAGCCTACACCAAAAAATCCTGGTACGTTTTGTTTTAATTGACTCCAAGATCCAACAAATGGAATCGCTCTTAAATCAGCAAAATCAAGTGATTCTGATTTGCTTCTTTTTGATGGACGGCTTCCAATATTTGTTTTTGAGTAATATTTCAACGTACTCATTTTTTCCAAGTATGGAATGAATTTTGGATGATTTTTAAAACTCAAATACTTATCATATCCTAAAGTCGCTAATTGCGTCAAGATTTGTGTCTCTTCAGCACTTAGTTCGTTTTCTTCTTTTTTGAATACCTGATTTGTAACTCCGGCAGTCAATAAATTCTCAATATTATAACGGCAAGAATCTAAAGTTCCAAAATTAGAGCTAATAGTCTGACCTTGAACTGTAATCTGGATTTCATTGTTTTCGATTTTTGGACCTAATGAAGCGTAGAATTTATGTGTTTTTCCACCACCACGCGCAGGAGGTCCACCACGACCATCAAAGAAAATTGCTTTGATTCCGTATTTTCTAGAAATTTCTGTCAACGAAATTTTAGCTTGATAAATACTCCAGTTAGCCATTAAATAACCACCATCTTTTGTTCCATCAGAGAAACCAAGCATAATAGTTTGTTTGTTTCCTCTTGCTTCTAGGTGTTTAGAATATTCTGGATTTGTATAAAGCTGCTCCATAATAGAGTGTGCATTTTGCAAATCATCAACCGATTCGAAAAGTGGAATAATATCGACAGTTGGGTTTTCCCAATTATTCAAACGAATCATGGCAAAAGTTTCCATTACATTCAGGGCGCTTTCGTTATTACTAATGATATAACGATTCGCTCCTTCTTCTCCATTATTTTGCTGAATTGTTTTAATTGCTTGAACAGATTCTAGAGTCGATCTTGTAATTTCATTTTCAAAATCAGCAGGATTTAAATTTCCTTTTATTTTTGACAAAACATCAATTTTTTGATCTTCGGTCAATTCATAATAATTTTTAGGAAAAGTATCTGAACCAGAATTCAAATAATAATTTACCACATCCTTAAATACAGCATTATGAATTTTGCTGTTTTGACGAATATCCAAAGTAGCAAAATGGAATCCAAAAAGGTTGATTTTTACTAAAAGTGCTTCTAATTCGTCTAAATATAAAGACTGATGTTTTTCAATTATAATAGTTCTGATTTTATTCAATTGAGCCAATAACTCCTCTAAAGTGATAAAAATTTCACCTTTTGAATAAAATACTGAACGGTAAAGTTTATGTTCAAGTTCAGCCACTAAAGTATCTACTCCTGAGAAAGTTAACTTACGTTTTAAGTTTCTCATTTCAACGTAATAGCATTTCAAAATAGAAGTACGCAAACGATCAGCAACTTTCAAAGTAATTTCTGTTGTAACGAAAGGATTTCCATCGCGGTCCCCTCCTGGCCAGAAACCAAGTTTGATTAATTGATTTTGAATTGCACTTCCGTTTAAAATATTTTTCTGCAAATAATGAACAATTTCTCCTGAAGTTGCATAAAACACATTTTCCAAAAACCAGATTAAGCTTACGGCTTCATCATAAGGATTTGGTTTTACATTTTGAATAAAAGGTGTTTTTCCTAATTGCGCCAGTAATTGTTTAATCTCTAATAAGTCATTCTTGCGAATTGCCTCAGTCAAATCGTTGATGATTCCCAAAACTGGTCCAGGATAAAACTGAGTTGGATGCGCTGTTAAAACCGTACGAACATTGAAGTTTTCAAGAAACTCTATTAATTCTTCGTCTTTTTCTTTTGCGTCTGTCTTTTCTTTAATATCACGAAGAGATCCGCGCCCCTCCATATTATTTACTTCTGGAAAAGCTGCATCTTCAATGGCGTCAAATAATACAATTTGGCGTTCGATATATTGAATAAATCGAAACATTAAGTCGATTTTTTCCTTCTCAGAAGCATTATTTAGAAACTTATTTGAGAAAAAATCAAAAATTTCTTTTGGTGTTTCCTGTTTTTTAAATCCTGTTTCGCAAGTTTCTGTAAATAAAGGCAATAAAACTCCTGTATTGTCTATAGAATCAAACGGCAATGTTATAAAAACACTATTATAAATGTAGTATTTAGAGAGAACGTCTTGATTAAAACGTTCAATTTTTGGTAACGTGTACATAATTGTGTTGTAGTTGGTTGGTTAATTAGTCATAAAAAAACCCCAAGAGTAAACTTGAGGTATATTTTTATATAGCATTCAAGAAAATATTACATATTTTTAAAAATAGTATGCATCAAACGCTTCTTATCGTTAATACTTTCTTCTAATGAAATCATTGTTTCAGTTCTGTAAACACCTTCAATATCGTCAATCATGAAGATAACTTCTTTTGCGTGTTTAGTATCTTTTGCTCTAATTTTGCAAAAAATGTTGAATTTACCCGTCGTTACAGAAGCAACTGTTACGAATGGAATTTGATTGATTCTCTCTAATACAAATTTAGTTTGAGACGTATTATTAAGGAATACACCTACATAAGCAATAAATGAATACCCTAATTTATCGTAATCTAAGGCTAAAGATGATCCCATAATGATACCGGCATCCTCCATCTTTTTTACTCTAACATGTACTGTTCCAGCAGATATCAATAGTTTTTTTGCAATGTCAGTAAACGGAACTCTCGTATTGTCTATTAACATATCTAAAATCTGGTGATCTACTTCATCTAAACGAAATTTACTCATAATTCTTTAATTAATATTACTAATTGCTCTTACAAAGTATAAAAATATATATAAAAAACAACAAATTCACATAAAAATTAACTTTTTATCAACCCGTTAACAAATTTAATATTTTTATTTAAATAAAAATCTGCTTTTTGGTTTGATTTCGGAAAATTATCATAATCATCTGAATAAACTGCGCCTTTTGCATCATATTCATAATGTCCAAAATAATTTTCTAATTCTCCTGCTTCAACGATATAAGCATTGAAATGAATCTTATTTTCAATCAATTCCTCTTTGTATTGAGCGACAAAATTCGTAATAATTTCGATACCATCATAATTTATTTTGATATTTTTATACATAAAATCATAAAAAACCACTTTATTTTGTGAAATATTCAAATAATCACCAATTCTATTATGAACTAAATCGTTTTCGGAAATCAGTTGAAACGCCGTAATTAGTGAGAAAAATATGAACTTTCTCGTGATTTCCCTATTGTAGTCGCCTGCATAGTGCCCTGCTTCAAATAAAATGGTTGGCACGCCCAAAAATTGAAAAGTATCTCCAATACAATTTATATTAAATGAATCATCAAAACGACCAATTTGCCCTGGAATATGCTTCTGCAGTTCGTCATTAATTCCGGCAATCAGATTAATAGCTGTTAATCTGTTTTCATTTACCTCTCTTTCTTCATTATATGAAGGCGCTAAAAACGAGACTGTCGCAGGCTTTCCTGTTTCTCCTGCACCAAATATTGTTCGCTGATCATGAAGATTGAAGCAGAAATGAGGTTTAAAAGTCTCAAAAACATCTCTTAAAACATTACTTTCAGGTTGCGTCAAATTCTGCGAATCACGATTTAGATCGATTTTGTTGGCATTTTCACGCGTATATAACTTCGCACCGTCAGGGTTTAGTATTGGGATGCTATAAAAAGTAAAAGTATTTAACATTTTTTGAGCAAACTCCGAGCCGCTATTCAATACATTAATAAAGTCAAACAGTGCTTTTGTTGTTGTGCTCTCGTTTCCGTGCATTTGCGACCAAAGATAAACACGTGTTTTTCCGGTTCCAATTTGGTAACTATATATAGGTGCTCCTAAAACTGATTTGCCAATAACCGAAACTTGATTATTCGTATTTAGTTTATTCAATAAAGGCTCAATATGATCTAAAGTCAAGTAACGTCCTGAGATAGATTCTTCTTTGTTCTGGTTAAATAATTCTTCTAAATTCATTGTGTTTTGATTTGTTTACAAAAGTAAACATCTTTATTTTTACAAATGTAAACTATTAAAAATTGAAATAATTCAAGATTGTAAACAGTTTTTACTATTAAATTTGAAACCAATTAAATCAAGTAGTTGACAAATGTTATTATTTGCGCTCTTAATGTATTAATCACTAAATTTCAATTAGTTATATTTAAAATATTAAAGTAATAGTTTAATATATATGTCCCTATTTTCACATTTTACAACTGTAAAATTGGCTATCCAAATTCTTTTTGTTACATTTGTAAACAGGTAAATCTTTTAAAATAATTTACAATGGTAAACATCGATGATTTTGTAAAAAGGCTTGAAATTATACTTGATTACTATACTTTAAATGCTTCTTCGTTTGCAGATAAAATTGGCGTGCAACGATCAAGTATGTCTCATCTCTTATCCGGAAGAAACAAACCAAGTCTTGATTTTGTCATGAAAATTCTAGAAGTTTTTCCTGATGTAGATTTATATTGGCTACTAAATGGGAAAGGAAATTTTCCAAAAAGCAATGATGAAATTAGCATTCAAAAATCTAATGTAATTTCCGAAATGGAAAAAACGTCCTCTCCTATTTCTTCAAATGAAAATTTTAATGCGTTCGATTTATTTTCTGAAATCAATCATGAAAAAGAAAAAACAGAACCTAAAAGTCCGTCGCCAATCAAAAATCAATTTTTTGCTTCAGAAGAAGATGAAATCGAAAAAATAATATTTTTTCATAAAAACGGAACTTTCAAGGTATATATCCCGTAATGCGAAAATTTCGCGTATTTGAAAATTTTTAAAAATATTTTTCATTTAAGCGATTCTCACGGAATTGAAAAAAATAGAAAATTTTAAATCTGAATTCCGTTTTCAGGAATTTTTCCAACTACACCTATATAATGTTGTTTCAGAATTTCCCAATCGGCTTCATAATTTCCTGTTGGAAAAAAAGGCTTACCTAAATTAACTTCTTTCTTTCCCCAGTCAAAAGCTACTGGAACAATTGGAACATTCGCTTTAAGTGCGATATAATAAAAACCAGTTCTAATTTCAGTTACTCCTTTTCTAGTTCCTTCGGGCGCAACTGCTAAACGAAATATTTCTTTGCGGTCAAAAATTGCCGCTATTGAATCTACTTTATTTAATCCTCCAGAACGATCAAGCGGTTCGCCACCAACATTTCTAAAATAATAACCAAAAGGAAATTTGAATAATTCCTTTTTTCCAACCCAATTCATTTGCAGTCCAGAAATTCCGCGAGTTAAAAGCCCAATATAAAAATCGTGATTGCTGGTATGAGGCATAACCATCAAAATGCATTTTTTTACATCTGCATTTTCGATTCCCTTAATTTTCCAGCCCATTAGCTTATAAAAGATGAATTTGTATAACTGTTTTTTTCATTAAAGTTTTATTATTTCTGCAAAATAAAAGATTTAAAATGTATTTTTGAGTAAAAGCCTTATAAAATGATTCAAAAACTGTTCAGTTATATTATCCCTATAAAAATTTACAAAAAAAAATCGGCCAGAAGCAAAACAATAGAAGTTACATGGGCGAATGGCGAACTGGTTTTAGACTCTGAAAACACAAATTATTCTTATGGAAGCTTGCAGCGTATTTTAAGATATGGATTGCGAAATATTGGCTACAACAAGGTTTTAGAAATGAATCATATTTTGGTCTTAGGTGTTGCCGGCGGGAGCGTCATCAAAACTTTAGTTGATGAAATTCAGTATAAAGGAAAAATAACTGGTGTCGAAATTGACTCAGACATGATTCAGGTTGCCAATCAATATTTTAATTTGAATAAAATTAAACAACTGGAACTGATTATTGATGATGCGTTTGAATTTGTTTTAAAAACGAAAGACAAATACGATTTAATTATAATAGACATTTTTGAAGATATAAAAATGCCGAATTTCTTGTTTGAAAGTTTTTTCAGCGAGCGTGTTTGCTCACTTTTAAATAACCACGGTTTTGTGCTTTTTAATACGATGATTTTAGACGAAGCACATAATGTGAGAAATAAGAAGTACATTTCAGAAATAAACCCTAAATTGTTTTCCTCAAAAATGCTGCCTCGCGTTGAGGCTCACAATGAATTAATTATAATCGAAAAAGTAGCTTAAATTTTATTTTTATGAAACCCCTTTCCGCCATTTTAAACGCCTTACCACCTACTAAAATTATTGATTCTAGTATTGATTTATCGAAATATATTCCGTTAGATTTATCTGCAAATAATGAAGAATTAATGGACAGCCGACCAGAGAATGCCGTTGAATTTGAAGTTTTCATTTCAGATTATTTGTCCAGAAATAATGCCGAAGTAGCTTTTGGCGGCTATATTGAAGGTCGTACCTTATATAAAAGGAGTACGATTTTTAGAAATGATTCGATACCAGAACGCAATATTCACATTGGACTTGATTTGTGGACGAAAGAAGGAACTACTGTTTTGGCTCCGCTTGACGGAAAAGTGCACAGTTTTAAAAATAATATTGGTTTAGGCGATTATGGACCAACAATTATTTTGGAACATGAAATTCAAAATGTAAAATTTTATACTTTATATGGACATTTATCGTTAGAAAGTTTAGACGACTTAACGGTTGGGAAGTCTTTCAAAAAAGGAGATCAGATTGCAACCCTTGGAAATGCTGCTGTTAATGGTGATTATGCACCTCATGTTCATTTTCAAATTATACAAAATATTGAAGAATATTGGGGTGATTATCCTGGCGTATGCAATTCAAATGATCTAAACTTTTACATAGAAAACTGCCCCGACCCTAACTTATTATTAAAAATAACATAAATAGTTATGAAGAAAGCAGGATTGATTATATGTTTGTTATTGCTTATTGGATGCAAATCAAAAACGGTCAGTAGAGATACTGAAGATTTAAAAATTAAGAAAGTAGCAGTTTCTGAAATTAATTCGAACCAGCAAAAAAAAGCTTACGAATTAGGCAAACGTGTTTTAGAAACCTGCAATACTTCTAAATTTAAGCCATTTAACGATACAGAAGTAACCAAATCTGTAATGGAAAATACAACTGAAGAACGATTGACTAAAACTTGTACAAGATTTAGACAGTATTATGGCAGTTTTATTGATTTGAAGCTCGACGGCGTTTACAAAACTAAAAACGAAGTCATCTATCGTTATCATGCTTTGTACTCCAAAAAAGTAGCCAACAAAGAACTTAGAGTTTTTGTTGATGAAAATAATTTGATTTCGGCCATTAAATCAATGGATTGGGATGAAAAATTTGATGCTAAATTAACCGACAAATAAAGTAAATATATGCGTTTAAAATTACCGTTGTTTTTATTGCTGCTTATTGCAAACTTTGCTAACGCTCAGGAAAGCATAAGCGTAAAAGGCTCAAAACCTTATCCAGCAACTCAAAATTATGTTTTCATTTGCGAAAAATATGCTTTCTCAGGTGAGCTTAATGTTCAGGTTGCAAAAACAGAAAAAGGCGGAATTTTAAAATTAAGCATAGTTACAGCAAATGATCAAACCAAAATTTCGGGAGGTGTTTATGTCGATTTGGCAAATGGCGATGTAATTGCTTGCGTCGACAAAAATGTCAAAGAAACTGCTGATGGCAAAACTTCAGCTTACTATTACTTTACTCCTGCCGAAATGCTGAAACTTAAAAAAACAGATATTCAAGGCATTCGCTTTATTGTTGCAGGCAATTCAAATGCCTTTAGCAATGAAACAGGACATTTTACAGCTGTGAATAGAAACTCTTATTTTTCAACACTCTACGACAAATCAAAAAAGACTTTTGATACGGCAAAAGAAATTAGTATTTTATAAAGAAAAGACTTAAATAATAATCTTATATTTATACTCAAATTAAGATCTAAATGAACGCCAACGAAAGTTTAATTACAAAATTCTACACCGCTTTTGCAAATGCTGACGCAAAAACAATGAGCGAATGCTATCATCCAAAAGTACATTTTATCGATCCAGCTTTTGGATTGCTTAAAGAAGGGCAAGTTTCTAAAATGTGGGAAATGCTTATTTTGAAAAGCAAAGGAAATATTAAAATTGAATTTTCGGATGTAAAAGCCAATGATTTTTCAGGTTCTGCAAGATGGGTTGCTACTTATAATTTTAGCAAAACCAACAGGAAAGTGGTAAACAACATTTATGCAGAATTTGTATTTCAAGACGGACTGATTATCAAACATACCGATAATTTTGATGTTTGGAAATGGTCCAAGCAAGCTTTTGGTATTACCGGATATTTATTGGGCTGGACAGGATTTTTTCATAAAAAAATTCAAGAACAAGCTTTACTGTCTCTTAAAAAGTTTCAGCAATCCAAATAATATTCTTAACTTGAATATTCAAAATTCAAGATTAACTAAATAATTTCAGTTTCAAAAATCAAGAAACTGTTCGCAAATACTGATTTTAATTGTTTTGTTGCCATTTTTATAAAGTTAATCACATTGTAATCTTGAATACTCATGAAAGAAATCGTTCACAAAAGATTAAATCAATTACAGGCGACCGCCATTTGTGGCAATGATATTAGTTCTTCTTGTTTGTATGTTTCGGCATTAACTATTTTATATGCTGGCCAGTATGCTTGGATTTCATTGCTGATTGTTGCCATTGTTTTATTTTTATTCCGAAAAATTTATGGTGAAGTTGTTGGCGCAATTCCTTTAAATGGCGGGGCTTACAATGTTTTATTAAACACTTCTACAAAAAAATTAGCATCACTTGCAGCAACCTTAACTGTTTTATCATACATGGCGACGGCAGTAATTTCGGCATCTGAAGGGATGCATTACTTGCACGGAATTTTTGATGGATTAAATGTTACGATCGCTACAGTTGTTATTTTAATTTTATTTACGTTTCTCGCTATTTTAGGAATTGGCGAATCTGCATTTGTAGCGGTAATCATTTTCATTACGCACATTACGACTTTGACCTTGCTGGTCCTAACGTCGGTTTGGTTTTTACTTTTTAACGGACTTGAAACTTTTCATATAAATTGGCAGACACCACTAGCAACAGGAAGCATAGAAACAGCTCTTTTTCTCGGATTTTCTGCAGCAATGCTTGGGATTTCGGGATTTGAAAGTTCAGCAAATTTTGTCGAAGAACAAGAACAAGGAATTTTTCCCAAAACACTCCGCAACATGTGGGCAATTGTAAGTTTCTTCAATCCTGTAATTGCCATTTTATTGATTAGTGTAATTCCGCTTACCGAAGTTGGCGAAAACAAAGAATCACTTCTAGCGCATTTAGGCGAAACAACTGGCGGTTCGTGGCTGGCTTGGTTAATTTCAATTGATGCTGTTTTAGTTTTGTGTGGTGCAGTATTGACTTCATTTGTTGGTGTTTCCGGATTATTAAATCGTATGACGTTAGACCGAATTTTGCCAAATTATTTCTTAAAACAAAACAAAAGAGGTTCACATTACCGAATTGTGGTTAGCTTTTTAATTCTTTGCATTTCAGTACTTTTTGCCACACAAGGGCATTTAGAATCATTAGCAGGTGTTTATACATTTTCATTTTTAGCTGTAATGGCGCTCTTCGGAATCGGGAATTTACTGTTGAAATTTAAGCGCAAAAAACTTCCAAGACCAGAACGCGCACGTGGCATTGCAGTTGTCACCGCTGTAATTTTTGTTATCGCAGCTTTCATCGGAAACATGGAACTTAACATTAACGCTTTTTACACCTTTTTGAAATACATGATTCCGTCTCTGCTTTTTATCGGAATTATGCTCAATCGCGTCATATTGATCAAATTGCTAATCGAAGCGCTTGAATATTTTTATCAGCCTTTACGCCGAATGGTCATATTAAGCAATCGTTATCTTCAGAATTTAAGCATTCAAATAAACTCTCAGGAATTTGTATTTTTCACTAAAGGCGATGACATTGCAATTTTAAATAAAGTCTTGCAATATGTTGAAAATAATGAAACTACAAAAAAACTCAAAATTGTTCATGTCAAAAAACACGAAGCAACCAACACCGCTTTAAAAAAGGATCTTGAAGTTTTAGATCGCGCATATGATGACATTGATATCGAATATCTTGAAATACAAGGTGTATTTGGCCCTGACATGATTGACGAACTTTCGAAAAAATGGAATATTCCAAAAAATTTCATGTTCATCGCGTCTCCCGGAGATAAATTCTCCTACCGCGTTTCAGATCTCGGTGGCGTGCGATTGATTATGTAGTTTCTGAATTTTAAGGAGCAGAAATATTCGTTTTCAGTTCAAGTGACTTCCCGCTATCCCTTTCAATCTTTTGTGCCGAACCCCGGCACAAAAGGATTTTCAGTCCTATCGGGGCTAAATGAGAAATATCATTTTCATGACAAACACAAAAAACAAAACCCGACAGATTTTAAAACCTGTCGGGTTTAATTATGTAAAAACATCTTTGTCAAACTTTTAAACTTTGACAAAGATTATTGCCAATTTATAACTCTAAGATTTAAACCAACTTTCCACTAATTCATCTTCAAACGAAGTAGCATCTTTATGAATAAACTCATTTGTGTTTTTATTATAAGAATAATCTAAAGCCCAAGTTTCGTGATTTTTAGCCAATTCTTTAATGCTTTCACAAACATAAGCGATTTCTTCATCTGTCGTAGTTGGGTGAATTGACATTCTGATCCACCCTGGTTTTTTGATTAAATCACCAATTGTAATTTCGTTAACCAATTTATTTGAAGTTTCCTGATCAACATGCAGCAAGAAATGCCCGTATGTTCCTGCGCAGCTGCATCCGCCACGAGTCTGAATTCCAAAACGGTCATTCAGCAATTTAACTCCTAAATTAAAATGAAGGTTTTCGATAAAAAACGAAACAACACCTAATCTTTCTTTATGCTGTCCTGCTAGAATCTTAATATTTTCAACTGGCTCTAATTGATTGAAAACATACTCCACAATTTCGTGCTCACGCTGCAAGATGTTTTCAATTCCCATTTCTTCTTTCAACTCAATTGCCAAAGCCGTTTTTATAACCTGCAAAAATCCTGGAGTTCCACCATCTTCACGATCTTCAATATTGTCAATATATTTATGTTCTCCCCAAGGATTTGTCCAGCTTACAGTTCCTCCTCCAGGACAATCCGGAATCATATTGTTGTATAACTTTTTGTTGAAAATTAAAACTCCTGAAGTTCCAGGTCCGCCTAAAAATTTATGAGGCGAAAAGAAAACAGCGTCCAAATATGCTTCAGGATCAGCAGGATGCATGTTTATTTCTACATAAGGACCAGAGCAAGCAAAATCTACAAAACAAACACCATTATATTGATGCATTAGTTTAGCAGCTTCATGAAAAGGTGTTTTCAAACCTGTAACATTAGAACATGAAGTAATTGAAGCTATTTTTATAGTTCTGTCTTTGTATTTTTCTAAAAGTGTTTCTAAATGCTCAAGGCTAAAAAGTCCTTTTTCACAAGACGGAATAATTTCAACATCTGCAATAGTTTCTAACCAAGAAGTTTGGTTAGAATGATGTTCCATGTGCGAAATAAAAACAATCGGTTTTTTCTCAGCTGGAACAGTTGTGCAGCTTTTAAGGTTTTCAGGAATTTTCAATCCTAAAATACGTTGGAATTTATTGACAACTCCAGTCATTCCAGTCCCATCAGTAATTAGGACATCATCATGATTGGCATTTGCATGGCGCTTGATAATATGTCTGGCATGATGATATGCTTTTGTCATGGCAGTACCTGACACAGTCGTTTCAGTATGTGTATTAGCGACAAAAGGACCAAATTCATTAAGAAGTTTCTCTTCAATTGGGCGATATAACCTTCCGCTGGCAGTCCAATCAGTATAAATTATTCTTTTTTTGCCAAATGGAGAGATGAATTCTTGATTAATTCCCACTATATTTTGACGAAAATCCTGAAAATAAGTTTCTAAACTGATGGTATTATTTTTGCTATTCATTATGTGTGCCTGAGTTTGATTGCAAATATATTGCTTTTTTATACAATTGCGAATTTATCAATACTAAACTTCAAATTTTAAAGAACCAATGACTATCTTTAAGTATTTAGTTCTTTTTTTAATAAATTATCATAATATTCTATCGGATTAATAGGCATTAAAACAATAAACACTACTATTTATTATGGGAAATTTAGCAACAGCTACTTTTGGTGGCGGATGTTTTTGGTGTATTGAAGCTGTAATTCAGCGTTTAAACGGAGTAAAATCTTTAAAATCAGGCTATTCTGGCGGTTTTATTAAAAACCCACCCTATCGTGAAGTTTGTACTGGCAGAACCGGACATGCCGAGGTTATACAAGTTACATTTGACCCTGACATTATTTCATATCACGATCTAATTTTCATATTTATGACAAGTCACGATCCAACAACTTTAAATCGTCAGGGTGCTGATGTTGGAACACAATATCGTTCGATTGTTTTGTATCACGATTTAGAGCAAAAAGAAATCGCTGAACAAGTTTTTCAAGAAGTACAACCTTTTTACGAAGATCGAATTGTAACAGAAGTGACTCCTTTTGAAGTATTTTATTTGGCCGAAGAAGATCACCAAAATTATTACAACAACAATCAAGACGCACGTTACTGTCAAATCGTAATCGATCCGAAAGTACAGAAATTGAAAAAAATGTACGCTGATAGATTAATTTAAATTTTCTGCCGCAGATTAAATAAAATTTGAAGAATGAAATCATTTTAATCTGTGGCAAAAGAAAAAAAACAAAATGAAAAATCTTAAAATAAATAACAGATTTACTGCCGAATTGCCTGCTGATCCAGAATTATCCAATGAGGTTCGTCAAGTCAAAAACACTTTGTTTTCGTATGTAAATCCAACAAAACCTTCAGATCCAAAATTGATTCACGCTTCTGAAGATGTTGCAGCATTAGTTGGAATTTCCAAAGAAGAAATTCAATCTGAAAGCTTCTTAAATGTCTTTTCTGGAAAAGAAATTCTTCCGGAAACGCAGCCGTATGCGATGTGTTATGCAGGACATCAGTTTGGAAATTGGGCTGGACAATTAGGAGATGGCCGTGCAATCAACTTAACTGAAATCGAACACAATAATCAGTTTTATACACTTCAATTAAAAGGTGCTGGAAAAACTCCATATTCAAGAACCGCTGATGGTTTGGCTGTTTTGCGTTCTTCAATTAGAGAATATTTATGTGCCGAAGCCATGTATAATCTGGGTGTTCCCACTACTCGATCGCTTTCTTTGATTCTTTCTGGAGACCAAGTTTTGCGTGATATTTTATATAACGGAAATCCTGCTTACGAGAAAGGTGCCGTAGTATGTCGTGTAGCTCCATCATTCATCAGATTTGGAAGTTTTGAGATGCTTACAGCACGAAATGAGTTGAAGAATTTAAAACAGTTCGTAGAATTCACAATCAAACATTATTTTCCAGAAATTATTGGCGAACCGAAAGAACAATATCTGCAATTCTTTAAAAAAGTTGCCGATACAACTCGTGAAATGATTTTACACTGGCAACGCGTTGGTTTTGTTCATGGAGTAATGAACACAGACAATATGTCGATTCATGGAATCACGATTGATTATGGTCCGTATGGCTGGCTTGAAAATTATGATCCGAATTGGACCCCGAATACAACCGACAGTCAAAACAGAAGGTACCGTTTTGGAAATCAGCCAGGCGTAGCACAATGGAATTTGTTCCAATTGGCCAATGCACTTTATCCCTTAATTAATGAAGCCGCTCCATTAGAAAAGATTCTCGAATCTTTTGTGACTGAATTTGATTCTGATTATAAAATTATGTTTTTAAGTAAATTAGGGTTATTCACTTCAACTGATACTGACGATCAATTAGTAACAGATCTAGAACATATTTTACAGCTTACGGAAACAGACATGACGATCTTTTTCAGAAACTTAAGCTTAGTAGAAAATTCAGATTTTGCTCCTGAAGCCATCGAAAAGATTAAATATTCATTTTATAAACCAGAAGAAGTTTCAGGAGAAATTTTAGAAAATTGGACAAAATGGTTTTCTGATTATTTGGAAAGATTGAAAATTGAATCTTTATCAGATGAAGAACGTGCTCAAAAAATGAATCTTATTAATCCAAAATATGTGCTTCGAAATTACATGGCGCAATTAGCCATTGATGCCGCTGAAAAAGAAGATTATTCTTTGATTGATGAGCTTTATATGCTTTTGCAAAAGCCATATGATGAACAACCAGAATATGAAAAATGGTTCGCAAAACGACCAGATTGGGCAAGATCAAAAGTAGGATGTTCTATGCTTTCTTGTAGTTCTTAATTTTTTTGCCACAGATTAGAGGATTTCAATGATTAATCCAAAAAATCCTTTAATCTGTGGCAAACTTTTATTTTGATGTAATATAATCCACAATCATTTTGGCGTGAATTCTTGAGTTTTCAATAAACCATTTGTGCGTTTGCATGCCGCCACACACAACACCCGCAAGAAATAATCCTTCAACATTGGTTTCCATCGTTTCAGCATTATAAACAGGAATTTTTAATGCATCATCAGAAAGTTTAATTCCGATATTTTCAAGAAAATTCAAGTCTGGTTTATAGCCCGTTAATGCTAGGACAAAATCGTTTTCAATTGTCACTTTTCCGTTAGGAGTTTCGATTTCAACTTTATTTTCTTTTATTTCCGTAATATTCGATTCAAAATAGGCCTTAATGCTCCCTTCGGTAATTCGGTTTTCAATATCAGGTTTGACCCAATATTTTACTCTGCTGTTAATTTCATTCTTACGAATAACCATTGTAACGTTTGCTCCTTTTCGCCAGCATTCTAAGGCAGCATCAACAGATGAATTATTTGCGCCAACTACCAAAACATCTCGGAAAGCGTATTCATGTGCTTCTTTGTAATAGTGGCGAACTTTTGGCAACTCCTCTCCTTTTACATTCATCGTAATCGGAATGTCATAAAATCCGGTCGCAATAATTACATTTTTTGATTTATAAAAGTTCTTGTTTGTAGTAATTTCAAAAATCGAATTTTCATTTTTCTGAATTCCAGTAACTTTTTCAAATAAATTAATCGCGAAATTAAAATAGCGATGAATGTTTCTGTAATATTCCAATGCTTCTTGACGTCCAGGTTTTGGCGCCAAGCAATTAAAAGGAATATCTCCAATTTCTAATCTTTCTGCAGTCGAGAAAAAAGTCATATACAAAGGATAATTGAAAATGCTGTTTACAATTGCCCCTTTTTCAATAATTAAATAATGTAAGTTTTTCTTTTGAGCTTCTATTGCACAGGCAAGACCAATTGGACCGCCACCTACAATAATCAAATCGTAATCTGTCATAAATTGGTTATTTTTCCCAGTCTTTAAAAGGTTTTTTACTCAAATAAGCATTATAATACCGCTCATCATTTGTTACTTCTTCTCCAAGCCAATTTGGTTTGTCAAATGTTTCTGTCTCAGATTTTAGTTCTATTTCTGCAATAATCAAACCTTCATTTTCGCCGTAAAACTCATCAACTTCATAGACATGATTTCCTGATTTGATTTCGAAGCGAGTTTTTTCAATTTTCCCTTTTTCGCACAATTTCAACAATTCCGTAGCTTCCTCTAGCGGAATTTCATTTTCCCACTCAAAACGAGTCATTCCTCCTTGGTGCCCAATTCCTTTAATGGTCAAAAAACCTCTTTCTCCCTTAATTCGAACACGAACCGTTCTTTCAGGAATTGAGCTTAAATAACCCTGAGCAATTTTATTTTGAGTAAAAGCTTGTTCTTTAAAATCTTCCGATTTTACAAGAAACTTTCGTTCAATTTCAACCATTTTGATGCTTCAATTAATATTTAGTGCAAGTTACTCAATTTAATTCAGTATCTAAATTGCTAAATTGGATCTCGTTGCCGTTTCTGGTGCTACAAATTACATATCTAAATCAAATTAACTGATTGTTAATACATTAAGGTTTGTTTTTTGACTAAATTTGATTAACCCTAAAACTGTTGATTTTATTGTTTTTTGAAATAAAATTTAAAGCAGTACTTCTTTCAGCAGTCCATATTTATCAAAATTTAAAATGTCTGATCATGAACATAATGTCTTTTTTAATACCGGCACTAGTAGGTTTGATCTTTGGGATTTTAGGTTATCTACTAGGAAGAATGAGTTCGAAAAAAGATGTTTTGCTTGCTATATCTTTACAAGAAGATTTAGATGTATGCAAAGCTACTGTCAAGAATCTAAACCAAAAAATAAACAGTCTTGATACTGAGCTAGATACAAAAACAAAACATCATAACTCACAAATACAACCTCAATTTATATTTGACCAAGAGATTGCTTTAACCATTTTAGGCAAAAAAATCAAAAATAACGACTTGAAAATTGTAGAAGGAATTGGCGTCAAAATCGAGTCTCTATTTATTGAAGCTGGAATTACAAGCTGGCAGGAATTATCTTTATCTTCTACTGAAAAACTGCAATCAATTTTGGATGCCGGAGGCGAGAATTACGGCATACACAACCCAAGTACTTGGGCCAAGCAAGCATCAATGGCATATCAAGGAAAATGGCAGGAACTTAAAGATTGGCAAGCTAATTTATTAGGAGGAAAAGAGTGAATTTGAAGTAACAAAGTAACAAAGGGACAAAGGTGCAGAGCTTTTATATACTTTGTCCCTTTGTTACTTTGCTACTTTGTCACTTTATTAAAAATTTCTGAATCCCAGCTTTTTGAAGTATTGTACCAAAGCTGTCCTTTTGAAACTTCGAGCGGACAATCAAAATTATTGGTGTAAAGCGCACCAGTTCCTAAACCTTGCGGCATATTAGAGTTTTGCAAAAAAGTCCATTGTGCTATCGCATTTAAGCCAATATTGCTTTCTAGTGCTGATGTAATCCACCAGCCTATATTGTATTTATCAGCTAGATCAATCCATTCTTTTGTTCCTCTGAAGCCGCCAATAAAACTTGGTTTCAAAATAATGTATTGTGGCTTGATTTTCTGTAAAAGTTTTTCTTTGTCTTCAAATGAAAAGACGCCAATCAATTCTTCATCTAACGCAATTGGAAATGGAGTTTGTTCGCACAACACCGCCATTGTTTCTTCATTTCCTTTTTTGATTGGCTGTTCAATACTATGAAGCTGAAATTTATCCAATTGGTGCAGTTTATCTAAAGCTTCATTTAAAGCAAAAGCACCATTAGCATCTACCCTAATTTCTATTTGTTCCGGCGAAAAATGACTTCTGATGAATTGCAGCAAATCCAATTCTTTTTGGAAATCGATTGCTCCGATTTTAAGTTTTATACATGTAAATCCTTCGGCTAATTTTGTTTCGATTTGCTGTTTCATAAATGATTCATCTCCCATCCAAACTAAACCGTTTATTACAATTGATTTAGAATTTGAAGTAAAATCAGATGGAAACAATACATAAGGATTTTCACTTTTAAACGATAAAAAAGCCATTTCAATTCCGAATTGGATTGAAGGAAATTCCAGCATAGCTTCCCATAATGCTTTTTCTCCTAAATGAATATTCTCGCAAGTCCATTTAAGTTTTTCTTCATAATCATCTCGATCGTCAGCACTTAAACTTCTTAAAATACCACACTCTCCAATTCCTATTTTGTCATTTTCTTTAAGAATAATAAACCAAGTTTCTTTTTCGGTCATAATGCCACGCGAAGTCCCAGACGGAACTTTGAATTCAAGCATGTATTTGTGGTAAGTAGCTATCATTTTTTAAGGTGCTAAGGTTCTAAGATGCTGAGATACTAAGTTTTGTTTTTAACGCGTAAAGTAAAATATACTTAGCATCTTAGAATCTTAGCAACTTAGAAACTTAATTATAAAGTTTTAAAATTTTCTCAAAATCTTTTGATGATAAGCCAGCTTTTTGAAAAATTGCAAAATCAGATTTCGTTTTGTCTTTCCAACTTAAACTATCGGTCACATTTTGATCTTGATATTTTTTATAGATTGCTTTTGCATCGCTGTACTTATTGGTTACCAAATACAAATGTGCCAAATTCAGTTTTACCAATAATTCAGTGTTGTCTAATTTTTCGCCTTCCTGCAAGAATTTTAGAGCTTTTTCAAATTGTTTGGTTAGAATATAGCAATAACCAATTGAACTGTAATCCAATGCCGTTGCCTTCCCTTCATTAATAATTGTATTTAATTTCGGAATTGCCTCATTGTATTTTTGTTGCTTAATTAATGTTGCTGCTTGATTTCTAAGGTCATTAAATACATTTTTTGAAATATCGGCATCCTTATAACAGGCATTTCCAAAGTCTTTATAAACTTTGTTTTTCTCGATTGGAAGCAGTTTTTGGAATTCAGTGTAACGGTACTGTTTCATGATTTTATCCAAAATACAAACGCAAAAATCATCAGAATTAGCCATTTTTTGAGCCATTGTCGATGTTTTGCACAAACTTATAATTTCGTTTTTATTATCTTGATTCCAACCACGATTCAATTTTATATCTACCCAAGGCACAACTTCTAAAACTATTTTTTGTTTCAAAAGCCAATTTTTGCTGTGAAATCCAAACCAGAGATTACTAATATTTTGGCCTAAGCAAGAAGATTTATCTAGCGATAAACGTTTAGCATCTTTGCTCAAAGGTTCTTCCTGCGAATAACATGCTTTGTCAATTTTCCCGTCTTCAATATACTTTTTTGCGGTTTCATTTGAAGTAAATAATGAATAAGTACAAGTATCATCTCCTGAAATCTTAGACATCAAAAATACAGCTCCGGCTGAGCCTTGACTAATTCCTGTTGGGTCTGGAATTGATTTTAAAACTGAAACCAAACTGTTTGCCATTTGCTGATTTTCATCCAAAAGCGTTATTCGGTAAACTATTTCAGTTGTGCCAACTGGCAAATCTTCTGTTTTTAGAACGATTCGGTCGCGCGCAGAAACGATGATTTCTTTTGTTGTAGCACGCTCTTTATCCCAATAACCGTCTTTTTGCGCAAAAGCATTAAAAGAAAAAGTTATTAAAAGGGATAAAAATATTTTTTTTAAAGTCATATGAATGGTCGTTTTTTTGGCCACGAATTGCACGAATTGCACTAATTTTTCTTTGCCTATTTTATGATTTGAAATGAACTTAGTAAAAATTATGCCAAAATCATTTATTATGAAAACGAGCGACTTAGTCTCGTTTTTGTTTAAAAAAATATAGCCGAAAGTGGGATTAGCTCCTTCTTTCGACTATATTCAAAATCTTTATATTTTTATAATTCAATCGATTCGCCAATTGCCAATAACATCAAATCTTTTCCTTTGTCGAAGAACTTTTTGATCGCTTCTTCGTGATTGATTTCGATGTATCCAAAAGTATCAAAATGATATCCAAGAACTTTGTCGCATTCTAAGAAGTCTGAGGCAATAATAGCGTCTTCAACATCCATAGTAAAGTTATTTCCAATTGGAAGTATAGCTAAATCTAATTCTGTTCGCATCGGAATTAATTTCATGTCCATTGTAAGAGCTGTATCTCCAGCAATGTAAATATTTTTATGCTCGCTTTCGATTACAAATCCACCTGGATTTCCTCCGCTAGTACCATCGGGAAAAGTACTTGAGTGAATAGCATTCACATATCTAACTTTTCCAAAATCGAATTTCCAACTTCCGCCATGATTCATAGGATGTGAATTGAAACCTAATTTTGCATAATAACTAGCAATTTCTGCATTAGATACAATAACCGCGTTGGTAAGTTTTGCAAGAGCCTGAACATCTAAAACATGATCAGAGTGTGCATGCGTCAGCAAAATATAATCTGCTTTTAAATCTCTTAAGTCAATTGAAGATGCGGCAGGATTTGCCGTTATAAATGGATCAACAATAATATGTTTTCCTCCAACTTCGATGCCTAAAGAAGCGTGTCCGTAAAATGTTATTTTCATGATCTTATTTTTTTAAGTTGAACTGATTATCTTCCTCCAAGAAAAAGATTAACGATAATATCTGAAATTAGTGAAATCATGCAGATTACTAATAATAGCGACAGCAGGAATGTACTTAACGCTACTTTTTTTAATTCTGGATCTAAAAGCTTGGGATCTTGATTTTTAGAAACCGTAATTAAATGTTTAGTTAAAGGGATATAAGCCAGCAAAAACAAGTATTGATCAAAGTTGTAATCGCTTAAAATTGCAAAAACAATCACCAAAATCATTGCTGTAATAATCAATGTAAAATGGTAAACTTTAGCTTTTGCGCCACCGATTTGAACTACAATTGTATTTTTTCCAGATTTTCTGTCTGATTCTTCATCACGCATGTTGTTCAAATTCAATACAGCCACACTCAATAATCCAATTGCAATTGCAGGCAGAATCAAAAGCGGTTCTAATTGTTTGGTATATAAAAAATTAACCCCTAATGTACTTACCAACCCAAAGAATATGAAAACGAAAACATCTCCAAAGCCTTTGTAACCATATGCTGAATTTCCAACTGTATATTTAATTGCCGAAACAATTGCCGCAATTCCTAGCAATAAAAAGAAAATTGAATACCCAAAATTGTCTTTTCCAAATGCAAAATAAATCAGTATTATAGCTGCTAAAAGCGTCAATAACGATGTGATTGTTATGGCTTTTTTCATAGCTCGAGGTGTAATTTTTCCACTCTGAATAGCACGCTGTGGCCCTACTCTGTCGGCATTATCAGTACCTTTTACACCATCGCCATAATCATTGGCAAAATTGGATAAAACCTGTAAACCTAATGTTGTTAAAAGTGCAAAACCAAAAATTTTCCAGCTAAATACTTCTGTCGGCGTATTAATTGTTTCTGTTGGGTTTGATAAAGCGTAAATACTTCCAACGATAATTCCAGAAACTGATAAAGGCAATGTGCGCAATCTTGCGGCTTCAATCCAATGTTTCATTATTTTATTTTTAGTTTTTTAGATTCAGGTTTCAAGTTTCAAGTTTTGCATTGGGTTTCGCAACTCGAAACCTGAAACTTGAAACAATTTTTAACTTTTTAAGGCAACCATTTATTTTCACCAAAATTTGGTTTTCTTTTTTCTAAAAAGGCATTTCTTCCTTCTTTTGCTTCCTCGGTCATGTAGGCTAAACGTGTTGCTTCACCGGCAAAAACTTGTTGCCCAACCATTCCGTCGTCTGTCAAGTTCATGGCGAATTTCAACATTTTGATAGAGGTTGGAGATTTCTGAAGAATTTCCTGTGCCCACTCGTAAGCTGTTGCTTCAAGCTCATCATGCGGAATCACAGCATTTACCATTCCCATTTCAAAAGCTTCTTGAGCAGAATAATTTCTTCCTAAAAAGAAAATTTCACGCGCTTTTTTTTGACCAACCATTTTAGCTAAATAAGCAGATCCATAGCCTCCATCAAAACTTGTAACATCAGCATCTGTTTGTTTAAAAATAGCGTGTTCTTTGCTTGCCAAAGTCATATCACAAACTACGTGCAAACTATGTCCACCACCAACAGCCCAACCTGGAACTACAGCGATAACCACTTTTGGCATAAAACGAATTAAGCGTTGCACTTCAAGAATGTTTAAACGATGTTGTCCATCATCTCCCACATAGCCTTGATGTCCACGAGCATTTTGGTCACCTCCGCTGCAAAAAGAATACACACCATCTTTAGTAGACGGGCCTTCTGCAGAAAGCAAAACTACGCCAATTGACGTATCTTCTTGTGCATCGTAAAAAGCTTGATATAATTCTGAAGTTGTTTTTGGACGAAAAGCATTTCTAACATTTGGTCTGTTGAAAGCAATTCTAGCAACTCCATTACATTTTTTATAGGTTATATCTTCAAATTCTCTGGCTGTAATCCAATCCATTTTTATTTGTTTGTTTTATAATTATAGTGTAAAAATAAAGCATTTTTACATTTTTACCTACTCAATTTAGTTTAAGTCTTGCATCAAAACGACTCGTAATGTTAACAATTGGTATTTACTTACAAAAAATAACACTTTTTAACATTAGTTTTAAAAAATAATAAGTAATTTTACACCCTAGAAATCAACGAGATACAAATTATTTTGTTGATATAAGATTGATTTTCTTTCACTGATTTATTAACCTAAAAAATGATTTTTTTGAGAAAATTTAAAAAATTTGTCGCTCATTTTTTTACGGTTCTAATAAGTAATAAAACCAAAAACAGTGGGCAAATGATTTATGCGTTTGTTAAAACTTCAAAAAGGAGATAGTAACACCTACGGTTAAACAATAGAATTGTTCAATGTAATTAGTATACAAGATTGATTACGAAAAGAGGAAAAAAATACTAACTGAAACTTTCTAAAAGTTATTTTATCAAACCAAATGGATTAGCCGTGAAATCGAGCTTTTGCAAATAAAAATGAATGTATTGATTGTTTAAAAGACATACCCATGATGAAAAGTAATTTCTAAAAGTAATAAAGCTATTATTTTTTAAATGGATTCGAATTATTTTATTTCTGTTTTTTTTTAATTACAATTTTTTTTAAAACTAGAATAAAAAGAGAGAGGCTGCTTGTAATGAGCAGCCTTTCTTGTTATAATAATTTTGCTAACGCAAGATAAATTCCAAAAAATAAATTCCAAATTCCAATTCTTGGGGAAATTCAAAAAAAGAAATTCCAAATTCCAAACTTAAATGCATTGGAATTTGGAATTTTAAATATTGGAATTTATCCTTTTAGTTTTCCTTTACAAGGTATATTCCGTCATCTTTGATTTCAATGAGTTTCTCTTTGTATAAAGCGCCAATTGCCTTTTTGAAGGTCTTTTTACTCATTTTCAAGACCGTTTTAATATCTTCTGGATGCGAATTATCATTTAGTCTCAAGAAGCCTCGATTAGCTCTTAATTCATCCAAAATCTTCTCTGCATTTGGCTCAATACTCTGATATCCTTGCATTTGTAATGCAACATCTATTTTATGGTCAGGGCGAATGTTTTTGATGTAACCTCGCATTCTATCACCCGTTCTAATTGAATCGTCATACACTTCATCTTTGTATAAAAGACCTTTATGTTGCTCGTTGATGATGACATTAATTCCCATATCAGTAATATGCGAAACGATCAAATCAACCTCTTCTCCTTTTTCAACCGTCAATTGATCGTTGCTTAAAAACTGATTTGTTTTGCTTGATGCCACTAAACGATTCGTTTGCTTATCCATATACAGATAAACCAGATAGCGTTTTCCTTTTTCCATTGGGCGGGCTTGTTCTTTGAACGGAACAAGAATGTCTTTTTCCATTCCCCAATCCATAAAAGCACCAACTTGATTGATGTAATTTACTCTTAAAAGCGCAAATTCATTCAACATTATATAAGGCTCAAGTGTTGTCGCTACTGGTCGTTGTTCGTGATCCAAATAAACAAAAACAACAAGCTCTTCGCCTATTTCAAATTCATTTGGAACATATTTATTTGGAAGCAAAACATCGTGAATTCCGTCTGGATCATTTTCAGGATTTCCTAAAAACAAGCCAACTTTAGTATCACGCAATATTGTTAGTGCATTGTATTTTCCTATTTTAAGCATATTCATTAAGTTCTAGGCTGCAAATGTACGAAGTTTGGAAATGGTAAACCGAAAAATGTTAAAGAACGCTGCATTTTGCCAAAGTTTATTCCTTTTAATTACATTTGAAAACCTATAATTAATACCAAATAAATGAAAAAGACCCTTATCTATGCTGCTTTTGCATTTTTAATTTTTACACAAGCTTCTGTCGCACAAGTTTCTGAAGATCCAGAAATAAAGAAAATGATCAGCGAAATCAAAGCTGAAAACCTTGAAGCAACCATCAATAAATTAGTTTCTTTTGGAACAAGACATACTTTAAGCGATCCTAAAAATAAAACAAAAGGAATTGGCGCCGCGCAACAATGGGTTAAATCTGAGTTTGACAAATTTGCCCTAGAATCAAATGGAAGATTAACTGCTGAAATTGATTATTTTGATGTTAAAGCTGATGGCAAAAGAATCAATGTAGATAGTAAGATTGGAAATGTAATGGCAACCTTAAAAGGAACAGATCCAAATGATAATCGTGTGATTATTATTAGTGGGCATCTTGATTCAAGAGTTACGGATGTTATGAATATCAAATCAAACGCTCCAGGTGCAAATGATGATGGTTCTGGTGTTGCTGCTGTAATTGAATTGGCAAAAGTAATGAGCAAAAGATCTTTTCCTGCTACCATCATTTTTGTTGCCGTAACAGGTGAAGAGCAAGGATTAATTGGTGCGCGTCATCTTGCTGAAAAAGCAAAAGCAGAAAATTGGAATGTTATTGCAATGCTTAACAATGACATGATTGGAAATAGTTTGTCAAGTGGTACTAATTTAAGAGATAATACTCAAATTCGTGTTTTTAGTGAAACTATTCCGTATCTAGAAACGGAAGAAGAAGCTAAAATGCGCAAAGCAATCAGCCGCGATAATGACAGTCCGTCAAGACTTTTGGCACGCTATATCAAAACGGTTACGGAGCAATATGTAGATCAACTGAAAGTAAAATTAGTTTATAGAAACGACCGCTTTTTACGTGGTGGCGATCATACTCCATTTAGCCAAAATGGCTTTACAGCAGTTCGTTTTTGTGAAATGAATGAAAATTTTGACCATCAGCATCAGGATTTGAGAACAGAGAACAATATAAAATATGGCGATTTGCCTGAGTTCATGGATTTTGACTATTTAAGAAAAAATACATGTTCAAACTTGGCAACATTGGCTAATCTTGCTTCTTCGCCAAAAGCTCCGGAAAATGTTGGAATTGAAGTTAAAAAACTTTCTAATTCATCGACTTTGATTTGGTCAGCTCCAGAAGGGAAAGCACAATATGGCTATCAAATTTTAATGCGTGAGACTTCATCATCACATTGGGAAAAAACAATTTTTGTAAAAGAAACACAGGCAGAAATTCCGTATTCAAAAGATAATTACTTTTTTGCCGTACAAACAGTAGATGCTTTAGGGCATGCAAGTTTGCCAATTTTCCCTATACCAATTAAATAGAACATTCAAAAAAAAAACAAAAGCGCCTAAATTGGCGCTTTTTCTTTTTTGCTCTTATTTATAAACACTTTCCTTCTTAAAGTGAATCGTCAATAAATAATAGACAACTGCTCTGTATTTATGTCTGTTAGCATGGCCGTATTTTTCAATTACAGCTTTAATTGCTTCATCTAAAGCAGGACCATCTGCTAATCCTAACTTTTTGATTAAAAAGTTTTTCTTTACAGTATCTAATTCAGATTGTTGTGAAGATGCTACTGTTGATGCATCGGCATTGTAAATTGATGGGCCACAGCCTATGGTTACTTTTGTCAGCAAATCCATATTTGGCGTTACTCCACATTTTTCTTTTAGATCTAAAGCATACTTCTTAATTAATTCTTCTCTAGCGTTCATAAATTTTAATATTGGTTACAATTAATGCAGCCAATTTAAAATTAAAAACAATTCAATTTTAAATTTTAACACAATTTAACTTACAAAAAAATCAAACTAATTCTTTAAAATATTGTTTTAAAATAACATCATTTTCCGCAGTCGGGGTAAATATTTCGAAAATAACAGGAGTTTCATTTTGAGAATAAAACTCAACTATATTTTCTTTTAAAGATTCATTATCAGAAGCTTTTAAATAGTTAAACTGATACATTTTAGCTAAATGTTCTGCTGTCAAATGATGTGAAGTTTCAAAATAGGTATTAAAAACAGGTTTTTCTTCATGTCCAGGCAAAATTCTGAAAATCCCTCCTCCTCCGTTATTAATTAAAATAATTTTAAAATTTTTCGGAATGTAAGAATTCCACAAAGCATTGCTGTCGTATAAAAAGCTAATATCACCTGTAATAAAAATCCCTTGTTTATCACTGCCCACGGCCGCGCCAATTGCTGTTGATGTGCTTCCGTCAATTCCACTAGTTCCTCTATTGCAGAAAACTTCTACAGAATCCTCAATATCGATTAATTGTGCATAACGAATTGCCGAACTGTTACTAATCTGCAACTGACTATCTTTTGGCAATGATTTAATAATTTCATCAAAAACTTTAAAATCTGAAAAAGGTATTTTTTTCAAATATTCGTTTCGTTTTGCTTTTCTTAAATCGTAAACTTTTTTGATTTCAGAGAAATAATTGCTTTTTGTAAAATCAGTTTTAGCAAATAATTCAGTAAAAAAATCATTTGGCTTCATTACAAAATGCTGTGTCAGTGCACCAAAAGTGTCGTATGCACGTAACGTATCAATGTGCCAATGGTGTTTTGGCTTATATTTACGCAAGAATCCTTTGATTCTTTTAGAAACAATCATTCCGCCAAAAGTCACTAAAATTTCAGGCTCGAGGGCTTTGAAATCAGCATCGTCAAAAGGCGTAATCAAAGTATCAATGCTATTGATGAAATTCGGATGATGCAAATTAGAAGTCGTTTCAGTTAGCACAACAACCGATAGGTCATTAGCTAAATTTTCTATAATTGCATTATCAATTGTATTAGCTTCATTTACGCCAACTAAAACAAGTTTGCGTTTGGCCTTATTCCAAATTGAAACAAATTCTGCTTCATTTTCAATGTTTTTTGTATCAAGAACTTCTTCTGAAGTTGTGATTTTTGGCTGAACAGAAAGCGTTTCTACTGTTTCATAGAGAGGTTCTTCAAATGGAGCATTGATATGAACTGGTCCTTTTTGAAGAATTGAAGTTTCAATAGCTTTGTTTATTTTCAAATCATTTTCACCAGAAGCATCTTCGGTTAAGTTTGCATTGAAAACCGAATGATTCGAGAAAACATTTTCTTGGCGAATGGTTTGCCCGTCGCCAATATCAATCTTGCTTTGCGGGCGATCTGCAGAAATTACAATTAATGGAATTTGGCTGTAAAAAGCTTCGGCCACAGCCGGATAATAATTTAGTAATGCTGATCCTGAAGTACAAACAACCGCTGTTGGCAGTTTGGTTTGTTGCGCAATTCCTAATGCGAAAAATGCCGCACAACGCTCATCGGCGATGCTATAACACTTAAAATTCGGGTTTTGCGCAAACCCTATCGTTAAAGGTGCGTTTCGTGAACCTGGAGAAATTATAATGTTTGTTATTCCTTTTGCTAAACAAATTTCGATAATGCTTTGTGCAAGCGGTATTTTGGGGTAAATCATTCCTGTGGCGTATTATTTTTTAAAGAAATTTTATAAAACTAAAATTTTCTTTCACTTCTACAAAGTTACAAACTTCGTAATTGATTTAACTTATAAATGGCAAGATATTAAGAAACATTCTCGAAAAAGGGAATATATTTGTAAAAGTGAATTTGTACTAAAAATATACACCTTATGCGTTTACTTTATATTGTTATCCTTTTTCTTTCGCTTCAAACTATAAATTCTCAAAATCAGTTTGTTCCAAATGATACGCCGTATAAAGCTGCACTGGAAAAAGCAAAAGCTGAAGGGAAACCACTTTTCATCATGCTTTATGCCGATTGGTGTCCGCATTGCAATCAAATGAAAAAAGAGGTTTTTAGCAATCCTGACGTCATTGCTTTTTTAAACGAAAACTATGTTTGCATTTGGAAGAACATTGAAAAAGACGAAGGAATTGCTTTAAAAAACAAATACAATACAAAATCATTGCCTACATTTTTGTTTTTAGATGGCAATGAAACGCTTTTATATGCCTTAAAAGGCGAAATGAAAACGCCTGAATTTATGACGGAAGCAAAATATGCGCTGAATTCTAGAATGCAATTGCCTTATTTACAAAAAGAATTCATGTCTGACCCAAGTAATTCAGATAAGTTTTTCGCTTATTTAAATACGCTAAAAAAAGGAAAAGACAGAACAGAATTATCGCCAGCAACGCATATTTATTTAAAAACACAATCTGATGCACAATTAGTTAGTGAAACCAATTGGAGAATTATTGCTAACGGAGTTACTGATATTAATTCTAGAGAATTTCAATACGTATTGAAACATCAAAAAGAATTTGCCGCTGTAGCTTCTCAAAGTCGTGTAGATCGCAAAATTGAGAGTATTGTAAACGAATTGCTTCGTCCTTTGGTTGATAATTTAGACACTATAAATTATTATAAACAGAGAGAAGTTGCAAAATCGATTCGTCTGCAAAAAACGGATTCTCTGGTTTTTAAATTTGATTTAACACTGGCAGAGCGAACAGAAAAATGGCAGTTTTATAAAAAAACAACTCTTGAGAGTACTCAAAAATTAGTTTGGAATGATGCTAGTTTTTTAAAAGATATTGGTCAGACTTATTTAAAGCATATTAATGATGCTGAAAGTTTGAAGAAATCAATTTTCTGGGTAAAACATTCATTAGAATTAAATGATTCGTACGACGGGAATTTATTAATCGCCCGACTTTACAATAAAATCAAAGACAAAAAAATGGCGTTGCAATATGCCAAAGACGCCAAAACCATTTGTACCGAAATGACTTGGAACCCCAAAGAAGTCGATACTTTATTAGCTGAACTAAACACAAAATAACCAAAAATATACCTTAAAAATTACCATGGAAGTTACACTAAGATCCGCAACAGAAAATGATTTGCAAAAAATCCTAGAAATTGTAAATCATTCTATTTTGCATACAACCGCAAATTACAGTTATGATATTCAAACACTTGAAGTACAAATAAAATGGTTTGAAGATAAAAAATCGAAGAATTTGCCAATTGTTGTTGCTGATTTAGACGGCGAAGTTGTAGGTTTTGGAAGTTATGGGCAATTCCGTGAAAAAATTGGTTATCAATATACAATTGAACATTCTGTTTATGTGGTTGAAAATGTGATTGGAAAAGGCATCGGATCTAAATTATTGACCGAATTAATTCGCTTAGCAAAAGAACAAGGTTATCACGTTATGATTGGCGCAATTGATGCCGATAACGCAGGAAGTATTGCCTTTCATGAACGATTTGGGTTCGTAGCAACTGGAACAATCCGCGAAGTTGGGTACAAATTTGATCACTGGCTGGATTTGGTTTTTATGCAATTGATTTTGAAGTAATCTTAAAAATTCCATTCTTTTATACCAAATATTTACATTGTCAGTCTGAGTGAAGTCGAAGACCACGTTTCAAAATCTTTCAACTTCGCTCAGGAAGACGACTGTAATTCTACAATAAAAAAAATCCACAAACTTGAATTTCTTCAAATTTGTGGATTTTTTATTTTTTTTAATTGGTAATTAACTTTTAATCCAGTTGATTACTTCTGCATCTGTAACTAATGTTTTAGGTTTGATTACTTTAACCAATTGCCCTTTTTCATTAATTAGATATTTTTGAAAATTCCATTCTACTTCTGAATCTTGCAATCCATTTTTAGATTTCTGAGTCAAGAATTTGTAAACCTCGCACATATCATCACCTTTTACAGAAACTTTATCCATCATAGGAAAAGTTACGCCGTAATTCAATTGACAAAATGTAGCAATTTCTTCATTTGTTCCTGGCTCTTGTCCTGCAAAATTATTTGCTGGAAAGCCTACAATTACAAAGTTTTTGTCTTTGTACTCTTTATAAACTGCCTCTAGATCTTTATACTGTGGCGTAAGTCCACATTTTGAAGCTGTATTGACAATCATAACTTTTTTTCCTTTTAAGGAAGCAAAATCAAAAGTTTTTCCTGATAAATCTTCAACCTTGAATTGGTAAATGGTTTCTGCTGCCATAGCTTTCTCTGTTTTAGATTTTTTATTACTCGTTTGAGCTTGAACTTGTGATGCAAATAAAAAAGCAACACTGCAAGCTAAAAATACTATTTTTTTCATTGTTTAATTTTTTATAAAATTAGTTAAAATCTGATTTACAAAATGGCTTTGGCAATTTTATTTTCTATTAAAGATTCGTTAAAAAAATGAAGCCTAACGTTAATCAGACGTTAGGCTTCCCCCCATACAAACAAATCAAACCATGAATTAATCATTATGCCTTATTCTTTTTTTCGTATTTAAAATATAGTTGATGCCTCTCGGTTATATTGAAAACTATTTTGCAAACCCTAATTCGCATTCTCGTCTAATAATTTCTATGGCTTGTACAGTGGATTTTACTCGTTTATAATTTTGAAAATACAGTTTACCAATAACTTTCTGTTTGGAAGTCCGAGGACACCAACTATGAATTGTTTAAATCTGAATCCTAGAGATTGAAAAATTCAGCTTTTTTATATCTTTACTATTATCACTATTCCCAAAATATGTTGCCGCCAAAACATTCGTAAGCGCTACAATCAAAATCTTTAAACAATTTGTTTTATTCATGATTTTATAAATTTGGTCCACACTCTTTTTGTGATCTTTAAAATTAAAGTTTTGTTTATCGGATTTATGTAAATCTTAGACAAGAAAAATTTAATCTTTATTACATTTAATCTATTTCCTACTTATTTGCTATCTATTTGCATTTACGTAATTGGATTGTTTTTGGTTTTAAAAAAATGCTTTTTTTTTTATTTTTTTTTTCGAACCCTTATATTCATTGGTTATTTCGTTAATAAAAAAAATATTTTTTTCATAAAAAAATGATTTATCTTTATCTCAGGTAATAAAATACTGCCAAATTATTTTTTGTTTAAGCTTAAATCCAAATCTATGAGTCAAGAAGAATTATTAGTTTTAATTTACGAGAAAGACGAACGAGCTTTTACCCATTTGTACGATATGTACTCAAAAAGTTTATTTTCGGTCATAAGTGTATTGATCAAAAATCGCGAAGAGGCGGAAGATGTTTTGCAGGAAGTTTTTGTGAAAATCTGGAAAAACATCGATTCGTACAACGAAAGCAAAGGCCGATTTTATACCTGGATCCTTAATATTGCTAGGAATACCTCGATCGATACTTTGAGATCCAAAAATTATAATAACACTCAAAAAAACCTTTCATCCGATAATTTCGTAAATCTGTTAGATGAGAGCAATAAATTAAGCAATAAACTGGATGCAATTGGAATTCAAGAGTTCGTAAAAAAACTAAAACCAAAATGTATCGAAATAATTAATTTATTATTCTTTAAAGGATATACCCAACAAGAAGCTTCAGAAGAATTGGCAATGCCATTGGGAACTATCAAAACACAAAACAGAAACTGTATTAATGACTTAAGAAATTATCTAAAAATATAATGGAAGCACAAGAATATATTGAATCAGGAACTCTAGAATTATATGTTTACGGTTTATTGACCGAAGCTGAAAATCTAGAAATTACCGAATTGGCTAAGAATAATCCAGAAGTTTTACAGGAAATTATTTCTATCGAGAAAGCTATTGTTGCTTTGTCGTCAAGCTTCTCTCCTTTTCATTCGGTAGCAAATTTTGAGAAAATCAAAGCCAGATTAGAGCTTAAACACGGTAAAGTGGTCGACATGAAACCAGCATCAAACTGGTCGCAATATGTGGGCTGGGCAGCAGCAATTCTGTTATTGCTAGGTTTAGGTTACCAAACATTGGAATTGACTAAAACAAAAGAAGCTATCAGCACAGTTGGAACTGAAAAGAGCAAAATTGAAAGAGATTATGCCTTTCTAGATCAGCAAAATAAAGAAACTGAGAAAAGTTTAGCCATTGTAAGAGATATAAAAAATACCGGTGTAACGCTTGGTGGTCAAGCAGTTTCTCCAACATCTTTTGCAAAAGTGTATTGGAACAAGGACACTAAAACAACTTATATTGATGCTGCTGGTTTGCCAAAACCTCCAAAAGGAATGGTTTACCAAGTGTGGGCATTAAAGCTTAGTCCAGTGTTGACACCAACAAGTATTGGTTTATTGAGCGATTTTGAAGGAAATTCAAATAAAATTTTTGCTGTTGATCGTACAAATGAAGCAGAAGCTTTCGGGATTACGCTGGAGCCAGCTGGCGGAAGTTTGACACCAACAATGACACAACTTTATACATTAGGAAAAGTTTAAATTTGATATTCATACTCAAAATGAAAAACGCATATTATCTTAATATGCGTTTTTTTATTATTTTTAATTCATTAATAACCAAATGCCACAATATGAACGGAAATTTACTTTTAAGAATTGCAGTTGCTATTATTCTCTTGACGCATTCTGTTTTTGGTATGTTCAATAACGGAATAAATGATTTTGGGAATTTGTATTTAAATCAAATTGGCTTCGCTCCTTTTGGCGTTTTTCTGGCTTGGAGCATTAAATTATCACATGTTATCGCTGCTGTTCTTCTGCTTTTGAACAAATATGTTAAGCTTGCTGGATTTGTAACTATTTTTGTTTTAGTAATGGGAATAATCCTCGTTCATTTTCAAGAAGGCTGGTTTGTAGTTGGCGGAGGAAGAAATGGCGTTGAATACAACTTTCTGCTCATTGTAGTCTTACTTGCAATCATGTATCCAAATGGTTTTAAAAAGAATACTATATAAATCGAAACCTATAAAATACCACACAATTAATGGAAATAATTTGTAAAAACTGTCATCACGTTTACAAAGGACACTACTGCAGCAATTGCGGACAACCGTCTGCAACGCACAAAATAAATGCTCATTTTTTATGGCATGATATTCAGCATGGTTTACTTCATTTTGATAAAGGAATTACCTATTCATTAAAACAACTGTTTACAAGACCAGGAGATTCCGTACGAGAATTTATCGAAGGAAAGCGTGTTAAACATTTTAAGCCTCTTTCCTTGGTTGTAGTTTTGGCTACTCTATATGGGGTGCTTTATCATTATTTTAATATAAATACATTTCCAGATGCAAAAGAGGCAACAATGGATTACGGTGAGTTCAACGAATGGATGGCTACGCATTTCTCATGGATGACAATTGCCACAATTCCTATTTTTACCGTTGGAACTTTTATTGTCTTTAGAAAACAAGGATATAATTTTTTCGAGTTTTTTGTTTTAAATACTTTTAAAGCGTCACAACGTCTTTTTGTCCAGATTTTGACATTTCCGATATTGCTTTATTTAAATGGAACACCCTATATTCATAAATTTTCGCAAGCGACCTACATCATCGGACTTATATTAATTTTTTGGACTAACATTCAGTTTTTCAATAAGATGTCCAAAACTAGAGCATTCTTTTTAAGCATTTTAAGCCATTTAATATTCTTAATATGCTTTCTAATAATTATGATAATCGTATTAGCAATTTTAGGAAAGCTACCTTAATAATTAAATTTCTAAACAAAAAAGGTTCAACTATACAGCTGAACCTTTTTTATGAATTAATAATTTCTTCAAAAATATTATTTCTTTTTCACTTTTTTGCTTTTGTAATATTTACGGTATTTTGGATATGTGATCGCTCCAATTACAGAAATTGTTGCAAAACAATAATAAATCCAATTTAAAGAATGTGCCTCTCCGCTTGCGTAAGAATGCAAACCAACTAAATGGAAGTTTACTCCGTAATATGTAAACAAAATCGAAATAAAAGCATACATACTCATTAAGTTAAAGAACCATTTTCCACGTAAAGCAGGTACAAAACGAGCGTGAATTACAAATGCGTAAATCATAATCGAAATTAAAGCCCAAGTTTCTTTCGGATCCCAACCCCAATAGCGTCCCCAGCTTTCGTTTGCCCATTGTCCTCCAAGGAAGTTACCTATTGTAAGCATAATCAAACCAATTGTCAATGCCATTTCATTGATGTATGTAATCTCTTTGATATTCAATTCCATTTTGGCTTTATTTTTTTCAGTAGTAAAGAAAATCAATAATAAAGACACAAAACCTAAAATCATTCCTAAAGCCGTTGGACCGTAACTTGCTACAATTACTGCAACGTGAATCATCAACCAATACGAATTAAGAACCGGTTGTAAATTTGCAATTTCTGGATCAATCCAGTTCATGTAAGCTGCCATTAAAATCATTGCTGTAACAAAGGCAGATGAAGCGACTGTTAATTTTGATTTTCTATCAAAAGCTAATCCAAAAAACATTGTCGACCAAGCCACGTAAACTATAGATTCGTATGCATTACTCCAAGGTGCATGACCGGAAATATACCAGCGTGCTACTAATCCTAAAGTATGAAGTGCAAATAATAATCCAACAATAATGTGGAAACCATTTACCGTAATACGAATCCATTTTTTTTCAAAAAAGATGTTTAGAATTGTAAAAAGCAACATCAAGATTGAAACGGTTATGTACCAATATGGCAATACTTTAAAAACATCATATTTATTGTATGCAATTTCGGCATCAATTTTTTGCTCACTTGGGCGTACTTTTGCTCCAAATTTCTTTTGGAAACCATTAATGCTTTCTACCAATTGATCAGCTGTATCCCAATTTTTAGAAATTGAAGCATTATTTAAAGCACTGAAGTATAACGGAAGGATTTGTTTCACATAAGTAGAATCCATTCCTTTAAATCCGCTGTTTTCACGTTCTAAAAACGAAACCCATTTGTTGTTTGGATCATTTGGAACAGGGAAAATTTTCAAAATACTACCGCTTAAAGCAGATTCCATTAAGTTTACTTTTTTGTCTGTTTCAATGAAATCTTTCTCAAATTGATTCGGATTTCCTGCTTTGTAAGCATCATCTAAATATGGCGATAATTTATAATTACCATTTTCATCAAAAAACTTCACAAATGGTGCATATTTTGCGTCTTTATCTACCCCGATAATTTTACGAATGCTATCGTTTCCTGATTTCATGTAAATAAGCGGAATCTGAATCCAAACCTGAGCGTATTGTGTCATAGACAAAAATACTTGGTCAGAATTCATTCCGTTATAAGTATCCTTCTGACTTACTTTTCGCAGCAATTCAGATGAAAACGTATTGATAGGCTTCATTCTTCCTCCTGCATCCTGAATAATCAAACGTCCAAATTTAGCAGCGTGAGCTTCTGGAGCTTTGTAGATAGTCAATAACGAATCTAATTGCTTTTGACTTGGCGGCGCCACAACGTGATTCGCATGATCATTTGGATCTGCAGTATGATTATGATCGTGTTCATGTGAATGTACATGAGGATTTTGTTGTGCAAAACCGCTTAAACCAATCATTAAAACTAAAATCGTAATTAGTTTTTCTTTTTTCTTTTTAACCACATCAAGTTTACGTTTCAAATCTGCAAAACGTGAATGTTTAGTAAACATAATCGCCATTAAGCCAAAGAAAAGCATAAAATAACCTAAATAAGTAATGTTAGTTCCCCAGAAATCGTGGTTTACAGATAACACAGTTCCTTTTTCATCTGGATCAAATGAAGATTGGAAAAAACGATACCCTTTATGATCTAAAACGTGATTCATATAAATATCTGCATCAAAAGTTTCTGACGAATCTAAAACAGTAACTTTGCTTTCAAAAGCAGAATAACTTTTCTCTGTTCCAGGATATTTTGTCGCTATAAAGTCGTTCAATCTAACTTTGAATGGCAAAACGTAAGCTTTGCTTCCAAAGAATAAACTATATTCAATTTTGCCAATTTTCACAGTTTGAGGTTCTCCAACACTTCCTTTAGAACCTAAAAGACGTATTTGCTTCTCTTGCCCGTCAGCTTTTATTTTTACAAATAAAGCATCCGTATGTGATTTTGCTTTAAAATCATTGCTTGACTCATAATCTACAACTCCTTTGATTGCTGGATCTGGAAAAACAATTCGGATATCACCAATGCTGTAAAGGGAACGCATCATTAAAGGCTGTACATTATCTTTAGTAACAGTTCCTTTTAATTTATCAGCCATTCGCATAAATTCTCCTTCAAATGGAGTTTGAATGGTATATTTATCTCCTTTTGTGTTGATGTTGATTGCGCCATCAGTTTGTTTGTTCAATGCAAACAACACATTGTGAATATTTTGAACTTCACCTTCTTTCAAGAAATGCTCTTCACGTCCACCTGCTCCAGCTTCCACTAATTTTAGGTAAAGAGTTCCTTTCGGATCTGGTTTTATGGTTTCTTTTGCGCCCATGATATAGTTGACATAAGAAACTTCAAATGGCGTTTCGTCAAACTGACCTGAAAGCTTAAAATCATTGTTAGTTACTGGCGACAATAAAAGACTTTTATCAAAAACTCTTCTTCTTGGCTCTCCTTTATAATCCCCGTCAGCAAAAACGGTAATAAATGTTTTGTCTGAATAAATTTGGTTTTCTGCAGCGCCTTCACGAATTGGCATCATTCCTTCATAACTGATATAACGAGTTATAAAAGCTCCTAAAAGGATAAAAACGAAAGCAATATGAAGTAACAAAGTCGCCCATTTTTCTTTTTTAAGCAATTGATAACGTTTGATGTTTCCAAGGAAATTTAGCATGAAAACAGCCATTATAGCTTCAAACCACCAAGTATTGTAAATTAAGATTCTAGCCGTATCCGTGTTGTATTTACTTTCGATAAAAGTTCCAACACCCATTGCAATTGCAAATGTTAAAAAAAGAACGGCCATTAAGCGTGTAGAAAACAAAAAAGAGAATATTTTTTTATCCATTTTTGAGGAATTACATTGTATAAAAGTGGCACAAAAGTACTTAAAAATGTTGAGTTCCAATATTTGAGATTTGTTAATAAAAACTAAAAGTAACATCCTTTTTTGCTGAAAATAAGTTTTAAAATAAGTTAAGTACTACAAAATCAAACTATCCAAGAATTTCTTTGATTATTGATATTTTTTCATAGATTTGTGTAATCGATTACATTTTGGATTTATTCTTTTCAAAGCAGGAAATTTTTATTTTTCTCAAAAAAGAAAGCTTCAAATATAAATTCGTTTATTAACTATCTCTTTTTAAAATTATTAAAATGAAAACCACAACCATTAACCTTGTGCTATCACTTTCGCTTTTTGCGTTCGCTGTTACACAAACATCTGTTGCTCAAAATTCAAAGTCTGCATCTTTTTATAAGGATATTGAATTTAAAATGGCTAAAGTTCAAGAACCTATAATTCCAAAAAATACAGTAAACCTGAAAGATTTTGGTGCCACAAGTGGTGGTTATGTTTTAAATACAAAGGCTTTCGCCGATGCAATTGACGCACTTTCAAAAAAAGGTGGCGGAAAATTGATTATCCCTCCTGGAATTTGGCTTACGGGCCCGATTATTTTAAAAAGCAATATTGAATTACATGCTGAAACTGGCGCGTTGATCAAATTTTCTACTGATAAGAAACTTTATCCAATTATTGAAACCAGCTTTGAAGGTTTGAATACGTGGCGTTGCATCTCTCCTATTTATGGAAAAAATTTGGAGAATGTTGCTTTTACAGGAAATGGCGTATGGGATGGTTCTGGCGAAGTTTGGCGCATGCTGAAAAAAGGAAAAGTAACCGAAAGCCAATGGAAACAAGTTATTGCTTCAGGCGGTGTTTTAAACGAATCGAAAACGAGTTGGTATCCATCTGAACAATATGTAAAAGGAAATCAAAATGCAGATCAAAATGTGCGTTCTGACCTAAAAACGAAAGAGCAATTTGAAGAAATTCATGATTTTCTTCGTCCTGTGATGGTCAGTATCCAAAACAGTAAAAGAGTTTTATTTGACGGTCCGGTTTTTCAAAATTCTCCAGCTTGGAACATTCACCCTTTGATGATTGAAGATTTGATTATCAGAAATGTTACGGTTAGAAATCCTTGGTATTCTCAAAACGGCGACGGTCTTGACGTTGAATCTTGCAAAAATGTTTTGGTAGAAAACTCAAGTTTTGATGTGGGTGACGACGCTATTTGTATCAAATCTGGAAAAGATAAAGATGGTCGCGATCGTGGCGTTCCATGCGAAAATATCATTGTGAAAAATAATATCGTTTATCACGGTCATGGAGGCGTAACTGTAGGAAGTGAAATGTCTGGTGGCGTTAAAAACCTGCATGTTTCCAATTGTACTTTTATGGGAACTGATGTTGGCCTACGCTTCAAAAGTACACGAGGACGTGGCGGAATTGTTGAAAATATCTTTATTTCAGATATTTATATGACTGATATTCCTTCTCAAGCTATTTCTTTTGATTTATATTATGGAGGAAAATCAATCGCTGAAACATTGGCCGAAGGTGGCACTCAAGTCAAAAACAAAATAATGCCTGTGAATGAGGAAACGCCTCAATTCAAAAATATTTCGATTAAAAATGTTACCATCGCGGGAGCATATCAAGCCGTATTTTTGCAGGGACTTCCTGAAATGAATCTGCAAAATATTGAAATTTCAAACTTGACGGCAAAAGCAGAAAATGGTTTTTCAATAATTGATGCGAATGGAATCAAAATCAGCAATGCGAAATTAGATATTGCAAAACCTACTATTTTTGAAATTTACAATGGAAAAAATATGATGTTTAAAAACATTGAATTCAATTCAAAATCTGAAAAAGCGATTTCAATTAATGGTGAAGTAAGCCAGAATATCGAGTTTGCAAAAAATGCGAATTCTGATTTATCTAAAAATATTACGATCGGCGAATCTGTTCCTAAAGGAGCTGTGAAATTTTAAAATTGCTTTAGATCAACAAACTAAATCCGCTTTTTAAATATTTAGAAAGCGGATTTTATATTTTACTGAAACAAAAACAAACCCAACCACATTTAAAAAAATAAATGTTAATTTTGTGCTATGATTCGACTCTCGATAATTGGTTCTGGAAATGTGGCACAGCATTTAATTAAAGCATTCACAAAAAGTGAAGTTGTTGAAATTGTGCAGGTATTTTCTAGAAAAAAGGATGCTTTGCTTTCTCTTATTAATGAAGATAAAATCACAACTGATTTAGCTCTATTAGAATCAGCTGACTTATATATAATTGCTGTTTCTGACAACGCAATTTCAGAAGTTTCACAGCAATTGCCTTTTCAAAATCAGCTTGTAGTTCATACTTCTGGTGCGGCGCCTTTAAATGTCTTAGATTCAAAAAACAGACGTGGTGTTTTTTATCCGCTTCAAAGTTTTTCCAAAAACAAAACTTTAGATTTTTCAGTTATTCCGATGTGTTTGGAAGCTGAAAATGCTATAGATTTTGATCTTTTGGAAATAACTGCGAAAACTATTTCAAATTCAGTTTTTGCAGTGGATTCGGAACAAAGGAAAGCTTTGCATGTTGCCGCCGTTTTTGTCAATAATTTCACTAATCACTTATACCAACTAGGACAAGAAATTTGCGATGAACATCAAGTTCCATTTGAAGTTTTGAAACCCTTGATTCAGGAAACTGCAGAAAAAATTAATACGTTAGATCCATTTGATGCTCAAACTGGACCAGCAAAACGTAATGATTCTAATACTATAGAAGCGCATTTGGCGTTTTTAACCAACGAAAATCAAAAGAAAATCTATAATATACTCACACAATCTATACAAAATAATGGCAAAAAGTTATAAAGAAATAATGAATGATATCACAACATTTGTTTTTGATGTCGATGGCGTACTTACAGACAGTTCAGTATTTGTAACCAATGAAGGCGAAATGCTTCGTACGATGAATATTCGTGATGGTTATGCAATGAAAGCGGCAATTGAAAGTGGTTATCATGTATGCATTATTTCTGGCGGAAGCAATGAAGGCGTTCGTATTCGTTTAAATAATTTAGGAGTTACAGCTGTTCATTTAGGAACTCCTGACAAGGTTCAGACGTTTAAAGATTATATCAATGCCAATAATATAAAACCAGAACAAGTATTGTACATGGGTGATGATATTCCTGATTTTCATGTTATGAAACTGGTTGGGTTGCCAACTTGCCCACAAGACGCAAGTCCAGAAATCAAACATATTTGCCGTTACATTTCGCATGTAAAAGGCGGTCGTGGCGCTGCTCGTGATGTAATCGAACAAGTAATGAAAGTACAAGGAAAATGGATGGAATATTTTAATGGAAAACACGACTAGTTTAATTGTTAATTATTAATTGTGAATTAAAAAAACTTAGAACCTTAGCAACTTAGCCCCTTAGAACCTCAAAAAATGAAATACTTAAAACTCGTTAGATATCAAAACTTACTGATGCTTGCTTTTATGCAGGTGTTGTTCCGTTATGCCTTTTTAAAACAGCAAAATATTCCGCTTGCTTTAGCAGACTGGCAATATGGGTTATTGGTTTTAAGCACTGTTTTATTGGCAGCAGCTGGTTATGTTGTCAATGATATTTTTGATGTAGCAACAGATTCGATCAATAAGCCAAATAAAGTAATTATTGGTAAAGAAATTTCTGAAACCAGAGCTTACAATATCTATATCGGATTGAATATTACTGGAGTTGCTATCGGGTTTTATTTGTCTAATGTGATTTTGAGGCCGAGTTTTGCGACGCTTTTTATTTTAATTGCTTCTCTGCTTTATTTTTATTCGACTAGTTTAAAGCAAATCATGATTGTGGGTAATTTTATCGTAGCATTGCTTTTAGCCTTAAGCGTTATTATCATTGGTATTTTTGATTTGTTTCCGGCTACAAATGCTGAAAATCAAGCCCAAATGGCGAGTTTGTTTTCTATTTTGATAGATTATGCGCTTTTTGCTTTTATGATCAACTTTATTAGAGAAATAGTTAAGGATATTGAAGATGTAAATGGCGATTATAACCAAGGAATGAACACTTTACCAATCGCAATTGGAAACAATAGAGCCGCAAAAATTGCTTTAGGATTTGCTGTAATTCCATTTATTTTATCGTTGCTTTATATTAACGAATACTTCATGCAAAACAAGCTTTACATTGCCACTTTATATGGTTTTGCTTTTGTTCTTGCACCTTTATTATATTTTATTGTCAAGATCTTCACCGCAAAAACACAAAAAGAATTTCATCATTTGAGTACTGTTTTAAAACTGATTTTGTTTTTCGGAATTTTGTCCATTCTTGTAATAACATTAAACATTAAGTACAATGCTTAAAGAAAAACTAAAAAAATATACTTTGATTTTGGCTTCAGGATCTCCAAGAAGACAGCAATTTTTCAAGGATTTGGATTTGGATTTCGAAATTCGTTTAAAAGATGTTGAAGAGATATACCCTCCAGAATTAAAAGCAGTTGAAATCACAGATTTTTTGGCCGAATTGAAAGCAAAAGCTTTTGAAGGCGAATTAAAAGAAAATGAAATTCTAGTAACTAGCGATACTATTGTCTGGCACCAAAATAAAGCTCTAGGAAAACCAAAAAATGCCGAAGAAGCTTTTCAAATGATCAAATCAATGTCAAATGCTACGCATGATGTAATTACGTCGGTTTGTTTTAAAACCAGCACTTCTTCTACTCTATTGCATGATATTACAAAAGTAACCTTCAACGAATTATCAGACGAAGCAATTTTATATTATATCGAAAACTACAAGCCTTATGACAAAGCTGGTGCTTATGGTATTCAGGAATGGTTTGGTTTTATGGCCGTAGCAAAAGTCGAAGGTTCTTACACCAATGTTATGGGACTTCCAACAGCTAAAGTTTACGAATATTTGAGTACTTTAGTATAAAAATCATTGTATGTTTTCTTTTAAAGAATATAGCCAGGAAATACTCGCCACTATCATACTGCTTTTGGTTTTAATAGCCTTACGAATTATCGTTGCTAAATTAATCAGGCGTTATGCGAGCAGTAGCCAATTGTTAGAACATAGAACAAACTTGGTCATTAAATATGTTCATATTTTGATGAATATATTGGTAGCGATTTGCCTGACTGTGATTTGGGGAGTTGAAACTAAAGATATTTTTTTCTACGTTTCTTCAATTGCAACTGTAGTTGGCGTGGCTATGTTTGCCCAATGGTCAATTTTAAGCAACATTACTTCTGGAATAATCTTGTTTTTTTCGTTTCCGTTCAGAATTGGAGATACCATAAAGATCCACGACAAGGATTTTCCTATTGAAGCAGAAATTGAAGACATCAGTGCATTTCACGTCAATTTAAAAACTAAGGAAGGCGAGCGAATTATTTTCCCAAATAACCTTTTATTGCAAAAAGGAATTTCAATCATGCCTGCACATTACGAAGACAAAGAGTTTTTTGACTAATTTTTTGAATGGAAATTTTATAATCCAAAACAAAAAACATAAAACAGAATTCCTGATTTTAAGTGTAATATTTGTTTAAGCCAATTTACGTTTATTCAAAATTTCACAAAAAATGACTCAGCCTATAAAATTGCCTTTTTATGCAAAGCTTGCTTGCATACTATTAAGTTTAATTTCGTTTGCCTATATATTCTGTATTGCTAAAGATGTCATAACTCCCGTGCTCATGGCATTTTTATTCTCGGTTTTGCTATTGCCCATCTTTACCTTTTTAAACAAAAGATTAAGGTTTCCAAGACATTTAGCTGCTATAATTTGTGTTTTAGCTTTTGCTGCTTTTATTGTCGGGATTTTAGTTTTTATTTCGTTTGAAGTCAGAGACATGGCTAATGATTTTGAAACCATCAAAAGGAATGCAAATGCGTTTATTGCCGATCTTCACAAATTTATTAAAGAGACCTTCAATGTGAGTATTGGCGAGCAAAAGAAATACATTGATAATGTAACCAAAGATTCCGTAAAAAATGGAAATGCTACAATAAGCTCGGCCCTCATTTCAATTACTGATTTGCTTTTGGATTGCACCATTATTCCAATTTATACCTTCTTATTTTTAATTTATAAAGATCATTTTATTCTTTTTTTAGCCAAATTGATCAACAAGGACAATCATTTAGCTTTAAGAGATATTTTGTCTCAAATAAGAGTTTCCATTAATAACTATATTGCTGGATTACTTCTAGAAATGATTATCGTCTCCGTCTTAACCAGTTTAGGACTTTGGATTATTGGCGTGAAATATTTCATCTTATTGGGATTGATAACGGGGATTTTAAATCTTATTCCGTACATCGGAATATTTATTGCGGGAATAATTACCGTTTTGGCTTCTTTGACTGGAACTGGAGAAACTTCAATCATTTTAGGAATTTTGGTTGTAAATATCATCGTACAACTAATCGACAATAATTTGTTGGTGCCGCTGATTATCAATTCCAAAGTCGAAATCAATGCGTTTGTTTCTATTATCGGAATTATTGTTGGTGGAGCTGGTGCAGGAATTTCAGGAATGTTTTTAGCTATTCCGCTTTTGGCAATATTAAAAATTATTTTTGACCGAATTGAATCGATGGAAGCTTGGGGATATTTGATGGGCAATCATGTGCCCAGAAAATTTACTTGGCGTGTTCGAAAACCTAAAGTTGTCAGTTAAAAACCAGTTAATTTTAAAAATAACAGCAATTTTTAACCTAAATTCATATTGCAAACCGTATTAAAATAAGTGAAATACTATCTGAATGCTTCTAAACAAAAAAATAATCGTTTTCCTTTTGTTGTGCTTTTGTTTACAAAGCATTCATGGACAATCAGATAGCATAAAAAAAAATCCGACAGTAAAAAAGGATACTACCGGAGTTTATGATCGAATTCGTAATTATTCTAAAAAGAATAATTTCACAAAGACGCTTCATAAGCTTTTTTTCAGAACCAATAAACCAAAAAAGAAAGAAGAACTTTTAATTCCAAGCGATACTTCAAATTACGATGGGAAAATCATCCGAAAAATAAATATTGTCACGCTAGATCCATTTGGACATTCGCTCACAGATACCACGCAAATGCCCAAAAATTGGGGTGAACGAACCGGGAATAGGCTTCATCTAAAAACAAAAAAAATTGCCATTTACAACTTGCTTTTATTTAAAAAGAATAGTGTTTACGACAGTTATAAAGTGCAGGAAACGGAGCGTTTGATTCGTTCACAAAAATATGTGACGGGAGTTCGAATTACGCATAAATTGACTGACGTCGCGTCCGATTCTGTTGATGTTACGATTAGAGTTTTGGATTCCTGGAGTACTATTCCTCGATTTTCAATCTCAAGCAATCAAGTTTCTGTAGGTTTTAAAGAAAAAGATTTCTTTGGAACTGGACAACAATTGGAATATCGTTTTACCAATCGTTTTCATGACGGTGCAAACGGAAATGATGTTACTTATACAATTCCAAATATTAAGAACACCTATATAGGAACCACGTTGAATTACAAAATGGATCTCGATAATAATTATACCAAAAGCATAAATATCGAGCGTTTGTTTTATTCTCCTTTAACCAAATGGGCAGGTGGCGTATATGTTGGGCAAAATTTTAGAAAAGATACTTTGCAAGCACCAGATATGAGCTATGCTTATCAACCTTTTAAATACAATTTTCAAGATTTTTGGGCAGGAAAAGCCTTTAAAGTTTTTGAAGATGAAGATAAAGGAATTACCAATTTAATTGTTTCTGGCCGATTCCTGAATGTTAATTACAGCGAAAGTCCAACAGAATTGTATGATCCAACCGATTTTTACTCTGATCAAAAATTGATTTTATCTGGTGTTGGAATTAATACGCGTAAATTCATCAAAGACAATTACATCTTCAGGAATGGGCAGACCGAAGACGTTCCTATTGGCCGAATCTATGGCGCTACATTTGGTTATCAATACAAAAATCAAATGTGGAGGCCTTATATAGGTGGTCAATTTTCATTCGGAAATTATTACCGGCTTGGGTTTTTAAGTGCCAATTTTGAAGGTGGAACTTTTTTTCATGATTCCAAAACTTATGAAACAGCATTTTCTATAGAAACTAATTATTTTACGAAGCTTTACAGCATTGGAACTTGGAAACTGAGACAATTCGTGAATCCGAAAGTTGTAATTGGTGTTAATCGAGAAAATATTATTGGCGATCAATTAAATATAAACGAACAAAACGGACTTGCAGGTTTCAACAGTGCCATTTACGGAACTAATAAAATGGTTTTATCGCTTCAAACGCAGACTTACTCACCAAATGCAGTTTTAGGTTTTCGTCTAAATCCGTTTTTTAATTATTCCGTTGCCGTTTTGGGAAGTCCGAACGATGCTATGGGAAAAAATAAAGCGTATTCAAAATTTACACTTGGCGTAATTGTTAGCAATGACTATTTGGTATTCAGTTCCTTTCAATTATCACTGTCATACTATCCTTCTATTCCATTTGAAGGAGATAATGTTTTCAAAACCAACACCTTTGAAACAACAGACTTTGGTTTAATGAATTTTGAGCTGTCAAAACCAAGAATTGTCGATTACAAGTAGAAGCATTTTTTTATTTTTTTTTGCATTTTTTAATTATTTCCAAACAAATTAAAAATCAACACATTACCAATATTTTAGCACCTTAACACTCGTTAAACTGCTAATTTTATCCGACGAAATACACCCGGTTTTTATTTTTGGCACAGTATATGAATATTACTAGACAAGAGTAACATTAAAACTTTAGAAAAAATGAAAACACTAAAAATAGCAATCGCCGGATTATTTCTTTTGGTTGCAAATGCCACGCAAGCCCAAGTATCAATTAATGTAAACATAGGTACGCCACCAGCTTGGGGACCTGCAGGATATTCTGAAATGGAATATTATTATTTGCCAGACATCGAAGCCTATTATGATGTAAGAGCTTCACAGTTTATCTATTTCGGAGGAGGAAGATGGGTTAGAACAACTTATTTGCCAAGACAATACAGAAACTATGATTTATACGGAGGTTACAAAGTAGTTTTAACTGATTACCACGGAAGAACTCCATATGTATATTTTGACCGTCATAGAGTGAAATATTATAAAGGGTATCACGGAGCACCTCAAAGACCATACAGCCCAAGACCGGTTTATGGCTATAGTGATCGTCACGACCATAGAGATTACAAACACTACGATAAACATTATGACAAACATGATAGACATGATAGACACGATCATGATGATCACCACGGTCATGGAAGAAGATAATTTGCTAAATACCTAGCATTCAATACAAAAGAGTATCAAAAATATTGATACTCTTTTTTTATGCATGCATATTATATTTAGTAAATGTTAATTTGTTATTTAATATTTAAAAATGATGTCAAAATCGATTATATTTATAATAAATGGCTTATTCTATTATAAATGTGACTTATATTTGCACAATATTTTAAATCCCAGTTGATTATGAAAAATAAATTCTATCTATTCGCCTTATTAACAACGTCACTTTTTATCTCTTGTGACAACAATGATGACAATTCAGGAAATCAAGCAACAGAAAATGGTATCACAATTAATAATGATGCTACTTCATTAAGCAAAAGGCTTGACTACAGTGATTCTGGAGTTATTTCGATTACCAACACTTCAACAGCAAAAGGATTAGCAACACAGGCTACTACAGATTTGCCTTTAGTTCAAATTGCTGAAGTAAACCCTCCAACAGATAGTAACGGTAGAACTTTACAAGCAAATCATGTTGCTGTAAACGGAAACTATGCTTATGTTGCTTATACTATGATGGGTGAAGCGTATTCTGGAGCAATCGATGTTATTGATGTAACAGATCCTTATAAGCCAAAATTGCTTAATTCTGCATTAATTGCAAATACAGATATTACTTCTTTAACATATTCAAACGGAAATTTAATTATTGCTGGAGCAAAAGATATTGACAAAGATGCGACTTTGACAAATCCTGCGATTGTAATCAATATGCAGCTAAGCTCTGGAATGTTGACAGATAAATATACTGTTACGAAACTAGAAAGCCATGCTACGACTGATGTTGCAGCAAGTTCATCGTCTTATTTTGCTGTAACTGGTGATACTGGAAGCTTATTTAAAATTAATAATTCGACAAAAGCAGTAACTGCAAAAGTTGCTGTCGAAGATTTACGTACTGTAGCAATTAGCGGCGATAAAATCGTGACTTTAAGTGGTACAAAAGGTGTGAATATATATAATGAATCAACTCTTGCACTTCAAAAATCTTTTGCAACAAGTACTGATGTAAGTGCAGCAAAAAGAACAGTTGATTTTGATGGAACAAAATTATTAGTTTCTGAAGGATATAATGGTTTAGGAATTTACGACATCAACAGCGGATCAAAATTGCAAGCAATTGGTTTGGCTTCTGCTGGAGGCGATAATGTGACAAATGCTGTTTCTGTAAACGACGGATATGCTTTTGTGGCAAACGGTGCAGCTGGATTAAATGTTTACAAATCTGGAACTCCTTATAGCTTAGTTGGTACTGTTGGAATTACAGGTTCATCTAACTATGTAAAATCTAGCGGAAACTATATTTATGTTGCGAGTGGAAAAGGCGGTTTAAAAATCATCAAGATGGAAAAACCTAATACTACTTTCGCAAATTGTTCTTCTTACGGTGTTTATAACCAAGGAAAAGATTTGATTTTGAATTCAAACGAAGTAAAATCATATAATGGTTCAACTGCAATCAACTCTATAATTGTAAATTCTGGAGGTATTTTAACGCACTGTGGATCAATTTCTGTTCAAAACAATTTGATCTTAAACAGTGGCGGAACTTTTAATATGACTGGAAGTTTAGCACAAGGTAAATACCAACAATCAAACCCAACGGAACTTATCATCAACAGCAATGCTGTATTGCAAATTGAAGGTTCTGTAGTAATCTGGGGTGACTTAAGATTAAACAGTGGTGCAAAAATTAATTTTATTGGAAATAATTCGTCAATTACTATTTACGGTAAAGTGACTAAAAATACTGGCGTAACCATCACAGGTACGTACAACGACACAGAGAACAAATTGAAATAATTTTTCTGTAATCCTAAGAAATACCACCTGATTTAATTCATTTAAATCAATTCTTTAAAAAAAATGCTATCGGAGACAATCTGATGGCATTTTTTTTGTGGGGTTGTTTTTCTTAAAAAAGGAAATCAATAACCAAACATTAACAATTCATTTAAATAGTCTTCAAAAATATAATTACTATTTTTGAAGCACTTTCAAAAACATCAAACCAATTTATGCGAAAAATTCAGTTACTAATTCTTTCATTGTTTTTAACAGGAATCTCAAATTCATTTGCGCAACAGCCACAAAAACCAAGTTCGGTCGAAATTTACAATCAAATCAAGAAATTGAACTTTTTAGGTTCTGTATTGTATGTTGCAGCGCATCCTGATGATGAAAACACACGTTTGATTTCGTATATGGCAAACGAAATGAATGCACGTACTGGATATTTATCACTAACAAGAGGTGACGGAGGACAAAATTTAATTGGTCCGCAATTACGAGAGTTATTAGGTGTTATACGAACGCAGGAATTAATTGAAGCAAGAAAAATCGACGGTGGCGAGCAATTTTTTTCAAGAGCAAATGATTTTGGTTTTTCAAAAAATCCAACTGAAACTTTAGAAATTTGGGATAAAGATAAAGTACTTGCCGATGTAGTTTGGACTATTAGAAAATTTCAACCCGATGTAATCATAAATCGATTTGATCATCGTTCGCCAGGAACTACACACGGGCATCATACCTCTTCAGCAATGTTGAGCGTTGAAAGTTATAAACTTACTAATGACCCAAAAATATATCCGGAACAATTAAAATATGTTGCACCATGGCAAGTAAAACGCCAATTTTTCAATCCATCATGGTGGTTTTATGGAAGCCAAGAAAAATTTGATGCTGCTAATAAATCAAAATTTACAAAACTAGAAACCGGAGTTTATTACACCGGAATTGGAAAATCGAATCAAGAAATTGCCGCTTTAAGCCGAAGCCGTCATCAATCACAAGGTTTTGGAAGTACTGGAGTTCGTGGTGAAGAAACAGAATATCTTGAATTAATTAATGGCGAAACACCAAAAGAAAGAGATAATTTATTTGACGGAATTGATACTTCTTGGAATCGCGTTAAAAATGGAAAACCTGTTGGCGAATTGATTTCTAAAATTATTTCAAAATATGATTTCAGCAATCCTTCTGCAAGCATTCCAGATTTAATCAAAGCGTACACAATGATAGAAGCGCTAGACGATGATCATTGGAAACCTTTAAAAGCAAATGCAATTAAAAATATTATTGCTTCATGTTCAGGCTTATATCTTGAAGCAGTTGCAAGCGAACAAGAAGCAACTCCTGGAAGTACAATCAAGCTTAATCTTGAAGCAATCAATAGATGTGCTGTTGAAATGGAATTGGCCAGCGTAACAACGTTACCTGATAATAAAACTACTGCTCAAAACCGTATTTTAAGTAATAATAATGATCAAAAAATCGGTCTTCAATTGCAACTTCCTGAAACAATTGAATATACACAACCATATTGGTTAAAAGAAAAAGCAACTGTTGGAATGTACACGGTTTCGAATCAAGAAATCATTGGGATTCCAGACATTATTAGAGAAGTTAAAGTCATTTTTAATGTGAAAATAAATGGTGTTGAAATTCCTTTTGAACGTACAGTTGTTTACAAATACAACGACGGCGTGAAAGGCGAAATGTACAATTTCTTAGACATTGTTCCTGAAGTAACTACTTCAATATCACAAAGAGTATTGATTTTTAAAGATACCAAAACGAAAATGATTCCGGTAAAAGTTCGTGCTGGAAAAGACGGAATAAAAGGAAATCTACAATTAGAATTACCGAAAAGCTGGGTAGTTTCTCCAAAACAAATTCCGTTTTCATTAGATAAAAAAGGAAATGAACAAACTTTCTATTTTGAAGTTACGCCTCCTGTAAATCCCGAAGAAGCAGTTGCCAAAGCTGTTGCCATAACGGACAACAAAAAATTTGACAAAGATGAGACTGTCATTGAATACAGCCATATTACAAAACAAATGGTCTTAAAACCAGCCGAATCAAAATGTATACGAATTGATTTGAAAACTTCTGGTGATGCCATTGCCTACATTATGGGAGCTGGTGACGAAGTTCCAGAAAGTTTAACTCAAATGGGATATAAAGTCACTATTTTAAAACCTGAAGAAATTACGCCAGAGCGTTTGGATTCTTTTGCCACTGTTATGACAGGAATTCGTGCTTACAATACTGTTAATGCTTTAGCCAATAAACAAAAAATACTTTTTGATTTTGTAAAAAGCGGAAAAAATATGATTGTACAATACAATACGTATGGCAAAATGGTGACGGATCAAATTGCGCCATATCCGTTAAAAGTTTCAAATGATCGCGTGACAGAAGAAAATGCCAAAATCACATTTTTAGCGCCAAATCACCCTGTTTTGAATACGCCAAATAAAATCAGCGAAAAGGACTTTCAAGGTTGGACGCAAGAACAAGGCTTATATTATCCAGACCAATATGATTCGGCCTTTACTCCTATTATTTCATCTCACGATAAAGGCGAATCTCCAAAAGATGGTGCTTTGCTAGTAGCACCGTACGGAAAAGGATATTATATTTACACTGGTTTAAGCTTTTTTAGAGAATTACCAGAAGGTGTTGCAGGCGCATATCGATTATTATCAAATATTATTTCGCTAAAACAGCCTGTAGAAGCTCCTAAACAAGAATTTAAGCAATAAAACATTTGTAAAATGGAAGCTAAAAAAACAAAAAAATGGAAAAAAAGCTACACCTTGGTTTTGGTGGCAAATGCTATTTATATTCTTATTTTCTTCTTAATCATGCAATTATACTCATAACCTATGCAACTATTTGATTGGATCGTACTTATTGTTACACTTTTATTCATTGTTGGATATGGTTCTTGGAAAACCAAAGGGAGTAAAAATGTTGAAGATTTTATTTTAGGAAACAACGAAACACCTTGGTACACTGTAGGACTTTCGGTAATGGCAACTCAAGCGAGTGCGATTACATTTCTTTCAACTCCTGGACAAGCTTATCACGACGGAATGGGTTTTGTGCAGTTTTATTTTGGATTGCCAATTGCCATGATTGTCATTTGTGCCACTTTTATTCCGCTATACCATAGAAACAGAGTATATACCGCTTACGAATTTCTTGAAAAACGCTTTGACGTAAAGACTCGTTCTCTTGCAGCTATCTTATTTTTGGTTCAAAGAGGTTTAGGAACCGGACTTACCATTTATGCTCCTGCGATTATTCTATCGGCATTATTGGGATGGAATTTGACTATAATGAATATTATAATTGGAGTTTTAGTAATTATATATACATTTTCTGGTGGAACAAAAGCAGTAAACGTAACGCAGAAACAGCAAATGTTTGTGATTATTTCGGGAATGTTCATCACCTTTTTCCTGATTTTGCACTACTTGCCTAACGATATGACATTTACAAGCGCAATGCATATTGCAGGTGCCAATGACAAAATGAATATCGTAGATTTTTCTTTTGATCCTGAAGAAAAATATACTTTTTGGAGTGGTATTACCGGTGGATTTTTCTTGGCTCTCTCCTACTTTGGAACAGATCAATCGCAAGTTGGTCGTTATTTATCAGGAAAATCGATAAAGGAAAGCCAAATGGGATTAATCATGAACGGACTTTTAAAAGTTCCTATGCAGTTTTTTATACTGCTGACTGGAGTTATGGTTTTTGTTTTCTTCCAATTCAATCCAGTGCCGTTAAATTTTAATCCGAATAATAAAACGGTGATTGATAAATCGATATATAAAGAAGAATATCATGCTTTGGAAAAGAAGCTTGACAAACTTTCTGAAGATAAAAAAGTAATCAATTTATTATACATCGATCAGCTGAATCAGGATTACGATAATCCGATCTTAAGAAAAGAATTGGTGGCTTTATCTAATAAAGAAAAAGATTTACGCGACAAAGCCAAAGAAATCATTTCAAAAGCAGATAGTACTAGCGAAACGAACGATAAGGATTATGTTTTTTTCCACTTCATCCTGCATTATTTGCCAAAAGGATTGATCGGATTATTGCTTGCTGTGATCATTTCTGCTGCAATGTCATCAACAGCTTCTGGGTTAAATGCATTGGCATCGACAACAGCAATCGATATTTACAAAAGAAACGTAAAGGCCGAAAAGTCAGAGAAACATTATTTGATGGCAACTAAATTCTTCACACTTTTCTGGGGAATTGTAGCAATTCTTTTTGCTTGCGTGGGAACTTTATTTGAGAATTTGATTCAGCTTGTAAATATTATTGGTTCAATTTTTTACGGAACAGTTTTAGGGATATTCCTTGTTGGGTTCTATTTAAAACGCGTTCAGGCAAAGCCAATGTTTATCAGTGCAATCATTAGTCAACTGACGATTTTTGTGATTTATTATTTCATGATTTACATTTATCCGAGTGGTCAAGAAAAACTTGGTTATTTATGGCTAAATTTCATTGGAGCAAATCTTACCGTTGTATTGTCATTAGTACTGCAGTTTTTGTTTTTCAGAGACAAACCAGATTCGGAGAAAGTAATTTTGGAATAAAAATATTTAAATGAAATATATTAAAAATGCATTCTTTTTCAATTCTTCCTTTTCTGAAAAATCAGGAAGAGTTGAATATGGAATTTACATTTTAGTTTGTTTTTCAATGAATTACTTGGCTCTTTATTTATATGGAAAAGTCAATTTGAATACCCCAGAAATTCTAAATATATTTTATTCCTGCCTTATAATTCTGCTAACGTTTGTTCCTTTTCAAGCTGTTACAGCAAGAAGACTTCGAGATCTAAATGCAAGTCCTAATTTTATAATTTTTAATTTTATTCCTTTTTTGAATATTGCATTTGTTGCATTTTTACTGTTTGCTGAAAGAAAAAACTAGAAAATTATGATTCAAAAATTCTTCTTTATCACAATACTTTTTATTTGTTTCAAGGCCGAGAGCCAAAATAATACTGATACAGAAGTTGAGGATCATTCCATTGCAACACAGCTCTACACAAAATGTTTTGAGAATTTAAATCAAGGAAGTGAAATTTTCGAAAAATATCCTTCATTAAAAAGTGTAAAATTTTGCGATTTACTCACTTGCTCGTATTTATTGTCTTACGATGAACTTGATGTTAAAATTGCTGGTGAAAAAAGGTTAATCGAAATTGCTACTCAGCTTTATCGCGAAGGAACTCCTGTTTATCTAGTAATGGGCATGCAAAGTTATTTAAATGCACAAATGAAAAATCAAAATTTAGAAGATGACAATCACCTCGTGTATATAAGTTACGGAGAATGCACGAACCCATCCCATTTAATTAAAGCAGCTGAAATTATTAATAAACAAACCATGTTTTTAATAAATCAGGCAAGTAAATAAAAGATATTTATCAGCGAGAAATAGCTCCTAAAAATTTAAATAAAGAATTTCCTAATATAATTCTGCCACATTTGTAAGTAAAAAACACTATTTTAGATGTTCAAAGACGAATTTTAAATTGAACCTAAAAAACTGCAAATGAAAATTTCAGACGATATTCAAAAATTGCTTCCCTTTGGTTACCTTTTCCTAGTTATAATGGGAATTATAAAAGAATGCTTTTTTCATTATCAATTAGGAATAAACATATTGAAATATTCGACAATCATGGATATCTTGATTAGTCCGATTGCTACTTTTACTTCAAATCCGATAGTTTTAATTTTTATACTTTCACTATTTTTATTTCATTATTATTTGCCTTCAATCTTATCAAAATATAACGATAGGAAATTTTTAATAAAAACATTTGATCTAAAAAATATTGACAAGCTTTCTCCGGCAGAAGCGAAAAGTTACTTTAATAGTATTTCGATAAAAACACTTGCGGCAATACTTTGTTCCTTTTTTCTAGGTTATGGCCTCGCTGGCGGTTATGCTACCGCAAAAAAAATTAGAGACCACAAAGAGAGTTACACTTATAAAATCAATTATAATAGTGGCGAATCTGAAGAAATATTTTTGATAAACACAAACAGTCTTTATTATTTTTATACTGCCAAAGGAAGCAAAATCATAAAAATAACACCTTTGGGAGCTGTTAAAAACATTGAACTTATCGATAATAAAATGGTTACTAAAGGATTGTTTCTTTATAATACATCATTATGAGAGATTTGAAAAAATATAGCAATAAAACCAAAGCTGCATTTATTTTGCTGATTGTGATGTTGATTATTATTTTGAGCAACTTCAATACGCTTGAAAACTCCAAAAAAGTAAATGAAAACATAAATGCGATTTACAATGACCGATTGGTTGTTGCACATTATATTTTTCAATATTCAAAAGAATTGCATTTTATAAAAGCCGAAGCTGAGAAATTGGATTTGAGCGATAATATCAAGAAAGACGAAATCATTCATACACTTGATATCATTCACAATATTGATGATTTGTACGCCAAAACAGTTTTGACCAATAAAGAAAAAGAACATTTCGACGCTTTCTTAGCTTCTTGCAAAGAAATAAATAATCAAGTAGCAAATAAAAATTGGAACAAAATAGCTTATGCGAGCGAACAAGCCTTGAAAACTTTAGAATCTTTATCACAAATACAGATCAAAGAAGGAAAAGAAAAACTGGCTTCCGCAAATGCTATGTACAATGACGATGTTAGTTTTGGACAGCTTGAAATTGCATTATTGATTATCCTCGGAGGAATAACATTTTACTTGCTAATCGTAAAGAAACCAAAAAGAAACATCAAAATTCCCGAACCGCCTAGTATGAACTAATATTTAACCGCAGATGCCGGAAAGAATACGCAAAGTTCGCAAGGTTTTTTACATAAAGCTTTGCGAACTTTGCGTTTTTAGCACATCTTGCATATCATAAAATCTTGCGTACTTTGCGGTTAAAAACAAAAAAAATCCCAAATACCAGAAATTGGAATTTGGGATTTTTTTATTGTAATTTAAAAACCTTATCTGCTCCACTCAGCGATACTGTCTTTATTCATTTTTACATAATCTTGATTATTTGCTGTTTCAGCTGCAGCTAAAGATGCTTTTGCAGTTTCAATTGCTCCTTTTTTATCTCCTTGTTTCGCTTGAATAATTGATTTTAATCTTAAGATGTAATATGGTTTATCAGTAACCATGTCTAAAGATTTGTCAACATAAACTCTTGCTGTTTCAATATTTCCGTTTGATTGGAACAAATATTGAGCTGCAGCATAATAATCGTTAGACGATGGTCCAGCCAAAGTTTTCTCGATGCTTGCTGTAGCCGTTTTTGCAGTTGGAACCTCAAATTTCAAAGCAACATGAGAGTTTTCCCAAGCCATTTCCAAATAAGCAAAATTTGGATCTAAGTTATTGATTCCAATCGTGAAAGTCTCAACCGGAGTTGGCAACGCTTCTTCTTTTACAGTAGTTCTCAAGGCAACATAAGCATCGCTCCAATTTTCTGGCAATCCCCAGTTGTCTGTAGATAAGTAAAAAATAATTTCCCAGCTTTCAATTCTAGGAATCGTATAAATTGAATATTTTCCTTTTTTCAAAGTTTTCCCATCAATTACAACATCATCACTAAAATTAATAATCGTATTTTCGTTAGCTCCTGTTCTCCATAATTTTCCAAACGGAACTAAATTTCCAAAAACTGCTCTTCCTCTTGCACCTGGTCTTGAATAAGTCACTTCAACATCAGTTAAACCAACAGTTTGCTTGATATAAGCTTTTGGACTCGCCTGTGGTGTTTTTATCTGTGCTTGTGAAGCAAAAGGTGCTAATAAAATAGCAAATGCAATAAGTATTTTTTTCATTTTAGTTTTTTATTTGTTTCTGTTCAAATTTACAAATTCAATTAGCTAACAAATGTTAAATTTAACTTAATTCAGACTGTGATCTGTGATATTTTTTGCGCGTTTAATTCGTTAAAATGATTTATAATCAAATCAGCATCTGAAAGATCTTGCAAGTTTGAATGCTCACTTCTGTAACCAACGCAATAAATTCCAGCCGCTTTTGCCGCTTTTACGCCATTTGTACTGTCTTCAATGATAATACACTCTTCTTTTGGCGCAATCGACAAAGAAGCCGCGTGAATAAAAATTGCAGGATTTGGTTTCGACTGAGGAAAATCCTCGCCACTCACAATGTGTGAAAAATATTGATGCAAATTAAATCTTGTAAATACACGCTCAATGGTAACTTTTGAAGCTGAAGATGCCAAAATGATTTGGATTCCATTAGCATACAAATCTTTGATTAAATCTTCAACGCCATCTAATAAATATAAATCCTCTTTTGTATCAAAAGCATCATTAAAAATATTTCTTTTTCTCTGGATCAAATCTTCTACTTCTTGGTCAATTACAGGGAAAAATCCTTTCAGCGTCTGAAACGTATTTCGAGTTGAAAATCCAGTAAATGAAGTGTACATTTCTTCTGAAACTTCAATATTTAATTCTGAAAATTGTTTGTAATATGCATAGCGATGAACGGGTTCGGTATCGACAATTACGCCGTCCATGTCAAAAATTACTGTTTTAATCATTTTTTTAAAGGTACTAAGGTTCTGAGGGGCAAAGGTTCAAAGGTTTCTTCTGCAAGTTGCTTCTGATTACTCTTTTTTATTTGCGATTAAATAACGAATCACAGTTTCAGCGGCATGAAGACCGAATAATCCAGGCATGTAGCTGTTTGTTCCGTAGAAAGATTTTTTGAAATTTTTTCCGTCGGTTAATTTTAGGCTTTTTTCATTCTGGATTTCAGAAGAGAAAACCACTTTCAATTTATTGATTTTGGCAGCTTTTAATCTTTTACGGATTGTTTTTGAAAAATAGCAGTTGATTGTTTTCGAAATATCTGCCACTTTTACTTTAGATGCCAGCATCTTTCCTCCTGCACCCATGCTGCTTATAATTTTGACTCTTTTGCGTTTTGCAGCAATAATCAAATTTAATTTTGGCGTAATACTGTCAATGCAATCCAAAACATAATCAAACTCAGGTGAAACAATTTCAAAAGCACGCTCTGGTGATAAAAACTCTTTTACTCGTGTCAATTTCAATTCGGGATTAATATCCATTAATCGATCTCCAACTATTGTGATTTTTGGTTCGCCAACTGTTGAATGAAGTGCAGGCAATTGTCTGTTAATATTGGTAATATCAACGACATCTCCATCAACAATAGTCATGTTTCCAACTCCTGCTCTTGCTAAAAATTCAGCTGCAAATGATCCAACTCCTCCTAATCCTACTACTAAAACATTTGCATTCTGCAAGTTTTCTAATCCTTCTTTTGTAAATAAAAGCTCGGCTCTTTCTGTCCACTCTGCCATATATAAATCTTTTGTTTTTTTTATTTTTTTTGTTTCAAGTTTCAGGTTGTCAGGCTGAGCGAAGTGGAAGCCCAAGTTTTCCAATTGGAACGCCCTTCGACTTCGCTCAGGGTGACAGCTAAATAACTAAAGCTAATCACTAATTACTTTTCACTTTTCACTTCTTACTTCTTCTCAAATATATCTCGATAATTACTTGAAATAATCTCTTGTAATTCTTTTAAATTCATTTCTTTATATTTTGAAGCCAAATCATAAACTTGCTGAATACCTTCTTCAATTGTATCGGTTTCTAGCAGAAATTTATCATTTGGGACATTCTGAAAAACCGATTTTAATTCTGGATTTCTCAATAAATATTTTCCAAACGAAACATAAAATCCTGCCGCAATAAGTTGATTCGCAAGCTGGCTGTTTTTCGAGAATCCATGAATAATCATAGGAACCGAAATTTTCAATTTCTTTTTTATTTCGATTACTTCCTGAAAAGCGGCAACACAATGAATAACAACCGGTTTTTTATACTTTTCAGCTAATATCAATTGTTTTTCAAATACTAAAACTTGATTTTCAAATGGCTGTTCGATTCGTTTATCTAAACCGCACTCGCCTATTGCTAAGCAATTTTCAATTTGTAATTTTTCTTCAATAATTTTCAAATCGGATTCTAACCTTTCGTCCGAAATATACCAGGGATGAATTCCAATCGAATAAAACGGAATTGCCGCATCAAATTCATGAGGATATTGATTTACCAACTCCAAAACATTGGATTGATTTGCAGACTGATGTGTATGAAAATTGAAGAATTCCATTAATGAAATGTTTTAACTCCTGCCTTTATTTCAATATTCAAATCATTTTCTAAAGGAACCAACGGGCAAGAATATTTATGATTATAAGCACAATACGGATTATAAGCTTGGTTAAAATCAACCGCAATTGTATTTCCCTTCGGAATTTTTAAATCGATATATCTTCCTCCAATATAACTTTCTTTTCCACAAGTCAAATCTGAAAAAGGCAAGAATAAATGATCCTTGTATTCTTCTTGTTTTGAAAGATCAATACTTCTGTAAATATTCAATTTCAATGCTTTGCCTTCTAATGTGAATGTTAAAGTCCCAAATTTGATATATTTTGGAGTTCTCGTTCCTGTTGTTTTCATTTCGAAAACTTTCTCATTTTTTGCTTTTTCAAATTTTGCAACCACAAAATATTTTCCATTTATCGGATAAAAATCTAAAGTTTTAAAAGTCTTCAAATCTTCTTCCATTAACGGACTTGTTTTTGCATCGGCATATTCAGAATTAATCTGTTTCTGAAATTTTTCTGTTGCAACGCGGTCAAATTTCTTTTGGCTAAAACCAAAACCAAAAACCAGTAAACAAATTAGAATCAGGCAGTTTTTCATCTTCAAAAATTTTCTGCAAAAATAGTTTAAAAGTAACAAAGCAACAACCGTTCTAACTTACAAAGTTTCCTAACTTTGTTGCAAATACACAAAACATAATGCTTAAAACAGCTTTTCAACACTACATCAACAATTTTAGAGGATTTACAAGAGAAATTTGGATACTTGCCATCATTACTTTTATCAATCGCGCCGGTACAATGGTGCTTCCCTTTTTGTCAAAATATTTAAAAGAGGATTTACAATTTGATTACAATCAAGTTGGATGGATTATGGTTGCATTTGGCCTTGGTTCGATGTTGGGTTCGTGGCTTGGGGGAAAACTTTCAGACAAAATTGGATTTTACAAAATCATGATTTTTAGTTTGTTTACGAGTGGTGTTGCGCTTTTTTTCGTTCAATATATAACTTCTTTTTGGGGACTTTGCATCGCAATGTTTTTATTAATGACGATTGCTGACATGTTTAGACCCGCAATGTTTGTATCACTTGGCGCTTATGCAAAGCCAGAAAATAGAACTCGAGCGCTGACGCTTGTTCGTCTCGCAGTAAATTTAGGTTTCGCCGCTGGTCCAGCACTTGGCGGATTGATTATTATGGGAATGGGATATTCTGGCCTTTTTTGGGTCGATGGTGGCTCTTGTATTCTTTCGATTTCCATTTTTGCTTTTTTGGTAAAAGAAAAGAAAAAAGCAGAGCATAATGACAAAACCGAAAGCGCAGCTGATATAAAATCGGTTTTTCATGATAAAATCTTTTGGGTTTTCTTGTTTGTGAGTTTTATTACAGCAATGATTTTCTTCCAGCTTTTTACCACTTTACCTTTATATCATAATGAGAAATTTGGTTTGAGCGAATTTCAAACTGGGCTATTAATGACTTTAAATGGACTTATGATCTTTTCTTTAGAAATGCCAACGGTTGGTTTTATGGAAAGAAAAGGCTTTCCCAAAATCAAAATCATCATTGTTGGATCGTTTTTAATGGCTTTCAGCTTTATACTTTTATTAATTAATATGTGGGCAGGAATTCTTGTAATAGCAATGCTTTGTATTTCGATTGGTGAAATCTTAACTTTTCCGTTTTCGAATGCATTTGCTTTAAGTCGTGCGCCACGTGGTCAGGAAGGCCGTTATATGGCACTTTATACCATGAGTTTTAGTTTGGCACATATTATTAGTTCTAAAGTTGGTTTTGGAATCATAGCTGTTTTTAAATATCAAGCCAACTGGCTTTTCATGGCCTGCAGCGGATTCGTAGCAACTCTTTGTTGTTTCTGGATCAAAAAAGCTTTAACACACGAACGAAAGTCTTAAAATTCACTTTTATTTAAATCGTTTATATCCAATTCATTAACTTTGAATTGGATTTTTTTTTGCGTCAAATTCTCAATTCAAACTTAAAAAATAGTTAAATAACTACTTTTATAGTTGCGTAACTATAAAAATAGTTGTACGTTTGAATTAAAATTAGGACACATGCAAAAGTTAACCAACAAAGAAGAGGAAATCATGCAAATTTTATGGAAGCTTAGAAAAGCTTTTGTAAAAGAAATTCAAGCAGAAATTACCGAAGATCAACCGCACTATAATACACTTTCGACTATTGTTCGTAATCTTGAGGAAAAAGGTTTTGTAGGGCATAATGCTTTTGGAAATACGCATCAATATTATCCGATAATAACTTTAGAAGCGTACAGCAAAAAGTATATGAAAACTGCTATTGACAACTATTTCAATAGTTCTTATAAAAATATGGTTTCGTTTTTTGCCAAAGAAGAGAAAATTTCAGCAGCAGAATTACGTGAAATCTTGGATATGATCGAAAACCCAAAAGAGGAAAAATAATCGATTATGGAAGCTGTATTCATTTATATCGCAAAAGCATCAGGATTAATTGCATTATTCTATTTTGCCTATTATTTCTTGCTGCGAAAAGAAACTTTTTTCAATAGCAATCGTTGGTTTTTATTGGCAGGATTAATAACAGCTTCACTTCTTCCATTTTTAGTTTATACCAAAACAGTTTGGATAAACGCCTCTCCTATTTTAAATCAAAATTTATCGGGAACAAATTTCGTCGTAATTCCGGCAAAAGAAAGTTTTGAAATCAGCTGGAATATGGTTTTTATCGGAATTTATATTCTTGGTGTTTTGTCTTTGTTAGCAAAATTCGCTTTTGATTTTTACAGCTTGAATTCTATTATAAAAGGAACGAAAATCAAACAGCAAGCCGATTTCAAATTTATAGATGTTACTGAAAATATCGCTCCGTTTTCTTATTTTGAATATATCGTTTACAACTCATCAATGTTTACAGATTCAGAATTAGAAAGCATTATTGAGCACGAAAAAGTGCATTCTGATCAAAACCACACTGTCGATGTTCTGATTTCAAGAGCCTTTTGCATTTTGTTTTGGTTCAACCCAATTATTTGGTTTTACAAAAAAGCAATTGTTCAAAACCTTGAATTCATTGCAGATAAAGAAGCCGCACAAAAATTAGCCGACAAGAAAGCTTATCAATACACGCTTTTAAAAATCACTACACATGAAAGTTGTGTAGCAATCACCAATCATTTTTATCAATCATTAATCAAAAAACGAATTGTTATGTTAAACAAAAATCAATCAAAAAGAAGGAATTCCTGGAAGTATTATACGATAATTCCAGCTCTTGTTGCCTTTGTTTTAGTATTTCAGGTCAAAGTAATTGCAAAAGAAAAACAGCAAGAAACAAAAAACTTATCTCAAAAAGTTGATGCAATTGATGTTTATTCGATCACAAAAAAATCAACCGATGCAGATTTAAAAGAAATTACTGAAAATCTAAAAAAAGATCATGGCATTGACGCTACTTTATCTGAAGTTAAACGAAATGCTGACAATGAAATAACTGGCATAAAAGTAGAACTCACTAAAGGAGAACAACTATCAAAGGCTTTTATGGTCAATGGCAGCAACGCAATTCAAGATTGCGGTATCGTTGTAACCACTAATTCAGATGGAACTAAAAAAATCAATTTTAATACTAGCAAAACGGGCGATTCTATTATTGCTTCAGAGGATAAGCTAGAAGTAAAAACAAGTACTAACTCTAAAGCAAACAAAAATGTTAAAACTAATCATTATACTGTTACAAGCAGTGATGCAAGGACTGCTGGAGATAATACAAAAGTTAATACCAATGTAAATACTAGTGTAAATACTAGCGTGAATACTAAAGTAAATACGAATGTAAGCACTTCTACAATGTTAGTATTAACAACAGATGAAAAGAAAGGATCAAACGTTGTTATAAGTACTAATTCACAACCGAATGTACGCATCACTTCTGATCAAAAGATTATTATCGACGGAGTCGAAGTAACTGATTTCACAAATCTTGATCTTCAAAAATTGAAAATCAAATCAATGGAAATGTACACCGGCGATAATGCAGTTTCAAAATATGGCGAGGATGCGAAAAAAGGTGTAATCATAATTGAAACCAAAAAGTAATTAATCAGACTTTTAACAGCCAAAACCAAAATTATGCAAAAGCTAACCAACAAAGAAGAGGAAATAATGCACATTTTATGGAAGCTTAAAAAAGCTTTTGTAAAAGAAATTCAGGCAGAAATCACTGAAGAGCAACCGCATTACAACACGCTTTCGACTATTGTTCGCAATCTCGAGGAGAAAGGATATGTAAGTCATAACGCTTTTGGAAACACGCATCAATATTTTCCAATGGTGAGTATTGAAGAATACAGAAAAGGCTTTATGAGCACCGCAATTGATAATTATTTCAACAGCTCTTATAAAAGCATGGTTTCGTTTTTTGCCAAAGAAGAAAAAATTTCGGCAAAGGAATTACGAGAAATCTTGGCAATGATTGAAAATCCAAAAGCAGAAAAATAGTAGTTATGGAAGCACTTTTCACTTTTATCATCAAATCTGGCGGCTTAATTGCTATGTTCTATTTTGCTTATTATTTTTTACTTCGCAAAGAGACTTTTTTCAGTAGCAACAGGTATTTTCTGCTTGCAGGATTAATAACTTCGGTTGTATTGCCATTTGTTATTTATACAAAAATAATTTGGGTTGATCCTGCACCAATAGTCTATACTCCAGCTGTTGAAACTGTTGCCTTAAACAGTCATTATGTTTCACATTACACGCCACAAGTTATTGAAGAAGAACCTTTTGAAATAAACTGGAATTTAGTTTCATTGGCCATTTACGCGATTGGATTTGCTTCTTTTATGCTAAAATTTGCCATTGACTTTTATAGCTTAAATTCTGTTTTAAAAGGAAAAAGCATCAAACAGCAAGAAGACTTCAAATTTGTTGATGTTTCAGAAAATATTGCTCCTTTTTCTTATTTTGATTATATCGTGTACAACTCATCACTGTACAGCGAGTCAGAATTGCAAAGTATTTTGGAACACGAAAAAGTGCACAGCGACCAAAATCATACGGTTGATGTAATCATTTCTAGAATCTTTTGCATTCTTTTTTGGTTCAATCCAATCATTTGGCTTTACAAAAAAGCTATTCTGCAGAATTTAGAATTTATTGCAGACAATGAAGCCTCAAAAAAATTATCAGACAAAAAAGCATATCAATACACGCTTTTAAAAATAACAACACATGAAACTTGTGTTGCAATCACCAATCATTTTTATCAATCATTAATCAAAAAACGAATTGTCATGTTAAACAAAAATCAATCAAAAAAATGGAATTACTGGAAATATTATGCTGTAATTCCGGCGCTTGCAGCTTTTGTATTTTTATTCCAAATAAAAACGATTGCTCAAGAGAAAAAAGGCGTTGCTGAAAAAGAGACTGTTGTTTCTAAAAACGAAGATCCGAATATTTTTAAAATCACAAAATCAACGACAGATCAAGAATTAAAGGACTTGGCAACGAAACTAAAAAAAGAACACAATGTTGATCTTACCATTTCTGATGTAAAAAGAAACAGCGATAACGAAATTACAAGTATCAAAGTTCAAATCCTTAAAGAAAATGGTAAAAAACAAATCATAGAAATGAACAGCACAAAAGCAATAAAAGATTGCAACATTGCGCTAAACACTGATGAAAAAGGTTCTAAAAACATCACTCTAACTACTGATGACCAATTAGATCACCCTGTAGTTGTTGAAAGACAAAACATCGTTATTAAAGATTTCAAAGGTCCAGGCGAAGGCCCAGATGCGCCAACTCCGCCAAATGCGCCAGATATGGTTGCTCCTGTACCTCCTGTTGCTCCAGTTTTCCCAACGGGACCAATGCCACCCGTTCCTCCAATCGATATGTCAAAAATGCCAAAAGCTCCTAAAGCTCCTAGAGATGTAAACGATAAAGCAGCTTGGGCTAAATTTGAAAAAGACATGAAAGAGTTTGAGAAAAAAATGGAAGAATGGGAACCTCAAATGGACGCTTACGAAAAACAAATCGATGCGATCATGGAGCAGCGCGGCGCTATATTCGAAAAGGAAATGGAAAAATATCAAATTGCTATGCAAAAATTCAATATGAATATGGATAAATTCAATATTGACATGAAAATGAAATTTGGCAGCGATTCTCAAGAATATGAAAATCATATGAAGCAATACGAGCAAGATATGAAAGATTATGAACTTGACATGAAGCAACATGAAAAAGAAATGAAAGAACATGCTAAACAAATGAAACAGCATGCAAAAGACATGAAGCAACATGAAAAGGACATGAAACTAAAAGAAAAAGCTGATAAGAAAGCTTAATCCATTTATTATAATATAAAAAACCAGTGCCGAAAACACTGGTTTTTATATTATTTTCGGGTTTTTCAACCACAAAAGACTTTGTTTTAACACAAAGTCTTTTTTTATATCTTTGAAAAAACAAATCTGCCATGTATAAAATTTTAGCTAAATTAAACAAACTGCTCTTGCCGAGTTTTACCAAGCAAGGTTTAGATATTTCTAAAGCCAAAAAATGGCAAATGGCAATTATTGGCTACAGAGCTTATGTAACTAAACGAGCATTAGGCAATTAGTATTAATGCCGAATAATGTTATTACGTAGAAAACACATTTTGTTTTTTCTGCATTCCTATTTATGAAAACTAAAAAAATAAATCTTCCTCCTGTTCAAGCAGTATTACTTGCAATTATTAGCGTGCAATGTGGCGCAGCAATTGCAAAAACCTTATTTCCTGCAATTGGAGCCGCAGGAACAGCATCTATCCGAATTGGAGTTTCGGCAATAATTTTGTTATTGGCTTATCGACCAAATTTAAAAGCCATTACGACTGCACAATGGAAAGTTGTAATTCCTTATGGATTGTCTTTAGGCGCGATGAATTTGATTTTTTATTTTGCTATAGAGAGAATCCCAATTGGATTGGCAGTTACATTAGAATTTATCGGTCCGTTATTACTTGCAATTGTAGGTTCAAAGCGACTATTAGATTATTGCTGGGTCGTTCTTGCTGCAATAGGAATTTTATTAATTGCACCTTGGACAAATGAACGCTTGGATACTTTAGGTGTTGTATTTGCTCTAATAGCCGGTGGCTTGTGGGCTTGCTATATTGTTTTTGGCGGGAAAATCTCAAAAATAATGAACGAAGGTACTGCGGTGTCAACAGGAATGCTTTTAGCTGCAATTTTAGTTTTGCCTTTTGGAGTTTTCGAAAACGGATTAGCAAATCTAACACCGAGACTTTTCGGAATGGGAGTTGCTCTAGCATTATTGTCAAGTGCAATCCCGTTTACTCTAGAAATGAAAGCCTTAGACAAACTTCCTTCTAGAACTTTTAGTATTTTAATGAGTTTAGAACCAGCGGCCGCTTCTATTTGTGCATTCATATTTTTAAATGAGAATTTAAGTTTTTATGAAATATTGGCTGTAGTTTGTGTTGTTGTCGCTTCGGCCGGTTCTACATTGACTTCGAAAAAATAAACTGAATAAATTTCAAAATTTAAATTCCAAATCCCAAGCTTAAATTGGAATTTGGAATTTGATTTTTTGTTTTTAGAATATATTATTTTTTCGGAAGCAAAACGGCATCAACTACATGAATCACACCATTTGACTGATTTACATCTGCGATTGTAACTTTCGATTTATTTCCGTTTTCATCACTGATATATAAATCCTTGCCACTCATCCAAGCTGTTAATGTACCTCCACTAACGGTTTTTAAAGTTGCTTTTCCTTTTCCTGCTTTTATGGCTTTCGCAATATCAGATGAGTTCATTTTTCCAGCAACAACATGATAGGTCAAGATCGTTTGAAGCATTTTTTTATTTTCTGGTTTCAATAAAGTTTCCACAGTTCCTTTTGGCAGTTTATCAAAAGCTGCGTTTGTTGGAGCAAAAACCGTAAAAGGTCCTTTTCCTTGTAAAGTTTCAACCAAACCAGCAGCTTTTACTGCAACAACAAGAGTGGTGTGATCTTTTGAATTTACGGCATTTTCAATAATATTTTTATTTGGATACATTGCTGCACCGCCAACCATAACTGTTTTTTGCGCATGTGATGTAAATACAAATCCTAAAACCAAAACTACTGCTGATAAAATTTTTCTCGTTTTCATAATGTTATTAATTTTTAAGTTATAAGCTCATTTACGCAGATAAATTTGTTTTGGTTTTAATTTTAAAATACATTTCACGGCAAAATCATCAAATTATCAATCTTAACTACTGAAAATAAAGCGTTATGAAAGTTTTATTTTTTTTCATAAAATTTAAAATATAACGCATTTTTGTCTCCATTTTATTATTAACTTTAGAATACCAAAATCATTTATTATGCAAAACCTTCCAAAAAAAGTCAGAAGCAAAAAACTAAATTCAAAAGTTGATTTAACGGCTATGGTCAGTGTTTCTTTTTTGCTGATTATATTTTTTATGGTTGTTGGGGAATTGTCTAAACAAAAAGCAATGAATTTAAGCTTGCCAAATTATGACTGTGATGATTGCGGGAGAGGCGTAAGTTGTGGCAGTGAAATTCGAACTTATACAATTTTGCTTGGAAACCATAATAAATTAGTCTGTTACAAAGGATTATTAGCTGCTCCAGAAGTTACACCAAAAGAAGTATCTTATGGCAAGAACGGAATTAGAAAAGAGCTTTTTAAAGAAAACAAAATCACTCTTAATTATTCTGCTCAATTAGGAAAACACGGGAGAGGGATTGCAGTTATAATCAAACCTAGCAAAAAATCTAATTTCAAAAACCTAGTCGATATTTTAGACGAAATGGAAATTACAGGAATTGATACTTACATCGTTGTAAACGAATTTAGTCCAGAAGAATCTAAATTAATAGCTTCAAATTAAAAAAAGCTAACCAAAAATTCATTGCTATGAAAAATCTACCAAAAAAAGTCAGAAGCAAAAAACTAAATTCAAGAGTTGATTTAACTGCAATGGTTAGCGTTTCGTTCCTCTTAATAATATTTTTTATGCTTGTTGGCGAATTATCAAAACCTAAAGCTTTAGATTTAAGTACGGGAAGTGACTGTGATGACTGTTTTAGTTATACCCATGAAGGTGAAAACCGTTCAGTTACTATACTATTGGGTGAAAACGACAAACTAATATATTATGTTGGTCTTATAGCTACTCCGATTAAAAAACCCAAAAGTGTCACATACGGAAAAAATGGAATTCGAAAGGACTTACTGACTATAATTAACAGATCCAGTAAATTAAAACACGATAATCTCGTAGTTATTATTAAGCCTACCAAGAAATCTAATTATGGTAATTTAGTAGATATTTTGAATGAAATGAAAATAACAGGAATTACATCTTATTCTATCGTGCCAGAATTTATGCCCGAAGAAACAAAATTGTTAGCTTCAAATTAACTCAAGATATTTCTCATTTTCAAAAAAGTTCTCGACTCCGCTCGAACTGGCAAACCGGATACAACTTGAAACTTGAAACTTGAAACAAAAAAACATAAAAAAAGTCCCACATTGCTGTGGGACTTTCTATTTTAGGAAACTAAGAATTATTTTTTCTCAGTTTTTTCCATTTTAGCTTTAAGAGCAGCTAATACATCATTGTTGTCACCTAAAGTCGCAGCTGGTGCGTTAGTAGATGCAGCAGTTGTAGTTTCAGCAGCAGCTTTCACGTTTTTCTCTTCTTCTTCTCTGAAGATAGCAGTGTGAGAAGCAACAACTCTTTTGAATTCTTTGTTGAATTCGATTACTTTGAAATCAGCTGTATCACCTTTTTTCAATTTCTTTCCGTCTTCTTTTTCAAGGTGACGAGTAGGAATGAAAGCAACGATATCATCTCCGAATTCTACAGTAGCTCCTTTGTCAACGATTTCAGAAATCTCACCGTTGTGGATAGTTCCTACAGCGAAAGAATCTTCGTATTGATCCCAAGGATTAGCAGTAGTTTGTTTGTGACCTAAAGATAATTTACGTCCTTCAACATCTAATTCTAATACAACAACATCAAGTTTTTCACCAACGTTTACAAACTCAGATGGGTGTTTAATTTTCTTAGTCCAAGATAAGTCAGAGATGTAGATTAATCCATCAATTCCTTCTTCTAATTCTACGAAAATACCAAAGTTTGTGAAGTTTCTAACGATACCTGTATGTTTAGAACCTACCGGGTATTTAGAAGTAATGTCAGTCCATGGATCTTGAGTCAATTGTTTGATACCTAATGACATCTTACGATCGTCTCTGTCAAGAGTTAAGATAACTGCTTCAACAACATCTCCAACTTTCACGAAGTCCTGAGCAGAACGCAAGTGAGTTGACCATGACATTTCAGAAACGTGGATTAAACCTTCAACACCTTCAGCAACTTCGATGAAAGCACCGTAATCAGCGATTACAACTACTTTACCTTTAACTTTATCACCAACAGTTAAGTTAGCATCTAAAGCATCCCATGGGTGAGCGTTTAATTGTTTCAATCCTAATTGAATTCTTGTTTTCTCATCATCGAAATCAAGGATTACAACGTTTAATTTTTGGTCTAATTCAAGAACTTCACTTGGGTGGTTGATTCTTGACCAAGAAAGGTCAGTAATGTGGATTAATCCGTCAACACCACCTAAGTCAATGAACACACCATAAGAAGTAATGTTTTTAACAACACCTTCTAATACTTGTCCTTTTTGTAATTGACCGATGATCTCTTTTTTCTGTACTTCAATATCAGCCTCGATAAGAGCTTTATGAGATACAACAACGTTTTTGAATTCGTGGTTGATTTTTACCACTTTGAATTCCATCATTTTGTTTACATATACATCGTAGTCTCTAATTGGCTTAACGTCAATTTGAGATCCAGGTAAGAACGCTTCGATTCCGAATACGTCAACAATCATACCTCCTTTAGTTCTGCATTTAACAAAACCGTTAACGATTTCTCCAGTTTCATTTGCTGCAATAACTCTATCCCAAGATTTGATAGTACGTGCTTTTCTGTGAGATAATACTAATTGACCTGTTTTATCCTCACGGATGTCGATTAATACTTCAACTTTGTCACCTACTTTTAAATTTGGGTTGTAACGAAATTCGTTTAAAGAAATAACACCTTCAGATTTAGCATTGATATCAACGATAACGTCTCTATCTGTAATTCTAACAACAACTCCTTCAACTACTTCTTCTTGATCTGTAGCGATGAAAGTTTTTGATACTAGTTCTTCAAACTCTTGCAAGTTTTTCTCATCTACTGCATCGATTCCTTCTTGGAAGTTGTGCCAGTTAAAATTTGCTAAAAACTCTTCTTGTGATTTTGTTTGTTCAGACATGCTGATAAAAAAATTTGTATTCTGTTTTTCTCGAGTTTCTCTATGCGATAGAAAATACAGAAGTTGTTTTACATAAATGGTTGATACCTAATGGAAACTCTTCTCTGCCAAAAGGACTGCAAAATTAATACATTTTTCTGAATTAACAAAACAAAACCGATATGATTATCAGCATATTATTAAGAAGCAGCACATTTTCGGTTTCAAAAGACGTTTAGTCCCGCTATCACCCATATCTTTTATGCCGAACACCGGCATAAAAGGATATTTGGCTCCATCGGGGCTAGATGAGAAGTTTTTGTTTTCATAAGTCCTGCAAAACGAAATCGGCAAATTTTGAAAACCTATCGGGTTTACTATATATTTACAGCATAAAATAGTCTCAAAGTATGAAACAAAAAGATAACAGTCCAAGTGTTTTTGCTGTAATCACAACCATAATATTATGTTTTTCAACCATTTGTTTAATAATCCTTGTAATGCAATTTACATTCAATTACAAAATTATTAAACATGAAAAAGATTTTAAAAAGATTAAAGTAAAAATTGACTCTTCAAAATCATCAACTTCAAAAGGCGGGACGAGATCAACATACTTCTATTTCAACAAAGGAAGTTTTTTGAGACCTCATAATGGTAGCGGATTTGGCTTAAAACATCAATCATACGAAATTGAAATAAACGAATATATGGCCAAGCATCATGATTCCGTTTATATCTGGTACTTAGACAGGGGAACCTCAAAGTTTGCTTATGAAGACCAGAAAAACATCGTTATTTCACAAGAAATTGAAAACAACGAAACAATTAAAATTTATTTCTTAATCTATATTGTGTTTTTATTTTTAGTGATAAAACTTAGATATACTTTTAAAAGCAATGTGACAACAAAATACTAAATCCCACGACTTTTAAAAATCTATATTTTTAACTAAAATTAACATGTTCTTTATTTATAATTTTTGTCTTTACAAAAGATCTTATTTCCTGAAAACTTTCAATACCGATTTCAGCTTCACTCAAAATGTACGGATAAAAATCCCTAGTAATCATGATCAAAGTACCCTCTTTTACAACCCAATAAACAAACTCTTCCCAGCTAACTACTTTGGAAAACTTATCATAATTTTCGACTAGGGAACTTTCTGTAAATTCCCAATTGATATTTTCAAAAGAACTTAATTGTGCAACAGCTTGTACTCGAGCATTCTTAAAAGACTTCAATTTAAAGTAATAATAAATAAAAGGAACTATGTTAAACACAACAAATACTACAAAAAGATACCCTACTCCTAATTTATTTGGATAAATTAAAATCAAGACTATCCCAATCGTCAACAAAAACAAGCCTAAATATTGAGAATTTTTATAATATATTATTTTCTTTCCCAAAGTCAAATCAAACAATAATTGCAATTGTTTATTATAAATTTCTTTATTAAAAGTCAATTCAAATTTCATAACTATTTTTTTTTCAAGAAATTAAAAATTAAGCCCGAAAGATTAAATCTTTCGGGCTTAATTATATAATAATTTTATTAATGACTCAACTTCTCAATTTCTTTTGGATCATGTTTATGCTTAAATAAAACAGCAAAAGCAATTGCGATTACTAAAGCATAAGCAGCAAAAGACAGCCAAATCGTATGCCAGTCTTTCATCAAAACCGGATTTGTAAAAATTCCGTCTGCAGAAATTGAATTTCCTTGGCCTTTTACAAATTCAACCATTTTTTCATTTGTAGCATCTGTTTGTAAAAACCCAGCTAATTCCGTTGTATTAGCAAATGATTTCGTAAAAAAACGATCAATTGCCCAACCAGAAGTCAAACTTCCCAAAACTGCTCCTACTCCATTGGTCATCATCATGAAAAGACCTTGTGCAGAAGAACGAATTTTAGAATCGGTATTGCTCTCCACGAATAACGAACCTGAAATATTGAAAAAATCAAATGCCATTCCGTACACGATACAAGACAAAATAATCATCCACAAACCACCTACAGGATCTCCGAAAGCAAATAATCCAAAACGAAGAACCCAAGCCAGCATACTAATCAACATAACTTGCTTGATTCCGAAACGTCTTAAGAAAAATGGAATAGCCAAAATAAACAATGTCTCAGAAACCTGAGAAATCGACATAATAATAGTTGAATATTTAATCACAAACGAATCTGCATATTTTGGAAAGTGTTTGAATTCATCTAAGAAAACGTCTCCATAAGCATTTGTCAATTGCAACGCTCCTCCTAAAAACATAGAGAAAACAAAAAACAAAGCCATTTTGTAGTTCGCAAACAATTTGAAAGACTCCAAACCAAGGGTTTCTGTCCAAGTTGCATTTTCTTTAATCAAACGTTGTGGTTCACATTTTGGCAAAGTAAAAGCGTACACTCCAAGAATTAAAGCTCCAATTCCAGCAATGTAAAACTGATATTCAGTCGCTTTGCTTCCACTTAAATTAGTAATCCACATCGCAACAATAAAACCAATTGTTCCCCAAACACGAATTGGCGGAAAATCTTTTACAATGTTTTTATTATTTAATTTCAGCGAAGTATAAGAAATTGAATTACTCAAAGCAATTGTCGGCATATAACAGCACATTGCCAAAAGCATTACTATAATAAATGTATCTGGTGTAGTAACTTGTGCAATTCCAAACAAAACTGCAGCATAAAGTATATGAAGAGCGCCGTATAGTTTTTCGGCATTAATCCATCTGTCTGCAATAATACCTGTAAGCGTAGGCATAAAAAGAGAAGCGATTCCCATGGTTCCAAAAACGAGTCCGAACTGAGTTCCTTCCCAGGCTTTTGTGCCAAACCAATAATTTCCAATTGTTATAAGCCAGGCTCCCCAAACAAAAAATTGAAGAAAGCTCATTAAAATCAATCTATTTTTAATCCCCATATGATAAAATTGTCTTTTAGATAAAATAAAGCGGTAAAACTAATTTTTTAAAATAATATCTGCAAAAATTTAAGCTGTTTTTACAACATCATTTATCAATTCTAAAACAGCTGCAAACTGCTCTTCTTTATTTAAGTAAGAATTATCAATCTCAATAGCATCATCAGCGATTACCAAAGGAGAATCTTCACGGTGCGTATCCATATGGTCACGATCAACGACATTTTTCAAGACTTCTTCATAAGTGACATTATCACCTTTTTGCTGCAATTCATCAAAACGTCTTTGTGCTCGAGTTTCAGCACTTGCCGTCATGAAAATTTTAAGTTCGGCATCAGGAAAAACAACAGTTCCAATATCCCTACCATCCATTACGATTCCTTTATTTTTTCCCATTTCTTGTTGTTGCTCTACTAATTTTGCACGAACTTCAGAAACTGCCGCCACTGTACTAACAAAATTAGAAACCTCAATAGTTCTAATTTGTTTTTCGACATTTTCACCATTCAAATACATTTCTGCAAAACCCAAATCAGAATTAAATTTAAATTCTAGCTGGATTTTAGGCAACGAAGCGATTAACGCTTCTTTCTCAAAAAAATCTGCTCCAATTAAATTTTGTTGCATAGCAAAATAAGCTACTGCACGATACATAGCTCCAGTATCCACATATACGTATTCAAGCTCTTTTGCCAATTGTTTTGCCAAAGTACTTTTTCCAGTTGATGAAAATCCGTCGATTGCAATGGTAATCTTTTTCAATTTTTTATTTTTAAATTTTTACTTTATCTATAATAATTTCAAGCTTGCAAATGTAACCATCTTTATTTTTATTTGGAAGATTTATAACTTTTACAGCTATTGCTTTTAAATAAAAAAAGCTTTAAATTATCAAAATGCAATAATGCCTCTGACAATAAAAAGCTTTAATAATTTTTAAACTAAAAAATACTTTTCGGCTATTCTTTAGTAGTAAATATCCATGATGATGTTCGACTTAGAACTATCAATTATTTTTTGAATTCTTTTGAAAAACTCCTCATTTACCATTGGACATCCGTGGCTGTTGCTGATATAGTGATCTTGCTCATCATATGGCACAGCTGAATAAGAATGTAAAACAATTGCTCTTTTTAAAGCATTGTCATTAGTTTCTTCTAGACCAGCAAGTCTATATGCTTTTCCAAAAATGCCTTTGTACGTTTTTCCAACAGAATATCTTCCTAAAGCGGTACAATTTGAATTTGGCATATTGCTAAATTTAAGAATACCTCTTATTCCTGTTTCAGATCCAGAACCGTGTGCTACCAAACCTTGGTCGATAACTTCATTTTTTTCTAAATCGTAAACAAAAAAACGGTTTTTTCCAGAAGGAACTTTCATATCAATCAAAAATGCAATTTTAGAATTGTATTTGTGATCGTTATTAATCATGTTTTTGATATCTGCTATTCGGGTATTGATCCTTTCGATCTCAACATTGGTTATAGTAGATTCTTCTTCTTTGATGTAGTGTTTAGCTCCCGAATAAACACCTACAGTCATAAATAAAAATAAAGTAAATATTTTCATTAACTATTGAAAATTTAAAGTTAGACCAAAAAGACTTGTATTAGCTGCCAATGTATATCTTGAATAAGAATAGTTGAATTTTAATTTATTCATTCTTAAACCAAATCCTAATGAAACCCCAGAAAAATTACGCTGATCGTTAATTCGCAATTCTTCTCCTCTCCTAAAATTATATCCTAAACGCAAATTAAATGCTCTTTTGGGGAATAGTTCTGCACCAAAAGCAACATGTCGCAAAGCATTATTTACAAACGAAACTTTTTCGTCACTTGTCGACCCATCAATATTTGTTTCACCACGAACGGGATTCGAAAAAGAAATGTTCCATTGCTGCAAATTCTCTAAAGAAAGATACCAGCGAAGCGGTACATGTTCTAATTCTTGTGAAACACCAGCTATGATTTCAAAGGGCAAATTTTCATGTATTCCTGAATATGTAGTAAACTGTGTCCCTATATTACGAAATACTAGGGCCAAATTTACATTATTTTTTTCAATTTCATACAAAATTCCCACATCAATTGCACCACCAATAGAATTATAACTTTCTAAAGTTGAAGTTATTAGCTTTGCATTAACTCCAATATGTAAGTCTGTATAAGGAACATTGTAAGCATATCCTAATGATAATGCGCCTTCACTCCCTGTAAAATCTGAAGTTGCTTGGCCATTTTCATCATAACCTTCAAAGATTCCGTAGTTTACATAACTTACTCCAGCATAAAAAGTTTGAACGTGTCTGTCGTAAGTATAGGCGTACGAAGCTGTTCCGTAAGAAGCTTCACCGTAATAACTCCCGTAATTTATTGCTAAATGATTATCCATATCTTCATTCAAAACCGCGGGATTAAACATCACTTGGTTAACATCTTCATCATAAATCGTAATAACTTTTCCTCCTAACGCTGCCTGCCTGGGCGATGATGTCAGGTTTAGAAATTGATAGGTGTAGCGCCCTCCAACTTGCCCGATTGAAGCCGAACAAATTAGCAACATAAAAAATAAAACAATCTGTTTTAGCATGCTTTTGGAACGTTCCTATGTGGGAATAACGTAAATACAAAGATAAAATTATATAATTGAAAAAATAATTTTTATAATTACCTTAAAATCAACAACTATGCCAAAATTTAATATCAAAATTCATCAAAACTGAGCATAAAAAAATTCCAAATCCCAATCGGAAAATTGGAATTTGGAATTTTATATTTTGAAATTTACTTCTAAAAGAATTATTTCAAATCTTTTGCATTTTTAACATTTTGATCTGTCAAAGCAATAGCCAAAACTTCGCTCATTTCTTTTACGTAATGAAAAGTAAGCCCTTCTAAGTATTCTGCTTTGATTTCATCAATATCACTTTTATTCTCGTGACATAAAATGATTTCTTTAATACCAGCTCTTTTTGCTGCTAAGATTTTTTCTTTAATTCCACCTACCGGCAATACTTTTCCACGAAGTGTAATCTCTCCAGTCATAGCAAGACTTTTCTTTACTTTCTTTTGAGTCAACAACGAAACCAAAGATGTCAACATCGCTATACCAGCACTTGGGCCGTCTTTCGGAGTTGCTCCTTCTGGAACGTGAAGGTGGATATTATATTTTTGGAAAATCTCTGTTTTTAAGCCTAATTTCTTAGCATTTGCTTTAATGTATTCTAAAGCAATTGTAGCCGATTCCTTCATAACATTTCCAAGATTTCCTGTAATTGTCAATGCGCCTTTACCCTCAGAAATTAATGATTCTATAAATAAGATATCACCACCAACACTTGTCCAAGCTAATCCTGTAACAACTCCGGCAACATCATTATTTTCATATTTATCACGCTCTAATCTTGGTACACCCAAAACTGCTACAATATCTTCGTCAGTAACTTTTTTATTGTATTCTTCTTCCATTGCAACAGCTTTCGCTGCATTACGAATAACTTGAGCAATTTTTGTTTCTAAGTTACGAACACCAGATTCACGCGTATAACCTTCAACAATTTTTTCTAATTGTTTTTTGCCAATAGTCAAATCTTTAGAAGTTAAACCGTGTGCTTCTAATTGTTTTGGAAAAAGATGTCTTTTTGCAATTTCAACTTTTTCTTCAATAGTATAACCAGACATTTTGATCACTTCCATTCTGTCGCGCAATGCCGGCTGAATTGCTGCCATATTATTTGACGTTGCAATAAACATCACTTTTGATAAATCATATCCCATTTCAAGGAAATTATCATAAAAAGCATTGTTTTGCTCCGGATCTAAAACTTCTAATAATGCAGAAGATGGATCTCCAGAATTTCCGTTAGATAATTTATCAATCTCATCTAAAATAAATACCGGATTTGAAGTTCCTGCCTTTTTCAAACTTTGAATGATTCGTCCTGGCATTGCTCCAATATAGGTTTTTCTATGTCCGCGAATTTCTGCTTCGTCACGCAAACCACCTAATGAAATACGTACATATTCACGACCTAAAGCTTCTGCAACCGAACGTCCAATTGAAGTTTTACCAACTCCCGGAGGCCCTGTTAAACAGATAATTGGTGATTTCATGTCATTTCGCAATTTCAAAACTGCTAAATGTTCAATCATTCTTTTCTTAACTTCATCAAGACCAAAATGATCTTTATCTAATATTTTCTGAGCATGTTTTAAATCGAATTTATCTTTAGAATACTCGCCCCAAGGCAATTCTAAAAACAATTCTAAATAGTTTCTTTGGATTCCGAAATCTGGCGACTGAGGATTCATACGACGCATTTTAGACAATTCTTTCTCGAAATGTTTCTGCGTTTTTTCATCCCATTTTTTAGTTTTCGCCTTCTGCCCCATTTCATCCATTTCCTCTTCTTGCGAAACGCCTCCCAATTCTTCTTGAATGGTTTTCATTTGCTGATGAAGGAAATATTCTCTTTGTTGCTGATCTAAATCAAAACGAACTTTAGACTGAATATCATTCTTCAATTCTAATTTTTGAAGTTCAACATTCATATAACGCAAAGTTTCCAAAGCGCGCTCTTTTAAACCATTTATTGATAAAAGACCTTGTTTTTCTTTTACCGATAAATTCATGTTTGACGAAACAAAATTGATCAGAAACGATTGGCTCTCAATGTTTTTAATTGCAAATGTCGCTTCAGATGGAATATTTGGGCTTTCTTTGATAATCTGAATCGCTAATTCTTTTACAGAATCTAAAATTGCTGTAAACTCAGTATCATTGTCATCTGGTCTTTCTTCTGCAACTTCTTTAATCGTTGCATTCATATAAGGCTCTTCAGAAACTACTTCGTCAATTTCAAAACGTTTTTTTCCTTGTAAAATAACCGTAACATTTCCGTCAGGCATTTTTAAAACGCGAAGAATTCGAGCTACAGTTCCTATTTTATGAATATCATCTTTAGATGGATCTTCGTCCTCTTCATTGATTTGAGAAACTACTCCAATGATTTTTCCGCCAGCATTGGCATCATTAATTAATTTGATTGATTTATCTCTTCCTGCAGAAATCGGAATAACTACACCTGGAAATAAAACAGTATTACGCAAAGGCAGAATTGGCAGAGAAACCGGAAGTTCCTCGTTATTCATTTCTTCTTCGTCTTCGGGAGTTAATAATGGAATTAATTCTGCTTCGGAATCAAATTCCTGAAGTGACAGATTGTCAATAGTAAGTATTTTATGATTTGACATAATAATATATAAGTCGTTTTGTCATTAAATGATTAATACAACTTGTAAATAAAGCCCGAAATTCATTATTTTCTAATAAAAGGCAATGAAAACTTAATTTACAAGATACACCTTTAAAATAGACAATCACTATGCCAAGAATGAAACATACAAAATCTATTTAATTAGCCAAACTAATAAAATCAAATTGTATTACCAAAAAAAATCCGCACAAGGCGGATTTTAAATGATTCGATAAATTATTAATTCAGACCTTCTATATCTATTTCGAAAGATCCTGTAATTGTTTTTTCATCATTTATGCTAAAATTTTGAACAACAAAATCAAAAGTCCCTACAATTTTTGTCGCTGTTTTTGAGACAATTGTGATTGAACCCGATTTAGATATGTATATAAGGTCATTTAACTTGAAAGTACCGGCAATAACATGTTCAATACTATTCGGTGAAGTACTTGAAGCCTGATAAGTTCCAGCTGCATATGATTTGTCAATACTTATACCCACACTTATACTACCATCATTCTTTTTCCCTACTATACTGTAATACGGGTAAGTGCCGCTTGCAGTTACTCCAGTTACATCAACTTTGTCATGAATAAATTCAACGCCATTTACTTTTGCCTTCAAAATTTGCTCTGAATCATCTGCAGGAATATCTGTCGTATAAGGCACATTTGTGAAAGTACCATTTGTAATCACTTTTGTCTGAGTTGCCCCATTATTTGTCTCTCTAAAACCTGTAAATTGAAAAGTGCCTGAAATTGTCTTTTTTGTTTTATCAACCGCAGTGATTTTGATAATCGCGGTATCCGTATAATTTTTTACTTCCAAAAATGCCGCATCTTCATTAGAAATACTAACAAATCCATCGTCATCTACTTTTTCGGCGTAAGCCAAAACAAATTTTTCAGCATTTTCTTTGCTGTTTGCCCATGTATAAGTTCCTACTTTATTGCTCGGCAAAATGATTTGGATCAAATCTCCTTTTGAAGATCTAATACCTGATACCATTACATAGTTATCTGTCACAACCGCAGTTGCAATATTTGCAACAAATTCTTCTGTACCTATTTTAGCCTTAAAAACCGCCTTTTCTCCGACAGTTCCATTTCCATTTCCATTTCCGTTTCCATTATTCTGAGAACTTTGGATATCACGTCCATCATCAAAAGAAGTACAAGAAGCCAAAAAGTTGCATATTGTGAAAAACAAAAGAAATAAAATAGTATTTTTTTTCATGTGGTATATATTTTATGCACAAATATAGATTTTATACAACGAAATAAAAATCTTACACAATCGAATTATTTAAAAAAAAATAAAATTAATTTTATACAAACTGTAACAAATAAAAAAAAGTCAAGTCATTATAAAAAACTAGCAATCATTACTTGAGTATAACCAACCAAAATATCGAAGAATTAATCGCGCTTTGTAAAGAGAACAATCAGAAAGCCCAATTTGAAATTTACAACCGATACAGTAAAGCTATGTACAACGTAGCCTATCGTATAGTAAAAGACGAACATTTTGCACAAGACGTCATGCAAGAAGGTTTTTTGAAGGCATTTACAAAAATAAACGACTACAAACAGGAAGTTGCTTTTGGCGCGTGGCTGAAGAAAATTGTGATCAATTATAGTATTGATTTTTACAAAAAGAATAATGCTTTTCAGATTGATGATCTGAGCAAGACGCTTTATAAAATCGAAGATAACGATGACTTATATTCTGAAACCATTGATTTTAACACTTTAAAAGTAAAACAAGTTTTAGACACTATTTTAAGCCTGAAAGACAGCTACCGAATGGTTTTGACACTATTTTACATAGAAGGTTACGATCAAGAAGAAATAAGCGAAATTTTGAATATTAGTTATCAAAACTGCCGAACTACATTAAGCAGAGCAAAAGAAAGTTTGCGAAAAAAATTAGAGGAGATATGAAAATGGAAAATAACAACGACAATTTAGATCAATTATTCAACAAGTTTGAAGACCAATGGGATGTTCAAGAATTAAATCCGAATCATCAGGAAAACTTCTTGAACAAATTAAACCAAAAACAGCCTAAAAAGAGAAATTATTGGTTCGCTACAGCAATTGCAGCAACTATAGTTTTAATGCTGGGAATAACTGTTTTTTATAAAAATGACAAACCAAAGGAATTCAAATTTGCATCTAAAGAGACACAACGCACAGATTCTATTTTCAACATTCTGATTGATAACGAGCTGGTTAAACTTAAAGAAAAAAGTTCACCCGAAAATGAGCAGATCATAAATGATGCATTAAAACAAATGAAAGTTTTTGATGCTGACTATCAAAAAATCATTAATGAATTGCAAAAAAACGGCGAAAACAAACAAATTATTTATGCCATGATTAGCAATCTGCAAACTAGAATTTCCTTTTTGCAGACGGTTTTAAAACGAATTGAAGAAAACGAAAATTTAAAAAACACTAGCAATGAAAAGACATTATAAAATTCTAATCCTATTCATCTTGATTCCGTTTTTGGGATTTTCAAATGATGACACGAATATTTCAAAACAAAAAAACATCAAAAAAACCTATATCGTAAATTCTAACGCAGGAATTGATATCGATAATAAATATGGGAACATTTCTGTATCGACTTGGGACGAAGACAAGGTAGATCTTGACATCACGATTAAAGTTACTGGCGGAAATGAAAATTGGGTAAACGAAAAACTCAACACGATTGATGTTGACATTACTGCCTTGAAATCAATGGTTACTGCAGTTACACAAATTGGAAATTCAACTAACAAAGGAAGAGGAAGCAGCAATAGTTTTGAGATCAATTATGTAATTAAAATTCCGAAAAACGGAACCGTAAAGTTGATGAACAAATACGGAAATATTACAACAATGTCTATTGAAGGCGCAACTGACATTAGCTGTAAATATGGAAAAGTTACTCTTGGAAAATTGAACAATGCCACAAACAGACTAAATATCGAATATTGTCAAAATTCATCAATCGATTATATGAAAAATGGAACTGTAGAAGCTCGCTATTCTGGTTTGAAAATCAATGATTCTGGAAATATCAATTTTGATGCAAAATATACAGATCTAATAGTTGCTGATGCTCAAAACATTAAATACGAAGCTGATTACGGAAATCTGAAATTTCAAAAAGTAAATTCTTTTTCAGGTTCTGGAAACTATCTAACCGTGTCTGTTGCCGAAGTATCAAGCAATCTAAGCATCAATACAAATTACAGTAAAGTAACAATTGGCTCACTTACCGAAAAGGCAAACAATGTAAACATTAACTCTGGATATACTGATATTTCATTAGGCTACAATTACAATTATGCTTTTGATTTTGACATTAATACCAAATATGGAGGCATCAAAAATGGAGACGATCTTGAGATTAATGTAAGCGAAGTCAAAAACAATTCAAAAAGCATAAGCGGTTACCATAAAAAGAAAGGTCAGAATAAAGTAATAATTAATTCAAATTACGGAAACGTATCATTAATCAAAAAACAATAATTTTAAACAATCGAAAACCATGAGAAAAATTATTCAATCAGTAGTTTACAGTGCGCTTTTAATTGGCTTTACAGCAAGTGCACAAACAGAAAAAATTAACGGAAACGGAAATGTTGTAACTGAAACAAGAACAACTTCAGAATATGACGCAATCAAAATATCAGGTTTTTTTGATGTTGATTTAGTAGCTGGAAAAGAAGGTAAAATCATCATTAAAGGTGAACAAAATATTTTGTCAGCAATTGTTGTTGAAGTTGAAGACAACGCATTGAAAATTCATGTAAAGAAAGGAACAAATATACGCCCTAGCACAGGAAAAAAAGTTGAGATCACAGTTCCATTTGAAAAAATTTCAGAATTAAATCTTTCTGGATCAGGAGATATTGTAGCTAAAGATGCAATTAAAAATGATAAATTCTCAGCTAAATTATCAGGTTCTGGAGATATTGATTTAAATGTTGTCGCAAATTCTTTTGACTTCAGTTTGAGTGGTTCAGGTGACATCAAATTAAAAGGTAGTTCAGACAATTTGACTATTAAACTTTCTGGATCTGGCGATATTGAAGCTGCTAATCTGAAATCTAAAAATGCTGAAGTAATGGTTTCAGGTTCTGGCGATGTTAAACTAAATTGCAATGAAAGCTTGACAGCAAGAGTTTCTGGTTCAGGTGACATTACATATAGTGGAAATCCAGGAAAAAAAGACACAAAGGTTTCTGGATCAGGAAGTATTTCAAAAGCATAAATTAAAAGAACTCAATAATAAAAGATTTTAATAAAATCATTCAATCAAAAATCGAACAATCATACGTCTTTTATTATTGAGTTTTATTTTCTTAATACTTTATTAAATAAAAAGAGGCGCTTAAAGTGCCTCTTTTTTATGAACTCTTCTTAAAAGGAAGATTGATGTTAGAAAGAAAATTGCTAAAACGACAATTGCTTTGCGCGGACTTCCTGTTTGCTGGTCAATTAGTCCATAAATACACATCCCTATTACAATTCCGATTTTCTCAGCAACGTCATAAAAACTAAAAAAAGAAGCTGTATCTTCTGTTTCAGGCAATAATTTTGAATAAGTAGATCGTGAAAGTGCCTGAACTCCACCCATTACAAATCCTGCAATCGTTGCCATAACATAAAATTGCATTGGTAGCGTAATAAAATAGGCTAATGCACAAAATACGGCCCAGATTCCATTAATTACAACTAAAGTCGGAATATTTCCAAACTTTGCAGAAGCTCTTGATGTCGCTACGGCACCAATTACTGCTACTAATTGAATAATTAAAATACAGATAATTAAGCCAATTGTCCCTTCTTCTTTTGATGCCCACTGAATTTCCTGCGCACCAAAATAAGTTGCTACTAACATTACAGTTTGTACGGCCATGCTTGAAACGAAAAATCCACCTAGATAACGTCTTAATGGAACATTCTCTTTCAACAAGCTCCACACTTTTTTCAATTCTTTAAAACCATTAAAAACAACATCTTTTGTTAGTTTTTGACCATTTTCTTTACTTCCTTTTGGCAAATAATAATAAGTATATTGGCTAAAAAGAATCCACCAAACACCTACCATTACAAAAGAGTAACGCATTGCTTCCATTGCTGTAATATTAAAAGTCTTTGGAAACATAATCATGCCAAGATTAATCAGCAATAAAATCACACTACCAATGTATCCTAAAGAATAGCCTTTGGCACTAATTTTATCTTGCTGCTCCTCAAAAGCAATATCTGGTAAATAAGAATTGTAAAAAACCAAACTTCCCCAATATCCAATTAATCCTAAGAAATAAAATGCCAATCCGATATAAATATTTCCAAGATCAAACCAATATAACCCCATACATGACAAAGCTCCTAAATAGCAGAAAAATTTCATGAATGCTTTTTTATTCCCCACATAATCAGCAATTCCAGACAATAATGGCGAAATAAAAGAAACCACCAAAAACGCCGCTGCAGTAGTAAAACTAATTAAAGCAGAATTTTTAAGATGCATACCGAAAACATCAATATAATGACCTCGATCTGTAAATAATGCTTCGTAAAATATTGGAAATACTGCCGATGCTATTGTCAATGTGTAAACGGAATTTGCCCAATCATAAAATGCCCAAGCATTTAATAATTTTTTATCTCCTTTTGGTAGGTTTTTCATAGAAATGGTTTTGTTAATGCGCTACGAATTTATCTATTTTTTATCACAATCGAATACAATTTATACGATTCATATATTAATAAATAATAAAATAAAAAAAGCTATTCGAAAAACGAATAGCTTTAAATTTATTTTTTGTGACAAAGTTTTATTTTATAGTTCCCACTTTCATTGCTATTGCTTTAGCTTCAGGAACTAATGCTTTTATATTTGCGATTCTTGACGCATCAGATGGGTGTGTACTCATAAATTCTGGAGTTCCAGATGCTCCAGATTTTGCTGCCATTCTGCTCCAAAATGTAACTGCATCTTCAGGATTATAACCTGCGATTGCCATTAAAGTCAAACCGATTTTATCAGCCTCACTTTCATTGCTTCTGCTGAAAGGCAACATTACTCCTACTTCAGAACCAATTCCGTATGCTTGAGCAAAAATTTGTTGTGTTGCTTCAGATTGTCCACTTGTCGCGGCTCCTAAAGCAGCGCCACCTATTTGCTGCAATTGTGCTGCAGACATTCTTTGCGCACCGTGATTAGCCAAGGCATGAGAAACTTCGTGCCCCATTACGGTTGCCAAACCCGATTCATTTTGGGTTATTGGCAAAATACCTGAGTAAACTACAATTTTTCCACCAGGCAAACACCATGCATTTACTTCTTTATTATCAACAAGTTTGTATTCCCAGCGATAATCTTTTAGATATTGTGTCTGTCCTAAATAATTGAGATATTTTTCAGCAGCCAATTTTATTTTATACCCTACTGTTTCTACAAGTTTTGCATCTGCCGTTCCGGTAATAACTTTATTCTCAGTTAAAAACTGATTATATTGTTGAAATGAAGATGGAAATAATTCACTGTTAGAAACAAAATTCAAATTCTGCTTCCCTGTAATTGGATTTGTTGCACAACTGTAAACCAAAACAGCTGTAAAAATTCCTAGAATTAGATGTTTTTTCATGATTTTAAAAATTTAAACACAAACAAAAATACATCTAAATTTAAGCTAAATTATTATAGAATTTTGAAAAAGATTAACAGAATTTACTTATTCGCCAACGATATGAAGTTCATTAAACTCTTTATCAACGATCAAGAAATTATTTTGTTCGAAACCAATTTTATCAAATTCGATTTTTTCATTATCAACTTCAATCTCCGTAACCTTAAATGGAAGACCAATTAAATTGATTTTATACTTGGAATAAGGCGTATCATATTTTCCTTCCTTATGAAGTTGAATAATCAATTCTTTTTCTTTTCCTATAGTTCGCAACGACAAATGACTATAGCGTCCTTTTTTATAATCATACCCATCTTGAGCATCTTCATAAACTGCTGATTGCTCTTTGCCTTTTTTATAATAGACATCCAATGTCAATTCATCAAACTCTAATTCGCCAACGTACTGCTGAACAGGGTACTTTGGAATAATAGCACCGGCTTTTACAAAAACCGGGATTTCATCAAACTTAGTATCAATCCAAATTTCTCTTCCTCCAATAAAAAGTTCATTAGTCCAGAAGTTATACCATTCGCCTCTAGGAATATACATACGTCTACCTACAGCGTTAGGTTCAAGAATTGGACAAACCAAAATTTGATTTCCGAAGATGAATTCATCATTGCGATAATGCGTTTGCGTGTCATCTTGATCGTAATAAACCAAAGGTTTCAACATTGGAATACCTTCTTCAATATATTGCCAAAACATGGTATATAAATACGGCAGAAGTTGATAGCGCAAGCTCACAAATTTTCTGGTGATATTGATTACTTCTTCATCAAAAGCCCAAGGTTCTTGGTTTCCATGATCTCCAGAAGAATGCGTTCTGCAAAACGGATGGAAAACGCCTAACTGAATCCAACGTGCATATAATTCGCCTGTTGGCTGTTCAGCGAAACCTCCAATGTCAGAACCTGTGAAACCCATTCCAGAAATTGACATTCTTTGCACTTGAATATTTGCAATCCATAAATGTTCCCAAGTCGCAACGTTATCTCCCGTCCATGATGATGTATAACGCTGAGCTCCCGAATAAGCCGATCTTGTAATGACAAAAGGGCGTTTTGGATACGCAAAACGTTTTACACCGTGATAAGTAGCTCTCGCCATTTGGGTTCCATAAATATTATGCGCCTTTCTGTGACTGCACGGATTTCCGTCGTAAACGTGGCGCACATCCATCGGAAAAGTTTTATTTGGAACCTCCATAACAGCCGGTTCATTCATATCATTCCAAACACCTTTTACTCCAATCTCTGAAATTAATTCTTTAAATAATCCTGCCCACCATTCTCTAACTACGGGATTTGTATAATCAGGAAAATTACATTCTCCTGGCCAAACTTTCCCTTTCATGTAAGGACCATCGGCTCTTTTGCAGAAATAATCTTTTTCTAAAGCTTCTTTATAAACCCAATAGTTTTTATCAATTTTAATTCCGGGATCGATGATCACAATGGTTTTAAAACCGTCTTCGGCCAATTCAGCAACCATCTTTTTCGGATCAGGAAAATATTCCTTGTTCCATGTAAAGCATCGAAAACCGTCCATGTAATCAATATCCAAATAAATGGCGTCACACGGAATTTTGAGTTCTCTGAATTTTGAAGTGATTTCTTTTACTTTGCTTTCCGGATAATAACTCCATTTACATTGATGATATCCTAAAACCCAAAGTGGCGGTAATTCAGGTTTTCCGGTTAAATCGGTATAAGTTGTAACCACATCCTGCATTTGCGGGCCATAAATGAAGTAATAATTCATCTCACCTCCTTCTGCCCAAAAACTGGTCACATTTCTTCTTTCCTGACAGAAATCAAAAAAAGTTCTAAAAGTATTATCAAAGAAAACACCATAAGATTTTTGGTTATGCAATCCGATATAAAACGGAACAACCTTGTATAGTGGCTCTTGATCTTTATGATAAGCATATTGATCTGTAGCAAAATTTTCTACTCTTTTGCCTTTTAAATTCATTTGAGTGGCTTTGTCTCCAAGACCGTAAAAACATTCTCCGTCTTTTGACGATTTACTCATTTTTACAATGTTTCCGCCATATTCGTAGCTTTCTTCCCAGTGAAACCCAAGTTCATCCTGAAGAATCAAACAATCATTTAAGTCATAAATAGACAAGCGAACATCAGCTTTCTTGATCTTGCAAACCACTTTACTGGTTCTAATTTCAAAATAATTCTCGTCTTCATCAACCTGCAAAAAATTATACCCGTGCAATTGCGTTTTATCGATTGCATAGGAGAAATCATTACTAAAATAACCTTTTGTGGTAAAACGAAAACGAATTAAACTGTCTCTAAGAATTGTGACTTTTAAAATTACATTATTATCCGTGTAAAAAGAAATAGAATCTCCCTCGTGTTCATATGAAACTATTTTTGACGGAAATAAATTGCCCTTATGTTCTAATGAAGTATTTGTAATCATAACGCTAATGTCTTAATTTAAGAACTCTATCTTTACTTCAAACATACAAAAAAACTTGGTAAAGCACTATGAATAAAAGGTTTATTCACGAAAACGTTTTTTCTGAATGAGTTATAAATTAGTTTACAAAAAATCAATAATTCGATAATTTAAAAACACAAAATTGATAAAACAGCATTACTGAAAATTGGTTCGAATTTTCTACTCAAAAGAATAAACAGTAACACTTAAAGGAGGCAAAATTAATTCGACCGAATAATCTCTGCCATCATAAGGAGAAATATCAATTTTTATTGATTTTGAGTTTCCAACACCACTTCCACCATAAACTACAGCATCACTATTGAAAATTTCTTTTAATTTTCCTTTTTCAGAAATGCCAATTCTATAGTTTTCTCTGACTACTTGCGTAAAATTACAAACCACAACTAAATTTTCATTCGGAATATTTCCTTTTCGGATGTAAGAAACAACCGCGTTTTGATGATCTGAATAATTAATCCATTCGAAACCTTCTCCAGTAAATTGTTTTTCATATAATGCTGGATGAGATTTATACAATGCGTTCAAATCTGTAATTACTTTTTTGATTCCGGAATGATAATCATATTGAAGCAAATGCCAATCTAAGCTTTTTTCAAAATTCCATTCATCAGTTTGTCCAAATTCAGATCCCATAAACAACAATTTTGTTCCGGGATGTGTAAACATATATCCGTAAAGCAATCTCAAATTAGCAAAACGTTGCCATTCATCTCCAGGCATTTTATAAATCAGCGATTTTTTCCCATAAACTACTTCATCATGTGAAAACGGAAGCATGAAGTTTTCTGTAAAAGCATACGTCATTGAAAAAGTCAAATCATTTTGATGATATTTTCGATAAACCGTTTCTTTTTGAAAGTATTTTAGCGTGTCGTGCATCCAGCCCATCATCCATTTCATTCCAAACCCCAAACCACCAGTAAAGGTTGGTCTTGACACCATTGGAAAAGAAGTGCTTTCTTCTGCAATTGTCTGAACTCCATTAAAATTAGAATAAATTACCTCATTAAATTCTTTAAGAAAACTAATGGTTTCTAAATTCTCTCTTCCACCATAAATATTTGGTTCCCATTCGCCATCATTTCTTGAATAATCAAGATAAAGCATTGAAGCAACAGCATCAACTCTTAATCCATCAGCATGGTAATTCTGAAGCCAAAAAACAGCGTTGCTAATCAAAAAAGCACGAACTTCATTTCGCCCATAATTAAAAACCAAGCTCTTCCAGTCTGGATGATACCCCTTTCTTCTGTCTGGATGCTCATACAAATGAGAACCATCAAAAAAACCTAAGCCATGAGCATCATCAGGAAAATGCGACGGAACCCAATCTAAAATCACACCAATTCCAGCCTGATGTAGCTTATCAACCAAAACCATAAAATCTTGCGGTTTTCCAAAACGAGAAGTTGGCGCAAAATATCCTGTCAGTTGATATCCCCATGAAGGATCATATGGATATTCCATAATTGGCATAAATTCAACATGTGTAAAACCAGTTTCTTTAACGTATTTTACCAAATCATCTGCCAATTCCAGATATGTCAAAAAGCGATTATGTTCTGCACGTTTCCAAGACCCCAAATGCACTTCATAAACTGAATAGGGTTTATCGAGAGCATTTTTTTCATGACGGGATTCCATCCAACTATTGTCTTTCCAATTGTAATCCAAATCCCAAACAACAGAAGCAGTATGTGGCGGTTTTTCACAATACAAAGCAAAAGGATCTGCTTTTTCAGTTACAATCCCGTCAATATTAGATTCGATTTTATACTTATAAAGTGCTCCTTTTGATAAATCAGGAATAAATCCTTCCCAAATTCCCGAAGAATCCCATCGAACTTGTAATTCATGCTCGCCTTGCACCCAATAATTAAAATCACCCACAACAGAAACCGACTTTGCAGTAGGTGCCCAAACAGCAAAATAAACGCCTTTTACTCCATTCAATTCAATTAAATGTGCTCCCAACTTTTCATATAATTTGAAATGTTTTCCAGCTTTGAATAAATCGATATCAAAATCGGTAAAAAGAGAATGCGTAATTACTTTTGTCATATTTTGTTTTTAAGCAATAATTGAAATTTGGGATTTGGAATTTTTCTGTTAGAATTTCATTTTAAGTTTATTCGATTCTAAAATTATCTGAAAGAATCGCTCCTTTTTTAATGACAACAATACCATCTTTTATACTATATAATTCATTGGTAAAATTATCTAAATGCTTTCCTCCACTAATATGAACGTTGTTTCCGATACGCACATTTTTATCTACTAAAGCATTTTTTATGAAGCAATTTTCTCCAATTCCAACATGAATTTTATTGACACTTGCTTCGTGATTCAGTTCATCTAAATCTTGATAGAAATCATTCCCCATCACATAGCAGTTTTCAAGAACAGTTCCAACACCAATTCTAGAGCGAATACCAATTACCGAGCTTTTAATTTCTTTTGCATTGATAATACAACCTTCTGAAATCAATGATTGATTGATAATTGAATTTCTAAATTTCGATGGCGGAAGCAATCTTGGTCTTGTAAAAATCTTATTATCGTTATCAAATAAATTAAACTCTGGAATATCAGCAGTCAAACCAATATTTGCTTCAAAAAAAGATTCAATATTTCCAATATCTGTCCAATATCCTTCATATTGATAACTCAAGATTTTATGTTTCCCAACAGCTTGCGGAATAATTTCTTTTCCAAAATCTTTCGTGTCTGGATTTGCCATCAACTCTTCCAATAAAGATTTATTGAAAATATAAATTCCCATTGAAGCTAAATATTTTTTGCCTTTTTCCTGCATTTGTTCACTTACTTCAGATTCCCATTCTGGCAATAATGAAGCGTGAGGTTTCTCTATAAAAGCTTGGATAACACTTTCGTGGTTAGTCTTTAAAATTCCAAATTCAGGCGCATCTTTAGCATTTACAGGCAAAGTTGCAATAGATATTTCAGCGTCAGCCGCAATATGGGCTTCTAACATTTCATTAAAATCCATTTGATAAAGCTGATCTCCAGAAAGAATCAAAGCATGATCAAAATCGTGTTTCAAAAAATGAGACATACATTGTCTTACAGCATCTGCGGTTCCTTGAAACCAAGTTGGATTATCGGGAGTTTGTTCTGCAGCCAAAATATCAACAAAAGATTGGCTGAAAATGCTAAAATTAAAGGTGTTTTTAATATGAGCGTTTAATGATGCTGAATTGAATTGTGTCAAAACAAATATTTTAAAAATATCCGAATTAATACAATTTGAAATTGGAATATCTACCAAACGATATTTTCCTCCAATAGGAACAGCTGGTTTAGATCTTGTTTCTGTCAATGGGAACAAGCGTGATCCTTGTCCTCCTCCTAAAATAATGGCAACTACATTTTTCTTTTTAAATTTCATTTTGCTGAATTATTAAGTTGTATATTTCGATATATTCTTGGCAAACTCTTTCCCAGGAATGATCTGCAGACATTCCTCTTTTTAAAACTTTGTTGAAATTTATTTTATCATCGTACAACTTTACAGCACGATTTATAGAATAACAAATATCGCCAACTGAAGCTTGGTCGTGACAAACACCATTTCCTTCATCACCAAAATCAATCACAGTATCTCGTAAACCACCCGTTCTTCTTACAATTGGAACTGTTCCATATCGCATGGCATACATCTGGTTCAAACCACACGGTTCTACTCTAGAAGGCATTAAAATATAATCAGAACCAGCGTAAATTAAATGCGCCAAATCTTCATTATATCCAATAAAAACATTGTAATTGCCCTTATAATCGTTGCGTAATTGTGTTAATTGCGCTTCTATCTCTGAATTTCCTGATCCTAAAATCAGTATATTAATGTTTTCAAAATTTTCAGATAATGCTAATGCAGAAGCTTGTGGAAGCAAATCACCTCCTTTTTCTTCAAACAAACGCCCAATAAAACTAAATAACGGTTTTGAAGGATCTAAATCAAATTGCTCACAAAGCTTTTCTTTGTTTTTTTGCTTTCCAATTTCAAAAGTATCAATTGAATAATGATGTTCAATCATTTTATCTTTCGATGGATCCCAAACTTCAATATCAATTCCGTTTAAAATCCCTTTAGATTTAGTTCTAACTGAATTAAATAAGGATTCCAATCCATTTGCATAACGATTTATTTCATTAAGATAACTTGGAGAAACCGTAGTAACAGCCTGTGCACATTTCACACCTACCGCCAATGAATTAATCGAATGATTCCATTCTAAAAATCCAACATGAATTAGATTAAATTCCGGTAAATAATGCAATTTATCAAAACCAAACCATCCCTGATACAAACCATTATGAATTGTAATTGCCGTTTTTACACTTTGTAAACTTTCATATTTGTAAGCATACTTAATCATAAAAGGGACTACTCCCGTATGATGATCATGACAATTTATAATATCTGGAACTTTATTGCGCGCAACAATCCAATCTAAACTTGCAATTTGGAAAGAGATAAAGCGTTCAATATCATCTTCATAGCCATAAACATTTGGTCTATCAAACAATTCCTTAATTTCTATAAGATACAATTCATATCCAAGCTTATCAGAAGTCTCTTTTAAAACACTAAAAGGAAAATTGAAATTTCCGAGTTTTACATTTCCCCAATGAACACATTCAAAATCATTTTCTCTTCTGAATTTTGTGTCATAACAAGGAACGATAACTCTTACTTGGTGACCTGCATTTGCCTGATATTTAGGCAATGCACCAACAACATCGGCTAATCCGCCAACTTTTGCCATCGGGTAACATTCTGCACTTAAATGAAATATTTCCATCCTAAAAATTTATAACAGTAATAAATAGCAATCACTAATTTATTTTTTTTCTTCAACTAATCAATAATATGCTATTTTTATGTTCTTTAAATTTAGGAAAAAAATAAGGAGAATCCAGCGGTCAAAAAAAAATTATTAATATGTCAAAAAAGGAAACTAATCCTACTAAATCATTAAAAATTCCACAGTTTATTATTATATCCTGTAAAATTTGCGCTTTTATTTCAACCAAATTAGTTACATCATACGCAGCAAAACTTTTTACGACACCTATAAAACATAAAGTTCCAAAACGAGAACTGGAAATGGATTCTAAAAGTGTTCAAAAAATAATTCATGTTCCAGAAATCGATAAAAACATTGTTACCTATCATTATGGAAGCAGTAATCGAAAAATTTTACTTGTTCATGGCTGGTCAGGAAGGGGAACTCAATTATTTAAAATTGCAGATGAACTTTTAAAAAATGGCTATTCGACAGTAAGTTTTGATGCTCCTGCGCACGGAAAATCCAAAGGAAAATCAACCATCATGTCCGAATTTATTGCCTCAATATTAGAAATTGAAAAGCAATTTGGGCCTTTTGAATTTGCGATTGGTCATTCCCTTGGGGGGATGTCTGTTTTAAATTCGCTTAAAGACGGACTTAAAGTAGATAAAGCAATTATAATCGGAAGTGGCGATATTGTTCAGGATATTTTAGATGAATTTATTTCTAAATTAGGCTTAAAACAAGAAATTAGCGAACGTCTTCGAGATCGTTTTGAAGATAAATATCAAGTAAAAATGGATAATTTTTCAGCGTATAGAGCCGCCCAAAAAGTAAAAATCCCGGTTTTAGTAATTCATGATAATGACGATCCAGAAGTTCCAGTTAAGGCAGGAATTCATATTCATCAAAATCTCGAAAATGGAACTTTATTTTTGACCGATGGTTTAGGGCATCGTAAAATCCTTGGAAATCAAAATGTGATCAAAAAGACTTTAGATTTCATCAAAACTAACTAATTTTGTGATAGTTATATTTTTATCATGATTAACTTAAAACAAATTTGATATGAATTTATTTGGAGAAACGTCAGATTGGGAAGCAAAATTAGAACCAATTTTAGAGAAATATAAAGGAAAAAGACATCCTTTAGAATACCAAAACACATATCAATTATTGGTTATGGTCATTTTATCGGCACAGGATTCTGATGCTAATATCAATAAAATAGCCCCCTTGTTATTTGAAAAATTTCCAACACTTAAGAGTTTAGCTAAAACAGATTTAGAAACATTAATTCCATATATAAGTAAAGTTCGCAATTTTGGAACAAAAGCCAACTGGATATTAGAAATCGCGAAAACGATTAAAAATGATGACGATATTACGTTAACAATGCAAGGATTAACAGCATTAAAAGGAGTCGGAAGAAAATCTGCCAATGTTATTTTAAGGGAAACCGGAAAACCAGCAGAAGGAATTATTGCTGATTTACATGTAATTCGTGTGGCTCCAAGAATTGGAATAATAAAAGAAAGCAAAGACGGGAATAAAGTCGAAAAAGATCTAATGCAGGTTTTACCAAAAAATATCTGGTCAGAAATTGGCATGGCAATTTCTTTTCTAGGAAGAGAGACATGTCGACCAAAACCTAAGTGTGAAGAATGTCTTTTAGCAGATATTTGCTTATATTATGCCACAGAAGTAGCGTAATAAAAGCACTACTTTCTTCTAGTATCTATTAAGTAAATTATTTTCCAAGAATCTTTTTCTTTAAACAAAGTAAATGTATTAACTCCCGAATGACTTAACTTTTCATTCAAATAAAATTCGTATGGAGCCCAAACATGCGCCATTGCACCGTCAATTTGAATATTATAACTTAAAATCTTTTCTTGAAATTTCATATTAACCGGAATGGAAGCAATCGATTTATAAAAGGCATTTGCTTTTTCATCAGATAATTTATTTCCTTTTATCGAACTTTCACTAATAGATTGCAAAATAATTTTATCCGAACAAACTGATTTTATTTTCATAGAATCTTTTTGATGAAAACCTTCAAAAAATATTTCAATTGTTTTTTGCACTTCTTGCTTTTGCGCATTTGCTGATACTCCAAGCAAGAAAAACGCTAATAATATAATGAATCTCATAATTATCTGATTTTAAACACCAAATTGTGCAAGATGATGGTCCAAATGTTTTGCAAACATATTATTCCATTCTAAAGAACTCAATGTCCCGAAAGAATGAGACTCTTTTCCTTCAAACTCTTGCTCTCCTAGTTCCTGAGTTTTATTAATATATGAGATAAGCCTTTGTTTTTCAGCATCAAAATCACGATTACCTATAATTATAAATTGAGGCGCAGTTCTAATATTTCTAGGATAAGGCACTTCATTAACAACATTTTTCTTCACAAATGACTTTAAAAAGAATTTCATAAAAGCATTAGGTTCCTTATGAATATTATCATATACCATTTCATAGGTAACACTGCAGTGAGCCAACATTTGATCTACTGACATTTTACCCCAAAGCGGTTGAGAATCATTTTTTAATTGATTAATACGATTTATGAATTCGTCAGAATCATTTTTTGAGAAAATGTTTTTCATAATTATTTATATAAAATTGTAAAACAAAAATATGGAAATATTTCACTCAAGAATAAGTTATTTAGATTTTAGATTTAAAACTTAAAAAAAAAAAAAAAACGGGCATAAAACAGAAAACCCCGTCCGATATGGACAGGGTTTCCAAAAGAAAGGCGACGACATACTCTCCCACA
>NZ_JBCPXZ010000006.1:0-322499 GCF_039581405.1 Flavobacterium mesophilum | reverse complement strand
GCTCCGCTCGCACGGGCAAGATGTACTCATATATTATATGCATACAAAAACAAACCCGACAAGGTTTTCAAAACCTGCCGGGTTGCTCGAGCTTTTAGATTATTAATGACTAATCAAAACGAATTGCTTTGACTGGAGATATCTTGGTTATTATATAAGACGGTATTAGCAATACCAAAAAACAAATTATTATAGTTAGGAGATTCAATGCTATTACATAGCCCCAATTTAAATACACTGGAGCTTGATTCACATAATAGTTTTCGGGGTTTAGATGAACTACTCCAAATTGTTGTTGTATCAACAATATTGAGATTCCGATAAGGTTCCCCCAGAACAATCCCCGTATTATTAAATAGAATGCATTATATAAAAATATTTTTCGGACAGTCCAGTTGTTTGCTCCTAATGATTTTAAAATCCCGATCATTTGTGTCCGTTCTAAAATCAGAACCAAAAGCGCCACTACCATATTTATAGTAGCAACCAAAATCATAACTCCTAAAATCACTACTATATTAAAATCAAAAAGCTGTAACCAGTCAAAAATATAGCTAAACTTTTCAATAATAGTTTTAGTATCTAGTCCTGATGGTGTCTGTTCGTAAATTTGATTTCCTGTTTGTTTAATCTTTGTAAAATCTTTCACGAAGACTTCAAAAGCACCAATCTGATCAGGCGACCATTTATTGATCCTCTGAATGTGTCGAATATCACCTATTATAAAAGTCGCATCAAAATCTTGAAAACCGGAGCTAAAAATACCAGCAATTTTAAATCTGCGGCTATTAGGCATTTTCCCTTGTTCTTCTTTGATGAAAAAAGTATTAAAACTATCTCCTAGTTTTAAATTAAGTCGGTCCGCAAGAAATCTCGAAATAATGACTTCTTCATTTAATGATTTTGAAAAATCAGGCAATTTCCCTTCAACCAAATACTCTTTTATACTGCTCCAATCATAATCTGCCCCTACTCCTTTGAAAATAATTCCTTCAAAAGCATTTTCAGTTCTAATAATTCCAGCTTTAGTTGCGATAGCCTGAATATGCGTCACATCAGGAACCGATTTGAAATTAGGATAAAAATCCTGTTTTTTAGAAATTGGAACTAATGTCGCCTCAGAATTATTATTGTCAAAATTCGATATAATAACCTGTCCGTTAAACGCAGAGATTTTATCGCGGATTTTTTGTTGCAGACCAATTCCCGTTGCCACTGAAACCAACATCATTATAATTCCAATTGCAATTGCTGAAATGGCAATTTTTATGATAGGCGCCGAGATACTGCTTTTATAATCTTTCGCAGTAATAAGTCTCTTTGCTATAAAATATTCTAAATTCAATTTATTGATACTGTTTTGATATTAACAATTTGCATTTTCTTCAAGTCAAAAATACATTTAAAAAACCAGAATAGAATTGCTTCAAAAAACAATTAGCAGTTTTTAAAAACCTTACAACGGAAGTTTCTTCTTCATTTCTTCAACAATATTATAAGCCGCTGGACATATCGCAACATTTTTCAATGTTAGATCTGATATTTGATGAAACTTCTTGCGATCTGTATGCGGGAACTCTCGACAAGCTTTTGGACGGACATCATAAATCATGCAGTAATTTTCGCTATCCAGAAAAGTGCACGGAACACTTTTTAAAACATAATCTTTGTCTTCATCAATTCGCAAATACTGATCAATAAACTGCTGGGGTTTTTGCCTGAATGATTTAGAAATTCTTTCAATATCTGCCAAAGTAAACAATGGGCCCGTTGTTTTGCAACAATTCGCACATTGCAGACAATCTGTTTTTTTAAATTCGGCATCATGCAAATCCTGCATGATATAATCCAAATTTTTAGGCTGTTTCTTTTTAAGCTTATCAAAATACTTTTTGTTTTCGATATGCTTATCTTTGGCTAACTTATTTAAGTTGTTTAAAATTTGTTTCAAGTTTAAAATTTAAAGTTGAACTGCAAAATTAAACAACTTTAAACTTGAAACTCTAATATTTGAATTAAAATACGATGAAAGATCTTTTTGGGAAAGCGATGTTCGATTTCCAAACAAATAATTCACCCGAAGATATTATTACTGAAACTTCAATTTCTGAAGAAGACGAAATGAGTATTGGATATTTATTTCGTTCTTATAATGAAATGCCAAAAATAGAGCAAAAAGCACTTCAACTCGCTTTCGGCAAAATTTTAGACGTTGGTTGTGGCGCGGGAAGCCATAGTCTTTCATTGCAAAACGACAGAAATCTTGATGTGACTTCAATTGACATTTCAGAAAAAGCAATTGAAACATGCGAGTTAAGAGGCCTGAAAAACGTCAAAGTTCAAAATATCTTGGATTTTGGGGACAGCAAATTTGACACGATTCTTTTACTAATGAATGGTACCGGAATTTTTGGAAAACTCGAAAATTGCAACCAATATTTATCAAAATTAAAATCATTACTAAATCCAGGAGGCCAAATTTTGATTGACAGCTCAGATATCATTTATATGTTTGATGAAGATGAAGATGGCGGAAAATGGATTCCGAGCAATGATTATTATGGAGAATTAGTTTTCACTATTTCGTATAAAGGAGAAAAAGAAGAACCGTTTGATTGGTTATATCTAGATTATAATACATTACAAAATGCTGCAATCGCAAATGGATTAAAATGCGAATTAATCACTGAAGGCGAGCATTATGATTATTTAGCCAAACTTTCAATTTAAACAAATTTTAAACCAATGAAAGAACTTGATTTAGAAAAATTAAAATATCCTATCGGAAAATTTGAAGTTCCTATTGCTTTTACGCCTGAATTTCTTTCGAGTAAAATTGAGGAAATAACCACTTTTCCCGAAAAATTAAAAATAGAGACGCTAAATTTAACCAACGACCAACTTGACACGCCTTACCGTCCTCAAGGCTGGACTGTTCGCCAAGTAATTCATCATTGTGCTGAAAGTCATATGAATTGTTTCATCAGAATCAAATGGGCACTGACTGAAAACAATCCTGTAATCAAAGCATATGATGAAAATTTATGGAGCGAACTACCAGATAATTTAAAAATGCCAATTGAGCCAACACTTAATTTATTGAATGGATTACATTTTAGAATAGCTTATCTTTTGAAAAATTTATCTGAAATCGAATTAGAAAAATCTTTCATTCATCCTGAAAACAATTCTGAAATCAGTATCAAAAAGATGATTGCTTTATACGCTTGGCATGGAAATCATCATTTGGCACATATTACAACATTAAAAAAATATAACAATTGGGAATAATCTAATTTCCAGAACAATTTAAAACAAAAAATCTCTTCATAACTGAAGAGATTTTTTGTTTTATGGTATATTTAAATATTTATGCGTCTGAAGGGAAACACGCCATTTTGGATTATTCATTACATAATCAACAATCAAAGGCGTCATTTCTTCTTTTTTACTCCATTCTGGTTGCAAAAATAAAATTGCATTATCATTTACAAGTTCTGCTTGTTCTTCTGCAAAAATAAAATCATGCTTATTGTAAATAATCACTTTAAGCTCATGTGCATTGTCATAAACGGTTTGTGTTGGCAATTTATTTTTTTTAGGCGAAAGACAGATCCAGTCCCAAGTTCCACTAAGCGGATATGCCCCTGAAGTTTCAATGTGAACTTTTAGATTTTTATCTTTTAATTGCTGCGTAAGCAAAGTCATATCCCAAGTCAAAGGCTCACCACCTGTTATTACAACTGTGTCGGCATAAGTTGAAGCATTTTCTACAATTAAATCAGTTTTCGTCGGCGGATGTAATTCGGCATTCCAGCTTTCTTTCACATCACACCAATGACAACCTACATCACATCCTCCAATTCTAATAAAATATGCTGCTGTTCCAGTATGAAAACCTTCTCCTTGAATGGTGTAAAATTCTTCCATCAAAGGCAACATTGCACCTTTATTAACTTCTAATTGTATTTCTTTTGGTAACATTATTCAATTTTAAAGTGCAAAGATAGTCATTTAAATACGTAACAAAAAAACCGATAGCTCAATGAACTATCGGTTTTTTAATTAGTTATAAAAACTTATATTATTTTAATGCTTTTACAGATTGTGTTGCATAAGCATTAGCTGGATCTAAAACTAAAGTTTTGTTGAAATATTCAATTGCTTTAGCTTTGTCTGTATTAGCATAAGCAGCACCAATACTATTGTAAGCTTCAACAACTTTTTTAACTGTTGCAGGTTTTGCCAATTCCTCAGCACCTTTTGCAGTAGTTTTAGTAATATACTCTTCGTAATTTTTGATGATCAAATCGTCTTTCTCCAATAAGTTATTGATTCTTCCTTTATATAAGTAAGCCTCATCATAACTTGGAGAAGCAACAAGTACTTTGTCAAAAGCAGCATCAGCTTTTGCAAGCTCAGTTACATAAGCAGGATTTGTTTTGTTTAAGTTTGCATAATAAAGAGCAATACCATAATAAATATTATCATATAAGTAATTTTTCTGCTCTGCATTATTAACACCTAACTCATAAATTGCCGCTGCTTGAGCAAATTGCTTTTTCCCAAATAACTCTTTAGCAAAATCACCAAGTTCCTCAACTGCTAATGGCTCTAGTTCAACAGCTTTCTTAATATCAGCAATACCTGAATCAAAAGCAGCTTTATCTACAGTACCATCCGCTGCAGTTCCTTTTTTAATTTTAGCAAACCCTAAGTATAAATAATCCCTTCCAATTACTTTATTTGAAGGACTTTTGATGTAATCTTCGATTGATTTGATAGCCACATCTGTGTTACCATTTTCATATGCTGCATATCCTAAATATCTGTAAATTCTAGGATTAACTTTATCTTCAGCGATCATTTTATTAGCAACTACCTCTAAATTCTTATAATCTTTTACCAAAATTAAGAAGTCAGCATGACGCATTTTAGAATCTAATGAATAATCTGTCAAACTAAGATATTTTTCATAGTTCTTAATTGCATTTTGCAAATTAGTTTGAGAAGTAGAAGGCTTGTTTCTTGCCCATTTGTAATAAGTTTCAGCCAACTCTCTGTAAACAGGACCGTAATTTGGATTTATAGCAATAACTTCGTTGAAAGATTTAATCGCTTCATCGTATGATTTCGCTCCTTTTAACAAAACACCTAATTGCATTTTTGCTCTTAAAAGTGTTGGATCAGCAGTAAATGCGTCACGGTATGCTTTATAAGCATCATTTTGATTATTTGCTCCGTAATAAGCATCTCCAATTGCCAATAAAGCTGTAGCATTTTGAGGCTCTATTGCTAAAGCACGTTTTAAACTTGTAATAGCACTATTGTAATCAGGATTATTTGAATTCATATATGCTCTACCAATGTAGATATACTCATCAATATCTTTACGCTTCATATCTTTAGTCGCTAAACCAAAGTTTGCTTGCGCCGCTGCAGTATTTTTATTGTCAAGATCTATTTGACCTAGACCAATATAATTTAGGTTCTTTTTATCTGAAGCTTCAATTCCATTTAAATAATAAATTTTAGCAGAATCGACTACACTTTGATTTAAATAAATATTTCCTAAAACAAAATTAGCTTCACCATCTGAAGGTTTTGCTTTTATGATTGACTTAAGCAAAGATTTTGCCTTCTGAAACTGTTCAGCATCGATAGCTTTTTTAGCTTCTTTAATATCTTGCGCTTGTGCAACAGAAGCTGTCGCCACTAAAGCAAGACTAAAAATTTTAAATTTATTCATCTTTATCGTAATTAATTTATTCTTTATCTTTAATAATTTCACTTCTAATCTGAAGCTTTCTTCCTGGAGTTTTAACTGGCATTAAGCTGGACTTCAAAACTATTCTCTGACCGATTTCACCAGCAATAAAAGAAGAAAAACCCATTCCTAATCCAGAATACCCTTGACAATTTATAATAAACAAATCACGTGCCAAAGGATATTTCCCTTCCATAAGCTCAGTTTGACTTGGGTAATGATATTGATTATCCTTCAACCCCTTAACTCCTAAAATATTGACTTTCTTTATGTAATCAGTCATATTTTGCGAAGGTTGCGAAAGCCAGTTCACACCAACTACTCCAATCATTCCTTCGTTTTCAGAAACGAATTTAATAACTTCATCGTTAGTATTAAAAGAAAAAACTCCATTTTTTGGAATATCTTTAACTTTCGCCAATTCTTTCATATAACGAACTGTACTAGAGTTCGGATTGTCAAACACAAGTCCTTTTATAGTTGAATCCGTTTTCCCTTGCATAAAATCAATTACACTTTTCAACGCAATTAATGTATCTTTATTGCTCTTACTAGAAATAAAGGCAATAGCATCAACAGCAAAAGGAGTAACTCTAGGATTAATCTTGCTTTTTTCAAATTGTTTCAACTCTTCACTGGTTAGCTTTCGAGCAGTCACAACTACTTTAGTTTTCTGATTTAATAAATCATTAATAACCTCTGCTTCAGACTTAGGTTTCACATTAATTTTGGCATCATAATAAGTGCCTTCAAAAACTGCAACTTGATCGTCCACAATTGGCTTTACAGTCTCATCAACTGCAATATCAAGAGATCCTTTTAAAATTGTTTCTTTAGTATCATCCTTGCTTTTTTGGTTACACATGGCAAACAAAAAGACAAGAAGAACTACTCCTGCAACTTTACTATACTTTAACATAATTACTCTGTATTTGAATTAATTAATCTCAGAAAACGTATAGCCGAGTATACGATCAATAATCCGCCAAAAGCGTATCTATATTTTGGTTCCATATCTAATGGCAATTTTTCCCAAAACATAATCATTAAACCCAGCACAAGATATATCAAAAAAAACAGTATTCCTAAAACAAGAAGAAATCGCTCTTTGAGCGATTTCTTCTGAATATTATTAAGCATATCTTTTAACATTATTCTGCAGATTGAATAGTAATAGGAAGAGAGTATAATACCCTAACTTTTTTACCATTTTGCTCGCCAGGAGTCCATTTTGGACATTTTTTAAGAACACGAATTGCTTCTGCTCCTGTACCGTAACCGATATCCCTTAAAACTTTAATGTCGGTTAATGAACCGTCTTTTTCAACTACAAACGTAACGTAAACTTTACCTTTTAAACCTTCTTCTTCTGGAGTTTTGTAATTGTTTCCTACGAATTTGTAGAATTTATCAATACCTCCTGGGAAATCTGGTTTTACCTCGATACCAGCTGTGTTGTAAACTTGGTTGTCTTCTTCTACAACTTCAGCCACTGGACCTTTACCTACAGGCTCCTCAACAGTAAGTTCTGCATTTGGATCTCCTTTGATAGTTTCAGCACCAACTTTCTTATCTTTAAGATCTTCAATTTTTGGTGGGTCTTCTGTAACTTCGTCTGCTTTAGCAACAACCGGTTTCACGAACTTCACTTGATCCACTTTTGGTGGAGGCGGTGGTGGTGGCGGTTCATTTGGTTTTACCTCTTCTTTTTTCTTAACAGGGATTTTCGCTGTTACGATCTTGATATCTTTATCCATATCCTCATCACTGGAATCTGGCAAATAACTCGCAATAAGAGGAGCGGCAACAGCAAAGCTAAAAATAACCGAACCAATGATAAGTGCTCTTACCGTTGTTTTTTTGTTCGATTTTCTTAACTCATATGCCCCATATATCTTATTACGCCCTTCGAATACGATATCAAGCCATTGATTTTTTATAATATCTAATTTCATTTTTCTTGATTATTAGGATGTTCAAACAAGACAAAACAATTATTGTTTGTCTATTAATTTTGTTTCCTCTGGCGTAAACTCAGGAACAATCGCATAAGTATCTACTCCTGTAATAGCCATCTCATCCAACATATCAACCAAATTACGGTAATTTGATTTCTTAGTAGGTTTAATGATAACTATTATCCCATTCTTAGGTTTTCCTAAAGCAGCAGAATAAGCTAATACTTCTCTCTTTTGCTTCAATAATTCTCTACGAATACCATCTTTACCATATGCAATATCTTTTGGACCAACTTTTGGAGCCGCTAATAATCCCATATAATAAACCATTTTATTATTTTCTCCTAACATCACAGTCATTGTACGATTCTCATCTACTTTAACTGGAGGAGTTTTATCGTCTGGATCTTTATCTGGCAAAGATAAATCCATTGCTTTAGGTTTTGACAACGATGTAGTCAACATAAAGAATGTGATCAATAAGAACGCCAAATCTACCATCGCCGTTAAATCGACTTTCGAATTTTGCTTCTTGCTTCTTACCTTACCACCTTTTCCGCCACCACTGTCGCCAGTATTTAATTCAGCCATTTTAGTGTATCTTTTTTAATTAAAAGTCTTTTCCTCTTGTACCTGTAACTAAGTTAAAGGAATTGATTTTTTGCTCCTGTAAAATATCCATAATCTTTTTGATTTGAGGATATTGTTCTTTAGCATCTCCTTTGATTGCAATCTCTAATTCTTTATCATCAAGATCAATTGCAGCTCTTCTTGAAACCAAAAGCCACTCTTTTAATTGATTATCTGTAGAATCGATTGGAATACCTGGCTGATTTGCTTTAGTTCTCTCAGCTGCTTTCATGTCGATGATTTGTTTCAAATTTGCCAATGGAACACCAAAGTCATCCATTAATGCAAATTTTTCCTTATCATCATCTGAAAAAGCAACTCCTAACTTTGCTCCCATACCTTCAAGAGTTCTTTTACGAATCTCTCTTCCTTTGATATCGAAAAACACTTTGCTTTTCCCGTCTTTTCCTTTTCCTATTGTAATAATTGCCAAATTAGAATCTGGTAATTTATGTTCTACAGTAGAAGCAGGCATATCTACAGGAAGTGCTTCAGGCACTTTAGCAGTAGCAGTCAAGATAAAGAACGTAAGCAAAAGGAACGCAACATCGCACATGGCAGTCATATCTGTCGATGTCGACTTCTTTTTCATTTTAATTTTAGCCATTATCTTTTATTTTATTTTTTTGATATAATTAAATCTTAATTATTTATATATCAAAAATTAATTATTGTTTTAAACTTCCTCTGAATTTTCTGTAAGTATTCACGATTGTAGTACCAGCCTCATCGATAGAGTAAGTTAAATCGTCAATTTTAGCAGTAAAGAAGTTGTAAGAAACAATTGCAAAGATAGATGTAGAGATACCTGTTGCAGTGTTGATAAGTGCCTCAGAGATACCTGTTGCAAGAGCAGCTTGGTCAGGAGTTCCAGCAGAAGCTAACGCACCAAACGCTTTAATCATACCTGATACAGTTCCTAATAATCCTCCTAATGTACCTAAAGATACTAAAGTAGAGATAATAGTCATATTTTTTTCCAACATTGGCATTTCTAATGAAGTAGCCTCTTCGATTTCTTTGTGGATTACTTCTGAAGCCTCTTCACTGTTGAATCCTTCTTTTTTAACGTCTTGATATTTAATCAAAGCAGATTTAATTGCATTTGCAACTGAACCTTGTTGTTTGTCACATGAAGCGATAGCACCTTCGATGTTTCCTTCTTTAATACTTCCTTGAACACTTTTCATGAATTTGTCAAGGTTAGTTTTTCCTGCTGCTTTACCAATAACGATAAATCTCTCAATAGAAAAAACAACAACCATTAAAAGCATACCTAACAATACTGGTACAATGAAACCTCCTTTGTACACCATCCCTAGAGTATTGATTGGGTGACCTGTTTCAGCGTTTCCTCCTTCAAAGTTCGCTGGATTACCCATGATTACTTTCCAAATAAACACCCCCACTAAGATACACGCTGCAATAATGATTCCAGTGATCATTCCTCCTCCATTTGAAGTGCTTTCTTTTTTAACTTTAACGTTTGCCATTTTTTTTAATTTTAATAGTTTTAAATAATTTTTATTTTTTAGTTATATTTAACTTGTAGAGGAGCAAATTTATACGTTTAGTTTAAATAAAAAAACTTTTTTTAATTTTATTGAAGGAAATTTAACGTCAATTTAAAAAATATCTCATTAAATTGCCTGCATCATTTTTTTGATAAAACAAAAAAAAGGTCGAATAGTAAAAAAATTACAACGTTTTAGTAAATATTCAATTAATCCATTGAAATCTTCTTAAAAAGCTGCGAATTTTTTTTTTATACATTTTTCAATCAAAAAAAGCTTTTTCTTACTAAAAAAAATATAGCTATTTTGTTAAAAACGAAGCAAAACTTTCATAATCATATAAATTACAGATAAAAACATGAATAAAAAAGATAATTTCATTCAAGAAATAAACAACGGTTATCTTTCTAAAGGCGACAGCATTACTTTGGGAAGCGCAATTCTGGATGGAGAAGCTATTGCTGAGGCTCATGTAAAAATTCCTCTTAAAACTCTTAACCGTCACGGACTTATAGCGGGCGCAACTGGAACAGGAAAAACAAAAACAATTCAAGTTTTTTCGGAGCAATTGTCCAATGTCGGCATTCCAGTATTAATGATGGATATTAAAGGAGATTTTAGTGGTATTGCAAAAGAAGGAAAGGAACAAAGCTTTATTACTGAACGTCATGCTAAAATGAACATACCTTATAATGTAGCTTCGTTTCCTGTTGAATTGATGTCTTTATCGAAGCAAAATGGAGTTCGTTTGCGTGCAACGGTTTCTGAATTTGGACCAGTTCTGTTTTCTAGAATTTTAGATCTAAATGATACTCAAGCCGGAGTTGTGGCAGTAATCTTTAAATATTGCGATGACAACCAAATGCCTTTACTAGATTTAAAAGACATTAAAAAAGTCATTAATTATATCACAGAGGAAGGCAAGGAAGAAATTGCTGAAAGTTACGGCAAAATTTCAACTGCTACGACTGGAACAATCTTGAGAAAGATCATCGAATTGGAACAACAAGGTGGCGATTTGTTCTTTGGCGAATTATCCTTTGACACCGACGATTTGATGCGAATCGATGAAAACGGAAAAGGTTACGTAAACATTATTCGCTTGACGGATATTCAGGATAAACCAAAATTATTCTCGACTTTCATGTTAAGTCTTCTTGCTGAAATTTATCAAAAAATGCCTGAAAAAGGAGATGCTGAACAACCAGAACTAGTAATCTTTATTGACGAGGCACATTTGATTTTTAATGAAGCCAGCAAAGTACTTTTGGAACAAATTGAAACGATCGTAAAATTGATTCGTTCAAAAGGCATTGGTGTTTATTTTGTTACGCAAAACCCAATGGATGTTCCGAGTGGTGTTTTGGCACAATTGGGATTGAAAATTCAGCATGCTCTTAGAGCTTTTACTGCAAACGATCGCCAGGCAATCAAAAAAACAGCTGATAATTATCCAACATCAGAATATTATAAAACGGATGAATTGTTGACCAGTCTAGGAATTGGAGAAGCATTAGTCACTGCGCTTAACGAAAAAGGGATCCCAACTCCTCTTGTTGCCACAATGATGCGTGCACCAATGAGCAGAATGGATATTTTAACGGATGAAGAAATCGAAGAAATAAACGGAAAATCAAAACTGGTCAAAAAATATGCTGAAGAAATTGACCGTGAAAGTGCCTTCGAAATCCTAAATAAAAAACTTGCACAAGCGGCAGAAACAGCAGCGCAACAAGAAGAACAAGCGCCAGCAAAATCATCGAAATCGGAACCTAGCACTACAGAGGTTGTTACAAAATCTGTTCTTAAAGTCGTAACAAGTGCTACCTTTATAAGAGGTGTTTTTGGCGTTTTGACTAAAATGTTTAAAAAATAGGCAGCAAATTAAACCATATAAGTGATATAAGTAAATATAAAACTTTGTCAATAATAGAAAACCCGACAGGTTTTAAAAACCTGTCGGGTTTGTTTTTTGTATAAATTCATAAATAGTGTTTGATGAATTTATATTTACTTATATCACCTATATGGTGTAAAAAATTAAGCTTGTTGCAACAACGCAAGAATTTTATTCTCAACTTCCGGAGTATTCCAGATATTCTCGATATTTTCCATTCGGAGAACTTCTTCCATAATTCCGTTTTGGTAATCTCCAATTGCTAAAGCCTCTGCATAAGGGCGATCGCTGAAAGTTACTCGGCTGTAAAGCGGAATCCATTTATCTGGATGTTTATCTGAAAAAACCTTTTCTATCTTCTTTTGCAACAAGAATTTTTCATCTGCCGTTTTTGTACTCATTTCCATGAAATTTCGATACGAAAGCTCTGCAATGGCGTCTGCATTTGGTTTTCTTGAAATTTGATATTCTGAAAAGATTTTTTTCCAATCGTCTTGGTACTTTTCAATCATTTCATTCAAAACCGTAATATCTTCAAAACCAGCATTCATTCCTTGCCCATAAAATGGTACAATTGCATGACAAGCATCTCCTATCAATGCAATTTTATCTTCATAAGTCCATGGAAAACATTTCATAGTCACCAACGTACTTGTTGGATTCTTAAAGAAATCATTTGCCAGTTCCGGAATCACTTCAATAGAGTCTGGGAAATTTTTCTCGAAGAAATCTTCCACCATTTTGCGATCGGTTAACGATTCAAAAGAATTTTCACCTTCAAAAGGCATAAATAAGGTGCAAGTAAAACTTCCGTCAAGATTAGGAAGCGCAATCAACATATACTCGCCTCTTGGCCAAATATGAAATGAGTTTTTATCTAATTTGTGTGTTCCATCAGGATTTGCTGGAATATTCAATTCTTTATACCCCATATTCAAGAATTCCTGTGAATAATTGAACATACTTTGGCGTTGCATTCTGTGACGAATTCTCGAAAAAGCACCATCGGCACCAAAAACCATGTCGTATTTTCTTTCTTCCCACTCGCCTCTTTCTGTTTCACCAATATGAAGTGTAGCATCGCTTAGCGTAACATCCCAGATTTTCTGTTCAAAATGAAATTCGGCCCCAGCTTCTTCTGCCAAGTCGATCATTTTTCTATTAAGCTTTCCTCTCGAAATCGAATAAATAGATTCGCCTTCCTGCCCGTAATTCTGAAAATTCAGTTTATCGACCAAATGAATGGCGCGTTTGTCCATCGGAATTGCGATTTCTCGAACTGAATTTCCAACACCAACGGCATCAAGCGCTTTCCAGCCACGATTTGACATAGCAAGATTAATGGAACGTCCAGAGAAATTTATTTTTCTAATATCCGGACTGCGGTCATACACATGAACGGTGTGGCCAGCTTTTTTAAGATAAATTGCCAGCAGCGATCCTACAAGTCCAGAACCAACAACAGCAATTTTTAATGAAGTTTGCATCGAGGGAAAATCTATAATTGGGCCGTAAAAATAACCATTAATTATAGATAACCTTTAAAATAAGTGAATTATTTACAATCGGATATTCAAAAGATTTGTTTGATTTTTTTAGTTTTTTAAAAATATAACAAAATGTTATTTTTAATGATTTATTTATAAAAATCAAACATTTACTTTCGCTTTATATTTTATTCCATTCTTAATACAGAAATCATGAAAAGCGAAATTTTACAATCAGACATTATTTTAGAAAACGAAAGAGTTCTTTTAATTCCTTTTGAAAGCCAAAGAAACATCGAGCTAAAGGAAATAATTTTTGACGATGAAATTTGGAAATACATGGGAATGTATGTTCGAAACGATCAAGACTTTGAAAACTATATAAAAAGTACATTAAAACAAAAAGCAGACGGAATTTGTTATCCATTTTTAATTATTGACAAAGCCACAAACAAAGTTGCCGGAAGTACGCGTTATGGCTATTTAAATCATGCGAGTCAAAAATGTGAAATTGGCTGGACTTGGTACGGAAAAACATTTCAGGGAACGGGATTAAACCAAGCCTGTAAATTTGAATTGCTAAATTTTGGTTTCGAAAAAATTCAGTTTAGAAGAATACAATTTAGCGCAGATCTTGAAAATATAAGATCGCAAAAAGCCATTGCAAAATTAGGGGCTGTAAAAGAAGGCGTTTTTAGAAATAATTATATCGATTCTGAAGGAAAAAGTAAAGATGATGTTTATTTCAGTATTATTTTGGAAGAATGGGAGAATACGAAACAAGAATATTTTGAAGAATTTAGTTAAAAATGATACATTCGCTTAAACTTATTTCTGAAAAATAATGAAAAACAAAACCTATATAATTATATTCTTTATTCTACTTTCTTTCAATATTTCTGCACAAACAAAAATGTTGACTAGCCATAAACATTTAATAATTCTTGATATTCCAAAAAGTTGGATTCAGGTCGAAACCGATGAAATTCCATTTTTAATAAAACCTGATGAAAAAAATGTCAACGACAATACTTATATGTATGTTTATGGTTTAGATTACGAATCGGCTCCTGATTTAAATTTATGGATCGAAGGAAATAATTCAAGTCTTAAAAGTGAAATTCCAGAAATAAAAATTGGTGAATTAGACCTTAAATTCGAAAATTTAAAGAAAGATAATTTTCTAACTGGACGTTATAAAGCTGTAAATTACACATATCCAGATTCTAAAGAAGAAGTTTTACTCGTTATTGAGTCCAAAACCACAATTATAACAGCTGTTTTGTCAGCAAAAGATAACACCGAATTTAAACAATATCTCGGTTCATTTAAAGAATTGGTAAACTCCTTAAAGCTAAATCCAGCGAATGTGACATTCAAATAAGCTTAACTTTAATCTTTTTAATTCAACTCAATTGATGGATCTTTACTCTGAATATTATGTAAGCCAAAAATCTGAAAGATTCGTCAATAAAATTTGGTGTCTAAACAACAGCATCGGCGAAAGCCAAATCGAAAACAAACTGATTTTGCCGAATGGCTGTTTCAACTTAGCCATTGTCTCCAGAAATGCTATTGAGGTTCATACCAGCAAAATGAAATACGAAATGAACGAGGGAATTTACTTTTGCTCGCAAATGACAAACAAAGTTTTGGTCAATATTCAGCCAAAAACAAAAGTTACCATAATTCAATTTCATGCTTGGACGCTCTCCATGTTTCCGAAATACGATTTGAGCAATTTTTCTGATTCGATACTTAAAATTGATTCCGCAGAATTGCCCTTTAAAATTGGAATCCAATCAGACATAAATGAATTATTAAACACCATAAATCTTTATTTTGAAGAATTGTCTGATTCAAATCTGAACGAAAACACCATTGAAAGAATTTGTGAATTAATCAGAATCAAAAAAGAAGAAATTTCGGTTTCTGAAATCGGAAAACATTTGAATTCTTCACAAAGATTATTGCAGATAAAATTCAAAACTGCAACGGGACTTACGATTAAAAAATACATCCAAATTTTAAAATTCCGAAAGTCCGTAGATCAAATGATTAATGCCGATTTGGAAAAATTGAGTTTGACCGAAATTGCACTATACAACCAATATTTTGATCAATCGCATTTTATCAGAAAATTTAAAGATGTGACCAAAACGACTCCAAAAACTTTTAATCCAGACTCTTATTTTTTATCTCAAAAAAGGTAAAATTTCGCATTTGTACAATTTTCATAATTTTGATTGAATTAATCTTGCAGCATCATTAATCACCAATCAATCAGCAAAATGAAAACAATCGACTTTATCCTTTTTCAGTTAAAAATTATTTTACTTGGAATCTCTTTATTTTGTACCCAAATCATTTTTTCACAAGAAGAAAAAAACTCTGATTTATACAAAACCATCATGTCTCGCGACAGTTTGCTATTTAATATTGGCTTTAATACATGCGATTCATCTCAATTTGAAAATCTGTACAGCGATCAATTTGAGTTTTTTCATGATAAAGATGGAACTTCGAACAAAACCGAATTTATACAAAGTTTTAAAAAAGGTTTATGCGGTTCGCCAGCCACTTACAAATGCCGAAGAGAATTAGTTGACGGCAGCACTAAAATATATCCACTTTATAAAAAAGGCGTTTTATACGGTGCAATTCAAACCGGAATTCATCAATTTTATGAAAATGTTGCCGCTAAAAATGAGCCTTTAAAACCAGAAAACGAAAAATTAGTTGGTAAAGCGCGATTCACTCATGTTTGGGTTTTAGAGAATAATGTTTGGAAATTGAAAAGATCTTTAAGTTACGATCATAATCCTTCAAGTGAATCAGAACAAAAATCGAATCTTTTTGATAATGATCAAGAAACCGAAAAATGGCTGAAAGAAAATAATATTCCAACTTTAGGGCTCGGAATTATTTCTGAGGGAAAATTGAAGCAAATAAAAGTTTTTGGAAATCTTAAACGAGATTTTCCTGCACCTTATAATACCATCTGGAATGTTGCTTCATTGACAAAGCCGGTTACTACAATTGTGGCTTTGAAATTAGTAAGTCAAGGAAAATGGAATCTTGACGAACCGCTAGATAAATATTGGATTGATCCGGATATTGCAAATGATCCAAATCATAAATTATTGACTACGCGAATTATTTTAAGCCATCAAACGGGTTTTCCAAACTGGAGGTACATGAACAAATCTGGAAAACTGGATTTTAAATTCAAACCCGGAACCCAATATCAATATTCTGGCGAGGGAATGGAATATTTAAGAAAAGCATTGGAAAAGAAATTCGGTAAAACTTTAGATCAAATGGCTTCAGAATTAGTTTTTGAACCTTTGAAAATGAATGACACGCAATACATTTGGAGTGACAAAGTTGATCTTTCCAGATATGCCATCAATTATGACAAAGATGGAAATGCCTACGAAACAGTAAAAAATAAAATTGCGAGCGCAGCTGACGATTTATTGACGACAATTCAAGATTATGGAACGTTTTTGTGCAGTGTTATGAACGGAGACGGTTTGAGCAAAAAGGTTTTTGAGGAAATGAATTCGCATCAGGTTGCGACTAAAAAAAATAAATATTTTGGACTTGGTTTCGAAATCTACGATTTAGGAAACGAGAATTATGCTTTATCACATGGGGGCTCTGATCAGGGCGTGCAAACATTGTTTTTCTTGCTTCCAAAAACAAAACAAGGGATAATTATTTTTACTAATTCTGACAATGGAAATAAGGTTTACATGAAGCTTATTGAACATTTTTTAGGCGAAAATGGAAAAAAATTGATCGAGATTGAAACCAAATCGTAAATCAATCGTCTAACATTTAGAACGAATAAATTTTATTCGGTAATTTTAAATCAAATTATTGAATATCTAAGTGTTACGACGTTTCAATCATCAATCAAAAATCAAATCATTTTAGTAATCCTAAAACCATAATCAGCAATTATTATGAAAAAGTCAATCAAATTAATCGCCCTCTGCACAGTCTTGTTTCTTAGCATACATACTTTTGCTCAAGACAAAGCCAAACAAATCGAACAGCTTTTAAGCAAATACACCGAATACGGACAATTCAACGGATCGGCTTTGGTAGCTGAAAACGGAAAAGTGATTTTTAAAAAAGGATTTGGTTCTGCTAATTTTGAATGGAATGTTCCAAATCAGCCCGATACAAAATTTAGATTAGGATCGATTACAAAACAATTCACGGCGCTTTTGATTGTAAAATTAGCCGAAGAAGGGAAAATAAAATTAGATGTTCCAATCACAACGTATTTGCCAGATTACCCAAAAGAAAACGGAGACAAAATAACGATTCATCATTTGCTTACACACTCTTCTGGAATCCCGAATTATACTAATGCGCCAAATTTCTTTAAAGACAAAGCCAAAAATCCTTACACTCCAGCAGAATTTGTAAAAACATTTTCGGCCTTGCCACTTGAATTTACGCCAGGCGAGAAATTTAACTACAGCAATTCTGGTTACTTTTTATTGGGTTATATTATTGAAAAAATCACCGGCAAAACGTATGAGCAATATTTGCAGGAAACTATTTTTACTCCTTTAAAAATGGTTAATTCTGGTTATGACCACAGTGATTTGATCATAAAAAACAGAGCCGCTGGATATGAAAAAAATGGCAAACAAATTGTCAATGCGGCTTACATCGACATGAGTATTCCTTATGCTGCTGGATCTTTATACTCGACTGTCGAAGATTTGTATTTATGGGATCAAGCTCTTAATAGCAATAAACTGCTTTCAGAAAAATCAATGGAATTGTTGTTTAAACCGTATATTAAAGCATGGGATGATTCATATGGATACGGCTGGGGTGTCGAAGAAGTTTCAGTTGGAAATAAAAAAGTAAAAATCACGGAACATGGCGGAGGAATCAACGGATTCAACACTATAATTTCTAGAATTCCTGCTGATAAAAATCTAGTTGTTTTGCTAAACAATACTGGCGGAACTGTTTTGGGCGAAATGAACAATTCGATTAGAGCTATTTTATACAATCTGCCCTTCGATCAACCCAAAAAATCGTTGGCTCTTGACTTATTGGATATTTATGCCAATAAAGGAACTACAGCTGGAAATGAAGCTTATAAAAAGCTGAAAAATGATCCAACTTACGGCATTAAAGAAGGAGATATGAATCGCGTTGGTTATCAATTATTACAAACTGGCAAAAAGAAAGAAGCGATTGAAGTTTTCAAAATTAATGTCGAAGCTTTCCCAAAGTCTGGAAATACTTATGACAGCCTTGGCGAAGCTTATTTAGCAGACGGGGACAAAAAACTGGCGATTGAAAATTATTCCAAATCGGTTGAACTTGATCCGACAAACGAAAACGGCAAAAAAGTCTTAGCTGAAATTTCAAAAAAATAATCGAAATACTACATACTTAAAAACTCTGACAAGACAGATTTAAAACTGTTTTATCAGAGTTTTTTTGTTATAACTTGTAACATTCAAACATGATGATTTATCATAAAAAATACTATTTTAGCCGTTCCCAAAAACAATTAAATAACCTATGAAAAATCTAAAAAAGTACAGTCTCTTGACTGCATTGTTATGTTTGTTTATTTCTTCAAAGTGCATTGCGCAAAACAATCCGACACCTCCGCCAATGCCTACTCAGCAAAATAAAATCATTGTAGACAAAATCGTCGAAGCGGCTCATTATAAAACCTATGTAATTGATTTTTGCCTAACTAAAATTAATGAGGCTTCTGCCAAAGAAGGCTGGAACGAGCAAAAGGCAATGGAAATCACGCAAAGCATCAACTATAAAAACTTTAGAGATGCGATTTATAATTCTTTTGCATTTTATGATGAAGTTGAATTAGAGACATTGCTAAAAGCATACGAAAAAGATCCTGCCTATCAAACTAAAAATGTGATGCTCGCGAATAAAGCGCTTGCCAATAATTTGAACATTTTTGCAAATGATATTGTGAAAGGAAAATATATTTCTAAGTAAGTACAAAGGCTCAAGATAACAAAGGTTCAAAGGTTTTAAATAAAACTTTTGAACCTTTTACTATTTTAAGCATTGAGTGTTTGCAAATACCCTTCCAGCGCTCTTATCAAAAACAAAAGGAGTCCAAAAACCGGAAGAATCAAAAAATAATAAGCGCCACTAAACTCGCTTTTCTTTTCTTTAAATACTTCTGTATTTGAAAGATTATCATGCCAGCTCGAATTAACTAAAAACGAAACTCCGTCAAAAGGAATATTTCTGCATAAAGTTCTTAAAAGCACATTAGAATTAGCAGGTGCTAAGCCTTCACTGTTCACCAATCTGCTTTGTGTTAAAAATTTTCCTGGTGTCGCGCTAAAAATCTTTTCAAACATATAGTAATAAAAAAAGCTAAATACTGGGAAAATAATTAGAAGATAAACCTGATTAGCATGATCTCCCCTTTCCAACCCAAAATGAGTATTCACAAATTCAAAATACATAATTCCAGAGAAAAGCTGATAGCCAATGAGCAAGAAAATTAAATTGTCAACAACGAAATGAAGCAAGCGTTCCCAATTTCCAGTCTTAAAATAATAAATTTCTGTTGCTGCCGGATATTCAACCGTTTCAAAATCTAATGATTGTTGGTTGCTCATGTATTTTAAGCTTGTATAAAAAAAGTAGAGCACAAAAAAAGTTATCACATACGAAATACCAATCCCTACAAGATTTTTTACATCAAAATCTTCGAATTTATCTAAAATAAAAAAAAACTGCACAACAATAGCAAAACAAAGCTGTACAAATTGTGTTGCGAAACTAAAACGCAACAAACGCGTTTCTTTGCCTTTTGAAAAATAAAAAGCCGTCACACCAACAAACAATAAAAAAGTAAAAAACAATCGCAAAGTTTGAGCAGAAATCCAACCTACATCAATCCATCCTGCGATACTGTAATTAAAAAAACTTAAAACATAATATAAGTTTGAACTGTAATCGGTATAAAAAGAAGTGAAAAAATTAACTAGGGAAAGCAACAATGCAAAAGCAGTAATTTTTTTATACATAGAAATGGGGTTTAGATTTCAATTAATAATTTTTAAGTTCTCTATATCTTTGGTTTCAAAATCAGTTTTGTAGACGTTTTTATAATCTCTTCTTTATTCAGTTTCATTTTTCTGAATTTGCCTTCATTATACATTTCGGCTTGATCGTGATAATGCTTGCTGAATGGATTTCCAGATTGTCCGGTTGGCAAAATGCTCCAACTATTTTCAATATCAGAGAAATCGACGATTCTTCTTGTTGACGGACCACCTTTTACGTAATATTTGCCTTCATCGTTAAAACCAAAAAACAAATTATTTATTACCTCATTTGATCCTGGCGACTCAAAAGGTCCAACATTAAATAATTTGCGAAGCGCTGCAATTTTACCTAGCGGATGTTCGTGTTCTACAGTGTGAACTTTCCCCCAATTCCAATCGGAAATGGAAGGTCCTAGTTGTTTTTGAAGCTCTGAGATCGCATCATGAAAAGATTTTGAAACGATATCTTTTCTAGTTTCTTTTACATTTTTGGTTTTGATATTATCCCACCAAACTGAATTTTCATTGTCAACTTGTCTGGCTATAATTTGTTTTCCAATATGAGTTCCTAAAAACAAATCGAAATTGTCTTTGCCCATTTCATCTTCAAAGGTATTTTTCAAATACAAATAAATCCATTTGTTGTAAATCGTTGGAGCAACATCTTCAAGATTTGTGCTTCCTTTCCAAGATTTTAAAACTTCGATTGCTTCTTTTTCTTCTGCAGAAAGTGTTTTGTTATCTAAATTTGAAATCAATTTTTGTGCAGTTTGTGGCGCAATTGGTGAAGTATTATCATAAATCATTTTGCTTATGGCTTCTTTATCCCAATCTGATTTTGCATTCATTAAACTTGAAATTCTTTTCGCTCGATCTTCTGGTAAATAATATCCCGGATACAAATAGCCATCAATAGCTTCTGGCTGATTATTTGCTGAATATACATAACCCCATTCTGGATTTTCAGCCGATGGATTTTTAGAAAAATCTAAAAATTCTTTAATATCATCTTTTCCACTCGCACCATCTAAAATCAAAAAGGTATTTACTCCTTTGTCATGTTTATACAGTTTTCCAGTAGCCCACCAAGCAACATTTCCTTTGGCATCCCCATACATTACATTCAGTCCCGGCGCGGCAACTAATTGAACCGCTTTTCTAAAATCATCTTTATTTTTTGCATGAGAAAGTCCATACACGGCATCCAAAATCTGAATTGGTTCTCGAGTAAATGTCCATGACATTGCAATCGGATTTTTTTTGCCCAAACGATCCAAAACATCATTCATTATTGGGCCATGACGCGTTGTTTTAACGGTCAGCACGACATCTGATGTGTCTTTAACTTTTATGGTTTTTGTTCTTACTTCGTAATTAGCAAAACCAGTTGGAGTCTGATATTGACTTGCATTATTTGGATTGTTTTTTTCTTGATAAAAATCAATATCGTCATTTTCAAACATGGTCAATCCGTAGGCATAATCGCGATTGTGCGCCAATAACGGAAATGGAGTTCCAGCCAAATAACAGCCGTACAATTCGTGTTTTGGTGTAATAATGTGCGCCTCATACCAAGTTCCAGGTTGCGAAAACCCAATATGTGGATCATTGGCAAAAATCACTTTTCCGCTTTTGGTTTTATGCGGTCCAGCAACCCAACTGTTGCTTCCAATAAAAGGCGGAATTGGAGATTTATCCAACAAAGCAGCAACTGATTTTGCAATGGCGCTATATTCTTCCGAATTTGCTTTCGAGCTTTTTAACTGCGTGGTATTGAATTCTCCTTCAATGCCTAAATCTTTCAAATATGCAATACCATATTTATTTCGAATATCAGTTAGCAATGGATCCGTTTTTTGAGCCATCGCAAAGCTGAAAGACATATAACCAAAGATGTTATAAACATCTTTGATAGTAAATTTTTGTTTTTTTACTCCTACCAAAGTAAATTCAATTGGCGTTACTCCTTCTTCCAAATATTGATTAATCCCGTCTAAATATGCCTGCGTCAATTGATATGCCTGACTGTTTTTGTCCAATTTGGCAATGGCTTTCGCCGAAGCTTCTTCAATACCAATTCCGGAGAAAAATTTATCATTTTTAAGCGCCACAGATCCAAAAATTTCAGACAAACGCCCCGGCGCGATTCTTCGAAGCAATTCCATTTGCCACAATCTTTCTTGTGCATGCACATAACCCAAAGCTGTCATGGCATCTTTTTCAGAATCGGCATAAATATGAGGAACTCCAAAATCATCAAAATATACCGTGGTTTCTTTTTGAAGATTTTTCAATTCTAATTCACCTTCGTATTTGGGTTTCAAATGGAAAATATAGGCACATAAACCAATTCCCAAAACCACAATCAAGAGTACTAAAACAAGCAGAAATTTTTTAAATCTTCTCATATTTTCGAAAAAGTATAAATAATAAAGTCTTTAAAATGATGTAACCAAATTGGCGAATAATGTAAATGTCCTTCTTTTTTAAAGTCTAAATTTATGTATTTAAAATTAATACTATAAATGTCGATCTATAAAAAAATAGCAATTGGATTAATTTCTCTTTTTCTCATCTTAATTTCAGTCAATTTCGGCTTGAATTATTGGATCAAAAAACAGCTTCCAATTATTATTCATCAGAAAAACAAAACGGTTTATGATATTAATTATGAAAAAATCGAAGTTTCACTTTGGTCTAGAAACATTTACGCTCAGACTTTGTTAGTAAGTCCGAAAAATGAGCCAAAAGACAGCAAAAACGGACTTTTCTCTAAAATTGAATCGATTACCATCAAACATTTCAATATTTGGGATTTGGCTTTTCACGACATCATTCAAGCAGAAAGCATTATCATCAATAAACCTCGCGTTATTTTATATAAAAAAGGCGAAAAACTTTTGAATAACAGCAAAAGCATCAAAACTGAAATTGTGGAACCGTTCAGAAAAATAATCGCGGTTTCGAATATTTATTTAAATGAAGGAACTGTTGATGTCGTTTCTTTAGATACTCAAAAACCAATTTTCAGCGTGAAAAAAGTTCTTCTAAAACTGGAAGGCATTTTAATAACCGACGCTACTTTAAAAGAAAAAATTCCGCTTCAGTATAAAAAGTATGATTTAATCTGCGACAGTTTGTTTTATAGAGCCAACGGCTTTTATCATATTACGATTGGAAAAATAAGTACCGAAAAGAATTTCCTAAAAATCAATAACTTTTCTACTCTTCCACAATTTAAAAGACGAGAATTTGTGAAACGTCTTGAAAAAGAAAAAGATATTTATAATCTAAAATTTGACTCGGCTCAAGTCAAAAAAATGGATTGGGGTTTCAAAAATGATCGTTTCTATTTCAAGGCAAATTCGCTTGTCATTCATCATTTTGATGCCAATATTTATCGCGGAAAAATGCTAAAAGATGATTTAAGCAAAAAATATCTTTATAATCATTTATTACGAAATCTAAAATTTCCACTTCAAATTGATACACTTCAGGTTTTAAAATCTAAATTAGTTTATGAAGAAGAAATTGATTTTTCAAAAGGTCCAGGCGTTTTAACTTTTGACCGATTTAATTTGCAGGCGACAAATCTGCGAAGCGGTTTTGGCTTGAAAAAAACCGATGATGTAAAAATCAAAGTCAAATGCATTTTTATGAAAAATTCTCCTTTAAGTGTTGATTGGAGTTTTAATGTTCTGGACAAAACAGATGGATTTCATATTCAGGGCGTGATTTCGAATTTTAATGTTGAAGCCATGACGCGATTTAGCAAGCCGTATATCAACACCACATTTACCGGGACTTTCAACAAATACCGATTTAATTTTTACGGAAATGACAATGGTTCAAAAGGAAATGCTTCTTTAGATTATGACGATTTTAAAGTCAAACTATACAAAAAGAAAAAGCCTGAAAAAGAGGCAAAACTCAAAACAGCCGTTGCCAATTTACTTGTCAAAAACGATTCAAAAGACAAACCCAAAACCGCCGATGTCGAAGTAGAACGTATACAAGAAAGATCATTCTACAACCTTTTATGGAAAAGCATTGCCGAATCTTTAAAGAAGATTTTGATTTAGGTTTATAAGCATTTATTTTCCTGCATTTTTGTCATTCCGAGGAACGGAGAATCTTCGTAAGTGGCTCCGTAAAGTTTATCCACAAAGTAACCACAATCTTGTCATTCTGAGGAACGAAGAATCTTAGTAAGCAGCTCCGTATAGTTTATCCACAAAGTAACCACAATATTGTCATTCTGAGGAACGAAGAATCTTCGCAAGCAACTCCGTATAGTATAAGACACTTTTACTTTAATTTAAAAGAAAAATCCTACTTTATTAAAAAACATGTAATTTAGCCAAATGCAAGTATCAGAAGGTTATCATACATATTACATCTACATCATTACAAACAAATTCAAAACTGTATTTTATACAGGAGTGACAAACAACTTAAAACTACGTTTAAGCCAACATGCCGAAAACATAACAGCAAGCAATAAAACCTTTGCTTCAAAATATAATGTTGAATTTCTTTTGTATTATGAAAAATTTACTTGGGTCCAAGAAGCAATCGGACGTGAGAAAGAAATAAAGGGTTGGACTAGAGATAAAAAATTAGAATTAATTAAAACTATTAATCCTGATTTAGATTTTTTAAATTATTTATTTTCTTAAGATTGACGAAATACTTTGTAGAGCCACTAACGAAGATTCTTCGTTCCTCAGAATGACAAGATTGTGGCAACTTTGCGTATTAGTTTGCGGAGCTCCTTGTGAAGATTCCTCGTTCCTCGGAATGACAAAAATGTGGCCTACTAAAGTTAAGAACTTCCAGACCTGACAATTATCAGGTTTTGCTAGAAAATATTTTTTTTCATTTGCCTTTATTTTAACCTGAAAACAAATGACAAAAACACCCTTACATACTTTTCATATTCCGGTGATGGGACTTGCTTACACAATAGACAGTCCAATTCGTGTCGCGCAATATGGAATTTCTTCCGTTATTGCACTTGCTGATGATGATTTGATTGAAAAAATGCGCAATTTTTACAGTACTAAATTCAACATTCCCTATGAAGAAATCACTCAGAAACTTCATGATTATCGTGCTGAAAGAATTACTTCTTACTTAAATTTAGTCGATAAAATCGTTAAAGAAAAGTTCGAAAGCTTTAAAACTGAATTAGCGGAAAGCAAAACAGCTCTTGAAAATTTTATGTCAGTACTTCCGAATACTTCTGACATCAAGAAAGGATTTCAAAATTTATTAGATGACGGAATTGCTTTTAAAGAAAACATTCAAAATTATATCGAATCGCATCTTTTTCCAGGAGAAATCGATGTGAACATTATGACGAAGTTAGATAAAGATAATTTTGTCAAAAACGAACGGCTTCCAATTGAATTCAACGATGCGCATGCCGCTTTGAGAGGTTTTGCAAACAGCAATCTGGAATCTTCTGTTGTACTTTCAGCTGGAATGAATCCGAGATTGTTTGGTTACTTCGAAAACTTCAAAGATTTTTTTCCGAATGAAAATAACGAACTGAAAAAGAAAATTATCTTAAAAGTGAGTGATTTTAGATCTGCAATGATTCAAGGAAATTTCTTGGCTAAAAAAGGACTTTGGGTTTCAGAATACCGAATTGAATCCGGATTAAACTGCGGTGGACACGCCTTTGCCACTGACGGGCTTTTATTAGGGACGATTTTAGAAGAATTCAAGCAGAAAAAAGAGCAATTGGTACAATCGGCCCACGATTTAATGATTAAGGCTTTAGAGGCAAGAAATCAGTGTTTCCCAGAAAACCCACTTGAATTAAAAATTACCGTTCAAGGTGGCGTAGGAACTGCAGAAGAACATGAATTTTTATTAGACAAATATCAAGTCGATTCTGTTGGTTGGGGTTCTCCATTTTTATTGGTTCCAGAAGCTACATCTGTAGATAAAGAAACTCGAAATTTATTGATGAATGCGAAAGAAGATGATTTTTATTTGAGTAACATTTCTCCTTTGGGAGTTCCATTCAACACTTTGAAAGGAACAACAAATGAATTTTTAAAACAAAAAAGAATTCACGAAAACAAAGCTGGAAGTTCTTGTCCAAAGAAATTTTTAGCTTTGAGCAAAGAATATGATCCACATGGAATTTGCACTGCTTCAAAAAAATATCAGGATATAAAACTCGAAGAATTAGAAGCCAAAAAAGATTCTTTAACCAATTCAGAATTCGAAAAAAGCAAAATCAAAATTACCGAAAAATCATGTTTGTGTGTAGGTCTTGCAAATGCATCTTACCTTGAAAATGACATTAAAATAAAAGGTCAGGCACAAGGCGTGGTGATTTGCCCAGGACCAAATTTGGCTTACTTCGACAAAGAAGTTTCTTTAAAAGAAATGATGCAGCATATTTATCATGGAAAATCAGTTTTACAGACAAATGATCGTCCAAATTTATTTGTAAAAGAATTGAAAATGTATGTGGATTATTTTAGAAATGAAATCGAAACTATTTCTGGAGAAGTTACAGCCAATCAGCTGAAAAAATGGAATTCTTTTAAAGCAAATATTTTAGAAGGAATCGAATATTATCAAAATCTGTTTTCTGAGACTTTTTATTTCAAAACTGAGGAATCAAAAATCAGAAAGCAATTTGACTTTTATAAATCAGAATTGGATGCAATTCAGATTCCAACATTACAATTAGCCTAAAAACAAAACGCCGATTTAACTATTTAAATCGGCGTTTCTGTATATCAATCTATTCTTTCTTTTTCTTGTTGCTGTCAATAATAGCACCTGTTCCCGCTCCTACTCCAGCGCCGGCCAAACCGCCAATAATAGCACCTTCGCCTTTTTTCTTGCTGACAATTGCTCCAGTTGCAGCACCAACTCCGGCACCAATCACAGCACCTTTAGCAGTTGAACTCCAACCTTTCTTTTTTGCTACAGGCGCAGTTGCTGTTCCATCATTTTGATGAACTACGACCACTTTTTGAGCTTCTGCTTTTTCTTCTTCTTTGGCCTTAGCCATTTCCGTTTTCATCGAATCGATGACACGCTGTTTGTTAATTTCAACTTTCATTGAATCAATACTGGCTTGTTTCGCTTTGTTAATATCCTCTTTTCCCTGATTTTGACAAGAAGCTAAAAGTATAGCCGCCAGTAAAACATATAAGCCTTTCATGATTGTAATATTTAATAATTATACATTACAAAATAAGCTATATCTGCTATATTAGTTATTACAGAATTTTTTAAAAAGTTTATAAAATTAGGATAGAGAATATTCTTTCAAGTAGATTTTCACCCATAAAAATCTCGTAATCCCGATAGCCATCGGGAGCTAAGACGCACAATTCTTTTCCTTCGTCAAAATGACAAACTGTGTGGTTACTAAATTTTGCGTGCCTTTATGACTGAAAATATTACTTCCCTAAAATCCCCTTTTTCAAGATTTGTCCAAAGTCGTACATATCTTCATAAGAACAATATAAAGGAACTGGTGCCAGACGAATTACATTTGGTTCACGCCAATCTGTAATGACACCATTTTTCATTAGAAAATCAAATAAAGCTCTTCCTTCTCCGTGTAAAAACACAGATAATTGCGAAGCTCTTTCAGCAGGATTTGAAGGTGTGATAATTTCGAAAGTGCTTTCGACTTCCTTATCAATTTCATGAAGAATAAATTCTAAATAAGAAGTAATATGATCACGTTTTGCAATCAACGCATCCATTCCTACCTCAGCAAACATTTCTACTGAAGCTAAATATGGCGCTAAAGATAAAACCGGAAGATTACTAATTTGCCATCCGCCTGCTCCTTGAACGGGATCAAAATTTGGCTCCATTTTAAAACGGCGCTCTTTATTGTGTCCCCACCATCCGGCAAATCTCGGCAAATCAGAATTATGATGTCTTTCGTGAACAAAACAACCCGAAGCATTTCCTGGCCCTGAATTCATATATTTATAACTGCACCATGCCGCAAAATCGACATTCCAATCGTGAAGCTCTAATTTGATATTTCCAGCGGCGTGAGCTAAATCCCAACCTACTTTTGCTCCTGCTTTTTGTCCGGCAGCGGTTATAGTTTTGATGTCAAAAACTTGTCCGGTATAATAATTTACTCCACCAATTAAGACTAAAGCCAGTTCATCTCCCACTTCTTCAATTTTGGCCAAAACATCTTCTAAACGAATATTGTGTTCGCCCTCACGGCGTTTAATTTCTACAATAGCATCTTCTGATTTGTATCCGTGAAAATTGACTTGGCTTTGAAACATATATTGATCTGAAGGGAAAGCTTTTTCTTCGCAAATAATTTTATAACGTTTGCCTTCTGGATGATAAAAGGACACCATCAATAAATGAAGATTGACGGTCAACGTATTCATCACCGTAACTTCTGACGGAAGCGCACCCACAATTTTACTCAACGGTTCAGCAAATCTTTCTTGATAATCCCACCAAGGTTTCTCGGCATAAAAATGACCTTCAACAGCCAATTCTGCCCAATCGTTCATTACTTCGTCAATATAAGCTTTGGTGCGTTTTGGTTGTAATCCTAATGAATTTCCAGTAAAATAGATAACTCGTTTATCGTTTACTTTAGGAAAAATAAATTGTTCTTGATAATGATTTAATGGGTCTTTCGAATCTAGCCCTCGTGCAAATTCGCGTGTATTTTGAAAAGTCATTGTTTTTTGTTTTGTGGTTGCTAAAATAACAAATTTTGTTTGTTTTGTTTCAGGTTTCAAGTTTCAAGTTGATATTCTTTGTGTGATTTACCGCAAAGTTCGCAAGGTTTTTTTGCTCAGTTTGTGTTTGTCTTATGAAAAAGAACGCAAAGCTTTGCGAACTTAGCATTTGTAAACGTTATTCTTGATAAAAATTCCTTGCGCTCTTTGTGGTTAATTTCACTACGAACTTGAAACATTAAACTTGAAACATTAAACTTGAAACATTAAACCATATAAAACAGAAAACCCGACAGCTTCTAAAAAACTGTCGGGTTTATATCTTGAAAATTAATTCCGATTAAAGAATTAACATTGCGTCTCCGTAAGAATAGAATTTGTATCCTTCTTTGATCGCTTCTTCGTATGCTTTTTTCATTAAATCGTGTCCACAGAAAGCAGAAATCATCATTAACAATGTTGATTTTGGTGTGTGGAAGTTTGTGATCATACAGTTTGCAATACTGAAATCGTGAGGAGGGAAAATAAATTTATTTGTCCATCCTTCGTAAGGATTTAAAGTATTAGCAGAAGAAACAGAACTTTCAATTGCACGCATAGAAGTTGTTCCTACAGCGCAAATACGTTTTTTCTTTGCTTTTCCTTCGTTTACGATATCACAAGCTTTTTGAGTAATGATCAATTCCTCAGAATCCATTTTGTGTTTAGATAAATCTTCCACCTCAACTGGATTAAAAGTTCCTAAACCAACGTGTAAAGTTACCTCAGCAAAATTTACTCCTTTGATTTCTAATTTTTTCAAAAGGTGTTTTGAGAAGTGTAAACCAGCAGTTGGCGCCGCTACAGCTCCTTCTTCTTTTGCGTAGATAGTTTGGTATCTCTCAGCATCTTCTGGAGTTACATCTCTGTTGATGTATTTAGGAATTGGAGTTTCTCCAAGTTCTGTCAATTTGTTTCTGAATTCCTCGTAAGATCCATCGTATAAGAAACGTAAAGTTCTACCACGAGAAGTTGTATTGTCGATTACCTCGGCAACTAATGAATCGTCATCACCAAAATAAAGTTTGTTACCAATACGGATTTTTCTAGCTGGATCAACTAAAACGTCCCAAAGTCTTTGCTCAGAATTTAATTCTCTTAATAAGAAAACTTCAATTCTAGCTCCAGTTTTTTCTTTGTTTCCGTACAAACGTGCAGGGAAAACTTTTGTATTATTTAGAATTAAAACGTCTCCGTCATCAAAATAGTTGATAACGTCTTTAAACATTTTATGTTCGATAGTATTTTTTTTACGGTCAATTACCATTAAACGAGACTCATCTCTGTTTTCTGCTGGGAATTCAGCCAAAAGTTCTTTCGGTAAGTTGAAATTGAAGTGTGATAATTTCATATTTGAATTATTGATTTTAGCGTGTAGATTTCAGATTTATGTATCTAAAATTTTAAATCGGTTGCAAATATACGATTGTGAAATAGGCGTTGTCAAGTGTTTTGGCTATTATTTTCAAAAGTCCTTGATTTACTGAGGTTTCAGATTGACTTAAAAAGCTATTCTTTAAGTCAATTTTAACTTTTTTGAAACGGGTCACTAAATATTTCAACCATATAAGTCATATAAGTTCAAATTAACATCATCTTTAAACCCGACAGTTTTTAAAAACCTGTTGGGTTTACTTTGTATGCGCATAAAAAAACCTCTGGTTGAAACCAGAGGCTATGTTTATAAACTTTGAGTTAAGCTTTTATTTAAATGAACTTATATGACTTATATCGTTCAAAAATTACAATTCTGAGATTTGGAAATTTAATGCTTTTAAATCATTCCAGAAATCTGGATATGATTTTGAAACTACTCCAGCATCTTCAATAATAATTGGAACTTTGATTGCCAATGGCGCAAATGCCATTGCCATGCGGTGATCATTGTAAGTTCCGATTTTCACATCGTGATTGATGTTATCCGATTTTACTAAAGTCAAGCTATCATTAGTAACCGAAATATTTGCTCCTAATTTTGTCAACTCGATTCTTAAAGCTTCAAGTCGGTCTGTTTCTTTAATTTTCAATGTATGAAGACCTGTCAAATGACATCCAATTCCTAAACCTAAACAAGTCACTACAATTGTCTGAGCAATATCTGGCGTATTGTTCAATTCAAAATTTACATCTTCATAATTGAATCCAGCCACTTTTTCCAAAGTCATTTTATTGTTTTGGAAAGTCGTTTTCACACCCATTTTTTCATAAATAGAAACTAATTCAGAATCTCCTTGCAAGCTGTTTTCTTTGTAACTACTTAAAGTAATTTTCGCAACATCTGATAAAGCAACTAGGCTAAAGAAATAAGAAGCAGAACTCCAGTCTGATTCTACCACCATTTCTTTTGTTTCAACCGCTTCTTTCGGGAATACTTTAATTACATTTCCTTCAAAGCTTGTTTTAATATCTAAATCTGTAAGCAAAGCCAAAGTCATTTTGATATATGGAATCGAAGTAATTTCGCCTTCTAAAGTCAGTTCCAAACCATTTTCCAATTTTGAAGCTACTAATAAAAGTGCCGAAATATATTGACTGCTTACATTAGCTGCCAAAGTTACTTTTGAAGCCGTAACTTTTTTTCCTTTGATTCGAATTGGCGGATACCCTTCTTCTTTTTCATACGAAATCTCAACTCCCAATTGTCTTAAAGTATCAACCAAAATTTTAATTGGACGTTCCTGCATTCTGCTAGAACCCGTCATTACTACTTCTCTGCCTTCGTTCACCGCAAAATAAGCAGTTAAAAAACGCATTGCTGTTCCTGCATGATGGATATCTACAATTTCATCATTTCCAACTAACGCTTTTTGCATTACTTCGCTGTCATCTGAGTTTGAAGTATTGGCTAAAGTAATATTTGGAAATAAAGCTTTTAGTAACAATAAACGGTTCGTTTCGCTTTTTGAACCTGTGATATTTAGTTGCGAATCATCAATTGTGAATGGTGAATTCGTGCTTAATTTTAAAATCATGATAATAGTTATGAGTTGCGAATTATTAAGAACAATAATTCAAGTGCGCAATTTACCACTCCTCGTTCGTAAATCAAAATTCGCGCTGAAATTTCACAATTATTTCAATTTATCGTTGTTTTTGTGACGATCTTTATCTCTAACTGATTTTAAATCCATTTTTTTGTCAAAAGCGGCTTGTAAATCAATTCCGGTTTGGTTTGCTAGACATAAAACAACAAAAACAACATCAGCTAATTCTTCGCCTAAATCTTTGTTTTTATCACTTTCTTTTTCAGATTGTTCTCCATAACGACGAGCGATAATTCGGGCTACCTCACCAACTTCTTCAGTAAGTTGCGCCATATTGGTCAATTCATTAAAATAACGAACACCATGTTCTTTTATCCAAGTGTCAACGTCAAGTTGGGCATTTTTCAAATCCATTGCTATATTTTTTTAAGGACAATTTTTTCATTCTGACTGGCAATTACTTTCTGGAAAAGATCTTTTAGTCCATTGTAATCGTCAGCTGCAAAAATACTATTGTTTATTTCTTTGCTACAGCTAATTTGAATTTTATTTTCTTGTTTCGAAATATTTAATGTATAAACTATTGCTTTATTTTCTGATGAAATTCGGATTGGATTTGGCATTGATTCTACTTCATACCCATCTGGAATCTGAAGATTCAGATTTATTTTTTCAAGTGATGGATATCCAAAATAAATTCCCATTTGCCTCTTCTCCTGAGTAAAAGGATTTTTAGATCTCGTAAAAAACAACAACGGATTAACAAATAGCTGTCCGCCAATAACCTCAACAACATTATCTGATACAAAATCAAAAGTCTCGAGTACAGGCTCTGAAAAATTAGCTTTTGCATTTTCAATTTTATAATTGGCGATTTTTAAATCTCCCAATTCTTCTTCATATTTTTCAAGATAATTTTCCTGATTTCGGCCTGCATTTTTTATTCTGAAAGCATACGCATCATAGTCCGTTTTCTGAATTCTCATTTTGCCTTCTATTTTTCCAACTTCGCTGATTTTTCCAAAAACGGTAGAAAATTCTTTAGACAAAGCTGTTGGATCCAAATTTATTTCTTGCGAAGTTCCGTCTTTTTTAATCAATCTGCCCTTCCAGTTTAAAACATTCAACGGCAATATGTTTGGGCATGTGTATTTGTGTGTCGCGTCTAACAAAACTAATTTTCCATCAATCAATGCACCCGCAATGACATAATTAAAACCTGTTCGGGTTGGGTAAACTGGCACACCATTTTCAATCGTACTAACTAAAACGGGATTTGCATCAATACCGGCTAATTTCAGCATATTGATCAAAATAAAATTGATTTCGGCAACATTTCCCGTTTGATCTGTATACGCTTTTACAACGCCTTTATCAGTGTAATAATCATTCTCTTCATTCCAGTTCATTTTATTCTGAACAAACTTAAAAATGATATTCATTCGGTCATTTTGAGATTCAACACCGGTCAATACTCTTTTGACATCATCCAACAAGAAATTTTTCTCATTGAGTTCTTTTCCAAAATGCTCGTTCTTAAAAATTTCAGTTGCAACGCCTTCCCAAGTAATCGAATAATCTTTATCTGGTTTGTCCGGAAAACGCACGCGCTCCAATTCAAACTGAATACAACCTCGGTAATTATCCACATTATTTACATATGGCTCTTCGATCAAGGCCGGAACATCTTTTCCTTTATAAAAAGTATTTATTTGTTGATAGGAAAGAATACCCGATTGATTGTGCTCATTTTCAAAACTCTGACTTTTTCCGACCAATTTAGCATCAGATTCTATTGGAAAATTTCCAACTGAAATAGGCTTATAGATATAATATTCTGGAATCTCGGTCTTATATTCAAAATAATTTACGGGTACATCATATTGAATCTCAAAATCAGGCAATTTTACTAAATTTTCAGATTTAAGAACGTATTTGTATTCAATAACAGAACCCACTTTTACATTAGGAAGTGTTATTGTTTTTTCGTTCCAAAATTTATTGACTTTTTTCTTGAAAGTTCCCTGATTGTCAAGTTTCGTTTTTACGATTGCACCATTTTCTAAATTATAAGTAATCGCATTTGAAAACTCCAAACGATCTTCATGCAAGTTTTCATAACCTACATAAAAACGCACTTTTTGATCAGCCCATTTAAGTCCTTCTTTTTTGTAAATTTTGATTTTAAATTCATAAACATGATTGGCCGAAAAACCAACATCTTTGCTGTACGTAAAAAAAGTTCGTCCTCTTTTAAATAAAATGGTCGCCGGCGCACTAGTATCTTTCGGATTTGCTTTTTCTTGCAATTCAGCAATTGTCACTTTTCCGAGTTCATAATTTTGAGCATTGATCTTTGAAAAACCAAAACATAAAAAAAAGATTATCGCCAGGCTTTGAACTTTCATATTAGATACGTTTTAAAACAATTTTTTCAGTTTCTTTAGCAATCATGCCTTTATAATACTCTTTCAGCATTTCATATTTTTCTGCCGAAAAAATGGCGTCATTAATTTGACTTGCAATAACCAATTGTACATTATTTCCGTTTTGAGCAACAGTGAATTTAAAACTTCCTGCATTATCTTCCATATTTATCGCTGCTGAAGTTGGCAAAGTTTCAACCTCAAAACCTTCTGGAATTTGGATATTGATATTGTATCGCTCCACTTGTGGAAATCCAAAATCTACAGGATATTCTCTTACTTCCTGCTTAAACGGATTTTTATCATTCGTAAAAAATAACATTGGGCTGATATAGATTTTTCCTCCAATGATTTCGCACAAATCATTCCCTGTGAATGTATAGGTTTCTATTGTCGGCAGTAAAATATCTTTTTCGTTTGTTCGAGTGTAATCGTTAATTTCGATTTTTCCGTTTTTGTTTTCTAATTTTTCAAGGTAATCTTCTTGTTTAATACCATCAATTCTTTCTCTTGTTAGAAGTGCAATATGATCTGTACATTGTCTTCTAGTTTTACCAGATATTTTTCCGTCGGCATTGACACTATAATTCAAAAAGACCGCATCATTTGATAGCTTTTTTGGAGTCAGTTCAATTTCTTCCGATGTTCCGTCTTTACGGATTAATCTTCCAGACCAGTTCAATGTTCTAAAAGGAAGAATATTTGGTGTCGAAAATTTATCTGAAGCATCTAATAATAAATTGCCATTTGGTGTTTCAACGGCCGCGATTACATAGTCAAAAGCAGTTCTATTAGGAAACAAAGCAATTCCGTTCTCACGCGTACTTACCAAAACTGGATTTGCAGTCAAACCAGCATATCGAAGCATCGAAGTAAGCATTAAATTAATGTCGCCAATGTTTCCTGTTTTTTCTTTGTAGGCTTTTCTAACTCCGTTGTCACAATCGTAACCACTGTATCCATTCCATTTCACATTGGATTTTACATGATTTAAAATCACCCAAATTTTTTCTTCTGGTGTATTTTTCCCAGCAAGAAGTACTTTTAAATCATCTTCATAATAACCCGTTTTGTTTAATTCTGCACCAAAACTATCATAATCGTATATTGTTTTCACTACCGAATTCCAATCTGTAGAATATGACTTCATAGGTTCATTTGGAAACTTTGTCATTGATAATTCATGCTGAATGCTTGAAACATAATTATCCATATTATTCACAAAAGCTTCCTCTTTCATTGCCGGAAAATTTTCGGCAATATAGGTCGTTTGATTTTCAAAATATTCTATCTTATCTGTTGAAAAGTCAGTTTTTGACACATAAAAGCCACTTCTTTCTTTACTCGTAATAATAAATGATTTATTATTTCTAGTTGTAGAAACTTTTGGCGTAAGATATCCTTTCCCTACAGAATTAAAGATATAATACTCTGGGATACAGGTTACAAATTCAGAATAATTTACTGGAATAGTTTCTTGAAATTGCCATTCTCGAATTGAGCGGCTTGGGCTTTTGATTGTATATTTATATTCAATTACAGAACCTTCTTTTACGTTAGGCATCGTAATTTTCTTTTGAGATCTGAATTTATTCAAAACTTCATCAAATGTTCCTTCTGTTTTTAGTTTCGTTTTTTCAATCTTTCCATTAACCAAATTGTAAGTACATGCATCTGAAAAGGTTACTTTTTCATTAAAATTAGCCTGCTTATAATACCAAACTTCCTGATTCGCCCAATCATAACCTTCTTTTTTGTAAATTTTAATTCTTGCTTCTACATCGGTGACAGTAATAAAACCCTCCGTTTGATCGAACTCAATTCTCGCTTTTCCTTTTTCATACAAAATAGCCGCCGGAGCTGTTGAATCTTTAGGATGTACTTTTTGCTCTAATTCAGCAATAGATACTTTTCCGAGTTTAAATTCTTGAGCTGTTATTTTTGAAAAAAACAACAGTGTGACTGAAAGACTTAAAAGTTTAATTAGTTTCATTTTGGTAGTTCGTGGTTAGTTTAGTATTAATTTTTGGTAAGTATAATTTTGGCGTTATCATTTTTTGAAACCTGTTCCATAAAAAGGCGATATTCATCATATTCTTTATTTGAATATTTTCCTTTGTTCAAAAACATGCTTCGTTTGTAGATGAGCTTATTAGTGTCTTTTTTGATGATTTCGGTTTTATATTCGCCAAATTTCCCTTTCAATTCATAATTCGCAGGAAGAAATTCGATTGAAAAACCAGCAGGAAGATTGACTTCAATTTCATCAGAATCTAAATAGCCTCGCTGAATTTGGAACGGATTTTTTCTATTTCTGATGCGCTTCACACTATGATTATTTTGATTGAAAACATCAATAACAAAAATCATTTTGTTTGCCGAAATTGAAGCATAATTAATCGCGCTAAGTTGGACATCTTCGGTAAAACGAATGTTCTCTTTATCGTTTGCAAAAGCAATTTTTCCTAATTTAAGATTATTGATATTGTCCCAATACTCTTTGTAATGCGCTTCTTTTTCTGTTGGCTGATATGTTTCGATTCTGTACTTTTCATTGTATTGAGAACCTTCAGACACGATTGAAATTGAGCCGGAAAAATGTCCGTTTTCATCTATAGTATATACTCCTTTATCTTTTTGAGTATTTCCTTTGTCATCATACACTTTTGTTCGAACGATTTGGCCACCTTCTGGTTTTACTACCAAAACGTCACGGTCATCAGTAAAAGTTCCTTGATAACCAAACGGAATGTCTTGACTTGTACATTCCAACCAAGTATAATTATCACCATTTGGAATTGCCAATATCATGTGATTTCCCTGCATCGAAACAAAATCAGATTGAATATTAAATTTGTATGGATCACCAAATAAAATTGTATTGTATGAAGGAACATCAACAGCCTGCAAAAGTGCTTTTGTGTAATTTGACAAAGCTTTACAATCTCCATACCCCAAACGATCGACATCACTCGCCAACATCGGCTTCCATCCGCCAATACCAATTGCGATGTTTACGTAACGTGATTTTTTCTGTACATAATCATAAATGATTTTTGCTTTCTTGATTGGATCTTTTTCATCACCTACAAGCGCTTTCATTTTGGCTTTGGTTTCTTCTGGCAAAGTCGTCGTTCCAGTAAGAATTTTATCGCCATACCATTTTCCAAATGCTTCCCAAGTTGTTGCAGTTCCATCAACACCTTCTAAATGAAATTTCTCTAAGCCCATTATGATTTTTGGAAATAAATCGCCTGGCGACGGACTCAAATCTTCTGCTTTTTGTGCCAAAATATTTGATGCAACATAACTCAATTTTGTAGCGGTTTCTTCTGTCTTTTTTATATTAAATCCAGCAAATTGAAATTCTTTTTTCTTGAAACCTAAATCACTTGGAAAAGTGACATTTAGAATACATTTTTCAACGCTTACATTATAACCTCCTAAAAAATACCATCGTGGTAAAAAAGCGGTGTTTGAGGTTTCAGTTTCACAGGTATAAACAACTGTAAACGGATATGAAATTGGTGTATAATTTAGATAAACCACTCGGCTATCAGAAAAAAGCGTACTGCCACCCACTGCACTTTGATCTCTAAAATCTTTTCGTCTTATTTTTTTGATTTCATTGCCAGCTAGGTCATAAACAATTGCTTCAATGCTGTTTATCGAAGTTGTTTTGTCGTAGTGTTCATAAGCTTCAATATCAGAAAGTCCCTTGTCGTTTAAGACCGTTACAATTCTTTGTTTTTTGATAATCATGCTTCGTTGCGAAACAATGTTCACATCCATTTGGTCTAATCGAACGACCGCATTTGCATTTTGCTTTAAACTATCTGGAATTGTAGCAATAGCATAATTTGCTTTTTGAGCATAAAAATTAAGGGTAGTTAAGAATAAAAGTAACGCAAAAAAGGGGGTTTTCATTAGTAAGTAATTTCTCCAAATATATATTATTTTTAGAAATTCTTAACATTTGTTTATATTTTTTTACTCTCTGTTTTTGCTGTCCATGACAATTGTTACGGGTCCGTCATTTAACAAGCTGACTTTCATGTCGGCACCAAAAATTCCGGTTTGGATTTTTTTACCAAATTCCTTTTCTAATGTTTTTACGAAGTTTTCATACATCGGAATAGCAAAATCTGGTTTGGCCGCTTTTATGTAAGAAGGACGGTTTCCCTTTTTTGTTGAAGCGTGAAGTGTAAATTGGCTGACTGCAATGATATCGCCATCAACATCTTGAACCGAGCAGTTCATAACATCATTTTCGTCTCCAAAAATTCTCATTTTTACGATTTTCCCAGCAAGCCAATCAATATCTTCCTGAGTATCGGCATCTTCAATCCCAACTAAAACCAATAAACCTTTTTTAATGTTTGCAACTTTATTTCCTTCTACGGTTACTGATGCCTCTGAAACTCTCTGAATTATTACTCTCATTATAAATGCTGAATTGCGGTTAATGCCACAGATTAACGGTTTTTTATACTATGCGCTAGATGCACTGCAGTGCATCTCTACAATCTAAACGTTGCGTTAATCAATTGGAATTTGGAATTTAGAAAATTGGAATTTAATTTTTATTTTCTTGTTTCATCACTCGCGGCGCGATCTTCACCGTACATATCCGTACGATAATGTTCTTCGTCACCTTCAAGGATTTTTAAATAACTGTTGTAACGTGACCAAGCGATTTCATCTTTTTCAAGAGCTGCTTTTATGGCGCAATGTGGTTCTTCCTTATGTAAACAATTGTTAAACTTGCATTGATCTTTCAGTCTGAAGAATTCTGGAAAATAACCGCTGATTTCTGACGGCTCCATATCCACAATTCCGAAACCTTTGATTCCTGGCGTATCGATAATTCGCGCGTCAAATGACAAATCATACATTTCGGCAAAGGTAGTAGTATGCTGTCCTTGTTTGCTTTGTTCTGAAATTACCGAAGTTTTTAAATGGAGGCTCGGTTCCATAGCATTTACCAAAGTTGATTTTCCAACTCCAGAATGTCCTGAAAACATACTTACTTTACCAATCATCATTTCTTTCAGCTTGTCAACGCCTTTGTTTTCTGTGGATGAAATTCGGAGGCATTTATATCCAATTTCCTGATAAATATGTTGTAAGTAAAGCTGATCGTCTAAAGTCTGATCATTTAAAGTATCAATTTTATTAAAAATTAAAATCGCTTCAATTCCGTATGCTTCGGCAGTAACCAAAAAACGATCGATAAAACTTGTAGTCGTTGGCGGATTATCAATTGTCACCAATAAAAAAACCTGATCGATATTGGAAGCAATAATATGAATCTGCTTAGACAAATTAACCGACTTACGAACGATATAGTTTTTTCTTTCGTGGATATTATGAATCAGTCCCGTAACGGCATCTGAAGTTTTTTCTAATTCATAATCAACAATATCACCTACAGCAATTGGGTTGGTACTTTTTATACCTTTTATTCTGAATTTCCCTTTCATACGGCATTCGACAAAATCTCCATTTTCAGATTTTACGGTATACCAACTTCCTGTAGATTTATAAACGGTTCCTGTCATTCAAATTTTAGATTGAAGATTTTAGATTTCTGAATTTACTATTGAGAAATCTAAAAATTTTAAAAGGCAAAATTACGTTTTTTGAATTGAAGAACGCAATTTCACCTTTTAAATTTAAATCTAAGCTTAGGAAATTCGGAATCTTACCAAACAATTTCGGCTAAAACCTCATTTTCTTTCAATTTTCCTATTTGAATGGTTTTCAAAGTTCTTGACACTTTTCCTGCTTTGGTAGTATAAATTTCTATCATTACAGTTGCAGGACCATCTTCTGTCAATGCACTTTCGCCAAAGAAATTCGTTTCGATTTGATATTTTCCTTTTACTGCATTTCTGATCAAATATTGTTCTGGACCATAACCTTGCGTAAAATCTTTTGAAAATCTTCCGCCAATTTCAGTGTCGGTGTGGCTATAATAACACTCTTCACCCGTTGGTTCAATCACATGCAAATCTAAATCAACATCCATCAAATTCCAATTCATGATAATTCTGATATCTACAGGCATTTTTGCAAGATATTTTTTGTCTAGTTTACCTGTTTTCAAATTTGGATGTCCAGTGATCAAGCGGTTGATATCCATCAAAATAATATCTTCAACTCCTTCGTATTGTCCGCTCATTTCTCCGTAATAATTCACCTCAAGCGATTTTATCAATTCATCAAAAGCTTCTTGATATTTTCCTGCATCTTCAAGAGTCAATGCATAATCTCTTAAACTTTGTGGTTCATGTTCTCTCCATTTTACGACTTGTTTGGCTGTAAAAACGGCATCTTGATAATCTTTCCACTCACGCAAAGTATACGTAAGCGTTTTGTAAAGCTGATGATTTTCTAAACCTAAATCGGCAATATTACTCACAATTAGTAATGCCTTTTTCACGTCGCCTTGATTGTAGAAAAAGTGTGCCACATCAAAATAAAAACTTGGGTTTCTTTCATTTGCTTTTCGCAATTCAAAATACAAATCATATTGTTTTTCTTTTGGTGCCGATGCCAATGCTTTTAAATACAATCGATCTGGATTCCAACTTTTTGTTTGGACGATACTATTTGAAGATTTCTTTTTTGTTGTTATAATTATAACTCCATTTGCTGCCCTGCTTCCATAAGTAGCAATTCTTGCTGCATCTTTCAAAACTTCAGTTGATTCGATATCATCTGAATTTAAATCGGTTAATTCTCCCTCATAAAACTGACCATCAACGATTAACAAAGGCTTTCTCGAAACATTTGACAAATAACCTCTATTTAAATCTGTCACATTTTCATCAACTTGCACTCCGGGAACTTTACTTTCAAGTGCTTTTGAAATATCTCTTTGTGAAACACTTCCGACCGCACCAGTTACATCACTTCTCTTTTGAGTTCCATATCCTACAACAACGACTGCCTCTGATTGTTCACTTCCCACTTTTTTATCTTTTATATCAACAATTTTTGGAGGATCTATTGTAATTTCTTCCGCTTTTGCTACAACAGGAGTAACAAATTTGACTTGATCAGCTTTTGGTGCAGGTGGCGGTGCAGGAACGGTATTATCTTCTTCCACAATAGTTGCTGCATTACCTGCTCCAATAGGCTCATCAATTGTTAATGTGGCATCAGGATCTCCTTTTATCGTTTCACGTCCATAAGCTATTCCTGGTTGAACCTCATTCTTAGATTTATATTTAGATGCAATTTTTTGCCCTTTATATTTGATATCTTTTTTCCACCATCCATTTATGCTATTGAAATAACTGTCAATACTTTCCCAATTATTTTTTTGTTGCGCCAATGTTGCATCGTGCTCTTGTTTTTTAATTTGGTCGAACTGGGCACGCAATTCAGCTGGAGGTAAAATATCATACATAATATAATCGCGAACATTTTCCAACACAATCAACGAAGTGTTTTTGGTTACGATTCCGAATTTCTTTCCTAAAAGCTCAATTTCATCTGCATTTTTAGTGTATTGCAATTCCAAGTTGGCGATCTTTTTCTGCGCCCAAAGTTTCTCGACATTGATATCAGTTGTATTTTGAAGTGTTGCATCTAAGGTTATTTTTCGCTCTAAAACTGCCTCATTTCCATAACCAAAAAGCAATGTAATTTCATTTTTTGGATTCAAAGAAATTCCTGAAAAACTGAAATTTCCAGAAACTGAACTTCCTTCCATTGGAAATAAATCCGTCAACGTAAGATTTTCTTTTGTACCAAGAAATTTTAAACTTGTGTTGGTCAATTTATCCAAAGCCGTTTCAGCATTTGTCTGATTCAAATTGATGAAATTTCCGCCTGTTTTTGTTGACGAAAAATTCAGAAAAGCAAAATCAGCAGAAACAGAAGAGGTGATCGCGTAAATTGGCTTTTTTGTTTTTGGAAGAACATTGTCACTTAAAGAAGACAATCCGTCTGAAAAGAATAAATATTCATCCTGATTTTCGAAATTGATCTGTGAGAAGCGAGTGCCACCATCGTATCTTGTTTTTTCCAAAAGCACTTTTAATTCTGACCAATTTCCGTTTGAAATTACAAACTCTCTTTGTTTTTCAAAAGTGTAATTCAGAAAGTACAAAGTCACTTTTGTGTTTTTTATTTTTTGAAAATAAGCATCCAACAAATCCAATTCTTTTTTCAAATCACGGTTTTGACAGCTTAAGGAATTATCCCAAATCAAACCAATTGTAGCTGGAGTTTTCTTTGCCGCTTTTGCTCCTTCAACAAAAGTATTTCCGTAGAAATAGTATTGCCCACCCACATTCTGCATGACAATACCCGGAATATCTTGCTGAATCGGAATTTTAATACGTATTTTTTCAGCAGGTTGATAGTTATCTTTCTTTTCAGAAGCCTCAAAAGATTGATTCCATTTTGAGAAAACAATTTCTTTTTCAGATTCTCCACTTACGACTGGCTTCGCAGCAGCGCCCAAAACTGAAACGTTGATTTCGAATTTATCCAACTTCTTAGGATAACGGCTCAAAAGCTGATATACCAAATTATCTTTATCAGAGGCCGAAAGCTCTTCTTCATAACCAATGACAACAATTCGTTCGCCGTTTGGCATTAACGGATAAATTCTGGTTTTAAAATTATTTCCATCGACTTTTTCCAATAAACCTGGATCGACACGACGATGCTCAATAGCTTCGAAAACCTGTTTTCCTTTATTTTTGTTTACTGGAACAGCTTCTCGCAATTTCCCGTTGATGTCAATGGCATATCTTGAAACCGAAACATTTTCAGGCAATGGAAAAATAAGCTCTGCTTCCATCTGGCGAGTTCCCGAATTAAAAAAATGCATTTCAGCTGTCGTGTAAGCAATATTGCCCACAATTTTCACATTAACCTTTAACTGACTCATTCTGACTTTTTCAGCTTCCTCTCCTTTGACTGTCAATTCTGGACTTTGCGCAAAAGTTTTTGTTCCAAAAAACAACAAAAAGCAAAGAAATAAATTAATTCTTCTTTGAGAAATCGCTTGCATTTGCAAAAGCTGTTTCAGTTTCATGGCTTAGAAATTTAAAGTTATAATTGTATAGAGAACAAAAAAGGTTAAAAGGTTGGGAAGATAATTATTTTTTTATCAGTTTAATCTGCAAAATCCGTAGGCAATTGTTTTTTCTGATAGATTTTGCAGATTAACAGATTCATTTTCTATGTAAAACTTGCGTCAATTATTTCCAAAAAAAATCTCCACCACTTCTTACTTAAGTGATGGAGATTTTACAAAAAACAATCTAATGTAAATTATGCTATAAGAAAACTTAGAAACAAAGTTCAAAAGATTCCAAACTAACTTATATCATAATTATATTTTAAAGAAAATTATGCGTTGAAAATTTTCTCTTGGTGACCAATACTTTCTTGGTGAATTGCTTTGAACATTCTCAAAACGAATTCTTCAGTAAGACCTTTTTTCTCACCTTCCAAAATCATTTTTCCTAAGATTTCGTTCCAACGGTTGTTTTGAAGAATCGCAACGTTTGCATCTTTTTTCACTTGACCAATTTCGTCAGCCACTTTCATACGTTTTCCTAACAACTCTAATAAGTTAGCATCAAGAACGTCGATGTTAGCTCTTAGTTTTTTCATTTTTTGGCTGTACTCGTCTGTAGTATCATCCGTTTTTCTGATCGTCAAATCTTTAATGATTTGTTTCAAAGCATCTGGAGTTACTTGTTGCGCAGCATCAGACCAAGCATTGTCTGGATCAAAGTGCGTTTCAATGATCATACCATCGTAGTTCAAGTCTAAAGCCTCTTGAGTTACTTCGAAAATCATATTACGGTTTCCTGTAATGTGAGATGGATCGATGATTAATGGTAAATCAGGGAATTTATTTTGCAATTCGATAGCAATCTGCCACTCTGGAATATTTCTGTATTTTGTTTTTTCGTAAGTAGAGAAACCTCTGTGGATCACACCTAATTTCTCGATACCTGCCATGTGTAAACGCTCAACACCACCTAACCATAAAGCTAAATCTGGGTTTACAGGGTTTTTTACCAAAACAATTTTATCAGTTCCTTTTAATGTATCAGCAATTTCTTGAACTGCGAAAGGGTTTGCAGTTGTACGTGCTCCAACCCATAATACGTCGATATCGTGTTCTAAAGCTAGTTTACAGTGAGCCGCAGTTGCAACTTCAGTCCCCATTAATAAACCAGTTTCAGCTTTTGCTTTTTGTAACCATTTTAATCCAATTTCACCAACACCCTCAAATCCTCCTGGACGAGTTCTTGGTTTCCAGATTCCAGCTCTGAATACGCTAACTTTTGAATCTTTTAATTCGTGAGCGATTTTCAAAACTTGATCTTCAGTTTCTGCACTACAAGGTCCAGCTATCACAAGTGGGTGATTTAAATTGAAATCCTCTAACCACTTTCTCATTTCTTTTTTATTTTCCATCGTTTTTATAGTTTACTTTTTTATAGTTATTCCGTTTAATATTTCTCTAATTTTATTTACACTTTCCATTTCTTCAAAAATGGCGTTGTAATTGTCGTCTGCCAGCAAATCTCTAAACTGAGTCAGATTTGCAATATAACCTTCTAAGGTTTCCAGAACGTATTCTTTGTTTTGTTTAAAAATCGGTGTCCACATTGCTGGTGAACTTTTTGCCAAACGAACGGTGCTTTCAAATCCACTTCCCGCCATATCAAAAATATCCTGTTCGTCTTTTTCTTTAATCATTACTGTTTTTCCGAGCATAAACGAACTAATGTGCGATAAATGCGAAACGTAAGCAATGTGTTTGTCGTGTGAAACGGGATCCATATATCGAATTCTCATTCCGATTTCGCTGAAAAGCTGTAACGCTTTTTCTTGCAATTTGAAAGCGGTTTTTTCCACTTCACAAATAATGTTTGTTTTTCCGTTAAACAAACCTTTTATTGCTGCTGAAGGTCCAGAAAACTCTGTTCCTGCAATTGGATGCGTGGCAATAAAATTTCTTCTTTTCGGATGATTTGCCACTACATCACATATTGGCTTTTTAGTTGATCCTACTTCAAAGACAATCGTTTTGTCTCCAACGGCATCCAGAACTTTCGGCAAAACTGTCAGCGCAACATCTACCGGAACTGATACGATTACAAAATCTGCTTTTTGTAAATCTTCAAAGCTTCCTGCTTCGTCAATAACGCCTAAGTCAATTGCTTGCTGCAAATGCTGTTCGTTACTGTCAATTCCGAAAATAGTCGCATTCGGATGCTTTTCCTTGATGTCCAGCACCATCGAACCGCCTATTAATCCTATTCCTATTACGTATACTTTCATAATTTTTTAAAATTCCAAGTTTTGAAAAAGTCTTGCCTCTTGCTTCTAAAATCGATCAATCGCTTCTTGTACTTTTTCTTCTTTTACACACAATGAGAATCTGATATAACCTTCTCCATTGCTTCCAAAAATGGTTCCCGGTGTAATGAAAATATGTTTCTCATATAATATTTCGTCAATGAACTTCTCTGCTGATGCTATTCCTTCTGGAAGTTTGGCCCAGACAAAAAGCCCAACTCCTTCTTTATATACTTTGCAGTTTAATTTTTCTGCTAGTTTTTCAGTCAATTCTCTACGGCGTTTGTAAATTTTGTTTTGATCTTCAAACCAAGATTTATCACATTTTAAAGCTGCAATTGCTCCTTTCTGAATTCCGTAGAACATCCCGCTGTCCATATTGCTTTTTACTTTTAGAACCGCATCGATAATTTCAGGATTTCCTAAAACCATACCGACTCTCCAGCCTGCCATGTTGAATGTTTTACTTAAAGAGTTTAATTCTAAAGCCACATCTTTCGCACCTTCAACTTGCAATAAACTCATCGGATTATCATTCAAAACAAAACTATACGGATTATCATTGATCAATAATATGTTGTGTTTTTTAGCAAAAGCAACCAATTTTTCAAATAACGCTAAACTTCCTCTAGCTCCTGTTGGCATGTGCGGATATCCCAGCCACATTAATTTTACTTTCGAAAGATCTAATTTTTCTAAAGCTTCGAAGTCTGGTTCCCATGCATTTTCTTCTTTCAAATCATAATAAACCGGAACTGCTTCTACCAAATTGGTTACCGAAGTATAAGTTGGATAACCTGGATTCGGAATTAAAACGTGATCGCCTGGATTTAAAAATGCAAGCGAAATATGCATTATTCCTTCTTTTGAACCCATAAGAGGTAAAATCTCATTATTTGGATTCACTTCAACACCAAACTGATTTTGATAAAAATCTGCCATTGCCTGCCTCATTTCTGGTAATCCCTGATAACTCTGATAACCATGCCCATTCTCGTCCTGAATTGCTGAAGCTACTGCCTCAATTACTGCTTTCGACGGACTCAAATCAGGGCTTCCAATTCCCATATTGATGATCGATTTTCCTTCAGACATCAGTTGTCTCACTTCTCTTAGTTTTGATGAGAAGTAGTATTCTTCAACTGTGTCTAATCGTTTTGCTGTTGTAATCATTTTTTATTTGCTTTTAATTTTTTGCTTAAGGCTTTAGGCCATAAGCTTTAAGCTTTCTAACTTATAACTCTTAACTTATAATTTATAACTCCTTTAAGGTTTTGTGTTTTTATATTCTCCCAACACTTTAAAATATTCAGCCATTATGGTTAATAATGCTTTTGCTTTTGCAAAATCTTCGTATTTCTCAAATGTTACGTCTACGAAGAAGGAATATTTCCAAGGTGTTTCTATTTTTGGAAGCGACTGGATTTTTGTCAAATTCAGTTTGCAGTCGCTCATTACATTCAAAACTGCTGCTAAGCTTCCTCTTTTATGATCTAATTCAAATTTGACAGAAGCTCTGTTGATTTCGCTTTCTGGCAAAAATGAATTTTGCTTTTTGATGATTACGAAACGTGTCATATTATTTTTGATCGTTTGAATCGATGATACAATAATATCAAGATCGTACATTTCAGCTGCTGTTTCACTTGCAATTGCAGCAATTCCGGTTAATTGTTTTTCCTGAATTCTTCTTGCTGTTTCTGCTGTATCTTTATCCTCAACCAATTTGATATTTGGATATTGTTTCAAGAAATCCATACACTGCAAAAGTGCCATTGGGTGCGAATGAACTTCTCTAATATCTTCTATTTTCTGACCTTTTAAAGCCATTAAATTCTGCTGGATATTTAAATAATGCTCTCCAATAATGTGCAAATTATTCTTGTCGATCAAGGCATAATTTGGAATAATCGGACCTGCAATTGAATTTTCGATCGCCATTACAGCTTGATCAGATTTTCCGGCAATAAGGCTGTCGATCAATTCTTCAAAAGATAAGCATTCATCAATATCCACATTTTCAGAGAAATACTCCTTCACAACCTGATGATGAAATGATCCTTTAATACCTTGTATTGCAATTTTCGTTGTCATATAGTCAAAAAAAAATCCTGATTTGCATCAGGATTGTATATTAGTTTTATTTGTCTCAAATTTTATCTCAAATAACCATAGCACAATCCTGACTTCTACTAAAGAAGAAATAAAAATTGTTGCTAAAATAAAAACGGTTAGATGCCATTTTGTTTGTGTTATTATTTAAATTCTCTGCGAATGTATAAATTATTTTTAGTGCGCCAAAAAAAAGATTGCATTTTATGAAACAAAAAAGGATTTCTTAACAAATTTAGCAGGTTTTGTATGATAATATAAAAAAATCGGCTTAAAATGAGAATATTGAATTGAGGTTCTAAGGTTCTGAGATGCTAAGGGACTGAGTTTTTTTTGCCACGACCCGAGCGATAGCGAACAGGCGAAGCAATTCACGAATTAATGCAAATCTTTGTGGTTATTTAATTCAAATTTCACAAATAATACTCCACTAACTTGTCATTCCGACGAAGGAGGAATCTCCGCAAGTAGCTCGACAAAGATTGGTTATATACTTTATGGAATTACTTTGCTGAGATTCCTCCTTCGTCGGAATGACAAAAATGGGATGACTTTCTTATTCCTAAAACAATCCAGAAACTGGTTTATTTGTAATACCTATTTCAGAATAATCAAAATCCATTTTTTGTTTTAATAATGAGGCGTACACACTTCTAAAATCTATTTCGTATTTTAAATCTCCGTTGTCTAAGTCGGCTAAGTTTGGATTTTTTCCTAAAACAGTTCCTTTATTATTTCCTCCGATTATAAACATTGGCGCAGCAGTTCCGTGATCGGTTCCGTTTCCGTTGTCTTTTACTCGTCGTCCAAATTCTGAGAAAACTACTATTGTAACGTTTTGAAGTAATTGCGCTTGTTTTAAATCGCTGTAAAAACTATAAAGCGCATCATTTAAATCTGCTAATTTTCTTTCTTGAATTGTAAGCTGATTATCGTGCGTGTCGAATCCGCCCAGAGAAGTGTAATAAACTTTTGAATTTAGATTTCCTTTTATCAATCTTGAAATCCATTCTAAATTTTTAGACAATTCTGTTTTTGGATAAGTGATTTCATTTTTTGATTTGGCCAATGCTTTCTGAATTTCATCGGAACCTTCGGTAACCGAATTGGCAATTTTTCGAACAAAATCTAAATGCGGATTCTGAGACAAAGTCACATTCTCTTCTTTCGATTTTACTTTAAATCGGTTTGGATCTTTTATGGTGATAAAATTTGGTTCTATTCCTTTTAAAGCCAAATTATCAATCGAATCTAAATTGATTCCGGCTGTCGCCTGATGTCCGTTGCATTGCAAATCCAAGAATCTTCCGAGCCAGCCTTCGTTAATATATTTATTAGAATCGGTTGCGGTTTGCCAAATTTCCTGACTTCTAAAATGCGAGCGAATTGGTTCTGGATAACCGACATTCTGAATCACAGTCAAATCTCCGTTTTGTTGCATTTGGGCAAAATCTTTTAAAGAAGGATGAAATGCCATTCCTTTATTTTTCCCAATAACAGCATCTTTATTTAAAGCAATTTTAGTCCGAAAATCATAATACAACGGATCATCATACGGAATAAAAGTATTCAAACCGTCGTTTCCGCCATTCAATTGAACAAAAACGATGCATTGTTCGCCAACAACTAAATTCGTTTGCGAACCAAAAGCATGTAAAAAATCAGGCAATACAAGCATTCCGCCTGTAAAAGTTCCTGTCAATGTTAGAAAACTTCTTCTGTTCATGATTTCTTATTTTCTAAATTAATTGATATTCGGGCAATTTTGTAATGTAATTAAACAATCGAATTACAGCGAAATTTGCATGTTCTTCTTTTGGATCAAAATCGTATTTCAGCAAATTTTCCATATCTTTTTGCATCGACTCGTTTACGTCAAATAATAATCGGTTTGACAATTCAGCAATGATTGTTTTATTGTTTCCATTGGAGTCAAAATCAATTTTCACATCGATTTTTTCAAATTCGGTTTTTGGCTTCTCCTCTTCTCCAGTCATGTTATTAAAAACTTTTCTTGAAATACTTCTTCCGCTACAAAGCAAATCAGACGTATTATTTCGCTGTAAATAAATTTGAGAAGTCAGCCAAGAATTTCCGCCGTCCCAACCTTTCACATTTACCTGATTGTACAAATCCATTCCTTGTTGACGCAGGAAAAGTGCGATCATCGCATCATCAAAATCTTTCACCTCCAATTCATCAATCAACTGAATGATATAGACCAACGGATCTTTGATTTTGTTTCCCGAATTCTCTTTTTTATATTCTTCAGTAAAAATCTTCGTCAGCAAAGGTTGGATTTCGAAGTTTTTCTTTCGGAAATAATCTCCATAATAAACCACCAAATCTTCTGGCGGATTATCATAAATAAACCATTTCAGAATTTTTCTAGTAATGAGATAAGGCATATTTTTCTGTTCAAAAATAATATCTACCAAATCATCTGCCTTCCAGTTTCCAGTTTTCCCAAAATAGGTTTTATCGCTGTTGTCTTCTGGCATTTTTCTGTACGCACCGCCATCATCGCCATAATTTAAACCCGCCAGTGCTTTTGCTCCATTTTTGATGTCGCTTTCGGTATAATTTCCAATCCCGATGGTGAATAATTCCAGCAATTCCCGACTTAGATTCTCGTTGTACTTTCCTTTTTTATTATCGACATTGTCCAAATACTTTATCATCGCATTTGATTTTACGATTTGCTTTGTCAACTCTTTGAAGTTTCCAAAAGCATTTTCGCGCAAAATCATATTATGCTGATAAATCCAATAATTTACTTTTACTTTTTGAGAAGTCGATACGAAGTGATTATGCCAAAAACAAACCATGTTTTCCCGAAGCGGAAATTCATCTGTTCGCATTTTATTAATCCACCATCTTCTTAATTCAATGGCTGAATAAACTTCTTTTTTGAGAATCTTCTTTTTGGCATCAGAATCAGCATCTTTTATAGTTTGCTTAAATTCTTTTAATTCAAGAAGCGTTTTGGGATCATCGTTTAAAAAAGCAGGAAGTTGCTTGTCGAATTTTGAATCATAGGAATGCTTTAGAAATTTCTCTAATCCTAGTTTTTCAATTTTATCGGATTCTTTTCCAGAAAAACCCAATCGCAGTGACCAAAGATTGCTTTTTTTCATAATTCAGAAATTATTACAATAAGACTTTTGCTTTCGAAAAAGGTTTAATCGAAAGGCATTGATTCTTAGTTATTAAAGAGACTAAGTTTTAAAATCTTTGGTAGTTATTTAAACGGAGAAATTTTGGGGATATTGTTTGCAAAATTAAACAATCATACTCAAATATAGCCCACGATTTCAATCGTAGAAAACGTATGATGCTCCTTTTTGCGTTCCCACGGTTGAAACCATGGGCTATGTTTAAATTCAATGTCATTAAAAACCCAAAAAAGCAGTTATCAAAATGACAACTGCTTTTTCTATACGGAGTTCTCTACATACCATAATAAGCTTTTACTACTTCTGTAATTAAATTTCCCGCTACAGCTAATGCAATATTCCAAGAACCATCGAGAGATTTTCCTAACATTTTTTGAGTCCAAGTATTTACTTTCCCTCCAAACGTTTGATTAACAAAATCCGGCTCTTCTTCATCTATTATTTCCACAAGCTCAGCAATATCTTCTTCTTTAATCCCACCTTCTTTCAGACGTGCTGAAAGCTCATCCTTACTGCCTTTTGTAATATTAATTTTTGCTGTAATTTTTGCTTTTTCACCGGTATTTAAAACATTACCATCTCCTGTATTATTTATAATTGTTTGATTCATAATTGTTGTAATTTCTTCTTTTTTAGTTTTCAACTCCTCTATCTCTGTAATATTCCCAAACTCTGAATCAATTTTCAACATAAAATCTAATAAGTTATTCCTAACACATGCAAGAATTCCTAAAATTACATTCCCCGAAACCCATCTTTTACAATTGATCAATCGTAAATAAGGATTTCCCATATTAATCCAGTTTTCTTCAATATAACCAGTTACTTCAGCAGGAAAAACATACTCTAGTTTCCCTCTTCCATCATCTCTCTTTAGATTTTCTAAACTTGAAACACTCTCAAAAAAATTCATATTAGTTAAACTATTTTGAAACTTTTCATCCAAACCATCTAATGGAACTGGCTGATTATTATACTTTTGATATCCTACAATATAAGTACCAGCTATACTTCCTTTAAACTTTCTGTAATCTGGCAAAACATCTGAATCCTCATATCCTTTTAGTTCATTGGTAACCCATTTCAAAAGTATTTCGTTTTGAAGTCTACTAGCTAAAACTTTAGTCTTTAAAAGTGGAGAACTTATTGATTTATCCGTATCAATTAATTCATTAATTATATCATTGATTAATTTCATAATACATTTATTGTAAAAAAAGCAGCTATCAAAACGATAACTGCTTTCTATATTAATTTAAAAATCTTAGATCTAAAATCTACAATTATTAAGACCCACACATTTCACAATCCTCTGGATCTGCTGCTTGTGCTTTTAACAACATTGCTTTATAATCTTCAACGCTGATTGATTCACTTTCTTGAACTAAAGATGGAGTTTCTTCTTTTTTATCGTTGTTTAATGTGAACTTAATCGCATCTACAGCTGCTTTTGTTCTTAAGTAATACATTCCTGTTTTTAAACCAGATTGCCAAGCGTAGAAGTGCATTGACGTCAGTTTAGAATAGTTTGCATCTTGCATGAACAAGTTCAACGATTGAGATTGGTCAATGAAGTAACCTCTTTGGCGAGACATATCAATAATATCTTTCATCGACATTTCCCAAACGGTTTTGTAAAGATCTTTTAAGTCTTGTGGAATAATGTCAATATTTTGAACAGATCCATTATGACGCATAATTTCTTGTTTCAATGACTCGTTCCATAAACCTAATTTCACTAAGTCCTCTAGTAAATGTTTGTTTACTACAATGAACTCTCCAGACAATACACGACGCGTGTAAATGTTTGAAGTATAAGGCTCGAAAGCTTCGTTGTTTCCAAGAATTTGAGAAGTTGAAGCAGTTGGCATCGGAGCAACTAATAATGAGTTACGAACTCCGTGCTCCATAACTTCTTTTCTTAAAGAAGCCCAGTCCCAACGGCCAGATAATTCCTCATCTTTCATTCCCCACATATTGTGTTGGAATTCCCCTTGTGACATTGGAGAACCTTCGAAAGTTGAATATGGTCCTTCTTCTTTTGCCATTTCCATAGAAGCGGTTACAGCAGCGAAGTATAATGTTTCGAAAATTTCTTGGTTTAACTTTTTAGCCTCATCACTTGTAAAAGGCATACGCAACATGATGAAAGCATCTGCTAAACCTTGTACTCCTAATCCAACTGGACGATGACGCATGTTAGAGTTTTCAGCTTCTTTAACTGGATAGTAGTTTCTGTCGATTACTTTGTTCAAGTTACGAGTTACACGTTTTGTAACATTGTAAAGCGCTTGGTGATCGAATTGTCCGTTTTCAATGAACATCGGCAATGAGATCGAAGCTAAGTTACAAACTGCAATTTCGTCTTTAGATGTAAACTCCATAATCTCTGTACACAAGTTAGAAGAACGAATTGTTCCTAAATTCTTGTGATTCGATTTACGGTTTGCTGCATCTTTGTATAACATATATGGAGTTCCAGTCTCGATTTGAGATTCTAGGATTTTCTCCCATAACTCACGAGCGCGGATCGTTTTTCTTCCTTTTCCTTGGAATTCGTAATCAGTATATAATGCTTCGAATTCATCTCCATAAACGTCATATAATCCTGGACATTCGTTTGGACACATTAAAGTCCAAGTTGAATCTTCCTGAACACGTTTCATGAATAAATCTGAAGTCCACATTGCGAAAAATAAATCTCTTGCACGCATTTCTTCTTTTCCTGTATTTTTCTTTAAATCCAAGAAATCAAAAATATCAGCATGCCAAGTTTCGATGTAAATCGCAAAACTTCCTTTACGTTTTCCACCACCTTGATCTACGTAACGAGCCGTATCGTTGAAAACTCTCAACATCGGAACAATTCCGTTTGAAGTTCCGTTTGTACCACGAATGTAAGATCCAGTCGCACGAACATTATGAATAGAAAGTCCGATTCCTCCCGCTGATTGCGAGATTTTTGCTGTTTGTTTTAATGTATCATAAATACCATCAATACTATCATCTTGCATTGCCAAAAGGAAACAAGAAGACATTTGAGGTTTTGGAGTTCCTGCATTGAACAACGTTGGCGTTGCATGCGTAAAGAACTTTTTAGACATTAAATCGTAAGTTTCAATAACTGATTTTAAATCGTCTAAGTGAATACCAACAGAAACACGCATTAACATGTGCTGCGGACGCTCAACGATTTTTCCGTTTATTTTAAGAAGATAAGAACGCTCTAATGTTTTGAAACCAAAGTAATCGTAATTAAAATCTCTTGTATAAATAATATGAGAATCTAAAAAAGCAGCATTTTCTTGAATTACTTTAAATACGTCATCAGCAATTAACGGCGCATCTTGTCCGTTTCTTGGATTTACGTAATTGTACATATCTTTCATCGTTTCAGAGAAAGATTTTTTAGTATTTGAATGTAGATTCGAAATTGCCACACGCGCTGCCAATTGAGCATAATCAGGATGCGCAATAGTCATAGAAGCCGCCGTTTCTGCTGCAAGATTATCTAGTTCAGAAGTAGAAACCCCATCATACAATCCCTCGATAACTCTCATGGCTACCTTTACTGGATCTACGAGCTCATTCAAGCCGTAACACAATTTTTTGATTCTTTCTGTAATCTTATCAAACATTACGGGCTCTCTGTGGCCATCTCTTTTTACTACATACATAAGCTTACTATTTAATAGTTATTGAAAAAATGAAAGTACCTAGAGAACGAACTCCAGCACTTAAACATTGCGTGTTTTAAAATTAATTTTAGAGAATTGTGAAATTCTCAATAGTTACCCGTTTCAAATTCGAAAATCGAACTTAAATACGTCAAAAATTGCTATTGAATCTGCGATTTGGGAAAGAGATTCAACCTTAAAATATTCTGTAATCTTTTTTTAGCACCTCTTGAAGAAGAGCAAACGCTAAAAGTATTTTTGTTGTCTAAAAATCTGCATCAAATGAAATTTTTTGAGCATCACTATCAGTGTTCATTACACCAGATTTTTGATACTCTGCAACACGTTTTTCAAAGAAATTAGTTTTTCCTTGAAGAGAAATCATGTCCATGAAATCAAACGGATTCGCTGATCCATACACACGCTCGCAACCTAATTCTACTAATAATCTATCAGCAACAAATTCTAAATATTGCGTCATTAAAGTTGCATTCATTCCAATTAAACTTACCGGAAGAGATTCTGTAACAAATTGTCTTTCGATATCTAAAGCATCAACAATGATTTCTTTAATTCTGTCTTTTGGAACTTTGTTTACTAAATGGTGATTATGCAAGTGAACTGCAAAATCACAATGTACGCCTTCGTCACGAGAAATCAGCTCATTAGAGAAAGTCAAACCTGGCATCAAACCACGTTTTTTCAACCAATAAATTGAACAGAATGCTCCTGAGAAAAAGATTCCTTCAACTGCAGCAAAAGCAATAAGTCTTTCAGCAAACGAATCAGACTCGATCCATTTTAAAGCCCATTCTCCTTTTTTAGCAATTGCAGGGAATACTTCCAAAGCATTAAACAATTCTGTTTTTTCTGCTTCGTCTTTAACGTAAGTATCAATTAATAAAGAATACGTTTCACTGTGAATGTTTTCCATCATGATCTGGAAACCATAGAAAAATTTAGCTTCAGCATATTGAACTTCGTTTACAAAGTTCTCAGCAAGGTTTTCATTCACGATTCCATCAGAAGCCGCAAAGAATGCTAAAATGTGCTTAATGAAATATCTTTCGTCATCATTAAGTCTATTATTCCAATCTGTCAAATCTTGGTGCAAATCGATTTCTTCAGCAGTCCAGAAACTAGCTTCCATTTTTTTATACCATTCCCAAATATCATGATGTTTGATAGGAAAAATAACGAAACGATTTTTATTTTCTTGTAAGATTGGCTCTATTTGCGACATGACAATTTTGTTTATTTTTTTACCGATTTTTTTGCTATTTCAGTAGACTACAAAGATTGTTAATTGTAGCCAAAAATGAAAGTCAAACTTATTCACAATTCGGTGTAGTTTTTAACAACGGACGAAAAATGAGATATTTTTCAGACAATATTTAATTTATTGCAAATGAACAAATTAAACCTCACAAACACCTTGTTAAAGCCCGTAGAATATAGACTTTTTAATATAAAAAGCAAGAAAATTTAAATAGTTTTAAAAAGTTTTTTTTGAGTTAAAACTTAATTTTTCTGAGTTAAAACAAGCCTTCGCAAAAAGGTATTTTATACACTTTATTTCTTACGAATTTTTAAGCTCCTCAGCTACTTTTTCTAACTCCAAATACCAATCTTCACCAAAGCGGCGAATCAAAGCTTCTTTGACAAATTTGTAAACCGGAACTTCTAATTCTTTACCCAACGAACAGGCATCATCACAAATATCCCATTTATCATAATTCACCGCAGCAAATTCTGTAAAGTCTTTTACACGGATTGGATATAAATGACAAGAAACTGGTTTTTTCCAGTCAACGATTCCTTGATTGTAAGCTTGCTCGATACCGCAAAGCGCAGTTTTTCCGTCAAAAATTACATAAGCGCAATCCTTATTGTCAATAAGCGGCGTTTCAAGATCGCCGTCGGTTCCTTTTACCCAAGTTCCTTGCGCTTCGATAGCAGCAATCCCTTCTTTTCTTAAAAAAGGCTTCACTTTCGGGTAAATTTCTTCCAAGATTTTAGTTTCAGCTTCATTCAAAGGCGCGCCAGCATCTCCATCGACGCAACAAGCCCCTTTGCAAGCTGATAAATTACAAACAAATTCTTTTTCGAGGATATCCTCTGATACTATGGTTTTTCCTAATTGAAACATTTTGCAAAGGTAACCAAAGATTCAGGAAATAAAAACCGCCAACACATATACTTTACTGAAACTCAAAAATTAACAGATTCAGTTCTTTTTACATAAACTTATAATCTGTTTTATTGAATGTATAAGCACTTTTCTCCAAACTTTTGCATTTCATCGTGGTTACTTTTCGGCTCTTCATATCTTTCATTGTCATATCCATCAGCAAAGTTCTTTCTTCAGGTTTAAAATAAGACGACAACTCTTCAGGCATTTTCCAGTTTTTTTGATTTTTGAACATATCTCCAAAACTCACTTTGGCCTCGCTGGTGTAATAACAAATAATGTCATACTGATCATTTGTCATTTGCACACCTTTGCAATTGTATCCTAAAAACGTTTTATTCGGTAATGTCTTAATGGTGAATTTCGACTTTTCGCCTTCTTTTTTAGCTATATCGGTATAGTCTGGCATTTTTGAAGCAGTGGCCATTTTTTCATTCCCATTTCCAAAACAAGTCACTGTAATATTATTTCCAGAATCCATAATCATCAACATGTTCTGCCCTTGCCCTTGCGCCATATTCATCGCAACATATGATTTGTTTGGCTCTAGAAAATATTCTGCATTCATGGGTTTCCCTTCATTTGCCGTAATTTCCATAATATATTTCCAACTAAATGCGTATGAATTTGGCACGACCGAAGGATCGACTTTATTTTTCCCAAAACCCATCATCGCACTTTCCATATTCACATTTTGCCCAGTTGCTTTATCAACACCAGCCTCATCCTTTTTTGAAAACTTCTCCATTGCTTTTTTCAAAATCTGAGCTTGCGAACTATTGAATGAAAACAACAGAACCAAGAACACTCCCACAAACCAAATCTTTTTCATCACCTCTTCATTTAAAATTAAACACAAATTTAATAATTGATTTTCAGTAAGTTACAATTTTTAACTTTTGATTTCTAAGTCCTTATTTCAAAACTAGAAGCAAAATAAATTAAGTTCAAAATTAAACGGCGCTTTTTTCTCCAAATTAGCAATCTAAACATCAAAATGTTATAAATATCACTTTTTAAACCATTAAAACATATTTTTATAACAAAAATACAGGGTAACGAAAAAACACCTAACTTTATTAACTACTTTTGCAGCAGTTTTTTAAACCCTAAAAATCAAAGCGATATGTTAGAAATTAATTTTAAAGAAATCATTACTGTTGGGATGGTACTTTTTGCCGTAATTGATATTGTTGGTTCAATTCCGATCATTGTGAATTTACGAGCAAAAGTCGGACATATTGACTCTGAAAAAGCTTCAATTGTCGCCGGAGCCATTATGATTGTTTTTCTTTTTGTTGGAGAAGGTTTGCTGAACTTAATCGGTATTGATGTTCATTCATTTGCTGTTGCCGGTTCATTCGTGTTATTTTTCCTTGCTTTGGAAATGATTTTAGGAATCCGAATTTATCGTGATGAAGAGCCTGGATCAGCTTCTATTGTTCCTTTAGCTTTTCCGCTAATTGCCGGAGCGGGAACTATGACTACATTATTGTCGCTGCGATCCCAATTTCATACCATTAATATTATTATAGCTATTCTATTGAATATCATCTTGGTTTACATTGTTTTAAAATCATCTAAGAAAATTGAAAATCTTTTGGGCGAAAACGGTCTTGGAGTAGTCCGCAAGACATTTGGAGTCATACTTTTAGCAATTGCTGTTAAATTATTCGCCGCTAATGTTAAAGGTTTGTTCGTCTAACATTTATTTTTATACTTTTACCCCATAAAATTTCTAAAAGCAAAACTTTAAGCCATTTTTTTAAGTTTTACTTTGATTATTTCGGACAAAAAACAACCATATGAAAATTTTCACTTCAATATTAGTGCTTTTGGCATTAGCTTTAATCGTTTTTAATATTACGCTATTAGACTTCAAAAACCCATTTCAGGGCGATAGTATGGTGGCTTTTATTGGAATAGCAGCTTCTTTCTGCGCCGTATTGATTCTTTTGATTTTTAGAATATCAAAAAGAATTGAAGAAAAAATGAATGAAAACAGATAAACATGTTTGATGTTCTTATTATTGGCGGAGGCGTATCAGGCATGTCTTGTGCTTTAGTCTTAGGTTCTGCAAAAAATAAAGCTTTTGTTACCGATAAAAAAATCGGAATTTTTACCCATCAAAAGAATTCTTCATTACAAGAAGCAATTTTCTACAATGCTTATGGCATAACTCCAGGCAAATTAGGTTCTGAACTACTTACAGAAAGCACTCAGGATTTGGCAACAACATACCCACACATTACTCAAATTCCGAATGAAAAAGTAATGAAAATCGAGGGTACTTATCCTGAATTTACTATTGTAACGAATAAAAACTCATACAAAACAAAAAATATCGTAGTTGGAATTGGTTCTGCCAATACTTTCGACATCGAAGGTTTAATGCAATTTGTTGAACCTCACAAAAAAGCGCTCCCAGAAAAACAGCGTATTCAATTAAAAAATGAAGACCACAAAGTTGCTGACGGCATTTATGTTACTGGAACTTTAGCGGGCTGGAGAAGCCAATTGGCTATTGCTGCCGGAAGTGGCGCTGCCGTTGCAACAGATATTCTTACTTTATGGAATAACGGCGTGCAAACTCATGCGCACGATAGTATTCGATAACAACTACCTAAAATATTAAACCATATAAGTTATATAAGTTCATATATGCTTTTGAGCATAAACTAAATGAACTTATACAACTTATATGGTTTCTTTTTTTTTCGCTTCTATTTCACAGAAACAATCTGCGTTACTTTAATATGGTTTTCGTCATCACTTTTCCAGAATTCTCCTTTTACTGAAACAACGTCACCAATTTTTACTTGTTTATAATTTTGCGGTCCACCTACATTTACAATACTGATTGTAGCAAAATATACTTCTTTTTGATCTGTATTTATTTTTGCTGTGTAGCCGTCTTTTCCTCCTTCAATAGACTCAACTTTTCCTGTAACTGTTCTGGTAGCATCTTTCGCACCAGCGCAAGAAATCATAAACGTCATTAAAAGTACCAGAAAACCAATTTTCTTTAAATTTTTCATATAGTTATTTTAACCCGCAAATTACATGATAATCATGCCAACTTTGCCAAGTTTTATTTTAAGTTAGTATTAATTTCTTTTCAAGATTTATGCCAATTTCAAACAACTTCCAGCAATCACTTTTAGCAATCCGTCAAATTGTTTCCAGACTCTTATATAACGAAAAGCACCGTTAATCGGATAATCTCCAAAAGCTCCTTTTAACGAAACTGTCACTGCAACAACTGCAGCATCTCCGATAATATTAATAATTTGATCTGAAGCTTCTAAGGAATCGATTTTCATCTTTCCGGAGCGATACGAATCTAAATCAAATTCTTTTGTAATTGTGTTTCCATCAGGTAAGTTGAAAAGCAAATCGTCGTGAAGGATTTTTTCTAAAATTGGAACATCTGCTTTTTTAATCGCAGTTAAAAGTTCGATTTCAGCATTTACAACGTCTTCTACTTTCATTTTTAAACACTTTAAGATTGTTTTTTCGGACTCACAATTGACTTTATCATCGCGTCGTCTTTCAAGACCACATTGTAGTAATATACTTCCCCAAATAATTGTCGAGCAAATTCGGCTGTGATATAGCGATTTACCAAAGCTTTGGTTTTATCTAATTTCAAATCCAAACCTGTTATTGCCACATAGTTTTTAAACTTTTTGAAATAAACATCTGAAGTTTTCATTTCATTCAAAAACTCATTAAAATGCAGACCCGCAAATGCTTTTCGGTTTTTATCCAATTCTTCAAAAACAAAATGCCCCACGATTCCAGTTTGCAACAAATAGGCAACATTTTCATTTCCGTGTTCAGCTTCCATCGGAACAAAAACATCCGGAACGATTCCACCACCGCCGTAAACGATTTTGCCTTTTGGCGTTTTGAATTTTAACGAATCAGCTACTTTAATGCTGTCTTTTGCATAAAGCTCTCCTGATTTAATTCTGCTTTCAGATTCTTTAAAATATTCTTCGTTTCCTTTTTTATAAGGCTTTTGAATCGATCTTCCTGTTGGTGTGTAATAACGTGCAACAGTCAAACGCACTGCTGATCCATCATTGAAATCCATTTCACGCTGTACCAAACCTTTCCCGAAAGAACGGCGCCCAACAATAATGCCGCGATCATTATCCTGAATAGCCCCAGCTAGAATTTCACTTGCAGAAGCGCTATTTTCATTGATTAAAACATAAACTTTTCCAGTTTCAAAACTTCCGGCTTTTGTAGCATACGTTTTTTCGGTTTCTCCATTTTTATTTTTTGTAAAAACAATCAATTGTTTGTCTTTCAAAAATTCGTCGGCAATGGCTACTGCTTCTTCCATATAACCTCCACCGTTGTCACGAAGATCAATTACAAGCGATTGAATACCACTTTGTTTCAGTCTTGTTAAACCGCTTTTGAATTCCTTATAAGTTGTTTCCGCAAATCGGTTTATTTTGATATAACCCGTATTATTTCCGAGCAAAACAGCTGCGTCAACACTTTTTATCGGGATAACATCTCTTCTAACTTTAAATTTCAGTTTCTTTTGTTCCGATTTTCTAAAAACCGTTAATTCAATTTCAGAGCCTTGAAGTCCTTTTAATTTGGAAAACAAACTGTCTGAAGGCAATTTTCTTCCAAACAATTTCGTTTTTCCTGCAAATAAAATTCGGTCGCCTGATTTTATTCCGGCTTTCGCCGAAGGCCCGTTTTCAATTGGCTTGATGATCGCAACTGAATCTTTATACATATAAAAATTAATTCCAATTCCAACGAAATCACCTTTCATGCTTTCAGCAACTTCGGCTTGTTCGCTTGGCGGAATATATACAGAATGCGGATCTAATTTGGAAAGAATATTATCAACCGTAAGATTTACGATTGAATCTGTATTGATGCTATCGACATACTCATTATTAATGAAGTCAATCAGTTTGTTGAGCTTGGTTTTAGAGTAATTTTTGGCCAAAAGCTGCTCATCTGCGGGAGCATTCATCAAGCTTCCGAGTACGATTCCAAGAGCAAAAGTCGCCCCGATAACAATTGGCAAATATTTCGAATTGAATTTCATTTACTCTTCTAAAACAGGAATATGTTCGACTTCAATGCCTGCTTTTATTAAAAATTGAATTCCAGAATCATCACGATATCCATCTTTGTACACCACTCTTTTTATTCCGGATTGGTGTATCAATTTACTGCATTCTTTACAAGGCGAAAGTGTAATATACAAAGTCGCACCTTCACAAGATTGTGTTGACCGAGCGACTTTTAAAATCGCATTTGCTTCGGCATGAAGTACATCCCAACGAGTTAGTCCTTCTTCGTCTTCGCAGCAATTTTCAAATCCAGATGGTGTTCCATTGTATCCATCAGAAATAATCATTCGGTCTTTTACGATAATGGCGCCTACTTGTTTGCGTTTGCAATACGAAAGCAAACTCCATTCTTTTGCTATTCTCAAGTACGCTTTATCGTATTTGTTTAATTTTTTTATCTCCATTTATTTTATCTGTTCCAAATTGGGCTTTCAATAATCATTGGAATCACAACTCCAACAATAAAAGCCGACATTACAAGTGCCCAATCGCGTTTTGAAAAACGAAATACGGTTTGCACTATATATGACAGTATCAAAGCTACAAAAACTACAACTAATTGTGCTGCTTCGATTCCTAACGCAAATTCCCCTAAAGGTAATAATTTTGACGTTGCAGTGCCTCCTAAAATTGTTTTAAAATAATTCGAGAATCCAAGTCCATGAATTAATCCAAAAAACAACGTTACGATGAAGATCAAATTCACGCCTTCATTTTTAGTAGCTTTTCCAGCTGTAAACAAATGATATAAGGCAGTTATCAAAATCGTAATCGGAATTAAAAACTCCACAAGATTTACTTTTACTGCAATTATTCCGAAAACAGAAAGAATTAATGCTACTGTGTGGCCGATTGTAAAAACCGAAACCAAAAGCAAAATTCGTTTCCAATCCTTAAAAGTATAAGGAATCGTTAGTGCGATTAAAAAAAGAACGTGATCGTAGGCGTGGATATCTAAAACGTGTTTTAATCCTATCTGAAAATAAATCCAAAATTCTGACATAGGGGTATTTCTATTAAATGATTAGGGGATGTAAACTTACGACTTATTTTGAAAATTTCGTGAAGCCCATCTGTAAAACAACGTAAAAAGTTGCGTTAAATTTTATGAGAAATTTAAAATCGTTAAATTAAAATAAGGTTTATATTTGTGTTAATAAAACTTTACAATTATGTCATTTTCAGAATTATTTGATAGCGAATTCAAACAAAGAAATAAAGGGCACTTTTCAGCTATCGTACGCGTAGCATTAGCAGACGGAGTTGTGTATCCAGAAGAAAAAGAGTTCTTAGATAAATTGGCTTCTCGTTTAGAAATAACAGAGTCAGAATATGAAGAAATTCTTAGTGATCCTTTAAAATATCCTATTAATCCGCCATACTCTTATGTACAGCGTTTGGAGCGTTTGTATGACCTAACACGTATGGTACATGTTGACCATCATCTAGAAGACAAACAAGAAGTACTTCTAAAAAAGATAAGTGTCGCTCTTGGTTTCACGCCAAGCAACGTAGATTATATTATTGCAAAAGCATTATCATTAGTTGACAAGAAAGTTGACGGAGATACTTTTATTTACGAAATGCAACACATGCATAAATAATAGTTTTTCATTTTCCGATTGCAGTTTATAATTTAACTGAATCGAAAATTGAAATCCATTTTAAATTATAAACCCGACAGATTTTTGAAATCTGTCGGGTTTTTTCATAAACTAAATTGCGGATCAATCCTTAATTAATTGCAAACCCAATTTTCCATGCTGATTTTGAGAATCGTTTGCTGTAATCTCGTAAGTGTAATTCCCTTTTTCCAAAGGTACTTCTCCAACATAATCAATAGGTTGCAAAGTATAGGTCTTCCCGTCTATTTGCAATTCAACAAATGCATAGCGATAGGCCAGCGAGAAAACTTTATAGGTCGACTTCTGTCCTGAATTTAAATTCTCAAAATTCACATTTCCCGTCGAAGTATTCACTGTAATATTTTGAAAATTAAATTTACTCGCATTCGACAATCGAATTTTTAATTCAGACGAATCGTCATTAGAACATCCAAATAAAGCTAAAGCTATGACAACAATACTAAATATATTTTTCATAAGTCTATTTTTATTAAAAGATGCTCAAAATGCAAAAAGGTTGCGTTCAGAAAAAAATAGTACAGCTATTATACTTCTGCCATAAATTCTTCCGCTTTTTCGACCATGTTTTTGCTTCCGCAGAAAAACGGAACTCTTTGGTGTAATTCGGTCGGCTGAATTTCCATAATTCTTCCAAAACCATCTGTTGCTTTTCCGCCAGCCTGTTCTGCGATAAACGCCATTGGATTACATTCATATAATAAACGTAACTTTCCTTTTGGTGCTTTTGAGCTTGTCGGATAAATATAAACACCGCCTTTAATCATATTTCGATGAAAATCGGCAACCAAACTTCCTATATATCTAGAAGTATAAGGTCTGTCTTCTTCTTCGCGTTGACAATATTTGATGTAATTTTTTACTCCTTGCGGAAAATGAACATAATTTCCTTCGTTTACCGAATAGATGTTTCCGTTCTCCGGAAACCTCATATTTGGATGTGAAAGATAAAATGTACCAATTGCTGGATTTAATGTAAATCCGTTTACACCATGACCTGTGGTATAAACCAACATAGTCGAAGTTCCATAAATTACATAGCCTGCTGCAACTTGATTGATTCCCGGTTGTAAAAAATCCTCGCTTGTTACCGGAGTTCCTATTGGGGTAATTCTTCTGAAAACAGAAAAAATAGTTCCCACAGAAACATTTACATCAATGTTTGAAGATCCGTCAAGCGGATCCATTAAGATCACGTACTTATTATTATGACTGTTGTCGCTCCCCTGAACAGTTATAAAATCGTCGTTTTCTTCAGAAGCAATACCACAGACAATCTCACGGTTTATTAACGTCTGGATAAATACTTCGTTTGCATAGACATCTAATTTTTGCTGGTCTTCTCCTTGAACATTCTGCTCGCCTGCGGCGCCGATGATGTCCACTAATCCGGCTTGGTTTACTTTATAGTTGACAACTTTTGCTGCCAAACGTATAGAGTTGATAATACGGGAAAGCTCTCCCGACGAATACTGAAATGCTTTTTGGTTCTCAATAATAAACTCTCCCAGTGTTTTATTGCGTTCTTCCATTACTATATCGTTGTAGTTTTATTTTTAAGTCACAAATATCGTTTATTTTGTGAGAATGATTTAAAAATTATGTTGTTAGTTTGCTACTATTGTATATTTGCTAATTATCAGCAAAAAGTACCTAGTAAAAAAACGCTTTTTTAGCTAATAAACACTTAATAATACGAATATATGAATATTAGAAAAGGAAATCCTGAAGACATGAAATCGGTGTTAGGGCTAATTCAGGAGCTGGCGATATTCGAAAAAGAACCCGAAGCGGTCGTTGTTACGGAAGAAGATTTGATTCGTGACGGTTTTGGCGAAAAACCATTGTTTCATGTTTTTGTAGCAGAGATCGAAAACGAAGAAAAGCAAAAAGAAATTGTTGGAATTGCACTATATTATTATCGCTATTCTACCTGGAAAGGAAAAACAATACATCTTGAAGATTTGATTGTAAAAGAAAAAATGCGCGGTACTGGATTAGGTTCGGCACTTTATTCTGAAATCATGAAACAAGGAAAAAGAGATAATGTAAGAAGAGTCGAATGGAATGTCTTGGATTGGAACACTCCCGCAGTTAAATTTTACGAGAATTCGGGCGCAAGAATTCTTGACGAATGGAGAGTTGTTCAAATGGATGAAGCAGGACTAAATTCATTTCTAGAAAAATTATAATATAAAAACAGTAAGATTTCGCCCCAAACTGAAATCTAAAATCTAAAATCTATAAATTAATAATGAGAGTATTTAAATTTGGAGGAGCATCTGTAAAAGATGCAGATGGAATTAAAAACGTTTACGACGTTTTGCAAAAAGTGGGTTACGAAGATGTGATTTTGGTTGTTTCGGCAATGGGAAAAACCACAAATGCTCTTGAAGTTGTAATCAAAAATTATTTTGACAAATCGCCTGAGCTGAATTCTTCAGTACAGGAAATAAAAAAATACCACAATCAAATCTTATTGGATTTATTTGAAGACGAGAAACACCAAGTTTTTGCAGCTGTTAACGAGCAATTTGCAGAACTTGAATATTTCTTAGCGCACAACAAATCTCCAAATTACAACTTTGTTTACGATCAAATCGTAAGTTTTGGAGAATTGATTTCTACCAATATCTTAAGCCATTACATGAATTTCCGCGGCATTCAAACACAATGGCTTGATGTTCGTAACTTCATCAAAACTAATGCAAATTACAGAGATGCAGAAGTGGACTGGGAAACGACGCAACAAAACATCAGCAAAAATGTTCCAAGAAAACAACTAAATATCACACAAGGATTTTTAGGTGCAGACGAAAACAACTTCACTACAACTTTAGGTCGTGAAGGTTCTGATTACACTGCGGGAATTTTTGCTTACTGCTTAAATGCTGAAAGTGTAACAATCTGGAAAGATGTTCCTGGAGTTATGAATGCAGATCCGCGTTATTTTGAAAATGCAAGTTTGTTAAACCAAATTTCATATCGTGAAGCAATCGAGTTAGCGTTTTACGGAGCAACGGTTATTCACCCAAAAACATTGCAACCATTACAGAAAAAAGAAATTCCGTTATACGTAAAATCATTCGTGAATCCTTTATTGAAAGGAACTTGCGTTTCTAAAGGTGTTGATTTAGAACCACAATATCCATGTTTTATCGTAAAGAGAGAGCAACTTTTGATTTCGCTTTCTTCAATTGATTTCTCTTTCATTATGGAAGAAAACATCAGCGAGATTTTCGGATTATTCCATGAATTTAAAATCAAAGTAAACTTGATTCAGAACTCTGCAATTAGTTTCTCTGTTTGTGTGGAAGATAAATTTGGAAATTTCCCAGAATTGAATGCTATCCTTTCTAAAAAATTCAAAGTAGAATACAGCGAAAATGTAACTTTATACACGATTCGTCACTTTACGGAAGAAGCAGCGCAAACTGTTGAAACAAACAAAGAAGTTTTATTGAAACAAGTTAGCCGCGAAACCATGCAAATTGTGACTAAAGAATTAAATTAATATTGTTTTAAAAACAGGTAATTATCAATTCAATTTATAGAAAAAGGCTTCACTTAATTGTGAAGCTTTTTTGTTTTTAGTCCTATCCAATTCAAATGATTTCACTAAATTTATGTTTACCAAAAACCGACTTAATTCTAGAATTATGGATTATAGAGAACCTTCCGAAGAACAAAAAAACAGATGGCAGAATGATCCAAACAATTGGGTTTGGGGAATGTTTTACTATAATCCGGAAGATCCAAGATTGTTTCCGCCAAAAAAATTCAAAGAGCTAGGCTGGACGACCAACTTTGCCAATCCAAAATCGGTATTAGCATTATTGCTAATTATTGCTCCACCGTTGATTATCATATTTCTTGCTCGCTAATGCAGCTTTGCAAAACTCAAAATTTCAGCATCTGATTTTCCCAATTATAAATACTACTTTTGACTTTTTAGAGTTAAAGTATTTATGCTGAAAAAATTACTGTTTTTAACGGTTTTCATCTGGTTTTCTGGGCTTCATGCACAGGAAACAGAATCAGCGTACAAAACCAAAAAAATCATTGCAGTTCGCGACACAATTCGTTTAGAAAACGTCAGCATAAATTCGAGTTTTTTTCAGCTTTTAAATACTAAAAACCAACCCATTGATTCGAGTTTTTACAAAATCAATTTCGAAAAAGGAACACTGCTTTTAAACGAAAAATTCACCTCGCTTTCGGATACTTTAATCGTCAATTATTTAAAATATCCCGATTTTATTACAAAAGAATACAGTCTTTACAAATCCGATCAAGTGGTAAGCAACGAAGCTGGATCTGAAAAACTATACAAAATTGACAACGCCAACACCAAAAAAGTCGTTCCTTTTGATGGATTAACTACTTCTGGTAGCATCACCCGTGGCGTTACTGTTGGAAACAATCAAAACACGGTTTTAAATTCAAATCTAGATTTACAGATTACAGGAAAAATCTCAGACAAAGTCAGCCTTCGGGCATCGCTCCAAGACAATAATATTCCGTTACAAAATGGTGGTTATTCTCAAAAATTGGATCAATTTGACAATATTTTTATGGAGCTTTTCAGCAACGATTGGAACATTCGCGCAGGCGATGTCTTTCTGGAAAATCATAAAACTCAATTTCTAAATTTCGACAAAAAAGTCCAAGGACTTTCGGCGAGTTTTAATTTTGATACAGAAGAAAGCAAGACCAATGTTTTTGCTTCAGTCGCTTTTGTAAAAGGACAATATGCAAAAAGTACTTTTACAGGTCAGGAAGGAAATCAAGGTCCGTATAAGCTAAAAGGTCAAAATGGCGAATTGTATGTCTTGGTTATTTCGGGTTCAGAACGTGTTTATGTAAATGGCGTTTTGCTGAAACGTGGCGAAAACAATGATTATGTAATTGATTATAATGCAGGCGAAATTGTGTTTACGTCACTTTTTACGATTACTTCTGAAATGCGTATCAATATCGAATACCAATATTCTGAGCGAAATTACAACCGCCTTGTAACTTACGCTGGCGGCACACATGAAAACAAAAATTGGAGTTTTGGCGGTTACATTTATTCTGAAAGCGATTTCAAAAATCAACCGTTGCAGCAAAACCTTTCTGCAGATCAAGTTCAAGTTTTGAAAGATGCTGGAGATAATCCGGACTTAATGAAAGCGCCTTCTGCTTACGAAGATAAATATGCTGACAATAAAATTTTGTACAAAAAAACATTGATCAATTCGGTTGAAGTATATGAATACTCAAATAATCCGGCCGATGTTTTATACAATGTAAAATTCAGTTTGGTTGGAAATAATGCTGGAAATTATATCATTCAAAACAATAATTCCGTTGAAAGAATTTACGAATACGCGCCTCCTGTAAATGGAATTCTTCAAGGAAATTACGAGCCTATTGTGCAATTGGTTCCGCCGATAAAACTTCAGGTTGCTACCTTTTTAGGAAAATATAATCCGAATGAAAAAACATTGGCCGATTTTGAACTTGCCGTAAGCAACAATGATAAAAATTTATTCTCGGGAATTGACGACGGAAACAATGAAGGAATTGCTTTTAAGACCAATCTTAAAAAACGGCTTTTTACCAAAACTTGGACATTGGATGCCTTTGCAAATTATCAATATGTTGCGGAAAATTTCAAATCGGTAGAGCGATTATACAATATTGAATTTAGTCGTGACTGGAATTTAAATTCGACGCTTTTGGGAAATCAAAGTCTGCTGACAACGGGGATCAATTTTGATTTATTTGCCAAAAAGAAAACTTCAAATGTTGGCTTGCTGACTTACCAATTTGAAAAATTAGATTTCAGCGAAAGCTATAATGGAACTCGCCATACGACATCGGCATTTTTTAAAATAAAAAAATGGACTTTTGAGAATCAAGGAAGCTTTTTAAATTCTGACGCAACGATTTCGACATCAAAATTCATTAGAAATCAAACCCGAACTAAATATCATTTTGGCAAAAATTGGGTTGGCGCGAGCATGCAACTCGAAGACAATCAAGAAAAAGACAAAACCACTAATCAGTTTTCGGCCTTGAGCCAAAGATTTTCAGAATATGGTGCTTTCATTGGTCGTGGCGACAGTACAAAAGTTTTTGCCGAAATAGGTTTTTTACAACGCCGAAATGATAGTTTGCAAAACGGATTGTTGCAACATGTAAACAATTCACAAACCTATTATTTAAAATCAAAACTGATTCAGAACAAAAAAACAAATCTGGCGGTTTACATGAGTTATCGTAATCTGGATTTTACCGATCCAAATCGAGGCAATGAACCCTCTTTAAATTCTCGAATTCTATATAATGACCGATTTTTTAATCAACTGATGCAAATTGGAACCGCTTATGAAACCAGTTCGGGAACAATCGCACAGCAGGAATATACGTATATTGAAGTTCCGACTGGACAAGGAGTTTATACTTGGAACGATTATAATGGCAATGGAATTCAGGAATTGGAAGAATTTGAAATTGCTCAATATTCAGATCAAGCACGATTTATCAGAATCTTTTTGCCGAACCAGATTTACATCAAAACCAATCAGAATAAGTTTTCGCAATCACTGACATTAAATCCGACGCAATGGCAAAATGAGAAAGGACTTAAAAAATTTGCTTCCTATTTCTATAATCAAACATCGTTTATTATGGATCGAAAAGTGAAAAGCCAAGGCCAACGTTTGGAATTGAATCCGTTTGATTCATCAGAAGAAAATATTTTGGGACTAAATTCGAGTTTAAGAAACAGTCTATACTTTAATAGAGGAAAACAAAAACACTCTGTAACGTATTCTTATCTGGTTAACAAAGGAAAAAATTTACTTTCTGTAGGTTCACAAAATGTGACGAACAATTCACATCAGTTGCAATACACGCATTTGTATCAAAAAACATGGCTTTTCAATTTTTTCACCAAAACCATAAAAACCAATTTAGTTTCAGAAGATTTTGCCGAGAAAAACTATGACTTAAGAGGATATCAAATTGCACCGAAAATCAGTTATCTATTCTCAAAAAACACCAGTTTGGATTTCTTTTATGAATTTCAGAATAAAGAAAACCAGATTGGCAATTTAGAAACTTTGGTTCAAAACAGGCTTGGCACTTCATTTTCATTTGCGGGAGAAAAAAAAGTGACTCTAAATGGCGAATTTTCATTTTATCAAAACAAATTTGATGGAAACGAATTTTCATCTGTCGGATTTCAAATGTTGGAAGGACTTCAAGCTGGACAAAACTTGGTTTGGAAACTGCTTTTGCAAAAAAACATCACGTCATTTTTAGATGTCAATTTGAACTATCAAGGCCGCAAAAGTGAGACCGGAAATACCGTGCACACAGGAAATGTACAGCTTCGCGCATATTTTTAATGGGATGCGAAAAAGATGACAATAAATTGCGTAATTTTAATTGAAATTTAAACATGTAGCCTTATGAAAAAATTATTATTGCTTTGCTTTTTAGTGGTTTTCTCATCTAATTTTTACGCACAAGATGCCACAACAAAAGCTACTAAAAGCCAAACAGAAGCCGCTGCAAAAAAAGCAAAAGCTGACGCAAAAAAAGAAGCTGATAAATCGAAAAAAGCTGCAGATGACGCAACAGCTGCGGCATCAAAAGCTAAAAAACAATCAGCAAGCGATGCTAAAAAAGCTGCAGACAAATCTAAAAAAGCAGCAGACGACGCAACCGCAACCGCTGCAAAAGCAAAAAAAGATGCTGCTAACGATGCTAAGAAAACAGCAGACAAAGAAAGTGCAAAAGCAAAAACCGAAGCTGACAAAGCTAAAAAGTCAGCCGCAAAAGCTGATGCTGCAAGCAAGTCTGCGACAAAAGATGCTACAGCCGCAAAAAAATCTGCTACTAAAACTGTAAAAGAAACGAACGAAAAAGCTCCAAAAGTACCGGACAAAGTTACTGGAGAGTACAATGGAAAAAAAGTATATACAGGTCCAAAAGGTGGCAAGTATTACATCAACAAAAATGGAAATAAGACTTATATCCAAGATTAAGACCATTTTATTGCGATCAAACAAAAAGGAACTCATTGCTAGTTCCTTTTTTTTGTGCTTAACATAGAAGTAACTTTGCTTTTTAAATCATCACGATTTTACTTTCTTTTTAACGAAATATAAAGCCTGAATGGCTTTATAGAGTTAATAATTTAGTAATATGTCCGAAATATCATAAAAAACATATTTCTTTATCTTCGTTTTTTAAAAAGCGTACAAACTTATGAGCATTGACTATTCTGCTAACAAAACAATTTTAGTTGCTCCACTAAACTGGGGATTAGGCCACGCCACTAGATGCATCCCGATTATTAAAGCGCTTCAGGAAAACAAATTTATTCCGATTATCGCTTCTGATGGAGTTGCGCTGGCTTTACTACGAAAAGAATTCCCGTACATACAGACACTAGAATTGCCTTCTTATCATATTGAATATGCTAAAAACGGCAAAAACTTCAAATGGAAATTGATTAAGAATCTTCCAAAGATGATTACGGCCATTTTAGACGAAAAAAAGATTGTTAATTCCTGGATAAAAAAGCATGGAATTGATGGTATTATTTCAGATAATCGTTTGGGGGTTTACAGCAAAAAAGTTCCTTCTGTTTTTATGACGCATCAATTAAATGTCATGACAGGAAACACTACTTGGTTTACCAGTAAATGCCATCAACATATTATAAAAAAATATACAGAATGCTGGGTTCCTGATTCAAATGAAGAAACAAATCTTACTGGAGATTTAGGACATTTGAAAACAAACGATCTGAATTTAAAATACATTGGCCCTTTGAGCAGAATGAAGAAAAAGGAAACGCCAATAGTTTATGATTTGATGATTATTTTATCAGGCCCTGAACCACAAAGAACATTCTTGGATCAAAAACTTCAAAAAGAAGTGGCTAATTTTAAAGGGAAAGTGGTCTTTGTGCAAGGTATTGTGGAGAAAGTGCAAAACAAATGGCAGGCAGGAAATGTCACATATTACAATTTCATGAATTCAAAACAGCTAGAACAAACCTTCAACGAAAGTGAATTTGTGCTTTGTCGTTCTGGTTATACGACTGTTATGGATTTGGCAAAATTGGGCAAGAAAGCATTTTTTATTCCAACTCCTGGACAATATGAGCAAGAATATTTGGCTATAAAACTTCAAAATGAAAATTTAGTGCCTTATGCATTGCAGGATGACTTTTCTATTGAAGATCTTTCAAAAGTAAAGTCGTATAAAGGATTGACACAATTTAAAAGTGATATTGACTGGGACGCTTTATTTTCAGTTTTTGAAGACAATTCGGCACAGTAAAAATTAAAAAAATCTGTATTAATCGGGTTCAAAAACCACTGATTAATACAGATTTCTATTGTGTTTTTAGAAGTTAAACTGTGCTTGTAAACGCAATAAATTTCCCTCTTGTCTATTAATTGGGCGGGCGCTGTCTACAAAAGTTCTATCGGCTACCACATATTCTGCTGTTAATTCAAATGCTTTGATTGGTTGCCATTCGATACCAAATTGGTAATCTCTTACGACATAACTTCTGGCATCTTTTTCATATTTCTTCCCTCCATCATAATATTGAAATTGAGCGTAAGGATAGATATGTTGTTTTTTGAAATCCCATTTATAATTCAGCAAAACATAACCTCCATTCAAATTGGTTTGGTCAACTGTATTGGTTACTGGATTGTAACGCGGTCCTTTACCAATATTATATTCTGTTTGGATTCCGAAAGGTTTTGGATATAAAACAAAAGTCGCACCTACTCTTTCATCTTTCACATATTTAGGATCGTTAACAATTACACCTGTTGAAATTTCGTCTGTAAAAGCCCACTTTCCATCGTAAGCCTGAATTCCAGGTTCGATAATCTGACTTCCAATTACAAAAGGATAACTAACTCTGGCTACGACATTCAAATCTCTGTTTGCATCTATTTTATTGGCGATTTGTCCATTATAAACCCCAAATGCAAATACACCAAAATCACCTGAACCTTTGTAGCCATCTTTTACCAACATTGCAAAACGCTCTCTGATTTCGGCAGGCGCCCAATAAAAAATGATTCCTAAATCACGTTCATTTGCTATTGAACTGTTTATAGCATCTGGACGATCCAATGTTAAACGTTGTGAACTCGATTGCATGTTGATGAATCCATACGGAATTTTACTTTGTCCTACACGAACACGATATTCTCTTTTCTTATCAAAAGAAAGATCAAAATACAAATCACGAACTTGAACAAAATTTTGTATTCCAGTAACTGGCGAACTAGCAAAATCCGGTTGGAAATAGAAGAAAACATTTGGATGAACTTGTCCCGAAAACACTAAACGAGCACGACGAATAAATAGTCCATTGTTTGCTTTTGCGTCTGGAGCAGTTGAAGTTGTCCCCCAAGATCTGTCACATTGCTCACAGGCAACTTTGTCGTTTGTCGAAAACAAACCATTGTACCTGATTTGTGCATAACCTCTTAAAGAGATTTTATCGTACCAATGTTCCTCAACTCCTCCTCCAGATTTAGTTTCTGGAAGTTTTGATTTGTTGATCGAATCCAAAAGACGCATTACTTCATTTTTTACGTCTTGTTTATTTAATTCCTGAGCATTGGCTCCGAAAGCAAGCAGTAATAAAACTGCAATTACTATTTTTTTTATCATTTTTTCTTTTGCCCTTAGTTTCAGGATGCAAAGATGTATCACCTATGTTAACAAATCATTAACCAGATGTTACTATAATAAAAATTTAATGTTAGGCGACGAAGCCTAATGTTGATTTATTGTTAAAATCCTTGTTTTACGCCTTTTACAAAAACCCAGATTACAATTATTTAACTTCAGTTTTTTGCGTTTTATTCGCTTTTTCAAGCGTAAAAGAGAATTCTGAACCAATTCCGAATTCACTTTCTACATACACTTTTTCTTTATGCGCTTCAATAATATGCTTTACAATGGCAAGTCCTAAACCAGAACCACCTTCTGATCTTGTTCCGCTTTTGTCTACTCGATAAAAACGTTCAAAAAGTCTTGAAATATTCTGTTTTTCAACACCTTCTCCGTTATCACTAATTCGGATCAAGACTTTTTTCTTGGTAAGATTTACAACGCCAACTTCCGTTAGCCCGCCTTCTTTTCCATATTTGATTGAATTCACAATCAAGTTTTCTAAAACCTGCTGTATTCTGTCCTGATCTCCACGAATAATAACCGATTGAACATTTTTACTTTCAAAAGCCAATTTGATTTTCTTCTTATCCGCTTTCATTTCTAGCAAATCGAAAACATTCTGAATCAATTCCACAATATCAAAATCGGTCATATTCAAATCTAAATCGCCTGATTCTAATTTGGTAATCATATCCAAATCTTCTACTATATAGATAAGACGCTCCACACCTTTTTCAGCACGTTTTAAATATTTTTTTCGAATATTCTTGTCGTCCATCGCACCATCAAGCAAAGTCGAAACATAACCCTGAACAGTAAACAAAGGCGTTTTTAATTCGTGTGAAACATTTCCAAGAAACTCTCTACGGTATTGCTCACGAATTTCAAGCATTTCAATTTCGAGCTTTTTATCGGTTGCAAACTTTTTCACTTCTCGCGAAAGCGTTTCCATGTCAGTTGTTATCGGTTGATTGATCAGTGGCGTCGATTCTAATAAAGAAACCTCATCATAAATTTTCTTTACTCTTCTGTAAATAAAGCGCTCTACACGATATTGTAAAACCAAAAAAGAGAAAATATAAATTGAAATAATGAAAATTATTCCAAAAGCAATTTGATGTTTTAATTGGTTTTTATAAAACAAAGTCATCAGCATCAGCACAAATCCTGTTGAAAACAGACTTATATATAATGCCGATTTAATGGCAAATTTGTATGTTTTTTTAAAATTGATTTTCATTTATAGTTTTAACCATTAAGAGATTAAGAAAATTAAGTTTTGTTATGAGTTATTGTCTTTTCAATAAAATCATCATTTGAACTCAAAACAAAGTTAACTCAAAAACCATATAAGAAATTAAAGTTCATCATGAACCTAACTTCCTATATGGTTTATTTTATTTGATGCTGAAAAAAAAGAATCTGTTTTAATCTTGATTAAAACACTTAGCGCCTTAGTATCTTAGCAACTTAGTATCTTACAAAACTAAACTTCAAATTTATACCCCACACCTTTAATAGTTTTGAAAAGATCTTCGCCAATTTTTTCACGAAGCTTTCTGATGTGAACATCGATTGTTCTTCCTCCAACTACTACTTCATTGCCCCAAACTTTATCTAGGATTTCGTCTCTTTTGAAAACTTTTCCTGGTTTAGAAGCCAATAAATAGAACAATTCAAATTCTTTTCTTGGCAAAGCAATTTCGACATTGCCTTTTATGATTTTGTATTCTTCACGGTTAATCTCGATGCCCCCAACATTTATAGTATCTGTAACGACTTCTTGTTCTTTTAACCTTCTTAACAAAGCCTTTACTTTGCTCACCAATAATTTTGGTTTTATTGGCTTTGTAATGTAGTCATCAGCACCTGCATCGAAACCAGCCACTTGCGAATAATCTTCACTTCTTGCGGTTAAGAATGTTATGATAACATTATTTAATTCTGGAATTTTTCTGATGTGTTCACAAGCTTCCATCCCGTCCATTTCGGCCATCATTACGTCCATAATGATTAATTCTGGCAATTCTTTCTGAGCCTTTGCTATAGCCTCTTTTCCGTTTGAAGCTGTTACAATTTGATAGCCTTCTTGAGCAAGGTTATAGCCAACGATTTCTAAGATATCTGGTTCATCGTCAACTAATAAAATCTTAGTTTGTGTTTTTTTCATAAATAGCAAAAATTGAGATTTTAACATCAAATTTTCATTAATATATATTCGATGTTTTTTATTTCACAGCGTAAATATAACAATAAAACAACCGTTAAAAATTACGGTTAACGGTAATTTAATCTGGTAACAATTTGATAATCTTAGCAACACAAAAACATAACAAGTGGCTAACATGAACTTTACAATGCGGTTCTTTCTTTGCACAAAAATAAATCAAACACAACACTGAAATGAAATTCAATTTAAAATTTCTATTAATCACATTATTTATCTGTTCGATTTCGATCGCGCAAAACAAAGGTACGATTTCTGGCGTATTAACCGACAAGGAATCTAATAATGCATCACTTCCTTTTGCAAATGTTTTAATAAAAGGAACAAACATTAGTGCCAACACTGACATTGACGGAAAATATTCGTTAAGTGTAAATCCTGGAACATACACTATTGTTTTTAGTTTCGTAGGATATGAATCTGTAGAAAAACCTGTTACTGTAAAAGCTGGAGAAACAGTTACTGTTAACCAAATACTTTCATCAGGAAGTTATACTCTTAAAGATGTTGTTGTAAAATCAACAGCTAATAAAGAAAAAGAAACTGCTTTACTTTTAGACCAAAAAAATGCTGTAGTAATCAAACAAAGTATTGGTGCGCAGGAAATGTCTAGAAAAGGTGTAAGCGATGTTGAAGAAGGTTTGACAAAAGTAACCGGAATTTCAAAAGTAGGTTCAAGAGGAATATTTGTTCGTGGTCTTGAAGATCGTTACAACAACTTATTGATCAATGATCTTGCTGCTCCTTCAAACAGCCCATATTCTAAAATTGTTCCGCTTGATTTGTTTCCAACAAATATCGTAGGTGTAATTGACGTTTACAAAACTTTCAACCCGAACATTTACGGAGATTTTGCTGGAGGAACTTTCAATATCCAAACTTCAAAACCAACAAAAAACATTACTAAAATCAATCTTGGAGCAGGATATACAACTGGAAACAGCTTTAAAGATTTCTTGCTTTCTGGAGATGCAGATACTGCTGCAGGTTTCTTTGGATTTAATGGAAAAGACCGAGAATTGCCAAGTTTCTTAGGTGAAACTGCTGGAAGAACAACTTTCACACAAGATCAAGCATTAAACTCTGTAAGCGGTGATAAAGGTTTTAACGTAAGTAAAAGCAAAAGCCCGCTTAACTCAAGCTTCAATTTTTTACACGCAGAAAAATTTGACTTAAGCAACAACCGTAATGTTTCATATTTATTATCTCTTAATTTCGATAATAACTTTGCAGTTAGAGAAGGTGTTAACAGAACACTACAAACTCTTGGTGATAAATACAACAATGATTTCATCAATACGGAATACCGTTTCAAAACTAGTACTTCTGCTTTAGTAGGTGTAAACTATTCAGCTGAACGATACAAATTATCTTTCAATACTATATACTTAAAAACAACATTAAACTCGATCTTAGATCAGTACGGAGTTTTAAGCAACAATGGTATCAACAACAACTTTATCCGTACGAATCAATTGGATAAAACAGATTATTTAAATGCGCAATTATTAGGAGAATACAATTTGACAGAAGATAAAAACCAAACTTTAAAAGGTGGTGTATCTTATGCAAATACAAAATATGGTCAACCAGACAGAAAATTCTATACTGGTACTCAGGAAACTGAAAATCAAATCAACACTTCTTACGGAGCAAACAATTTCTTACGTCAATATTTAAGTGTTGATGGCAATGTGTATGTTTCAGGATTGTTAGAATACAACTTAAAATTTGGAAAAGAAAAACAAAACAAATTGACTGTTGGTTATAACGGAAACTTTTCTAAAATGGAATCTTCTTACCGATTTGTTGCAAGTTATGGTAGTGCATTTTCATCAAATGACATAAATAATATTGATACTAAAATTAGAACTGACATCAGCAATGGTTCTGTATATTTTGCTGAAAGCTCAAACGCAACTTACAAAGTAAAACTTAACGAAAGCGCTAATGCAGGTTATGCAAACTTATTCTGGAAATTCGCTGATAAGTTTGAACTTAATGGAGGTTTAAGAGTTGAAAACACGATCAAAGAAACACATTTCAGAACTTTAGGTTCTTTTGATGATCCATTCAAAGTAAAAACATACAACAATCTTTATGTTTTACCTTCTGTAAACTTGAAATACTTAATGACAGAAACATCTAATATTCGTTTCGCAGCAAGTAAAACGTATACAAAACCAGTTGTAATGGAAGCTTTCCCGATTTCATACATCAATGCGGATAATACTTCTACACAAGGTAACTCATTATTGAAAAATAGCGACAACTATAATGTTGATTTGAAATATGAAATATTCCCAACATCTAAAGAAATGTTAGCTTTTGGTGTTTTTGGAAAATATATTGACAATCCAATCGAAAGAACGTTTATTGCAAACGCTACATCGGGAACTGTAACTACTTTCTTAAATTCAGACAATGCAACTTTATATGGAGCAGAAGTTGAGTTCCTTTTAGGGCTAAATAGAATTAGTGACAAACTAGAGCATTTCTCTTTTGGATTGAACGCTTCATTAATGTCAACAAAAGTAAATGTTGCTAAAACATACGAATCTCAAGATGAGGACGGAGTTGTGACTGTTAAAAATTCTATCGAAACGCACCAAACAAGATCATTACAAGGTGCATCAGATTGGTTAGTAAACTCTGATTTGAAATACGAATTCAATTTAGGTAAAGATTGGACAAACACTATGTCTCTTGTTTATGGTGTATTCGGAAAAAGAATTTATGCAGTAGGAACAAACGGTCAGGATAATACTTATGAATTACCAGTTTCTCAATTGGACTTTGTTTGGGGAAGTAAAATTTCAGAACATTTTGATGTGAAATTTACAGCAGACAACTTACTAAACCCTGCAAGACAATTGGAATTTGGAAACAACGGAACTGTAAAAGTTGATGAACCATCTTTATTAGCAAACAGCTACAAAAAAGGTGTAGGATTCTCAGTTAAAGTTGGATACACATTCTAATATTAAGAACATAACAAATAAGAAAGCTCCAGATATCTGGAGCTTTTTTTATGGCTACAATTTGCAAAGATTCACTTAACATTCCCTTCACATTTTAATCAATTTTTGGTAACTGTAATGTAATGTTCAGATAACACCTCAAAGAGATTAACATCCTAATTTTGACAAAAATAAAAACGAATAATACAACACAAAAACTATGAAAACTAAAATTCTTGCTTTAGCACTTGCTGCAGGTTTATTTTTTAATTCTTGCTCAAGCAGCGATGACTCAACTCCTGTTACACCTCCTGCTACAGGCGAAATTACAGGTCCTATCACTGCAAACAAAACTTATGCTTACGGAAACTACACTTTAAAAGGAATTGTAAAAATCAATTCAGGTGTAACTGTAACTTTTGACGCAGGATCTACAATCACTATAGACAAAGCTACCGGAGACAACGCTTTAGTTGTTTTAAACGGAGGAAAATTAATCATCAACGGAACTGCTGATAAACCAGTTGTGTTTACAGAAAAATCTAAAGTTCCAGGTTCTTGGGGAGGTATCATCATGTACGGTGATGCACCTGCAAAAGTTGCTGGAGGAGGAACTTCTTCTACATCTGAGGACGGAAACAATATCTCTTACGGAGGATCTAACGCAACTCACAATGGTGGTTCATTAAACTATGTAAGAGTTGAGTACGCTGGTTCTAAATTAGCAGACGGTAACAAAGAAAACAACGCTTTCACATTCTACTCTGTAGGTTCTGGAACAACTTTAGATCACTTAGTAGCTTACAAAGGTGCTGATGACGGATTCGAATTCTTCGGAGGAACTGCAAGTATGACAAATGCTATTTCTTACGGAAATACTGATGACTCTTTTGACTGGCAAGATGGATGGCAAGGTCAAGCTAATACTAACTGGTATGCTTACCAAACTGGAAAAGGAAACTACGGAATGGAAATCGAAGCATCTGCAAATGACAATGCTTTCGGACCTAAAGTTTCTAACATTACTTTAAAAAGAGAATCTACTAACGTTCCTGAAGGTGCAGACAACCAAGTTGATGCTTTCCAATTCAAAAGAGAAGGTAACGGAGAATACAGCAACATCGTTGTTGATGGTTACGGAAACTTTACAGTTCCAAATAGCACAACTACTTACCAAGGTGCAGTAGTTAGTATCTTAGATGCTGCAACTAACACACACCAAGTAAATACTGGAAAAATTAAAATTTTAAATATTAAAATTTCTAACACAACAAACATCATCCCAATCGCTGGTGCTACAGGTTTCACAGTTGCTTTCCCAACTGGAACTTTCACGCCAAGTTCTACAGCAACTGGAGCTTCATTAACTGCTGGAGCTTGGGCTACAGTTGACGGTGTAAGTTTGATCAAATAATTTACTTCGAACATAAATTGTTAAAAACATCCTAAATATTTAGGATGTTTTTTTTTGGCGTAATTTTTGTAATTTTTTTTGTATATTTACGTATCAAATAAATGCGATGGCAAAAAACTACTTTTATATTACATTCTTATTGGCTTTTTTCTTTACTGTAAGTGTCTCGGCACAAGACAGTAAACAATTACCAAAACCTCAAGAATCTACTTCTATTGAGGGTCTAAGCTTGTACCCTAACCCAGTCACTAACGGAAAAGTATATATTTCGACCAAAAATGATTTGGAAAAAGAAATCATCATCTTTGATCTTCTAGGTAAAAAAGTATTACAAACGCATTTGACTTCACGAGAATTAAGCGTTGCAGATTTAGTTCCAGGTGTTTATATCATCAAGATAAGTGAAGAAAATGCCTCCGCAACCCGAAAATTAATCATCAGATAAAATATAAAAAGCTCCAACAGGAGCTTTTTTTAGTCTACAGCCTCAGTTACTAGTTCATAGGTCTAAGTTGAGATTGAAAACTACGACTGAAAACCACTACTAAAAGCTAAAAACAATATCTTTGCAAAAAAAAGTTTTGATCACAGCCAACGATATATTTACCATTTCAAGTCAGAAACAATTTGAAAAAATAGCACTAAAAGTGTTTCGTTTTCAACACGAAAACAATAAGGTATATCGTGATTTCTGTGATTTTTTGAATGTAAATCCGCAACAGGTAAAAACATTGAAACAAATTCCGTTTTTGCCAATTCAGTTCTTCAAATCCCACGAAGTGGTTTCGAATTCTGATTTTCCTCAAGTTACTTTTACTAGCAGTGGCACAACCGGAATGGTTACAAGTCGCCATTTAGTTACCGATGTTTCGCTTTATGAAGAAAGTTATCGTCAAGGATTTGCGCAATTTTATGGAAACATAGAAGATTACGTTGTTTTAGCCATTTTGCCGTCATATTTAGAGCGCGACGGCTCTTCGCTAATTTATATGGTAGAAGATTTAATAAAACGCTCAAATCAGCCTGAAAGTGGGTTTTATTTACACAACTACGGAGAACTTACCCAAAAGCTGATTGAGTTAGATCAAGCTGGACAAAATATAATTTTGATTGGAGTAACTTATGCTTTATTAGACTTAATCGAAAAACACCAATTTCAACTTCAAAATACCATTATCATGGAAACTGGAGGAATGAAAGGAAAACGCAAAGAAATGATTCGCGAAGAACTTCATGAAATCCTTTGCAAAGGTTTTGGCGTTACTTCCATTCACTCCGAATATGGAATGACTGAACTTTTGGCGCAAGCCTATTCTTTAGGAGATGGCATTTTCGAATGTCCGTCGTGGATGAATATCTTGATTCGTGATCCAGAAGATGCACTAACTTATATCAACGATGGAAAAACTGGCGGAATAAATGTTATTGATTTGGCCAATATCAATTCATGTTCTTTTATAGCGACACAAGATTTAGGCAAAAAATATCCCAACAATTCTTTTGAAGTATTGGGACGTTTTGATAATTCTGATATCCGCGGTTGTAATTTGATGGTTCTTTAAAAAAGGTTTAATCGTTAATTTGTATAATCGTTTAATCAAAAAATCCAATCGTAAAAAACTTAATAAAAAGCCCAATATTCATTTGAACATTGGGCTTTAATATATTTAGCTTAAAAACGCTTTAGTATCGATTAAACTACACGAATCACGAAATAATTTTTCTTTCCGCTTTGCAATAACACAAATTGATTGTTGATCAAATCATTTGCAGTCAAAACAAAATCTTCTTTTATTTTTTCTCTGTTTACCGAAATAGAATTTGCAGTCAATGCACGTCTTGCTTCTCCGTTTGATTTAAAGAAACCTGTTTTTTCATTTAAAACTGTAATAATATCCAATCCGTTTTCTAAATCAGCTTTTGCAATTTCCGCTTGTGGCACTCCGTCAAAAACTTCTAAGAAAGTTTTCTCGTCCAATTTCTTTAGATCTTCTGCTGTAGAATTTCCAAACAAAATATTTGAAGCTTGAATCGCTTTTTCTAATTCTTCTTTACTATGAACAAAAATCGTGATTTCTTCCGCTAATTTTTTCTGTAAAACTCTCAAATGAGGTGCCGCTTGGTGCTCAGCAATCAAAGCATCAATTGTTTCCTTATCTAAGAAAGTAAAGATTTTGATATATTTTTCAGCATCTGCATCAGTCGCATTTACCCAAAATTGGTAAAATTTGTAAACCGAAGTTTTATCAGCGTCTAACCAAACATTTCCTCCTTCAGATTTTCCAAATTTAGATCCGTCTGCTTTTGTGATTAATGGAGTTGTCAACGCAAAAGCTTTGGCATTTTCGCCTCCCATTCTACGCACCAATTCTGTACCTGTGGTAATATTTCCCCATTGGTCAGAACCTCCCATTTGCAAAAGGCAGTTATTGTTTTTATATAAATGATAAAAATCGTATCCTTGAATTAATTGATAGGTAAATTCTGTAAAAGACATTCCTTCACCTTCTCCGTTAATTCTCTTTTTAACCGAGTCCTTCGCCATCATGTAATTTACCGTGATTCGTTTTCCAACCTCACGTGCAAAATCAATAAACGAGAATTCCTTCATCCAGTCATAGTTGTTTACCATAATTGGACCATTTGGTTCATTTGAATTAAAGTCTAAGAAGCGAGACAGAACACTTTTGATTCCGGCAACATTTTTAGCCAAAGTTTCTTCGTTCAACAGATTTCTTTCATCAGATTTTCCAGAAGGATCACCAATCATTCCGGTCGCACCACCCACAAGAGCAACTGGCTGATGACCAAAATTCTTTAAATGAACCAATAAAATAATCTGAACCATACTGCCAATATGCAGTGAATCTGCCGTTGGATCAAAACCAATATAAGCCGATGTAACCTCTTTTAGCAATTGTTCTTCCGTTCCTGGCATGCTATCATGGTACAAACCGCGCCACTTTAATTCTTCAACTAGATTCTTCATTTTTATAATATTTTGCGCAAATATAATCAATGCCATTGGCAATATCAAAAAGCAATGGCAATATCAAAAAAACAATTCTAAAAATAGATTTCAAGAACAGCCCATAAAAGCTTTGAATCTTTTAAAAAAAACAAAATGTGGAAAACCGTAAAAAAGCATAAATTATTTTATTTAGTTTCGGCAACCTAAATCACTTATATGAAAAAACTATTACTACTTGTATTATGCCTTTATTTCTCAGCGCTTAACGCGCAAATTTCTTTCGAAAAAGGTTATTTTATTTCAAACGACGGAACAAAAACCGAATGTTACATTAAAAATATTGACTGGTACAACAATCCTATCGACTTCAAGTACAAGATTTCGATTAATGATACCGATATTAAAACAGAAACCATTGCTACTGCAAAAGAATTTGGCGTAGAAAACGGCGCAACATTTAAAAGAGCAAAAGTAAAAATTGATATCTCAGATAATCGACTAGAAAACATCTCGACAACAAAGAATCCTGTTTGGAAAGAAGACACAATCTTTTTAAAAATATTAGTAGAAGGAAAAGCCACTTTATACTACTATCTTAATAAGGATGTAGCAAGATTCTTTTACGAAACAGCCAACGTTCCAACTGAACAACTTGTTTATAAAGAGTTTCTTTTAGTAAATGACCAAACAGGAGCTCAAACAACAGAAGAAAACAATTATTTCAAACAACAATTGTTCAATAATGTAAAAAATGAAAATATCAGCGAAAACGAAATCAAAAAGCTGACATACAAAACTGAACCATTGGTTAAGCATTTCCTAAAATACAACAATGCCGATGCCAGCGCAATTGAAAAAGCAACAAGCACTAAAAACAAAGGCATTTTTTCTTTGAAAGTATCTGCAGGTGCAAGCTTTAATTCTTTAACAGTAGACGGAGCTGAAAGTGCTGGATACCAAAATGTCAAATATGACAACAAAACCGAACCAACATTTGGCTTGGAAGGAGAATATATTTTTCCATTCAACAAAAACAAATGGAGTGTATTCTTGGGATTATTTTATCAAAAATACAAAGCCAGTCAAGATTATGGTGTGCTTTATAGCGTTAACGACGCCAAACATGTTGAACATCCATCATCAGTAGAATATTCTGGATTAAGTCTGCCAATAGGTGTGCGCCATTATTTCTTTTTAAACCAAAATTCGAAAATATTTATAAATGCGCTTTATGCTATTACCCTTAACGGGAAATTTACTTATGAATCTAAATATGTAAATTTGGATGGAGAAGCTCAAGGCAACTTTGGTGTTGGTGCTGGTTACAATTTTAAAAATAAAATTAGCGCCGAAATCAGATACAATGCTGGCAAAAATTTATTGAACAATTACATGCCTTTTTCTACAAATTTCAGCAGTGTAGACTTACTATTTTCTTATACTATTTTATAAAAAAGTTTATACTTTACACTAAAAGCAATTATATGAGATCAGACTTGATCTTATATAATTGCTTTTTTCTATAAAACCTTTTCAACTTTGCACCTCTCTAACTTTGCACCTTTCAACCAAAAACTTATCTTTACAAAATGGTATTAGTAACTGGAGGTACAGGTTTAGTAGGTTCACATTTATTGCTTCATTTAATTGAAAATGGAGAAAAGGTTCGGGCTATCTACCGAAACCAAAATGGCATTCAAAAAACAAAATCGGTTTTTGAGCTTTATAAAAAAGGCGATTTATTTGAAAAAATAGAATGGCTTGAAGCCGATATTTTAGATGTTCCTTCACTCGAAATTGCTTTTAACAACATCGATTATGTCTACCATTGTGCTGCATTAATTTCATTTGATCCCAAAGATGAAGATGCGCTTCGAAAGACCAATATTGAAGGAACTGCCAATATGGTTAATTTTTCGATTGCGCGAGAAATAAAAAAATTCTGCTTTGTAAGCTCAATTGCCGCTTTAGGAGATTTAGCTTCACACGAAACCTATATCACTGAAGAAACTGATTGGAATCCTGAAAAACCGCACAGCGATTATGCTATTTCGAAATATGGTGCCGAAATGGAAGTTTGGCGCGCTGTTCAAGAAGGTTTGGATATCGTAATTGTAAATCCGGGTGTAATTCTGGGACCAATTCCGAAAACGAAAGAACGGCAACAAGGAAGCGCCGAATTGTACACAAAAGTCGCTAACGGATTATCATTTTACACACTCGGAAGTACTGGCTTTATTTCTGTTGATGATGTTGTAAAAACAGCATTTCAATTAATGAAAAGCGACATTAAAAACGAGCGCTTCACTTTGATAACAGAAAATGTCGTTTTTAAAGATATTCTCGACACCATTGCAACAGTTTTGAAAGTGAAAAAACCATACATTCACGCAAAACCATTTCTGATGAATTTCCTATGGATGGCCGATTCTGTTTTTGCGACGCTCTTTTTCCAAAAAAGACGCCTAACGCGAGCAACAGCAAAATCTTCTTATACCAAAGATTTATATTCTAATGAAAAAATAAAAACCGCTCTAGGAACGGTTTTTCAGGATGTACATGAGTACATTATAAATATTTCAAAATTTAATTATTGATCTAAAAGTTTCTCTCTTCCTCGCGGATTAACGTTTGCTGGATTCTCTGGACTTTTTATAGAATCTTTTGGTTTTTCAGACGCTTTCTTTTTAGCTTCTTTCGCCGCTTTTTTCTCCTCAATTTTAAGAATCGAATCTGTTGCTCGTTGTTTTACTTGCAATCGTTTCCCTAACTCATCATATAAATCTTTATACGTTTCATAATCGGAAGCGTAGTAAATATTGCTTTGAGCAAACTGCAGACTATCGACTTTGTATTTCTTGAAAATAAATTTCTTAGGATCTGATTCAACAGAATCTAAAGACAACGGATTTTGATATTTCATTGCCTCTAAAAGAGACAAATCGTACATAATATCAATCATTTTTCCTCTTTCAATAAGTCCTTTTGGCTCTTTTACAATCTCTTTTTTACAACTTACAGAAAGAAACAAAACCAATACTATAAATACAAAATTCTTCATTTCAGTTTTTTATCTATCAAACAACAATCTTTTTCCGGCGCGCACATCTTTTACTTTGAAATTGTTGTAAACCATTTCTCCGTTTACAAAAGTATGCGTGATTCTCGATTTGAATGCCATATTTTCAAAAGGAGACCATCCACATTTATACAAAATGTTATCAGAATTTACACTCCAAGGCAGGCTCGGATTGACAATTACCAAATCGGCGTAATAACCTTCTTTAATAAATCCTCTTTTTTCGATTTTGAAAATTTTAGCTGGATTATGGCACATTTTCTCCACAATTTTCTCCACACTAATTTTTCCTTGATGATGCGCTTCGAACATTGCTACAACAGCATGTTGCACAAGCGGACCTCCTGAAGGCGCTTTCAAATATGACTGCTGTTTTTCTTCTTTGGTATGAGGTGCATGATCTGTTGCAATAACATCTATGCGTCCATCATTTAAAGCTTTCCAAAGTTCAGCACGATCTTCAGCCGTTTTTACTGCAGGATTCCATTTGATGAAATTCCCTTTTGTTTTGTAATCTTCATCCGTAAACCAAAGGTGATGCACACAAACCTCAGCAGTAATTTTTTTCTCTTCTAACGGAATTTTGTTCGTAAACAATTCCATTTCTTTTGCAGTTGAAAGATGAAAAATATGAAGTCTTGCTCCAGTTTTTTTAGCCAAAGCCACAGCTTTTGAAGATGAAATATAACAAGCCTCGGCACTTCTGATCAAGTTGTGCGCTGTGACCGGAATATCTTCCCCATATTGTTCTTTAAAAGCTGCAAGATTATTTTGAATTGTAGTTTCATCTTCGCAGTGAACCGCGATCAACATTGGCGTACTTGAAAAAATCCTTTCTAAAGTCGCTTCGTTATCCACCAACATATTTCCAGTTGATGAACCAAGGAAAATCTTAATTCCAGCAACATTCTTTGGATTCGTTTTTAAAACTTCTTCCAAATTATCGTTAGTTGCTCCCATCATAAACGAATAATTCGCAAATGATTTTTGAGACGCAATCTGATATTTATCTTCTAAAATTTCTTGTGTAACCGCATTCGGAACTGTGTTTGGCTGTTCTATAAAAGAGGTAATTCCTCCCGCAACAGCCGCTCTAGATTCAGATTCGATATCGCCTTTGTGTGTCAATCCTGGTTCTCTAAAATGGACTTGATCGTCAATCGCACCTGGAATCAAATAATTGCCTTCTGCATCGATCACTTTGCAATCAGAAGTTTTTAGGCTGATGCTGTCTGAAACCTCAACAATTAAATCATTTTCGATTAGCACATCGCCTTCAAAAATTGATCCTTCGTTTACAATTTTAGCATTTTTGATTAAAATCCTGTTCATCGCCTTTTTTTTATAATGTATTGAATAATTTTTTTAATCGAAGAGAAATCACTCCAAGAATAGCTTCTTTAATAATGGCATTGCTCATTTTAGAAACTCCTTTTGTTCGGTCCGTGAAAATAATCGGCACTTCAGTAATCTCAAATTTACCACAATAAGTTCGATATTTCATCTCAATTTGAAAAGCATATCCAACAAATTTGATTTTGTTCAGATTTATCTTCTCTAAAACCTGTCTTTTATAACAAACAAAACCTGCAGTAGCATCGTGAATTTTCATTCCGGTGATAAACTTAACATATACCGAAGCAAAATACGACATTAAAACACGGCTCAAAGGCCAGTTTACAACATTTACGCCTTTTACATAACGAGATCCAATTGCTAAGTCAGCACCTCCAAAATGGCAAGCATCGTACAATTTTTCAAGATCATTTGGGTTATGCGAAAAATCGGCATCCATTTCAAAAATAAAATCATATTCACGCTCCAATGCCCATTTAAAACCATGCACGTATGCAGTTCCTAAACCTGATTTTTTTGCTCTTTTTTCCAAAAACAATCTTTCAGGAAATTCTTCCTGCAAAGCAATTACTTTATTCGCGGTATGATCTGGAGAATTATCATCAATAATTAAAAGATGAAAAGACTTATGTTGCGAAAGAACAGCTCTTACTATACTTTCTACGTTCTCAATTTCGTTATAAGTAGGAATTATGACAATACTATCACTCATTTTTTTCTCGGTAATTTCACCGCAAAAGTAAACTTTTTATAGCATTTGCTTCATAATAAATACATAATAAAAGTATTGATATAAAAAATTACTAATTTTGTGACACTATGATTGAACACCTTCATCCTCGAATTATTGAAAACAAAGACTGGGCAACTGCCTTATTTGTCCTAACCTTTGCTGTTGTTGCCATTACAAAATCAGCTTATGAGACTCGATTTTCGGAATTCAGCAAGCTAATTTTTTCTGATAAATATGCCAAAATCTATCGTGATAACAGCCACATGAAAAGCAGTTTCACTGTTGGATTATTTTTTGTACAAGTGATCTCGTTTGCTTTTTTTATCCAGCTGGCAATGCATATTTTTTCACAAAATTCAAAAGCCTCAGAAGTTGTATTAAAAACCGACTGGATTTTATTTATTCAGATTGCCACATTTTTGCTTTACTTCATTTTGGCAAAATATTTAATCGAGAAAATTGTTGCAACTTCTTTCAATATTGAAGAATTTGTCGATCTTTTTAACTTACAAAAAGTCACTTACAGAACTTATATAGGCGTTTTATTGCTTCCGATCAATGCTGTTTTATTTTATTATGACAATATCCCAACGATTGTTCCCTTAGCAATCATAGGTATTTCGCTGTGTATTAGTCTGTACTCCTATTTTATTTCAATTAAAACGTATCAAAATGCAATAATCAGTAAGTTATTTTATTTTATTTTATATCTTTGCGCTCTTGAAATAGCCCCTTATTATTTTCTTTATTATTGGTTAACAAAAGGGAGTGCTTAGAAAATGTTTATAATATGAAAGTGAAAACAATTTTGGTGTCACAGCCTGAACCTAAAGTGGAGAATTCTCCTTACTTTGAGCTCCAACAAAAACACAAAATAAAAATTGATTTCAGACCATTTATTCATGTGGAAGGGGTTAGCGCAAAAGAGATTCGATTACAAAAAATCGATCTTAATCATTACACTGCGATCATTTTAACAAGTCGAAATGCTGTAGATCATTTTTTTAGAGTGGCTGATGAAATGCGTTACAAAGTTCCAGAAGGATTGAAATATTTTTGTCAATCTGAAGCTGTAGCATTTTATCTTCAAAAGTATGTTGTATACAGAAAACGTAAAATTTACGTTGGGGCAAAAGATTTTGCAGACTTGTCTCCGCTAATCAAAAAGTACAAAGACGAGAAGTTTTTGCTTCCTGCATCTGACCAATTAAACGCTGATGCACCTGTTACATTAAACAATCTAAAAGTAGATTGGGCACAAGCTATTTTTTACAGAACTGTAATGAGCGACTTGTCTGATTTAGCAGATGTTTACTATGATGTTTTAGCATTTTTTAGTCCAACAGGAATTAAATCTTTGTTTAAAAACTTCCCTGATTTTAAACAAAACAATACCAGAATCGCTGTATTTGGAAGCACAACGCAAAAGGAAGCTCTAGATCACGGATTAAGAATCGATATTCTTGCTCCAACGCCTGAAACGCCTTCTATGACAATGGCTTTAGAAAAATATATAGCCGAAGCAAACAAAGCGAAATAAATCGACAAACCGAAAAATATTTAAATTCCAAATTCCAACTTAATCACTTGGGATTTGGAATTTTTCTTTTATAACAATTCCTCAATTTTGGAATTTTCTTTTCTTCAGCAATTTAACTACATTTGATTTCTATTCTAAACCCAAATCACAAAAAATAGTTTCAAATTTTAAGTTATGAAAATTAATTCCCTCTTAATTGAAATTGACGGTATCGACAAAGAAATCCTTCGTTACTTAATGGACGATGCCCGAAAACCCATATTACAAATTGCCAACAAAATTGGAATTTCTGGCGCTGCGATTCATCAGCGATTAAAAAAACTTGAGCAATCTGGCGTTATTTCAGGATCAAAATTTACCGTAAATCCAAAAGTTTTAGGCTATAACACCATGGCTTTTATTGGAGTTTATCTTGACAAAGCTTCGCGAAACTCCGAAGCCGTAAAAGAATTGAGAAAAATCCCCGAAGTTTTAGAATGTCATTACACTACCGGAAACTGGTCGGTTTTGATTAAAATCATTTGCCGCGACAACGAACATTTAATGTCCCTTTTAAACAATAAAATCCAAGCAATTGAAGGAGTTTCAAGAACGGAGACTTTTATCTCACTGGATCAGCAAATTGACAGACAAATTCAACTTTAATTAGAAAATTGTGTCAATTTGAAAATTAGACAATTTAACAGATGATAAATCTTCGAACTGAATACAAAACTTTACTATTCTACGGCATCTATTTTACTATTGCCTTCATCTTTGATAAAATAGACCGAGGCGGGCCGTGCACAGCAGGAATGGGTGGGGTATTATTTTTACTTTCAATTCCCATAAGCCTGATTTACGCTCTTGTATTAATTTACAAACTATATAAATTCGGAGACAAAGAGTTTCAAAATAGTATTTTTATTTTAACCGGAATATGGATCTTACTATTTGTCATTTTAAAATATTAAGATACCGATATTATAAAACGAAAAACCCGACAGGTTTTAAAAACCTGTCGGGTTTGCTATAAATTATCTAATTGACTAATTATCTCAATTGTCACATTAAATTAGTTTCTCCTGTTTCCCGAATAAATCGAGATATAGTACAACAGCGTTGCAATTGATCCAATCGCCGCAACTACATAAGTTCTTGCAGCCCATTTTAAAGCATCTTTTGCTCCAGCTTGTTCTTGTTGCGTTAACATATGTTTATTTTCAAGCCAGGCCAAAGCTCTGTTGCTCGCATCATATTCAACCGGCAATGTAATAATCGAAAATAAAGTTGTTGCAGCAAAAAGTATAATTCCGACTAACAATAACTGCGGAAAAGCCTTAATCATCAAGATTCCAGCAAGCAAAATCCATTGCATGAAATTTGACGCAACATTTACAATCGGAACCAACTTTGAACGCATTGTTAGCCATTCATATCCAACAGAATGCTGTACCGCATGTCCACATTCGTGCGCCGCAACCGCAGCGGCTGCCGCATTTCGATGATTGTAAACCGCTTCACTTAAATTTACTGTTTTGTCTGACGGATTATAATGATCAGTCAATTGTCCTGGAGTCGAAATAACACGAACATCAGTTATCCCGTTATCAGCCAACATTTTTTCAGCAATTTCTTTACCGCTCATTCCATTTTGCAATTGTAATCTTGAATATAATTCGAATTTACTTTTCAGTTTTGAACTTACCATCCAGCTAAAAAGCATTATAGCTCCGGCAAGTAATAAATATCCACCTCCCATATTTGTATTTTTTTGATTGATTTTTAAAGTTACAAAATCAATCACAATTTCTGAACCATTTTAACAAAATGACATTTTGACATTTTTTGGCACAAAAAAAGCTTTACAATACTGCAAAGCTTTCCGATTTATGATTCTAATTGATGATTTACTTCTTCAAACTTTTCAATCAGGCTGTTTATTTTTGATTGCTGTTTTTTGATTTGTTTTGGACGAACATAGAACCAATTGAACAAAATCCACAGCAAAGTGATTCCGTATGTCAAACTCGCCCCTAGAATAGTCATTCTGCTTGCGTACTCATACATATAAAGACAGATTCCAGCGGTCAACATCAAAAAGTACAAACTCATCATATTCGTTTGTAAAAATTGCTGTTTCTTTTGAATTGAAACCAATTTTTGAAGATATTCATGATTGTCTTGCGTTGCATCAATATCTTTATAATTTCCAAACAATTTATTGGATGCAAAAAGATAAATAACCATTCCAAGCACAACCAAAACGATTCCTATTTTAGTTGAAATAAATTGTGGCTGATAATAAATCCAAATAAAAATGATGAAAGCACTAGTCGCCAAAAGCATAATATTTGTTTTCCATAAACTACGCAACGAAGCTTTTTTAAATTGGCCTACACGCTGAAGCAAATCCTCCATATCAGGCTGATTCACGGATTGTTTTTTCCATAAATCTTTGAAGTCTATATTATTGTTTTCCATTTTCTTTAAATTTTTGAGTCAGTTTTTCTTTTATCCTGTGAATTTTCACTCTTACATTTGCTTCTGAAAGACCAACAATTTTAGCAATTTCAGCTTGCTTTACTTCTTCTAATTCCAGCGAAATTATAATACGATCGGTTTCGGGCAATTCGGCGATGCATTTATATAAAAACTGAATCTGCGGTTCGATCGATTGTTGCTTTTCTTCAGAAAGATGAATCGGCAATTCTGATTTCGGGAAACGCTTTTGCTTTTCAATCTGTCTCAAACAATTATTAGAGGCAATTCTAAAAATCCAAGTTCCAATAGCCGACTCGTTTCTAAATGTATCCAACTTTTGCCAGACAATTATAAAAGTTTCCTGAGCTAAATCCTGTGCAATGTCATAGTCATTGACAAAACCCATACAAAGTCTGAATATTCGATCCCAATACGTTTTGTAAATCTGTTCAAATTCCATTCTAACTATTTTAAAAAAGTGCTTAATTGCCCTATATACCAAGCTGTATCATCATACATAATAAAATGCAAACCCTTTGTAGCATATTGAAAATTAGCAGCCTTTAAATTCTTATACTGACCTTCGATAGCCGGTTTTAAATTTATAAAATAAGATTCTAATAAAATTAGTGCCGGACATTTAATCTGTGAGATTTTTTCTCTTAAATCAGTATTCGAAAAATCACAGAACATTTGTCCAAAAGTTGCTCTATCTGATTTTACGCTCCAATCTACAACCATGTCCATTTTCGAAGCATCGGCTAAAAGTCTTGGCATTGTTTTCTTTTGCATATCCAAAAATTGAGCATCTGTCATTGACGTTAATTGAGTCACAGCTGCAGAACAATCATTATTTTCTTTTGATTTAAAAGAAGGATCACTCAAAGCCGCCAAACACGGAATTGCATCGACAACTACAATTTTCCCAACCAAATCTGGATAATCAGCAGCGATTGCAAGTGCTAATCCACCGCCCATACTATGACCAATTAAGATTGGTTTTTCAATTTTATTTTCTTTAATGAAGTTAGCTATTCCAGTTTTCCAATTTTCAAACGAAGCATTTGGTTGCGGTTTTACTCCAGCAAAACCTGCCATTGTGAGCGTATAACAAGTGAAATCTTTTTCGAATGCAGTTTTGGTTTCATTCCAAACATCACCAGAAGAGGCGAAACCAGGAATAAATAGTATAGATTGTTTCCCTTTTCCAGTTTTTAAAACTTCAAACGGATATTGTTTTGTTTGTGCAAAAACATTTAGACATAATGCTGAGAATAAGAATGCGATAATTAAGATGATATACTTTTTCATTTTTAATAGTTTTAAGTTGTTACTGTTAATTTAATCGGATCCGTGCTTTTGATACGGCAACTATTAAAATGTTACAACCTTTTTTTAAAATTTTAATGAAAAAATTCCAAATCCCAATGTTTTCGGGGTATTTTTAACCGCAAAGTGCGCAAAGATTTACGCTAAGAACGCAAAGTTTTTTGCTCGCAAAGGCGCAAGTGCGCAAAGTTAGTCATTGCGAGGAACGAAGCAACCACACTACAATATACGACGTGAGATTGTTTCGATCCTCGCAATGACGTAAAATAAGCTGATTGCTAAAAACAAAAAATCCCAAACTCCAACAATTGGAATTTGGGATTTTCATATTTGGAATTTATTTGGTTATCCAACCAAATTGATAATTTTTCCAGGAACAATAATCACTTTATTTGGCGTTCTTCCGTCTAAGTGTTTTTGAGTTCTTTCATCTTTCATTACGATTTCTTCGATTTGTGCTGCCGTTAAATCCAAAGGCAATTCAATTGTAAAACGCATTTTTCCGTTGAAAGAAACTGGATATTCTTTATTGGTTTCAACCAAATGTTTTTCTTCAAAAATTGGGAATGCAACATCAGAAATTGAAGTTGTGTGTCCTAATTGTGACCATAATTCCTCAGCAATATGTGGCGCGTAAGGCGAAACCAAAATTGCTAATGGCTCTAAAATCGCTCTTGAATGACAATTTTGAGAAGACAATTCGTTTACACAAATCATAAATTGAGAAACCGAAGTATTGAAAGAGAAATTCTCGATATCATCAGCTACTTTTTTGATTGTTTTATGCAACGATTTCAAGTTGTCTTTTGTTGGTTCGTCGTTGTTTACGATTAACCCATTGTCATCAAAATACAATCTCCATAATTTTTTAAGGAAACCAAAAACTCCTGAAATACCAGCAGTATTCCATGGTTTAGCTTGCTCTAAAGGCCCTAAGAACATTTCGTATAAACGCAATGTATCAGCTCCATATTCCGCGCAAATATCATCTGGCGTAACCACATTGTATTTCGATTTTGACATTTTCTCAACCTCGCGGCCTACAATGTATTTTCCGCTATCGTCTAAGATGAATTCTGCTCCAGCGTAATCTTCTCTCCAAGCTTTGAATTTTTCAACATCTAATTCATCCGAAGAATTTACCATTGAAACATCAGCATGAATTGGTTGTACTTTTTGATCTCCAATTTTATTTTTAGAAACAAAACTATTCGTTCCTTCGATTCTATAAACAAAAGCACTAGTTCCCAAAATCATTCCCTGATTAATCAGTTTTTTGAATGGTTCTTCGGTTGGAGCAAAACCTTTGTCTTTTAAGAATTTGTTCCAAAAACGAGAATACAATAAATGCCCAGTCGCGTGTTCGCTTCCACCAATGTATAAATCTACACTTTCCCAGTAAGCCAAAGCTTCTTTGCTAGCAAATTCATTTTCATTATGCGCATCCATATAACGCATCCAGTACCATGAACTTCCCGCCCAACCTGGCATGGTGTTTAGTTCCAAAGGAAAAACAGCAACATTGTCAACTAAATCTGTATTGACAACTTTATTTTGTTTGGTATCCCAAGCCCAAACTGCAGCGTTTCCTAATGGTGGCAATCCGTCTTCAGTTGGTAAATATTTCTCAACTTCTGGCAAAATAATTGGTAAATGTTGAGAGTCGATCATTTTTGGAAGTCCATTCACATAATAAACCGGGAATGGTTCACCCCAATAACGCTGACGAGAGAAAACCGCATCACGCAAACGGTAATTTGTTTTTCCGCTACCTTGACCAATTTTCTCCAAAGCCGTAATTACAGCCTGAGTTCCTTCTTTATAATTTAATCCGTTTACGAAATCAGAATTTGCGATTTCAACGTTGTCTTTTGATCCGTAAGCCGCTTCAGAAATATCCACATTTGCGAAGATATTTTTGATTTCCTGCATTCCGTTTTGACCTTTAAAGAAATTAGCAAAAGCATAATCTCTTTCGTCTCCGCAAGGGACTGCCATAACTGCTCCTGTTCCGTAACCTGCCAAAACATAATCCCCAATCCAAACCGGAATAGGTTCTTTTGTGAATGGATGTTCTGCATAAGCTCCTGTAAATACACCCGAAATGGTTTTTACGTCGGCCATACGCTCGCGCTCAGAACGTTTAGAGGTTTTTTCGATATACGCTTCAACTTCTGCTTTTTGCTCTGGAGTTGTAATTTTAGCAACCAAATCATGCTCTGGCGCCAAAGTCATAAATGTTACTCCAAAAATAGTATCAGGTCTTGTCGTAAATACATCAATTACTTCATCGTGATTTTTCACTTTAAAAGTAACCATCGCCCCAACTGATTTTCCAATCCAGTTTCTTTGCGATTCTTTGATTGATTCGCTCCAATCAATATCATTTAAACCTTGAAGCAAACGCTCTGCATAAGCAGAAATTCGCATGCTCCATTGTGTCATTTTTTTACGAACAACTGGAAATCCTCCACGCTCAGAAACTCCGTTTACGATTTCGTCATTTGCCAAAACAGTTCCTAAGCCGGGACACCAGTTCACTTCTGTCTCAGCCAAATAAGTCAATCTGTATTGTAAAAGGATTTTTTCTTTTTGTTCTTTAGAATACGATTTCCATTGCTCCGCTGTGAAAATTTCTACATTATCATCGCAAACCGCTTCTACTAAAGCATTTCCTTCCTCTTCAAAAACTTTTACAAGTTCTGAAATATCAAATGCTTTTCCTTCTTTTCTGCAATACCACGAATTGAATAATTGGATAAAAATCCATTGCGTATGTTTGTAATAATCAGGATTTGATGTACGTACTTCACGTGCCCAGTCAAATGAAAATCCGATTTTATCTAATTGTTTTCTGTAACCAGCAATTTGTTTTCCTTCTTTATCAACGCCACCGTCAATGTTTACAAGAGTGGTATCTTCTGGACGCTGACCTGTTTGAATTGCATATTGTTCTGCTGGTAATCCGAAACTATCGTATCCCATTGGATGCAAAACATTGAATCCTTGATGTCTTTTAAAACGAGAATAAACATCTGAAGCAATATAACCCAGCGGATGCCCAACGTGCAGTCCTGCTCCTGACGGATAAGGAAACATGTCTAAAACATAATGCTTCGGTTTTTCAGAATTGTTTTTGGCAGCAAAAGTTTGATTTTCTGCCCAATACTTCTGCCATTTGGCGTCTATTTCGTTTGGATTGTATTTCATTTTTAAAGGTTCAAAGTTGCAAAGTGACAAAGGTTCAAAGGTTTTCTCACTTTATGAATTATGGCGCAAATTTACATTTATTGTATGAAACATAAAACTTTAGGCCTTATTAACTTTAATAAATAAAAATTGCAATTAAAATTGTTTTATTTCCTATTTATTTAGTTTTTCGAATTCTTCTTTGGTTACTTTTTTACTTTGAAAATAATAGATCTCTTCTTTCATATTTGTTTTACTGCTGTAGACGGTTGTTAATCCATGCCATTTTCCTTCTTTTAGATGTTTTATCACATAGCCGCCATCAGCATTATAATTAGCATTAATTACTTGCTCTCCTTTTTCATTATATTCTATTTCTGTGTCAAGATATAATTTATTATCCCTGCTTGTATTATAGGTCTTATGAGTTCCTTTTGGATTTCCATTCTCTCCCCACTTATTCTCGCAAAGTAATTTTTTCTCCTTATCGTAATAGCGAACGGCAATTCTTCTACCATCTTTTCTAAAATCAGTTTCTTTAAACACCATTCCTTCCGGATAATATTGTTTTTCATTTTTTCTGATATCATCTTCATACAAGGCTTCTGTCTTTAAGACTCCAGTTTTTTGCTCAAAATACTTTGATATCCCGTTTCTTTTACCCTCATGATATTCTGTCGATCCGGTAAGAATTCCATTTCTAAACTCTTTAGCCGTTCCTTCCAATTTATCATTTACATATTGCTTTTCATCACTTAAAACTCCTGATCTTTCGTAATCTTTCCATACACCGGTTTTCAATCCTTCCTGATCATAATATTCTTCAGAAAAAAGTGTATTATCTTCTCCATAATACTTGTGTGCACCTACTCTATTACCAAAACGATATTCATTTTTAAAATGAAATTCTCCATTCAATTTATAATATTCAACAAAACCGTTTATATCACCCAAATAATATGGAGTTTTCCTAATTAATTTTCCTGTAATCGGATTATATTCTTTGAATTCACCATTGAATACTTTTTCCTGTGAAATAGAAAATTCAGAAACCAACTTATCATCCACAAATCGCTTTACAAGTCCTTTTTTCAAATCATTTGGATAAAAGTACACCTCATTTTCACAAGAAACTTTTAGATCTCCTTTTATGTTTCCTTCCGTATAATTTCCTTCAATTGTAATATCCTTACGTCTTGGAATAATAAATCTGCGCAAACCGTCTTTGAGATTGTTTTTATAATTGGTTTCTAAAATAAGATTTCCTCTTTCATTATAAACTTTCGCAATTCCGTTTGCTTTTCCGTTTTTAAATTCTATTTGCTGAAAAATCAAGCCTTTTTCTCGATAAATGGTTTTAAAACCATCTAACAAACCATTTTTATAGTGAGATTCTGAAAACTTTTGACCATTAATCAAAATTTCAACAACGGTACTTTCTTTCTCTTTGTTTATAAGATATTTGACATTGGCCTTCTTATTTAATTTTTGAAGATTTACTATATCAGAAAGTTTATTTGGAAAATCGGCTGGATTAGCTTCCCATTCTGAATAGAAAAAAACATCAGCTTCTTTTAATTCCGGCATTTCACTTCCAAAACGTACGTTATGTGTAGAATATCTTGTTTGCGAAAAAACCAAAGTATGCAACAGGATAAAAAATATATTTAGTAGCTTTTTCATTTTAATTAATTTTTAAAATATAAAGTTCCATTCTCATTTGCATATCCAACTAGTACTTTATTTTGATCAACAAGTTCTAATAAATTTATGGTCTGCGTAATTCCTGTAGCGTCTTCGTAATCTTTTTTCGGGTAATTTGAAAAAACATCTTTCAAAGGATAATCAAATATTGCTGGTTTTTGATTTAATTTATCACTGTAATGCTGCGTTATGAAACGATATTTATTGTCTTTTTTTAACTGAACAATTTTAAGTGTCGAATTCATACTTTGAAATTCTACAATTTCGTCATATTCTGCTTTGAGAATTTCAACTCCATTATTTTGAACAATTCCGTATTTATTGCCAATAGTGCTAATTAAAACTTTGACACTATTGTCATGAACCAAACTAGATTGTTTCAAATCATCGAACTGAACAGGAAATAAAAGTTTTTGGTCACTACTGTAAAAACTATACTTGAATTTATTTGTTTTTGAATCTTTGTTTCCGACCTTAAAAATTACTTTATTATTTTGCTGATCGTCATAAATCCAAGTTCCTTTCTTTACAATAGTATCAAATTCTACTAAGTTTTTAGTTTTAGACGAAAACAATATTCCTACCTTATTCTTCTTTTTGTAGAAAACAATATTTTTAAAGTAATTGATGGTGTCATTTTCTCTATTAAGAGTTGTATTGTTTAGCAATTCCATATCTTCAATCGGAACCTTTAATGATACAGGAATTGTTTTCTTTGGACCATTCTTTCTATCATTTTGTGACACTAAAACCAGTTTATTGTTTTCTATTTTAAATTCATTCGACATATAGACAGGTTCCTTGACAATCGTTTTCTTGCTTTCCCCAGGTCCTACTGGCTCATCAATTGTTAGCATATCACCAGTATCTCCCTTGATTACTCCATAATCTGCATAATCGCCTCCGCTTCCGCTTCCACCTCCACTACCACTTTCATAATCTCTTGGGTTCTTCTTCATAAAAAACAACATCAGGTCTTCTTCACTTTTGGAATATATTTTTGATCTGGAAATATTTTTTGGCAATTCAGAAAAATCCCAAGTTTCAAGTGCAACCGCATCGTTTTGTTTCTTTTTAACTTTGAAATGCACTTGTTTTATATCCTTTATCCTTACTAAATCAAGAGAATAAAAATCTTCATATAACCATTGCGAAATAGTATTAGACGAAGAATCATAAATAAAGACACTTTCTGTAAAATCTAAATTCAAAACATGAAAAAAATAGAATTTGTTATCAAATTTTTCATTTACAATTATTTTGACTATAGGCTTTGCCAAAATCGATTTACCATCTGACAAAATCACCTCCGTTCTTTTTTGTCCATTCTCGAATTTTACGGCAATGTATAAATTTCCTTTTCGGGAAATAGATTCATAAACTGGAGGCAAAATTTCTTTTCCATCAATGATTAAACCTCTAAGGTTTTTAAATGAAGAAAGCATAACTCTGTAATCTCCCCAAAAAGCATAAAACTCAACCTTGTCGAACTTTGGCTCTATTAACAATTTTGATTCTGCATTACAAATTCCCCACTTTTTTCCGTCGCGATAAGGAATTGCAATATCTTGAGCAAAACTTACATTGATAATCAATAAAAAAATAAATTGTAATTTTCTTTTCATACTTAAAAAATAAATAATCTCGAGCAAAACTACATTTATTAAAGCGCGTTCCAAAGCTATTTCATTGACAAACAAATAAAATAATAGATTACGTATTTTTTATTAAGTAAAAATACTTATGTTTGCATTAAAATTACTTAGTTTTAAATTATTTTTCGTTTAACTTTCATTCTAATGAGAGAATCGATTTACATAAAATAGCTATTTTTACAAATAAGTAAAAAATAAATGAGCAGCAATAAGAAATACAATGTTGAAGTCCGTGTTTGGATCGAAGAAGCCGAAGGCGCTTTTCTCGGAATCGGGAAGATTTGGTTATTGGAAAACATCCAAAAAACCGGCTCAATCACGAATGCTGCAAAAGAGATGAAAATGGCTTATCGTCAAGCTTGGCAACTGGTTGAAGAAATGAATCAGCGTGCCGAAAGTCCTTTAGTTGAAAAACTTCTCGGCGGAAAAGGCGGTGGCGGTGCAAAATTAACAGAAGCCGGTGAACGGGCAATTGCCGTTTTTTATGAAGTTGAAAAACGAATCAAAGATTTTGCTCAAAAAGAAACTCAGAATTTAAAATTTTAAACCATCCATTCTATTTTTTTTAAAACCAATTAACCCAAAAACCAATTAACCCAAAAACCAATTTTTCAACTATCAGTATTCATTTTCAAACATACTGAAATCAACTACCCAAACCATGAACCAAAAACTATATTTATTTTTTGTTTTTATAAGCCTGAAAAGTTTTTCTCAAGTTCAAAATTCAAAAACACAAGACAGCATTAAAAAAGAAGAATTAAACGAAATTGTCATTACAGCTTCTCGTCGTTCGGAGAAATTATTGCATTCGCCCATTAGTATCGAGCAGCTAAAATCGGCGGAAGCCAAAAAAATGGGATCGCCAAGTATTTACGAAGCACTTGAAAATGTAAAAGGCGTTCAAATTATTACGCCAAGTTTGGGTTTTAAAGTTATCAATACAAGAGGTTTTGCCAATTCTACAAACGTGAGATTTGCCCAATTAGTTGACGGAATTGACAATCAAGCGCCACATTTGGGCGCACCAATTGCGAATGCACTTGGAGCAAATGATTTGGATATTGATAAAATCGAAATTATTCCGGGAACCGCGGCTGCGCTGTACGGAATGAACGCCATTAATGGTTTGGCGAATATTCAAACTAAAAATCCTTTTGAATATGAAGGCGTAAGCATTCAGCAATTGACTGGTGTAAATCATGTCGGGAATGTTGACAGATTTTCTCCGAAAGTATATTCCCAATTCAATATGAGATTTGCCAAAGTATTAAGTGAAAAATTTGCTTTTAAAGTAAATGCCTCGACAACCGGCGGAACAGATTGGGTTGCTGACGACAGAACTGATTTGGCTCCAAACGCAAATGCTTCGACCGGTTTATTTGGCGCAGACAATCCGGCGTATGACGAAGTAAACGGTTACGGGAATGAATCGGCAAACCGAAAAACCTTAAACTTAAATGGCAAAAATTACGTTGTGGCCAGAACTGGTTATCGCGAAACTGATATTTCTGACTACGGAATTCAAAATTACAAAGCTGATCTTGGACTTTATTTTCGACCAAAACAAGGACATGAACTAGTGGTAAATTATAAAACAGCCTTGATTAATACCATTTATCAGCGTTCCAATCGTTTTCGATTAGACAATTATACCTTAAATCAATTTGTTCTTGATTATCATACACCAGTTTTTCAGGTAAAAGCCTATGCAACAACTGAAAATACCGGAGATTCATACAATATGCGCTCTTTGGCAGAAAATATGGATCGTGCCTTCAAATCGGATGATAAATGGTTTGCCGATTATAGCGCAGCATATAAAACTGCCGTTGCAGGCGGAGCCAGCGTTGCCGATGCACACAAAATTGCCCGAACACAATCTGATGCCGGACGATTTTTGCCTGGAACTGAAGCTTACGAAACCAAAAAAGAAGAATTAATCAATATCAACAATTGGGATATTGGTGCGGCTTTGCGCGTAAAATCGACTTTGGTTCATGGCGAAGGATTACTAAATTGGGACAAAGCTTTTGCTTCTTTCTTCGAAAAAATCGATGCAAAACTATTAAGCGGTGTTGATTACAGAAACTATATTATTGTTCCCGACGGAAATTATTTCATCAATCCTGTACATGCCGACGAAAATTTGACGTATCAAAAAACAGGCGCTTTCACGCAAGTGACAAAAGATTTTTTCGCTCATAAATTACGTTTAGGCGCAACAATCAGAATGGACAAAGCTGATTATTTTGAAGCGAAATTTACTCCACAATTCACAGCAGTTTATTCTCCGAAAGAAAGCCTGAATTTTAGAGCTTCGTACCAAAATGGTTACCGTTTCCCGAGTATTTTTGAAGGTTTTTCGAATGTGAATTCAGGTGGCGTAAAACGTGTGGGCGGGCTTCGAATTATGTCTGACGGGATTTTCGAAAACTCCTATACCAAAGCTTCAATCGATAAATTTCAAGCGCAAGTAAATAGCGATGTAAATACCGCAGGTTTGACTCAGGCGCAGGCCATCGAGAAAAACAAAAATATGATTCAGAAGAATCCGTACACCTACTTGGAACCTGAATTTGTAAAATCGTTTGAAGTTGGTTTTAGAGGAATTACTTTAAACCGAAATCTTTTTATCGATGCCGATTTCTATTACAACTCTTATAAAAATTTCATTGCTCAGGTTGAAGCCAGTATTCCAAATACTTCAGACCCAAACCAGATTCCGACTGCATTATATTCAAAAAATACACAAAGCCGTTACAGACTTTGGACAAATTCAAAAAGTAAAATTTACAATTACGGAGGAAGTCTAGGATTGAAATATCGTTTTGACAATACTTTCAGTGCCTTAACAAATCTTACTTATACGAAACTTGACCGAACAGACGACAAAGATGGTTTAGAAGACGGATTCAACACACCAGAATTCAATGTAAACGGAACTTTGATTGCGCAAAATATCTGGAAAAATCTCGGTGCGAGCGTGACGGCACGTTATCAAAATAATTTCGATTATGTTTCTTTCTTGGTCAGCGGAACTGTTCCGGCCTATTGGTCAATGGATGCTCAAGTGAATTATACTTTCAAAAAAGGCATTTCAGCAAAATTGGGAGGAACAAATATTCTGAATAAACCTTATACTTCAATTCTTGGCGGACCTTCAATTGGCGGATTGTATTATTTGTCACTGGTTTGGGAAACCAATAAAATCTAAAAACACGATTTAAAAAAAAGCAATATTAAAAATCATTTTTCTTAATCATCAGTATTCATTTAAAAACATACTGAAAAATACTAAATTTATGAGACTAAAATTATTCGCCTTTTTGCTTCTTCCATTAATTGGATTTGCACAACAAAACAATACGACAGCAGCAGATTCTGTCAAAAAATCGAACATTTTTATGCTCGGGGAAGTTATCATAACCAACCATCAGAATAAAGATACTTTAAACAGATTGACATCACAAAAAATGGAATCTCAGAATAAAATGGAAGTTTCAAGAGCACTTAATATGCTTCCGGGAGTTAATTTGACGGCTTCCGGACCAAGAAATGAATCTATGGTTTCGGTTCGTGGTTTTGATTTACGCCAGGTTCCGGTTTATATGGATGGAATTCCGGTTTATGTACCGTATGATGGTTATGTTGATTTGGCTAGATTCACCACTTTTGATTTGGCCGCCGTTGATGTTTCAAAAGGATTTTCATCTGTACTTTATGGGCCGAATTCGCTTGGAGGTGCGATAAACCTTGTTTCCAGAAAACCTTCTAAAAAACTGGAATACGATGGCTCTTTAGGAATGATTAATGAAAACGGTTATAAAGGAAATATTAATATTGGTTCAAATCTCGGAAAATTTTATGTTCAGGGCGGATTTTCTTATTTGGACAGAAATTCATTCCGAATGTCTTCTAATTTTATTCCGACAGCAAATGAAAATGGCGGACAACGAGATAATTCATACCGAACTGATCAAAAAATCAGTTTTAAAATTGGCTGGACGCCGACTGAAAAAAGCGAGTACGCTATTGGTTACATCAATCAGCAAGGCGAAAAAGGAAATCCGGTTTACACAGGTTACGACACACAAAATTCGCTTTTGCTAAAACCTCGTTATTGGCAATGGCCAAATTGGGATAAAGAAAGTTTTTACTTTATTTCGAATTCTGCTTTCGATGATAAAAACAGCTTTAAAACTCGATTGTATTATGATCGATTCAAAAATACTTTAGACAGTTACGACGATGCAACATATTCTACAATGACAAAACCTTATGCTTTTGAAAGCATTTATAACGATTATACTTTTGGAGGAAATTTGGAATACAACACCAAATTTATTCCGAAAAATGATTTAAAAATTGCTTTCCATTTTAAAGAAGATGTTCACCGCGAAAACAATCTTGGCGAACCCGTTCGACATTTTATAGACAATACCGTTTTGGTTGGAATTGAAGATATTTACAAAGTAAGTTCAAAATTTACTGTAATTCCGGGTATAAGTTATAACATCCGAAAAAATATTGAAGCCGAAGATTACAACAGTACCACAAAAGTAATTTCAGATTTTCCTGAAGCCGATGCGAGCGATGCTTTTAATGCGCAAATTGGATTTTTCTATCAATTAAATAAGGAACAAAAATTAGGCGCGACTGTTTCGCAAAAAACAAGATTTGCAACCATCAAAGACCGCTATTCATACAGAATGGGAACTGCAATTCCGAATCCGGATTTAAAACCTGAAAAAGCAACGAATTATGAATTAAATTATACAGCAAATCTTTTTGAAAAAATCACTTTTCAAACAGCGCTTTTCTACAGTTCTCTTTCAGATGCAATCTTAAGCGTAAGTAATGTACAGCCTGGAAAATCGCAAATGCAGAATTTTGGCGAAGCCGATTATAAAGGAATTGAAGCACAGTTGAATTATTCGATTTTAGAAAATTTATCTTTTAATGTGAACTATACTTATATCGAAAGAAAAAACATCACCAACCCAACAATTCATTTCACAGATGTTCCAAACACAAAAGTAATGGGAACATTAGAATACAGTCCGATTACGATTTTGAGATTGATTGCCAATTCTGAATTTAATTCTTCACGCTTCAGTACAAGTTACGGCGCGCGAGTGCCAGATTATACACTTTTGAACTTTTATGCTTCAGGAAAAGTTTCTAAAAACTTCAGCGTTGACGCAGGTTTAAATAATATTTTCGACAAAAATTACAGTCTAGTAGAAGGTTATCCAGAGGAAGGACGAAACTTTTTTGTGACACTTCGATTTTTCAGTTCAAACTAATTTAAAAACAAATTTTATATGAAAACACAAAACTACATTCTTGTTTTATTGATTGCATTTTCAAGCGTAATGTGTAATTCTCCGAAAAAAGAGAAAGAAGAAATTGTTGCAGAAAAAACTTCAAAAGCAGACAATGACAAACATCCAGCTCTTTCTGCCGCAGACAGTTTAAAAATGGTCAATCATTCGATTGAAGTAAAAGGCGATGTGGAACATACATTAAACCTAACTGTCGATTCTTTGAAAAAAATGAAAGTGGCAACAATTGGCGACTTTAAAGTGGTTTGTCAAACCGGCGAAGTCAAAAAAGATGATAAAGTCTGCAAAGGAGTTCTTTTAAGAGATATTCTGGAAAAAGCCAAAATCAAACAAAACGGACATAAAGATAGAAACTTTTATATCGTAGCCAGAGCTTCAGACGATTATAAAGCCACTTTTTCATGGGCAGAAATTTTCAATAATCCAACGGGAGACAACGCTTATATTTTATTTGAAGAAAACGGAAAACCAGTTAAAAATGGCGAAATGATTGCCATCTGCAAAAACGATATCAAAACCGGACCACGACATGTTTACTGGCTAAAAAGCATCGAAGTCTATAAAGTGAAATAATTTCTTTTTTAGTTCATAGCTACAAAGTGACAAAGAAACAAAGTTCGCAAAGCTTTATCAATATAAGCTTTGCGAACTTTGCGGTTTATAAACGATTCAGAATATTAAAATTTTTTAGCGTGCTTTGCGGTTAAATTATTTTTTGCGGTTAAATAACAAGTTTTATTCAATATGGAATTGTACTTTTATAGTATAAAAGTTCGTTAATAACTTTAAATAAAGAAATTCTTTATTATTTTTACCACATAATTTAAGCAGACTATGAGTTCTAACTTTGATAAATTTCAAAAGCGCAGGTTAATTTCCTCTTATTTTTCGGTAGTATTAAGTGTTTTCTTGGTTTTATTCCTTTTAGGAGTACTGGGATTATTCATTATTAATTCTAAAAAACTGGCTAACGATTTTAAAGAAAAAATCGCAATGACTGTTTTCTTCAAAAATGAGGCTAATGATAGTGTTGTCAAAGCATTTGATGCCGAATTAAAAAGAGCGCCTTTTGCAAAATCGTATGTTTATGTTTCGAAAGAAAAAGCAGCAAAAGAGCATACCGATATCATTGGAGAGGATTTCCTGACTTTCTTAGGAGAAAATCCGTTATTGAACTCGTATGACATCCACTTAAAAGCGGATTATGTTGAAAGAGACAGTATTTCTAAAATTGAAAGCAAATTGCGTCAAAATACTATGATTGAGGATATTGTTTACGACAAACAATTGATAAACCTAGTAAATGACAATATCAAAAAAGTAAGTATGTGGATTTTAATTATCAGCGGTTTCCTTGCTGTAATTGCGGTTTTACTAATCAACAGTTCACTACGACTTTCTATACATTCAAATCGTTTTATCATCAAAACGATGCAAATGGTTGGGGCTACAAAATCTTTCATCCGTAAACCTTTTGTAATGCGTAGTGTAAAATTAGGAATGCTAGGTGCAGTTTTAGCAATTATTGCATTGATTGCTCTTTTAATTTATGTAGAAACGAACTTCCCTGGATTAGGAATTTTAGAAGACAAAGCTTTAATCGGATTAGTTTTATTAGGCGTTTTCGGATTTGGAGTTTTGATTACTTGGGTAAGTACGCACTTTGCAACACAACGTTTCTTGAATTTAAGAACTGACGATCTATACTAAAATTTCAGATTGAAATTGCCTTCGACTTCGCTCAGGCTGACAACTAAATAAAAACACTTGGCGAGCTTGTCCAAGCAAAAAAAATAAAAATGAAAAATATTAATAAAGAAGAGCAACAAAACAAACAGGAATTCCTTTTTGACGGAATCAATTACAAAATCTTATTGATTGGAATTGCCGTTATCGCCTTAGGATTTATCTTGATGTCTGGCGGAGGAAGTACTGATCCAAATGTTTTTAACGAAGATATTTTCAGTTTCAGACGTATTCGTTTAGCTCCAACAACTGTTTTAATTGGTTTTGGAATTACGATTTATTCTATTTTCAAAAAATCTAAATAGACTCCTTAAACATCTTAGAGAATTTAGACACTTTAGATCAATCTCAAAAATCTAAAATACGCAACAATCTAACTTTCTAAAAAGTCTAATCATCTAACAATCTTATTAAATGGATACATTACAAGCTATCGTTCTTGCCATTATTGAAGGAATTACAGAATTCTTACCTGTTTCTTCAACAGGCCACATGATTATTGCCTCTTCTTTCTTTGGAATTGCACATGACGATTTCACTAAACTTTTCACCATTGTAATTCAGCTTGGCGCAATACTTTCGGTTGTAATTTTATACTTCAAACGTTTCTTTCAAACATTTGATTTTTATTTCAAACTTTTAGTTGCATTTATTCCTGCAGTTGTTTTAGGGTTATTATTAAGCGATTTTATTGATGGCTTGCTAGAAAATCCAGTAACCGTTGCTGTTTCGCTATTATTAGGAGGAATCATTTTATTGAAAGTAGACGAATGGTTCAACAAACCAAACGATCCAGAAGTTTCAACTGAAATCACTTATGCAAAAGCTTTAAAAATTGGATTATTTCAATGCTTAGCGATGATCCCTGGGGTTTCAAGAAGTGGTGCAAGTATCGTTGGTGGTATGTCTCAAAAATTGACTAGAACTTCTGCTGCTGAATTTTCATTTTTCCTAGCCGTTCCAACAATGTTGGGTGCAACGGCAAAAAAATGCTACGATTATTACAAAGCCGGTTTTGAATTATCTCACGACCAAGTAAACATGTTGGTTATTGGAAATATTGTCGCTTTTGCTGTAGCACTTTTAGCAATCAAAACTTTCATCGGATTTTTGACTAAAAACGGATTTAAAGTTTTTGGTTATTACCGAATTCTTGCTGGAATCATTTTATTAGTGATTCACTTTTTCATTCACCCGCTTACGATTATATAATGACACCTGAAGAATATTTAAACGGACAAGTTTTATTGATTGACAAACCATTAAAATGGAGTTCGTTTCAAGCTGTCAATAAATTAAAATACCTTTTAATTAATAAAGTTGGACTTCCAAAGAAGTTCAAAATTGGTCACGCAGGAACTTTAGATCCGTTGGCGACTGGACTTTTATTAATCTGCACAGGAAAATTCACAAAAAAGATTTCTGAACTTCAAGGTCAAGCAAAAGAATATACAGGAACTTTTTACATTGGAGCCACTACTCCATCATACGATTTAGAAACTGAAATCGATCAAACTTTTCCAACTGACCATATCAATGACGATTTGATTCATGAAACGGTAAAGCAATTTTTAGGCGAAATTGATCAAAAACCGCCTATTTTCTCAGCAATTAAAAAAGACGGCGTTCGTTTATATGAACACGCACGCGCAGGAGAATCTATAGAAATTGAAAGCAGAAAAACAACGATTCACGAATTTGAAATTACGCGAATCGAATTACCAGAAGTAGATTTTAGAGTAGTTTGTTCTAAAGGAACTTATATTCGTTCCCTGGCTTACGATTTTGGAAAAGCAATGAATTCTGGCTCACATTTAACTGTTTTACGCCGCACTAAAATTGGTGATTATGACGTTAAAAATGCGATTGATATTACTTTATTTGAAGAAAGTTTACAATAAAAAAAAAGCACATTACTTTTTTTATTCAGTAATGTGCCCAAGTTCTTTTGTAAATAAGTAATCTTATCTCATACTTATTTTCAGTTAATAGTGTGGCACATTCTTCCCTCCGAATAAAAATGTAGAAAAGAAATCATAAAATCTTTCGAATAACTTTTTCATAATAGTGCATTTTTTAATAATTAAACATTAAATAAACACCAATAAAAAGAGTAAATCAGAAAATTAATAATAGAAGTGGGATAGTTTTACTAAGATACGAAATTTTAAATAAAGCAAAAATTTTAGGCGCATTATTTAACATCATATTTAGTTTATTATCAACACGTTATCAACAATTATTTCGTTCGTTTATTTCGAAAGAAGACTATTATAAGCGGTTATATTTGATGTTTTCCATAATCTCTACAAGCTCTTCCTGAACCGAAATTCCTTTATCTGCCAAATACCATAATTGCAAATCGGTCTTGATTTTTTCATCAATTGGACCAACTTCTCGTTTGTGTTTTGCCATTAATTCGGTTGCGCCTTTGGGTCTTGGCCCCCAATCAGCACGCACAATTCCAGCTTCTTTACAAATTACAATTACTTTTGGAATCGCTCTTCCGCCATTTGTCAAATAATGATTCATCAAATCGTCATTTTCATCTCGAAACACAATTCGCAAATCAATTTTTTTATCAGAAGCGTGCGCCATTTTATTTAAAATAGGAAGAATTTGAGCTGCATCGCCACACCAACCTTCAGAAATTACGAGCCAGATATAATGATTGTCTAAATGTTGCAATTTTGATTCTATATCTTCAGAAACTTGAATCGTTTTTTCCAGTCGATTCATTCGGGCTTCATTCAGTTTTGAATAATTGGTCAAACTGTCAGATTGCTCGTTTCCAGTTGATTTTCCTTCAGACAATAAATCGGTTACTATTTTTCGATATTCAATATAGGAGTGGCTATTGAACAACGCTTTGGCGACAATGCTTTTCATAGATCTTTATTTTGCTTAGCATAAATTTACGGATTTTCTTCAGACCGAGATATGACTTTTATCAGATTTGACATAAAAAGCCCATAAAATTCTTTATAAATTTAAATTTACCGCCCAATTATTTTTTTGTAAACATTATTTTTAAAAATCAGAATATGTCTATATTTGCACAAATTAACGCAACACAAACATGAAATATAAAAGAATTCTTCTGAAACTTAGCGGCGAGGCCTTAATGGGTGATTTACAATACGGAATTGACCCGAAAAGATTAGGCGAATATGCAGATGAAATCAAGCAGATTCACGATAAAGGAGTAGAAATTGCCATTGTTATTGGAGGAGGAAATATTTTTAGAGGCGTTGCTGGAGCAAGTTCAGGAATGGACAGAGTGCAAGGTGACTATATGGGAATGCTTGCAACTGTTATCAACGGAATGGCTTTGCAAGGCGCACTTGAAGACAAAGGAATGAAAACGCGTTTGCAGACTGCTTTGAAAATGGAATCTATTGCAGAACCATACATCAAAAGAAGGGCAGATCGTCACCTTGAAAAAGGAAGAATCGTAATTTTTGGTGCAGGAACTGGAAATCCATATTTCACAACAGATACGGCAGCAGTTTTAAGAGGAATCGAAATCAATGCTGACGTTATCCTTAAAGGAACACGTGTTGATGGAGTTTATGATTCTGATCCAGAAAAAAATGCTTCAGCAGTAAAATTCGACTTCATCTCTTTTGATGATGTATTGAAAAAAGGATTAAATGTAATGGATACGACCGCTTTTACATTGAGCCAAGAAAACAAATTGCCAATCGTTGTTTTTGATATGAACAAAATTGGAAACCTTTTGAAAATCTGCGCAGGCGAAAATATTGGAACTGTAGTTAATATATAGTCGCAGTTACAGTTTACAAGTCACAAGACTAAATTGAGAACTGAGAATAAAACTGAAAATCAAAAAAAATGAGTGAAGAAATAGATTTCATATTAGAAAGTACAGAAGAATCAATGAATGGTTCTATTGCGCATTTAGAAAAAGAATTTCTAAATATTCGTGCAGGAAAAGCTTCTCCAGCAATGCTTGGAGGTGTTTTTGTTGATTACTACGGAGCTGCTACGCCACTTTCTCAAGTATCTAAAATCAGTGTTCCAGATGCAAGAACAATTACTTTGCAACCGTTTGAAAAAAACATGTTGTCAGCAATTGAAAAAGCAATTATGGTTGCCAACATTGGTTTCAACCCAATGAATAATGGCGATGTTATCATCATCAGCGTACCGCCTTTGACAGAAGAACGTCGTCGTGATTTGGCAAAACAAGCAAAATCTGAGGCTGAAGATGCTAAAATTGGTATTCGCAACTCTCGTAAAGATGCCAATACTGACATTAAAAAATTAGAAAAAGAAGGAACTTCTGAAGACATCTGCAAATCTGCTGAAGAAGAAGTTCAAAACTTAACAAATGCTTACACTAAAAAAATTGATGAGTTATTGGCTGCAAAAGAAGCTGAAATCATGAAAGTGTAATTTTATTTGGCACAAAATGAAAAAAATCCGTTTGGCAAAATGTCCAGACGGATTTTTTTATTCTTATTTTTGCATACCAAAATCGCAATCTTTCCGTTTTTGAAACTATAACCCTCTGTATGAAGCTATTTTGTTTATTGACATTGTTTTTCACGCTTACTATTCAAGCGCAATTTCAAATAAACGGAATTGTTACAGATTCAAACAACAAACCCCTTCCTTTTGCGACCATAACAACACCAGACAACAATAATACTATTACGGATGTTGATGGGAAATTTGAGCTAAAGACCAATTCAAAAACTGCTACAATCGCTGTTTCTTATATTGGTTTTCAAACTAAAATTATTGCTGTAATCGAGAATAAAAAATTCTACGCCATTTCGCTTTCACAAAAAACAGATGACCTGAAAGAAGTTGTTATTTCAAATGAAAATCCAGCTTTAACCATTATCAAAAAAGTTATAGCAGAAAAAAACAAAAACAATCCGCAGAAAAAATTAAGCAGTTTTGAATTCAAAACCTACAACAAACTGATTGTTACAGCAAATCCAGATTCGATTGACGGCCGAATCGATTCTTCTGCGGCGTATAAAGATTTCAATAAAAAGGAAATAAACATCGATTCTTCTGATTACAAATTCAAAGAAATCATTAGCAAACAACATTTATTTCAAACCGAGAAAATTTCGCAATATCAATTTGGAAACAACAAATTGAAAGAAACTGTTTTAGGAACAAAAATCGCTGGTTTCAAAAATCCAATTTATGAAGTCATTGCTTTTAATCTGCAATCTATTTCTATTTACGACAACAAATATGAACTGTTTGAAACCAAATACGAAAATCCGATTTCAAACACGGCACCTTCAAACTACAATTACAAATTATTGGACACTGTGAACATAAAAGGACGCGAAACTTTTATGATTTACTTTAAAAACAAACAAAAAAGAAGAGCTTCTGGTCTAGAAGGCGTCTTGTATATTGACAAAGAAAATTTTGCTGTCGCTAAAGCCGTAATGCGAATTAAAGGGGTTTTGGACATCAGTGGCATTCACGAATTTGAGTATGTTCCAGAAGAAAAAATCTGGTTTCAAAGCAATACTACTTTCAAAATTGTGAAAGGAAAAAATGATGACGATATCAAAATTTTGGGTGGTACAATTCAATTTGATGGTGATGTCGAAGATAATTACGAACAGAGAAAAAAAGTTGCTTCAGATTTCACTTATTTAATTTCGGAAAGCAATAATTTTGATATTCATTACAATACAAATCAGCCAATAAAAAATCCTTCTCTTTATATTGAAATTAAAGATGATGCCAGCAAAAAACCAGAAGATTTCTGGAATGAGTACCGAAAAACTCCGTTGGATCTTAAAGGACAAAAAACATATCAATTGTTAGACAGTTTATCGGTAAGTCGAAGAATTGAAAAACGCTTAGGATTAGGCCGAAAAATCATTAATGGCTATCTTCCTCTTGGACCAATTGACCTTGATTTAAAGAAAATCATCAGCTATAACAATTACGAAGGTTTCCGTTTAGGGCTTGGAGGCATTACAAATGATCGTTTTTCTAAATTCTTCAGAATTGAAGGTTATGGCGCATACGGAACAAAAGACGGCGTTTTTAAATACAATTTAGGCGCTGGCGTTTTATTGGATAAAAACACCAATACTTGGCTGAATGGCTCGTATACTGATGATGTACGCGAGATTGCGAGTACCGTTTTTGCTGTTGATAAACGCGTTTTTAAAATTTATGATCCGAGGCCAATCAACATTAGTACTTTTTATCATTATAATAGTTGGAAAGCGAATATTCAAACCAAATTTATTCCGAAAACAGAAGCTGTTTTTGAGCTTGCACGAACTTATGTTGAGCCAAAATTTGATTATCTTTTCAACTATAATGGGCAATTGTATTCGAATTATGTTATGACCACTGCAATGGCTTCAATCGTTTGGGCGCCATTCAGTGATTTTATGCAAACGCCGACTGGAAGAACCGAATCTGACAAACGTTTTCCTAGATTTACTTTTCAATTCACGCAATCCTTGCCAAATGTTTTAGAAAACGATTTTACCTTCAGCAAAATAGATTTTAAAGCTGAATATGAAAAAAAATACCTGAACAAGCAGAAAACCAGCTTGCTCTTGCAGGGAGGTTACGCAATGGGTGATGTTCCTATTACGCATTTGTACAATACAATGCCAAATAACTTGACTAAAGAAACTGTTATGCAGCGTATTACTTTTGCTGGAAGAAACAGTTTTGAAACGATGTATTTTAATGAATTTTTCTCTAGCCAATATGTATTTTTTCAAGTAAAACATGGTTTTGACCGAATCAGAATTATGAGAAAAGTTCGTCCTTCTTTAGTATTAGTGACGAGAATGGCATGGGGAAATATGGAAAAACCGGAACAACATGTCGGTCCAGCTTACAAGACACTTGACAAAGGTTATTTTGAATCGGGAATTGAATTAAATCGCATTTTCAAAGGTTTCGGTTTAGGCGGATTTTATCGCTACGGACCCAATCAGTTATTGAAATTTGAAGATAATATTGCGGTTAAGATTTCTTATGTTATTGACTTGGGGCTCTAAATTCCAATACCTTTTAAACTCCAAATTTTAAATTCCAAATTCCAATCTAGTCTTTGAACATAAAAAACTTTGTAAAGTTTGAAACTTTGACAAAGTTCTAGAAATATCAAAAATAAAAACCCCAAATTCCAATCGCACTGCAATTAGAATTTGGGATTTTTATTTATTGAAATTTAACCCTTTAAGGTTTAAGAATCAAAACAGAAGGTGTATTGTTCAGCCAAGTGCTCTGCGACTCAATAAGTTTTTTCCAGCTGTCCAAACTTATAATCATTAAATTCTGGCTTTCTAAAAACTCTTTTTTGATGGTTCTATCATGCATAATCATAATATGATTTGGTGCAATTTGTTCGATCGAACGAATCGTTTCTTGAATATCACGTGTATTTTTTACTTCTCCGCTGGCATCTAAAACTGTAATTTGCGAACCATTATTATTGATTAGTTTTTTCGCATATTCAATAAGGAAAGCATCTTCTTTACTAAAAACCGGCATAAAAACACGATCGACTTCTTCTAAATCTTTATCAATAAAAATCCCAACTGGCATTTTGCTTTTTGTAATAATATGACGTGTTCTCTCATCAAAAGGATTATTTTCAAACAAGCCTTCTTTTCCTGTAAACTTATCGATCAAACGATCTGGATTTACAATTCGGGTTGTAAAGCCAAGAATTTTTCCAAGCAAAGTTCCTTCAAAAATAGATTGCCCCAAACCAACCAACAATAAATCATATTCGCCTTGATTTGCTGTGTCAATAATATCAGCATCGATATCATTGGTCACTTTAAAAACACTATTTATATTTTGATTCAAGCTCTTTGACTCTTCAATGACGGGAACCAACATTTTTCTTTCATGATCCTTTACATCAAATGAGTGTATTTCGGTACTCAATGACAAGTGCATGGCTGTAACCACTGAATTGTCTCCTTGTTTTTTAACTAAACTATTTGCAATTTTCAACAATTTCTTCCCTCTTTCTGGAGTTGCAAACGAGAGTAAAATCTTGTATTTGCTTTTGCTTCCAATTTCTTCCGGAACAACAGTCGCTTTATCTTTAAAAACAAAATTGATAAAATCTAAAGCTGGGCCAGTCATAAAGGTTGTAATAAGCGCCATGATTACCATCATTGTAAAAATCTCGGTCGATAAGACACCTAAATCATAACCAATATTCAATACCACCAATTCCATCAAACCTCGGGTATTCATCAAAGCTCCAATTGCCAAACTGTCTTTCCAGTTTTGTCCGACGAATTTTGCCGCTAAAGCACTTCCAAAAAATTTCCCAGCAACTGCCACCACAATTATAATTCCTGTGATTTCCCATAATGCTGGATCATTCAACAATCCGATTTGCGTACGCAAACCTGTGAACACGAAAAACAATGGAAGAAGTACAATAATCGAAACGTCTTCAACTTTTTCAATAAAAATATTTCTGAATTTACTGTTTTCCGGCATAATTGCTCCAGCCAAAAAAGCACCAAATAAAGCATGAATTCCGATTAATTCTGCTGCATAAGCAGAAAATAAAAGCGTCAAAAAGAAAATTGCAACCACTGGTTTATTCAAACTTTCGCGAGTTGAATTCAAATCTCCAACACGTTTCAAGAACGGGCGAACAATTTTCAACATGATAATCACGTACAAAATTGCCAGACCAATTACATATAATGAACTTGCTAATGAACCTGCTTTTACAATAGCAATTACAACCGCTAGAATACACCAAGCCGTGATATCATCTGCAGCGGCGCAAGTGATGGCAATAGTTCCTAATTTGGTTTTTTGAAGACCTCGCTCCTGCACTATTCGGGCTAAAACCGGAAAAGCCGTAATACTCATGGCGATTCCCATAAATAATCCGAAAGAAGAAAAAGCAACTCCCTCAGGAGCAAAAGTTCCATAAATAAAATAAGCCAAAACCAATCCTAGTGCAAACGGAATAACAATACTCGCGTGACTGATTACAACAGCATCGTGTGCTTTATTTTTTAAAACTTTCAAATCCAATTCCATTCCGATTACGAACATGAAAAGAATCAAACCAATCTGGCTTAAAAACTGAAGATTCCCTAAGGATTCTTTTGGGAATAAAGCTGCTGAAAACTCCGGAAAATACATTCCCACCAAAGACGGCCCTAAAACAATCCCGGCAATCATTTCACCAATTACAGATGGCTGTCCGATTTTTCTAAAAAACCATCCAAACAAACGTGCAACTAAAATAATCGTCACGATCTGCGCTAATAGAATGGCAAGCGGATGCTGTAAATTTTCAACCATGGAATGCAAGAAATCATTCCAATGATTGCTTTCTATTTTTTTCTCTAAAACATTTCGACCAACTTCAAGCGATGCACCTTGAGAAATAATCCAATAAATTAGAGTAGTAAAACCACCAATAACAGTAATGTAAAATAAGGAGTTTTTAAAGTTATTCATAACTCATTTTTTAAAATTATGAAACAAATATCAGAAGTCCATTTTACTTGAAAAAGCAATTTTCCTGCTAATTTTCAATGTATGTAATAAGTCTGCAAAACTTTGTAATAAGTTAATTTTTTTAACAAAACTTCACTTTAGTGGGCTTCGACTTCGCTCAGCCTTACACCACCTAAAACTTATAATTTCACTTTTTTCAAAAAGTCTGCGCGATAGGTTTCGCTCAAAATCATAGTTGCGTTTTTATTATTTTCTTCCAGATGATGCAATACAATTTCGTTGTGATTGAAGAATTTTATGGCTTTTACGGCAATAATTTCTTTTTTATTTACACGACAAAAATCAGCTTCAGGAAGCTCTTTTAAAAGCGTGTCGAATTTTATGTTTTTCAAATTCAAAAAACTGCCGTCGGTCAGTAAAACTGTTTTGTCACGACTATCACTCAAAGCTGTTTTGATGTATTGAATTTGGTTAAAATAAAGCAAGGTTTTGCCTTTGTCTGTATTAAGCTGAATGAATTTTTTCTTCGTATCTGGTTTTTCAAATCGTTCAATTGCTTTCGAAATCGCTTTTTGCAGACGCTCCAATTTTACAGGTTTTGTGATATAATCGACAGCATCGATATTAAAAGCATCAGCTGCATATTCTTTGTACGCCGTGCAAAAAATCACTAATTTATCTTGAAGCATTTCTGCCAAATGCAATCCGTCGATTCCTGGCATTTCGATATCCGAAATCAGCAAATCAAAATCAAGATCAGCATAATCCGATAAAAGTTTTTCAGGGTCATTGCATGTTTTTACAATTTCCAATTCTGGAATTTGCTCACAAAGCATTTTCAAGTACGTCAATCCCGGAAGCTCATCGTCCAGAAGCAAGCATTTCAGTTTTGTATCCAAGTAAATCTATTTTTAAATGAGCAATATAAACGTCGTTTTCTACAAACTTATCCAATTTGAAATTATTCTTGTAGATGATTCGCAAGCGGTGTTCCAAAGTTGCATGACCAAAACCGCTTCGTTCTTTTTTCAATACTTTTTTATCCGAAATTTTATTAGAAACCGTCATAAAAAAAGCATTATCTCTAAACTCAAAAACAACCGAAATAAAAGCATCAGCACTTTGAAGATCGGCATGTTTAAAAGCATTTTCGATCAAATCGATGGAAATTAAAGGCGCTAATAGAGGCTGATCATAAAGCTTATCTTCTTTATTGATATTAGTTTTTATTTTCAATTCAAAAAGCGGACTGATTTTGATTTTATTGATTTCGATTAAATTCAATGCAAAATCAATTTCTTCTTTTGCAGTCACAAATTTCTTTTTGCTTTCATATAAGATATAATCCAACACGTTTGCCAATTTATCCAGTGCAAAATATGTTTGATATGCATGCGACTGAATTGAATTTAGAATATTCTTGAACAAATGCGGATTCAGTTTAGATTCTAAAGTTTCCAATTGCAAGTCATTTACTTTTACTTCAAGTGCATAAAAACTTTTTTCAGCATCTTCTTTTGCTTTTTTTGCCTGCACCAATTGGTAAATCATAAAACAAATTATGACAACAAGCAATAAAAGAATTGCCAGAAAAATAAAAGTTGTGGTGTTGTTTTGCTGCATAATGGCCTAAATAAAATAACTAACTAGAAAACACGATTCTTTTTGAACCGCAACAAATTTTACCTTCGGACACAAACAAAACTAATTCATAGTCTTTATTCTTTTGATAAAATTTCATTTTATACTCTTGAAAAATCTGTGTTGCAGATAAAAATTCCATTAACCTAAAAGAATTATTGAAACCGTAATTTTGAATGAAATCTAAATTAATCCATTTCAGATGAATCGGATTATTAGACAAATCTTTCATAGAGAATTCATTATTTTTCAAAAATGAAAAAGACTTTTTTTCATTCGTAAAAAACACATCAAGTTCAGATAACGATTTTTTAAAATGATCTATAATCTTAACTTCAATTTTTTCGGAAATCACAGCTTTACTAAATTCAGAATTCAAGTAATCCATAATTTCTTTTAACAAATCAAAATCATCTGTTTTTTCGGCGATATAATCTCCTCTAAAATTCATTTTCAAAAACCGCATCAATAACTGGTTATCAATCTTTTTGAGATTAATGGTGTATTCAAGTATATCACCTTTGAAAACTTCTTTAAAACTAATGATCAAACTTGAACTAAAATCATCCTCAAGAAGGGTTACTTTTGTTTGATTGCCAAGTAAATAATTATAAACAATACTTGATTCCTGACTTGAAGAACTATTTCCAAATCTTCTAGTTTCATTTAAAATCAAAATTACTTTTTCTATCATTATCACTTTTAGTTTTTCAATAACTAAAGACGAATTTCAAATAAACTCGACATTCAATTTGCTTTTTCACATGTAAAATTAGCTACAAATATGCGAAAAGCTAATGATTAAACAGCAAAAAACAAGAAAATCATCACAATTGAAAAACTTGCAAAATTGTGTTAACATTGCGTAAAATACAATCGATTGTTTATGATTTTGAGGCATTTTCACTACATTTGCAACCATTTTTAAAGAATTTATGAAAAACGCTATTCAAGTTGGGTTCTGGGAGAAATTGGCCCGAATTATACTTAAAAACAGAATAACAATTCTGGTTTTGCTTTCTGCATTAACTATTTTTCTTGGTTTTCAGTGGAAAAACCTTTCTATGACTTATACCGAAGCAAACTTGCTTCCAAAAGATCATATTGCCAATAAAGACTATCAAAAATTCCTTGACAAATTTGGGGAAGAAGGAAATCTTATTGTCATAGGTTTTAAAGACCCGAAATTCTTTACTCCAAAAAACTACGCTGCTTGGAACGAATTGATGACAGGTTTGAAAAAATCAAAAGAAGTTGATTTAGTAGTTTCATTAAACGATTTAAAAAAACTAGAAAAAGATACGATAAACGAAAAATTCGTTTTAAGTCCGTTTATTGACCAAAGCAAAGCGCTTGATCCTGCCTATTTAAAAAGCGTTCAATATGATTTGTTTCATAATTTGCCTTTTTACGAAGGACTTTTATTCAACAAAGAAAGCGGAAGCGTTCGTTCGGCAGTTTACATCAACAAAGCTTTAGTAAATACGCCAGAAAGAAAAACTTTCATTTTAGAAAATCTTGTTCCGAAAATCGATAAATTCGAAAAAACAACTGGAATCGATTTGAAAGTTTCGGGAATGCCATACATCAGAACCATCAATGCTGATGATATGAAAGGCGAAATCGGACTTTTCATCGGCGCTGCTTTATTAACGGTTTCATTGATTTTCTTTTTCTTTTTCCGTTCGTTCAGAGCGACTTTTATTTCAATTTGCATTTTAATTGTCGGCGTAATCTGGTCATTCGGAACTCTTGGATTATTTGGTTATAAAATCACGATTTTAACCGCGATTATTCCACCGCTGATTATCGTAATCGGAATTACAAACTGTATTTTCTTGATCAATAAATATCAGCAAGAAATCAAATTGCACAACAATCAGGCAAAAGCTTTACAACGTGTTATTTCTAAAATTGGAGTTTCGACTTTGATGACGAATTTGACAACGGCGATTGGTTTTGCAACCTTTATGATCACACAAAACGACTTGCTTTTTGAGTTTGGATTAGTTACTTCAATTAATGTTATTTCTGTTTATTTATTGACACTGTTTATTGTGCCAATTATCTACAGTTTCATGCCTCTTCCAAAAGAAAAGCATTTATACCATTTGACGAAAACTTACATTTCAACTTTATTGAACGTTGTTGAAGATTTGGTAAAAACAAAACGTAAAATCGTTTATATCGTTTACGCTTTGCTTTTGGTTTTCAGTGTAATTGGAGTTGCTCAAATGAAAGTTTCAGGAAGTTTGATTGGTGAAATGCCAAAAAGCGCTTCTTTCTTTAAAGATATTTTATTCTACGAAAAAGAATTCAACGGCGTAATGCCATTGGAAATCATGATTGACACCAAAAAGAAAAAAGGTGTTATGAAAGCTTCAACCATTCGTAAAATGGATGAATTGCAAAATACAATTGCTGAAATTCCAGAATTGGCAAAACCGGTTTCTGTGGTGAATTTGGTTAAATATTCGAAACAAGCTTTCTATAATGGAAACCCAGAATATTACCAATTGCCAACGTCGCAAGAGCAAGCTTTTATTTTGAGCTACGCCAAAAATGCAACGAAAAACAGCAAAGAAAACTTAATGAAAGCTTATGTTGATTCGACTGGACAATACGCGAGAATCACCACTTTCATGAAAGATATTGGAACGGATGAAATGGCGAAAGTGGAGAAAAAATTAAACTCAAAAATTGCTGAGATTTTCCCAAAAGACCGTTATGAAGTTACCGTTACCGGAAAAGCATTGGTTTTCCAAAAAGGAACATCATATTTAGTAGACAACTTGATTGAATCTTTGATTTTTGCGATTGCTGTAATTGCTATTTTGATGCTGTATTTATTTAGATCTTTCAAAATGGTAATGGCTTCGGTAATTACAAATATTTTACCGCTTTGCATTACGTCTGGATTAATGGGTTATTTCGGAATTCCGTTAAAACCTTCAACGATTTTAGTATTTAGTATTGCATTCGGAATCTCGGTTGATAATGCGATTCAGTTTATGGCGAAATATCGACACGACTTCCTTCAAAGTGGCGGAAAAGTAAAAAAATCGGTTTTCAGTGCTTTAAGAGAAACTGGAATCAGTACTTTTTATACTTCTGTCGTTTTGATTTTAGGTTTTGCAACTTTTACATTATCAAGCTTCAGCGGAACGATTGCTTTGGGAGGATTAATTTCTTGTACTTTGGCTTTTGCGATGTTTGCTAACTTGGTTGTTTTACCTTCTTTGGTTTTGACTTTTGAGAAGAAGAAAACTAAGAAAGAGGAATTGGAGAATTTGGAGAAGTAATTTTATATGCCACTAATTTCACGAATTGACACAAATTAAAAATACTGATCTTTGTCAAAGTTTAAAACTTTGACAAAGATTTACCACAATCTTGTCATTTCGACGAAGGAGAAATCACACTCGAAACTCGACAAAGATTGGCGAATTTCATTGCGGATTTACTAGTGCGATTTCTCCTTCGTCGAAATGACAAAAATGCGCTTAAAACAAAATGAGACGTAAAAACTTCATTTGGAACGTTGAATTATTAGTTATGTAATATGAGAAGCACAATAACTTTTATTTTATTTATGCTTTCTGTTGTATCATACGGACAAGAAAATTCATTAAGTGATGAGATTCTAAATTCAAGTGGCGCAAACAGGGTTGAGTTTGCAGATGGAGAATTCGAAATTCAAAAATTGGCAAAAGAAGATATAAAAAATCAAACTCCATTTTTACTTTTACAAGGAGGAATAAATCAATTGATTACCTCATCAGATTGTGAATTTGAAAAGAAGTTTAACGTTTATTTTTTTAACTATGGCTGTTCCGCACCCAGCGAAATTGTTGAAAGCACTTACAACAAAGTAATTTTCGATTATCTATATTCCAAATTTGGAAAAATTTGGATAACGCAAATCAGGAAAGACATTCCAGGGTTTAAAGAATTTAAAAAAGGAAAAAGAATCTTAAAATAAAAAATTACAAAGTTTGCTATTCCCAGGAATGACAAAAAAACACATAAAAATAAGAAGTAAAAAAGCTTCTTTTGAAACCGAATGCCCTAGCCCCGATAGAAGCGGCATCCTTTCTATTTTTTCTTTAAAAATAGAAAGATATAGCGGATAGCGGGAAACAGCTTCAAAAATTAATTATTATCGATTATATTTGCAGTTGTTCAAAATGAATATTACTTAATATCAATTATATATAAAAATGAAACACACAAAAGTTAGAGACTTATTAAACAGTACGACGACGTTACAGGAAGTGAATGCAAAAGGATGGGTGAGAACTTTTAGAAATAATCAGTTCATCGCTTTAAATGACGGTTCTACAATTAATAATATTCAATGTGTTGTTGATTTTGAAAATACACCAGAAGAAACTTTAAAAAGAATCACTACTGGAGCTGCAGTTTCTGTAATTGGAACTTTGGTTGAAAGTCAGGGTGCTGGTCAGAAATATGAAATTCAGGTTTCTAAATTGGAAATCCTTGGAGATTCTGATGCTGAAAAATTCCCAATGCAACCTAAAAAACACTCTTTGGAATTTTTACGTGAAAACGCTCACTTACGCGTGCGTACAAATGCTTTCGGTGCCATTATGCGTGTGCGTTCGGTATTGTCTTATGCAGTTCACAGCTATTTCCAACAAAAAGGTTTCGTGTATGTAAACACGCCAATTATCACTGGAGCTGATGCTGAAGGTGCTGGAGAAATGTTCCAAGTAACATCTTTGCCACTTGACAACTTGCCAAAAAATGAAGAAGGAAACATCGATTTCAAAAAAGATTTCTTTGGAAAACATACAAACCTTACAGTTTCTGGACAATTAGAAGGAGAAACTTTTGCAATGGCTTTGGGTCAGATTTATACTTTTGGACCAACGTTTAGAGCAGAAAACTCAAACACTTCTCGTCACTTGGCAGAATTCTGGATGATCGAGCCTGAAGTTGCTTTCAACGACCTTGACGACAACATGGATTTGGCTGAAGATTTTATTCAGTATGTAATTAAATATGCTTTGGACAACTGTAAAGACGATTTGGCTTTCTTGGAAGGAAGACTTTTAGAAGAAGAAAAATCAAAACCACAGGCAGAAAGAAGCGAAATGGCGTTGTTAGAAAAACTAAACTTCGTTTTAGAAAACAACTTCAAACGTGTTTCTTATACTGAGGCAATCGACATTTTAAGAGATTCAACTCCAAATAAAAAGAAGAAATTCCAATACCTTATCACAGAATGGGGAGCTGATTTACAATCAGAGCACGAGCGTTATTTAGTAGAAAAACACTTTAAATGCCCAGTAATCTTATACGATTACCCAGCAAACATTAAAGCGTTTTACATGCGTTTGAACGACAACACAGAACCAGGAAGAGAAACGGTTCGCGCAATGGATATCCTATTCCCTGGAATTGGAGAAATCGTTGGTGGTTCTGAAAGAGAAGAGCGTTACGACGTTTTAGTACAGAAAATGGAAGCGCTTGGAATTGACAAAGAAGAATTATACTGGTATTTAGACACAAGAAGATTTGGTTCTGCAACACACGCAGGTTTCGGTTTAGGATTTGAGCGTTTGGTATTGTTTGTAACAGGAATGACAAACATTAGAGACGTAATTCCTTTCCCAAGAACTCCTGGAAGTGCAGAATTTTAATCTAAGGTTCTAAGGTACTGAGGTACTAAGATTCTAAGGTTTTGAAATATAAATAAAAAATAATTTAAATACGAATTCAATTCGTCAACATAAGTTACTTAGCGCCTTAGCGCCTTAGTACCTTAGCACCTTTTTCTATGCTAAAGCAATTTTTAAATTTAAAATTATCCCAAAAATTATCTCCACAGCAAATTCAGCTGATGAAGTTAATTCAATTGCCTACGCAAGCTTTTGAACAACGTTTATTAGAAGAAATGAACGAAAATCCGGCGCTTGAAGCTGGAAAAGAAGAAGAATACGAAGCTGACGACTATGCTAATGAAGACTACGACGATTATGATGATGCAGAATCAGACAGAATCGAAGCAGACGACATTAATATTGACGAATATTTAAGCGACGATGATACGCCTGACTACAAAACGCAGGTAAACAATTACAGTGACGACGAGGAACGCGAAACACCTTTTGCAGCTCCGATTAGTTTTCATCAAGATTTAATCAATCAGTTGAATACTTTTATTTTGAATGATCAGGAACGTGAAATTGCTGAATTCTTAGTTGGAAGTATTGATGATATGGGCTACATCCGCAGAAGTATTCCGGATATTGTTGACGACATGGCTTTTACTCAGGGAATTTACACTGACGAAGCAATGGTCGAAAAAATGATGACCGTGATTCATGAATTGGAACCTTCGGGAGTCGGCGCGCGTGATTTGCAAGAATGCTTGTTGCTTCAATTAAAACATAAAACCCCAACGGAATATGTTGATTTAGCGATTGACATTATCGAAAATCAGTTTGATGCTTTTACGAAGAAACATTACGATAAACTTTTACAGAAATACGGAGTTTCAAACGAACAGCTTAAGAAAGCGATTCACGAAATCGAAAGACTGAACCCAAAACCAGGCGGTTCTTTTACAGGAAATAATAAAGTTACTGAAAATGTTGTTCCAGATTTCGCTATCAGAATTGTTGACGGCGAACTTGAACTAACTTTAAACGGACGTAACGCTCCTTCTCTGCACGTTTCTAAAGATTATCAGGAAATGATGCAGACGTATAAGGAATCTCGTGATAAATCGACTGCTCAGAAAGATGCGGTTCAATTCATCAAACAAAAGCTGGATTCGGCTAAATGGTTTATCGATGCGATCAGACAACGTCAAGAAACGCTTTTTGTAACGATGAATGCGATTATGCATTATCAAGAAGAATATTTCTTAGACGGCGACGAAACCAAACTAAAACCAATGATCTTGAAAGATATTGCAGATATGGTTGGTTTGGATATTTCGACGATTTCGCGTGTAGCAAACAGCAAATATGTTGAAACGCCTTACGGAACAAAACTAATCAAAGAATTCTTCTCTGAAGCAATGAAAAACGATCAAGGAGAAGATGTTTCGACTCTTGAAATCAAAAAAATTCTTCAAAACACAATTGAAGAAGAAGATAAAAGAAAACCGCTTCCAGACGATCAATTGGCAGAAATCCTAAAAGAAAAAGGATATCCAATTGCAAGGAGAACGATTGCTAAATACCGTGAACAGCTTGATATTCCGGTGGCGAGAATGAGAAAGAAAATTTAAACTTTCTTTTATAAACCATATAAGAAATATAAGTTCATTTAAAATTTATAGCCCGTCAAATTTATATTTGACGGGCTTTTTTTTGCTTTTCACATTTGAACATTTACGCATTACGCATTTGAACTGGACTGAAGTCCAGCCCTACAAAATAATATGTTCCTTCGGAACTAAAAAAGAGCCTTCGGCTCGACCTATGTTGTAGGGCCGGACTTCAGTCCGGTTTAAATTTTACAATCAACAAAAAACCCGACAGGTTTTAAAAACCTGTCGGGTTTGATTCTAATATCGATAATATTTTATTTGTATTGATCTGGTAAAATCTTCACATCAAATAAAAATGCTTTCTTTTTATCCGTATAATGATAAACCAAAGTAAAATCATTGTCTCTAAAAACTTGAAGTCCCGGATTTGCTTTAGCCGTACTTACCAAACTTTTTTCAATTTCTTTTTGAATCACATCAACCTCAGCCACTTGCTTTTCTACATTCAGCAAAGTCAAATTATATTGAACCAATTCTTTTTGAGGTAAATTCACACTGTCTAAACGAATTCCTTCTTGAATATCCAGCGGACAGTTTTTATTATACTTCTGAACTAATTCACTCACTTCAGTCGTGACTTCACTTGCATTTTCAGAAAGATAAAATTGGAAATAAGCAGTCAAAGCTATCGCAATTCCGATTAAGACTAATAATAAAACATTCTGCTTTTTTCTATCTTTCTTTTCCTCCATCGTTTAATAAAATTTATTGTGCTTATTTATTTTCTTTTTCCTGAAGTTTCTTCATTGCATTAAAATACGCTGCACGGCTAAGTGGCTCATATTCTTCTGTTTCACCTAACATAACCAACTTATCATTATCTGTTTTTCTGAAACTATAATTTGCAAGATTTCCTGTTCTCGTACAAACCGCATGAACCTTAGTAACATATTCGGCAGTTGCCATAAGTCCAGGCATTGGCCCAAACGGATTTCCTTTAAAATCCATATCCAATCCAGCCACAATTACACGGATTCCTTGATTTGCCAAATCATTGCAAACGGTGATAATTTCGTCATCAAAAAACTGCGCTTCATCAATACCAATCACATCGCAACCTTGAGCTAAAATCAAAATGTTAGCCGCCGCTGGAACTGGTGTTGAACGGATTTCATTAGCATCGTGAGATACTACCATTTCGTCATGATAACGGGTATCAATAGCGGGTTTGAAGATTTCGACTCTTTGTTTGGCAAATTGCGCGCGCTTTAATCTGCGGATTAATTCTTCGGTTTTACCCGAAAACATTGATCCACAAATAACTTCAATCCACCCAAATTGTTCTTTGTGATTTACTGTATTTTCGAGAAACATTTTGTATTTTTCTGCCTTTAAAAATGAATAGTTTTTATTACTTTGTACTGGTAATAAATCGACGTAAAAATGTGCTGTTTTACATTTTTTCAAAAGTAGAAAATTTTTATCAAACGGGAGATTGGGAAATGTTTATTAACAGAAATAAAAAACATCTTTAATATATCTTTCGGTTTTATTCAGGATTAAAGACATTCAGGCATCAAATACACTAAAATACCTTATTCACTATAATTTCAACAGTTATGAAAAAAAAATTGGAAGCTGATTTAATCAGCATTGCACATCGAATTTTAAAGCTTAAAAATAAATCCGATATCAATCAATTGTACCTTGAAACACAGAAATTATATGAAAAACTGGCGATCTTAAAATTTGTTGAAGAGAATTTCGATGAAGCAAAACCAACAATCAGCCATAGCGAAATCAGCTCCGAAATCGAAACCATTTTTGATAAAGAAGAAGAACTAACTCCAGTTGAAGTTATTGCTGAAACTCCAGCTCCAGTTGAAGAAATTAAAGTAGAAGAAGCTCCAGAACCAAAAATTGTTGAAGAAATAGTTGCTGAAATTCCAGAAGAAACTGCTCCAGAACCAATTGAAGAAACAGTAGAAGAAACAATTACAACTGAAATTGCAGAACCGGAAACTGAAAAAGAAATAGAAACTGCTGAAGAACCAAAAAGCAAAATTGAGGAACTTTCGTTTACGACTATAAATGAGTCAAATCCGATTCCAGATTTCAAACCTCTTTTTGAATTAGAAAAACCTGAAGAGAAAATCGAAGAAAAAGAAGAGCCAAAAATTGAAACTTCATCAAAACCTACAATTGCATTTGAAGATTTCGGAATTAATTATGCCGATGCGCAATTTGTAAAAGTAGATAGTTTTGAAGCCGCTGCTCCTACCCCTTCAATTAATGAATTTAAAGAAACAAAAGTTGAAACAGCAGTTTTAGAAACTCCATCAGAACCAAAAGCAGTTACTTTAAATGAAAAACTAGCGAAAGGTTTCCACATTGATTTAAATGACCGACTTGCTTTTACCAAAAACCTTTTCGGGAACAGTACTGAAGATTACAGCCGCGTTTTAAATCAGCTTTTAACTTTTGATTCTTACGCGGAAGTGAAAGAATTTATTGAAAACATGGTAAAACCAGATTATAACAATTGGGAAGGAAAAGATGATTACGCGGAGCGTTTTCTTGGAATTATCGAGAAAAAATTCTCATAACATTTCAGCTTTCAGAATTTACATTTCACATTTTCACGAATAAAAAAATATGTCAAAATTATACATCGTTCCAACGCCAATTGGCAATCTTGAAGACATGACTTTCAGAGCCATTCGGGTTTTGAAAGAAGTCGATTTGATTTTGGCTGAAGACACCCGCACCAGCGGAAAATTGTTGAAGCATTTTGAAATTGGCACGCACATGCACAGCCATCACATGCACAACGAACATAAAACAACTGAAAACTTAATTGCGCGTTTGAAAGCTGGCGAAACCATCGCTTTGATTTCAGACGCTGGAACTCCGGCTATTTCAGATCCTGGATTTTTATTAACGCGCGCTTGCGTTGAAAATAAAATCGAAGTAGAATGTCTTCCTGGAGCAACAGCTTTTGTTCCCGCTCTAGTAAACAGCGGACTCCCAAATGACAAATTTGTTTTTGAAGGTTTTCTTCCTGACAAAAAAGGACGTCAAACTCGTTTTTTGGCTTTAGCCGAAGAAACAAGAACGATGATTTTATACGTTTCTCCACATAAACTCGTTAAGACTTTAAGTGAATTTGTTCAGTATTTTGGAGAAGACAGACAAGTTTGCGTTTCTCGCGAATTATCAAAAATGCACGAAGAAAACGTTCGTGGAACTGCCAAAGAAGTTTTAGCGCATTTTGAAAAAACAGCTCCAAGAGGAGAAATTGTCGTGGTCGTTGCAGGAAAAACAATAACAAAAGAACCGAAGAAAAATAAATTTTCTAAGGATGAAGAAGAATAAATAATTATTTCAGCCACGAATTACACAAATTTCCACGAATTCAATTCGTGTAATTCGTGTAATTCGTGGCAAAAAAAAACAAACCCATAATATGAGCATTCAAGCCTTTTTAGAAAAAGTAAAACAAACACCAACACAAATCACATTTCCTGAAACTATTGCAGTAATTGAAGAAAACTACAACTTTACTCCTACTGCTTTTCAAAACGGAACACAACATAACGCCGCAGGTGAAAATTCAGGTTCTTGCAAATTGTTTTCTTTCGCAAAACTGCAAAATTTAAACAAAGAAGAAACTTTAGCTTGTTTTGGAGCTTTTTATTTTGAAGAAGTTTTAGGCGATCCAAACGGAACAAATCACCAAAACATTAGAAATTTCATCAACTTAGGTTGGGACGGAATTCAGTTTGAAGGAAATGCTTTAGAAGCGAAATAATTCAATAACTTTTTAGTTATTCATTTGTCAGGCTGAGCGAAGTCGAAGCCTTTTCAAAACAAAATATTTTTGCCACAGATTAAAATGATTAACACAGATTAAAAAATCCTTTCGAATCATTTTATCCCGATAGCTATCGGGAGTGGCAAAACAAAAAATTACCAATTTAGATTAAACGATTTCCAAAATCTGAAATCTAACATCTAAAATCTACAATTAAAAAATGCGCTGGACTTTAAAACCAAAACCTTCTGAAGAAAAAGTCAAACATTTGGCACAAGCTTTAAATGTAGAAGATTTTGTAGCAACGCTTTTGATTCAGCGAGGAATTGAAACTTTTGATGAGGCGAAGAATTTCTTTCGTCCGTCTTTGGAACATCTGCATGATCCGTATTTAATGAAAGATATGGACAAAGCCGTTGCCCGAATTGAATCGGCAATTGAAAATCAAGAAAACATTCTAGTTTTTGGCGATTATGATGTTGACGGAACAACCGCAGTTTCTTTAGTTTCTTCGTATTTAAAATCTCATTACCCAAATATTGCTACTTACATTCCGGATCGATATGACGAAGGTTACGGAATCTCATACAAAGGAATTGACTACGCAGACGACAACGGAATTTCTTTAATTATCGCTCTCGACTGCGGTATCAAATCAATTGATCATATTGCTTACGCGAAAGCAAAAAATATCGATTTTATTGTTTGTGATCACCACCGCCCTGGAGAATTTCTTCCCGACGCGGTTGCCGTTTTAGACCCTAAAAGAGAAGATTGTTCTTATCCTTACGACGAATTATGTGGTTGTGGCGTTGGATTTAAACTGATTCAGGCTTTAGGTCAAAACCGAAATGAAACGACAGAAGATTTAATTCCGTATCTAGATTTAGTGGCCACTGCAATTGCCGCCGATATTGTTCCGATTACGGGAGAAAATCGTGTTTTAGCTTATTTTGGATTGAAAGTAATCAACAGTGAGCCAAGACCGGGAATCAAAGCTTTGGTTCATCAAGTAAAAAAGAAAGTTCTCGACATTACCGATGTCGTTTTTATTATTTCACCAAGAATAAACGCTGCAGGAAGAATCAAGCACGGAAATCATGCCGTTGAGCTTTTAACAGAATTTGATTTGGAGCAAGCACAACAATTTGCTTCAGAAATCGAACAATACAACGCAGACCGGAAAGATTTAGATAAAAAAATAACCAAAGAAGCTTTTCAGCAGATTTTAGAAAACAACGAAGAGGAGCGTTTCTCGACAGTAGTCTTTCAAGAAGACTGGCACAAAGGCGTTATCGGAATTGTTGCTTCAAGATTAATTGAAACCTATTATCGCCCGACTTTAGTTTTCACTAAAAGTGGAGACAAATATGCAGCCTCTGCCCGATCTGTAAAAGGATTTGATGTTTATAATGCTTTGGACGCTTGTGCGGAACATTTGGAACAATTTGGTGGCCATATGTACGCTGCGGGAATGACTTTAAAAGCAGAAAACTATCAAACTTTCAAAGATGCTTTTGAAAAACAGGTTTCAGAAACCATTTTACCCGAAATGCTGACTCCTGAAATCGAGATCGATGCTGAAATCAATTTCTCAGATATAACACCAAAATTGATTCGGATTTTAAAACAATTCGAACCTTTTGGCCCACAAAATATGACACCGGTTTTTATGACGACTGATGTCAAAGATACCGGTTATGCTAAAACCTTAGGTTCCGAAGACGAACATTTAAGGCTTTTTGCAAAACAAATCAACTCCGACGGAATCGCTGCAATTGGCTTTGGACTCGGAAAAAAATTAAATATTGCACAAAATCAAAATCTGTTTCAACTTGCCTACACAATTGCCGAAAATGAATGGAAAGGAACAGTTTCAACACAGCTTATGCTGAAAGACATTAGAACAAATGGAAGAAATTAAATCAAACAAACCAGATCCTTATCAGGCGCTTCGCTATAGAGAATTCAATATTTTTTTAATACTTCGTTTTGCAATGGTTTTTGCCTGGTCAATGCAGTTTATTGTAATTGAATGGGAAGTTTACAGTTTAACTAAAAGCAAGCTTTCTTTAGGAATTATCGGTTTAATGGAAGTTATTCCAGCCATCGGAATGGCTTTGTTTGCCGGACATATTGTAGATCAAAGAGAAAAAAAAGGATTATTGATAAAATGTATTTTAGGCTTTTCAATAGTTAGTTTTGGTTTATTTTTACTGACTTGGCCCAAAATAGTTGGTGGTTTATCTTCAGATGTAATCTTGTATTCTATTTACGCTTTAGTCTTTTTTGGAGGTTTGGTCCGCGCCTTTCTCGGCCCAACTATTTTTTCACTTCTATCGTTGATTATTCCTAAAAAAGTATATCCAAATGCCGCAACTTGGAGCAGTTCGGTTTGGCAGGTCGGCGCTGTAATGGGACCGGCGCTGGCTGGATTTTCAATCAACTGGATTGGCGTTCATTGGTCAATGTGTCTGGTATTCGGATTCTCCATTCTTTCTTTAATTGCCTTATCACAAATCAGTAAAAAACCAATCTTAAATCCAAAAATTGGAGAATCTATAAAAGATAGTCTTACTGAAGGTCTGACTTTTGTTTTTAAAAACCAAATTATTCTAGGTGCTTTATCGCTTGATATGATTGCAGTACTTTTTGGGGGTGCTGTAGCGCTATTACCCGTTTTTGCTCAGGACATTTTGAAAGTAGGATCTGAAGGTTTTGGCCTTTTAAGAGCTGCTCCTGCAGTAGGATCTTTTATTACAGTACTCGTTTCTGCTTATGTACCACTAAATAAAAATGCAGGAAAAAAACTTTTAGTCGCCATATTTGTTTTTGGGCTATCGATTATCTTATTTGGGTTATCAACCTATTTTTGGCTTTCTGTTTTTGCTTTATTTTTAAGCGGATTGGCAGACGGAATTTCTGTCGTAATCCGTCAAACCATTTTACAGCTTAAAACTCCAGATCATATGCGTGGACGTGTTGGTGCAGTAAACTCCATTTTTGTAGGATCTTCAAATGAACTTGGCGCTTTTGAAAGTGGCGCAACTGCCCAATTAATGGGAACAGTAACTTCTGTTGTTTTTGGAGGAAGTATTACGCTTCTGACTGTAATTTTTACTGCATTAAAATCTCCGACATTTAGAAATCTAGATCTGAAAAGAGATATGGATGAACATCATAAATTGGAGTAAATGAATTTCAAAAAGATACTTTTAAGAATTCATTTAGGAACATTGATAATATTACTTACCAGTTTTATTTTCAATCAAATTTTTAATATTGATATAATTTCGAATTTAAAATTTATTCTGAAAATTCTATTTTATATATCAGCCTGCATTCTTTTCTTTCACTATGTAAAACCATTCAAAAAGAAAGCATTCTATTTTGGACTATATATCTTCTGGCCTATTTTAATCTTTTTTAGCTGGTTGGCCGATGGTATTTTTGGAAGCCTTTTAGCATCTATTTTTCTTTTTTTCTTCAACACTCCAAACGATGTTAGATTTGAAAATGATCAAATTCAAATACAGACTAATTCAGTAGGCTTGTTGGGCAATTGTTGCAACTACAAAGTAATTGAAAAGAAATACTTTTTGTTTGAAAAGAAACGATCAGAATTTCAATTTGAAGAGAATCTATATTTTAAAAAAAATGATGTTAAAATTCATAATGACACTTTAAAAATGGATCTTGTCTTAAAATCTTATAACGAAAAAGAAGGTCACTACTTTGCAAAAGACACAACGATCTACACTTTATTGAAATAAAATTCAAAACTTTAAAATCGAACTCAAAAACATCAGCATAACGAACTCAAAACCAATAATTAACAATATTTTTTAGCATTTTTTTATGTTTTCATTAATCAAGTGTTAATACAAAATGGATGTATCTTTGTGGCCTAAAAAAATTGTCATGAAGGACATCGAACAGATTTACCGAAACGATTTTGGAATTTCATTTTATTGGAAAGAAGGCAACGAAATTGTATCAGATAAAATTCAGTTGCTTTTTAAACAAATGGGATTCTATTTTTCAGTTCAAGAATTAAATGAATTTCACGATTTAATTGAAGAGTGCGTAACTGACCATAAAGAAAATGATACACATGGTGTAAAACGTGCCTTCGATAAATTTTTATTGAAAACACCCTATGTTGCTATAGATTTAGAAATATCACCAGTGGAGTTAAATTCGATAAGAGACTTAGTTGACGGTTCATTATTCCGACTTCATCTTAACGAATATGTTTTTGGTTCTGGAATGAATTAGAATTTAATTATTTAAAACTTTATAATTAGAAGGCCTCTTGTTTTAACTGGAGGCTTTTTTTTATAGCAAATATTCATTACTATTAAAATTTATCTTCTTTTTATGATTTTTTTATTTAGAATTAATATAAATAATATTTATATTTGTTGAAATAAAAGGATTTACGATGAGAGAAATAGAACAAATCTATCATAACAATTTTGGAATAGCTTTTTACTGGAAACAAAACAGTCAAACCATTCATGATAAAGTACAGTTGGTTTTTAAAGAAACAGGTTTCTATTTTACCGTACCAGAACTGAATCAGTTTTGTGATTTAATCGAAGACAGCATGATCGAAAACGCTTGTTGCGAAGCCTGCGAAATGAAATATGCTTGCCATAAATTTTTATTGAAAACACCATGCAATTCAATAGATTTAGCTGTAAATATGACCGAATTAAAATCGATTAAAGATTTAGTTGAAGGTTCTTTATTCAAAATTGAACTCGATGAATATGTTTACGGCGCAGGTATGAATTAAGAATTATTCTAAATATTTTAACATCATTTTTTCATTATTGAAATATATTTTGATTTGCTTCAAAAAAAAGTATATTTACGGCAATGAAAAAAACACGCATTCTCTTTGTCCTATTACTTTTGGCAGTATGTTTAACCAGCTGCAAAAATTCGTCTGACGATTATATTGATCCACGCGGTACTGATTATGCTGGATCTGAAAGTTGTATTCAATGCCACCAAACACAATATAACATGGCTTTGAAAAGCTCACATTTTAAAGCAACAGCACTAGCGACTTCAGAAAATGTTTTAGGAGATTTTGACAAAGGCAATCATACTTTTATTTATGACAAAAACACAAAATTAGTCATGGAAAAACGTGGCGATAGTCTTTTTCAGGTTTTATATAAAAACGGAAAAGAAGTTGAAGCGCATAAATTTGAAATTGTTTTTGGAATAAAACACGCGCAAACTTCTGTTTATTGGCGCGCAAACAACACTTACGAACTTCCTCTTTCTTATTACAGCTCTATTCACAATTGGGCAACAAGTCCGGGATTCCCTGCTGACAAACCATATTTTGACCGTATGGTGGTTAAAGACTGTTATGCTTGTCACGCGTCAAATGCGAGCAGCAGAATGGTAAATCAAAACTCTCAAGAGCGAAATATGATGTCAATGGATGTCGAGGATATTATTGACAAAAGAACCATTGTTTACGGAATTGATTGCGAGCGTTGCCACGGTCCAGCAAAAAAACATGTTGAATTTCACTTGAAAAACCCGAATGTAAAAGTTGCCAACAGCATTACGAGCATCAAAGGATTAAACAGACAACAGCGATTAGACGCCTGCGCGTTATGTCACGCAGGAAATGACGGAATGAAAATGAAATCTCGCTTTGATTTTAAACCTGGCGATAATTTATCTGATTTTTACAGAGATACGCGAAGCATAAACGATACCGCAAAATTTGACGTTCATGGAAATCAATTTCGTTTGATGGCGCAAAGCAAATGCTTCATTAAAAGTGAAAAAATGGATTGTATAACATGTCACAATCCGCATGAAAATGCATCTAAGAATATGGCTTCATACTCGAAAATCTGTATGAGCTGTCACCAAGGCTTGAAGCACAATGAAAAAACACAAAAAATAATGCCCGAAAAACTAATGGCGTCAAATTGTGTGGAATGTCACATGCCGAAAAAATCTTCAAATTCGATTAAATTTCAGCTTTCTGACAGCAAACAGCTTTCAGAATATATTTTGAGAACGCATAAAATCGGAATATATCCAGCGAAATAAAACAGCTTATTTTTCGAATTTTTTAAGTTCGAAATTCTCGCCGTCAAAAACGCCATATGTAAAATAACCAATCCAATCGCCTAGATTAACATAATTTGCATCTTCGCCAACTGGAATAATCATTGGTAAATGACGGTGTCCGAAAATAAAATAATTATAGTGCTTAGTTTCTAGTTTACGTTTGGCATATAACACAAGCCACTCGTTTTCTTCGCCAAGAAACTTCACATCTTCATCACCAGAAATCAATTTATTTTTAACCGAAAGATATTGCGCCAAGCTCACACCTACATCTGGATGAAGCCAGCGAAAAAGCCATTTTGAAAACGGATTTGTAAATACCTTTTTCATTCTTTTATAGCCTTTGTCGCCAGGACCTTTTCCATCGCCGTGGCCAATTAAAAAGGTTTTTCCGTTAAAAGTAAATTCTTTATTATCGTGATACACCGGAATATTCAATTCGGTTTCAAAATAATCATTCATCCACAAATCATGGTTTCCAACAAAAAAATAAATCGGAATACCGCTGTCACGAATTTCAGCCAGTTTGCCTAAAATTCGAACAAAACCTTTCGGTACAACCGTTTTGTATTCAAACCAAAAATCAAATAAATCGCCTAAAAGAAAAATAGCTTCTGCATCTTCTTTAACCTCATCAAGCCAAGCCACAAATTTCTTTTCGCGTGGCAAACTCAATTCGGGAGTTGGCGCACCAAAATGCTGGTCTGAAGCAAAATATATTTTTTTCATTTAGATTTTAAGATTACTAGACTTCTTAGAATTTTAGACTTTTGTGTCTCTGCTCGAAGTCGAAAAGTTTTGGAATTTGGAATTTGAATTTTAAAGATTGTCCGAAGCGTACCATTCAGCAAATGAAGATTCGGTTTCTTGAAGTTTAAGAGAAAACAATGAAATTCCTGCAGGAAGTCTTGCAATGATTCTTTCTGCAAAATCAACTACCATATTTTCGCTTGTTGGCTGATAATCTACTAAAATAACATGATGCCCACGATTTTTCAATTCCGCAGCCAATTCAACATGAGGTGTTGTCTGATTGAAAACAGTTGCGTGGTCAAATTGATCGACGATTTCTTCTTTTACAATTTTCTTTAAGTCAGAAAAATCAATTACCATTCCGAATTTCACATTCGATCGATCCGTAATTGGTGAACCAATAACGGTTACCGACAATTTATAACTGTGTCCGTGAACGTTCTTGCATTTTCCATCATAACCGTACAAAGCGTGCCCGGTTTCGAAACTAAATTGTTTTGTAATTCTGATATTACTCATCGATGTTTAATTTTAAGCTTGCAAATTTACAAATTAATAACCGTTTTCATCTCTTTTTTTAGCACGGTTATACATCCAATACGCAATTCCGATCAAAATTATGAACGGAATAAATGATCCAATCACAACACCAATTTGATAACTGTTGTCTGGCGCGTTTTTAATTTTCTCCGCAACATCGACATTTTGGAACAATGAAATCACTTTCATGAGATTATTTTATTTAGTATTTAGTCAATTTCAACTTTGTCAAACTTTGAAACTTTGGCAAAGTTATTCGTGTTTTACTTGTTACTTTTTAAATTGCGTCAAAGCCTTTTTAGCAAAATCAGACAAAACCAATTTTCCAGTAATTTTGGCACGTTCAAACAAAAGTGATTCCCATTGCTCAGTACCTTCCCAAATGATTTTTTTCATTTCCTGTAGCGCTTCTGGATTGTAAGAACTCAATCTTATCGCAAAGCTCTCGACTTCTGTATCCAATTCTTCCAAAGGATAAAGCGATGCATAAAGTCCATTTTGAAGTGCCCATTCCGCCGATTTCCATTCGTGCGCTGCCAAAGTCATTTCGGTCATGGCGCGTTTTCCAATTTTACGCGAAACAGCCGGCTCAATTACAAAAGGTCCAATTCCGATAGCAAGTTCAGATAATTTTATGGCACTTTCTGGAGTCGCGAAAACATAATCACAAGCCGAAATAATTCCGACTCCTCCTCCAACAGCTTTTCCTTGAACGCGACCAATAATCAATTTATTGCAATTACGCATCGCATTCAATAAATGAGCAAAACCTGAGAAAAATTCTGTTCCTTGTTCTTCATTTTCAACCTCCAAAAGCTCATCAAACGAAGCACCCGAGCAAAAAACTCTCGTTCCTTCACTTTTTAAAATAATAACCGAAACGTTTTCATTTCGACTCAGTGAATTAATTTCTGCCGTAAGGCGATCCAATAATTGACGTGGAAAAGAATTGCTGGCAGGATGTCCAAATTGAATGGTTGCAATAGTATTTTGAAAGGAAGTTTCAAGACTTCCGTTTGCATTTTCTAAACTCATAAAAATCGATTTAAAGGTAAAGTTACGCTTTTGAAAAATAATTAATCGGAAACACCACGAAATTTGTTTTTTGAAAATTAATTGGCTTTATTTGTTAACGCTTTGGGGGATTAGCTCATTTGGCTAGAGCGCTACGCTGGCAGCGTAGAGGCGATCGGTTCGAATCCGATATTCTCCACTAATTTTTCACAAAAAAATACCCAAACAACTCTTGTTTGGGTATTTTTTTTATAATTATTTATTACAAATATGTTTTACACTTACATTATATATTCGAAAACACTTAACAAATATTATGTTGGTTCTTGTCAAGACATCAAATAAACGAATTGATGATCATTTAAACAGTAGAAGTAAATTCACAAAATCAGCCAAAGATTGGGAAATAAAATATTTCGAAACTTTTCTAACTCGAAGTGAAGCTTGTAAAAGAGAATTACAAATCAAAAAAATGAAAAGCAGAAAATATATTGAAGACCTTATAAAAACGAAAGTCTAGAGTATCCCGATGCATCGGGAGGGTGACCGGTTCGAATCCGGTATTCTCCACAAAAAAGCCGTATTACAATTGTGTAATACGGCTTTTTTTTATGTTTTCAGAATTAATTTTAAAACCTGTCAGGTTTAGATCGCATTTCGTTTATTTCTCATTCGCCGAATCTTCAGCATCTACTCTGTCTTTTTCTGCTTTTTTGAAATCGTTGTTCAGCAAATTTTCTAATTTCTTTTTCTCCTTAAGATTTTTTCTGATTGTCAACACAACCAAAATCACTACCAAGATTGCCACAACTCCTATTATATTCCAATTGATATCCATAATGCTAATTTTTAATTAAATATAAAGAATTTAATGCATTTAACATATTATCAAAAAGTTAAGTCTGCGATTTAAAAAGAGCACTTCTATTGTTACAAAACAATTTGAAAGCATTAATCAAAAAACTCTTTTCGCCTTAAAATTAAGTATTAAGCAATTTTGACATGGTTTCATAGTTACATTTTAAATAAAAAACAAAAATTTAACCTTAAATTGAGAATTAATCAATATGTTGTTTGTACTTTTGCAAAAAAATTAGGAACTGTATCGATCTCAAGAAGAATGAGGCATATTTAAGTTTTTAAGAAAACAATAAGTATCTGTTTTTGAATTAAGTATCATTTTTAAATATTTCTGAATTAGTACCCCGAAATTATAAGATATGAAATTCATATTATAGATAAATACCAAAAAGAGCTATAACTTTTGTTATGGCTTTTTTATTAAAAAAACTATCGAATCAAAAAACCCATTCGAATCGACCCATAAAAATATCCCGAATTCGTGTCAATTCCGGGATCTTTCAATTCTCTGCCGCGGTATAGGAAAGAATATGAAATATTGAATTTATTGTGGCGGTATTTTATACCAGCTTCGGCGTTGAAACGAAGTGGTTCTAATTCAAAAGTTACGGGACTTGTATCGCTGAATCGGCTTCCTTGAATTGTCGCATCATAAAACTGATAATTGACCATCGGCATCGCGTAAAAATAAAATTCTCTGATGTCGTATTGTGGTTGAGCGCTTACTGAGGCATCATGCAAATTGGAATCATAAATTGGTAAAAGTTTTTTAAAACCAATTCGGGTTAGAAATCCTGTTGAAACACCCGTAAAAATAGTTCCCAAATTTCCTTCCGACTGGAAATGAAGATCGATATAATCATTGTGCCAACCTGGAAACATTTTTTTAGAATAAATCGCATGCGCCTGTACTGCAAATGCATTATGCAATTGATTTTCCCAACCGTACACTTTTTTGTAGCCAATAAGATGATGAAAACTTTCTTGAGTTTGACGTCCAAATGCATTTGGCCCCATATAACCCAACTGAAAATCCGTTTTTAAAACCGATTCGCTCTGATAGAAAAAACTTCGACCCGCTTCGGCAAAAAGATAACCCGTAAAAGGGCGATCGTTAATATCTACAGCCGTTTCATTAATAAACCTCGGATTGTAAATGTATTGCCCTAGACGAAATTCAGTTATTTTTTTATTGATTTTTACGTTTTCGTTTTTGGACAAATAGCGAAAGAAAATCTCCAACCCATTGGTATAATACATGTCATTTTTTGACGAAGTATATAAATCGTTATCCGAGATAAAACCGAATTCTTTTGTGTTTCCCTGCCCGAAAACAAATGCTGTTCCTAACAGAAAAATGGCAAAAAAGAAGTTTTTATTTCCCATCATAATTTAGTTTGCCAACATAACGCATTTCGCGAACAATTCGCTCTTTTCGTCTGTTGATGTAGCTTGAAGAACCTGTAGCTTTAAATTTTCTCGGATTTGGAAGAATTGCGGCAATTCCTGCAGCTTGCATCGGCGTTAAGCTTGAGGCATCACGTCTGTACCAATGTTCTGTTGCCGCATAAGCGCCATAAACGCCGTCACCCATTTCGATACTGTTCAAATACACTTCCATAATTCTTTCCTTGCCCCAAATTATTTCGATTAAAACGGTAAAATAAGCTTCTAAACCTTTACGCAAGTAACTTTTTCCTTGCCATAAAAAAACGTTTTTAGCCGTTTGTTGCGATATCGTACTTCCACCTCGAATTCTACGTCCGCGTTCGTTGCTTTTATAGGCTTTTTGAAGGGCTTTAAAATCAAATCCGTTATGTGTTAAAAAAGTTCCATCTTCACTGGCGATAACGGCTTTCTGAAGATTTTTCGAAATTTTATCAATTGGTTCCCAATCGTGATCGAAGTACACTTCTTTTCCGTCCATTTTATTTTCGATGGCGCGAATCAGCATCAATGGCGTGAAAGGTACCGGCACATATTTAAAAAAGATCACTGAGCCAATTGACAAGCCAAAAAACCACAACATTGCTTTGATAAAAAACCATTTGACTTTTTCGCCAAACGTTCGATTGCCTTTCTTTTTTGCTGCTGGTTTTGGTTTATTTGTTGCCGGCTTTTTTGGTGCTGGTTTTTTGGTTGCTGCCATTATATTAAATCTGCTAATTCTGTTCCTATTAAACTGCCTATCGCCACTCCCATTCCGCCTAAACGCACTCCACAAAACACGTTGTCAGAAAGTTGTGACACGACAGGATTTTTGCTGTTTCCAATTCCCATGATACCGCTCCAACGATGCGCTATCTGAAAATCCTGATTTGGTAAAATTACATTTTTCAGCAAATCTTCCAATTTATTTTGAATAATTTTAGTGTTACCAAATTCGGTTGTGGTTTCCCCTTCAAAATCCAAATTTCTGCCTCCACCAAATAAAATTCGGTCGCCTATATTTCTGAAATAATAATACCCACGATCTAAATGAAACGTTCCTTTGATATCTAAATTGTGAATCGGTTCTGTAATTAAAACTTGCGCTCTTGCAGGTTTTACAGCACCATTGGTCAAAGAACCGGCAAAACCATTTGTGGCAAAAAGCAATTTTTGAGTTTTAAAACTAAAATCATTCAAAACAACTTCGACATGATTTCCCGTATCTTGATACGATGTCACTGTTTGCTGATTTAAAATCAAAATATCAGCCGAAATTGCTTGTTTCAACAATTCCTGCATCATATTTCCGGTATCAATTTGAGCTTCAAACGGATTAAAAATCAAATATTCATGAATATTTTGAAAACCAAAACGATCGACTTCTTTAGAAAAAACATCGGCTTTGAATAGTGGCTTTAAAACTTCATTTATAAAAGGAATTTTTGAAATGCATTCGTTGTAACCCAATTCATCTTCTTTCAAAAACAATTCATAACCCCCATGAGGCTTAAAATCAATTGCCGAATCTCCTAGTCTTTTTCGAAGCAACTGCAAACCTTTCCAACGCTTTTCTATCAAATTCACCACGTCATCTTCTGAATGCGTTTTTAGATCATCCATTATTTCTGAAAGGCTTCCGAAGCAAGCAAAACCTGCATTTTTTGTACTCGCTCCTTGTGGCAACATTCCTCTTTCTAAAACTAAAATTTTAGACGCAGGAAATCTTTCGCGCAGGCGCAATGCCGTATGCAAACCAACAATACCGCTTCCTACTATAGTGTAATCAACATTTGTAAACCAATTTTTGAGCTCCCAATAACTTAGTTCCATCTTTTTAATAAATTCCAATGTTAAAATTCCGAATTCCAATCTTTGGTTAAATTACAAAACTAAATGAAATTTCAATTCTAAAAATTCCAAATTCCAAAACATTTGGAATGAAAATTTTCCAAATTGTCAGGCTGAGCGGAGACGAAACCTCTTTACGTTGCGCCTTCGACTTCGCCTAGGTTCACAGTAACAAGAAATAGTTTGGGATTTGGCATTTCCAAACATTGGAATTTTTAACAATTTATTGGAATTTAAATGTTGTATTTTTAGCCCCACGAATATTAGAATTTTTATTATGAAAAAAGTATTATTAACAACCTTAATAATGATGAGTTTAAACGTTATCGGGCAGAATGTAATGTCTCCGGAATTGTTATGGAAATTAGGCCGAGTTACTCCACTTGGACTTTCTAAAGATGAGAAAAATATTGTTTTTAAAGTTTCAACGCCATCAGTAGCGGATAACAAATCGACTTCAAAATTGTATATCATTCCGGTTAACGGAGGAACAGCAACTGAAATCAAAGACACAAAAGATGTTTTAAAAGACAAAAATATTTCGCCTGACGGAAAGTTTGTTGTTTATAACGAAGAAGTAAAAATCGAAAAAGTTCATGGAAAAGATTTCTATCCAAACCTTGACAAATCAGACGCTCAAATTTATGATGGATTAGATTATCGTCATTGGGATACTTGGAACGAAGGGAAATTCAACCACGTTTTTTACAAAGAAAACAAAGATGGCGCTAAAGGAATCGACATTTTAAAAGGTGAAACTTTTGATTCTCCTCAAAAACCTTTTGGTGGTGACGAAGATTACATCTGGTCACCAGACGGAAAAAGCATTTTGTATGTATGCAAGAAAAAAGCAGGAACTGAATATGCAATTTCTACCAATACAAACATTTATGAGTACAATCTAGATACTCAAAAAACAATCAACAGAACTGAAGATAATCTCGGTTACGATACTGCTCCACAATTTTCTCCAACGGGAAATTTGACTTGGTTGCAAATGAAACGCGACGGTTATGAAGCTGATAAAAACGATATTATTGTTGAGTTCAAAGGAATCAAAACGAATTTGACTGCAAACTGGGACGGAACTGTAGATCATTTTATCTGGAGCAAAGACGGAAAAAATGTATTTTTTGTTGCTGCGGTTGACGGAACAAAACAACTTTTTACAGTTAATTTTCCTGGTTTGACTAAAATGGCAATCAACGTTCGCCAAATTACAAACGGCGATTTTGATGTTAACGACTTAGTTGGTTTTGTTGGCGATGAAATCATTGTTACAAGAACAGACATGAATCATGCGGCTGAAATTTATTCTTATAACTTGAAGAAAAACACTTGGAAACAAATTTCAAATGTAAATACAGATACTTATAAAACATTAACATTGAGCAAAACCGAAAGACGTTATGTTACTACGACCGATGGCAAAAAAATGTTGGTTTGGGTAATTCTTCCTCCAAATTTTGATGCTTCAAAAAAATATCCAACGCTTTTATATTGCCAAGGCGGACCACAAAGTGCGTTGACACAATCGTATTCTTATCGTTGGAATTTCTCTCTAATGGCCGCTAAAGGTTATGTAGTGGTTGCGCCAAACCGTCGTGGAATGCCAGGACATGGCGTTGCTTGGAATGAACAAATCAGTAAAGATTGGGGAGGACAAGTTATGGATGATTACCTTTCTGCAATTGATGATGTTGCCAAAGAAAGCTATGTAGACAAAAGCCGTTTAGGATGTGTTGGCGCGAGTTATGGAGGATATTCAGTGTTTTATTTGGCTGGAATTCACAAAAACCGTTTCAAGACTTTTATCGCTCACGACGGAGTTTTCAACACCGTTTCAATGTTAGGGACAACAGAAGAAGTATTCTTTAACAATTGGGATTTTGGTGGTGCGTACTGGGAAAAAGACAATGCAGTAGCTCAAAAATCGTATACTACTTTTAACCCTGCAACTTTGGTACAAAACTGGAACAAACCAATTTTGATCTTCCAAGGAGGAAAAGATTACCGCGTGCCGATTGGACAAGGACAAGAAGCTTTTCAAGCCGCGCAATTAAGAGGAATCAAAAGCCGATTTGTTTATTTCCCAGATGAAAATCACTGGGTTTTAAAACCTCAAAACGCTCAAGTTTGGCAAGCAGAATTTTTTAAATGGTTAAACGAAACGCTATAATTTAATCATAAAAATTAAAAACAGCCTCAGATTTATTTATATAATCTGAGGCTGTTTTCTTTTTGAAAACTTTGAATTATGTAACACTTTCACTCTGATTTCCCTTTTTAAAACAGAATATTTTAAATAAATTGCAGTGAATTCTAATTTTAAAAAACCCAATCTCAACGACTTCATTTATGGAAAGCAAAAAAAGTTACACAGCCATTAAAGTGCTTTTTAGCTATGTTGCATTATTGGCATTAGTTGTAACCGTAGGTTGGTTTCTATATTCTGAAAATGTTGTTTACAATAAATTAGAAGATAAAATTGCATTTGAAAAAACAAAAATTTTAAGAGTCAGCAAACTTTTCTCGAATGTATATAAAACTGAAAGTTTGGCGCGAAAAACAATTCAAACCAACTCAGATAAAGACTTTAAAAGTTATGTAATTGAAAGTGATTCGTTGCGTGCACGAATTGATACTTTGAAACAAATTGTCACTACTGACTATCAAAAAGTCCTTCTCGATAGTGTGACGTATTTATTGGCTGAAAAAACCAAAAATATTCAACAGCTTAAAACCATAAAAAACAAGGCCGACGATGAAGTTTCGGTAAATTCGGCAATTGACGAAATTACCAAAATGGAGTTCAAACTCCGAAAATTAGAACTTCAGGATTTTACTAAAAATCCAAATCAGTTAGGCGCTTATCAAAAAAATGTACTTCAAAAATATGTTGATTATCTTAATCAAAATATTCCAGATGACAGTACCAATACGTTAAGCAAACAAGCTTCAGATTCGATTTTGGCTAATTCCAAAAAACTTTTGAGTTCTGTAAAATTAAGAGCCGAAAAGAAAAAAGAATCTTTAAATTTTGAAGAGAATAAATTGCTGAAAAACGAAATCGCCATTTCAGAACAACTCCGAAAAGTACTTCGAATTATCGAGCGAGAAATAATCATTAATTCGATAAAAAACAATTCCTTAAAAGAAAAATCACTTAAAAAAGTCAATGAAATTGTTACTGCATCGGCTATTATTGGTTTAGTGTTGACTATTTTCTTTTCGATTTTGATTGTAAGTGATTATTCAAAATCACAGTTGTATAAAAAACAACTTGAAATCGCGAATTTCAAAACCAAAAATCTTCTCAAAAGTCGCGAACAATTGATCTCAACCGTAAGTCATGATTTAAAAACGCCATTGAGCACGATTGTGGGATATTCAGAACTTTTGGGCAATTCAGATGTCAATACAAAGCAGTCCTATTTCATCAATAACATCAAAAATTCATCTGAATATATTACGCAATTAGTTCAGGATTTATTGGACTTTTCACAAATTGAAGCTGGGAAAATTACGATTGAAAAAGTTCCGTTTTCGTTACCTCAAATCATTGATGAAGTTGCAAAAAGCATTCAAACGGTTTACAAACAAAAAAACATTGATTTAATAATTAATGTTGATGAAAAACTAAATGCAAAAATTGTTGGCGATCCTTTTCGCTTAAAACAGATTTTGACCAATATAATTGGAAACGCCTATAAATTTACCGAAGAAGGCTATATCAGAATCAGCGCATTTTTGACTGAAAACAAAGATTTTTTTGCCATTACAATTGAAGACACCGGAATTGGAATTGAAAAAGGAAATCAAAAATTAGTCTTCGAAGAATTTGCACAAGCGAATGAAAACATTGAAAAAAAATATGGAGGAACAGGCTTAGGGCTTTCCATCTGCCAGAAAATAATTTCGATTCTGGGTGGAAGTTTACAGCTTGAAAGTGTTTTTGGCCAAGGAAGCACTTTTGAAATTCAGCTCCCATTATTATTTGACACGAGCATAAATACAATTGAAGAAATTCAAAAACCTATAATCCAACATCAAAATATAAAGCCACAAACTTTTATTGTTATTGATGATGATATCAATTTACTGAATTTGACAAGTGGCGTTTTAAGACAAGAAAAACATCAAGTTTTTTCTTTTAACAGCGCCAACAAAGCTTTAGAATCAATTGAAAAAACCAACTTCGATTTTGTAATTACCGATATTCAAATGCCAGAAATGGATGGTTTTATGTTTTTGAAAAAACTTAGAAGTACTTCGTTTTATCAGAATCAGCCTATCATTGCTTTGACCGGAAGAACCGATTTAGAAACTTCAGTTTATGCCGATGCCGGTTTTACAACTGTAGTCAAAAAACCATATTCTCCAAGGATATTATTGGATACAATCAGAATAATTGCTGAAAATGATATTTTGCCAAACGAGATTGTAAACGAAAAAGAGGAAAGATCGGTTGCTCAATTATATTCTTTAGACACGCTGAAAGAATTTCTGGCAAATGACAAAAATGCTTTAAATGATGTTTTAAAGTCTTTTATCGAAAGCACCAATGAAAATTTGGCTTATTTAGAAATTGCAATAAAGGATGAAAACAAAGCCGAAATAAATGCAATTGCGCATCGAATCGCTCCAATGTTCAAGCAAATTGAAGCAACTGAAATTGCAGGCATTCTATTAAACTTAGAAAAAAATGATTTTGAAATTGCTGCAATAAAAGACATCTACACCGATCTAAAAGCCAAGATTACATCACTTTTTGCAATCCTAGTAAACGAAATTGATTAATCGATGTTGTACTGCTTCAATTTATTATAAAGTGTCTTTCTGGTAATCTTAAGCAGTTTTGCCGCCTCAGACTTATTATTCTGGGTTTTTGACAAGGCATGTATAATCGTTTCCTTTTCATTTTCTGACAGAGAAAAACTACTTGTTGTTTCTGCCGTATTTTGATTTTGAATTTGAAAAAATTCTGCCGGCAGCACTTCACTTTCGATATAATCACCGCGTGTTAAAAGCGTGGCACGTTTTACGCAATTTTGCAATTCACGCAAGTTTCCAGGCCAATTGTATTTTTGAAAAATCGCCACAACTTCTGGCGAAAATCCAATTACATCTTTATTCAGTTGTTGATTGGCTTTTTCTAGAAAATAATCGGCAAAAACCATCAAATCTTCTTCACGATCTTTTAATGATGGAGAAAGAATTGAAAATTCGTTTATTCTATGGTATAAATCCTCTCTAAAATCGCCGTTCTTTACTGCCTCGCGCAAATCTTCATTTGTCGCTGTTATGATTCGGATATCGACGTTAATTTCCTTATTGCTTCCAACAGGTTTTATTTTTCGTTCCTGAAGCGCTCTCAAAAGCTGGATTTGATTTTCGTACGAAAGATTTCCAATTTCATCTAAGAAAAGAGTTCCTCCATTAGCTGCTTCAAAATAACCCATTTTGTCACTTATCGCACCAGTAAAAGATCCTTTTAAATGCCCAAAGAATTCGCTTGCCGCCAATTCTTTCGGAATTGCACCGCAATCAACAGCAATAAAATTATTCTTTTGACGCGTACTTTGTTGGTGAATGCTTTTGGCTATAATTTCTTTTCCCGTGCCACTTTCGCCAATAATCAAAACCGACATATCCGTTGGACTTACCAATTGAATATGATCTAATAATTTTCGCGATGCAACAGAAATTCCTTTTACAAATTCATTTTCTGAAGAAGCTGGCTTTTTTGCTGGTTTCTTTTCTTTCGAAACAACTTCTTCAACTTCATTATTATTTTGTAGTGCATTTGTGATTACCAATAAAACCTCATCAGGATTGAATGGTTTCGAAATATAATCAGCTGCGCCATTTTTGATTGCTTTTACTGCTGTATTCACATCAGAGTAGCCTGTCATCATAATAACAGGAATATGCGGATGAGAATTTTTAAACTCGGTCATTAGTCCTATACCATCAGAATCTGGCAAACGAAGATCTGTCAAAATCAAATCAAACGATTCGTTTTTGATTGCTGCTCTTGCTTCTGCCGCAGAGAAAGCTATAGTTACATCGTATGCTTTTTTTATTAGAAATTTCTCTAATAATTTACAAAACGAAATATCATCTTCTATCAATAATATTTTTGACATCTGTTTTTAAGGACTTTTTTTGCTAAAATAACACTATTAAAGTTGTATTCTCACAAAATTATGCAAAAAAAAAGAGATTGCTACGAGCAATCCCTTTTTCACCAAAAACATAAATCTAATTCACCTAATTATATTTATTATATCTTCAGCCAATTGCCATTGACATCTGAGTAAACAGTAGCCTTTTGGTCCTTAACTGATATTTCTAATTTGTATTCTTTTTTCTCGTTTACATATGCTTTATCCAATTTTGCATTTGGATAAGCAGTTTGTAGAGCAGTTTTTACAGCCGCCGGAACAGCGTCTACAGTTACTTCTGTATATTCTGTTTGAACTGAAACTGACATTGCTGTTTTATTTGGAGTAGATGCTTGTGCAGGAACAGACAAACTTGCCAGAATAACAACTGCTGCTAGGGCTAACTTTTTCATGTTGCTCAAGATTTAGAATTATTTTTTAATAATATTACCCGAAGCATCTGTGAAAAAAGTATATTTCTTACCTTCTTTAGAAATTTCAAGTTTGTACTCGTCTTTAGCATTTTTCCATGCTTTTTCCAGTTTAGAACCTACAAATGATTTTTCAATTGTAGATTTTACTGCTGCCGGTAAAGCGTCTGCAGTGACTTCAGTAAATTCATCCTGAATACTTATTGATTTCAAATTTTCATTAGTAACAACAGTATTCGTTGCCTGCATTGACATAGCTCCTAAAAGAACCGCAGCCGATAAGATTAACTTTTTCATAGTGGGGATAATTTAGTTAGTTACTTTTTAAGAATGTTTCCTTTTGCGTCTGTGTAAACTGTTGATTTCACATCACGCACGATAATATCAATTTTGTATTCTTTTTTATCGTTTACGTAAGCTTTTTCAAGTTTAACACCAGGATAAGCATTATCTAAAGCTGTTTTTATGGCTGCCGGAACAGCGTCAACTTCTTTGTACTCATCTTGAAATTTTACTAATTCTGTTGTTGACGAAACAACAATTGGTGTGGCTTGTATTGACAGTCCTCCTAACAGGATCGCTGCCGATAATAATATCTTTTTCATAATGATAGTTTTTTAGTTAGGGATTATTTTTTCACCCAAGATCCATCGGCGTTAGCATACAAAGAACCTACTTTGTCGCCTACAGTAATCTCTAATTTATATTGAGAAGCAGCAGCATTTTTGTATGCTTTGTTCAAAACTGCATCTGGATACGCTTTTTTAAGCGCATTTGTTACTGCAGTTGGAACTTCTTCATTTTTGATTTCTGTAAATTCATCTTGGATTGAAATTGATTTTACGGTTGTATTCACGATTGGCGAAGTTGAAGCAAATGATGTTAAACTTCCCAAAAGGATTGCGGCTGATATAAATAATTTTTTCATGATAGTAATTTTTAATAGCGTTAATTAATTTGTTTGGAACAAAAAGGGATTATTTTTTAATCCAAGTTCCATCTGCATTAGCATAAAGAGCTCCTACTTTATCTCCTACTGCTACTTCTAATTTATATTGTGATGCAGTGTTTTTGTAGGCTTTGTTTAGAACTGCATCTGGATATGCTTTTTTAAGAGCATCTGTCACTGCAGAAGGAACTTCTTCTAATTTAATTTCTGTATATTCATCTTGAATAGAAATTGTTTTTACGGTTGTATTTGCGATTGGCGAAGTTGAAGCAAATGATGTTAAACTTCCCAAAACGATTGCGGCTGATAAGAATAAATTTTTCATGATGTATATATTTAAGAGAGTTAATTAATTTTATTTAATGTTATTCAAACTTATTTTTGAATCCAGCTTCCGTCAGCGTTAGCAAAAAGATTTCCTGTTTTTTCACCAACAGTAACATCTAATTTGTATTCAGACTTTGCATTTTTGTATGCTTTAGTAAGCACTGCATTTGGAAATGATTTTTTTAACGCCTCTGTTATTGGAGCTGGCAGTTCTTCTAATTTGATTTCAGTATATTCATCTTGAATAGAAATCGTTTTTATAATAGAATCTTCAATTGAAGAATTTGCTGCGAATGAAGTTAAACTTCCCAAAACAATAGCGGCTGATAAGAATAGCTTTTTCATAATGTAAATTTTAGTTTTGTTGTTGTTTACGCTTTAGATAATGAAATTATTATGCCGTAAACTAAAAGTTGGCTTCCATACCACATAAACCCCTATAAACAAAGAAGTTTCGATTGTTGTGCCAAAAATTTACATTTAATAAAAGTGTGTAATCTGTTTAAGAAGTGTGTAATTTTTATACACTTTTAGTGTTTCCTAATACCCGAAAACAACAAAACCCAACGAGAACTAAAACTCGTTGGGTTTATATAAAACAAAAAAAGCTGCCGAAAATCGACAGCTTTTAAAATTATTCTGGACTATTCATTTTGAATGTCTCCATAAAAGCAGTTGTATAATCTCCTTCTATATATTTAGGATCATCCATTAATTGTCTGTGGAAAGGTATTGTAGTTTTCACACCTTCAATTACGAATTCGTCAAGAGCTCTTCTCATTTTACTGATAGCTTCTTCACGAGATTGTGCAGTTGTAATCAACTTAGCAATCATAGAATCATAGTTTGGCGGAATACTGTAACCAGAATAAACGTGAGTATCTAAGCGAACTCCGTGTCCTCCTGGCATATGAAGTGTAGTAATTTTTCCTGGTGAAGGACGAAAATCGTTATAAGGATCTTCAGCATTAATACGAACTTCGATAGCGTGTAATTGTGGCAAGTAATTTTTTCCTGAGATTGGAATACCAGCTGCTACCATAATTTGCTCGCGGATCAAATCGTAATCAATTACTTGTTCAGTAATTGGGTGCTCAACTTGAATACGAGTATTCATTTCCATGAAGTAGAAATTTCTGTGTTTGTCAACCAAGAATTCTACAGTTCCAGCTCCTTCATATTTAATGAATTCAGCAGCTTTTACAGCAGCTTCTCCCATTCTTGTACGAAGTTCGTCTGTCATGAAAGGTGAAGGAGTTTCTTCAGTAAGTTTTTGGTGACGACGTTGAACAGAACAATCTCTTTCAGAAAGGTGACATGCTTTTCCGTAAGAATCTCCAACAACTTGAATTTCGATATGACGTGGCTCTTCAATAAGTTTTTCCATGTACATTCCGTCATTTCCAAATGCTGCAGCAGCTTCTTGACGTGCGCTTTCCCAAGCTTTCAAAAGATCTTCTTCTTTCCAGATGGCACGCATTCCTTTTCCACCACCACCAGCAGTAGCTTTCATCATTACTGGGTAACCAATTTCTTTGGCAATTTTTTGTGCATGCTCATAAGATTCTAATAATCCATCTGAACCTGGCACACAAGGAACTCCTGCTGCTTTCATTGTAGCTTTAGCAGAAGCTTTATCTCCCATTCTATCGATCATTTCAGGAGCAGCACCAATAAATTTGATTCCATGCTCTTGACAAATTTTTGAGAATTTAGCATTCTCAGAAAGAAAACCGTATCCTGGGTGTATTGCATCTGCATTTGTAATTTCTGCAGCTGCAATGATATTTGACATTTTTAAGTACGATAAGTTACTTGGCGGGGGACCAATACAAACCGCTTCATCAGCAAACTTAACATGCAAGCTTTCTGCATCGGCTGTAGAGTAAACGGCAACCGTCTTAATTCCCATTTCCTTACATGTACGAATTACACGAAGTGCAATTTCTCCTCTATTCGCAATTAATATTTTTTTAAACATCTTATTTAAATTAAAAATTACAAATTCCAATCTCCAAATTCCAACTCATTGGATTTTGTGATTTCTCTATTGGAATTTTTAAAAATTATGATGGATCTACTAAGAATAAAGGTTGATCAAATTCAACTGGAGACATATCGTCAACAAGAATTTTAACAATTTTTCCTGATACTTCAGATTCGATTTCGTTGAATAATTTCATTGCTTCAATTACGCAAAGAACATCTCCTTTAGATACAGTACTTCCAACTTCAGTGAAAACAGGTTTGTCTGGAGATGGTTTTCTATAGAATGTTCCAATGATTGGAGATTTTATAGTAACATATTTAGAATCGTTAGCAGCTGGTGCCTCTGGAGTTACATTTACAACAACTGGCGCAGCAACTTGTGGAGCAGCAGCTTGTGGCAATGCAGCTTGAGCTGGCAATTGCTGTACATAAGTAGCCTCAGTAACATTTGTTTCTAAAGTTGTTCTAATAGTGATTTTTACATCATCCATTTCTAACTTTACTTCAGCAACTCCCGAATTTGCTACAAATTTGATTAGGTTTTGAATTTCTTTTAAATCCATAATGATTCGTTTTTAGTTTTAATTTATTTCTTATCGTAAGCCCACTTTAAATAGATAGATCCCCAAGTGAATCCACCACCAAAAGCAGCAAAGATTACATTATCTCCTTTTTTAAGCTTGTCTTCAAAATCAGCTAATACTAATGGCAAAGTCCCAGAAGTAGTATTACCGTATCTTTCAATGTTTACCAAAACTTTAGAATCTTCTAGTTCTAATCTTCCAGCCGTAGCATCAATGATACGTTTATTAGCTTGATGTGGCACCAACCAGTCAACATCTTCATTTGTCAAATTATTTCTTTGCAAAATCAATTCGCTTGCATCAGCCATATTTGTAACAGCATATTTGAAAACAGTTTTACCGTCTTGCATAATATTGTGCTGTCTGTTTTTTACAGTTTCTTCAGAAGGTGGAATCAAAGAACCTCCAGCTGGGATTTTAAGGAAATCACGCCCAACACCATCACTTCTTAAATATTCATCCTGCAAACCTAAGCCTTCATAATTTGGTTCGAAAAGAACTGCACCAGCTCCGTCACCAAAAATAATACAAGTCGCTCTGTCTTTATAATCTACAATTGACGACATTTTGTCTGCACCAATTAAAAGTACTTTTTTATAACGTCCAGACTGTACATAAGCCGCAGCAGTTGACATTCCGTATAAGAAACTTGAACATGCTGCTTGCAAATCGTATGCAAATGCATTTGTTGCTCCAATTTCTGTAGCAACATAAACTCCTGTAGAAGCCACCATCATATCTGGTGTTGCTGTCGCCATTATAACCATATCAATCTCAAGCGGATCAATATTTGCTTTTGCAATTAAATCCTGAGCTGCTTTTATAGCAAGATATGATGTTCCTTTATCAGCATCTTTCAGGATTCTTCTTTCTTTAATTCCTGTACGAGTGGTAATCCATTCGTCATTGGTATCTACCATGGTTTCCAATACTTTGTTCGAAAGAACAAAATCTGGAACATAGCCTCCAACAGCGGTAATTGCGGCTGTGATTGTATTCATTATATTCTATTATTTCCTTTCAAATACGGGGTATTTGAAAAATTTTTAAAAGACTTGAAAATTACAAAAAAAAACGTAACGAATTTGTCTATATTTTCCTAAAAAACGAAAATTATAACCAACAAAAAAAACTCTCACTATGTGAGAGTTCTAGTATAATTTACAAAAACGTATTAAGCAACCGCTTCAGATTTATCGATAACAACTTGCCCTCTGTAGTACATTTTACCTTCATGCCAGTAAGCTCTGTGGTATAAATGCGCCTCACCTGTAATAGGACATGTAGCGATTTGAGCTACAGTAGCTTTATAATGTGTTCTTCTCTTATCTCTTCTTGTTTTCGAGGTTTTTCTCTTAGGATGTGCCATTTTACTATATTATTTATCCGTTAATAGTTTCTTTAATTTTTCCCAACGCGGGTCAATATCTTCTTCTTTATTACTCTCTTCCTTTTGTTCTTTTACACTTAATTCATTCAGTTTTGTTAAAGCTTCTGTTTGCAGACTTCCGTCTTTAACACCTGGATGAATTCTTTTTTGAGGTACAGAAAGCGCGATCATTTCATAAATATATTGCGCCACATCAATCTCATGCTCACCATGTGGTAAAATCAACAACTCTTCATTATCATCATTGAATTCTTCTCCAAAGCGAACAATTAATTTCATTTTCCCTTTTATCGGTAAATCAAAATCTTCGCCTGTTACATCGCAAGGCACGTTTACAGTACCCTTGTGTTTGAATTCTAACTCTAACATATTACTTTTCTTATCGAAAAGTAAATTGACTTTAATATCTGAACTTTGAAACTCATCGTACTCAAAGTTCTTAAAGAACGTGTTATTTATTTGATACTCAAAATGGTGTTTTCCTAGTTTTAATCCTACGAAAGGAATTAAAAATTCTTTTGTTTTGCTCATTTCAACATCAATTTGATCAATTCAAATCTGTAAACAGATATCTGAATTGGGGTGCAAAGATATAAAATTATTACAAATCTAATAATCTTATTGACCTTTTTTTGTTTATAACTGTTTTTCTTTTATTTTTAGAGGTTTTTGGCTAATCTCCTCATACTGATTACGCGAGCGAAAAATATCGATCGCAAGATAAACCGCTTCTTTAAACGAATTAAAATCTGCCATATCTTTTCCAGCAATATCATAAGCAGTACCATGATCTGGCGAAGTCCTTACTTTATTAAGACCAGCTGTATAATTTACTCCTTTTCCAAAAGACAAGGTCTTAAAAGGAATCAATCCTTGATCGTGATAGGTTGCCACAATAGCATCATATTTCTCATATTGACCGCTTCCAAAAAAACCATCTGCCGGAAATGGACCAAAAACCATTGTTCCTGCTTCAAATAATTTCTTCAAAACCGGTTTCAAAACCAAATCATCTTCTTTTCCAATCACTCCACCATCTCCAGCATGCGGATTTAATCCTAAAACTGCAATTTTCGGCTTAACGATGCTAAAATCCTGAATCAATGATTTTCTTATTGTTTCTATTTTTCTTGTAATCAATTCTTCCGTCAAATGAGATGAAACTTCATTTAATGGCACATGATCTGTCAAAAGACCTACTCTTAAATTATCTTGTACCATCATCATAAGTGCATTCCCTTCCAACTCCTTATCTAAATAATCTGTATGTCCTGGAAATTTAAATTCTTCTGACTGAATATTGTACTTATTAATTGGCGCAGTGACCAAAACATCAATAAAGCCTTCTTTCAAAGCTTTTGTTGCTGCTACAAAAGATTTAATTGCATATTCGCCTATTCGCTCATCATTTTTCCCAAAATTAATGTCAACCCCTTCTTTCCAAAGATTAAAAACATTTACTTTCCCAGGCAAAACTTGCTCTAATTTGTCTACGCCATGAAATTGAACCGAAGAAGTAAAACTCTTTTTTACAAAAGACAATATTTTCGCATTTGCAAAAATAACCGGCGTACATAACTCCAGCATACGAGAATCCTCGAATGTTTTCAATATAACTTCGCTTCCAATACCGTTTAAATCTCCTACTGAAATTCCAACAATTATATTTTCTGCTTTTTTATTCATGAGCTCAGCTTATTTATTACTAATTTTGATGTGCAAATTTAGTAAAATAAAACAACAATGTTCACAGGAATTATAGAAACCCTAGGAAGGGTTCATGAAATACAAAAAGATCAAAACAATCTCCATATTACAATCGACTCCTCTTTTACCAACGAATTAAAAATTGACCAAAGTGTTTCTCACAATGGAATCTGCCTAACCGTTGTCAATATAAAGGACTCGCTTTATACTGTAACAGCAATTGACGAAACTATTTTAAAAACCAATATTGGCGATTGGAAAACTGGCGATATCGTAAATCTAGAAAGAGGAATGAAACTAGGAGATCGCTTAGATGGACATATTGTACAAGGCCATGTAGACCAGACAGGAACCTGCATCAAAATCGAAGAAGCTAATGGAAGCTGGAACTACACGTTTGAGTATGACAAAAACCTAAACAATATTACCATTGAAAAAGGCTCTATTACAGTCAACGGAGTAAGCCTTACCGTTGTAAATTCAAAAACAAACGAATTTAGCGTTTCGATAATTCCGTACACTTTTGAAAACACGAACTTCAAAGATTTCAAAGTTGGAACTAAAATAAATTTAGAATTTGACGTTGTCGGCAAGTACATTTCAAGGCTATACGCCATTAACAAGTAGAAAAAATCACCCACAAAAAAAGCTTCAATTTATATTGAAGCTTTTTTTGTTAAATTATATCTGCGAATTGCATAAACACCAAACAATACGGCACATCCAGCCAAAACTGCCAAATTCTGATCAATAGGTCCTCCTGGCGGTGGCGGTGGCGTAGTAGCAGGAGCAGACGGTGCTGGAGCTGCTAAAACATTTGACACAGTCATTAAAGTAATGCAACATGCAAAAAAAATAGTTTTCGTTATCTTCATAAGTTTAAACTTGCCTAGACAAGCGGTTTTAAATTAGACTTGGGGTCTTTTATGAAATTTCGTACAAAGCCTTATCGCTAAAGACTTTTACCCGACAAATGTAGAAGATTTTTACAAAAATACAACCCTAAAAACAAAAAAAGCTTCATAAAAAATTTATGAAGCTTTTATCTCTTGTGGTCCCACCTGGGCTCGAACCAGGGACCACCTGATTATGAGTCAGGTGCTCTAACCAGCTGAGCTATAGGACCGGTTTAGAGGATGCAATATTACTACTATTTTTCATTCACTCCAAATATTTTAAGACATCATTTGTATTTAATTCTCAAAACTTTCTTCTATTCGTAAAAACGAATTTGATTTTCAACATCTTATTTAAAAATTAAAATGACATTTTTTTTATCTAATTTCTTGACAAAGCTCAACTAAAACACCATTTGTGTTCTTCGGATGGAGAAAAACCACCAATTTATTGTCGGCACCTTTCTTCGGAATTTCATTTATGAGCACAAAACCTTCACTTTTTAAACGGATAATTTCAGCTTCGATATCATCGACATCAAAAGCGATATGATGAATTCCCTCTCCTTTTTTCTCTAAAAATTTAGCAATCGGGCTTTCTGGATTTGTCGCCACCAAAAGTTCAATTTTATTATTTCCGGTTTGAAAAAACGAAGTCAAAACACCTTCGCTTTCTACTGCTTCCATTTTATAAGATGGAACACCTAGCATTTTTTCGAACAAAACATTTGCATCGTCCATATTTTTCACCGCTATTCCAATATGCTCTATTTTATTTACCATCTTTTCAAATTTATTGATTCACATACGTGTTAAAGTAACCACATTCTGCAATTACGTCTTTATAATATTGGGTATCCGAATACTCTTTTCTTAAAGTCTTAAATGAATTCCAAGCGATAAAATTAATTTTATCATCCTGAATTTCCCAATAACTATTAATGTTATTGTATTTTTTATTGTAATAATCATTTCGTTCGCATTTCGAAATCAGATACAAACATTTTGCTTTTTGCTCTTTGTTCGCCGCTGCTTCAAAAGCTTTTTGATAATACATTTTTGAAACCGAATTATTGGTAATCATTTCTTTCATAGTATTTCTGAAAGAATATGGACTTGAACCATAACCTACAATATTATTCTCATAAAAAGTTCTGCCATTTCCAAAATGCGAAATATTATAAAACGCATTTCCCAACAAAAGACTATTCGTATAAACATCTTCTTTTTGAACCAATTTATCTTGCATTGCTTTTATTGTAGTCAAGAAATCCATATACGTATATTTCTTTTTTTGATATGCCGCATGTTCGCAATCATGACAATCTTTTATATTTCCGTTAAATGGATTTCCTAAAAATTTAAAATATTGAACCGAATCCGTTTTCTGCATAAATTCAATTGCCTCTGGAATTTTATTATTGAAAGTAGCTTGAACTGCTTGGAAATTATTAATATCCTTCAGTTTCAAACTGTAAATCCCTGCTCCTATTTTTTCAATTTCTGTTTTATTTGATTTTTCTAAAAATGACTTTATGCCAAGTAAATTTTTCTCATTATCATAAAAGGAATTTCCATCATTCCAATAACTATATCGAGATTCGCCAAAAATTTCAGCCATTACTAAATTTCCCTTTTCTCTATAAAGTGTAGACAAATAACTTCTGCTCCACGCAGACGCATTCCCATAACGGAATTCCTGACCTTTGTACGTTTTTGGCAATTCATAATAAAGCCAATTCAAGTCGGCTAAAACTGTTTTGACATTTGAATCTGTCAATTTATCAATTTTACTCAAATTGTTTACAAAACGAAGAATTCGAATTTGAAACCCAGCCAATTCTGTTTTAGGAAGTGTCTTTTCTGCTTTGTCAAAACTTTTGTCTGCATTGGCATATTCGCCTTTCAAAGTTTGAAGATAGCCTAACGACAAATCCCACAAATACGGTTTCTGCGTATTTCCAGCATTCGAGATTTTTGCAATCAAAGCAAACGCATCATTATTAAGTTTAGCTTGATTTTCTGTTTTATTTTCAGCAACCGTCTGAACTTTCATTGGAGCATTTTCTCCTGCATCTTTCTTAAATGAATTATTTAGCGCCTGTTCTTGCCTATTTACCAATCGCGTTGCGAGATAATTTAAATGCTCACTTTTTGGATCCAATTCGTAAATCTTTTCAATAGCTTGTTTTTCATCTTTGTAATAACCATGAATTGCCCAAAGCGCCGCTTTTTGTTTGTTGTCTTTTGCCATTGCCAAAGACTTATTCCAATCCGATTCATTTTTTGGATGAAAACTATATGCAGTTACCACGCGCAATTCCGGACATTTATCAAAAACCTGCGCATACAAGTAATTGGAAACCGCATATTTTTTCTGCTTGTAATTAATTCCCGCAACATACGAAAGCGCTCTGTAATACAGAATATTCTTTGGAACTGAACTTTCGGTTTTATTAAAAAAGTCGATCGCTTTTTGTTTGTCATTGCTATAGAAACGAGCTTTCATTGTCAAAAACCAATAACGGTTTTTCAAAAACGGATCAGCATTAGTGTTATAAACATTTTCAATTGACTGAATCATTTTTGCATCATTAAAAGTTTTTGCCACAACAGGATCATAACCCCAATAATCTTCACCAATTGAAACGGTTTCTATTTTTTGTGCCAAATATAAAAATTCAATAAAACTCTTTACTTTCCCATCTTTCAGATTTAGCTTTTTACCCCATTTTTGAGAAGTCTTATTCTCTTTTTTGTTCTTGTAGAAAACATGAAGATCTGCAATTTCTTCTTTGTTTTTAATTCCACTTTTATCATCAGAATAATATCTTGGCTTTTCATCTCCAATTAAAAAATAATTCACCGCTGTAGTGTCAGCTTTTCCTTTTAAATAAGAGGCCCAATCTAATTTTATATTTTTATTGAATCTAGAATTATGTTCTGTATCAAAACCAATTCTGTAAAAAACATCGCCCGATAAAAACAATGGAGAATACGATTTGTCAGCAAAAGCTTCTGGCGTAAAATTGGAATTTTCTCCAAAAAAATCCCAGTCGTCGCCACCGGCGCAAGCATAAATTACGCCATAAATCGAAAGAAGGCCAAGACTAAAAGTAAGAAACAGTTTCTTTGAAAATATTCTTTTCATAATTATTTAAATTGAATTCGTCTAAATCGTAAAATATAATTTCTTTTGGAGGTTCCATGCTATTGTTGCTTAAATCTTCAGCCATTTCTTTTAAATCTTTTGGTGAAATTGCTTCAACTTTGAGCAAGTCATTTTCTTCGTAATAAACCCCATTTTTGTAATTAGATTGTCTGACTTTAAAAAAAATCGGAGTTATCTTTTGAAAGTTTTTGTCTTTTTCGAGCGCTGTGAAATTTAATTTTGAACGAAGTCCTAAGACTTTTTTGTCCCGAATATGAATTGCCCAAGAATAAATTGGAAGCGCATAATCCAGATGAAGCGGATATCTTTTTAAGCTTTTCAGGTATTTTTTCGAAATCTCCTTACTATAAATAGAGTTGAGAGAATCAGGAGCAATACTTCCCATATTATAAAACATCAAAACGCCTGAATCTACATTTGGTATTTTCGTTTTCTTGAAATACTTTACTTGATGCAACCGAATTGTAGCCGAAAGTTTTTTCTGCGAAAGCTTCTTAATTTGTTCAATAAATTCAAGATAATGCTCTTTGCTTTTTAAAGTCCAATCACAGTCAATCTGAATTTGTGCGCAGGTGATTTTATTTTTTGAACTAATTTCATCAATCAAATGAATGGTCTTTTTTGCCAAATCTTCAACATCAAGATTCGGTTCAAGCATTACTTTGTTTTGAATAAAAACTACTGGAACAACTTCAAAACGTTGTATATTTTCCTCAAAATGAATTGGGCTTATAGGAAACGGAATTTTCTTTTCTGGATGCAATCCAATATCAAAATACCGAATATAAAGTTTGTGAACGTTATTGTCTTTCAAAACTTCTTTTTCTGTTTCTGAAAATTTCAAATTGGTTTTCCAATAATAAAAAGCGATTGTGGGCGGGTCATTTTTACTGCAGGCTGTCAGTAAAAGAAAGAATGAAATCCAAAAAAACCTTTTTAGCAAAACTAAGCGATATTATATTTTGAAATCAAAAGTAAGAAAATATTACCATAAAAAAGAAAGCAAAGCAAAATTTGTAAATCCTAATAAATAGATAAAAAATTTCAATTAAAGCAATAATAATCGTTATTTTGTGCAATCAAATTCAAAAACGATTATGTTGAAAAACACTCTGAAATACATTTCACTTTTATTGGTATTTTTAATGATGAGCTGTGCCAAAAGAGGCAGTATTACAGGCGGGTTAAAAGACACAATTCCTCCAGTATTGATTTCAAGTTCACCTAAAAATTTCAGTACTGATTTCAAAGAGACCGAAATCAAATTGGTATTTGATGAATATGTAAAACTGAAAAACTTAAACAAACAGCTAATCGTTTCGCCTCCGATGAAGCATGAACCGGTTATTCTTCCAACAAATGCGAGCAAATTTATTACGATAAAAATCAAAGATACTTTACAACCAAATACGACTTACAGCATCAACTTTGGTCAAAGTCTTGCAGACAATAATGAGGGAAATGCGATCAATCAGTTTAAATATGTTTTTTCGACGGGGCCATATATTGATTCACTTTCCGTTAAAGGAATCATCAAAGATTCTTATGAAAAATATGTAGACAATTTTGTTTCTGTTATGCTTTATGAAGTAAACGACAAATACAAAGATTCAACTGTTTACAAAGAATTACCGAGATATATTACAAACACGCTAGACAGTTTGCGCACCTTTCAATTAGAAAATTTAAAGGCTGGAAAATATCTTTTGGTTGCCATGAAAGACAAATCAAACAACAATAAATTCAATCCAAAAGATGACAAAATTGGTTTTATAAAACATCCAATTACGATTCCGAATGACACTATTTTTGAATTGGAATTATTCAAGGAAACTTTGCCTCTAAAAACATTCAAACCAATTCAAGCATCTGGAAACAGATTATATCTTCCGTATGACGGAAAGCAGAATTTCAAGGTTCTGAAACCAAAAATTACCCTGAAAAATCATACTGAAACTCTAGAAACGATTGTAACGCAATTTCCTAAAAAAGATTCACTGCAAATTTGGTACAAACCAATAAAAACAGATTCGCTTTCTTTAGAAGTCAGCGCCGAAAAATACAACAAGAAATTCGCTTTCAAAATTAAAGATCTGAAAAAAGATACGCTGAGCATCAAACCAGTGCAAAGTGGCGTACTTAATTTCAGAGAACGATTTACACTTGAATCAGAAACACCTTTAGTAAAATTTGATAGTACCAAAATCGCATTAGTCAATAAAGATTCTGTTGCTGTAAAATTCACTACTGAATATGATGAATTTGAACAGAAATTATATTTCGATTTCAAAAAAGAGCCTTTAGAAAAATACCGTTTTACTTTATTGCCAGGAGCATTAACCGATTTTTATGACAAAACAAATGATACTTTGTCTTATAAATTAACAACTAAAGAATTGGAGGATTATGGAAATTTGGTTTTAAATCTTCAAAATGTAAAACGCTTCCCGATTATTGTTGAAATCACAAACAAAAAAGGCGACAAAGTTTTAGCCAGCGCTTATTCTGAGGGCCAAACCAAAATCGAGTTCAACTTAGTAGAACCCGAAGCATTTGCCGTACGTGTTATTTATGATGACAATAAAAACAAAATGTACGACACTGGAAATTTCCTGACCAAAACATATGCTGAAGAAGTCTTTTATTTTCAAAAAGAAGTTGATGTCCGATCCAATTGGGATGTCGATCAGCCTATTGATTTAAGCATTCCGTTTAGTCCAGAAGTCGAGAAAAAAACAGACAAGAAAAAGCAAAAAGAAGCCGAAAAGAAACGGAAAGCATTCTAATTTAACTTAAAAAAATGGATAACGATCTGATTATTGAAAAAAGTTGGTTCAAAAGAAATTGGACATGGACCGGTATTTTTCTTTTTTTAGCAATATTCCTTTTCATAGTTTTATTAAATGCCAATTCCAAAAATGGTTTAGCCGACACCGTAACTGCTTTAAACGAAGATATTCTTTATGAGAAAGCAATACAAATTGCAAACAACGATCCTAATGTTTTAAAAACAATTGGAAAAATTGAACCAATCGACAAATTAGCCATTTTAGAAGGCACTACTTCTTACACAAACGATAATAAATCTGTCCATTTATCGATTCGAATAAAAGGCAACGAAAAGCAAGCTAAATTAGATATTCAGGCGAATAAAAATGGTACGGAATGGAATTATCAAAAAATTGTGATCCGAACTAAAAATCCAAACCAAGAAATTGCTGTTTTAGCAAAACCTTGAAAAAACTATTTAAGCTTAATCTCAAAAACATCTTGATCACTTAAAAAATCAAGTTTTTTTCGAGTTTCAATCATTTTTTCTTTGTCTAGTTCAACCACAAAAACACCAGCTGTTTCTTGTGGCTCTAGGATGTAATGTCCTAAAAAATCAATTGCCTGCGTATGACCGATATGCTCATAATTATTAGCATCAAAGCCAAGTCTGTTTACACCAATCGCATAGCTTAAATTTTCAATTGCACGTGCTTTTAGCAAAGCATCCCACGCATTTGTGCGTACTTTTGGCCAATTGGCAACATAAATAAGCAAATCATAATTTTCGACATTCCGGGCAAAAACTGGAAATCTCAAATCATAACAAACCTGAAGACAAATTTTCCAATCTAAATAATTTACGATTACTTTTTCAGTTCCCGATGTATACGATTGATTTTCTCCAGCCAATGTAAACAAATGGCGTTTGTTATAATATTGCGCTTCTCCTGATGGAAAAACAAACAACATTCGATTGTAGAATTTGCCATTTTCTGTAATAACAACACTTCCTGTTATGGCAGCATTTTTTTGTTTTGCTTTCAATTTCATCCAAGAAATAGTTTCGCCTTGCATTGTTTCTGCAACAGCCGAAGCATTCATTGTAAATCCGGTCGAAAACATTTCAGGAAGCACAATCAGATTCACTTCCGAAGTAATTTCATTGATTTTCAAATCAAAGTTTTCTCGGTTTTTAGAAGGGTTTTCCCAAAAGAGATCGGTTTGGATTAATGCAATTTTCATTTTTTATAATGGATATGAAATCAAAAACAATTTAAAATTAGATTACAACCAGGCTCGGAACAGCCTTTTTATAAGGTTGCAATTTTTCGTGCGTTGGCTCTTCTTCAGTAATTACATAACTCACGTCAGACAAACTCGCAATTTTCATTTTAAGAACTGTATTTAATTTTTCTGTAATAGTTAAAACTGCTGTTTTTTTAGAAGCCTGAATCATTGCTTTTTTCACCTGAACGGTTTCCCAATCAGAATCAGAATAACCACCGTCAACATCTAAAGCATTTGTTCCTAAAACCAAAAGATCGGCTTTTATATTGGCTAACTGATGAAAAGTTTCTCCGCTTATACACATTTGGCTATAAGAAGAAATACTTCCGCCAATCATAATGGTTTTGATATTTGGCTTGTCCAAAAGCTGCACTGCCGTTAAAGCCGTAATTGTAAAAACAGTCAAATTAAGATCATTCGGGATCAAACGAATAAATTCCCGAATAGTCGTTCCGCCATCCACAACCAAAACCATTCCGTCATGAAGAAGACCAACCGCTTTTTGCGCAATCACCTGTTTTGCCTCAACCGCATAAGTCTGATTCGATGAAGAATAGTGATATCCTTTAGTCATTGCACCGCCTTTTACTTTTATCAAAAGCGAGTCAGCATCCAATTCGTTAATATCACGTCGAACAGTATCTTCAGAAACGCCAAGTTTTGCTGAAAGAGTTTCAAAACTTACACGCGTGTGCAGGTTGATTTCTTTCAAAATATGATTTTTACGTTCTTCTTTGCTGTAATTTAAAACTTCATTTTCAGTACTCATGCCATTTATTTTTTACTTACAAAAATAAGCATTTCAAGAAACAATTCCTGCAAACTGAAACTTGTATTGCCAATAAAAATTTTCAATAGACTAGTTTTAAAACCATTTCCATATCTTTAAATCTCTTTTTTAAATAAAAATCTAAAGTTTTTCTCTTATGAAAAAATTCCTTTTTTTATTTTTTATTCTCTTTTGTTTCATCGGAAATTCTCAAAATTTTCAGCAGAACATTTCTATTATTCCTGCACCAAATTTTTACAAACTGACTGGAGACAGCATTCAGATAAATGGAAAAATTCAAGTTACTTTTAAAAACAAAAATTACAGTGAAAAGGAATTAAAATCGGCCAAAATTTTAGAATCGGCTTTGAACATTTCTGCTTCTTCAAAAAAATCGAATCTTAAAATTGAATTTGATTCAAGCAAAAATCTTTCTTCAAAAGAAGTTTATAAAATTGAAATCACTTCAAACAAAATTATGATCGAAGGACAAGAAGAAGGGCTTTTTTATGCCGTTCAATCTTTGTTGCAACTTCTTCCGAACAAACTTTCAGGAACAGAAATTAAAATTCCGTGCCTAATCATCGAAGACCAACCCCGATATTCGTACCGAGGCTTGCATTTAGACGCCTGCCGTCATTTTTTCTCAATTGATGTTATAAAAGATTTTATCACACAAATGTCCAGTTATAAGTTAAACAACTTTCATTGGCACTTAACAGACGATCAAGGTTGGAGAATTGAGATAAAAAAATACCCAAAACTGACCGAAATTGGTTCAAAAAGAAATCAAACTTTAGTCGGAAATAAATTCGAGAGAACACCCTTTTTCTTTGATGGAAATCCGTACGGAGGATTTTACACTCAGGAAGAAATTAGAGAAATTGTAAAATTTGCTGCAGACAATTATGTAAATATTATTCCGGAAATCGAAATGTCGGGGCATGCTTCGGCGGCGGTTACGGCTTATCCAAATTTGGCTTGTTTTCCTGATCGAAATTATAAAGTAGCAGAATCTTGGGGCGTTTTTGAAGATGTTTTCTGTGGAGGAAAAGATGAAACTTTTACATTTCTGGAAGATGTTTTGACAGAAGTTATGGCTTTATTTCCAAGTAAAAATATTCATGTCGGCGGTGATGAATGCCCAAAAACACGATGGAAAGTTTGTCCGAATTGTCAAAAAAGAATCAAGGATTTAGGTTTGAAAGATGAACATGAATTGCAGAGTTATTTTATTAAAAGAATTGAAAAGTTTTTGAATGCCAACGGAAGACAGATTTTTGGTTGGGATGAAATTCTTGAAGGCGGACTAGCTCCGAACGCTGTGGTTATGTCTTGGAGAGGAGAATCAGGTGGCATTCACGCGGCAAAACTGAAACATCCCGTTGTAATGACACCAGAAGGAACAGTTTATTTTGATTACAATCAAGGTTATTCACCAAATGAACCACTTACAGTTGGAAGATTGAGCACTTTAGAAAAAGTATATCATTATAACCCAACTCCAGTTGACAGTTTATCGGTTGAAGAACAAAAATATATCATTGGCGTTCAAGCCAATCTTTGGTCGGAATATTTGACGAATTCTGCCAAATTGAATTATATGCTTTATCCACGACTGTTTGCTTTGGCAGAAATTGCATGGACAGCACCTCAAAACAAAAATTACGATCATTTTATTCAAAATCAACTTCCCTATCATTTAGAAAAACTGGAACTGCAAAATCGATTATATAAAGTTCCAACGCCTTTTGGTGCCGATGAAACCGCACTAATTGCATCAAAATATATTTTGGATTTAAAACCAACCATCAAAAACGGAAAAATATTCTACACGATTGATGGTTATAATCCCGATGAAACGACAAATTTGTATCAAAATCCAGTGACGATAAATGTTCCAAAAGGAGAATTCCGAATTATCAAAACAATTCAAATTAGCGAAAGCGGCAAAAGAAGTTCCATCAATAAAATCATTGTTCGAAATCCTGATATAAAACCAGCTTTGGCAATTCAACTAAAGAAAAATGGTTTGAAATATGAATATTTTACCGGAAACTTTTCTCAAGTTCAAGATTTAAAGCTTTCAAAACCTGTTTCCTCTGGAATTTTTGAAGGCAAAATCAGCGCTGAAAAATGGAAAACGAAATTAGAGCGCTATATCGGCTTAAAATTCGACGGATACATCTTTATCCCAGAAACTGGAAATTATACTTTTTCGACGCTTTCAGACGACGGATCTAAGCTTTTTATAGATAATGAACTCATCGTAAATAATGATGACATTCATTGGGCAAATGAAGCTTATGGAGCCATTAAACTAGAAAAAGGATTTCATCAACTAAGCATCAGTTATTTTGATTTGACCGGTGGCACGATTTTAAATTGTTTTATAAAGCAGGAAGGAAAAGAAAAACAAGAAATTAGCGCCTCGCAATTATATTATGAATAGAAAACAAAAAAGCATCTGCCGTTGGCTGATGCTTTTTTTGCTTTTAACAGTTTAAAAAATTTACTTCCCAGTAATTGCTTTACTAAGATCTTCAAAGTCATCATCTTTTAAGTTGTACAATCCTGCACCATAAAAGTAATATACAGGATCTCCTGATTTTGCATTTACAACTTCCAAGTATTTATTTGCATTCATACTTACATATCTCAAATAATAAATCTCTTCATTATTTAAAATTTTCTTTTTCAAATCTTCATCTTTTATAAACTGATACTTATATTTATAATCTTCCAAAAGCTTTTTAATTTCCTTTTCATCTCTAAGTTTTTCAGTTATTTTCCACGCATTATATTCCATTAAATACGCTTCCGGAATATACAATGTCGCTTCTTTCAAATTCTTTACTTCTGGTTTCACAAAATCGTCATAAAGGCCAATATGCTCTCCTTTGCTGATAATCTGGTTAATTTGTTGGAAATAGTTTTTCAACATACCTAAATTAGTATTTGTAAAACTCTCCTCAGTATACATTCTTTCATAAAGAACACTTCTCTTTTCGTCAGATCTGGCAACCATTGCATCTGCTAAAAACTTATTGTTGACGCTTAACGGTGCTCGTGCTATATAAGATAAATTTTCATCAAAAAGCTCATTTAGTTTTTTGCTGTATTTTTTATCATCAGTTTTAAGCTTAGCAAAACCTTTGTCAAATTTCTCCTTATCTAAAACACGTATTGCAAAATTAGTATGAACGAAAGTTGTACCTTTTGAACTCACCATTATATCACCAATAAATTTTGCAATAGAATACTTTCCATCAGCATAATCTAATATTTTAAAATCGTTGTATCCGATCACTTTAAATGGCGTAACGGTCCAAACCTCTTTTAAAATTTTTTCATAATCTTCTTTCTTATCCAATTGAGGCAATATAAAAACGGTAGTTGTTGCTTTAAATTTATCCAACTCTCCTTTTTCAAAAGCTTCATTTGCTCCCCTATATGAAGATGTTATCGCTACTTGAGCATAATTTTGAAAACTTAAAGCAAGCATTGCAATCAGTAAAATTCTTTTCATTCTTGATGTTTTGTTTTTGGTTGTTATTTTATGAAATAAAAATAGTACAAAAAAAAAGCATCCGCCAAATGACAGATGCTTTTTTATTTATTTAAAAGATATATATTATCCTTTCAAACTTGCTGCTAAATACTCACGGTTCATACGTGCGATATTTTCAAGAGAAATTCCTTTTGGACATTCAACTTCGCAAGCTCCAGTGTTTGTACAGTTTCCAAAACCTTCCAAATCCATTTGGTGAACCATGTTCAATACACGGTCAGTTGCTTCAACTTTACCTTGTGGCAATAATGCATATTGAGAAACTTTTGCAGAAACGAATAACATCGCTGAAGAGTTTTTACAAGTTGCAACACAAGCTCCACAACCAATACAAGCAGCAGCATCAAATGATTTATCTGCATCATCTTTTGGAATTGGAATAGTATTCGCATCAATTGTATTTCCTGAAGTATTTACAGAGATAAATCCTCCTGCATGTTGAATTCTGTCAAAAGAACTTCTGTCAACAACTAAGTCTTTAATTACTGGGAAAGCTTTTGCTCTAAATGGCTCGATGAAAATCGTATCACCATCTTTAAACATACGCATGTGTAATTGACAAGTTGTAACACCTCTGTCTGGTCCGTGTGCTTCACCGTTGATGAATAAAGAACACATTCCGCAGATTCCCTCACGACAATCGTGGTCAAATGCTACTGGCTCTTCTCCTTTGTTGATTAATTCTTCGTTAAGAACATCAAGCATTTCAAGGAAAGACATATCTGGTTCGATTCCATCGATAGGATATTCTACAATCCCTCCTTTATCTTGTGCGTTTTTTTGACGCCATATTTTTAATGTAAGTTTCATACCTTTTTCGTTTGAAAGTCATAAAGTCGAAAGTCGAAAGTCGCTTGGCACATTCTGCCTTTTGACTTTAAGACTTTGGCTTTCGACCAAATTCTTATTTATAACTTCTTTGAACTAATTTAATGTTTTCGTAATTCAGAGGTTCTTTGTGTAACACTGCATCACTTGGTTTTCCTTTGTATTCCCAAGCTGCAACGTATGCAAAGTTATCATCGTCACGAAGTGCCTCTCCTTCTTCTGTTTGGTATTCCTCACGGAAGTGACCTCCACAAGATTCGTTACGGTGCAAAGCATCTTTCGCGAACAATTCTCCTAATTCTAAGAAATCGGCAACACGAGTCGCTTTTTCTAATTCCTGATTAAATTCGTTAGCGCTTCCTGGCACTTTTACATCTTTATAAAACTCTTCACGTAAAGCAGCAATTTCTTCGATAGCTTCAGTTAAACCTTTAGCGTTACGAGCCATACCTACTTTATCCCACATAATTTTTCCTAATTTTTTGTGGAAGTAATCTACAGAGTGTTTACCATTATTATTGATAAATTTCTCGATTTGATCTTTTACCGCTTTTTCAGCTTCAACGAATTCTGGTAAATCTGTAGAAATTTCACCCATTTTAATATCTGGAGCTAAATAATCTCCGATAGTATAAGGTAATACGAAATATCCATCAGCTAAACCTTGCATTAAAGCAGAAGCTCCAAGTCTGTTTGCTCCGTGATCAGAGAAGTTAGATTCTCCAATTGAGAAACATCCTGGAATTGTAGTCATTAAGTTATAATCAACCCAAGTTCCACCCATTGTGTAGTGAACCGCTGGGTAAATCATCATTGGCGTTACATAAGGATCTTCGTCAACGATTTTCAAGTACATTTGGAACAAGTTTCCGTATTTACTTTTTACGATTGCAGTTCCTAATTTAGTTACTAAAGCTGAATCATTAGCATCTAAACCTTTTACGTAAGCTTCTTCAGTTCCGTAACGTTTGATCGCTGCTGCGAAATCCAAGTAAACTGCTTCTCCAGTTTTGTTAACTCCAAAACCAGCATCACATCTTTCTTTAGCTGCACGAGATGCAACGTCACGAGGTACTAAATTACCAAAAGCTGGATATCTTCTTTCTAAGAAATAATCTCTTTCGTCTTCAGATAAATCAGTTGCTTTTTTCTTTCCTTCGCGGATTGCTTTAGCATCTTCTAAGTTTTTCGGTACCCAAATACGACCGTCATTACGTAAAGACTCAGACATCAAAGTCAATTTAGACTGGTGATCTCCTGAAACTGGAATACATGTTGGGTGAATTTGTGTGTAGCAAGGATTTGCGAAAAACGCTCCTTTTTTATGAATTTTCCAAGCTGCTGTTGCGTTACTTCCCATAGCATTTGTAGAAAGGAAAAATACGTTTCCGTATCCTCCAGAACCAATTACTACCGCATGAGCAGAATGTCTTTCGATTTCTCCAGTGATTAAGTTACGAGCGATAATACCTCTCGCTTTTCCGTTCACGATTACAATGTCTAACATTTCGTGACGGTTGTACATTTTAATTTTACCACGACCAATCTGACGGTTCATTGCAGAATAAGCTCCTAACAATAATTGTTGTCCAGTTTGTCCTTGTGCGTAGAATGTACGAGAAACTAAAGTTCCTCCAAAAGAACGGTTATCTAATAATCCGCCGTATTCACGAGCCAATGGCACCCCTTGAGCCACACATTGGTCAATAATGTTAGCAGAAACTTCAGCTAAACGGTGAACGTTTGCCTCACGTGCACGGTAATCTCCTCCTTTTACAGTATCGTAAAATAATCTGTAAACAGAGTCACCGTCACCTTTATAGTTTTTTGCCGCGTTGATACCTCCTTGTGCTGCGATAGAGTGCGCACGACGTGGAGAATCTTGGAAGCAGAATGCTTTTACGTTATATCCTAACTCAGCCAAAGTAGCCGCAGCCGAACCTCCAGCCAAACCTGTACCAACAACGATAATATCTAAATTACGTTTGTTAGCTGGGTTTACTAAATTAATATGATCTTTATAATTTGTCCATTTGTCCGCTATAGGACCATTTGGAATTTTTGAATCTAATGCCATTATAATTGATATTAATTATTGTTTGAAATGATGAAATAAAGCGATAATTATGAAAAGCGCTGGTACTACAACTGCAAACCAGTAACCTACTTTACTTAAAAATCTAGAGTATTTGTTGTGCATTCCCATTGATTGAAGAGAAGATGCAAATCCGTGCCAAAGGTGGAAACCTAAAAGTACGAAAGCCACACAATATAATCCTGTACGGATTGGATCATGGAATTTATGAACTAACTCGCCATAATACCTTGTTGCATCTGGTGCTGTCCCTGCTATGTACTTGTAAGCAACTTCAGGAAACCAAAAATCATAAAAATGCAATCCTAAGAAAGCCAAAATAACCAATCCAGAAATAATCATATTTCTAGAACTCCAAGAAGCATTAGCAGCTCCATTGTATTTTGCATAAGCAATTGGCCTTGCAGCGCTGTTTTGTGCCGTAAGTACAAATCCCATTACGAAATGGAAAATTACCCCGAATGCCAAAATTGGTTGCATTACATACTGAATCAGCGGATTGTAACCCATAAAGTGAGAAGCCTCGTTGAAAACGTCTTCACTAATAATAGAAATAAAATTTAAGGAAACATGCAGCGCTAAAAACGTGATTAAGAATATTCCCGAAAGAGCCATAGCCACTTTCTTTAAGATGGAAGCATTCAACTGTGCAGATTGTGCCATAAGTGTTAAGTAGTTTGTTTTAAAAATTACACAAAAATAACTCAAATACAAAAGAACTACAACCATTTCGTTGTTATTTATAATCATTTTAAAATAGACTACGTATACGTATTTTTACGTATAAATTTAGTATAGAAAAATCCAAAAAATGACATATCTGTCTTTTCACCTCATTTTCAATACGTATTCAGATTACTAAAAATTTATCATATTGTTATTTTATTCAAACTTTTGGTTTGATTTCTTTAAAAGTGCTCTCTACTCCTAATTTTATCCAAGCAAAAAATTGTCATTCCATAACATAGTTTTACCTTTAGCGGCTCAAAAAATTAAGAATGAAAACAGGAATTGATGCTATCTCATTTGATGTAGCAAACATACATTTACCCATAAAAACTTTGGCTGTTGCCAGAAATATTGAACCAGAAAAACTAGAAAAAGGTCTTGGATTACTGAAAATGACTTTCCCAGACGTTCATCAGGACGCTGTAGTTTTTGGAGCAAACGCCTTGACAAAACTTATCCTTGACAATAAAATCAACCTAAATGAAATAAGCCGAATTTATGTTGGTACCGAAAGCGGTGTTGACAGTTCGAAACCAATTGCTTCATATTTAATTAGTTTAATGGAGCAAAAATTTGGTGAAGACGCTTTGGCTGAATGTGACGTTGTTGACTTTACTTTTGCATGTATCGGCGGTGTTGACGCGATGCAAAACTGTTTGGATTTTGTAAAATTGAATCCGACGAAAAAAGCGATTGTCGTAACAAGTGATTTTGCAAAATACGATTTAAATTCTGGCGGAGAGTACACTCAAGGCGCTGGAGCGGTTGCGATGCTGATTACAGCTAACCCAAAAATCATTGCTTTTGATGACAATTGGGCAACAAGCACAAAAGGCGTTTTTGATTTCTTCAAACCATACAGAACTATTTCTAAAGAAGAAATTACAAAAAACTCAAACAACGATTCTTGGTTTGACAACTTAGAAGCTGAAATCGAAATTCACAAAGATCAGCCGGTTTTTGATGGTCAGTATTCTAACCAATGTTATATGGATCGTACGCGTAATGCTTACTTTTCATTCAAAAAATTAAAAAATACTACCGAGACTTTATACAATACTTGGACGAGTATTATCATGCACTTGCCGTATTCTTTCCAAGGACGTCGAATGTTATCTGAAATTTATGCTTTAGACAGTGCTGAAAAAATTATTGCTGATGATATCGCACCTGCAGATTATCAGACAAAAATTAAAGAAGTAGCAAAATCTGATGATTACAAAACATTTGTAACTGAAAAATTACAACCTGCTGAATTAGCTTCTTCTTTAATTGGAAACCTTTATACTGGTTCTATTTTCATGGGATTATTATCGACTTTGGCTCATTTTTACGATACAAAGAAAGAAGTTGCAGGAACTAAATTCGGTTTCTTAGCTTACGGAAGCGGCTCTAAATCGAAAGTTTTTGAAGGAACAATTCAACCAGAATGGCAATCGGCTTTGGCAAATGTGAAGCTTTTTGAAAATTTAGCAGAAAGTGTAGAAATTGACTTCAACACTTACGAAAGTCTTCACAAAAAAGAACAAAAACAAAGTGTAAGAACTCCGAAAAACGAATGGGTTTTAGACAGAATCGAAAAAGAGATTCCGGTTTTGATTGGAGCTCGTTATTATAAATGGGTAGATTAAATTCCAATTTTTAAAAACCCAAATTCCAAATAAAAAGCCGAAGTTTTAAATAGCTTCGGCTTTTTTGTTTACAAACAGTTTGTCATCCTGAGCGAAGTCGAAGGACACGCAAGTAATTCCAGATGCAAAATCGACAATCTTTGTAGAGCTGCTAACGCGTCCTTCGACTTCGCTCAGGAAGACACACTTAACGCAAAAAACCTTTGTCAAAGTTTAAAACTTTGACAAAGGTAAAATCGCATAGTTTCAAGTATTAAGAATTTTCTAATTATCAAATTGCCACATTATCTAATTAAACTCAATCCTTTTTATGCTGTTCGGTATAATTTTGATTGCCTTTAAGACGCGTATCTTCCGTATGCATTCCATTTGCCATTCCGAGCATGAAAGCGGTCATAATCAGAATTACTTTTCGTTTTAACCAATGAAGTCGCGGCTTAGATTGCTCTAAACCTTTTTTATGAGTTTGTTTATACATCTTAAAATGATAAATGATTAGACATTATGAATCATCTTATGCCATGAAATAGCATATTGGCGCAGAAATAGAATTTCTTAAACCGTGTATAAACTTTTCTGGAAGTTGCTTGAAGTACTTATTTCATTTATAAAAACCGATTGCTTTATAAATGAAATTATATTTTGATGCAGATTTTTATGTAACTGAAAAACTATTCGAGTATGCAAACTCAAAACTTCTGTTAATCTAAAACGAGTTAAAAGTACCGGGAATGAAGTTTTTTCAGATCTTTTTACTTGATTAAAAACATAAACTCGAAGATTTTTAAGATCTATTTCTTTTCTTGAAACAACAAAAGAAGATTGATAATACTCAGGAGAATTAGATTGAGAATATAAAATACCATCGCCTGCCATTACGACCAACGCCACAAAAAGAGAAAGCAGGTATTTTATATGGTTTTTCAAAATCTATTTCAATTTTTAAAGTATTTCTTTACAATATTAGCTCTTTGTTTTTAATTACGAATCAACTTTTAATGTTTTTCTCATCCAAAATCAACAATGCCAATCCTAAAACAAAAACTACGCAACTCAAAAGCATCCAAATTCCATCTTTCAAGACAAAAAAAGAAAATCCAACAGTAATTGAACCAACAATTACCATCAAAGATTTTAACGTTTCTGTTTTTATAAAAGTAAATGCATGCAACGCCAAACCAAGAAAAAGTAAAGACGGACCAACAGCTATAAACGGATAAAAAATAAATGGTGAAATTGTAATTTGATGACTTAATGCTTCTTTTGCGGTTTCATTATTTCCATAACTTGATATTATAAAATCGATTGTGCAAAGACCAATATGCGCAATAACGCCTAAAGTTGTCAAAACAGAAGCAACTTTACTAATCTTTGTTTTAGGAAAAACATCATTAAACGAAAGTAAAAAACAAACTCCGATTAAATTAAACCAATGTGCAAAATCGATCGATTCGCTTAAACTTGGTATAAGACCTGAAAAAAATAAATAACTAACTAAAAAAAGTACTACTCCGATCATGCAAAAATGTTTTGTTTTCATAATTTGTTTTAAAATTGATGAAGCAAAACTAAAACGAAACCTTTTCTAAAACCCCAATTTTACTCACTTGGGTACAAAATGCATTGTTTTAGGTACGAAATTTACAAAGCCAATAAAACTTCTTTGTAGTTTTTAGAAACCGGAAGTTCGATTTGAGTCAAAATAATAGTATTCGAATTTCTCCAAGATTTAAAATGCGACTGATTTATTAAATGTGAACGATGAATTTGCATTAAAAAATCAAAGTCATCTTGAACTTTTTTGAGCGAAGAACGAATTAGTTTTGATTGAAGTTTTCCATTTTCGATATAAAAAATCTCAACATAATTTTGCGCATTCGAAATGCAAACCAAATCGGCTTTTTTGATTTTTAAAATATCTAATCTGTTTTCGCCTTTAATTACCAAAATATCTTCTTTTACAGGAATGAGTTTTATCAAATAAGTTCTAGCAAAAATAATTACTGGAGTTAAAATCAACGCAACTTTTACGAATATGATATTAAAAAACTGTCCAAAGGTATAACCTCCATTTAAAATTGGGCTTTTGTAGTAGGCGTAAATTCCAATTAAATAAATGAAATAATAAAAGAAAAGACTTAACAGTTCAAGTTTTACATTCCACTTTTGAGTTTTATCGTAAATCTTTTTTTGAAGAAAAGCGAGAATGGCATAACAAACAAAAGCTAATCCGCTAAAACCGATACTGATTAAAAGCCACGATTTTAAGTTTATGGTTCCATCGTCAAAAGGTTTTATGATAAAAGCGAATATAAAAAGCCACATGCTTATAAAACTCGCAATTATTAAATGATGTTTTATTGACGGATTTAGTTTGTTCATTTTTTAGTTTAGCTATTTCTCTCATTTTTGTCATTCTGAGGAACGAAGAATCTTCATAAGTGGCTCCGCAAACAAATCGACAATCTTTGGCGAGCTACTAGCGAAGATTCTTCGTTCCTCAGAATGACAAACTTTATGGTTATCTATCTAGAAATTGTAAATTTATTATGACTCAAAACAAAACCTAGATTTTCATAAATCGCCACGTTTTCTACTCGTCTTTTGTTTGTTGTTACTTCTATGCTTTTCAGATTATTTTCTTCTGCGTATTTTAGAATTTCATCAACCAATTTTCTTCCAACTCCTTTTCCACGGTGGCTTTTATCAATCCAAAACTCTTGAATTTCGCCAACTAAACCACAATGATGCAGTAAATTTTGAGTGTGAAAACTAATAAAACCTAAACTTTCGTTTTCATCTTCTGCAATCAAATAAACGTTATTTGGATTTGAGATATTTTCATTAAATATTCTTGCGAAAACTTCAAAATCTAAAATTTTATTTTCGAGTTCGCAAATTGATTTGTAGACGAAATTTAGGTCGCTATTTTGGATTGTTCTTATGTTGATGTTTAAGTTCATGATTTATGTAAAAATTCAGAATCCTTAATTTTTCAAATTTAATTCCGTTTTCATTTGCCCTACCAAATTCTTGAAATTCGACTGGCTCATTAATTCTGAATTCGCCTCCGAAAGCCAGCTATCAAAGTTTTTGATATCTTTTTTCAAAAAATAAGCTTGCAAAATATTATAAGCATTTTCACTATTATAGGTTTTATCTTTAACCTCTTTCAAAACCTTACGATACACATTTTTTGCTTCTTCCAAATCACCATTTTTTACCAGTGCATAAATCAACTCCTTATTGGTATAACTATCAAGAGGATTTTGTTTTACCGCTTTGTTCAGCACAGTAATTGCATCATTATAACGCTTAAGACAATTGTATGAAAAAGCTAATTCGACCTGTAGACCTTTATAATCAGAATTAATTTTATTCGCTTTTTCCAAAAATTCCAAAGCTTTTTCACATTCATTCCATCCATTATACATATAACCCCATTTGTAAAGTCTATCAATTGAGCCTTCATCTGTTTTATAGCCTTTAAGCCAGTCCGGCAATTTCTGAATTTGCAATTCTGTAAATTTTGATTCAGGAATAAATGCGACCAAATTATTATTGGGCTCTAATCTATATTTCATAGCTCCCTGAAGTTCTTTTTTCGTAGATATAAATTTTCCCTTTTCGTCTATTTTAAAAGTTCCTTCATAATCAAAAGTTAATCCTGCTTGTGAATCGATATAAATAAACCCATAAGGATGATTCCCGATACTATCTGCTGAAAAAGCAACCCACCTATCTTCACTTTGAACAAATTTTTTATCAAATTGAAGCGAGTTCTGCGCAGAAACAATCAAAGACAAAATAAAAAAAGACAACGTAAAAAATTTATTCATGATTTTGTTTTTAGGTTTTGGCTGTACGAAAATACTAATTAAAAGAATCATTCTTACAAAAATTAAAAATCCGAAAAACCTCTTATGAAAACGGAATGCGTGAGGGATAGAGGCGGTATCCTTTTATGAATCGATAGCGGAATAAAAGGTATAGCCGAAAGCCCGACCCGGAGGGGCACGCCATTATTTTTAAAAGATGCTAAGGTCCTGAGATTCTAAGTTGCTAAGATTAATAAAAATCGTAAAATCTACATGAAACGAAATCGCTAAACTCTGTAGAATTACGAGTGTAATCTCTCCTTCTTCGAAATGACATGATTGAGAAAAAACTTTACCCTGATCCCTCGACTTCGCTCAGGAAAACAAAACACAACTTTGAGCCTTCGCGTCTTGGTGGCAAAAACAATAAATAAGAAAACTTTAATAAATCAATTTCACGCGATATATTTAAAATACGTAATTTTGAAATTCGAAGTTCAAAAACGAAATAATTATGAAATATCATCAAATAAACAGTGGTCTTTTTGTAAAAAACCGCAGAAAATTCATGGCAGAAATGAAACCTAATTCGGTTGCCGTGTTCAATTCAAATGACATTTACCCAATCAGTGCCGACAGTACTTTACCTTTTGCACAGCACAGAGATATTTTTTATCTGAGCGGTGTTGACCAGGAAGAAAGTGTTTTGCTTTTGTTTCCGGATGCGCCTTATGAGCACCAAAGAGAAATTCTTTTCTTAAGAGAAACAAACGATCATATCGCAGTTTGGGAAGGTGAAAAATTGACTAAAGAACGAGCTTTTCAAGTTTCTGGAATTAGAACGGTTTATTGGTTACAAGATTTTCATAAAATTTTGAACGAAATGATGACATACGCAGATACGATGTACATCAACACCAATGAACATTACCGTGCAACTGTTGAAACAGAAACTCGCGAAGCTCGTTTTGTAAAATGGTGGAAAGAGCGTTATCCAGCACACAATGTTGCAAAAAGTAACCCGATTTTGCAAAGAATCCGTTCTGTAAAAGAAAGCGAAGAAATCGATTTGATTCAGCATGCTTGTGATATTACAGAAAAAGGTTTCCGCAGATTATTAGGATTCGTAAAACCAAATGTTACCGAATATGAAATCGAAGCTGAATTAGCTCACGAATTCATCCGTAACCGCTCTAAAGGTTTTGCTTATACGCCTATTATCGCTTCTGGAAACAATGCCAATGTTTTACACTATATCGAAAACAACCAGCAATGTAAAGAAGGTGATTTGATTTTACTTGACGTTGCCGCTGAATATGCAAATTACTCAAGCGACATGACCAGAACAATTCCGGTTTCAGGACGTTTTTCAGATCGTCAAAAAGCGGTTTACAATGCGGTTTTAAGAGTTAAAAATGAAGCGACAAAAATGCTTACGCCAGGAACACTTTGGAAACAATATCATGTTGAAGTGGGTAAAATCATGACATCTGAATTATTAGGTTTAAGATTAATCGACAAAGCTGATGTTCAAAACGAAAATCCAGAATGGCCAGCATACAAAAAATATTTCATGCACGGAACGTCTCACCACTTAGGACTTGACACGCACGATTACGGTTTGCTACACGAACCAATGAAACCAAACATGGTTTTCACTGTTGAGCCAGGAATCTACATTCCAGCAGAAAAATTCGGTATCCGTTTAGAAGACAACGTTGTGGTTCAGGAAAAAGGAGAACCTTTTAACTTGATGAGAAATATTCCAGTTGAAGTTGATGAAATCGAAACTTTGATGAATGAATAAAAAAACTAAAGCCCTTAATAGTAATTATTAAGGGCTTTTTTAATTTATAAATCGGTTTTTAATTATCCGATTTTTGAAATCTGAACGTCTAATTGGAATTTTCCGTCAGCTTCGTTTCCGTTGATTAGTTCGAAAAGTTCTAATGCTCTTCTGGCATTTTTCTCTTCTTCTCTTTGTTCCGCTACATACCACATCATAAAATCTTCTGTAGCATAGTCGTTTTCAGCTCTACATTTTGCAATTACTTTATTAATTGCCATAGTAACTGCAATTTCATTTTGCAAAGCGATTTCAAATACTTCTCTAAAAGAAGCAAATTCTTGCTGTACTTCAGGAACCGATGGCGTAATTGCAATCCCTCCCATATCTGTAATGAATTTGAAGATTTTTAGAAAATGCTCTCTTTCTTCTTCAGCTTGCTTATACAAATACTCTGCTGTATGTGCATAACCGTTTCTATCCAACCATGCAGCCATAGCTAGATATTTGTTTGAAGCGTCGCTTTCTAATTTTGCCTGTAAATTCAATATATTTTCTACGCCTTCAGTTAATGACGTGTGCGTTCTTAGTAAATCTTTCATAACCTTAAATTTTAGTACTTGTAAAATTACAAAAATTAAAGGACGCAAGCCTAAACGCCTGAAAATTTGGATTTAATCTAAGTAAGAATCTAAATAAGCTCAACATTAGCTACGCTACAAAGCATAGAATGTAAAGTAAGCGTAAATTTTGTTCCGTTTAATAAATCTCTTAACTGTATTATTTCACAGATAGTAAGATTTCTAGAAAAGTTTCTTTTAGTAGTTTCGATCAACTGTGCATCTGATTGGTCAGACAAATCATAAAGCATGTTAAGAATGTCAACGCTATTGACTTTTCTTTGAAAAATCAAAAAATCTTGAATTTTATAACTTGACACGGTATCAACAAAATTGATGATTATGCTATTGGTCAAATCACATTGGTAACTGTATCCTTTTTCGGTTTCAAATAATACTTTGGTAGTCAAATCGCTAACTAATGCCATTCTGATAAAATTATAACGATGCAAAAATATATAATTTACCTCAATTAAATACATAATTAAGACTAATTTAAAATAACAAATTCTTAATATATTTTTAAAAACATCTTAAAAGCACCAAAAACTGTAACGTTCTAAAGCATCTTTCGACTAATTTTGAAAACAAATCAATTAGAAATCATGCAAGCACACGAAATAGATTACCAGATTTTTGGAGAAGAAATGCAATATGTCGAGATCGAGTTAGATCCACAGGAAATTGTAATTGCTGAGGCAGGCAGTTTTATGATGATGGAAAACAATATCAAAATGGAAACTATTTTTGGTGATGGATCAAATCAACAAGCTAGTTCGGGATTGTTTGGCCAACTTTTGAATGCCGGAAAAAGGGTTCTTACGGGCGAAAGTCTTTTTATGACCGCATTTTTAAACCAAGGAAACACTAAAAGCAAAGTTTCTTTCGCATCGCCTTATCCAGGAAAAATCCTTCCGATTGATTTAACTCAGTTTCAAGGGAAATTTATTTGCCAAAAAAGTTCCTTTTTATGCGCTGCTAAAGGCGTTTCGGTTGGAATTGAATTTTCTCAGAAATTAGGCAGAGGTCTTTTTGGTGGTGAAGGTTTTATCATGCAAAAAATAGAGGGAGACGGAATGGCTTTTGTACATTCTGGAGGAACAATGGCTAAAAAAGAATTGGCTCATGGAGAAGTATTAAAAGTGGATACGGGTTGTATTATAGGTTTCACTAAAGATGTCGATTATGATATTGAATTTATTGGTGGTATCAAAAACTCACTTTTTGGTGGCGAAGGTTTATTCTATGCTACACTTCGCGGTCCTGGAACAGTTTACATTCAATCTCTGCCTTTCAGCAGATTAGCAGACAGAATTATTGCATCAGCACCAAGATCAGGTGGCAATAGTCGTGAAGAAGGAAGTCTACTTGGCGGATTAGGAAATCTTTTAGATGGCGATAATCGTTTTTAATTTTCATAAATATAGAATTGATGGCTTTCAGAAATGGAAGCCGTTTTTTTTTATCATATAAGTTATATAAGCTCATTTAATATTACTTCAAACGATGAATAATCTTAACTGAAACGAACTTATATGACTGATATGGCTTTTCAATTAGTACCTTTGCACTTTACCTTTTAAAACAACATTTTGAAAAATATCCTATATAAAAATACCAATATCTCTTTTACAGATTCAGGCGAAGGAAATGCAATTGTGTTGCTGCACGGCTTTTTGGAAAACAAACAAATGTGGCAAGAATATGTTGATCTTTTTGCAAAAACAAATCGTGTTATTACAATTGATTTACTAGGTCATGGCGAAACCGAATGTCTGGGTTATGTTCATGAAATGGAAGATAACGCAAATGTTGTCAATGAGGTTTTGGAATATTTACAAATTGAAAAAGCGATTATTCTTGGCCATTCAATGGGTGGCTATGTTGGTTTGGCTTTCTCCGAATTATACCCAGATAAAATCAAAAAATTAGTTTTGCTGAATTCAACTTCAAAAGAAGACAGCGCAGAAAAAAAATTAAATAGAACACGCGCTATTAAAGCGGTAAAGCAGAATTATGTAAGTTTTGTAAGTTTAGCTATTGCGAATTTATTCAGCGAAAACAACAGAATCCGTTTAGCCAATGAAATTGAAAAAGTAAAAGAACAGGCTTTAAAAACGCCTTTGCAAGGAATTATTGCGTCACTCGAAGGCATGAAAATCAGAAAAGACAGGGAAACTCTTTTACACGAAAACCGTTTTCCGGTTTTGCTGATCTTAGGCAAAAAAGATCCCGTTTTAAATTATGAAGATAGTCTTTCACAAATTGAAGATACGACTGTAGAATTAGTTTCTTTTGAAGATGGCCACATGAGTCACATTGAGAACAAGGAAGAACTCAAAAATATTCTATCTAATTTTTTTAATTAAAAAAAATCAAACCGAATCTTTACAAATCAGAAAAGGCCATTTCGAATAAAACATCGAAACAGCCTTTTCTTCTTTTGTGGGGGCAAAAAATTATAATAAAGCAATCTTGTCTTCTAAAATTTTGTCAAAACTGCTGTCGTTAATTCAATTCCTAATTTCTTTTTAAGAAGCGTCAAAGATATTTTAATTAACATTATTGGGCGATAAACACTTGTTAAAAATTCATCCAAAAATGGCCTTTAAATCACTTTTATCTATAGCATAATAATTCGCATTTATTAAAAGAAGATGTATAAAAAAATCCAACAAGAAAAAGAGATTTGTTTAAAAACGCAACATTTTCTTTCATAAAATTCATTTTAAAAATTCGCAATTTCCCGTAAATAACAGTAAATGAAGTTTTTAATTTTGATTTTTCAGAAAAATGACAAAATAAAAACGTCAGGAGCGCATCGATTTTGAATTAAAATCTAGAAGTAAAATGATTAATTTATTTTTTCTTCAAAAGGAATTGAGACATCAAAAATTTCATTTAAAAGCAAAACGATCTCTTCTAAATAAGAATTCAAAATCTGATTCGATACAATCATATCTAAATCTCTATCTTCTTTGAATGCAAAAGGCAGAAATCCCGATTTAAGATTTTTAAATGAAATAATCCCCACTTCTATTGGCATTTGGCCAGCCTCTTTTTCAAACATGAATGCATAAGCCAAAACCTGAATAATTTTATCGTTTTTAAGCTCCTTTGTCAGTCCATTCCATGTTTTCAGGACCACATTGGTCTTTTCAACTTTTCCGGTCTTATAATCAATAATTCTTATTTTACCGTTTCGTTGCTCAATACGGTCAACATTTCCTTTTATAAGTACAGGAAATGGCAAACTAGGATGTATTAATTCGCGTTGATACGTTTGTTCCAAAGCAACAATCTTAATCACATCTCCGTTTTTAATTGCTTCCATTTCCATTTTAAGAAAATTAAAAACATTTCGTTTCGCCACTTCAAAAGCCAAAAGATTTCGGCCTTTTTTAATCTCACCTTCTTTATAAACTGCTTTAAACTGCTTTAAAACTTCCTCATCAAGAAGCGTAAAACATTTTACAATATCTTCTTCTGAAATAAATCGTCCAATAAAAGGTTCGTAAAGCCCTTTTAAAGTTTCATGAATAATAGTTCCAAGTGTATTCAAGGCAATATTTTCCTCTACTTCTTCAACCTCTCGAATGCGAAGTATTTTTTGGAAATAAAAATCAATTGGATTTCGAATATAACTAGTCAATGCCGATGGAGAAAAACCTGCCGTGGCAATTTCTTTCAAACGAGTCATAACTTCCTCCGATTTCGGAACAACCATAGGAACATAAGCTGTAGAAGGCAAAACCGGATTGTAAATGTCAAAAGTCAAATTATGTTTGATTTGTTTTTCAACTTCCAACTGTGTAATAAAGCGGCTTCGCTCACCAGCGTCTAGCCCATCATTTTCAGTATTGTAAATCAGATAGATATTTTTTGCTCTTTGCAACAAATGATAAAAATGGTAGGTATAAATCGCGTCTTTTTCCTTAAAAGTTGGCAATCCCAATTCCTTCTTCACATCATATGGAATAAACGAATTTTGAGATTTCCCTGCCGGAAACTTCCCTTCATTCATAGATGTAATTATTACCGTCTCAAAATCCAGCACACGACTTTCAAGAACTCCCATTATCTGGAGACCACGTAAAGGCTCCCCTTCGAATGAGACTTCAGCAACATCGATAATTTGTTTGTAAATCGCATGAAGCGTATCAATATTATCAATATGATTATGATTCGAATAGTAATTAATCAGTTTGTTTATGACTTTAAAAACAGCATAAACAAAGGATTTTGCAATTTTTTCTGCTTCATTATCATTGTCAAAATTCTTTTTGATCAAAAGCAAGAGCTCGGAAATACTTTCAAGAACCGCTACTGAACCATTGTCCCATTTACTAAATAACAAATCAAATAGGTTAGATGACTTACCATACAGCTCAACTATCCTGTTTTGCGTAATAAACGTATAGTTATTCTCTTTAATGATTTTGACCAAATGGCTAGCATTTGCGTATGGCGCTACAAAAGGATGAGTCAAAATATCCAAAACATCTTTATAATAAAACACATAACTTTCTCCTTTGCGTGAGAGAGCATTAGTATGCATTTTAAACAATTTTGCAATTAAGATCTGAGATGGATTATTTTTTCCTGAATACCCCATTGTAATATTCAAAGCACCCACCGACGAAGGCAGAGAATACAAAACAGGAATCAACAAGTTTTCTTCCCCTAAAACAACCGCAACTTTGTCAAGTGATCCCAAAGGATTTTCGTCAATTAGTTTTTCTATGATGCTTCCCGCAATCTTTGCCTGGCCAATAGTTTTTGGAGATCCGATTACTTGAATGTTTTTAGATTTGGAAAAATCATCAACAATCCATTCAAAAGGATGAAATTTATAGTGTTTCCAACTGTCTTTAAAACGTCTTAAAAAAAGGCCCGCATCGTGATAAGGATCATTCAAAAAGGTCTGATCTGCATCCCAATATATTTTCGCTTGATCTAAAGCCAATAAATGTTGTACAATTTTTTCTTCTGCCGCGTTTAAAGCATTAAAACCTGCAAAAACAAATGATCGATCAGAAACCGTATTAGAAAAATGATTAAGATTATTTACAGCCTCACGATAAATCAAACCTTGATACCCAATTCCCTTATTAAGCAAGTGATTATACAATGAATCATAGTACAATGGCAGAAGTTTCCAAAAATCAATATAATTTTCGAGAAGTTTGGTTTTATTTTCAACCTCTATACCCCATTTTTTTATATCCTCGATATCTTTCAAATAAGACAAAACATGCTGTGGATCCAGAAGATAACGATCAATTTCATTAAAATCCTGCAACAATGTTTTTGCCCAATTAGCAAACAATTCAAAAGATTGCTGATGCTGTTTTTCGGTAACAGATAAATATACTTCATAAAATTCAAATAAAAGTTCAATTGAATCTACTGAGCGAATTGAAGCCACATCTTGAACAAAATCTTCAATACTAATTATTTCAGGCGAAAGAATTGTTTTTTGAGTTTCATTTTTCAGCGCTTCAATCAAAAAAACTTTTGCCCTTTTATTAGGAAGTATAATCGTTGTTTCTGAAAGCTTATCTCCATAATTCTGGATTACTACAGCTGCAATTTTTTGTAGAAAAGATGTATTTATCATTTTATAAAAATAAAAAAAGCCATTCAATTAAGAATGGCTTTTCAGTATTATTTAGAAAGTAAATTATAGTTTACCTTCGTATTTAGAACCAATGTGTCTAATTTCAGTTCTTCTGTTTTGTGCTTTACCTGCAGCAGTTTTGTTACTTGCAACTGGTTGAGAAGATCCAAATCCTTTAGAAACTAAGTTATCTGCGCTAACACCTCTTTCAATTAAAGCGTTCATTACAGCAGCAGCTCTGTCTTCAGAAAGTTTTTGGTTTACTTTAGCAGAACCTGTACTATCTGTGTGTCCTTCAATAGAGAATTTCGCGTTTGGATAGTTGATAAGGATTTGCTTAATAGCATCTAATCTAGCTTGAGTTTCTTTATCTCCAGTTTTGAAAGTAGCTTTACCTGTGTTGAAGTAAACCGCTCTTGCTTGAACTTTAAGATCTTCTAAAGCCTCAGAAGTAACTTCTGGACAACCTCTGTTACTAGCAGGTCCGTATACTGTAGGACAATCGTCATCTTTATCAGCAACACCATCTTTGTCAGCGTCTAATACTGGACAACCACCGTTTTCTTTTGGACCAGCAACTGTAGGACATTTGTCATCTTTATCAGCGATTCCGTCACCGTCTGTATCAGGACAACCTTTTAAAGCAGCTAAACCAGCAACATCTGGACAAGCATCATCTTTATCAGCAATTCCGTCTCCGTCTGTATCAGGACATCCGTTTAATGCAGCTAAACCAAATACATCTGGACAAGCGTCAGAAGCATCAACGATTCCGTCTCCGTCAGTATCAGGACATCCGTTGAATTGTTTTAAACCAGCAACATCTGGACAAGCATCGTCTTTATCGTAGATTCCGTCTCCGTCAGTATCTTTACCTCCGAATTTGAAAACCAAACCAGCCATGTGTTGGAAGTGAGAAACAGCATCTGGAGTTCCAGAAGCATCTTGTCTATCACCACTAACAGCCCATTTGTATCTTGTAGATAATTCAAGACCAATAGCATCAGTAAACCAGAAAGTTAAACCAGCACCTGGGTTAACAGTTCCGTAGCTGCTATCTCCGAAGAATGTGTATCCACCACCAACAGATAACGAAGGATCAACCACTTTAGATTTGATTAATTCTTGGAAGCTGTATTTGATAGTAGCATCAATTCCGTAGTACATTAAATCACCAGGATTAACAACTACATTTCCTCTTCCGTCATTTGCAGGATTGTTTGGTTCAAAAATAACGAATTTATCAATCTTATTTACAGAACCTGTTAGACCTACAGAGAATCCGCTACCTACATATCTAGACACACCGATGTAAGATAAAGAAGGTAAAATGTTCCAGTTGTCTTTTACGTCAAATGGCTGAGAAAAATGTTGGTCGAACCAGCCATTTCCTGCTCCAGAACTTGTTCTAGTATCCACTGCATTAACCCCAAATGAGATCGCCCATGGATTGTTGCTGTCTTGTGCGTGAGAACTTAAACCCATCACCATCATCACAGCAACTAAAAGTTTGTTAAGATGTTTCATACTTAATTTTTTTAATTACAATTTAGTTAATTACAAGCAAAAGTAACACCAAATTTTTTAAATACAAAATGAAATGTTAAAAAAAACCTACAAAAATTTACAGAATATGGTAATTATATAACTTTTAACATTTTACCTGTTAATGTAAATGCAGCTATCGCCTTGTCCAAGTGCTCTTTAGTGTGCGCCGCCGAAAGTTGCACTCGGATTCTTGCTTTATCTTTTGGAACAACTGGAAAGAAGAATCCGATTACGTAAATTCCTTCTTTCAGCAATTCATTAGCCATTGTTTGAGACAATTTTGCATCATACAGCATAACAGGCACAATTGCAGAATCACCATCAATGATGTCAAAACCGGCTTTTTTCATGCCCTCTTTAAAATAATTGGTATTCCACTCTAATTTATCTCGTAACGTAGTATCTTTTTCCAATAATTCGAAAACCTTTATAGAAGCGCCCACAATAGCAGGAGCCAATGAATTCGAAAACAAATATGGTCTAGAACGCTGACGCAAGATTTCAATAATTTCTTTTTTAGCTGTAGTGTAACCTCCCATCGCTCCACCTAAAGCTTTACCTAATGTCCCAGTAATAATATCAACACGTCCCATTACCCCTTTTGCCTCAAGAGTTCCTTTTCCTGTTGCACCAATAAATCCAGCAGCATGACATTCATCAACCATTACCATTGCATCGTATTTGTCAGCTAAGTCACAAATCTTGTCAAGAGGAGCAACCAAGCCGTCCATTGAAAAAACACCATCGGTAACAATTAATTTGAAACGAGAACCTGCCTCTGTAGCTTTAATCAACTGTTGCTCCAAGTCTTCCATATTGCTATTTTCATAACGATAGCGAGCTGCTTTACATAGACGAACTCCATCTATAATTGAAGCATGATTTAAACTGTCCGAAATAATTGCATCGTTTTCTCCTAATAATGGCTCAAAAACACCTCCATTTGCATCAAAAGCAGCCGCATACAATATAGTGTCTTCCGTTCCATAAAAATCGGCAATCTTTTTTTCTAAAGTTTTGTGAATATCCTGCGTTCCACAAATAAAACGAACTGAAGACATTCCAAATCCATGAGTATCCATGGCGTCTTTTGCAGCCTGAACTACCTCTGGGTGAGAAGAAAGCCCCAAATAATTGTTCGCACAAAAATTTAAAACAGTGTCTCCTGTTGAAATTGTAATTTCAGCTCCTTGAGCCGAAGTTATGATACGCTCCTTTTTGAAAATTCCATTTTCTTCAATAGTCTGCAATTCATTTTGCAGATGTTCTTTAATTTTACCGTACATTTCCTATTATTTAAAACGTTAAAAATTAACAGCTTAATTTTCAAAAAGCCACAAATTTCTTAACTTCTGATTAATTTTTTCACAAATTTACTACATCGATTTCGGTTCCTATATACACCAAAGCCTTTTTTAACACTTTGTATCCTAAATCTTCAATTGCATCTTGATATTCTTGAATTTGTTGCTTGTATTTCGAGTTTATCGCACCAGTTTTGTAATCCAACAAATAAGCATTTTTATCCGAAGTCAGCACAACTCGGTCCGGCTTGAGGATTTTTCCTTCTTTTTGAACAATGGTTTGTTCGTTCAAAATTTTATTTTTACCCTCAAAACAAATACTCAATTCCGAATGATTTACAATTTCTTGCAGTGTTTTAAAAACCTGATCTTTCTGATCAAACTTAATCAAACCCTCTTCAATTGCTTTCGTAATAGCCAAATCAAGATCAGACTTATCCTTAATAAAAGCCATAATCTCATGAATAATATTTCCATAAGATATTGCCTCCTGCTGATGTGTGCCCCACATTAAAGCTTCGCGCTGGGCAATTTTTATATTTTTAGGATCCAAAACTTCTTTTACTATCGGGATTTCTTTTACAGAATCAATCACTTCAACTGAAGCTGATAATTTAATAGGATTTCCAAACTCATATTCTAATTTTTCGGGATCATAAACATTTTGGCCAATCAAATATTTAATAAAAAAAGAGGCCATGTTATTAGGGAATTCTCCATCTTTTCTTTCCTTGAAAGACTGCGAGATAACATACAACTGCTCTTCTGCACGCGTCAAAGCCACATACAAAACATTAATATTGTCCAAAAGCTCTTCCTGCTTTTTCAAATTAAAAACAGCCGAAGCGCTTTCGCCAAAACCCTCAACCGCACTGCTGTTGTCAATCAAAGCTTTAGGAACATTTAAATCGGCATCTTCGGTATCAAGCCACAATTTATCTTTTGGTTTTCGATTATAATCTTCTTCAGCAAAAGGCATAATCACAACTGGAAACTCCAAACCTTTCGATTTATGAATTGTCATAATTCGAACTGCGTTATTCCCTTCTGGCGACGGAATACTGAATTTTTCCGCATTTTTTTCCCAGTAAACCAAAAAATCAGCGACACCTGCTTGATTTCGAATATCTCGCTCCAAAACAATATCCATAAAAAACTGGACATAGGCATTTCCTTCAGAAGGCAAAATAAATTTAGAAATAATAATTTCTACAGCTTCATATAGCGACTTTTTTCGCACATCTTCAAAAGACAACGACACATCAAAAGTCAAAAGCCATTTTTCAAAATCAGCTTCTGTTTTATTAGACATTCCTTGCGCAATAAAATCATGTATTGGCATTTCAGAATTCACATTTGAAGCCATAAAATGAAGAAAATTTGCTTTCGATTCTAAATCAGCGCTGTTGTTCAAATATTTTAGAAGATGAATTATAAGTCGGACTTCTGTCGCATTTTGAATCATCAAAGTTTCTGACGACAAAAGCGGAATATTTTGTTCTGTCAAATAATTCGCTATTGCAATTCCTTGATCTCTTTTTCGAGTCAGCACAACAATATCTCTATACTGAAATCCTTCTTGAACAACTTTCAAAATAGTGTTTAAAGTTGCCAAAACATACAAATCTGACTTTTCAAGGGTTTCATCTTCATCATCCGAATCTGTTTTTTCAATAATCGGAAGAAATGAGATATTTACATAGCCTCCTTTTTTTGAATTCGCATTCTGAAAACTATGATTTTCATATAAATCTTTATAATCTTCATTTGAAAACTCTGAGGAAATCAATTTGAAGAACCTATTGTTGAAATCAATGACTTCACTGTAACTTCTATAATTAGTATTTAAGTGTCGGATTTCCTTATCGGGATTATTAAATGGATTTGTGTTTTTGCTAAGTTCGATAAACTGTTCTGCTTTTCCTCCGCGCCAGCGGTAAATAGATTGTTTTGGATCTCCCACAATCATCAGGGTTCCTTTATTTCCCAAATCGTCTAAACCTGAAAGCGAATTATCAATAAGCGGAATCAAATTTTGCCATTGCATTTCAGAAGTATCCTGAAATTCATCAATAAAAAAATGACGATAACGCTCACCCAAACGCTCATAAATAAAAGGCGCAGGCTGGTTTTGAATTTCGCGATGAATAATCGCATTGAATTCTGAAATCGACAAAATATTTTGTTCCGATTGAATTTTTGCCAACTCATTGCTTACCGTATTCAACAGCGAAAGCGGGGTTATATTTTTAAGAAAGGCTTTGTAAAAATCCCTTTTTTCAAAATTCTTGTAAATCTTGCTTAAAATCTGAAGTAATTCTGGAATAATATTTTCAATTAAAGCTCTGTCTTTCGCAGTTTTATTAATCGCTATATCATCAAATTCATGAAAAGTCTTATTTCTTGGATTGAATTTTCCGTCGCGAATATTTTCTAAATGATTCGGAAAAGTGCCACGAGAAAATGATTTTAAATCAATTCCGTTTTTATCAATTAATTCAAGCGCTTCTTTTGCCCAATTTTCATTTTCGGATTCTAAATCTTTACAAAGCGCAAGCATTTTCTTTTTAATCTCAATAAATTCTTCGATCGATTTATCATGAAAATGCAAAATTTCATTCCGATTATTTTCATTCAAAACCAATCTTCCTGTTTCCAAGATTTCACGAGAAACATCCCAACTTTTATCGTCATCCGTTTTTTCCATCGTAAAATCGATGAGCAATTTTGTCAAAGTTTCATCTTGACCGGCTTGAGCAATAATTGCATCAACCGCTTCAACCAATAAATTTTCAGTATCCAATGTAACTTCAAAAGTCATCGGAAGATTCAAATCATGAGCAAAAGCGCGTATAACTTTATGAGTGAATTTATCAATAGTCGAAATATCAAAAGCAGCATAATTATGAATAAGATGCTTTATAATATTTTGAGATTTTGTTTTGATTTTAATAATTGAAAGTCCCGTTTCCCGAGACAAGTCTTCCATCAAAGCAACTGCTTTTTCTGAAGGTTCATCTTTTGCAAATTCAGACAAACTTCCAACAATACGACTTTTCATTTCATGAACCGCCTTATTGGTAAAGGTTATCGCTAGAATATTTCGGTAAGCGTCATTTTTAGGGGAAGAAAGAATAATTTTAAGATATTCCTTAACCAAAGTATAGGTCTTTCCAGATCCTGCAGAAGCATCATAAATAGAGAAAGACGGACTTTGCATAGCTTGTTTTTTTGTCTTGTAAAAATAGTACAATAAATATTAAAACCCAATGCTGTGAAATTTTCAAATTCCAAAAAAAAACAAAAATTCCAAATTCCAATCTTTACAACTTTTATTGCATAGAATATTGAAATTTGGAATTTGAAAAAATTTAAATTATTTATGCGTGCTTAGGGAAAGCTCTTTTATTGAAAACTAATAAAATACCAACTCCGGTAGAAATCGCGACATCGGCAACATTAAAAATTGCGTTAAAGAAGGCAAAATGTTTTCCTCCAAAAACAGGCAACCAAGTTGGAAGATTTCCTTCCCAAATTGGGAAATAAAACATATCAACTACTAAACCATGAAACCAACTTCCGTAAGGGCGAGGAGAAAAAAGAGTCGCTAAATTATGCGTGCTATCATCAAAAATAACTCCGTAGAAAACAGAATCTATAATATTTCCAGCGGCTCCGGCAAAAATCAAAGCAATTGCCACTACTAGATAAGTAGAATGTCGTTTTTTAATAGCATCTGAAAGCCACCATCCAATTCCGAAAACTGCAAAAATTCTAAAAACTGTCAAAATTAGTTTTCCATATTCTCCAGGAATTTTTGTTCCCCAAGCCATTCCTTCATTTTCAATAAAATGAATTTTAAACCACTCAGTTCCCATCACTTTTACTTCTTCTCCAAGAATAAAGTTTGTTTTTACATAAATTTTTGACAATTGATCTACAATTAAAACTAAAAATATAAGGAAATACGCTTTTCGTAATGACATTTTATAAAATTTTGATGGGCAAAAATAACAATTAAATCAAAAAAAACGCCCCATAAGGAGCGTTAATTCTTTTACAATAATAGGAATTGCAACATTGCATTAATTTTAAGCTTCTAAAAAAGCTTATTTCTTAACTGTGCCGTTTGCTGAAGCTTGTGGAGTATCAGCAAAAAAGACAGAAATAGATTTTAGCAAGCCTTTGCTTTCTTTTTCTGTCTTTGTCTTTTTTGCTTCATCCTTTTTCATAGCTGCTTTCAATTTTAAACGCATCTGCTCAAAATCCTTCATTCGATGCTCCACATCAGAATTTACCTCTTTGAATTTTAACACTTTAGCCATAATATAAGTTTTTATATTAAAAATGAAATAATTAACACTTTGGTACTACAATGATACATAATTTAATTTATATTTGTTAACAAATTTTAACAGTTGTTTATTCAAAACCCACAGAAAAGCCCCGAAACAGCTGTTAGCGCCAAAATGGTTGAACAATATTTCTAAATCCTACAAAACATGAATGAAATAACTTCTACTTTAAACGACTTTTTAGTTAATACCAAATCTACCTCAGCATTAATTTTAAACGAAAAAGGAAAAATGATTACTTCACTGCATGTTGATTACAGTGACAGCGTTGCAGCAATGAGCGCGGCCATTTTATCGATGAGCGAAAAGTTTTTGAGTGATTTAGACAAAGGCGCTTTAAAACAACTTCTGCTAAAAACTTCAGACGGAGTTGTTGTTGGAAACAAAATAAGCGGCAGCAATTTCGTAGTTGCTTTTTCGAAAGAAGGAAGTAATCTGGCTTTATTAATGCGTTCAACAGAAGAATTATCAACCGAGTTGAGCAAGAATTCACTATTGAAATAACAATAAATCTATTAACCCAACAAACCACTAAATTATGAGTAACGATTTTTTAAACGTGTTTTTAAACGAAATGAAAACCAACGTAAATGGCTTTATAGCAGTAGCTGTAACTGAAATTGAATCCGGATTAAGCTTTGGAAACTTAACTATTGATCCGGCTTTTGACCCTGAATTGGCAGCCGCTTACAACCTCGAAGTTGTAAAAGCTAAATTGAATGCCGTAAAAGCCTTAGGTTTGGAGCAAAACATCGAAGACATTTTGATTACGCTTTCAAATCAAATTCACATTATTGACATTTCTCCAAACAAAAAATTCATGATCTATCTTGCTGCAGATTCCTCTAAAGCAAATCTTGGAATGACAAGAGCTATCTTGAAAAAACACAAAGGTGATGTTGAAAAAAATCTAGCGTAATAATTTTATTCTTTGAAAAGCCGCCAGTAACAAGGCGGTTTTTTTTTATTTAAACCCATTGCAAAACCGAAAGCGATCTGCAATTACAATTCCTACAAAAAATAAAGTTTTTAAACATCGATTAATTTTGAATAATTATAAATAATTTCTTTCAAATCATGAAGATTATCGCAAATATTGAATAGACAAAACATTAAACAAAAAAGCGCTCCTTAAAGGAGCGCTTTTCTCTTACGTATTTCTACGTGTTTATCGTTGCAAGTTTTTAGCTTCGATACTCATTGTTGCATGAGGAACGATTTTAAGCCTTTCTTTGCTGATTAATTTACCTGTTACTTTGCAAATACCGTATGTTTTGTTTTCAACACGGAATAAAGCGTTTTTTAAGTCACGAATGAATTTCTCTTGTCTGATAGCCAACTGAGAGTTTGCTTCTTTTGACATGGTCTCACTACCTTCTTCAAAAGCTTTAAAAGTTGGAGAAGTATCGTCAGTTCCGTTATTCAAATCGTTCATATAGGCACTTTTGATCAAATCAAGATCTTCTTGTGCTTTTTTAATTTTTGCTTGGATTATTTCTTTGAACTCCGCTAAGTCAGCGTCTGAGTATCTTGTAATTTCATCTATCATGGTATTATACTTATTTTGAAATTAATATCATTGTTCTAATATCATCAAACTCAATTTCTGTGCCGTTTTCTAAAGCATCCACAAAAACCAAATCATCAGTTAATGTCTCAGACTTAATATAGTCTTCATTTTTTGAAACAGCATCTTCTAAAATGCCATCTCTTTTTATCTGTACTTTGATCTTATCAGTAACTTCAAATCCTGAATCTTTACGGATATTCTGAATTCTGTTTACCAATTCTCTCGCGATACCTTCATTTTTCAACTCTTCAGATATTGTAATGTCAAGTGCAACTGTAATTCCGTTTGAATTTGCAACCAACCAACCTTCAATATCCTGCGATGTTATTTCGACGTCTTCTAATGATAAAGTTACATTATTTCCAGAAATAACAATATCAAGCGTTCCTTGCTTGTCCAACTGATTGATCTGATCTGCAGAAAAACCTTGTATCTCTTTAGAAATCAGACCCATATCTTTTCCAAAGCGTGGTCCAAGAGCCTTAAAATTAGGCTTAATTTGTTTTACCAAAATACCTGAAGCATCGTCTAAAAGTTCGATTTCTTTAACATTTACCTCAGCCTTTACAAGGTCAGAAATAGCTTCTATTTCAGCACGCTGATTGTCGTCAAGTACCGGAATCATTACCTTTTGCAGAGGTTGACGAACTTTAATCATCTCCTTTTTACGTAGTGACAACACCAAAGAAGAGATTGTTTGCGCCTTCTGCATTTTGCTCTCTAACGTTTTATTAACAAAGTTTTCGACAAATTTCGGGAATTCAGCCAAGTGAACACTAGCAAAATCCTCACTTCCCGTCGAAGTTGTTAAATCGCGATACAATTTGTCCATAAAAAATGGAGCTACTGGAGCGCTCAATTTACTGATTGTAAGCAAACAAGTATAAAGCGTTTGGTAAGCTGCAATTTTATCTTTTGCATATTCCCCTTTCCAGAAACGACGACGGCATAAACGAACGTACCAGTTACTTAAATTCTCTTGAACGAAGTCAGAAATCGCTCTTGTTGCTTTCGTAGGCTCGTAATCTTCGTAGCATTCGTCAACAAATTTGATTAACGAATGTAATTCAGAAATAATCCACTGATCGATTTCAGGTCTTTCGTTTAACGGAATTTCACCTTCTTCGTATTTAAATCCGTCGATGTTAGCATATAACGAGAAGAATGAATAGGTATTGTAAAGTGTTCCGAAGAATTTACGTTTAACCTCAGCAATTCCTTCAAGGTCAAACTTCAAGTTGTCCCACGGATTTGCATTCATAATCATGTACCAACGCGTAGCATCTGGACCGTTTTCTGCAATGGTTTTAAATGGGTCTATCGTATTTCCTTTACTCTTAGACATTTTAATTCCATTTTTATCCAAAACTAGACCGTTTGAAACTACGTTTTTGTAAGCAATTTTATCAAAAACCAAAGTTCCGATTGCATGTAAAGTATAGAACCATCCACGAGTTTGGTCTACTCCTTCTGCAATGAAATTTGCTGGAAAATCTTTGTTGTCATCAATTTTTTCTTTGTTCTCAAAAGGATAATGCCATTGTGCATAAGGCATTGCTCCAGAATCAAACCAAACGTCGATTAGATCACTTTCGCGCTTCATTGGTTTCCCAGAAGCCGAAACTAAAGTAAGTCCATCAACTACATTTTTGTGTAAATCGATTAAATCATAATTGGACTCAGACATATTTCCGATTTCAAATCCTTTAAACGGATTTTCTTTTTGGAAACCTGCTTCGATCGATTTTTCGATTGCATTGTACAATTCTTCAACAGAACCGATAATAACTTCTTCTGTTTTATCTTCTGTTCTCCAAATTGGCAACGGAATTCCCCAATATCTAGAACGAGATAAGTTCCAATCGTTGGCATTTTTAAGCCAATTTCCAAAACGTCCTTCACCAGTAGATTTAGGCTTCCAATTGATAGTTTCGTTCAGGTCGAACATTCTATCTTTTACATCGGTTACTTTGATGAACCATGAATCTAGAGGATAGTATAATAACGGCTCGTCTGTTCTCCAACTGTGTGGATAACTGTGCACGTATTTTTCAACTTTAAAAGCTTTGTTTTCTTCTTTTAAACGAATAGCGATTTCAACATCTACAGATTTCTCTGGAGCCTGTCCTGCATCGTAATATTCGTTTTTAACATATTTACCGGCCAAATCACCTAAATGAGAAGTGAATTTTCCTTGTAAATCTACTAATGGAACCGGAGTTCCGTTTTCGTCCAAAACCAACATTGGCGGCACTTCTGGTTTTGCTTCTTTTGCCACTTTAGCATCATCTGCACCAAAAGTCGGAGCTGTATGCACAATTCCGGTTCCGTCTTCGGTTGTAACGAAATCACCAGAGATTACTCTAAATGCGTTTTCAGCATTTTCATAAGGCAATACATAAGGTAATAATTGCTCATAACGGATTTCTACTAAATCTGCTCCTTTTGCTTCAGTTAAGATTTTGTACGGAAGTTTTTTGTCGCCGTTTTTAACATTGTCAAAATCAGCATCATCTTCACTTAAGAAAAATCCTTTTCCGAATTGTTTTCCAACTAAGTTTTTAGCCAAAATCACATTAATTGGCTCAAAAGTATATTGATTGAAAGTTTTAACTAAAACATAATCGATTTTTGGACCAACAGTCAAAGCGGTATTTGACGGCAGTGTCCAAGGAGTTGTCGTCCAAGCTAAAATGTGGATATCTCCAAAACCTTGCAAGAATGAAGGTAACGTTTCTGGAAGTGTTTTAAACTGCGCTACAATTGTAGTATCAGTCACATCGCGGTAAGCTCCTGGCTGGTTTACTTCGTGAGAAGACAATCCAGTTCCTGCTTTTGGAGAATAAGGCTGAATTGTATATCCTTTGTACAACAAACCTTTATCGTAGATTTGTTTCAAAAGCCACCAAACAGACTCCATATATTTTGGTTTATAAGTCACATACGGATCTTCCATATCAACCCAATAGCCCATTTTTTCGGTCAAATCATTCCATACATCAGTATAACGCATAACGGTTTTTTTACACGCTTCGTTATATTCTTCGATTGAAATTGTTTTACCAATATCTTCTTTTGTAATTCCTAATTCTTTTTCGGTACCTAATTCAACAGGTAAACCGTGAGTATCCCATCCAGCTTTTCTTTTTACTTGAAAACCTTTTTGAGTTTTATATCTGCAAAAAATATCTTTAATCGCACGTGCCATTACGTGGTGAATTCCAGGCAATCCGTTTGCTGAAGGCGGACCTTCAAAAAATACGAAAGGTTCAGCACCTTCGCGAGTTGTTACACTCTTTTCAAATATATTTTCTTTCTTCCAAAAATCAAGAACTTCAGAAGCTACAGTTGGCAAGTCAAGTCCTTTGTATTCAGTAAATTTTGTACTCATTTTATCCTTTTCTTTAACGAGGTGCGAAAGTAAGGAATTTTGAGTGAAATAGAGAAAAGATGAAGGAAAAAAGACCGATTTCGGGAAATTTCAGGTAGATTCCGCAACAAATATTGTTATTTTGGTCGATTTAAGAGAAAACTTCCTTTAAAATCTCTAAAGATTTAGGTTTTTTGAATCCTTCCAAATGAAAACTGTAGTAATCAATTAAGATTTTTAAAAGAATTTGCCTTTCCACAACATGAAAAACTTTTTGATCGTTATCGAATTTTAAATCAATCAACTTTTTAAACAAATTGGTTTCATGTTCCGATAAAATGCTTGCACCTTGAAAGAGTGTAAAAACACCGTCATTCATTTCAAAATGAGGCAGATTAATTTCTGAAATATCAGGATAAAAACCTAAATATTTTGTTATTTCTAAAAGTAAAATTAAATGAAAATTTGAAATTTCGTCATGATGATCCAGCCAAGTCAAAGCGGTTTCTAAAAACAAAAAAAGCTGTTCGTTTTTTTCTTCTTCTTGAATGGAATGATGAAGCATTTCAGACAAAAATATCACCATCGTACTTTTGAAAATATCAGTATGAATGGTTTGAAAAGGAACGGCAGTTTTTAACTCTTTGAAATTCTCCAAAGTACCTTTGTTTTTATGAACTGCTTCAATCTCTAAAATTGACAAAGGCTGAAAATAAGCAATCTTTTGACTTGCTTTCCGACTTGAAAAAGCATCACGAACAAAGTAAGATTTCAAACCGCTTGATAGTGTAAAGCATTTTACAATCAAGCTTTTTTCCTGAAATTTTAAAGAGGAGATTACTATGGCTTTGGTTTTAACTTGCACGAACTAATTTTAGATTTTAGATTGCAGATTTTAGATTTTCAGACTTCAGAATGTTAGATTTTACAAATACTAAACTTATTATTCGATTTTTAAATTATTTAGAAAAAAAAATTATCTGATTTTCTAATTCTCACATTATCTAATTATCATCACTTTTTTGACTTTTGTCTCACTACCGTCTTGCGCGGAAATAAAAATCATATAAACACCCGAAGATACTTTATATTTTCCAAAAGCTGTTGTATCCCATTCGATTGTTCCGCCTTCTGAAGTAATTTCATAAACGAGATTGCCTTCAATATCGGTAATTTTCACATTGGCTTTATCCAAAAGTCCGGCAACTTTTACGGTTCCAGAATAAGTTGGGCGAACTGGATTTGGATACACATAAACATTATTCAAATCTTCATTGGCTTCCGTCGCAATGCCACCAAAAGAAATCATTCCTTTATTGGTTGCTATAAAAACTTCGCCCGTTGTACTATTGATCTTGATATCGTTTATCGCATTACTTGGCAAAGGAGAATTGCTGTTTGTAAAATGATATTTGGTTTCTTGTCCGTTTGGCGAAACCATAAAAACACCAGAATCGCTTGTTCCAATCCATTTATTGTTTGCACCATCAACAGCAATGGAAGTGATGAATTGTTCGTAAAGAAGTTCCTGAGCCAAATTATCTTCCATAATAATAATCGCATTTGCTTTTAGCTGACTTTCATTCTGAAAATTACTCACATTCGACAAAACTCGCAATCCTTTAGTTGTCCCAATCCAAAGCTGATTTTTATTGTCAATTGCCAAAGCTCTAACATCAGCGATTGGTAGATTTCCAGCATCAGAACCAAAAGTCATTTTTTTGAATGTATTTGTTGTTTCGTTAAAACCAACAACTCCATCTCTATTGGTTGCAATCCATTTTACATTATTTCTATCGACTAGAATTGCACCATAACTGCTGGCTTGAGCATCATCTAAAATTGAAGTCATCGCGTAACTTCCCCATTGCCCGTTAGTTTTTAAAACTTTGAGACCATTTTTAATTCGGCTATTCGTCACCCATAAATTTCCTGTTTTATCAAAAGCAGTTGCATTGATACGAACATCTATATAATTTGGCCCCTCAGTAGTAATCGATTCTAAACCACTATTTTTTTCGTTATACAAAAGATTCGGAACATCATTTTCTATTCGCAACAAACCCGAAAAAAAAGAACTCGCATAAACTTGTTTTTCATTTTTTGGATTGACAATAACTCGGGTCATTGACTTTGCATTATAAACATCTGAATACGGAATATTCAGCCAACCTGAAGTATTGTATTTGCTAACTCCATAACTATCCAAATCATACGGATTATAATACGTATCATAATCTCCATAAACTGCCCAAAGCACACTTGGAGTTACATCCATAGAAAAAATATTATTTCGAGCCGGACCAGAAGGCGTGTCATTAGTAAAAGCGGCGCTACTTGAAAGTGATGATGAAAACAAACCTTTTTCTTTTGTTCCGATATAAATTGAATTTCCAACAGCAGTTGCAGAAGTAAAACTAATTGTATTATCTAAAACCTGCGTATTTGTAATTTGTCGAATCAAAATCATTTGATTACTATAAACATATACTGTATTTGCAGTCGTAACAAACAAATTATGATTTTTTGCTCTTAAATCAACGGCTGTTTGTGGCAATTGAGAAAAGCCAATAAATACACTTGAATTGAAGCGATGTAGATATCCAGAATTATTTACCGCAATCAATTCAGCATCTAAGGCCTCTACGCCATACCAATCTCCTGAATTTACGACAGACCATTGCTTAAAATCATTTAGGTTAGCATTTGCAATATCAGCTTTTCTGATACCGCTGGAAGTTGCTGCATAAATAAATCCGTTAAAAAAGGCCGTTTGTTTGACACTAATTTCGGCACCATTATCGCCAATAAAATAGGTGTCACCAAATTGCGAAGTCGTTAAATTAAATTGAACAATTCCGAAATCGCAGGAAACATAAACCAAACCATTATACTCCATAAAATGATTGATCTTTTTAAGATTCGGCGCCAATTGCTTGTTGATAATATCTACCACTTTTAGCATACTGCCATCGGTTTCATTAACAACAATCATCAAACCGTTTTCATAGCCAATAATTGTTTTTTTGAATGTCTCGCTGTAATAAACCGCTGAAATAGTTTGTCCCGAAAGCCCGTCAATTGTAGTTGTTGTTTTAACCGCATTTGATGCAGCATTTTTAGAAAACAAAGCATTCTCTGAAGCGGCATAAACGGTTGTTGACGATTCTGAAATATCTTTTATTTCGTTAAATGAAAAATAACCTTGCCATGACAATTTATTTTGTGAAAAACTAAATTGAAACAGGAGTAAAAACAAAATATACAGAAACTTTCCCTTCATTATTTTATATATTCAGATAACAAATATACTACAAACGGAAGTATTTGTTTTTTGTTCTTTTTATAAATAAAAAAATGCCTTCAATTGTCAGAAACAAATGAAGACATTTCAAAAAAACTATAACTAAAAATTACACTACACCTTGAGCAAGCATAGCATCGGCAACTTTAACAAATCCGGCAATGTTAGCTCCTTTTACGTAGTTTACATAACCATCTTCTTCAGCACCATATTTTTTACATTGGTTGTGAATTCCAACCATAATGTCTTTTAATCTCAAATCAACCTCTTCACTCGTCCAGTTTAAACGGATAGAGTTTTGTGTCATTTCTAATCCAGATGCAGCAACACCACCAGCATTAGCTGCTTTTCCAGGAGCGAAAAGCACTTTATTATCTAAGAAAAGCTTAATAGCATCTAATGTAGAAGGCATATTTGCTGCTTCTGTTACACATAAAACACCGTTCTCAATTAATTTCTTAGCATCTTCGCCGTTTAATTCATTTTGAGTAGCACATGGAATTGCAATATCAACTTTTACTTCCCATGGGCTTTTTCCTTTGTGGAAAACAGCATTAGGATATTTCTCTAAATATCTTTCTGCTCTGTTATCTCCAGTTGCTCTCATTTCAAGCATATGGTCGATTTTTTCTCCAGAAATTCCTTCTTCATCATAAATATAACCGTCAGGACCAGATAAAGTAACTACTTTCCCTCCTAATTCATTCACTTTCAAGGCAACTCCCCAAGCTACGTTTCCAAATCCAGAAATTGCAACTCTTTTTCCTTTGATTTCATGCCCAATAGTACGAAGCATTTGATCTGTAAAATACACTACACCATAACCTGTAGCTTCTGGTCTGATTAATGAACCTCCGTAAGCCAAACCTTTTCCAGTCAAAACTCCCGTAAATTCATTTCTAATTCTTTTGTATTGTCCGAATAAATAACCAATCTCTCTTGCACCTACTCCAATATCTCCAGCAGGAACGTCAAGATCTGGTCCAATATGGCGGCACAATTCGGTCATAAACGATTGACAGAAACGCATAATTTCACCATCTGATTTTCCTTCTGGATCAAAATCAGAACCACCTTTTCCTCCACCCATTGGAAGTGTTGTCAAACTGTTTTTGAAAACTTGCTCGAAAGCCAAGAATTTTAAAACTGATAAGTTTACTGTATGATGAAATCTAATCCCTCCTTTATATGGTCCAATTGCAGAGTTCATTTGAATTCTAAATCCTCTGTTTACAATAATTTCTCCTTTGTCATCTACCCACGGAACTCTAAAAATTACAGATCTTTCTGGTTCAGCTATTCTAAGAAGTAAATTTTTCCCATCGTATTTTTTTCTTTCTGCAATAAACGGAATAACTGTTTCTGCAAATTCTCTAACAGCTTGAAGAAATTCTGGCTCGTTTGGATTTTTTGACTCAACCAGAGCCATAAATTCATTTATTTTTTGTTCCATTTTTAAATAAATTATTCAAATAATAGTTTTAGCTTAAAATCAAATTAAAGTACGCAAAAATCTTCTAAGAAAACGTTTTCGTATCAACAAGCAAAGATAAGGCAAAACAATCATGAATTGTTATTTTTTTTCGTTTTTCGAGAAGAATTGTGTTATTTTTAAACAAAAATAAAAATAGGATTTTAAGCCTCCGATTTTAGGTCAAATCACAACACTTAAAGTCAGAAAATTAAGTGTTTTGTTACTAATTTTTTAATAGCAGTATTTAATATTTTGTTTAGACTAGGTTTTTTATATATTTGCCTAGATTTCAAAGCCCAAATACTATGCTCAAACCCGTAATTATCACGCTATTTGCCATTCTTGGAATTAGCTCTGTTGCAAACGCTCAATCTGATCTTGCACAAGAAATAGGAATATTCGCAGGACCTGTAACACTGCAGTCAGATTTTGGACAAAGAAACAATTTTGATACCAATGTCGGGAACACTGGATTTGGAGTTGGTCTTATGCATTTTATCAACTTTTCAGCCGCCAACAATCATGAAAGTTTTTTTACAGAACATTTCAAAGTACGATCTGAACTTTCATTTAGTCATACTCAATTAAAACATTATGGAAGATGGGTTGACAAAAAGCCAGAAACTCCTTTTGTCACGATGCTTAAAAACATGAATGCTAGTTCAACTACAGTAGGATTAGGATCTCAATTAGAGTTTTCATTTATTAAAATACATGATTTTGAAAACTCAGTTGGTAGTTTAAGCCCGTATCTTAGTTTAGGATTTCAGGTAAATTATTATTCTGCAAAAGTTGGTTCCCACTTAGGAGACATCACGCTTCCAAACGTAACAATCGGAAAATACTTGACTCCTTCAGATGGAAGACCTCACGGATTTTCTACAGAAGACGGAATTGTTGTATCAGCAACAGGAGGTCTAGGAGTGCATTACAAACTGACAAAAATGGACGATTTGATGTTTGAAACTCGTTTTCAGATGTATAGCAATGACTGGATTGATGGTCTAAATCCGAATAAAGATATTTATAAGGAAAACAAGTCGAACGACTGGCAAGTATGGTTTAACTTTGGATATATCTACTATTTAGAATTCTAAAACCAGAAAGGCCACAATATAAAAAATCCCAAATTCCAAGATGCTTAAAACTGGAATTTGGGATTTTTTTATTGGAATTTCTTTCGTTAAGAAAGAGCTTGTTCTAAATCGGCTATTAAATCTGATGCATCTTCGATACCCACACTTAATCGAACCAAATCATCAGTAATACCAACTTCAGCTCTTTTATCAGCAGGAATCGATGCATGCGTCATCAAAGCCGGGTGATTTGCCAAAGATTCAACTCCGCCTAAAGATTCTGCCAAAGTAAACACTTTTAATTTCTCTAAAAATGCAATCGAATCTTCTTTTTTTCCAGATTTGAAAGTGAAAGAAACCATTCCGCCAAAAGCCTTCATTTGCTTTTTAGCAATTTCATGAAAAGGATGGTTTGGCAATCCTGGATAGTAAACCGTATCAATCTTTGGGTGGTTACTTAAAAACTCCACTACTTTTTCTCCGTTTTCGCAATGTCTTTGAACGCGTAATGCAAGTGTTTTAATTCCTCTTAAAACTAAAAAACTGTCCATTGGTCCTAATGTCGCCCCTGTTGCAAATTGCTGAAAATGCAATTGATCGCCTAATGCTTCATCTTTTACAATTAAAGCGCCAGCAATAACATCAGAATGTCCGCCTAAATATTTTGTTGCAGAGTGCATTACGATATCAGCTCCTAAGTCCAAAGGTTTTTGCAAATATGGCGTTGCAAAAGTATTATCAACAGCGAATAAAATATTATTTGCTTTTGTGATTTTAGCCACTTCTTCAATATCCGCCAATTTCATTAATGGATTTGTTGGGGTTTCCACCCAAATCAATTTAGTATTTTCATTGATTAATGATTTCAATTTTTCGATATCAGTCATATCAACAAAATGAAACTTAATTCCAGAATCTTTGTAAATTCTAGAGAACATTCTATAAGTTCCTCCATATAAATCATCCATTGCGATGATTTCATCACCGGCCTTAAAAGATCTTAAAATACAATCTGTCGCTGCTAATCCAGACGAAAAAGCCAATCCTCTTGTACCATTTTCAATACTTGCCAAAGCATTTTCTAAAGCTGTACGAGTTGGATTCGACGCACGGCTATACTCATAATCTGCCAAAGGTTTCCCCGGACTTGTTTGAATAAATGTTGAAGTTTGATAAACCGGAGGCATTACTGCTCCAGTACTTGGATCATGATGTTGGCCACCATGTATTACTTTTGTATTGAATTTCATATAGTTACAAATTTTAAATCCTTAAATCTTGTACAAATTTACCGTTTAATTTATTCTAATCCTGACACAAGTTCTTACCTTTGTATATAATTAACACTTTTTTGATCTGAAATCGCTACTGGCTAGAACTTTGCAAAAGCAAAACCTCACAAATAAATTGCGATCCTACATTCAATCATTAACAAATAACTTTACATATATGAAACATTATACTTTTTTAGTCTTTTTGTTTTTAATATTCACAAGTTGCAACAAAGAGCTCTCATTTGATAATGAAACATTTGAAAAAGAATCTGCCATCCCTTGCAAAAGCGATTGCCCAAAAATTACTCTTGAAATCCCAATTGCTAAAAATGCAAAAATTACCGCAGACAGCATTAATAAAAAGGTTTTCTCGGTCATAAAAGAAATTGTCTATTTTGGCGAAGACCCTAAAAAAGCAACAGATTACAATATTCTGGCACAATCATTTATTGAATCATATGAAGAAATGCACAAAAAATTTCCCACTGAGACTTTTGGTTGGGAAGGGAAAATTATTGGAAATGTAGAATTTCAGTCTGATGAAATTTTGAACATAAAAATCGATCATTATACTTTTACCGGAGGCGCGCACGGTTATCAAGGTTTTAAATCATTATTATTTAATCCTAAAACTGGAAAAACAATTTTTATGGATCAATTGTTCACTAATGAAAAAGAATTTAAGGCTTTCGCCGAAAAAAAATTCCGAGAAAAATATAAAATCCCAGCTAAAGCCAATATTAATGCAACAGGATTAATGTTTGAAAATGACAAATTCCAATTGTCACAGAATATTTTTTACACAGAAGATGGTTTGCTTTTATATTACAACTCCTATGAAGCTGCATCTTATGCCGATGGCCCAAAAGAAATCCTATTTCCGTATGATGAAGTAAATAAATATTTGAAATTTCATTAAAACGACAAAATTGATACACAGCAGTGCATCTCTACAAAATAGGTTTCAAAAGAAAACCTTTGCCCTTTGTCCCTATGTAACTTTGTCCCTTTTATTGAACATCATACTTCATCTTTCTCAAAACTCGGAGTGCTTCTTTAAAAGATAAATAAACAGCAGGAAAAGGCTTCAGCAATAATTTTGAATCAATTAACTTTTGCTTGGCCTCATCAAAACCGTTCAAATAACAAATCATAAAAGTTGAAGGAAGGTTTTCAAGATCTGCTAATTCTCTTGGAGACAAAGCAAATCCTTTTTGTAGTTTTTGAAGCAAAGCCATATTTGAATTGTAAATATGGTATAACATTTTTCGATTAAACTCTGGTGGGTGAAAAAGCATTTCGCGATCAATCTTATAATATCCATTATCAAAAAAATGTATGGTTTGCTTTTCCAAAGGATAAAAACTTGTTTTGTCATTTAATCCTAACGGAACATATTCTGTAATGGTAAAAGTGTCATCGTTATATTCAATAGTAACAACATCTTGCGCAGAATAAAACAGCTTAATTTGTTCATTGATCAATTCAATATCTACTCTGGAAAGAAACGTTTTATCACGAGATTTTTTAGCAACTCCTGCCCAGCAAATCACAAATAATTCTTTAAAGACTCGATATTTTGGCGACATATCTTTATGCCTAAAATTCATAAAATCAATAACACCGTCTAAAGTATATTGAATACTGTTTCGAGAACTATTTTCAATTCCGATTACTGTTTCTGTATTCTGATTGTTTTTTTCAATTTCCTCGTGCTCTTCTAAAGGCGTAGAATTACTGCCACGCCTCACAAAGATACTATTGGCAAGAATGGTATGAATTCCTTTTTTAAAATATGAGATTTTACTTTTAGGCTTTATGGTTACCAGACCGATTACTTTGTCTTTTGGAAGATTTGGAAAAGGGACATTTTCGTATTGAATTTTTGGAGGATTTTCCAAAAAAGCATTGACAAGATTTTGAATTCGGCTGTCATCAAAAAAATCATCGCCAACAATTTCGTTGTCTTGGTCTTCTACACCAACGACGATATAAGAATTATTATTTGGATTGGAATTGGATAACGCGCAAATATGTTTTAAGAACTTCCCTTTCCCTTCGCGCGAATGAAGATTCAACTGCCTTTTTTTGTCATAAAAACTGCTTTCGTCATTATGAGCGAGGAGATTTTTAATTAAAAGGCGCTTATTAATCATCTTCTTTAGGGCTTGGTTAGAAATTTAGACTTCTTAGATTTATGATTTTCAGATTCCTAAGATAATCTAAAGATCATAAATCTAAGAAGTCCAACTATCTAATTTTTAAATATTCTTATTGACAATTGTCGCCGATGCTTGTGCAGTCGGGTAAACAATCAAATCTGCAATATTCACATGGTATTTTCTTGAAACCACAAAATGAATAATGTCAGCAATATCTTCAGCTTGCAACGCATCTAAACCTTTATACACATTCGAAGCTCTGTCAGCATCGCCTTTAAAACGAACTTCGCTGAATTCGGTTTCAACCATTCCTGGATGAATTGCCCCAACTCTGATTCCATACGGATTCAAATCCATTCGCATTCCATTATTGATGGCATCAACTGCATGTTTTGAAGCACAATACACATTTCCGTTTGGATAAACTTCTTTTCCAGCAATTGATCCAATATTGATAATATGACCTGATTTTCTTTCAATCATCTGTGGTATTATCGCTTTTGAAACGTACAAAAGTCCTTTTACATTAATATCAATCATTGCATCCCAATCGTCAATATCTCCATTTTGAATTGGATCTAAACCATGCGCATTTCCTGCATTGTTGATCAAAACATCAATAACCGAAAAATCGGCTGGCAATGCATTAATGTTTGCAAAGACTTCATCCCTATCTCTAACATCAAAAGACAAAGAATGTACTTCTGTAAAAACTGAAAGTTCTTTTTCAAGTTCTTCTAAACGGTCTTTTCTTCTTCCGCAAAGAATCACCTTATAATTATTTTTTGCTAATATTTGAGCGGTTGCTTTTCCAATTCCGCTCGTGGCTCCAGTAATTAAAGCTGTTTTTTTCATTATTAAGTATTTGTTTTTGCCCACGAATTTTACAGATTAAAAAGATTTACACTGTAATTTTTCAAACCTGTTTAATCCGTAAAATCTGTGCGCCAATATTTTTATTTAAGCAACGTCGTCTCCCATACTTTCTGTCCAGATGGCGAACCAATCTTCTTTGTCCATATCCAATTCAACTGCTTTTAACAATGCCTGAATTCTGGCAACATTCACCGTTCCTGCAATTGGAATAACACCTGCAGGATGTTTTAAAATCCATGCCAACAAAAGTGTGTCAGCACCAAGATGATATTTCTCTAATAAAGTTGAAAACAGCTTTTTCAATCGGCGTGTTTTTTTGGTATCTTCTCTAAAAACAGTTCCAAGAGGATTCCATGATAATGGACGAATTCCGTGAGTTTGCATATAATCCAAACTGCCATCAATCATTGGTTCAAAATGCGTTGCCGAAAATTGCACTTGATTAAAACTTACTTCTGTTTTTTGGCGAATTAATTCAGTTTGAGAACTTGTGAAATTCGAAAGTCCGAAATCTATAATTTTTCCCTCTGATTTTAATTTTTCAACTGCTTCTGCAATTTCATCCGCTTGCATCAACGGACTTGGCCTGTGCAACAAAAAAACATCAATATAATCTGTTTTGAGTTTCTTCAATGATTCTTCTGCCGACCAAATTATGTACTCCTTAGAATAATCATAATGTTTGATTTTTGTTTTACGACTTTCATTAACTAGCTGAATACCGCATTTTGTGATTAACTGTATTTTTTCGCGGGAAATTTTAGTTGCTTTAAATGCATTTCCAAATTCAGCTTCGGTAGTATAGTCGCCGTAAATATCGGCATGATCAAAAGTGGTAATTTTATTTTCGATACTGATTTGTATCAAGTTTTCCATTTCTTTAGTTGAAAGGTTTTTGTCCCATACTCCCCAATTCATAGTGCCCGAAATAATAGGCGATAATGTTGTTTTGCTCATGGTTATATTGCGTTATTTTTGGTAATAAATATGCTTTTTAAAAACATGCACATCAAAGTTCTTAAAAATATAAAAATAGATTCACAATTCGTCCTTAAAATTAGGTGATTGGTCGAAGTTTTAACCATTCTTTAACATCTTACTTCTCAAAAAATATTCAATTTGCACTCTCAAAAACCGGGCGTAAAAATCAAGAGTTTAAAAAAGCTTTTAAAAACATTTATATGGAAGAAAATACAACGACTTTAGACATTAGAGCGATCAATGAAAAAATTGAAAGAGAAAGTGCTTTTATAGACCTTCTTACAATGGAAATGAACAAAGTTATTGTGGGCCAGAAACACATGGTCGAACGTTTATTAATTGGTTTATTAGGACAAGGACACATTTTGCTTGAAGGAGTTCCTGGTTTAGCCAAAACTTTAGCAATCAACACGCTTTCTCAAGCGGTTCAAGGTTCTTTCAGCCGTATTCAGTTTACACCCGACTTATTGCCTGCCGATGTTATCGGAACAATGATTTACAATATTAAAGCAAACGAATTCTCAATAAAAAAAGGACCAATCTTTGCCAATTTCGTACTTGCCGATGAGATCAACCGTGCTCCTGCAAAAGTACAATCTGCACTTTTGGAAGCGATGCAGGAAAAACAAGTAACAATTGGCGACACGACTTTCAAATTAGATCGTCCGTTTTTAGTATTGGCAACACAAAACCCAGTTGAACAAGAAGGAACATATCAATTGCCTGAAGCGCAAGTTGACCGTTTCATGCTTAAAACTGTAATTGATTATCCAAAAATTGATGAAGAGCGTTTTGTAATTCGTCAAAACTTAAAAGGAACTTACGAAAAAGTAAATCCAGTAGTTTCTGTAGATCAAATTTTGCGCGCGCAAGAAGCGGTTCGTGAAGTTTATATGGATGAAAAAATCGAAAAATACATCTTAGATATCATTTTTGCGACTCGTTACCCAGAGAAATACAAATTAGCCGATCTAAAACCGCTTATCAGTTTTGGGGCTTCTCCACGTGGAAGTATCAACTTGGCTAATGCTGCAAAATGCTACGCTTTCATCAAACGTCGCGGTTATGTAATTCCAGAAGACGTTCGTGCAGTTGTTCACGATGTATTACGCCACAGAGTTGGAATTACTTATGAGGCCGAAGCTGAAAACATCACTTCTGTAGACATTATCAACAAAATCGTTAACGAGATTGAAGTACCTTAAAAGCTTTATGCCGTAAGCTTTATGCAATAGGCGCAAGCCTTGTTATTGCCTAAAGCTTAAAGCCTAAAGCCTACAGCCTTAAAGAAATGGACACAAAAGAGCTTTTAAAAAAAGTACGGAAAATAGAAATCAAGACCAAAAGATTGAGCAATCATATCTTTTCGGGAGAATACCACTCTTCATTTAAAGGACGAGGAATGACGTTTAGCGAGGTGCGTCAATACCAATACGGAGATGATATTCGTAACATCGATTGGAACGTAACCGCACGCTATAACGAAGCTCACGTTAAGGTTTTTGAAGAAGAACGCGAACTGACCATGGTTTTGATGGTTGATATTTCGGGTTCAGAAGGTTTTGGATCAAAAAGCCAATTTAAGAAAGACATCGTAACCGAAATTGCGGCAACGATGGCTTTTTCGGCTACACAAAACAATGACAAAATCGGATTGATCTTATTTTCGGATAATGTCGAATTGTACATTCCGCCAAAAAAAGGACGTTCACACGTTTTAAGAATCATTCGAGAATTGATCGAATTTGAACCAAAAAGCCATAAAACCGATATTTCTGAAGCTTTGAAATTTTTATCGGGAACTCAAAAAAAGAAAGCCATTGTTTTTATGATTTCAGATTTCATGTCTGAAAATTATGAGCAAACCTTGAAAATTGCTTCCAAAAAACATGATTTGACTGGAGTTCGCGTGTATGACATTCGCGAAGAAAAAATTCCGAATCTTGGAATAGTCAATATGCTTGATGCCGAAACCGGAAGAACAATGTTGGTTGATACGGGTTCAAAAGCGGTTCGAATGAATTACGAAAAACATTATCACGAAAGAGTAAATTATTTCAAAGAAACTTTCAGCAAATCTGGCGCTGGCGTTGTAAATACCAGAGTCGATGAAAATTATGTAACGAAATTGTTAGGCTATTTCAAATCACGCTAAGATTTTTAGACTTCTTAGATCATTAGAATATTAGATTTTAAATAATCCAAAAATAAAAATCCGCTTAAATCTGCGTTATCTGTGTTCCATTTTTAAGCAATAATTTTAGACTAGAATCTGAAATCAAAAATCAAATGAAATTAAAATTTTACATATTTCTATTTTTGCTTACATCGGCGGTTTTTGCGCAGCAAAAACAGGTAGAAACAAGTATTGATACTACAAAAAACAAAATTGGTGCTGAGTTTAAACTTACGCTTAAAACAGTTGTAAGCTCAAAATCGAAAGTTGTTTTCCCTCAGCCAAAAACAATTGGTTCTCTAGAGGTTATTCAATCTTATCCAATTGATACAGTTAAGAAAAATGACACGTATGAATTGATTAAGAAATATGGTTTAACGCAATTTGATTCGGGAAAATATACGATTTCGCCAGTTCAAATTTTAATTGACAAAAAACCGTATTTCTCAGATTCGATCAAAGTTGAAGTTGCAGCTGTAAAAGTGGATACTTTGCAACAAAAAATGTACGACATCAAAGACATTTCTACAGCAGAAAGTAGTTTTGGAAATTGGTGGTTATATGCAGTACTTCTGATACTTATTCTTGGAATCGGCACCTACGTTTATTGGGACACTAAAAAACGTCAGAAGAAAAAAATTGAAGAAGAAGTTTATAAAACACCTATTGAAAAAGCAACAAGTTTACTGAATAGCTTAGAATCAAAAGAGTTGATTCAAAAAGGTGAAATCAAAGAATATTATAGTGAATTGACTGATATTGCCCGAAATTATATTGAAGAGGCAATTCATATTCCAGCAATGGAAAGCACAACATCGGAGTTGATTGCAGCAATCAAAACGGCATCAACGAAGAAGAAAATGACTTTGACGCCAGAAACGGTTGAGCATTTAGAGCGTGTTTTGCGTCAAGCGGATTTGGTAAAATTTGCGAAATCAAAACCTCTTGATTTTGAAATTACTGAAGACAGAAACAAAATTCAGAAAGTAATTTTAACATTGGACAATGCAATTCCGACAGAAGTTCCATCTGAAGAAGATCAATTGTTGAACGAAGCACAAAGACAAAAGCAAATCAAGCTTCAATTGAAAAAACAAAAAAACAGAAGAATTGCAATTGCTACTGGATCTGTTTTTGGATTACTAATTGCAACAACAGCTGTCTTGATTGCTGTTAAAGGCTTTAAAAATGTAAAAGATACTGTTTTAATGCATCCAACTAAGCGTCTTTTAGAGCGCGAATGGATAAAAAGTGAGTATGGAAACCCAGGTGTTTTAATCGAAACACCGGAAGTTTTAAAACGTATGGATACTCAAAAAGTACTTCCGAAAGATGCTATGGCTTTAATTAAAGAAATGCAGCTTTTTGTTTATGGAAGTATGATTGAAAATTTCTATGTAGCGGTTTCAACCAGTAAATTTAAAACACCAACCGAAATTGATTTATCAAAAGCTTTAGAAGGTTCATTAAAAGTTATTGAATCGCAAGGCGGTCAAAATATTATTGTAAAGCAGGAGGATTATCAGACAAATGAAGGCGTACAAGGTATAAAAGGATACGGCACAATGACGGTGATAAATCCTGCTACAAAAACCAGTTCACGAGTGTACTATGAAATTCTTATTTTCAAGCAAGAACAAGGTTTACAACAGATTGTTATTATGCATGAAGAAGGTGACACGTATGCCAACACAATTACAGATCGAATTTTAAATTCGGTTGAACTTAAAAAAGCAAGCAACTAATGGGAAAGATCACTTTTTTAAATCCAGAATTCTTTTGGCTTTTTCTACTGATTCCAGTTGTAATTGCTTGGTATTTCTGGAAACGCAACCAGCAGTCAGCTACTTTAAAAATGAGTTCGACGCAAGGTTTCAAAAACAGTGAATCCCTGTTGACGAAATTAAAACCTTGTTTATACGTTTTTAGAATTATTGCCTTATGTTCTTTGATTATTGCTTTAGCGAGACCAAGAACGGTAGATATCAGCAATCAAACCAAAACAACAAAAGGAATTGACATTGTAATGGCAATTGACGTTTCTGGAAGTATGCTGGCAAAAGATTTAAAGCCAAACCGTATGGAAGCTTTAAAAAGAGTTGCCGCAGATTTTGTTGGAGAAAGACCAAATGACCGAATTGGTTTGGTTTTATATGCATCAGAAGCGTATACAAAAACGCCCGTTACAAGTGATAAAGCGATTATTTTAGAAGCAATTAAGGAAATCAAATACGACACCGCTTTACAAGACGGAACTGGAATTGGAATGGGATTGGCAACTGCCGTAAACCGTTTAAAAGACAGTAAAGCAAAAAGCCGTGTTATTATTTTATTGACAGATGGTGTAAATAATGCAGGATTTATTGAGCCTGAAACTGCCGCAGATATTGCAAAACAATACGGAATCAAAGTTTACACTATTGGTTTAGGAACAAACGGAATGGCTGAATCACCTTATGCATACGGACCAAATGGAGGTTTCTTGTTTAAAATGCAAAAAGTAGAAATCGATGAGCAGTTAATGAAAAGCATTGCCCGTAAAACGGACGGAACGTATTTTAGAGCAACAAGCAATGACCGATTAGCTCAGATTTACAACTCAATCAATAAATTAGAAACAACAGAAATCCAAGAATTGAAATTCTACGATTACGACGAAAAATACAGAATGTTCGTAGCATTGGCAGTCTTTTTATTGTTACTGGAAGTTGGTTTAAGAAATACAGTTTATAGAAGCTTTATTTGATTTTTTCAAAATCAAAAAATTAGCACGAAAGCAAAGAATTGGAATTTGGAATTTTAATATTGGAATTTCAAAAAAGCAAAATTTGGAATTTGGAATTTATCCTCTCAAAGATGGGATTGGAATTTTAAAACATTTATGGAATTAGACGAAAAAAAATATTTATACCTTTTATTCTTGCTGCCAATCGTGGTGTGTATTTTTCTTTTCAATGTATATTGGAAAAGAAAAAAACAACGCGAGTTTGGTGATTTGGAAATGGTCAAAAAACTGAGCCCAGAAAGTTCTGTTTTCAAGCCAATTTTAAAATTATCAATTATACTTTTAGCGCTTGCTTGTTTGATTATCGGATTAGTGAATCCGAAGATTGGAACAAAAATGGAAACGGTAAAACGTGAAGGTATTGATATCGTTTTTGCTGTCGACGTTTCAAAAAGTATGCTTGCCGAAGATGTTGCACCAAGTCGTTTGGAAAAAAGCAAGCAAATCGTTTCGCAAATCATCAATCAGTTAGGAAGCGACAGAATTGGAATTGTAGCTTACGCAGGAAGCGCTTTCCCAGTTTTGCCAATTACTTCTGATTACAGCGTTGCAAAAATGTTCTTGCAAAGCATGAGTCCAGATATGGTTTCTTCTCAAGGAACTTCACTTGATGAAGCAATCCGATTATCATCGACTTATTTTGACGAAAAAAGCAAAACAAGCAAATTGCTTATCTTGATTTCTGATGGAGAAGATCACTCGGAAGGCGCAACCGCTGCTGCCGAAGAAGCAAACAAAATTGGAATGAAAATCATTACCATTGGTATTGGAACTGAAAAAGGAGGTACAATTCCTTTAAAAGAAAATGGCATTGTTAGAAATCATCAGAAAGATCAAAACGGAGAAATTGTTATCACGAAACTGAATCAAGAAGGCCTAAAAACAATTGCAAAAGCAACAAAAGGAGGCTATGTTTACGGCGGAAATACGAAAGAAGTTTTGGAATACATAAAAAATGCCTTAAACAACATTCAAAAAACAGAATTTGAAGCTACGCAAATGGCTGAATTTCAATCACAATTTCAATGGTTCCTTGGTTTTGCTTTTCTATTGCTATTCGTAGATATTTTCCTTTTGGAAAGAAAAACAAATTGGATAAAAGAGTTGAATTTATTTAACGAAAAGAAATAAAAAGTTGCCACTAATTACACAAATTGACACGAATTATATTTAATAAAAGACGCAAAATTCAACCATCAAAGACAATTAATTAGTGATAATTAGCGCCATTCGTGGCAAATAAAAAAACAAAAATTTAGAATGAAAAATTTACTTCTTTATATTTTACTAACGTTTTCTTTAGCAGTTTCTGCTCAGGAAAAAGACAAAGCATTGCCGAACGGGAACGAAGAATATAAACAGAATAAATTTGTTGATGCTGAAGCGAACTATAGAATTTCGCAATCAAAATTTCCAAAAAAAGCAACCGCTTCATATAATTTAGGAAATACAATTTACAAACAAAACCAAATTGCAGAAGCCAAATTTGCTTACGCGAAAGCGATAAAAAACGCGAAAACAAGACCTGAAAAACACAAAGCTTATCATAATTTAGGGAATGTTTTTATGAAAGAGAAAGATTATACGCAAGCTGTCGAAGCCTACAAACAAGCATTGCGAAATGATCCAACCGATGATGAAACACGATACAATTATGCTTTGGCCAAACAAAAGCTAAAAGAAAATCCTCCTAAAAACGACAACAAAGACAAAAACAAGGATAAAGACAAGGACAAGGATAAAAATAAAGATAAGGACAAAGACAAGGATAAAAACAAGGACAAGGACAAAGACAAAGATAAAAAAGACGACAAAGGCGATCCAGACAAGGATAAAAAAGATGGCAACAAGGATCCTAAAAAAGACGACAAATCGGATAATAATGGACAACCAAAGCCACAGCCTGGAGGAATCTCAAAAGAACGTGTTCAGAATTTACTAGATGCCGTTAACAATGAAGAGAAAAAAATTCAAGACAAAGTAAACGCGCAAAAAGTAAAAGGAAGTCCGAAAAAAACAGAAAAAGACTGGTAAAAATTTTGGTTAATCGTTTAATCGTTAATTTGTTTATTTGATTCAAAAAAATACGATTAAACAAAAAATGGTTAAACGATTAAACATTAACAACGATTAAACAATTTAATGAAAAGATATTTAATTTTATTTCTATTCACTTTTCAAGGACTTTTGGCTCAAGTTCAATTTGAAGCCAGAGTCAGCAAAAATACTCTTGGGCTTAATGAGCGAATTCGAATTGACTTCATCATGAACGTTGATGGAGACAACTTTGAACAGCCTAATTTTGATGGATTTAAAGTTGTAGCTGGGCCAAGTCAGCAAATAAGCCAATCTTGGATAAACGGACGTAGTTCTTTTCAAAAAATCTATTCTTATATACTGCAACCCGTTCAAAAAGGAAATGTTGTCATCAAACAGGCCGCTATTGAGTTCAACGGACAGATTTACAAAACATCACCTATAAAAGTTGTGGTTACAAATGCTGTTGCTCAAGAAAGAGATCCAAGTGACAGACAACAACAAGGAGGTCAAGGCAGTGAAACACTGAATCTTGTTGCTGAAATTTCAAAAACAAATCCGTATTTGAACGAACCAATTACCGTGGTTTATAAACTGTATTTCAACAATATTGGCGTTACTGGATTTAAAGAATTGGCAAAACCAAAATATAATGATTTCTGGAATCAGAACATTGACATCAAACAATTGTCAATCGAAGAAGGAAGTTTTCAGGGTCAAAGATGCTATTTTGTGATCTTGAAAAAGACAATTCTTTATCCACAAAAATCAGGCAAATTAACTATCGAACCTCTTTCATTAGACATCGGTGTTGAGTTGCCAACAGATCGTCGTAATATGTTTGGTCAAATGATCACGACGATGGACAATAAAGTAGTTTCGGCTGGAGCCAAAACGATAAACGTAAGGCCACTTCCTGAAACTGGAAAACCAGCAGATTTCAGTGGCGCTGTTGGAAAATTCAACTTTATTGTAACACCATCTAAAACAAGCGTGAAAAGCGGAGAAGGTTTAGATTTGATCGTAAGCGCTTCCGGATCTGGAAACATGAAATTGTTTACATTGCCAAAACCAGTTGTACCAAATGCATTAGAAATGTACGATCCTGTTCACGACGAAAAAGTGACAACTTCGTTAACTGGAATGTCTGGAAGAATATCGGACAAATACACTATTGTGCCTCAATACAAAGGAAAATACATTATTAAACCAATGCAGTTTTCGTATTTCGATTTAGGTACAGGTTCATACAAAACAATTACTTCGCAAGAAATTGCGATTGATGTTTTAGACGGACCAATGCAAGCTGAAGCAAATAGTACGGCAAATGCAGCTAAAAATGTGATTTCGAAAACAGATCAATTTAAATATATCAAACCAAAAACTACTTTGGTTTCGATTGCTAAAAATGATTTTTATGGTTCTGACTTGTACTATGCATTATTGTTTGCGCCTTTCATCATTTTGCCAATTATTATTATTGCTAAGAAGAAAAAAGAAGCAATCGATGGCGATGTAGCTGGAAACCGAATCAAAATGAACAATAAGCTGGCGAAGAAATATTTATCTGAGGCTAAAAAACAGCTAAACAATAAAGAGGCATTTTATATTGCACTAGAAAAAGCAATGCACAATTTCTTGAAAGCAAAACTGCATATTGAAACCTCAGAAATGAGCAAAGACAATATTCGCGAATTGTTGTTGTCTAGAAATGCAAATCCAGAATCCGTTCAAAGTTTTATTAATTTGACTGAAAACTGCGAATTTGCGCGATATGCGCCGGCATCAAGTGCTTCGATTCAGCAAGATTTTGATAAGGCTGTTTTGATTATTTCAGAATTAGAAAAACAGATTGTTTAGTTTAAAGAAAACATAATGAAAAACATAGTATATACCTTTTTATTCATCACACAGGTTTTCTTTGCTCAAAGCTTTGAAAAAGGAAATGCCATGTACCAAAGAGGCAATTACCAGGAAGCTATTCAGGCTTATGAAGGTGTTATAAAAGAAAACAAACAAGAATCGGCTGAATTATATTTTAATTTGGCAAATAGTTATTATAAACTGAATAAAGTCGCTCCGGCAATTTACAATTATGAGAAAGCTTTAGTTTTAAAACCTCATGATCCGGAAACGCTGAACAATTTAAAATTTGCCAAAAAACTGACCATCGACGAAATCAAAGAAGTTCCAAAAGTTGGTTTTGCAAAATTGATTCAAAATTTCACAGGCATTTTTGATTACAATACTTGGGCTAAAATTTCGGTTGCAATTGCGTTTCTTTTCTTGTTGAGTTTTATAGGATACTACTTTTCACAGCTTACACTCTCAAAAAGAATTTATTTCGTTGGAATGTTTATACTTCTTGTGGCTTTGGCTTTAAGCATTTCAGCAGGAATGTCTGAAAAAAGTCATTTTGACAATGACCGTCCAGCAATTGTTTTCTCAGAAATAAGCGAAGTTCGTAGTGAACCACAAAAAGGCGGAGCAGCAATTTTCTTATTGCATGAAGGTGCAAAAGTTTATGTAACTGAAACGCTAGGAACTTGGAAAAAAGTAGAATTAACAGATGGCACTGAAGGTTGGCTTGATGCTTCGACTATAAAAGAAGTAAAATAAAGTTCTTAAAATATTAAAATACAAAAATCCCAAATTCCAATTTTCAAGCTGGAGTCTGGGATTTTTTTTGATGTTGTTTTAGTCGGTTTTTTTTCAAATTATGGAGCACTGATATAATAAAAATTTATTTCAAAAAAGCAGTAAGTTAAATTATCTTTATATCACTTATGTTGTTAAATTTTAAAAAGTATATGTTTTTAAAGGCGTCACGCAATAATTCAATTTTACATCCGATTCAAAAACATCATCAATCTGATTTACGGATTCGAAAAAAGAAAGTCCGATTTTTATTGTTTCTGGTCGGCATTCCGCTAGGAATTTATCATAAAAGCCTTTTCCGTAACCCACGCGATTTCCAAAATTATCAAAAGCCAAAAGTGGCACAAAAACCACATCAATATTTGAACTCTGAACTTGGAGTCCGTTTACAGGTTCCGGAATATTAAATTCGTTTTTTTTGATTTTTGTATTATCGGTCAAAAGAAAATGAGTCATTGTTCGTGTTTCAAAATCGCTTTTCGAAATCACAATTTCTTTGTCTTTTCCAGAAAGCAGATGTAAAATAAATTCGGTGTCCACTTCTTTGTGTTCAACAATGGGAAGAAAAACGTGGAAATAGGTTTTATCCCAAACTGGTAGCTGAATTAAATTATTGGCTATAGCCAAACTTTTTTCTTCAATAGCTTCTTCAGAAAGCTCTTTTCGAAGGTTTTTATAATGAATTCGTATTTCTTTTTTATTCGTCGGCATTCTCAGGACTTTTTGATATATGATAAATTGCATCGCCTTCGTAAACAATCGGCGAATGATTGGCATTGATTACAAATCCATCATGAGGTGCTTTTACTTTTTGCTCAAATTTCCCAAATGGATCTGTAATAATTGCTAAAATAGTTCCTTTGGTTACAAATCTCCCAATCAAATTAAAATCATGCAACAAACCAGAGCATTTTGCACGAAGCCAAACTGAATTTTTTATATAAATTGAAGGCATCGGCGCTGCTTCAACAAGTTGTTTTGAATCCAACATTCCCAAATAATTCAACAATCGTTTTGTGCCCATAACGCCTTCATTGGCAATATCGTTATTGATATCCAAAGATTTTCCGCCTTCAAAAAGCAACATTTTTACATTTGCTTTTTCTGAAGTATTTCGAAACGAACCATTGATGTTTTTAGAATACAATGTAAAAGGCGCATTAAAAACATCTGCCAAAACTCTTAATTCGGGATTATTCTCAGTAATTCTAATTTGCGGTGCGTTGAATCGGCTGGCGCCTCCGGCATGAAAATCAACTGCATAATCCAGAATCGGCAAAATCTCTTCCACAATATGATAGGCAAAACGACTTGCAAGCGAACCTTTTTTGCTTCCTGGAAAAACTCGGTTTAAATCACGCCCGTCAGGAAACTCGCGCGACTTGTTTACAAAACCGTACATGTTGATAATTGGAATACAAATAATAGTTCCTTTAGCCGGTTTATTTATTTTTTTGCTGATAATTTGCCTTACGATTTCAACTCCGTTTATTTCGTCGCCGTGAATTCCGGCTGAAAATAAAACGACTGGGCCTTCAATTTTTGAACGGCGTACAATTACCGGAATATTGAGTTTTGTTGTGGTGTGCAATCTTGCAATTTCAACGTTTATCGTTCTGCTTTCTCCCGGCAAAATTGTTTCGTCGAAAATAACTAAGGGCTTACTATTTTTCATGTAGAATTATAAAAGCTAAATATAGAAATTATTCTTTTGATTTCGTAAATTTGATTCTAAATCAGTGTTAAGCTTTTTTCAGAATCTGAAGTGATTTTGAAACGTTTTTCACAATCTTCAGAAACAAAACAGAATGCAAAAATCGTCCTTAGATCTTCAAATTATTACCTTGCCTGACAATCCGGGCGTTTATCAATATTACGATAAAGATGGGAAGATCTTATACGTTGGGAAAGCCAAAAATCTTAAAAAAAGGGTTTCCTCCTATTTCAATAAAATTCACGATACCGCCAAGACGAATGTTTTGGTTAAAAAAATCGTAACCATAAAGCATATCGTCGTTCCTACTGAAACCGATGCACTTTTACTCGAAAACAATCTAATCAAAACTTTACAGCCACGTTATAATGTATTATTGCGTGATGATAAAAGTTATCCTTGGATTTGTATTAAAAAAGAACCTTTTTCGAGAATATTTTCAACTCGAAGAATGGTCAAAGACGGTTCTGAGTATTTTGGTCCTTACACCAATTTCAAAACGGTTCATACGATTTTGGAATTGATTAAAGAATTGTACCCATTGCGAACTTGCAATTATGATTTGAGCGAATCGAATATTAATTCTGGCAAATTCAAAGTTTGCTTGGAATATCACATTGGCAATTGCAAGGGGCCATGCGAAGGTTTAGAACCGCTTGAAGAATATCAAAGACAAGTCAATGCGATTCGTGAAATCTTAAAAGGAAACTTCAAAGAAAGTTTGAAAGATTTCAAAAAAATAATGAATAATTATGCGCAGAATCTCCAATTTGAAGAGGCGCAGAAAATCAAAGAAAAGATTGAAGTTTTGGAGAATTACCAATCCAAATCTACGATCATCAATCCGAAGATTACCAATATTGATGTTTTCTCAATTGTTTCTGACGAAAGTGCCGCTTATGTAAACTTTCTGCAGATTTCTCATGGATCAATTATTCGTTCGCATACTTTAGAAATGAAGAAAAAGTTGGATGAAAGCGATGAGGAGTTATTGGAATTAGCGATTATTGAACTTCGTGAACGTTTTGAATTATTATCAAAAGAAATCATTGTTCCGTTTGAAATTGATTTGGGCGAAAACATCAAAACTACTGTTCCGCAACTTGGCGACAAAAAACAGATTCTAGATTTATCGATTCGAAATGCAAAATTCTACAGAATTGAACAATTGAAGCAATTGCAAATTGTAGATCCAGATAGACATACGAACCGAATCATGGCCCAAATGCAAAAAGATTTGCGTTTGCCAGTCGAGCCGCGTCATATAGAATGTTTCGATAACTCGAATATTCAAGGAACAAATCCGGTGGCGGCTTGTGTGGTTTTTAAGGATGGAAAACCAAGCAAAAAAGATTACCGACATTTTAATGTAAAAACGGTTGAAGGTCCTGATGATTTTGCTTCGATGACTGAAATCGTTGGCCGACGCTATAAAAGATTATTAGAAGAAAATGAGCCTTTGCCACAACTTATAATTATTGATGGTGGAAAAGGACAACTTTCGGCTGCATTAAAAAGTATAGACGAATTAGGTTTGCGCGGAAAAATTGCCATTATTGGAATTGCAAAACGTCTTGAAGAGCTTTTTTATCCAGGAGATTCGATTCCGTTATATTTGGATAAAAAATCTGAAACTTTAAAAGTGATTCAGCAATTGCGTAACGAGGCGCATAGATTCGGAATCACATTTCATCGTGACAAACGTAGCAAAGCCGCGCTGAATTCATCTGTTGAGAGCATTCCTGGAATTGGAGAAAAAACCATGACGACTCTAATTCAGCATTTTAAAAGTGTTAAAAGATTAAAATTAGCAACCGAAAGTGAAATTTCTGCGGTTATTGGAGTTTCGAAAGCAAAAAAAATTGTTGAATTTTATCATGCGAAAGAAAACTAATTCATTTTGAAAAAACACTTTTTACATATTTTCCTGTTATTCATTTTTTCTATTTCCTATAGCCAAAATGAAATCACTGTTATGCAAAAAGACAAAAGTGAATTCAAAATAAGTTTTGCAGATGGCTTTGAGACATTAAAAATAAAGAATTCCCGAACAAAACATATTCAGACGATCAACAATCTAGAAGTTTCTATCACTGACAAACCTTCCCATCTGGAAATAAACGATTATAATTTTGATGGTTTTGCAGACTTCGCTTTATATCATATAGACGATGGCATGGGAGTTTACTCGATTTATCAGATTTTTATTTTTAATCCAAATACTAAACAATTTAAAACATTAGAATTTCCATCAAACTTTAATCCTAAATGCGATATGTTTTGCGATGTAAAAATTGATAAAATCAAAAAAACGCTTGAATCAAATTGCAGGGGTGGCGCACGAAATCATACGGATATCTGGAAATATGACAAAAACAAGAAATTAATCCTTTTTCAAACAAAATCATATTAGTATAAACCCAAAAAATTGCCGACTTTTACATAACCAATTAGCAAATAGTATATGTGCCTAAAAAAGCTGTACATTTCAAATACTCGGTCAAAAAGATTTATTTCCAATTTTATTTGGAACGCAGCGCTCGTACTTTTTGCATTCCTTTTTCTTCCCGAAAAATCATTTTCACAGGACATAAAACAAGACAGTGTTAAAAGACCAAAAATTGGTTTGGTTTTAAGTGGCGGTGGCGCTAAGGGTTTTGCGCATATTGGCGTTTTGAAAGTTTTGGAAGAAGCTGGAATCAAAATCGACTATATTGGAGGAACTAGTATGGGAGCTGTAATTGGTGGACTTTATGCTACAGGTTATAACGCGACACAAATTGATTCTATTTTCAAAAAAACCAATTTTGATGAATTAATCAACGATTACATTCCGCGTTCATCAAAAAACTTTTATGGCAAAAAGAATGACGAACTATATGCCGTTACACTGCCTTTCAGTAATTTCAGAATCGGAATTCCAGAAGCACTTTCAAAAGGAATGTACAATTACAATCTTTTAAGCAGTTTGACCAGAAATGTGCGTCATGTTAGAGATTTCAACAATTTGCCAACTCCATTTTTATGTATGGCAACCAATATTGAAACCGGCGAAGAAGTTTTGCTCAACAAAGGAAATTTGGTTCAAGCCATGATGGCAAGTGCCGCATTTCCGTCGTTATTTACTCCAGTTGAAATTGATGGGAAACTTTTAGTTGATGGTGGTGTAGTAAATAATTATCCGATTCAAGAAGTGCGCAATCTTGGCGCAGACCTTATTATTGGCGTAGATGTACAAGATGATTTGCAGAATAGAAAAGGCTTGAAAAATGCAACCCGAATTTTGGTTCAGATTACCAATCTGCAGTCGATCGAGAAAATGAAAACCAAAAGAAAGGAAACCGACATTTACATCAAACCAGATATTCGCGATTTTGGCGTAATTTCATTTGACCGTGGCGAGGAGATCATCCGAAAAGGTGAAGAAGCAACTTTTGCCGTTTATGAAAAAATCAAAACATTAGTAACTGAAGAGACGTTTTACAAAAAGCCAAAACTAAAAGTCGACAGTGATACTTTAGAAATTCAAAAAATCAACGTTGACAAATTAGACAATTATACCAAAGAATATATTAACGGAAAACTGCGTTTCAAACCTGGAAGCACGATCACGTATGATGATTTGAAAACGGGAATGAATAATTTGGATGCTACTCAAAACTTCAGTACCATTTCATATTGCCTTCAACCGGGTGACGAAAACAAAGACAATTTAGATCTTGTACTAAAAGAAAATCCAACGCAGACATATTTAAAACTTGGCCTGCATTATGACGGTCTTTACAAAAGTGCGATCTTATTAAATTTGACGCACAAAAAGACTTTCATGAAAAATGACGTTACCTCCTTGGATATTATTTTAGGAGACAACTTCAGATACGACTTTAATTATTATATCGAAAACGGATTCAATATCAGTTTTGGTTTTCGTTCAAGACTAAATCAGTTCAATCGAAATGTAACGACAAGCATCAGCAAACTCGAGCAATCAAATCCTGATGTCAATCTTATCAATGTTGATTTTCTTGACCTTAGCAACCAGGCTTATTTTCAAACCATATTTGTCCAAAAATTCCTGATGGGCGGTGGTTTAGAATATAAATATTTAAAAATCAACACGCCAACGCTTGCAAACGAAGGCAACATCATTGACAAAAGTAATTATTTCAGTGTTTTTGGATATTTGAAATACGATTCTTTAGACAAGAAAACTTTTCCGCGTTCAGGATTATATTTTTCTGGCGACGTACAAACCTATTTAGCATCGTCAGATTATACCAATTCATTCAAACCGTTTTCGATGGCGAAAGCCGAAATTGGATTTGCAAAAACACTATTCAGACGAGCAACTTTGAAAATTGGCGCCGATGCCGGATTTAATATTGGAAGTGACAGCGTACCATTTTTCGATTATATCTTAGGAGGTTACGGTTATAGCAAAATCAATAATTTCAATTATTTCTATGGTTATGATTTTCTAAGTATTTCTGGCAACAGCTACATCAAAACTGATATTACGTTGGACTACGAAATTTTCAAAAAAAATCACATTAACTTTTCTGCTAACTTTGCTAATCTGGGCGATGATATTTTCACAACAGTGGATTGGATTTCAATGCCAAAATATACTGGTTATGCATTAGGTTATGGATTAGAAACCATTATTGGCCCAATTGAAGTCAAACAATCTTGGTCTCCAGAAATGTCAAAAAGCTTTACATGGTTTAGCATTGGGTTTTTATTTTAGCGTTTAAACAAAGAATTCTTCAATAAAATCGCGCTATTTTTTTGCTTTCAAAAATTTATCTCGAAAAAAATTAAAATAATTAGTGTTATAAATAATATAATTTATAATTTTACTCGGCAAAAATTACGACATTTGTTATAATGAAAACAAATTGGACAGGTTTATTAGAGTATCTTCAATTCCTCATCAAGAGAAATCCTGAGTGAAGCTATCGAATTGAGATAATTAGTCAATACTAAAATTGAGCTAATTGTCTGTTCACGCAATTCAAATTTTCGAATTATCTAATTCATAAATTATCTAATTGAAAAGCCATGCCATTATATCATAAACTTGGAGATTTTCCGCAAAAAAGACACACCCAATTCGAAAAACCAAACGGAGGTTTTTATTACGAACAATTGTTTGGAACCGAAGGTTTTCATGGGCATTCGTCATTGTCGTATCATGTACACAGACCTACGCAGGTTAAAGAAATTTTAAACTCTTATTCGGTTGAACCAAAAATTGCAATCGGAAAAAACATAAAATCATTACTCTTTAAAGGTTTTGAATTAAAACCAGAAAACGACTTTTTGGACAGCCGAAAAGCAATGCTTGTCAATAAAGACTGCATTATCGGTTTGGCTGCGCCGAAAGAATCGCTTCGAAATTATTTCTACAAAAATGCCGATGCCGATGAAATGCTTTTCATTCACAGAGGAAAAGGGAAATTAAGAACCATGTTGGGAAATATTCCCTTTGAATATGGCGATTATCTAATTATTCCGCGAGGCATTATTTACCAAATTGATTTCGAAACAGAAGACAATAGACTTTTTTATGTAGAATCGTATTCTCCTTTTTATACGCCAAAACGTTATAAAAACCAATCAGGTCAGCATTTAGAACATTCTCCATTTTGTGAGCGTGATTTTATTTTACCGAACGAATTGGAAACGCATGACGAAAAAGGTGATTTTTTAATTAAAATCAAAAAAGAAGGAATGATGCACGAAGTGGTTTATGCCACACATCCATTTGACGTTGTGGGCTGGGATGGCTACAATTTTCCATACGGATTTTCAATTCACAATTTTGAACCTATAACTGGTCGTGTACACCAACCACCTCCAGTTCACCAAACTTTTGAAACAGCAACTTTTGTTGTTTGTTCATTCTGCCCAAGACTTTACGATTATCACCCAAAAGCGATTCCAGCGCCGTACAACCACAGCAATATCGATTCTGACGAAGTTCTATATTATGTTGATGGCGATTTTATGAGCCGTAACAATATCGAACAAGGTCACATCACTTTACACCCAAAAGGAATTCCGCACGGACCAGCGCCAGGCGCAATGGAACGCAGCATCGGTCACAAAGAAACTCAAGAATTAGCCGTTATGGTGGATACTTTCCGTCCATTAATGGTTACCGAAGAAGCTATGGGATTGGATGATGGTCAGTACTATAAATCTTGGACTGAGTAAATCCACTTTTCGATCTAACCGCAAAGTCCGCAAGGATTTTACGCAAAGATCGCTATGAAAAACTTTGCTCCCGATAGCAATCGGGATTGCGTTTTACCTTTGCGCTCTTTGCGGTTAAAAAAATAAACACAACACTAACACTTCGGTTTCAATCAATTAAACGATCAACCGATTAAACAAATAAACATCATGTCAAAAGAAGTAAAATCAGTAGAATACGGATTAGAGAAAATATTTGAAGGAGCACAAGATTTCCTTCCATTATTAGGAACAGATTATGTAGAATTCTATGTTGGAAATGCAAAACAATCTGCACATTATTATAAGACTGCTTTTGGTTATCAATCTTTAGCTTACGCGGGATTGGAAACTGGAGTAAAAGACAAAGCCTCTTATGTTTTAAAACAAGACAAAATAAGAATTGTGTTGACAACGCCTTTAACAGCAAATTCTCCAATCAACGAACATTTGAAAAAACATGGCGACGGAGTAAAAGTTGCGGCACTTTGGGTTGAAGATGCAACAAAATCTTACGAAGAAACTATGAAACGTGGCGCACGTTCTTTCATGGAACCGACTGTTGAAGAAGATGAATTTGGTCAAGTAGTTCGTTCTGGAATTTACACTTACGGAGAAACTGTTCACATTTTCGTAGAAAGAAAAAACTACAATGGGGTTTTCCTTCCAGGTTATAAGGAATGGAAATCTGACTACAATCCAGAACCAACTGGATTAAAATACATTGATCATATGGTTGGAAATGTAGGTTGGAATGAAATGAATACTTGGGTAAAATTCTACGAAGACGTTATGGGATTTGTAAACTTCTTATCTTTTGATGACAAACAAATTACTACAGAATATTCGGCTTTAATGAGTAAAGTAATGTCTAACGGAAACGGCAGAATTAAATTCCCAATTAATGAGCCAGCGGAAGGAAAGAAAAAATCTCAAATTGAAGAATATTTAGATTTCTATGGCGGACCTGGAATTCAGCATATTGCCATTGCAACAGATGACATTATTAAAACCGTATCGCAACTAAGAGCTCGTGGCGTTGAATTTTTATCAGCTCCTCCTCATACTTATTATGAAGCAATCCCAGAAAGATTGGGTGTTCACATGAATATGATGAAAGAAGATATAAATGAAATTGAAAAATTAGCCATTATGGTTGATGCCGATGAAGATGGTTATTTATTACAAATATTTACCAAACCAGTTCAGGACAGACCAACATTGTTTTTCGAAATTATCCAAAGAATGGGTGCAAAAGGATTCGGTGCAGGGAACTTTAAAGCTCTTTTTGAGTCAATAGAAAGAGAGCAAGAATTGAGAGGAACATTATAAAAACGCTGAATTTTTACATTATGCAGAAAAATTCTCTGTAAAACGTTGATTTTTATGCAAATGTTATGTTAAACTTGCCTTTTGCTATTTATTTTTTGAACTTTCTATATATCTTTGCACTCGCAAATCAAGAAGGGGTGGTTTCCTTCTGAATTGATATAAATTTCATAATTTATAGTTTTTTGGTTAGTTAATAGCATAAAAACTCAGTCATTCCTTGACTGAGTTTTTTTGTTTTGGTACATTTGGAATAGAATTTGCAATTATCCTCATAAATATTTGTAAAACAGTACTATGAAAAAATTCATCCTCACTATATTCATCCTCACAGCCTTTAGTTTTGACTCACAAAAAGAAGACGCTTTCGATACGGGAGAGTTTTTTAAGTTCCGAATTCATTACGGAATCATAAACGCCGGATACGCGACACTTGAAGTAAAAGATGCAACAATAAACAACAAAAAAGTCTATCATGCGGTGGGTAAAGGTTACACAACCGGAATGTCAAAGTTTTTCTTCAAAGTAGAAGATTTGTACGAAAGTTATTTTGACAAAGAAACGGGAAGCCCTTATCGTTATGTTCGTAAAATTGACGAAGGCGGTTATACCAAAAATCAAGAAGGTTTTTTTAATCAAGCTGAAAATCGGGTTTTAGTAAAAGATTACAAACGAAAATCTGAAAAAACCATTGTAACCACTGACAATGTGCAAGATATCGTTTCTTCGTTTTACTTTTTAAGAAACCATCCAAATATTGACAAATTAAAATCTGGAGAAGCCATCACAATCGACATGTTTTTTGATGATGAAATCACAAAATTTAAGTTAAAATATATAGGCCGTCAAGATATTACGACTAAATTTGGAACCGTTTCTACGATGGTTTTCAGGCCTCTTGTGCAAACCGGAAGAGTTTTTAAAGAACAAGAAAGCTTAACACTTTGGATAACAGACGACGACAATAAAGTTCCAATCAGAATTAAAGCAGAACTTGCGGTTGGATCACTGAAAGCAGATCTTGATGAATATAAAGGATTAAAAAATCCATTTAAAGCAAAAAAATAATGAACCTTACTGATCATTCTGAATCAATTTTAAACGAAATTGATCAAAAATTCCAAGCTATAAATCAAAAAACTGAGGTTCAGTTAGAAGGATTGCTTTGGTCTAAACCAATTACATACTGGGATTACATTCAAACCGATGCACTTTTAAATCTACAAATACAACGTACCACACTTCCTGACGAAATGGTTTTTATTATGTACCATCAAGTCAATGAATTGATTTTCAAAATGATTTTGTGGGAAATTGATCAAATTGCTGAAACTGAAAACATTCAAGTTGAATTTTTCAGCGAAAGACTTTCAAGAATCACCCGATATTTTGACATGCTGACGAATTCATTCAGCATTATGGAAAACGGAATGGACGTTGATCAATATATGAAGTTCAGAAATACGCTTACACCTGCAAGCGGTTTCCAGAGTGCACAATATAGAATGATCGAATTTGCATCAACAGATGTCATCAATTTAACAGACAGAAGATACAAAGCAAATTTTGACGAAAACACCGATTTAGAAACAAGTTTCGAACATTTATATTGGCAAGCTGCCGGAAAAGATTATCAAACTGGCGAAAAATCATATTTGCTAAATGAATTTGAGAAAAAATACAAAGAGCAGTTTTTAAGACAAATGTCATCGTTTAAGACAAAAAACCTTTGGCAAAAATTTATTCAATTGCCTCTTGAAGATCAACAAAACGCAGAATTAGTTGATGCAATGCGTCATTATGACAAAACAGTAAACATTACGTGGGTAATGCAACACCTTAATACTGCACGAAAATACATTTTAGAAAGCGGAAAAGGCAACGGAGAAGCGACTGGAGGAAGTGATTGGCAAAAATATATGCATCCAAAATACCAAAGACGCATCTTTTTTCCTAAATTGTGGACCGAAGAAGAATTGTCCAATTGGGGAAATGAATAATCCAAAATTTACTTTCCCAGAAAAATTTAAAAAGTTTGAAAAAAGCAGTCGTAATTTTAATAGTCTTGTTTTCTGTTTTCTCTTGTAACAAAAAAGAGGAAGTAGTTGAAAACAAAATTACCAAACCTAAAACCAAAAAAGTAGAATTCGGATTTAATTACGCAGACTTTAATGTTGTAAATGACACTATCTCAAAAGGAGATTCTTTTGGATCAATTGTTCAAAGTCAAAATATTGGCGACAAAAAAGTATTTGACATTGTGGAGCAAGTCAAAGATTCTTTTAATGTTAGAACCATTCGCTACGGCAAACCTTTTACATTGCTTCGCGCAAAAAACAAAACCAACAATCTTGAGGTTTTCATTTATCAGCCAGACGCGCTAACTTATTATGTTGTTGATTTGAGAGACAGCATTGCAAAAGCATATAAAAAAATAAAACCGGTAACTCTAAAAAGAAAAATTATTGGTGGTGTCCTAAAAAGCTCTTTATCTGAAACTTTAGGAAACGAAAGTGTCGAAACTGCTTTGGCGAGTCGAATCACAAAAGTTTTTTCATGGTCAATTGACTTCTTCAAACTTAAAAAAGGCGATCGCTACGGATTAATTTTCACAGAAAGATTCATCAACGGAAAAACATATGACGGAGTTGAAGAACTTGAAGCGGCATTTTTTGAATATAAAGGAAAAATCGTTTATGCTTTTCCTTTTGAAAAAGACACACTTTCTGGAAAAGTGGAATATTATGATGATCAAGGACGAACGCTTAAAAACTTTTTCTTAAAAACTCCGATTAAGTTCAGCCGAATCACTTCACGATTTACCATGAATCGTTTTCACCCGGTTCAACATACTTGGAAAGCGCATAAAGGAACCGATTATGCTGCTCCAACCGGAACACCAATTTCTACGACTGCATCTGGAGTTGTGGAAGCTACTGGATATACCGCAGGAAACGGAAACTTTGTAAAAGTAAAACACAACGGAACCTACTCTACTCAATATTTACACATGTCTAAAATCTTGGTTCGTCGCGGGCAGCGCGTTACGCAAGGACAAACTATTGGATTAGTTGGAAGTACAGGTTTAGCTTCTGGGCCTCACGTTTGTTATCGTTTTTGGAAAAACGGCGTTCAAGTTGATGCGCTTCGTTTGAATTTACCAACCGGAGAATCCTTGACTGGAAATGACAAAACTCGTTTTGCCAAACAAATAGAGCCTTTGAAAAGAGAATTGGATAGCATTGGCAATCTGTAAATAACCCCATTTTGAAATCATTTTGAATTGAAATCATGAAAAATGAACGTTTACGAACCCTTTACAATGAAACTTTTTCTGGCTTAAAATTATTTTACAGGGACACTAATCTTTCTGAAAACTTAATTTTAAATTATAAAGTCGGACAGATCATCCAAGAAAAAGGTTTTACCGATATGAGTTCGCTTAGCGGAGGAATCTCAGGAAATCTTCGATATTTAATTGCAAGTTCTCACGCAAAGGATTTGTCAAAATTCAATCCTGATTCAGCAAAAATTGGTCATTTTCTTTTAGATTCAATTGCTTATTTCAAAGTATTGGACATTCAAAAAATTGAGGACAAAACACAAATTTTTCTTTTAAATATTCCAGACAATTCGATTTCGCTTTTCAAAAATTCATCTTCAAATTTAGAAGAAGAAATTATAGAAAAAGCGCAAAAACGCTTTCGCGAAAAAATCGATGCCGTCTTAATTCCAGAATTACAAACCGAAGAATGGAAAGAAAGAACCAAACTTCCACTCGGAATGGACGAGAACGGAATATTATTTTTTGATGATTCTAAAATCAAAATTGAATCGCCAAAAAGAATTGATGTTGATATAACCAAGAAAATTATAGCGATTAACAAAAAACCTTGGTGGAAATTTTGGTAAAACCCGATTTTCATCTTTTGAACTAACCAACCCCAAAACATACCTCTAAAAATGACCGAACATTTTATCACTTTCAAAAAGTTTCCGACTCGAATTCAAGCCAAAGAACTTGAAATATTATTAGCAGAAAATAATATAAAATCGGTTTTAGGGGACAATATTGCTCCAGTTGACATTACTTTTCAGGAAGCACTTTGCAAAATCAATACGAAATAAAGATTGATCCAATTAATTTTGAAAAGGCAGAAGCAATTTTGGAAAAAGCGACTGAAAATATTCTGACGGAAGTGGATAGCGATTATTATCTTTTAAGTTTTTCAGATGATGAACTTTATGATGTTCTTTTAAAATCAGATGAATGGAACGTTTTTGATTATAAACTAGCTCAAAAAATTTTAAAAGAAAGAGGCAAAAACATTGATTCTGAAATGTTGGCATTTTTAAAAAAAGAGCGTCTGCAAACTTTGGCAAAACCAGAAGAACCTCAAAAATCTTGGATCAATATTGGCTACATATTCTCCTTTTTAGGAGGCGCATTGGGAATCGTAATTGGCTACCTTCTTTGGACTTCCAAAAAAACATTGCCAAACGGCCAACGCATTTATTCTTATAATGAAGCCGATCGAAAACACGGAAAAACCATCTTTATTATAGGAGCGATCGTTTTTCCAGTGGCACTTTTAATCAGAATTTTAAGTGCAGATAAATTATAAGAATCTTAAATCGCATTGATGTTGACATATCAAAGAAAATCATCTCAATCAATAAAAAGCCTTGGTGAAAAATATGGTAAACTAAACTTCAACAAATAGAATTTAAATGAAAAAAATAATCATTCTATTGCTTCTTTTCAATCTGATCTCTTGCAAAAAAGAAATCGAAAAAACTGAGCCAAAAGAAATAAATATAAAACCTCAGACTCAAAAACTTTCATTTGATGAGCAATTAGAAGCGATTAAAAAAGGAACATCGAAAGATTCAATTTTGTCAAATGATATTCAATTTATTAATGATTCTATTCTTAAAGGAAAATTTAAATTAGACATTTCAAAGTATGAAGCAGAAAGCAAAAAGAAAGAATGTTTTCCAATTAGACTCCCAAAAAAAATGTTTAATGAATTTTACAACGAAGGTTTCAACAATTTAGGCGATTTAAATGGAGATAAAAAAGACGACTTCGTATTTGTTCTCCATGCTTTGAATTATTGCGAAGAAGGTGACTCTTACTATTTTACAGACAACTCTATTACAAGAATCCTAACCGATTCTAATTGTTGCCATTCATCAAACATTCTAAATATTGGCGATATTGATGAAGATGGACAAGCAGAAATTGCCGAATATTATTCGTCTTGCGCAAGCAGATTTAAATCCATTACAATTTACAGCTTAAAAAACAACAAATGGAAAGAAATAAAAACTATTCCATTTGCTCTAAATGATGAATATTACATTGATAGAGACTTTAAAAAATTATTTAAAAAAATATCCAAAAACAATTTAAAATATTTTGAGATAAGTGATATTGATGCCGAAGGAAAAATAATTGCTTCGTGGAAGAAACTAAAAATAGAATAAAGTTTTCTATAAATATCCTATAAAACGTTTTCGTAACTAATTGTTATATAATCGTGAACCATTAAGGTATTACAAGTTATTTCAGTATTTTTGTGTTTCTAAAAAAAACAAACCACATAATAAAATACAAATGGCTTTAAACACTACAAACCCAACTGGGACTGAGGCGTGGAAAAATCTGCAAAACCACTATAATGCAATTCACGAAACTACGATACAAGAATTATTTCAACAAGACAATGCTCGTGCTGAAAAATTCAACTTGCAATGGAATGACTTTTTAGTTGATTATTCAAAAAATAATATTTCACAAGAAACGCTTTCTCTTTTATTAGAATTAGCAAATTCTATCGGTTTAAAAAATGCAATTGCTGATTATTTTGGAGGAGAATTAATCAATAAAACAGAAAATCGCGCTGTTTTGCATACAGCATTGCGCGCACCAGAATCGGCAATTATTACTGTTGATGGAGAAAACGTAATTCCAGAAGTTTACGAAGTAAAAAATAAAATCAAAAACTTTACGAACGAAGTAATTACGGGAGAAAGAAAAGGATACACTGGAAAAGCTTTTACTGATATTGTAAATATCGGAATTGGAGGCTCTGATCTTGGACCTGTTATGGCTGTTGAAGCTTTGCAGTTTTACAAAAATCATTTGAATTTGTATTTCGTTTCAAACGTTGACGGTGATCACGTAAACGAAATCATCAAAAAACTGAATCCAGAAACGACTTTATTTCTAATTGTTTCTAAAACTTTTACAACTCAGGAAACACTTTCAAACTCTGAAACTATTAAAGAATGGTTTTTGAAATCAGCTTCTCAAGAAGATATCGCAAAACATTTTGTGGCAGTTTCAACAAACATTCAAAAAGTAACTGAATTCGGAATCAATCCTGACAATGTTTTCCCAATGTGGGACTGGGTTGGAGGAAGATTTTCTCTTTGGAGTGCTGTTGGTTTGAGTATTGCTTTAGCAATTGGTTTTGATAATTACAACCAATTATTAGTTGGAGCTCATGATATGGACAACCATTTCATATCGGCAGAATTTGACCAAAACATCCCAGTGATTCTAGCTTTGTTGAGCGTTTGGTACAATAATTTTTATGGTGCAGAAAGCGAAGCTTTAATTCCGTACACACAATATTTATCAAAATTGGCTCCTTACTTGCAACAAGCCACTATGGAAAGTAACGGAAAAAGTGTAGGTCGCGACGGAAAACCAGTTAATTACCAAACAGGAACAATTATTTGGGGAGAGCCAGGAACAAATTCGCAACATGCCTTCTTCCAATTAATTCACCAAGGAACAAAAAGAATCCCTACAGATTTCATTGGATTTGTAAAACCACTTTACGGAAACCAAGATCATCATGATAAATTGATGTCAAACTTCTTCGCACAGACTGAAGCTTTGATGAATGGAAAAACTCCAGCTCAAGTTCAAGCTGAATTTGACAAACAAGGACTTTCTGCAGAAAAGGCATCTTATTTATTGCCTTTTAAAGTTTTCACAGGAAACAAACCGACTAATACAATCTTGATTGACAAACTTACCCCAAAAAGTTTAGGATCATTAATTGCATTATATGAGCACAAAATTTTTGTTCAAGGAATCATCTGGAACATATTCAGTTTTGACCAATGGGGAGTAGAATTAGGAAAACAGTTAGCAAATTCAATCTTAGACGAAATAAATTCTAAAACTGTTAAGAGCCACGATAGCTCGACGACATTTTTATTGAATCACTTTTTGAAAAACAAATAATTCACAATTTTATAACAAACTGGAACGCCTTGATTTAATGAAAATTAAGGCGTTTTTTCGTATAAAAGAGCACAAAAACAATCAAAAAAGGATGTGTTTTGCAAGTTTCCCGCTACACGATTACGAAATTCCTTGCCGTTTTAACAAAAAACACTATTCTAAATTAAAAAAAACGTTATTTTTTTTAATGAAAAAAGAAAAAATCATTTTAATGCGCAGCAGAAAACGTAAAACTAATTTTTCTTAACATTTTGATAACATTATCTGATTTTATTGTTATAATTTTGCCAAAAACAATAAACTAAATAACAAATGAAGAAAATGAAAAATTGGTTACTTACTGGACTATTTTTTATGATAGTTTCAACCGTATTTTCTCAAGGAAAAGTTACTGGTACAGTTACCGACGGATCGGGCTCATTACCAGGAGCAAACGTAGCGATTAAAGGAACGTCTACAGCTACTTCAACTGATTTTGATGGTAAATTTACCCTTAATGCATCAGGTTCAGGAGAGATCGTTGTATCTTTCTTAGGTTACGACAGTAAAACTGTAAAATTTACAGTAACAAATGGATCAACTACAAATTTGGGAGAGATTGTTTTAACATCTAACTCAAATGAATTAAGCGAAATTGTAGTAAAAAGCACTGTAATTGACGTTGCTAAAGACAGAAAAACTCCGGTTGCTGTATCTACAATTAAAGCTGCTGAAATTCAGCAAAAACTTGGAACTCAAGAGTTTCCAGAGATCTTAAAAAACACTCCTTCAGTTTATGCAACTAAATCAGGTGGTGGTTTTGGAGATGCTAGAGTTAACATTCGTGGTTTCAACCAAAACAACATCGCTGTTATGATTAACGGTATGCCAGTTAACGACATGGAAAATGGTTCTGTTTACTGGAGTAACTGGGCTGGTTTATCAGATGTTGCATCTGTTATTCAAGTTCAAAGAGGTTTAGGAGCTTCTAAACTTGCTACACCTTCTGTTGGAGGAACAATCAACGTAATCACTAGAACTTCTGACAGAAAAGAAGGAGGATCTTTCTCTTCTGGATTTGGAAATGCTAGAAACTTCAAAATTCAAGGTTCATACAGTACAGGAAAATTAAGCAATGGATTTTCTGCATCTATTTTGTTATCTCAAACAATGGGAGATGGATACATCCAAGGTACACAATTTGAAGGATCAAATTACTTCGCTGCTTTAGGATATACTACTAAAAACAACAAACACGATATTCAGTTAACTGTAACTGGTGCTCCACAATGGCACAACCAAAGATCTACTGCATCAACAATTGCAACTTACCAACAGTATGGAACTAAAGAAGATCCAAACACAAGATACAATGCTGATACAGGATATTTGAATGGTGAAGAATACAACATCAGAAAAAACTACTACCACAAACCAATCGCATCTCTTAACTGGGATTACGCAATCAACGAGACTACAAAACTTTCTACAGTATTGTACGCTTCTTGGGGACGTGGTGCTGGAGCTAGTGCAACTGGAGGTATCAAAGGAAAAGCATACAATGACTTATTGGCTTTTAGAAGACCTGACGGTTTAGTAGACTACGATAAAATCTACGCTTACAACTCAGGAAAAACTGTTACAATTGGAGGTCTTACTGGTCCTCAGACAAGAACACAAATTGGAGGAGTTTACCAAAACAGTGCTTATTTCAGTGGATCTAATGCTGATTACAACGCAAGTACTTCTACAAATACATCAGGTATTTCTCAAACTTCATCTATCAACTCTCATGACTGGTATGGTGCTGTAATCAACTTAAACAAAAAACTATCTAATACTTTAACTTTAGATTTCGGTTTTGACGGAAGAACTTACAAAGGATACCACTATACAGTTTTAAATGACCTATTAGGTGGTGGAGAGTATTTCGATAATACTATCGCTGATTTAAAACCAAACGGAAGACACCTTACTACAACTTACAATACAAATGTTCAATGGAATCCTTTCCAAGACAAAAACTATGAAAAAATTGCTTTCAATAGTACAGGTAACGTAAAATGGTACGGTTTATTTACTCAATTGGAGTACTCTAAAGATAACTTAAGTGCTTTTGTACAAGGAGCTATCTCTAATCAAGGTTACAAAAGAGAAGATGATTTCGTATACAAAACAGGAGATCCATTAAGATCAACTCCATACGAAAATGTATTAGGAGGAAACGTTAAAGCAGGTACAAACTATAACATCAACGAAAAACACAATGTTTTTGTTAATGCTGGTTACTACTCAAAACAACCTTTCTTTAACTCAGTTTACCCTAACAACAGATCTACAGTCAACCCTAACTTAACTAACGAGAAAATCTTAGGATTTGAAGCTGGTTACGGATTCCGTTCTAAATACTTTACTGCAAACGTAAACCTTTACAACACAAACTGGGATGACAGATACTTAAGAGGTAACGCTCTTCCAGCTAACGCAGTTCCTGGTCTTCCTGCTAACACAACTTATACAGAGTATGTAGGTCTTAACGAGGTTCACTCAGGATTTGAATTTGAAGGTAGTTCAAACATTACTGACAAATTAAAAATTACAGGTATGTTCTCTTACGGAATCTGGGAATACAAAGGAAATGCTACTGTAAATGCTTATTATACAGCTGACAACACTCCAGTTGCTGGATACACTGCAACTCAAATCTATATGGATGGAGTAAAAGTTGGTGACGCAGCTCAAATGACAGCATCTTTAGGAGCTTCTTACGAAGTTTTAACAAGATTCTTTTTAGATGCTAACTTCAACTATAATGACAATTTATATGCTGGAATCAACCCAATTAACTTTACTTCTCCAACAAACAAAGGTTCATTACAATTACCTGCTTATGGTTTAGTAGATGCTGGTTGGTCATACAAAATGTTAGTTGGTGAAAACAAAGACAAATCTGTAAACTTCAGATTAAACATCAACAACGTATTTGACAGAACTTACATCGCTGAGTCTAGAACAAACATTTTCGCTGATGATAATGTAAGCTCAACAAACCCAGCTTTAGGAACTTATGCTTCTAATAACAGATTATACAAAGGAGTAGCTGATGCTAACCAAGTATTCTTTGGATTCGGAAGAACTTGGAACTTCTCATTACGTTATGATTTCTAAAATTTAGAATCTTAATAAATAATAAAAACGGCATTGACTTTTAGTTTAATGCCGTTTTTTTATACCCTTTTTTGCTATATTTGTTTTAAACAAAAAACACAATTTATGTATCATTTTCTACAAAAATTTCATTCTGGCTGGGCTTATTTAGCTTTATTGCTTCTGTTAGTTGCAGTTATAAATGCTTTGATAGGATTAAACTCTAAAAAAGAATTTACAGCCAAAGACCGCAAAATTTCATTATTTGCTCTTATCGGAACTCACACGCAATTATTAGTTGGTCTTATTCTTTATTTTGTCTCTCCACTTGGGAAAGCTGCTTTTGGAGAAATGAGTAATGCTGAGTTGAGACTTACCTCTCTAGAGCACCCGCTTATTAACATTATTGCCATCACCTTAATCACAATTGGGTGGTCTAAACATAAAAAACTAATAAACAGCGAAGCAAAATTCAAAACCTTTGCTATTTTTTACGGTTTAGGATTATTGCTTATTTTAAGCAGAATTCCTTGGAACCTTTGGTTCTAAATAAAAGAGTCCTAATTTTGTAGGACTTTTTTTATAATGGCATATTATTTGTACAAACTCCCCAAGTCTGAAAAAAATAACCCATGAGAAACAAAAAAAACTTTATACTCACAATGCTTACAGCAACCTTTATATGTTGCTTTACCTACGTTATAAGCCAAACAAAGCCCGTTATTGAGCCAAAAACTCAAGACACTATAACAAAACCGACAATTATTCCTTTACCTACAGATTCGGTCTTTACAGATAAAGGATTAAAATTAAAAGTTTACAAAAAAAACGCTCACGCCTCCTACTATGCCGATCGTTTTAATGGAAAAAAAACTGCTGATGGAAGCCGTTTCAGCAATAGCAAATACACTGCAGCTCACAAAAAGCTCCCTTTTGGAACACGTGTTAAAGTAACCAATGAAGCTAATGGAAAATTTGTAATTGTAAAAATCACCGACCGAGGCCCATTTGTAAAAACTCGCGAAATAGATCTTTCGAAAAGAGCTTTTATGGAAATCACAAAAAGCAAAGGTGCCGGCGCAATGAAAGTGACCATCGAGACTATTATAGAATAAAAAAATCCCGCTTTGAGCGGGATTTTTTATTTATACGAACTTTCTAATGCTCATTACTATTCCGGTATGAATTCCTTCGTGATAATTATTGAAATCCAAAGCGCCGTGTATGTTTTTCAAAGTAAAACCTAAACTAGTCGTATACTCATTATAATTGACAAAAATACCTGCTTCAAAATCTTTTTCAACTTGCACTAATGTTGATGTAAGCAGATTTCTGATTTCGTCGACTTCGGCTTGTGAAACATCGCCTTCAGGTTTTGTGCCTTTTCTATATTTTGCAATAAATTCTTCTGAAACTAATGTTGGCAAACCAGATAATTTATAAATCAAAACTTGCTGTGATGACACACAATGTCCGATGTTCCAAATCAGGTTATTGCTAAATCCTTCTGGAATTTTATTCAATTGTTCTAATGAATGATTATCTAAAACCTTCAAAAGAATCTCCCTAATGGTTTTTTGTACTTCAAAAACTGAATTCATATTTCTATTTTTTTTCTAAAATTAGGCAATTTTAAGCTTCAAATGAATTTTCTTTGTATTCTGAACAAAATAGATAAAAAATGAACAAAATATATTATTTAGCATCTTGTGATACGTGTCGCAAAATCATTAAAAGTTTACCTGAAAACAATTTGGTTTTTCAAGATATCAGACAAAATCCGATAACAGAAACAGAACTAGAAGAAATGTACAAGCTTTCTGGAAGCTATGAGGCTTTATTTAGTAAAAAGGCACAATTGTATAAGTCGATGGATTTAAAAAACAAAAATCTGACTGAGGCCGATTTTAAAAAATACATTTTGGAACATTATACATTCTTAAGCCGTCCGGTTTTTATTATTGACGGCAAAATCTATATTGGCAACAGCCAAAAAAATGTAGCAGAAGTGATCAAAGCATTATCGTAAGAAAATAAAAATCTTGCTGTACGAAACTGATTAACAATTTACAACACAAAGCAGCAAACTTTTAGTTATCTTTGCGCCTTTATACTCAATTATATGATACAATCTATGACAGGGTTTGGCAAAGCTTCTTTGCAATTGCCTACAAAAAAAATTACGGTTGAAGTAAAATCGCTAAACAGCAAAGGTTTAGATTTGAATGTGAGAATGCCGTCACTTTACCGTGAAATGGAATTAGGTTTACGAACATTAATTTCGACTAAACTTGAAAGAGGAAAAATTGATTTCGGCATTTATATTGAAAGTACCGCTGAACAGACTTCAACTAAAGTAAATGTTCCTGTCGTAAAAAATTATATCGCACAATTGCAAGAAGTTTATCCAGATGCCGACGTAACTGAATTAATGAAAATGGCCGTTCGTATGCCTGACACATTAAAAACAGAACGCGAAGAAATTGATGAAAATGATTGGGATCAAATTCAGACAGCCATAGATGAAGCGCTGCAAAATATTTTAGGCTTCAGAAAAGATGAAGGCGAAGCTCTAGAAAAAGAATTCAACCTTCGAATTTCGAACATTCGTCAATATATGAATGACACTTTGGCTTTGGATTCTGAACGTATTCAAGCAATAAAAGACCGTTTACAAGCTGCGATTTCAGAATTGCAGGTTAATGTTGATGAAAATCGTTTTGAGCAAGAATTAATCTATTATTTAGAGAAATTAGATATCACCGAAGAGAAAGTTCGTTTAACGAATCACTTGGATTATTTCCTTGAAACTTTAAACGGAACTGAAGCTAATGGAAGAAAACTTGGTTTTATCACACAAGAAATGGGGCGCGAAATCAACACAATGGGATCGAAATCGAATCATGCGCAAATGCAAAAATTGGTTGTGATGATGAAGGATGAATTGGAGAAAATTAAGGAGCAGGTATTGAATGTACTGTAAAAATGAAATTTTATTACATTTTCTTCTTTCTAACTGTATTCAACTGTTTTGGTCAAGAAGTATCTGAATTAAATAAAGTTTTAAGAATACCAGATTCTTTACAGTATCAACAAGAGGTTCGCATTTATAAAGATTATTCTATTGGAAATAAAATAGTCTTTTTTAGAATGTTTAAAAATGAGAACAATGAGTGGATTGTTTATAAATTTTGGTATTCTAAGAATTTCAAAAGTGTGACTAAAATTGATGAGATCCGTTTTCCAAAAGAAACTAGTGGAAAATTAAAACCAAAAGATGCAGAATTAATTTGGCTTAATTTACTTATTACAAATATTGAATTTCTTCCTGACATGGAAAAGATAAAATACAAATTTGGCAAGCCTAAAATTGATTTCGACAGAGGTGAACGAGGAATTGTCAAAAATGTGAAATACATTTTAGATGGAGTTGGATACAAAATCTATATTAGAAACGGAAAAATCAAAAACAGTTTTGAATTTGACAATCCAGAATCTTATCTAAAACATTATCCAACAGTTGATGAATTAATCGCATACAATGAATTATTATCAGTCATAAATAAAGAGTTTAATCTTGAAAATGACTGATCACACACATACAAAATGAACAAAGGAAAATTAATTGTTTTTTCGGCACCATCAGGATCGGGAAAAACAACTATCGTAAAACACTTATTAGGACAAGAAGACTTAAATCTGGAATTTTCAATCTCAGCAGCATCGCGTGACCCCCGTGGTGAAGAAGTTCACGGAAAGGATTATTATTTCATTTCGTTGGAAGAATTCAAAAAGCACATTAAAGCAGAGGATTTCTTGGAATGGGAAGAAGTTTATCGTGATAACTTCTACGGAACTTTGAAATCAGAAATCGAAAGAATCTGGGCTTTAGGAAAAAACGTGATTTTTGACATTGATGTTGCAGGCGGATTAAGAATCAAACACAAATTTCCAGAACAAACTTTAGCGGTTTTCGTAAAACCACCAAGTGTTGACGAATTGAAACGAAGACTAAAAGAACGCTCTACAGAAAGTGATGACAAAATCAATATGCGTATTGCAAAAGCATCTGTAGAATTGGCAACAGCGCCTCAGTTCGATGTGATCATCAAAAATTATGATCTGCCTGTAGCTTTAGAAGAAGCACATCAGTTAGTGAAAGATTTCATAAGTAAATAATTTTTATTCCACAGAGATACCCACAAAAAAAACACCGAGATTCGCAAAGCTTTTTTTAAACTCTGCGAATCTTTGTGCTATCTTAGCGACTCTCTACGAAACTGTACAAAATGAAAATAGGTCTTTATTTCGGAACTTATAATCCCATTCACGTTGGTCATTTAATTATTGCCAATCATATGGCAGAATATGCCGGTTTAGATCAAATTTGGATGGTGGTTACTCCACATAATCCATTGAAGAAAAAAGCAACGCTTTTAGACGATCAGCAACGCTTGCAAATGGTTTTTCTGGCAACAGAAGATTATCCGAAAATAAAACCGTCTGATATCGAGTTTAAATTACCTCAACCGAGTTATACGGTTATCACGCTCGCTCATTTACAAGAAAAATATCCAAACAATGAGTTTTCGTTAATTATGGGTGAGGACAATCTGAAAACGTTTCATAAATGGAGAAACTATTATACAATTCTAGAAAACCATGATATTTATGTGTACCCAAGAATTTCAGATGAACCAGAAAATGCGGAATTAAAATCGCATCCAAAAATTCATGTGATCGATGCACCGATTGTAGAAATTTCTTCGACTTTTATTCGAAACAATATCAAAGAAGGGAAAAATATACAACCTTTACTTCCTCCAAAAGTTTGGGAATATATCGATCATAATAATTTTTATAAGAAATAAAAAAAAGCCTGAATTTAAAATTCAGGCTTTTTTTATCAATAGCTCGAGCGGAGCCGAATGGGATTTCAATTCAAATTAAAACGAATAAAACAAAACTTACATTCTATTTCCAAAAAACAGCTTCAATTCTTTGGCAATAATCTCAAAAAACGAATTCAAATTATTGTTTTTGGGCACCAATAAATAAACAAATTCTTCTGGTACATGAAAACTGTTCCAAACCAATTGTAATTTATCTTCTTTAATCAGTTTTCGAGCATTGCAATTCCATGTTGCAGCGATTCCTTCATGTTTAGCTAAAAGTCGAAGCATTTCTGATTCTGAAGGAATAATATAATTCGGAACCATCGATGGTCGTTTTTTGTTGAAAGCATGCAACCAGAATAATTTTATATGCGGAATGCGCGCATCATGGCTGTACCATTTTTGTCCGTTCAACCATTGCTCTATTTCCGTAAAATTATCCGATTTTAATCGCTGGCGGAATTCTGTTATATCCAAACTTGTTGGAGCAACGAGAATCAATTTGATTTTTCCAACAATTTCATAAGTCGTATCAAACGTATCAAATCTTTTTGTCGTAATAGCAAAATCAAGTTTTTTGGCATCTACCAATGCAAAAAGTTCGTCATTTTCGGCAAAAGTAAAATCGATTAAATCGAATTTAGAAATCAAAAGATCGCCAATACAATCGAAAAGATGCTTTGAAATCCCGACTGATATCAGTCGATTAGCATCTTCAGCTTTTGTCCTAAAGCTAGTTTCCACATTTTCAAGACGTTCAAGCGCATCTATAATCAAATTATTCAGTAACTTAGCATATTCTGTTGGTTCAACGCCCTTTGACTTCCTAATAAATAATTTATTTCCAACATGAGCTTCAAGCATAGAAATTTGCTGACTAACAGCTGGCTGGCTCATATATAACTCTTTGGCGGCAACTGAAAAATTTCCGTTTTTATAAACCGCTTTAAATGTTCTGTACCATTCTAAATTGACCATGACATAAATTTATTTATAACAAACATAGTTTATTTTATTTTTACTGATATCATCTAAGCCGTAAATTTGTTGAAAATTTAATCTTATGAAGAAAATAGCATTACTCGCAATAATTGCATTTGCAGCTGTTAGCACATCAGCTTTGGCTCAAAAATCAAATAAAAAAAGTATGAAAAAAGTATTATTTGTTGTGACCAGCAATGATAAACTGGGCAACACAGGAGAAAAAACAGGATTTTGGTCTGAAGAATTTGCTGCACCATATTACGAATTATTAGATCAAGGTGTTGAAATCACAATTGCATCTCCACTTGGAGGTCAGCCGCCTATTGACCCAAAAAGTGCTGATCCTTCATCAGCAACCGAAGACACAAAACGTTTTGACGCAGATAAAGTTTTACAAGAAAAATTAAAACATACATTGAAACTTTCGACCGTTAATCAAAAAGATTATGATGCTGTATTTTATCCGGGAGGTCACGGTCCGCTTTGGGATTTGGTTCAGGACCAAAGTTCAATCGCATTGATCGAATCATTTTATACGCATAACAAACCAGTAGCTTTTGTTTGTCACGCCCCAGCAGTTTTGAAAAACGTAAAAGTAAACGGTCAATATTTAGTGAAAGGCAAAAAGATCACAGGTTTTACAAATGAAGAGGAAGAAGCAGTTGGTTTGACAAAAGTAGTTCCGTTTTTATTAGAAGATGCTTTAGCTTCAAACGGCGGAATTTTCTCTAAAGGACCAAACTGGCAACCTTATGCAGTTGAAGACGGACTTTTAATTACAGGCCAAAACCCAGCATCATCTAAATTGGTAGCTGGAAAGTTATTGCAAAAAATTAAGTAAAAAAGGGACTGAGGTTCTAAGTTGCTAAGGTTCTAAGCTTTTGATCTTGGCAACTGAACGCTTCATGCCCACTTACTAATTGAATAAAAAAATTAAAAACAACCATGCTAAGTCTTCTAATTAAGTTCAAAGAAAAAAAACTCAGAACCTTAGTAGCTTAGCATCTTAGAACCTTAAAAAAAATGCTAAACTTTGAATTATACAATCCGACGAATTTAATTTTCGGAAAAGGACAAATTGAAAAACTTTCGACGTTAGTGCCAAAAGATGCTAAAATTCTATTGGCTTATGGTGGTGGAAGTATTTTCAAAAATGGAATTTACGATCAAGTAATCCAAAATTTGAAAGGTTTTGAAATCGTAGAATTTGGCGGAATTGAGCCAAATCCAAGATTTGAAACTTTGATGAAAGCTGTTGATGTGATTAAAGCAGAAAAAATAGACTTTATTCTTGCTGTCGGTGGAGGCTCTGTTATCGACGGCGTGAAATTTATTTCTGCTGCAGTAAATTTTGAAGGAAACCCGATGGATATTCTTCAAAAAAGAATCTTGATTAAAGAAAATGCAATGCCTTTCGGAACCATTTTGACGCTTCCGGCAACAGGAAGCGAAATGAATTCGGGATATGTGGTAACCATAGAAGCAACTCAAGAAAAACTAGCTTCTGGCGGAAGTGCTTTATTTCCTAAATTTTCTATTTGTGACCCAACAGTAATTTCCTCTTTGCCAAAAAGACAAATCGAAAATGGAGTCGTAGATGCTTACACACATGTTATGGAGCAATACTTGACATACCCGCACGATGCTTTTCTACAAGACCGAATTGCTGAGGGAATTTTACAAACTCTAATTGAAGTTGGTCCAGGTGTTGTCAAAAACCCAACTGATTATACTTTGGCTTCCAACTTTATGTGGAGCTGTACAATGGCTTTAAATGGATTGATTCAAAAAGGTGTTCCGAGTGATTGGGCAACGCACATGATCGGCCATGAATTGACAGCACTTTACGAAATTGATCATGCCAGAACTTTGGCTATTATTGGTCCAAGCTTATACAAAGTAATGTTTGAAACCAAAAAAGGCAAATTGGCTCAATACGGAAGAAGAATCTTCAACTTAACAGGTTCAGATGAAGAAGTGGCAAAAGAAGCCATCAATAAAACAGTTGAATTTTTCCACACAATGGGAATGGACACTAAACTTTCGCAATACACAAATGACTACGCCGAAACAGCAGATTTTATCATAAAACGTTTTGATGAAAGAGGCTGGAAAGGTTTAGGCGAAAATCAATTGGTTACTTTAGACAAAGTGAAGTCAATTGTTGAACTTTCATACTAAATAAAATTCCAAATTCCAATCTTATATAAATCCTTTTCTCAATTAAATTGGAATTTAATAAAAAAGGCGTTCTTAAACTATTTAGGAACGCCTTTTCACAATACTAAAACAAAACTAACTAACTCAATTTTTATTAAATTCATTAAAATTTTAATTTATAATCAGTTACAACGTCGGGTTTGTAATTTTATTGTGTGTAACGCAAAATATTTTTTTATTTCTTTTTCTAACCTCCTGAAAACCGCTGTTTTTAAGGGAGTTTTACAAATTTCTTAAATGAGATTTTGCTTTATTAGCACATTATTAAGTACTTTTGTTTTAAATTATTAAAATAATGAGCGAAAATTTGAAATTTGCAGTAATTGGAGGAGGAAGCTGGGCAACGGCAATTGCAAAAATGTTATGCGTTAATCAATCTGAAATTGCGTGGTATATGCGCAATGACGCTGCAATAGAGCACATTCAGAAATACAAACACAACCCAAACTATTTAAGTTCGGTGGAATTTGACACCAAAAAACTTAAATTGACCAACAATATCAATGAAGCAATTGAATATGCAGATTATTTGATCTTCGCTATCCCATCTGCTTTTTTAGATGCCGAAATGAAAAACATGACGGTTTCTTTGTCAAATAAAATTATTTTCTCGGCAATTAAGGGTATCGTTCCTGAAACAAGCTTAATTGTTGGAGAGCATTTCCATATTCAATATGATATTCCATATTACAATATTGGTGTAATTACTGGGCCTTGCCACGCAGAGGAAGTTGCTCTTGAAAGACTTTCGTATTTGACAATTGCTTGTGGTGATCCTGAAAAAGCGTGCAATGTTGCAAAATCTCTTTCTGGAAACTACATCAAAGCAAAAATCTCAGACGATATTATCGGAACTGAATATGCTGCAATGCTGAAAAACATTTATTCTATTGCTGCCGGAATTGCTCATGGTTTAGGTTATGGCGACAACTTCCAATCAGTTTTAATGAGTAATGCGATTCGCGAGATGAAGAAATTCATCAGAAAAGTGCATAAAATGAAACGTAACATTAATGATTCTGCTTATTTGGGCGATTTATTAGTTACAGGATATTCCGTTTTCTCAAGAAATAGAATGTTCGGAAATATGATTGGAAAAGGATACACTGTAAAAAGCGCTATGATGGAAATGAGCATGGTTGCCGAAGGTTATTATGCAACAAAAAGCGCGTATAAACTAAATCAAGGTTACGGTGCTAAAACGCCAATTATTGACGCTGTCTACGCTGTTTTGTATGATGGAAAAGATGCTAAAACGGTTTTCAAAAAATTGACGGAGTCTTTGGATTAATCTTTTAGACCAAATATAAAGAAAGAAGCAAGAGGAAAGATTTTCTATTGTAATGAAATAAAAAAAGAGCCAAACTGAAATTCAGTCTTGGCTCTTTCTGTTTTATTCTATTTCTAAAAGTCTTTCCTCTTGCTTCTTTCTTCTTAAAAATCTACTTCACCATTATCCCTTCAACAAACAAAATCGGCACTTCTTCTGTGTCATTTTCATTGATTGAATTGGCTTTAAAAATGAATTTCTTATCGTACAAAGTATTTCCGATGAAGAAAGTCACCATAAACTCGTTATTAAGCGCTAAAAGGCTTTTCTCTACTAATTCTATCTTTACAACAGAAACAGAAGGCACTTCAACAAAAGCATGGCGTAAAATCGAAGTTTTTTTCATTTCGCCATCAATAGTTCCAAATGCTTTCGAAACTACCATTACGCTGTCTAAGTTAAAATCACTGTCATTAACTAAATAAGCGTACCACACTTTTTCCATAAAATCGTCGCTCCATTCCTGCACTGCGGCAAGAAATACGTTTTCAACTTCTGGAATTACTATATCTTTTTTCATTTTTTTAGTAATTAGTAAAAAGTAAATAGTGATTAGAAAGAAAGCTTCTCACTAATCACTATTCATTAAATAACTTTTTTTTTAAATATTTGATTTGAACTGCTCTAAGAAACGAACATCGTTTTCATAGAACATACGAATATCTCCAATTTGGTATAAAAGCATTGCGATACGCTCTACTCCCATTCCGAAAGCAAATCCGTTGTATTCATCTGGGTTGATATCACAATTTTTAAGAACGTTTGGATCTACCATTCCGCAACCTCCAATTTCTAACCAACCTGTTCCTTTTGTGATTCTGTAATCGGTTTCTGTTTTTAATCCCCAATAGATATCAATCTCAGCACTTGGCTCTGTAAATGGGAAATAAGAAGGGCGAAGACGGATTTTTGATTTTCCGAACATTTCTTTTGTGAAATAAAGCAATGTTTGCTTCAAATCGGCGAAAGAAACATCTTTGTCAATGTACAATCCTTCCACTTGATGGAAAATACAGTGTGAACGAGATGAAATTGCTTCATTACGGAAAACACGTCCAGGAGAAATCGTACGGATTGGCGGCTTATGATTTTCCATGTAACGCACCTGAACCGATGATGTATGCGTACGCAATAACACATCAGGATTTGTTTGAATGAAAAATGTATCCTGCATATCACGCGCCGGATGGTATTCTGGCAAGTTCAATGCAGTAAAGTTATGCCAATCGTCTTCAATTTCTGGACCTTCAGAAACGTTGAATCCGATATTAGCAAAAATATCTATAATCTGATTTTTAACAATTGAAATAGGGTGACGAGATCCTACGATTACTGGCTCAGCAGCACGAGTCAAATCACCAAATGCACCTTTAACTTCTTCTTTGCTTTCAAGCTCTTCCTGAATAACTCTAACTTTTTCTTCAGCAACAGCTTTTAAGGTATTGATTACTTGTCCAAAATCTTTTTTCTGATCATTTGGAATATTTTTAAACTCAGTAAAAAGTTCTTTTAATAACCCCTTACTTCCTAAATATTTAATTCGGAATTGTTCTAAAGATTCTTTATTTTTCTCATTAAAGGCTTTTGCTTCCTCTATATGTACTTTTATCTTGTCTATCATTTTCCTTCGGTTCTTGAGAATACAAATTTAAATAAAAAAGTGAGATGTGACCAGTGAGATGCGAGAAGTATTTCAAAAGTCAAGAAGAAATTCGTTCCAAAATCTAAAATCTACACCCTTAAATCTGAAATTTTTAGTCAATCAGCTTTCTTTCTAAAAAATAACTTACAATTGCTTCTTTCATCAATACAGATTGTTCTCCTGCTTTTAATGATGGTAATTGTTCTTTTACTTTATAATGTGGCCATCCTTCTTCGTCAAAATATTCGAATTCGTAAAATCCGTAAGGCTCTAACAATCGGCAGATTGCGATGTGCATTAAATTCAGTTTTTCATCTTTTTTGTATTCGCGGTGTACTTTTCCGTATTCCTGAACGCCAATAAGGTAAATTATGGCATCCAAATCTAAATCTTCACCTTGCGAAAACTGATTTGAAAGTATATCAACGAGCTTTTCCCATCGCTCTTTAAGTTGTGTATCTCTGGACATTTTTTATAATTGTGAATTATGAATTGTAAATTATAAATTTCAAAACATAAATTTTAGTTCGCAAAGATACGCACTTCAAATTCAATGCGCCTAAAAATATTAAACACCTACAAGATAAAACCTTTGTCCCTTTGTTACTTTGCTACTTTGAACCTAAAAAAAGACCTATCTTTGCGCCTCATTTTAACACAAAACCAAAACATGAGTTTTTTTGATATTATTGTTGGCGCACTTTTAGGATATAGTTTGTATAAGGGTATTAAAAACGGACTTTTTGTAGAAGTGGCTTCTTTTATTTCGTTGCTATTAGGAATTTATCTGGCAATTAAATTTTCATCTTTAATGACCGGAATGATCTCAAAACATGTTTCTTGGAACCCGACAAATATTCAGATTACGGCTTTTATCCTGACTTTTATTTTGGTCGTAATTGGCGTTTATTTTCTAGCCAAAATATTGACCGGAATCGCAGATTTTGCCATGTTGGGTTGGATGAATAAACTTGGTGGCGGGTTTTTCAGAGTTTTAAAAACCATTTTGATCTTGAGCATTTTTATTGCTTTGTTCGAAAAAATAAACTTCAATAATACTTTCGCCAAACAAGAAACTTTAGACAAATCGATTTTTTATAATCCGGTGAAAAAAGTTGCTGCTTTTGTATATCCTTCTATTGAAAAATGGTACGATTCTTTCAAAAAAGATCACACAAAAAAGCCTGAAAACTCAGAAACTGAAAAAGAATAATTGTAAAATTTTATTCGGAATCACCGATTGGTTTTGGAAATAAATTCTTCAAAATAATCAGCATCATTCCAATTACATTTACAGATGATGTTGTCAGCAAAGTGATCAAAACATTTTCAGAAAGATTAAGATGCAGCAAATGTCCATTAAAATATAAAATCGAAATTACCGAAGCCAGCCACAAAAAAATGATAAACGAGAAAATATAAGTCAGATGTCTTCTCAACTTTGTGTCTTCTAAAAATCGGCCCACTTTAGCATTTCCCAAACGATCTTCCAAAATCTGATTTTGGGTTCTGGCATTGGTTAAATCTTCGGGAGTTAGGGCTGAATAACTGTCAATTGAAATTCGGTTAAGATCTAGGGCCATCTTAAATCGGTTTAAGTTTGGTTTTGTAATGGTCGTAAATATCATCGTCAGAAATCACGGCATTCGTGTCTTTTTGATAGACTTTCGTCCAAGGTGCGCCTTCTGCATGCGTTAAAGCGCTCAAATAAATTCCGTCAAATCTTCCATATAAATCCCAGATTTTGTCCAAAAATTTCTCATCATCGGTCGAAATTTTTTCATTTTTAACCGGATTTGGAATTCGTTCTGTAATAATATTCTTTTTGTATTGCTTGATGCTGTAATATAAGGACGGAAAAACGGGCCCAAAATCCCAGGCAATCGGTTTTTCGTCAATTAATCGTTCTTCTTTATTCGTAAGCGCAAGATACCAGCCATAAGCAATGTAGGTCAGTTTAATTATTTTCATCGGCGTCAAATTTCCTGTTTTGGAATATTTCCCAATAAAATAATTCGCTACTGTCGTAGGATTATAAGCCATTGTCTTAGAATTATTGTTTTTCCAAAGTTACTTAAAATAATTTCCCATCAAAATTTCAGAAAAGTTATTCTAGTGTAAATGAATGATTTTACTTTAAAAACTTTACTTTTTAGCAATAAACCAGCTATAAAAAATTGATCAAAATAAATTATCTTGCCTTCTATTTTCAACAACCGATTTAACCAAAAATCAAAACCGTATGTTGTACTTGATTGGCATAATAATTACCTTTTTTCTGGTTGTTATTCTAGCAAGCAAAAAAGACAAAAGCGAAGCTGATAAAATTCTAGCATTTTGGCTATTTTTTACCGGATTTCATTTGTTTTTGTATTATCTGCACTATAAAAAAGACTTTGCTTCGTTTCCATATTTATTAGGCTTTGAGCTTCCGATGCCTTTGCTTCAAGGTCCGTTTTTGTTTTTGTACACTTCGGCTTTGACAAATCAAAATCAGAACAGGAAATTCAATCTTTTGCATTTTTTGCCTTTTGTTTTGGCTTTTGTAATTCTGATTCCGTTTTTCAGTCTTTCTTTCGAAGAAAAATTAAACGTTTTTCAGAATGAAGGAAAAGGTTATGAAAATATAATTCTGATTTTATACAGTGCCATTTTAATTTCAGGAATATCGTATGCTTTGCTTTCGCTTCGAAAACTTTCAAAACATCGAAAAAACATTTCAGAAGCATTTTCTTCTACCGAAAAAATCAATCTGCGCTGGCTTCAATATTTGATTTTGGGTTCTAGTATTATTTGGATTGTTGTTATTTTATTTAATGACGAATACATTTTTACGTTTGTGGTTTTTTACGTTATTTTCATTGGATATTTCGGGATCAAACAAGTTGGGATTTTTACAAATCAAACTCTTTCTGAAAACAAAATTGCTGAAATTTCTTCTGGTGAAAATACCGAAACACCTAATTCTTCTGAAAAAATCAAATACGAAAAATCAGCTTTAACCAATTCCGATCTGAATCTTCTTCATCAAAAATTGACCGAAATTATGGTGGATGAAAAACTGTATAAAAATCCAGATTTGACTTTAGCTGACTTATCGCAAAAGCTAAATATTCATTCTAATGTTCTTTCTCAGGTTATCAATTCGGCCGAAGGAAAAAACTTTTACGATTATATCAATTCGCAACGAGTAGATGAATTTAAAAAACTGATTCTTTTGCCCGAAAACGAAAAATTCACTTTGCTTTCGATTGCTTTTGAATGCGGCTTTAATTCGAAAACCGCGTTCAATCGAAATTTCAAAAAAGCGACTGGGCTTTCTCCTTCTGAGTATTTGAGGTAAGTTTTTTTTTGTTTCTCGCAGATTTAGCAGATTTAAACAGATTTTTTTTTAATCATTTTTAATCTTATAAATCTGTGGCAGAAAAAACTTAGTACCTTAGCCTCTTTAAAAAAAAGACCCACCTTACAAGTTGGGGCGATTACCATTAGTCTGAACAACATCTTTGCATAAACTTTTAAAAATTATGCAATGAAAAATAAGATGTTATATTCGGCTTTAATTTCAATTTTCTTTTTTCTTGGATGTGAAAATGATAATGAAATTGACGGAGTCGGAAACTTAGTTCCAAAAACGGTCGATCAAGATGCATCGCTTCCATCCATTTTTGTAAACGGAACACAATTGCACGCAGAAACATTCGGAAATTCAAATAACCCGATGTTGGTCTTTCTGCACGGCGGTCCCGGTTCTGATTATCGAAACGGATTAAATGTACAGCAACTTGCCAACGAAGGTTATTATGTCATTTTTTATGATCAACGTGGCTCTGGATTATCAAAAAGGCACGACAAAAACAGTTATTCGATTCAATTGGTTTTAGATGATCTTACGGAAGTTATTAAATACTACCGCACTTCTGCCAATCAAAAAGTTTTCCTTTTCGGACATTCTTGGGGTGCCATGTTAGGAACGGCTTACGTCAATTCATATCCCGATAAAATCGATGGATTGATTCTCGCAGAACCGGGCGGACTCAACAAACAACTTTTAGATGACTACGGCGAAATGAGCCGAAAAATCAACATCTTTTCTGAAGTGACCAGCAATCTGTTATATGTTGATCAATTTTTAACGGGAAAAGAAAATCAACATGAAATTCTCGATTATAAATATGGTATTTCTTCCAGTTTTTCCTATGCCAAAGGAAATAAAGAAGGCATTCCCGGACCTTCACCATTTTGGAGAATTGGAACAACTGTTTTGGAAAGTTTTACTAATATTGCCGAAAATGATGGTTTTGATTTTACCACAAATCTTAATCAATATCATACAAAAGTTTTGTTTTTGTATGGAGAATTGAACGAATCCTATGGTTTGAGTTTTGCCCAGAAAGAAGCCGCTTATTTTCCAAATTCAGAAATCGCCGAAGTGAAAGGAACTGGCCATGAAATGATTTATTTCAAATGGGAAAATGTGCATCCGCTAGTGTTGAATTATTTAAATAACCTAAAATAATACAACCATGAAAGCAATAATAGTCTTTATCACTTTTCTGATTTCACTTTTCACATCTAACATTTTACAATCTCAAACCCTCAATTGGCAAAATCTAAAACCTGAAGAAAAACACATTTTAAATGCAAATACAGGCTGGGAATACAGTTTTGTTTATGGCTTAGGTTACGGTTATCATCTAAAAACCAAATTGCCGATTATTTTGGAAAGTTCCTTTTCAATTGCCTCTGGCGAAGTTGTTTTTGATGATTTTAAAACCAAAATTGGTGCACAAATTAGTTTATATCAAATTCAAGATTTTCGTTTTAATGCAGCCATTCACGCCATTTATAGGCGTTATGCAAATCCGCTTGTGACATTGCAGAATTTTGGTACCGATGCTTCAACGACAATTGGTTATTATAAGCCAAAATGGTTTGTTGCTGGAGAATTTGGTTTTGACCAAGCCATTGTAACGCATTTTAAACACAGCGAAATTTATAAAGAGGTTTACCCCGATGTTAAAAACGGCTGGTTTGAACCCACAACAGGAGGAAATGTCAATTTCGGAATTCAAGGCGGTTATTCTTTTATCAAAAGCGATTTGACTTTAAGAGCCGGAAAAGTAATTACAGAAGATTTTAAAACAGAACCACTGATTCCGTTTTATTTGCAGATTGGATATAGTTATAAATTGGATTGATATTTTAAACACATAGAGACATAGAATTTTTATTTTATGTATTCCTAGAAAGCTTAGGAAAATTATATTTTCACACATAGCTATGTTTATTAAAACAAATGAAATGCCTTTTTTTAGACGCAAGAAAACTATGTTACTATGTGTTAAAATTTTACAGATAAAGATAAACCCGACAGGTTTTAAAAACCTGTCGGGTTTACTATGCGTTGTCAGGCTGATCGGAGTCGAAGTCCTTTAACGTAAATCTAGCCTTCGACTTCGCTCAGGGCGACATTCGTTTTCAGAAGCAAGATTTAAAATTACCAGCTTAATTCTTTCTTTTCTCCTTTTTTCAAAACAATTTCCTGTTTTTTATCGCCAAAAATCAACGTTGTTTTTCCTCCAATTTTAGATGAAATTATCAGTTTTTGAATCATTTTATTCGCCCAATTCATTTCAATTTCAAATCCGCCTCTGGCACAAATTCCTTTTACAGAGCCTTCTTCCCAAGCATCTGGCAAAGCAGGAAGCAAACGAATTTCATTTTCATCAGATTGTACCAACATTTCAGCAACTGCTGCGGCACCACCAAAATTTCCATCAATTTGAAACGGAGGATGTGCGTCGAATAAATTCGGGTATGTTCCTCCTCCTCGTCTTGGTTTATCGGTTTTCTTTTTGTCTGGATCTACGTAGCGCAATAACTCGCGATACATTTTATAAGCGCGATTTCCATCCCAAAGCCTTGCCCAAAGATTGATTCTCCAACCTTTTGACCAGCCTGTTGTTTCATCGCCTTTTATTTCAAGCGTTTTTCTCGAAGCTTCGGCCAAATCTGGTGTTTTTAATGGTGTAATATGATTTCCCGGAAAAAGTCCGAATAAATGCGATTGGTGGCGGTGCTTTGCATCCAAATCATCCCAATCAAAATACCATTCTTGAAGATTTCCTTTTTTGCCAATTTGATAGGGACGAAGTTTAGCTAATGCTTTTTCTAATTTATCTCTGAAAGCAGCATCTGTATTCAGGACTTTTGATGCTTTTATGGTTTTATCAAAACATTCACGAATCATTGCCAAATCAGCTGTTCCTCCATAAAGTGTCGCGCCAACAAAACCATCAGCCAGTTTATATTGATTTTCTGGTGATGTTGAAGGTGAAGTAATTAAATTTCCGTTTTTATCAGTTACCAACCAGCCTAAGCAAAATTCGGCTGCACCTTTCATTAATGGATAACCTTCTTTTTTTAGATAAGAAACATCTTGAGTGAAGGTATAATGTTCCCAAATATGCGTACTCAGCCACGCACCTGCCATTGGCCAGCACGCCCACATTGGTTCCTCTTTTCCAAATTGCCCAACCGGATTTGTCATGGCCCAAATATCTGAATTATGCGCCGCAGCCCAACCTTCATTAATACCGTAAAAAGTCTTTGCCGTCACTTTTCCTGTTACCGAAAGGTTTTTTATAAAACTCAACAAAGGCAAATGCATTTCTGAAAGATTGGTATTTTCTGCCAGCCAGTAATTTTCTTCCAAATTAATATTCATGGTATAATTACTGCTCCAAGGCGGATTCACATACGGATTCCAAATCCCTTGCAAGTTCGCAGGAACACCAATTGTTCTTGAAGAACTAATCAATAAATAACGTCCGAAATTAAAATAAAGGATTTCCAGATTTTTGTCTTCTTTTCCATCAGCGTAGCGTAATAATCGTTCGTCTGTTGGTAAATCTGGTGCAGTGGTTTTTCCTAAATTCAAATCGACGCGATTGTAGAATTTCTGATAATCAGCGATGTGATTTTCTTTTAATTTATCGAATGATTTTGCAACGGCCTTATTTAAGTTTTGTACTGCGAGAGCGATATCATCAATACCTTCTGTCGCTGGATTTCGATCAAATCCATTGAAACTCGTCGCCGTTGAAACATAAATATAAACTTCAGATGCATTTTTAACCGTCAACGTCGAACCAACACTCGTTAATTGTCCATCTGTTTTTTTGATTTGAAGTAAAGCCGTAAATTTTGTACCTCTTTCTTTTATTTGTAAATATTTTGAAGGAGCAACATAACCCGCTTGTTCATTAATTGGCGCAGCACCATTCAACATCAGCATATTGTTTCTGACTACCACTTCTGAATTTAGCAGACTTTTTAAACTAACATCAAAATTCAAAGCTCCTTTTTCACTGCTTGTCAATTTAATAATCATAATTTGGTCTGGTGCCGATACAAAATATTCTCTCGTGTATTTAACTCCATCCAATTCGTAACTTACTTTTGAAATTGCATTTGACAGGTCAAGTTCCCTATGATAATTCGTTGCTTTTCCTTTTTCAGAATTATTAATTTCTAAAGTTCCTAGAGGGGCATATTTTTCAGAATTTTTCCCCTGAACTTTTTTATTTAACTCCTCAGCAAGTTTATAGTTTTCATTTTTCAATGCTTCACGAATCGCTGGAATATTTTTGTACGCTTCCGGATTCATATTAGCGTTTACAGGCTCACCTGACCAAAGCGTAATATCATTCAGATCAATTTTCTCGGAATTTACGCCTCCATAAACCGTTGCCCCCATTTTTCCATTTCCTAAAACTAAGCTTTCTTCAAAAAATTCTGCAGGTTGTTTGTACCATAAAACATGATTCGATTGTGCTGAAATGTTTACTCCATAAAAGGTGAGAAGTAAGATGAAAAATGTTTTTCTTATGAAATTTGAATTCATGGGCGGTTATTTTTTTATTTGATGCTAATTTAAACAATCTGATGTTCCTATTTTCAACGGATTAAAATCTGTTGCTGCCGATATTTTGCTCTGACCGGAACATTTTACATTTCACTATTTACTTACCTTATAAAATTCGTTTGCCGTAATCATTTCCCAATTATCAGTTCTAAACGGCGATGCAGGGAATTTTTCTTTATTATAAAGATTAATCTGCGTGTCGTCATCCGCCCAACCGTAATGCACAGCAACTGGATTTTGAACTTGATCGCTTGAAACAATTACTTTGTTGTCTTTTACTATGGCTTTCGCCGAATGAAAAACTTTGTCGGCGCCGGCGATTTCAAAGCCTTTTAATTCATCGTTATTTGGCGTTGATAATCCACTACCAATATTATCGAAAGTTAAAATAATCTGATTTCCTTTTATTTCTTGAGATTTATAAGTTGGCCCACTGAAAACTTGTTTTTTGCCATAAACATTGTTTAGTGCAATTGCCGCCAAACGCAAACCAACATCTTGTTTATTGGTTGGATGAATGTCTTTTGCATTTCCAATATCTGTGGTAACGGCCATTCCTGTATTTTTCAATTTTAAAGTTTCAGATTGTGCTTCACGAAGTTCTGCCCAACGACTTCCTTTTTTGCTGTTTCCTCCCGTTTCATCAAAAGTGGATAATTGCACGAAATAAAAAGGGAAATCACTTTGTTTGAATTTATTTCTCCAATCTGTAATCATCAAAGGAAAAGCTTTTTTGTATTGATTTGCTCTCCAAACATTTGCTTCACCCTGATACCACAAAACGCCTTCGATTGCATAAGGAACCAACGGATTCACCATTGCATTGTACAATAATGACGGATAACTGTTTGGCGATAAAGATGTTTTTACCACAATTACTCTAAATTTCCATTTCCCGTCAAGCGGAATAACTTTGCTTCCTACAGTTAGTTTTAAATCTTCGGCTTCTCCATAAATTCCGCCACCTCCAGTATTATCAACAATTCTGACTGCAATGACATTTTTACCTTCTTTTAAAATTCCGTCTGGAACTTGATAAATCCTTCTCACATCGTAAAGCGTGTTTTTACCCACTTCAACTCCGTTTACATAAGTAATATCTTCGTCGTCAATTTTTGCCAAACTTAAAATGGCTTTGTTTTTAATATCTTCTGCAGAAAGCGTAATGGTTTTTCGCATCCAAACCACACCATCTAAATCGCCTAAAGGTTGGTTTTCCCATAAACTTGGCGTATTTAATTCACCCCAAGAAGTATCATCAAAAGAAAAATCTTTGAACGTATTTTCATTTGCAGTACTTACCGAAGTTCCTTGAATTTTTTCGACTCTTTCTTTCATTCGCTTTGCGTATAAAACAGAAATAGAATCGACATTCATTACCGGAACATCGGCAATCATATTTTTGAATTCAGCACTATTTTGAAAAGCTTCACGACTTGTCCAGGTTTCGACATTGGTTCCACCCCAAGATGTATTGATAATTCCAATTGGAATTTTTAATTCTGAATATAATTTTCGTGCAAAATAAAATCCAACAGCAGTGAAATTTCCAACAGTTTCTTTGCTTGAAACTTCCCATTTCCCAGCTTTTAAATCGTCTTTTGGTTTTCCGCTTAAATCTTGCGCAACACCAAAATGACGAATCATCGGATAATCGGCATTGTTCATTTCTTTATCAGCATTCATCGTTTTGAAAACCTGAAATTCCATATTTGATTGTCCGCTGCAAATCCAAACTTCACCAACCAAAACATTTTTAATCGTAATTTTATTTTTTCCGATAATTTGTAATTCAAAAGGCCCACCAGCTTTTTCAGCATCTAAATTTACAGTCCATTTTCCGTTTTTATCAGCTTGTGTTTTTTTGATTTGTTTGTTAAAATGAATTTCTACTTTTTCATTGGCGTCAGCGAAACCCCAAACCGGAATTGCTTTGTTTCGTTGCAAAACCATTCCGTCTGAAAACAGCAACGGCATTTTGACATTTGCATTGGAAATCAAAGCAAAAAGCAAAAAGAGTAAGGCTAAATATTTTTTCATTATTTTAATTTTAGATAGTTAAAACGACAAAAGTGATATAAGTAAATTTAAGCCCCAATGTATGAAAACTTATTTTAACTTATATCACTTATATGATTTTAAAAGTTTTTTTACTGCAATCCTTCTTTCATTGCATTTAGAGCTTGCGTATCAAAAACAGTATTATTTGATCGGTCAAAAATAGCTGATCCGTTGTTTCCTGTATTTCCAGCATCCCAGTAGAATGGTAAAATTCCGTTTGCAGTAGCTTGTTTTACCACATATTTCAAAAAGTACGCTCTTGATGCCAAATGCAAAGTCAAATCGGCACCTGTCAATGTTGTTCTTCTGATTGCCCCAAATTCTCCCAATAAAACTGGAATTCCTTTATCAACAAATTGTGTTTTCATTGATTTGAAAAGTTTATCTACATCAGCTTCTTCTCCCCAAGTTGCATTTCTCGAAGCATCAGTTGTTGAGTGAAAACTGCTTCCCCAATAGTAGAACATTTTTCCCCAATCTGCATCTTTATCCATCAAACAAAATTGATACGGCGTGTAAAAATGCACCTCAGCCATCATTCTGTTTGCTACTTTATCTGTAGGCAAAGTCAACATCAATTTATTCGTTTTTTCAATATCTGTCGATGGTCCTTGAACCACCAATACACGATACGCATTTTTACCTCCAGTCGAACGAACAGCATCAATAAAAGTTTCATGATACGAATTCAAAACGGCCATTTGTGTCGCATTTTCTACATTTGGTTCATTGGCACTTGCAAATAAAACATGCTCATCGAAACCACGCAAAGTTGTTGCAATCTGTTCCCAGAATGCTTTTTGCTTCATATTGTTTTCATCTTTTTTGGCTTCAGTAACATTGTTTTCCAGCCAACCGCCGTCCCAGTGAATATTTACCAAAACATACATGTCGTTGTCCACGCAATATTGAACCACTTCTTTAACTCTGTTCAGCCATTCTGCTTTTAACTCAGCCGTTTTTGCGTTTGCCAAATACTGATTCCAAGAACACGGAATTCTGATCGCATTGAAACCATTTGCTTTAACTAAATCAATAAGCTGTTTGGTGATTTTTGGATTTCCCCAAGCTGTTTCACCACCTGTTGCTTCCATTGTGTTTCCAATATTCCAACCCAATTTTATTTTTGCTGCCAATTGAACTGCCGTGCTTCCCATTCCAGAAGCATCTGCCGGAAGTGGATTTTTGTTGTAACTTGGAAATCCAGTTTCTACAGGAGCCGCTTTTTGTGAAATTGCAATTTCAACCGGTTCTGCCTGACCAGAAGTCAAGGTAATTTTCCCTGTTCTTGCAACACCTGTATTTTCTAAAACTGTTATTTTAACTGTTGTAGAACCTGCAGTTCCTCCAGCTTGACTGAATTTTATCCAGCTTGCATTATCACTGTTCATCAACCACGCTGTAACATCTGTATTGATGATTATATCGGTTGTTGTTTCCATATTATTAGCTTCAATACTTGTTTTATTTACAGCTAATGAATTTATAGTTGTATTCTGCGGTGTTTCTTTATCGGCACTACAAGCCAAAACTCCAAAAAAAGTTATGCATGACAACATGCTAATGATATAATTCTGTATTGTTTTTTTCATTTCAAATAATTTAAAAAATTAAGCAACAGCAAATTGACTTTCAATTCACTTCATTCATTATTCAACTTATTATAAAAAATAACAATCTTATTACTGAATTGTTATGGCAATCTCTTTTTTGATATCTCTTGATGAGTTTCCTATTTTCAAGGTATATTTTCCAGGTTCAACGGTCCATTTTTTAGCCGAAACATCATAATAAGCCAATTCTTTAACCGGAATCTGAATCGTCACAGTCTCTGAATTGCCCGATTTCACTAATACTTTTTTGAAACCTTTTAATTCTTTTGATGCACGGGCAACTTTTGAATCGGATTTTGAAGCATATACTTGTACAACTTCTTTTCCATCGACTTTTCCTGTGTTTTTCACCTCAACAGAAACCGAAATTGTTTCGTTTGACGCATAAGAAGTTTTATCTGTTTTGCCATTTTCCAAAGCAAAAGTCGTGTATGACAATCCGTAACCAAAAGGATATAATGGTGCAATATTTTTAGTATCAAACCAACGATAACCAATCAAAAGACCTTCAGCATAATTAACCGATTTTCCTCCTGGGAAACTTTTTGTAGCATGCGCAGGTGAATCCATAATATTTTTAGGCATTGTCCAAGGCAATTTTCCTGACGGATTTACTTTTCCTAAAATGACATCAGCCAAAGCATTTCCGCCTTCAGATCCGTTAAACCAGCTCCAAACAACAGCAGGTGATTTTTGAGTAATTTCTCCAATATCAAAAGGCGCTCCAGCGATAAACACCACAATTGTTCTCGGGTTTACTGCCAAAACTTTTTTGATTAATTCCTCTTGTCCGAATGGCAAATGCAAATCTCTTCTATCAGAAGCTTCGGTTTCATAATCACGATTTGAACCTGCAAAAATCACCGCAACATCCGATTTTTTAGCTGCATCTACTGCTTCCTGAACTTTTGCCGGATCTAATTCGTCAATAGTTACTGGGCCATTTAAAGTAATATCGCCGAGTTTTCCTTTATTCTTCTCATCGTAACGCTCTAAATACCCTTCGGCATAATTAATTTTTATTGAAGATGGAAGTCGGTTTTTCAAGCCTTCAAGTGGTGTAACTTCTCTTTTTGTTTTCACTCCAGCACCAAATCCACCAAGCGAATTTTTCTTCATTGCATTGTTTCCAATAACCGCAATAGATTTAACTCCATCCAATTTTAATGGCAAAGCATTGTTGTCATTTTTAAGCAAAACAATGTCTTCCGTTGCAATTTTATAAGCATCTTGATAATGCGCTTCGGTAGCAATGCTTCCTTTTTCACGCGCTTTTCCGCCCATCGCTTTTACTTGGAACAATACTCTTAAAATGCGTTTTACATGCAAATCGATTTCTGATTCCGAAATTTCCCCTGCTTTTACTGCAGCGATTAATTTATCGGCCAAGAAAAATTCATTGAATGGTTTTGGAGTTCCCATTTCAATATCTAATCCGCTTTTTAGTGATTTTACTGTTGAATGAACCGCGGCCCAATCTGAAACTACAACACCTTTAAATCCCCATTCGTCACGAAGAATTTTATTCAGCATATAATCATTTTCACATAAATATTCGCCTCTAAATTTATTGTAAGCGCCCATTATCGCATATGATTTCGCTTCTTTTACCGAAGCTTCAAATGCTGGAAGATAAATTTCGCGAAGCGTACGCTCGTCAATTTGCACATCTACAAAATCACGATTTGTTTCTTGATTGTTTGCCGCGTAATGTTTTACACAAGCCATTACATCTTTTTCTTGTAAACCAACAATCAAAGGCACTGCAATTTTTTTATTTAAAAAAGGATCTTCAGACATGTATTCGTAAGTTCTTCCTCCAAGTGGTGTTCTCACCATGTTAATTGCTGGCGAAAGCAACATGTCTTTATCGCGTGCACGCAATTCTTCTCCTAAACTATTTCCGAAAGTATGTGCCATTTCAGCATTCCAAGTTGCTGCTAAACCGCCACCCGCTGGATAATAGGTTGCAAAATCATTTGTCAATCCGGCTGGTGCCCAACTGTCGCGCGAAATTTCCTCACGAACTCCAAGCGGTCCATCAGCCATTTTTAATTCTGGAATTCCTAAACGTTCTACTGCTCCTGTACTGAACATACTGTTTCCGTGCAGCATACCGATTTTTTCCTCAACAGTCATTTGAGAAACCAGTTTATCGATCTCACCGTCAAACTCGGAACCGATTTCTTTTCCTTTGTATTCTTCTGTCTGTGCCGTTCCTGAAACCTCAGATTTTGCATCATTTTTACAAGAAGCAAATAATACAAAAGCCAGTGCCGCCGACAAGAATATCATTTTGTTTTTCATAGATAGTTAGTTGTTTTTTGGATTTAAAGATTTTGTTCCTCACAACAGCTCTTTAAATGCGGTTAATATTTATTGTTTTTTGTGGTTTTTATCTAAAATTATTGTTTTATCCACTGTGTGAAATTATTTCTAACACATAGAAACATAGCTTTTAGAAATTTACTAAAGGCGTTTCACTTAGAATAATAAACATAGAACTATGTGTTAAAGCTTGCTTTTTCTGTAATCTTAAACAGAAGCAATAAAACCTATGTTTCTATGTGTTAATTTAATTCTGTTATTGTTTGATTAAATTCAGCATTACAACATCATTTTCATTGATTTTGAATTCTCTGCTGAAAATTCCTTTTCCGTCAATTGTAATTTTTTCTGTCGAAATCGGTGCTCCGTTATTTTTCTCTTTTATCGAATTTACTTGCTCACGTGTTAATTGATTTGGCTTATTCATCGCCAGATAATCCGCGTAAGCGTCATTCACTTTATAGCCCACTTTATAAATTTCTAATACATATTTTCCTTTCTGCATTCCGTCTACTTCAATTTTGACTTTTCCTTTTTCTTTAGAAGGCAAATCCTGAACATAATAGGTTTGATTCCATACTTTATCGCCAGGATGTGTATTCGTAAAATCCCACAATAAAACCTGAACATCGCCTTTTGCATTTTTTGAAGTCCACGAAGCTTTATCAGAATTTTGAAGTTCTGTTTCTCCCAATTTATTCATTAAATAATAAGAGAAATAAGCTGGTTTTTTTATTCCCTGCGTATTCAACAATCCGAAACCGCCATGAAAAGGCGTAAATCTTGGTCCAGCTTCTTCAAAAATATCAGTGAAAACCCAATATGACATGGAATTTGCTGCATTTCCAACTTGTTTTATTTTCTGCAAAATATACGCTGCCGAATGATAACTGTCGTGAATTGGGTCTGCTGGCGTGTATGATGAACTCCATTCCGTGTAATGCAATTCCAAATTGGGTTTAGCCGAATTGGTAATTAATTTTCTTGAATTGATAATTTCACCGCTTACGCTCCATTCATCCTGATTTAAAACCGTTCCCGAAGTACCGAATTCATCCAAATATCCTTGTTTCACTCCGTAGGTATGTGTAGAAACAAAATCCATTGGAACCTTATTTTTTGCACAAAAATCTATAGTTTCAGAAACCCATCCAGATCCTGCGGTTGCCGGACCGCCAACTCTATAAGCTGGATTAACTGCTTTTACACCACGAGCTGCATATTCATATAATTTGAAATATTCTGCTTGAGTTCCTGTCCAAAATCCTGGAGATAAATTGGGCTCGTTCCATACTTCAAAGTACCATGTTTTTACTTCTTCATCTCCGTAGCGTTCTTTGAAATGAGCGGTTAGATTTTTAACCAAATCTTCCCATTTCTTATAATCTTTCGGAGGCGTTACGTTGCCGCGCCACCAAAAAATCGTTTCTTTTCCGCTTGCCAAAGCATTCGGCATAAAACCTAATTCAACGAAAGGTTTCATTTTCAGACTCACAATGTAATCAAACAGAACGTCTACATATTGGTAATTGTATTCTGGATTTCCTTTTGAATCTTCTCTATAAACAGCCATATCATCTGACAACAAACCATGAAAGCGGATGTATTTGAAATCGCATTCTTTTTTTACCAATGCCAATTGTTGTTGCCAATCGGCACGAAGACCTTCATTTGCTCTTCCCGCACCGATGCATTCTTTGAACATCGTATTTAATTTTCCAGCAGTTTTATTGAAATCGACTTTTATGGTTCGGTCTTCATTTTGTCCAAACGAATGGATTGAACTAATTAAAACAGTTGCTATTATTAAAAGTTTTTTCATCTGAAAATGGTTTTCTTTTTATTATCCTAACAGGTTTCAAAAACCTGTTAGGTATCTTTTAGGATCCTAGTATATTTTTCAAACTATAATCAAATTAAATACCTAACAGGTTTTTGAAACCTGTTAGGATCTGAAATTAATAATTACAATTTTTTAAATCTCACAGCTCCACCGCCGGCTCCGCCTAAATTCAGTTTTAGAGAATCTGTAGATTTTACTGTTTTCTTAGAAATGGCTACTGCTTCTGGATTGTGTTTTTGATCTGTTCCTTCTGCATCCTCATAAATCTGCGCTTCGTAAGTTGCATTTGGATCTAAAAATGATAATGAAACATTTACGTTTCTTGGATTTTCATTTGTCAAAGTTCCCAAATACCAATCGGCACTGTTTCTGTCTTTTCTTGCTGTTGTAATGTATTCACCGATTTTTCCTTCTAAGATTTTTGTGTCTTCCCAATCAGTCGGAACGTCTTTTAAGAATTGTAAAGCTGGTTTTCCTTCGTAGTTTTCAGGAAGATCGGCTAACATTTGAATTGGCGAATAAATCGTAACGTACAATGCCAATTGTTGCCCAACTGTTCCTTGAATTCTTTTTCCTGGGTAACCTTGTTTTACCTCAACATCAAAAATTCCAGGCGTGAAATCCATTGGTCCAGAAAGCAATCTTGTAAATGGAATAATACTTAAGTGATTCGGCGGATTTCCTTCGCTCCAAGCGTTGTACTCTTGCCCACGCGCAGCTTCTCTCGAAACCATGTTTGGATACGTTCTTCTTTCTCCCGTATCTTTAATAGATTCGTGGTATAAAACTGCCAAATCATATTGCGCCGCTTTTTCTAAAATGTATCTGAAATAATTCACTCCAAATTGTCCGAAGTGCATTTGTTTCATGTTCAATTTAGAACCAACGTGACCAATTTTTACGGTGTGTATTCCAAGTTTTTTGTACAAAGCAAAACCTTCATCAACCTCTTTTAAGTAGTTAATCAAGTTTGAACCTGTTTCGTGGTATCCAATTAATTCGATATTCTTTTTCTTTCCGTACTCCACCACTTTTTCTAAGTCGAAATTGTCAGCGCTTTTTGTGAAGCTGAACATGTGCATACGGTTTTCGTACCAACCTGGCGTCCAGCCTTTGTTCCATCCTTCGATTAATAAATGGTGGAAACCTTCTTTTGCTGTAAAATCCATGTATTCTTCAGCGTGTTTGGTAGTGGCACCTTGTTTGTCGCTTTCCCAGAAAGTATATTTACCAATGTGCATTCCCCACCAAATTCCTAAATATTTATATGGTTTGAAATAGCTGTTGGTGTTCTTTAATTTGTTTGGTTCGTTTAGATTTAAAACCAAATAAGAAGTAATCAATTCACCCGGATTTTCTCCAATTTGAATGGTTCTCCAAGAAGAAGTAAACGAATCTTTCACACGAACTTTTACTCCATCAGCCCACGGCACTAAATCCGATTTTAATTCGGTTCCTTTATTATTAACCAAAGTCATACTTGCAAAATCGTACAAGTTTGCTTCGTGGAAACTTAAAGCCAATCCACTTTTGCTTTCGATTGTTAGTGGAGTTAAAACCGTATCTAGTTTACTTACTGGTGATGCTTCAAACAAATATTCGTCACGGTTTTCTCTGTTGGCAGGAATCCACCACGCTTTTCCGTCTTCTTTCAGGTTGAAAGTCGTTTTTTCATCCATGATGAAAATACTGTCTTTTACATTTTGTTTTGGGTAAACATATCTAAATGCAACTCCGTCATCAAAAGCACGAAACTGAATTTGTAATTTACGTTTGTTTCCCGTTTTTTGCTGTAAATCAACAACTAATTGATTGTAGTGATTTCTAATGTTTTTCTTTTCTCCCCAAACTTGTTCCCAAGTTTCATCAAACGTAGAAGTTTTTGCTCCTTTGATTTCAAAGTTCGTACTTAAATCTTCATTTCCTTTCAATACAAATCCCATTTCAGATGGCGAAATCACTTCGGTTTTTCCGTGAGAAACGGCATATTTCGGAGCGTTTTTTACCAACTCAAATTTAATTTTATTCTGTCCGTTTGGCGATGCCAATTCGTAAGCGTTCTTATTTTTCTGACTGTATCCAATCGAAACTGAAAGTAATAAGGCAGGAAGAATCAGGTGTTTTTTCATTTTCATTTTTCTTAATTCATAATAATAAATCGGACGAAATTTAGGCTTTCGCCCGATTTAAAAACTCAACAAAAACTTATTTTTATCCTAAGCGGATTATTTTTTCTCTCTCGCAGATTCTGCAGATTTAATCTTTTTAATTTGCGAGAGCATTAATTCTTTTAATATATGGCTAACTATTTATTTTGCCCACTCCGTTTTGAAAGTGGTTTTTCCGTTTAAAGGATTTGCGGTTACGTCAAAATTGTTTCCTGTTTTGGTCACTTTTATTTCCTGAACGTTAGTGTCATTTGGTAAAAACACTTTGGCTGTCGCCGAAGTTGTTTTATCACTCGCAAATACTTTCAAAGTCAATTTGCTCCAATCCATGTCTTTCGTCGACTGCGCTAATCCGATGTGTGGCAATGCAGTTCCATCTTTTACTAAAACTATGATTGGCACTTCGCCCGCTTTGATTTTATGCCAGCCAGATTGATATACTTTTTTAGTTTGATAGTCGATCCAAGTTCCTTCTGGAAGGTAAACGTCTCTTTCTTCCACTTCTTCAAAAAGTGGCGCAACCAACATACTTGAACCGAACAAATATTCATTATCTACTAACCAAGCTCCAGGATCATTTGGATATTCTACAAATAAAGCACGCATCATTGGCAATCCTTTTTGAGAACTTTCTTTTGCTTGAGCGTAGATATATGGCATTAATTCGTAACGCATATTATCTGCTTTTCTGAATCCTTCCAAGAAATCTTTGCTGTATAACCAAGGCTCGCGAGGCGGTTCTCCATGACTTCTTACGTGAGAAGTAAACATTCCGAATGGCGCCCATCTTCTGTATAAATTCTCAGGCGATTTTGTTGCAAAACCTCCAACATCATGGCTCCAAAAACTGAATCCGCTTAAACCTAATGAAAGTCCGCCACGTAATTCTGCCGACATTGCACCATTTGAAGTTTCGGCATCGCCACCCCAATGCAAAGGATAACGTTGAGATCCTGCCCAAGTACTTCTTGCCCAAATTAAGGTATATCCTTTTTCTTTCTGTGTGATCTCAGCAACGGCTTTATTGTAACGAAGTGGATATAAATTATGCTCGTAAAAACCTGTTCTACCTGATTTATAAATTCCGTCTGGTGGTGCAGCTTCTCCAAAATCTACTTTGAAAACCGAAACGCCTTCATCAAATAATTTTTTTAATTTTCCTTGGTACCAAGAAATCGTTTCAGGATTTGAAAAATCAAGAACTGCATCTTCATAAGGAAGATTTCCTTTTCTGTCTCTTACGGCCAAGTTTTTGTCCATAATTTCAGGGAACAAAGTGTTCTTTGGGGTGAAATAAGGCAACTGCCAAAGACATACATGGAAACCATCTTCTTTCAAATCTGACATCATTTTGGTTGCATCTGGGAAACGAGATTTTGCAAACTCATAATTGTTTCTCCAATCTACATCAAACCAACCCGTATCAAAGTGAATTACGTCTGTTGGAATTTTGTATTTACGTAAATCTCTCGCAACGTCACGTCCTTCTTTTTCTGAGAAATACGTAATACGGCTCATCCAAAAACCAAATGACCAAAGTGGTGGCATTGCTGCCTTTCCAGTCAAATTTGTATATTGATCTAAGATGTCTTTTGGTTCTCCAATGAAGAAAAACAAATCGGCTTCATCGTCTCCAATATACATTTCATTGGCACTTCCAAAGTATTTTCCGAAATCAACTGTAATTGGTGTTGAATGGTGCATGAAAACCCCGTAACCGCGACTACTCATGTAAAACGGAATCGGTTTGTACATTGTTTCGTTTTGGATTCCGTTCGCATCATCCGTCCATAAAACTACTTTTGAACCTCGTTTATTGAATTGAGTGAATGATTCTCCGCAACCAAATATTTTTTCATCTGGTTCTAAGCTGAACGCTGCGCCCATACTTCTTGAATAATCACTGTTTCTGCGAACATAAGAAAACGGAAGCGTTGGCGTATACGTGTTTTTAAAATCTGTATCGTGAAGTGTACTGGTCAGCAATTTTCCTTTCTCATCATAAATTTTAATGTGCCAAGGTTTTGTCAAAATTTCCACTCTTCCGTGTTTGCTTGTATAGCAGTGACCGCCTTCAATTTTAGAATATTTCCATAATTCAGGATGATTTGGCGCGACGCCATCAACCAACATTAAAGAAGTTTCCTGTGGATGAAATTGCGGTCCAGAAGTCGTTTTGATACGAACTGTCCTGTCTGAAACAAACTGAATTTCAAATGGCAAAACAGGTGATTCTGCATATTCTGTTGTTGGGAATTCGTTTGCTTTTTCCACATCAGGTTTCATCATCATATTGTTGAAAGCCTGACGTGTTTTATAATTATATCTCAAATATTTTATAGTTCCTTTTGCCGTTGCAGGATCAAAAGAAGCCAATTCATCAGCAAAATAAAACGTGTTCAGATAATTCTGAAAATCTTTGCTGATGTCTATTGGTGCGTTCAGCACATCTGCATTCTGAATTTGTGCTGAAGCTTTTGGCGTCAGCAGCAAACTTGCAAATAAAGACAAGGAAGCTATTTGTATTTTTTTCATTGTGTGTTTTTTAGTATTTATTTACTTGTATTTTATTCCGAAGTAATTACAATTGTTGATGATTTTAGACCTTTTGCATTTGCAGTCAATTCTAATCTTCCCGTTTTATTTTCAGACTGAACAATTACGAGACATTTTCCATTAAGCGCTGTATGTTTTGAACCTTTGTACGATTCATGACTTACGGGATCGCCACTACAAACGCCTACAATTTTTCCGTTTCCTTTTAAAGAAAAGTTGATTTCGTTATTTGCATTTGGTGCCAAAGTTCCATTCGCATCCAAAATATCAACTGTTACAAATGACAAATCATTTCCATCAGCTTTGATTGTACTTCTGTCTGCTGTTAATTTTAAGTTTGAAGGATTTCCGGCAGTTTTGATTTCTTTTTCTAAAACCACTTTCCCGCCTTTACGAGAAACTGCTTTTAATATTCCCGGCTGATACGGAATTCTCCACATTACATGCAAATCATCTCCTTTTTTGTTGCGAACTCCAACCGATTTTCCGTTTAGGAAAAGTTCAACTTCATCAGCATTATTATAGTATGCCCAAACGTCAACAGTTTGTCCAACTTTCCAATTCCAATGTGGGAAAATGTGAAGAACAGTTTTGTTCGTCCACTCACTTTGGTACATATAATAAACGTCTTTCGGGAAACCGGCTAAATCAACAATTCCGAAATACGAACTTACCGATGGCCATTCATAAGGAGTTGGTTCTCCGATATAATCAAAACCTGTCCAAATGTACATTCCAGAAAGGAAATCGTATTTTTTCATCACTTTCCAAGTTGCCTCGTGCGTAGAACCCCAAGGTGCTTGAACTTGATCGTAAGCCGAAACCGTATTTCCTGGATTTCCATCTGTGAATTTAAGATCCCAACGAACTGGCCATTTTTTTACAACATCTGAAACATTGTCATAATAACCACGAGTTTCTAAACCAGAAGTGGTTTCGGTTGCGATGAAAGGTGTTTTAGGAAAATTTTCTTGATGATGCTCATAAGTTTGATGGGCATAATTGTATCCAATTAAATCTAAAACTCCAGAAGCAGCAATCGGATTAATTTGAACGTTTTTCTTCTCAAATTGCAACGTTACTTCATCAATATTCATATTTACCGGCGGATTCATCGCAGCTGTAAGCGGACGTGTTTTATCATATTGGCGCACAATTCCAGCTAATTCTTTTGCAATTTGTACTCCGGTTTCACTCCATTGATCTGGAATTTCATTTCCGATACTCCAAATAAAAACACTAGCATGATTGCGGTCGCGAAGCAATTGATCTGTTAAATCCTTTTTATGCCATTTCTCCCAATCATTGGCATAATCATATTTGGTCTTATTGGTTTTCCACATGTCAAAAGCTTCATCCATTACAATGAAACCCATTTTATCACAAAGCTGTAAAAGTTCTGGAGCAGGAGGATTATGAGAAGTTCTTATACCGTTAACGCCCATTTCTTTTAAGATTTCCAATTGACGTGCAATCGCGCGCGTATTGATTGCAGAACCCAATGGACCTAAATCGTGATGCATGCAAACGCCTTTGATTTTGACTTGTTTTCCATTCAAAATAAAACCTTTGTTTAGATCAAACTTGAATTCTCTAATTCCGAAGTTGGTTTTATATTCATCTACAACTTTATCGTCAACTAAAATTTCTGTAACTGCTGTATACAGTTCCGGCCTTTCATCTGACCATAAAACTGGATTTCCAACTTCTATTTGTTGCTTGATTGTTTGATTTGCATTTGATTGAATCGTTGTATTTTGACTAGAAGATTCTATTCTTCTAAGATCTGTTCCTATACCATAAAAAATAGTCGTTACTATTGTTGCTTTTTTAGCTTCTTTATATTGATTTTTAATTGTTGTTTCAATATTTACCGAAGCTTTTTCAGCGGTAACTTTTGGAGTTGTCACATAAGTTCCCCATTGTGCAACATGTAATTTATCTGTAGTTTCAAGCCAGACATTTCTAAAAATTCCTGAACCCGAATACCAACGAGAATTTGGCTGTTTTGAATTGTCAACTTTTACAATAATCTCATTTTCTTTTTCCCCATAATTCAAATAAGGAGAAATCTGGTATTGAAAACCAATATAGCCGTTTGGACGTTTTCCTAAATAATGTCCGTTTACCCAAACTTCACTGTTTCTATAAACGCCATCAAAAGTGATTGAAGTTATTTTTGTACTGTCTTCTGCTGCAACTTTAAATGTCTTTTTGTACCAACCTAGACCTCCATTAAGAGAACCTCCTCCATAACCGGCTGGACTTTTTTCATCAAATTTTCCTTCGATGCTCCAATCGTGAGGCACATTTAAAGTTCTCCATTTTGTTGTTGATCCGATGGTATCTTTATCGACAATGCTGTCATTAAGATGAAAACTCCAATCTGAATTAAAAGAAACTTTTCGGCTGCTGAAAGCCTCGTCGTTTTTCTTGCATGAACTGAATAATGTAATTACTGCCAGAATTATTACTGTCAGGCTTCTGCTTAGATATTTTCTTTCATTCTTCATTTTGATGTAATTTTAAGTTTTTGAAAAACAAATATAAACATACCGATAAGTGACTGTATCAATCACCTACCGGTTAGTTTTCTATATCTAAGTAATTAAGACTTTGAAGGTTTTACAATTAAGTGATAAAGTAAATAATCATTATCAGCTCTAATAGCGATAAAAGCCAATGTTGTTTCAGTAAGCTCTATGATTTGAATATTTGTAAAACTGAAAGATGAACTAAAATAGCTTGCATCATTTGGGTGAAGCATTTCTGTTCCTCCATTGAAAACTAATTTATCTTTTGTCATGCCTGCAGTTAGCGTCAAATTATATGTTCCCGTTTTAGTTGTTTGTTTCGTGCTCCCGGCAGCAGGATCAGTTTGTACAACCTTAACATTATAGCCCCCATCAAGATCAAAAGTGATTTCTCCCCAATCTTTATCTTCTAATCCAGCCCAAGAAATATCAGAAAGATTTGGCCACCATCCCACTCCATTTTCAGTAGTGTTGTGATATTCGTAGTCTGGTTTTCCAATAAATGAAAGCGGTTTTACCATATCTAAAACCCAAGTTTTTCCTTTTGCTCCATTCGTAAGCAAATTCCATCTTGGATCAGCAAATTGTGCCTCATCATTATTAGGAACATCAACAATTACTGGTGCCGCTTCAACAGATCCACCTCTTGCATAAGCTGTGTAATAAATCGTGTATTTTCCAGCAAAAGGAAAATTAAGAATGTCTTCGCTTTTATTTGAATGTCCAATTTCATTTCCGTTTTTGTCCACATATTTCCAATACGGAATTACAGTTGGATCGTCACTTTTTAAAGTAACTTGATTTTTGTTTGTTGTACCTTGTGTTACCGAAAACTTAAGTGTTGACGATGTTAAAGTAACTGCAGGCAAAGTCTCACGATCTTCAATAGCTTCGCATGAAAACAAAAGTGAACTTACGGTTACTGCCGCTACTACTATATATAATATACGTTTCATAATCATTGTTTTTGAGTTAATTACCAACCTGGATTTTGAGAAATTGTACCATTTGAAAGTACGATCTGAGATTGTGGCAATGGAAACCAGCCTTGTGTCTCCGTTCTAAAAGTCACAGCAAACTGTGAACCTCCCGTTGAATTGTCAATCGCTTTTTTAGTTTCCGTCATTCCTTGTCTTAATAAATCAAAGTAACGTTGCCCTTCAAGTGCCAATTCTAACTGACGCTCTTCCATAATAACTGCTTTGCTCGCCGTTTTACGACTTGTTGTGTTTTTGAAAGCACGATCGCGAACTCGGTCTAAATCTGCCTGAGCAACTGCTGGATTTGTATCTAAATTCAATTCAGCAGCCATAAGCAATACATCGGCAAAACGGATAACTGCATAATCTTGATAATTATCAATTTGGAAATTTCCTCCATTTGCTTCAACAACGCTTGTTCCCGCTGCATTAGTAATTGGACAGTATTTTTTCCAAGAATATCCTGTGTATTGGCGTTGTTCTCTAGCTTCAGCATTAAAGTTTAAGCCTTCTCCAACATAATCAATAAATGAAGCCGCTTTTCTAGTATCTGCATTATTGTATGCCGCAACTAATTTTGGATTAACTGTTGCTCCTCCCCATCCTGTCGCATATCTTCCGATTGCTCCTCCACGTGGTGCAATATTTACTTGGAAACGGTTTCCTTCGTGCAAATTCCAATCTCCTTTTCCTGAACCGTTAAAACGAACTGCCCAAACCATTTCGGTATTATCTTCTCCAACGAAATTTTCTAAAGAAGCCGCAAGCCAAAGATTTGCAAAATCAGGAACTAAATTGTGACCACTATTGTTTACAACATCATTAATATAAGTTACGGCCTGCGCTTTAGTCACAACACCCGCTAAATCTGGTTTGCTATAAACACCAGTATAGAATAAAAATGTTCTTGCTAAATAGGCTTCAGCAGCCCATTTTGTGATACGTCCGAAATTTGCATTTCCTTTTTGAGAATAATTTTCTGGTCCTAGATTATCAGCAGCAAACTTTAAATCACCAGCAATTAAAGCATAAGTAACTTCTGGAGCTTGTCTTGGCAAAGTAAATTCGCTTGATGTGATTGTATGATCTAACGGAATGATATCACCAAACATTTTAGCTGCTGTAAAATGAAAGTGCGCTCTTAAAAAACGAGCTTCTGCTTCGTATCTTGTTTTCAAAGCAGTATCAGTTCCCCAGTTGATTTTATCTAGATTTTCTAGTAAAACATTAGCTCTATAAATTCCTAAATATGCATTTGACCAAACATCTTTGTTCATGTCTTTATCTGAAACGTATAAAAAACGGTCCCATTCAAGATCTGCCTGACCGTCAGCAATACCATATCCACCGAAGCAATCATCAGACGCTTGTTCACTAATTAATAAAGGTCCGCCATAGGCTTCGCGTTGCAATACATCATAAACAGCTATCAATCCTTGGAAAGCATCATTTGGTGTTTTATAAAAATTCTCGGTTACTTTTTGTGTATAAGGTTCCGTTTCTAGAAATTCCTCCGAACAAGCTCCTAAAACAAATAAGCTTGAAAGAGCAAATAATTTTATATATGTTTTCATCGTTTTCATAAATTAAAAGTTAACATTAAGACCCATCATATATGTTCTTGGCTGTGGATAATATCCAACATCAATTCCTTTAGCCCAAGATTGGTTCACATTTCCAAAACCAATTTCTGGATCCATTCCTTTGTATTTTGTAAAGGTGTAAATGTTGTTTCCAGCTACATATAATCTGAATTTGCTGAAGAAATGCAGTTTGTTTGTCAGTTTTGTCAAATCACATCCAATAGTTGCATTTTTAATTCTGAAGAAATCAGCATTTTGAACATATAAATCTGAGAATCTCGTATAGTTTCCGTTAGGATCAGTTCCATAAGTCACTCTCGGAATTCTGTTTGAAGTTCCTTCAGTAGTCCATCTGTTTAATGTTTCTGTTGTATTATTTGTGTACGCACGAGTAGCATCATGAATTCCGAAAACATTTTGGCTTCCTGAAACACCATAAGTATTGATCGTGAAATCGAATGCTTTATAAGAAAGATCCATATTTACACCATAAGAAAAATCAGGATTTGGATTTCCGATTTTTGTTTTATCGTTTGCATCGATTTTTCCGTCACCATTCAAATCCACAAAACGAACATCTCCAGGAGAGGCATTTGGCTGAACTCCTGCAGCAACCTCAGCAGCATTTTGAAAAATTCCGTCTGTTTTTAATCCGTAGAAATAACCCATCGGCTGACCAACCTCAACACGGTTCATTTCGTCTAAACCTTGGAACAATACATTTGATTCTCCGTGAATAATTCCCTCGCTGTTTGCAATTCGAAGCACTTTATTTTCATTGTGTGAAAGGTTTGCATTGATGCCAAAATTCCAATCTTTAGCAAACGTTTTACGGTAACCCATCGTAATTTCAAAACCTTTGTTGCTTACATCTCCACCATTAATGTAAGGTGCAGTTGCTCCAGCATATGTTGGTATAGAAGCCAAAACCAACCAATCTTTTGTTTTCTTGTCGTAATAATCAAAAGTCAAACTGAAATTTGTGAATAAAACAGCATCAAAACCTAAGTCTAGTTGCTCTGAAGTTTCCCATTTCAAATCGCGGTTTGCTAATTGATCTGGGCTTGAACCTACTAGTAAAGTTTCGTCTCCAGTTCCAAAATGATAGCTTTTATCTGTTGAATTTACTGTTGACATATAAGCAAATTTTCTAGCGAACTGGTCATTACCATTTTGTCCCCAGCTACCTCTAATTTTCAACGTATTCAAGACTTTATTTTCACTTGGGAAAAAGCTTTCTTTATCTACATTCCATCCTGCAGAGAACGATGGGAAGATTGCATATTTGTTGTTTGGACCAAATTCTGAAGAACCGTCACGACGAACTGTTGCAGAGAACAAATATTTATTATTATAGTCGTATAATAAACGCCCGAAGTAAGACTGGATCGCATAATCTGTACGATTTCCTCCCACTGTATTTGAAGTTTGATCTTTAGCATTATCTAAATATGCGTGTTCAAAATCATCAAAAATTAAGTTTTTACCAGTTGCAGTCATATAATCTGAAGTGTTTTTCTTAGCAGAAGTACCTACTATAACATCAAAATTATGTGCACTGTTTAATACAAACTTGTATTGCAAAGTATTTTCGAAAATCCAACCTTGTGATTTTGTTCCGCTTTGCGTTACACTTGAAACGGTATTATTATCATTTGAAGAAAGCGAATAAACTGGTCTGAAAGAACGGTAGTTGCTGTCTGTCATATCAACACCAAAACTCGTTCTGAAAGTAAAGTTTTTAAAGAATTTCAATTCCGCAAAAATATTCCCAACGTAACGGTTTGATTTGCTTTCATTGAAATTATTGTAATACAATGATCCAAGCGGATTACTTACGTCAGCCGAAATAATAGAATGAGCAAAATCTCCGTTTTCATCATAAGCTGCATCAACTGGAGCCGCATTCAAAAAGCTTCTGATAGCGTTGCTGTAAATTCCATCATCTGCAACACCACTACTTTTGATATTAGATAAAGTAAAATTTTCTCCAATTTTCAAGTGATCTTCAATAATTTCTGAAGTTGAATTTACACTAAATGTAATACGATTGTATTGTGATTGATTTGTTGTTCCTCCAATCATACCGTCTTGTCCGTAATAAGATAATCCTGTTGCGATTGTAGATTTTTTGTCACCACCACTAATCAAAAGAGAGTGATTTTGTTTGATTGCACCTTCATTAAATAAATCATCCTGCCAATCGTGATTTGGCAAAGTAGCCACTTGAGCTTGCGTGTACAAAGGCGTGTAACCAGAATTAACGCGAGCCTCGTTAATTATAGTTGTATATTCCTGTGTATTCATCAAATCTAATTTTTTAGCTACTTGCTGAAAACCAGTATAAGAATTTAAGGAAACATTCATTTTTCCATCTTTTCCTTTTTTGGTTGTCACCAAAATAACACCATTTGCCGCTCTTGCACCGTAGATAGAAGAGGCTGCTGCATCTTTCAAAACATCGACCCTTTCGATCACCGAAGGATCAAGATATCCGATTCCGTTATCAACCACAACACCATCAACAACATAAAGTGGATCACTGTTTCCTGCAGTTCCTGCTCCACGAATGTTCACCACCATGTTTGCGCCCGGCTGACCAGAAGATGACATCACATTCACCCCAGATGCCTGACCTTGTAAAGCGTTGACAACATCTAAACTTGCTACTTGCTGAATATCTTTTCCAGATACTAATGAAGTTGCCGCTGTATTTACTTTTTTCTTCTGAGTTCCGTAACCAATAACAACAATTTCTTTAAGCTCTGCTGTTTCGGCCTGCAATGAAACATTTAAAGTTCTTTGTGTTCCTACTGTAATTTTTTGAGTTTTATATCCCATAAAACTTACTACAAGTACATCTCCGGCTTTTGCCTCGATTTTGTAGTTTCCATCAAAATCAGATGCTGTACTGATTTTTGTTCCTTGTACCAAAATAGTTGCACCTGGAACTCCCATTCCATCCTCTGCCGAGGATACATTTCCACTTATTGATTTAGACTGGTCCTGAGCAAAACCAGACTGTATTGCAAACACGCTTAGCAGCAGTGCCATGCAAAACGGAAGCATTGTCGTTTTAATACAATTTTTGCTTTTCATAATAATTAAAGAATTGGTTAAATTAAGTTAGTTGTAATATGTAATTAAAGTGTAAGTTTCGAATTCAGGATGTTCATAAAATCAATTTTCATGAACTTTTGATCAATCATTTTCCATTTTAAAAAAAGCCCCTTTTAAAACTTATAGTCAAAATGAACTTATCTTATGGTAAATTTGACTACAAGTGTAAAACTTTTTTTCTATATTAGCAAAATATTAAGTCTATTTTTTTTCAATTCTAATTTATAACAGTCCATTTTTGCCAATACAACAACCAATTGGCTTAAAATGAAATATTAAATGACAAAAAAATAGAGAAGCGCAATTTTAGCCGTCAACTATTTAAAATGTTTTTAATGAGGTATGCGCTTTAGTAATAAACTCGCATTTTTTTGGCTTTCAGAAAATTGCGATCTAAAAAATATTCAGTAGTCAACAAAGACAGTTATGCATTTTATTTGCTTAATTTGTCCTAATAAATTTTGAAAATGGTTAAAAAACTAGATCCAGGAATTGCCACAAGCAACGAACAAAATGCAATGAACGCTATCACCATTGACTGCGTTATATTTGGTTTTGACAAAGGAAGTCTTGAAGTACTTTTAGTGCAACACGCTGAAGGTATCAGCAAAGGAAAATGGGGACTTCCCGGTGGATGGATTTATAAAAAAGAAAGTACAGATGATGCCGCACATCGTTTATTGAATGAACTTACTGGACTAGACAATATTTATTTGGAGCAACTAAAAGCATTTGGCGATCCTGATCGTTTCCCGCTTCGACGTGTTATTACGATTGGTTATTATGCTTTGGTAAAACGTGAAGATTATAACATTAAAGCAGGTTTTACAGCTTCTGATGCAAAATGGTACCGAATCAATACGATTCCGGATCTTATTTACGACCACAATGAAATTCTTTCTTATAGTTTAAAACATCTTCAAAATAGAGTGCGCCAAGCGCCAATCGGATTTAATTTATTGCCAGAAAAATTTACTTTGCTGCAGCTTATGCACCTATATGAAGAAATTTTAGGCATCGAAATGGACAAATCCAATTTCAGGCGAAAGATTCTGCATATGAAATTGTTAGTCGCTTTAGACGAAAAACAACAAGATGTTTCGCATCGAGCAGCAAAATTGTATAAATTTGACCCTGAGATTTATAATAAGCTCACTCAAAAAGGATTTAATTTTGAATTTTAATCCTCTTTGCCTAAACGATTTATGCTAAAAAAATTACAACAATGAATAACAGCACAGCTGTAGATGGTATCACAATTGACTGCGCAATTTTCGGATTCAACAAGGCAAGCCTAGAAGTTTTGCTAGTACAACATGCCGAAGGAGAAAGCGTTGGAAAATGGGGATTGCTAGGTGGTTATCTTAGAAAAGACGAAAGTGCAGACGAAGCCGCACAGCGAATTGTTTATGAATTGACTACACTAGACAACATTTATCTGGAACAACTGAAAGCGTTTACTGACCCAAAACGTGTCAGCGAAAGGCGCGTTGTAACGATTGGTTATTACACCTTAGTAAATCGGGAAGATTATAATATCAAAGCCAGCCAAACCGTGATCGAAGCAAAATGGTACAAAATCAATGAAATTCCAGATTTGATTTTTGATCATAATGAAATTTTTGATTTCAGTTTGATGCAATTGCAGAACAGAGTTCGTCAAGCGCCAATTGGTTTCAATCTTTTGCCTGAGAAATTTACTTTATTGCAGTTGATGCATCTTTATGAAGAAATTCTGGGAATTGAATTGGACAAATCAAATTTCAGACGAAAAATTCTCCACATGAAACTCCTCGTTGCGCTCGACGAAAAACAACAAGATGTTTCGCATCGAGCCGCGAAATTGTACAAATTCGACCCAGATATTTACAAAAAACTGACTGAAAAAGGATTTAATTTTGAATTTTAGGGTTTGTTTTGAATTTCAGTGGCCAACTATCGGGCAACTCCATTTCAGAATCCAAAACTTTGCGCTATCTTTGCGCCTTAATAACATACACTAAAGCGATTGCTGCAGTGCAATTTATACTCAAAAAAAGACTTAAACTCGATTAGAGAACTGATATATACAAATGAAGAAGATACGTAATTTTTGCATTATTGCACACATTGACCACGGTAAAAGTACATTAGCAGACCGATTACTAAGTGCTACACAAACCGTTACAGCCCGTGAAGAAAAAGCACAATTGCTTGACAACATGGACTTGGAGCGCGAGCGTGGAATTACCATTAAGAGTCATGCGATTCAAATGGAATACAAATACAAAGGAGAAGAATATATCTTAAACTTAATTGACACTCCTGGTCACGTTGACTTTTCATACGAAGTTTCACGATCAATTGCTGCCTGCGAAGGTGCGCTTTTGATTGTTGATGCTGCACAAAGTATTCAAGCACAAACAATTTCTAACTTATATTTAGCTCTTGAAAACGACTTGGAAATTATTCCAGTTTTAAACAAAGTCGATTTGCCGAGTGCTAATCCAGAAGAAGTTAGTGATGATATTATCGATTTACTTGGATGTAAATTAGAAGATATTATTCATGCTTCTGGAAAAACTGGTTTTGGTGTTGAGAACATTCTTGCTGCCATTATCGAAAAAATTCCAGCTCCAAAAGGAAATCCAGAAGAGCCATTGCAAGCTTTGATTTTTGACTCGGTTTATAATCCATTTCGTGGAATTGAGGTAATCTTTAGAGTTGTAAACGGAGAAATCAAAAAAGGCCAGAAAATTAAATTTATGGCTACAGATAATGAATATTTTGCAGACGAAATTGGAACTTTAAAATTAAATCAAGTTCCGAAAAATGTAGTTTCTGCAGGAGATGTTGGTTATTTGATTTCTGGAATTAAAGAAGCTCGTGAAGTAAAAGTTGGTGATACTATTACAGATGCAAAAGTTCCAACGACTAATATGGTTGCTGGTTTTGAGGATGTAAAACCAATGGTATTTGCCGGAATTTATCCAGTTGACACAGAAGATTATGAGGATTTACGTTCGTCAATGGAAAAATTACAATTGAATGACGCTTCATTAGTTTTTACTCCTGAAAGTTCTGCGGCATTGGGATTTGGTTTCCGTTGCGGATTCTTAGGAATGCTTCACATGGAAATTATCCAAGAACGTTTAGAACGTGAGTTCGATATGACTGTAATCACAACAGTTCCTAACGTTTCGTATTTGGCTTACACGAAGAAACATCCAGAAACGGCGATCGTTGTAAACAATCCTTCAGATTTACCAGAGCCTTCAAAACTAGACAGAGTTGAAGAACCTTTTATTAAAGCTACCATCATTACAAAAGCTGATTTCGTTGGAAACGTAATGAGTTTATGTATCGAAAAACGCGGTTTAATTACCAACCAAACTTACTTGACAACGGAAAGAGTTGAGTTGAATTTTGATATGCCTTTGGCGGAAATTGTATTCGATTTCTACGATCGTTTGAAAACAGTTTCTAAAGGTTACGCTTCTTTCGATTATTCTCCAATCGGAATGAGAACTTCGAAATTAGTTAAATTGGACGTTCTTTTGAATGCTCAAACAGTTGATGCGCTTTCTGCATTGATTCACGAAGACAACGCATACAATATCGGTAAAAAAATGACCGAGAAATTACGTGAACTTATCCCAAGACAGCAATTTGATATTCCAATTCAGGCTGCAATTGGAGCTAAGATTATCGCTCGTGAAACGATTAAAGCACTTCGTAAAGACGTTACCGCAAAATGTTACGGTGGAGATATTTCGCGTAAGCGTAAATTACTGGAAAAACAGAAAAAAGGTAAAAAACGTATGCGTCAAGTAGGAAACGTTGAGATTCCTCAAGAAGCATTTATGGCTGTTTTAAAATTGAACGACTAACTTTAGTATTAAGATTTTAGTACTAAGTATTAAGATAAAAACCCAATGACTTAAAAGTTATTGGGTTTTTTATTTATTATAAATCTAAAATTTACAACACTAAGACTTCTAATCATCTGTTATGCCGAAGGCTGTGTAAAAGACCAGCCGGCCAATATTAAATCTCGAACTACTTCGTTTCTTTCTGCTCCATCTTCTAACGTATAAATATCTTGTCCTACAACAAAAGATTCTGTCATTTTCTTTGATCCATAAATGGCCCCAAAGATGATTGCAAAAATAGCTCCTACTGATACAATTGGACTTATTGACATGAAGTTGGAGATAAGCAAAATGAGGGCTACTATTACACAACCCGCAGTAATCCATTGGGATTTTGAAGTTGACTTTTCGTGAATTGTTTTACAAGAAGCACATCTCGGAATTCCAATTAAAATTTTAGAATATTTAACCGATCTGTAAACAACAATGTTTGTACGATCGTTGGTTACAAAAAGAGGCACAAAATAGCATTCATTCATACTTTTCATATGATCTTGTTCGCAGTAGGTACATTTTGTTTCGTGTGGTTCAAATCTTTTGTAATGCTCATTAAAAGAGTAATTGTTAATCATAAATATCGTTTTTGGGTTAATCTGACGGCAAAATTTTAGACAGAATATATTTTATTAATAGACCTGGAACAAAAGAAACCAATAGCGGAATAAGCATTTCTAAATTCAAAAAACTACTTCTTCCTTGAAAATAAAAAGCACAAGCAAATGGCATAATCAATGCGGCAACTGTATAGCCCACCATTGCTGGAAGTGGATCTTCTTGATTTCCATAATAGCCGCAAAGACAAGCCGCTATAATAGCTATCAAAACCATCATGCCACTATTGTCTCCAAGTAAGCCAATAAGACTAGTGATAATGATTACAGCACTAAAAGCAATATTTTTCCTTTCTTCTGATTTTTTAGCTTCTTTGGTTTCTTCGTAAAGATCATCTTTATAACTTTTGACCACTTTTGCCAAAAGTTCTTTTGCATGAATAGGATCATAACCCAAGCGAATCAATTCAATAAGCTCAAAATTGGCATCAAAGGTTCCGTTACGAAGCTTTTTTTTCAACTCTTCGGTCTTCGAATAAGAAAATTCAGTTTGCATATGGTTAGTTTTGGGTGTGTTAAAAATACACCTTTTTTTAAATCAGCAACTAAATCCATGAAATTAATTAACAAGATAGTTCCTTGCAATTTGAAACTGTTTCAATTTGGAACAGCTTTTTTATTACTTTAAACATTTAACCTTTGTAACTTTGAGCCAATGAATCTTTGAACCTAAAAAAGAAAAAATGCTAGACGAAACTCCAAAACGATTTGACCGTATTGTTGCCATTCTGATTCAATTACAATCTAAAAAAATTGTAAAAGCACAAGAATTGGCCGATCGTTTTGATTGCAGTTTAAGGACCATTTATAGAGATATTCGAACGCTTGAAGCATCTGGAGTTCCCATTTATAGTGAAGCTGGAGTTGGCTATGCTTTGATGGAAGGCTACAGATTACCGCCAGTAATGTTCACGCGCGAAGAAGTAAGCAGTTTTATCGCCGCTGAAAAATTGATGCAAAAATTCACTGATCCCTCTCTCGGAAGCCATTATGCTTCGGCGATGTATAAACTGAAATCAGTTTTGCGAAGTACGGATAAAGATTATCTTTCCAATATTGAATCGCGCGTTGTCATGCAAACCGCTGAACCGATGTTTAATGATAATTCTCCAAATACTTTAGCGGTTCTTTTTGAAGGCATTGCAGAGAAAAAGCAAATTCTGTTAACCTATAAAACATACGAAAGAGACGAAACAACACAGCGAAATCTAGAACCTGTTGGAGTTTTTCATGATAATAACAATTGGTATTTCCTTGGCTATTGCCATTTGCGAAAAGATTACCGCCAATTTCGAACGGACCGAATTGAGAGAATTAAAAAAACAGATCTTGATTTTACAATCGAACATAATTCGCTGGAAACTTATTTGACGAAAACAGAAACTTGCCCAACGACAAAAGTTCGAATTTTAATTGATAAAAAAATCGCGAGATACCTGTCAACCGAAAGAAAATACCACGGTTTCATTTCGGAAAAAGAGGTTGACGGAAAAATTGAAATGACTTTTATGTGCCGCGATATTGAAAGCGGTTTTCCAAGATGGTTTTTAATGTTTGGTGATTATGCCACAATATTAGAACCCGAAAGACTTAAAACAAGAGCTTTAGAATTGCTGGAAGTCAACAGACAAAGGCTTTTATAGAAAAAAAACTCCTAAAGAAACTGTGTTGCATTAGGAGTTTTTTGTTTTTTATTGCTGATTTTTCACCACATTATAAAAATTATAATCGGTATTTGAAGCATCGGTGATTCCGACATTTCGACCAATGGTTACAATTTGTCCACGATGATAAGTTCCGTGATTTATCACTTGAATCAAGTAATCTGAAATTGGCAATTCGCATTCAAACCAAGGATTAGTAATCTTAACTTCTTTAATTAAATCTTCTTCAGACTTGGAGTGAATCAGATCTTTCAATCTTGAGGAGGAATCGAGCAATCCCGCAAATATTTCATCTTTCGACAATTCGCTTATATCTTTCTTTTGTGTCATTGAAGTTTCAGAAATAATCGAAAACCAATATTCTTCGGTTGCCCAAATATGATCCAAGGTTTTTATAATGCTCGGATAACTCGAAGCTACTTCGGCATAAAGCAATTCTTCTGATTTCGGCGAAAGCCAATTCACAAATTGTTGGTTTACCCATAAATTATAATCGGCAAAATTGGACATTATTCTTTTCAAACTCATAGTCTTTGATTTTAATTAAATGAAATTTTGTGGTTTTGAATGCTTATTGTCTTTCCCAGAAAAATGGTGGCTCAATATTCAAGGCTCTCAAATATACGTATGCTTGCCCACGGTGATGAACTTCATTATCAATAAAATACAAGATGTTTTGAATGATTGGAAATTCATATTGTCCAAAAAGATTGAAATTTTCGCTAAAATCTTCAATAGACAATTGTGCCCAATATTTATTGATTTCTTCAGTTGCTTCATCCCATTTTTCAAGATATTGCGCTTTAAAAATTAATTTTTCAGCTCCTTCCGTATACGGCTGAGCATCACGATTTACGATTCCTTTAAGCGCCGGAACTGCAATTGCCAAAAGTTCATCTACTAATTTTGAAAAAGGACGCATGCCGCCAATTGAAAATTCGAAGAAATCTTTCTCAGGAAAAAGTTCAATCAAGCGACGAGTCAAAGCTCTGTGTCCTTGCCAATGTTTCAATAAATCTTCTGATGTAATAACTTGTGCTTCTAAAGTTTTCATGGTTTTAAAGTTTTAAATTTTTAATACTTCAAAAGTAAAATGGGCTGGTGACAACAGTTTGTCAGCAGGAAAAAAAACTTTCTATTTTTTCTTTTAAATTTCAAAATTCATCTTTATAAAAAATCAAACATACATTTTAAATTATTGATTTTCATGTAATTAAGAAAAATCATTCGTACCTTTGCCTCCCCTCAGTCAATAAAATCAGAACTATGAGAGCATCTCTATTTCTATTTTTATTATTTTATTCGACTATATCTTTGTCACAGGGGATCATAGTGGACACGACTTCCTTGGGCATACCTCAACTGGTTCGGGAAGAATTAATGCAGAATGCCTGTGCAAATGAAAGCAACTTCAAATTTTCATCACATCAAGGTATTGGCAAATTCACCAATACAAACCCAAATTTCCCAATTTCGGAAGGTATTATTATTCGAAATGGATTAGCAAAATATACCGAAGGAACATATACCGGAAATAATGAAAGCAGTCAGCTGAATAATGCCGGCGATAGTGATTTGCAAGCCATAAGCGACGGCAATGGACAAACGGTTCCAATTACGGATGTAAGTTATCTTCAATTTGACTTTACCCCTTTGTCAAGCAATTTTAGTTTTGATTTTCTTTTTGCTTCGAATGAATATGGCGAATTTCAATGTGGTTTCAGTGATGTTTTCGCTTTTGTTCTAACCGATTTAACGACGGGAGTTTCCACAAATCTGGCTGTACTTCCTGGCACATCAACGCCTGTATCGGTCAAAAATATAAGGGACGAGCAATATAATTCTTCTTGTTTATCTGCAAATGCGAATTTATTTGATCATTATAACGTAAACAGTCCCACTGAATCGGCCATAAATATGAGGGGAGAAACCAAAGTATTAACGGCATCTTCAACTGTAATTCCAAACCGAACCTATAGCATAAAACTGGCCATTGGCGATTATAATGATAGCAGTTACGATTCGGCTGTTTTTATAAAAGGAGGAAGTTTCATGACATCAATGGATTTAGGCCCTGATCGAACAATTTGCGAAGGCGAAAAAATCACACTTCAATCTGGGTTAGTGGGAAATTACAATTATGTCTGGACTTTAGACGGAACAGTAATCTCGGGCCAAACAAGCAATTCATTGATTGCAGACAAATCTGGAACTTATGGCGTAACAGCAACACTTTCTGGCTGTATAATAAAAGATGAAGTTGTGATTACTGATTTGGTTATAAAACCCGCCAAAAATTTAATTGCCTGTTATACCTCAAACGGCATTTACAATTATGACTTAACCCAAAACAATGCTAGTACATTAGGCATTAATGCAGCAGAATATTCACTTTTGTATTTTCGCTCTTTGGCCGATGCAAATGCAAATGGACCTGCCATACCACAAAATCAATTGAATTCTTTTACAAGCGTCGGCAATCAAACCATATACATAAAAGCCGTATCAATCAATAGCAACAATACGTATTGCAATAATCTGACTTCATTTCAATTGCAAGTAACTGCTCCAATCAATATCACAAAGCCTCCAGATTTAAGTTTGTGCGACACCAATTCGGGAAGAGTACGAGTCGATTTGACTGTTCAGCAAAGCAGTATTCTAAACAGCTTAAATCCATCAGAATATAAAATCAGCTATCATACCAGTCAGGTTGAAGCAAATAATGGTTCAAATGCTATTTCAGATCCTGATGTTTTTATTACTTCCTTATCACAGTCACCGCAAACCATCTGGGTTAGAGTTGAAAACCTTCAAAATTCCTTCTGTTACCGAACCGTAAATTTCAATATCATTATTTATGCTCTTCCGCCTGTAAATGACATTCCAGATGTGATCGCCTGCAACAGTTATACATTGCCTCCAATAACTTTTGGTTTTTATTATACGGGACCAAATGGTACGGGAACACGACTGAATGCAGGAGATGTCATTACAAAATCTGGTGCTTACTACATTTACAGCGGGCCAAGCGCAAATAATTGTACCAATGAAAACACTTTTAATGTCACTCTTATCTATGAAATAGAATTTCCAAAGGAAGCTTGCGGAAAATATATTGTTCCGAATGTAATTGCTGGCGGATTTTTCACCGAACCTGGAGGAAAAGGAAATTCGATTCCACGCGGAACATCCTTTACAACAAGCCAAACCATATATTATTATGCCGTAATTGATGGCGCAGTTTGTAGCGACATAGCTGTGCCTTTTATTGTTCACCCTTTGCCGTTAGTAGATCAACCGAGCAATGTGGTTACTTGCGATTCTTATGTATTGCCTCCTTTGACAAATGGAAATTACTTTTCGTCGTCTGGCGGTCTAGGAACTCGTCTGAATGCAGGAGCAGAAATAACTTCCAGTCAAATGGTATATGTCTTTGCTGATGATGGAACATGTACAAATGAGCATTCTTTCAAAATAGACATTATTGATTCGCAACGCTATATTCCGATATCACAATGCGGCAGTTACACGTTGCCATCAATTGAAATAGGCGGTTATTTTGATAGTCCAAGAGGTCAGGGCAAAAGCATTCCAGCTGGGACAATTATCACTACATCTCAAACAGTATATTACTATACTACTACAACTACTTCTCCAAATTGTACTGATGAACTAAAATATCAAATCACGATCAAACCTTTGCCTTTGGTTGATACGCCCAGCAATAGATTGGAATGCGATCGTTATGTTTTACCTCCTTTGAATAATGGCAATTATTTTACAGATACAAATGGTGGCGGAACTCCCTTAAAAGCTGGAGATGTCATTACTACGACACAAACAATTTACGTTTTTTCAGTGGGGCCGGAATGCAACAACGAATCGAGTTTTGTAGTTGAAATTAGAGCATTACCTCCTGTAGATAATTTTACAGATGTGGTTACTTGTACCAATTTTAAACTCCCCAGATTAAAAGACGGACACTATTATACCGCTTCTGGAGGCCCTCATGGTTTAGGAAATCAACTTGCCGAAGGTACAGTTATTAGTACATCGCAAACGGTATACATTTATAATGAATGGCCTGATTTTACAAAATGCACCAATGAAACTTTTTTTAAAATCAATGTCAACGGAATCGATGTTGGAAATTTTGACAATATAAATACTTGTGACAACTATACGTTGCCTCCATTAAAATTAGGCAACTATTATTCTCAGCCTGGAGGAAAAGGTTCAATCATTCCTGCCGGAACAATATTAACAAACTCTCAAACCATTTATGTTTATGCCATAGTTGGAACTCGATTAACTTGTTCCAGCGAAAAGAGCTTTACAGTTACTATTTCATCAACACCAGTATTAACTCCAATTTCAGATATTGCGGTTTGCAAAAGCTTCACATTACCTCCACTAACTGCCGGAGTGTATTACAGCGGGCCAAATGCAACTGGAACTCGATATAACGTTGGTGATCAAATAACCACCACACAGCAAATGTACATCTACGTTGCCTCTGCAACAAATCCGAATTGTGTTTCACAGGATGATTTCAATATTACCATTTATCCTTTAAAAGATTTTGCAATAAAAAATGCCGTAATCTGTGTCGATTATCAAACAGGAACATTGCTTAAGTCCGCACAGCTGAATTCGGGACTTAACCCAAATGAATACACAGTCGACTGGTATTTAAACAACAATAAAATAGGCACCGGTCCTTCTTATACTGCAATTCAGGAAGGAATTTATACAGCGGTCCCCACAAAAACAGGCAGTGTTGTTGGCGCCGATTGTGGTTATAATGCCACTACAGTCACTGTCGAAAAATCTAGTCCAGCCATCGCAACCGTAACCGTGACAGATGCTTTTGAAGATGACATAGATATTATCGTAACCCTAACTAATGGTTTTGGAGTTTATGAATACCAATTAGATGATGGCGATTTTCAAACCAATACTGTTTTTTCTAATGTTGATTCAGGAGAACACGCTATTACGATAAAAGACACCAAAGGCAATTGCGACAACCTAATTTTATTTGCCAAAGTACTTAAATACCCAAAATTTTTCACTCCAAACAACGACGGCTACAATGACACTTGGAACATCAAAGATCTTGCTTCACAACCAGATGCCGTTATCAATATTTTCGACAGATATGGCAAATTCTTAAAACAGCTTTCTCCAGCAGGTCCTGGATGGGATGGCAATTACAATGGAAATCCGCTTCCTTCCTCGGATTATTGGTTTCAAGTTTTTTACAAACAAGACGATCTGACCCAAGTTTTCAAATCCCATTTTAGCTTAAAACGATAATGTTTTGGGTGTTTCCCTATCTTTCACATGGTCTTACAAGAGCATTTTTTTGCAAATTTGAGATTATTATTTTTCTATATTTGAACGAAAGAAAAAATTTGGATAGACGCGATTTTTACTTTTCTAAATTATTTTGAAAAAGATTTTCCTCACAATTTTAATTATAAACCTATGACAAAAAATAAATTTTACGTTCTATTAATGTGCTTTAACGCATTCATAACTACAGCACAAATGAATGGTTTACACAACACTTTAAAAGACTATAAATTGTATGGAAAAGTCAAAAGTATTAGTGAACATTATATGAAAAACGATGAAAATCCAGATGAATCAAACAAAATGCTCACCAATTATTTTGATGAAAAAGGAAGACTTACTCAACAAGACTCTTACCAAAATGGCAAATTAAATTCTTCTTCTAAATATTTTTATGGCATCAATGATTCAGTAGTAAAATATCAGTATTTTGACAATTTGAATCGTAAAACCCGCGAAACTGTATTTTTTTTCAATTCAAAAAACCTTAGAGAAAAAGAAATAAATTACAGCAATGATACTATCGAAGATCAGTACCAATATAAATACAATGAAAAAAACCAACAAATTGAAGTTGCTTATTTCATCTATAATAACACTTTAGGAAACAAAAGCACCAAAACCTACAATAGCAAAGGCTTACTTTACAAAAAAACAGATTTTGATGACAAAAATAAAATAGTAGCTGAAAGCACTAATAAATATAATCTTAAAAACCAATTAATTGAAAACCGCACAATTGACTTTAAAGATATAGACACCAAAATTCTTTATACTTATGATGCGATGGGAAATCAAAACTCTTCACTATCACTGAACAAAAACCAACAAATGATTTATCGTTTAGATTTCGCCTATGACAGTCATGGAAATCTCATTAAATCGGTTCAAAAAATGAATGTAGGCACAAGATTACTCGACATAACTGAAAGTTTAACGTATACTTTGGATGACAAAAACAATTGGGTAAAATCGATAAGGACTTCCAAAGACAAAAAAGGAATTAAAAAGCGTGTGATAGTATATTATTAAAAGACTTTTAATTTATTTCTTTTCTCTTTCATATAATCCAATCTTGAAATACTTTGTAAAGAAGAACTGCAACCCGTCTTTACAATTGCAAAACAAAAAAACTTCGCCTCTTTGTAGCTTTGTACCTTTGTACCTCAAAAAGAAAAAACCTTTGTACCTTTGCACCTAAATAACTTTGGAACTTTAAAAAAATGATTGAAGATAAAAATCCGCAACGTACCAGTATAGCACAATTAGGAGAATTTGGACTAATTGACCATTTAACGCGAAATTTTGATGTCACTCAAGAATCGACTTTAAAAAGTATTGGCGACGATGCAGCAGTTTTAGATTTTAAGGACAAAAAAACAGTTGTTTCTACAGATTTATTGATCGAAGGCGTACATTTTGATTTGGCGTATATGCCTTTAAAGCATTTAGGCTATAAGTCAGTGGTTGTAAATCTTTCTGATATTTGCGCCATGAATGCGAAACCAACACAAATTACGGTTTCTGTTGCTGTTTCAAATCGTTTTCCGTTAGAAGCTTTAGAAGAATTATTCGAAGGAATTACGCGCGCAGCAAAAGAATCTAAAGTAGATGTTGTTGGTGGCGATACTACCTCATCTCAAAAAGGACTAATCATTAGCATTACTGCAATTGGTGAAGCAGACGAAAATGAAATTGCATACAGAAACGGAGCCAAACAAACTGATTTATTAGTTGTAACTGGAGATATTGGTGCCGCATATATGGGATTACAAGTTTTGGAACGCGAAAAACAGGTTTTTCAAGTCAACCCAAACAGTCAGCCTGATTTAGACCCTTATACTTATTTAGTCGAAAGACAATTGAAACCTGAGGCACGTACAGATGTCCGTACACTTTTGCATGCCCTGGAAATAAAACCAACTTCGATGATCGATATTTCTGACGGATTATCATCTGAAATTATCCATATCTGCAAACAATCAAAAGTGGGATGTAATTTATACGAAGACAAACTGCCTTTAGATCCTCAGTTTATTTCTACTTGCGAGGAATTCAATATCGACAGTACAACGGTTGCTATTAATGGCGGAGAAGATTACGAGCTTTTATTTACGATTGACATTAATGATTTTGATAAAATAAAAGGAAATCCAAACTTTTCAATTATCGGGCACATGACAGAAGAAAACGAAGGAATTCATCTTGTCACTCGTGCCAATACAAAAATTGCTTTAAAAGCCCGCGGATGGGATGCTTTAAGTGAATAAAATCGAAAAAATCCAAATTCCAAATTCCAAATTCCAATTAAGGGAAAATCCTAAAAAATAAATTCCAAATTCCAACCTTTAGATTATTGGAATTTGGAATTTTTTATTTGGAATTTACATTTTAAAAAAGTCCTTTGCTTTTGGCTTCTCGAACAAGTTCTTCATCAGAACCGCTTCTTATTTTAAGCAATTCTTTCAGATTAAGTTTTCGTTTTTCAATTGCTGCGAAAGAAATTGGTATATAATGTGATATTTCCTCTGTTCGTGTTCCTTTTGACAAATGAAATAAAATCTGTTTATCAAATTCATCAATTTCAATCGAATTATGAGGCGCCTGATTCAACATCTTAACTACTGATTGGCTATAATATTTTTCATTCTTCATCACTTTATCAAAAGCAAAAAGAAGTTCATCAAAAGTCAAATCATTTTTGATAATAAGTCCGTTTGGGTTGATTGTCCTGATAATCGTTTTGATTTTCAAAAGTTCTGTGTACATCGTAAGCAAAATTATTTTGCAATGCGGCATCTTTTTTAAAATCAATATTGCCAAATCTTCTCCAGAATAAAGCTCTTTTTCTTCATAGGCTGGCATGCTAATATCTAAAAAAGCAATATCAAAGTTTGGAGTTGCTTCACGTTCCAGCAAATCATAAGCCGATCTGCAGTCGTAAGCCTGAGCAATATGAAAATCATATTCCTTTGGATTATAACGCGTAATAGCATTTTTATATCCCTCAATAATAAAGGGATGATCGTCGACAATTAAAATATTTCGCGTGATTAAGTGCGAAATTGGAGCAGTTAAATCAAATGTCATTATTATGCAGGTTAATTTTTTGATCGATTGGGACTTTCACAATGAGAAGCGTTCCTTCTCCTTTGGCAGATTTTATAGTAACTGTACCCTTACATTCTGTGGCTCTATATTGAATATTATGCAATCCTATTCCATTTTTGGTTCTTTTTGTATTGAAACCTTTTCCGTCATCAGTAATAGAGAGAACTAAATAATTTATTTCACTTTTAAAATCAACTGTAATTGTATCTGCATCTGCATATTTATTACAATTTTGAAGTGCCTCTTGTATAATTCTGTATAAATTAATTTTGACCGCGTTGCTAACAAGATCCCATTTTATGTGAGAATCAAAAGTCGTAATTAATTTTGAATCATACGTGTTTCTCTGATTTTCAAATAGTTTCATCAGGATTGCGACAAAATTATTAATTAATTCCGATTTTTCTCTATTTAAGTCATGCGAAATTTCACGTATATCTTCTTCAATATGCTTGAGTTCAGTCAGATATTTTTTTCGTTTTGCTCCCGCTTGGGCTTCATCAACTTTATCAAGGCTATCCAAGCTGATTCGTACCCCAAACATTCGGCCTAAAACACCATCATGCAATTCTTGTGCAACCTTTTTCTTTTCTTTGATTCGAGTTGACTCAATTTCATTTTGCTGCGAAATCATCAAGTTGTAAATATCTTCATTCGCAATTTGTTGCTGTTGTTTAAAAAGTAATTCTCTGTTTTTTGCTTGCTGTGTCTTATAAACATAAAAAAACAAACCTACCAAAGTACAAATACTGAACACATAAATCAACGTTCTGTTTTTTTCCTGAAGATTTGAATTCTGATCTTTTATTTCATTGGTTTCATATTCAATGCGCGAAAATTTCTCTCCCATTTTTCGCTCCGATTTCAGCATTTTTTCATTCAAATTAAAATATTCCTTTGAGTAAACCGATGCATTTTGGGGATCGACAACAGCAATTTGCTTAAGCGCTTCTAAGGTATTTTTTACAATACCTAAATTTCTAGCTTGCACCAATGATTGTTTTGAATACTGTATAGCCTTAAAAGTATCTTTTTTAAAAGCATAAAATTCAGACAAATGAATTCTGCTTAAAATTGATGCTGATTTCAATCCCAAACTATCTCTTATTTTCATCGATCTTTCAAACTGGTCTGGAAGTCCTGTAAAATCTCTTAGTTTAAATTTAGAATAAGCAAGATTGTCTAACAACATTGCATACAGAACATTTTTTTCCTGAAATAGGTTTTTCTGATTCAAACCTAATTGAAAGTATTTTTTTGCCTGTTCGTAATCGTTCAAATTGATATAAACGAATCCGATATTATTTAATGAAGTCGCTTCTAATTGCAACTCTCTTGGAATATCTTTATCCTTTAAAACCGCTATTGCTTTTTTATGATATTCTAGAGATTTATCATATTCCTCCCGATCATTATATAATATCCCAAGAAGATTATAGCATTCATAAAGCAAATCGCTTACTTTTTTTTGCTTCTTTAAAATGCTCAAAGCTTTAAAAACCGCGATTTCACTTTCAAAAAAGTCTCCTTCATTATATTGGAGGCTTGCTTTGCTTAAAAAAGTCTGAGCAAGATTGTAGGAATCATTGATTCTAAGATAAATTTTTTGAGCTTTAAAAAAATTCAAAAAAGCACTATCTGCAATACTCTGCGAACTGTAAAAATCGCCCAAGTAAGTGTACGCTTTCCCAATACTAACCGAATCCTTCGCAGTTATAGATCGTTCTAAAACCAACTTTGTTATATTTCGGTATGACTTGAGATCATTCATGTTATAATACCGATTAGCGATTCTAAACAGATTTACTCTATTCATCGAATCATTGTTTTTATCAATAACAAGATTGTATGCTTTTAGCGTATATTTTTGTTTGAGATCATAGGGCAAATTAATATCATTTGCCAAAGACAAATAAGTCGACAAACTGTCGTCTTCTGAAATTTTTCCTTTATCAAGGTTAGTTTTCTTGTTGCATCCGAGCAAGATGAGAAATAAAAACAGTAATATTTGCGAAGTTTTTTTCAATGTCTGTTTTTGAATTTTACCAAAAATAGTAAAAGTACAGACACAAAAAAAGGCTGTCCTCGTTTGGCAGCCTTTTTTTGTATAATGGAACTTGGTTTTTAGTCAAGTTTTATAGTATTTCCTAAAGATTGTCTGTCTTGACGAAATCCTTCAGATTGATTATTTTTTAAATCATTTGTAGTTGTGTGAAAATCAACTTTTCTACCACCATCACGTCCAGTTGACTGTCCACCGATAATAGTATCTTGTTGAGCAGAAGTTGTTATTGGAGCTGCAAAAGAAGTTGCTACTACTACTAAAGAAAATAATCCGAATGTTAAAGCTGTTTTTTTCATGACCTGAGGTTTTAAATGTTTTTGATTTTTTTGTCTTTGGGGCTGACTCGCTCTCTGCGAATCGATGGTGTAAAATTATACCCGATGACAAAAAAAATTTACATGAAAAATGGAGTTTATGGTAGATCATGCCCAAATGATAGTCACTGGGCGTCAAATTCATGTAAATACCTAATATTTAGACCTCTATATAATTCCCAGCAGTGAAATTGGCAATTATTAGATCAACATTTCCTTTATAAGTTTTGGAAAAAGGAATCTTTTTTGGAGAGTTTTTGATGTAACAAACTGAGTTTCCGTTATGAATGCGAGAAATGTAATTTTGATTGATGATGTAACTGTTATGAATCCGGATAAATGGATGTACTAAAATACTTTCAAAATGTTTTAAAGTTTTGAAAGCCGTCACCATTTCACCAGAACTCAAATAAATATCAGTCGAATTATTATCGGCTTGGAAATAACAAATATCTGCCGCATTCATATAACGATAATCACCATACGATTTGATGCAAAGTATCAATGGCTTTTCGATAATTTGTGGCACTTGAACTTCTTTTACAATTATTGAAGCTTCTTCTTTTTCATGAATTTGATTCTCCACTTCATTTAAGGGCAATATTTCGACAGCTGAGACGCTTTCTTTTACAATATCGGCTTGTGGATCGTTTTCGGCATTTTTTTGCTCTTTTGAGCCTAAAAACGTTTTTTCAAGCTTCAAAAGTGTTTTTACAAGATCCACATGCGTCAAAGGCTTGATGATATAATCAAAAACACCATACTGAATGGCATCAAAAGCAAAATCCTTTTTTGTCGTCGTGATAATGATTTTCGGAATAACCGTTAAGAAACGATACAATTCGCCAATAAAAGCCAAAGACAAATTACTCTGCGAATCCTCAGCATTAATTTCTAAAAAAACGAAATAGGGTTTGTGTTCTAAAACCAAATTCAGTCCTTGCTGATAATTCGTAGCCGATGCTATAAAAGTTAATTCTGAAAAACCTTCTGCAACAATTCTGGTTTTCAAAACACTCTCAGCGTCATTATCAATTATGATGTACGAATATTTCTTCAATTTGGTTTTAATCAATTTTAAAAATGAATCATCGCATTTAAGCAATCCACTCATTTTTCAATTTTGTGTATGATGCGCAATTAAATTTACGCAATTAATTTATGCAAACATTTCATTGTTAACACATTACATAAAAATGTTAATACATAAAGACGAAATGCAAAAATGTTCGACGAAATGCACATTTCAAAATTAAAAAAATCCCAAACTCCAGCTAGGAATTTGGGATTTATATAGTGTTAATTGGTAAAATTACATTTTCATCAACCAGTTTTTCATTGAAACTTCGTTTTCAATAATCCCTTTTAATTCAGAAATTTTTACACGATCTTGTTTCATTGTATCTCTATGACGAATCGTTACTGTTTCGTCTTCAAGAGTTTGGTGATCTACTGTGATACAGAAAGGCGTTCCTAATGCATCTTGTCTTCTGTAACGACGACCCACTGCATCTTTCTCATCATAAGCAACATTGAAATCCCATTTCAAATCTTCAATGATTTTTCTTGAAATTTCTGGTAATCCATCTTTTTTAACCAATGGCAGAACCGCTGCTTTTGTTGGCGCTAAAACTGCTGGCAATTTCAATACCGTTCTAGTCGAACCATCTTCTAAAACTTCTTCTTGCAACGATGTTGCAAAAACAGCCAAGAACATACGATCAAGACCTACAGACGTTTCCACTACGTATGGCACATAGTTTTCATTCAATTCAGGATCAAAATATTGAAGTTTTCTTCCTGAATATTCTTCGTGTGCTTTTAAGTCAAAATCGGTACGAGAGTGGATTCCTTCAAGTTCTTTGAAACCAAAAGGGAAATTAAATTCAATATCAGCCGCAGCATTTGCATAGTGCGCTAATTTTTCGTGATCATGAAAACGGTAATTTTCTTTTCCTAATCCTAAAGATAAATGCCATTTCAAACGAGTTTCTTTCCAGTATTCGTATGATTTCATTTCTTCACCTGGACGAACGAAAAATTGCATTTCCATTTGTTCGAATTCACGCATACGGAAAATGAATTGTCTTGCAACAATTTCATTTCTGAACGCTTTTCCGGTTTGAGCAATTCCAAAAGGAACTTTCATACGACCCGATTTCTGAACATTTAGGAAGTTTACGAAAATACCTTGAGCTGTTTCTGGACGCAAATAAAGATCCATTGCATTTTCTGCAGATGCACCTAGTTTTGTTCCAAACATTAAGTTGAATTGCTTCACTTCTGTCCAGTTTTTAGAACCTGTTTCAGGGTCAGCAATCTCAAGTTCTTCGATCAATGCTTTAACATCAGCTAAATCTCCAGCACCCAAAGAACGTCCTAAACGCTCTCTGATTTCTTTTTCTTTAGCCAAATATTCAATTACACGAGCATTTGTAGTTACAAATTCTTGTTCGTTGAATGCATCGCCAAAACGCGCTTTTGCTTTATCAATTTCTTTTTGCGCTTTTTGATGAATTTTCTCAGCGTGATCTTCAACTAAAACGTCAGCTCTATATCTTTTTTTAGAATCTTTATTATCAATCAAAGGGTCATTAAAAGCATCAACGTGGCCCGAAGCTTTCCAGGTCGTTGGATGCATCAATATCGCCGCATCTAAACCGACAATATTTTCATTCATCTGAACCATTGATTTCCACCAATATTCACGGATATTCTTTTTTAATTCGACACCATTTTGTGCATAATCATACACTGCACTCAATCCATCGTATACTTCGCTTGACGGAAAAATAAATCCGTACTCTTTTGCGTGCGAAACCACATTCTTAAATAAATCGTCTTGTTTTGCCATAGTGATGCAAAAATATAAAAATCAGTTTTAAAAAAAAGAAAAATAATAAAGATTGACAGGCTGTTTTTGTTATTTTTGTAACCAAATTCTTTCTATTTGTGTTTAATTTCGTAATAAATCTATTTTTCCCTAAAGTTTGTGCCGGATGCCGTCAAATTTTACAAACCAACGAAGTCGTTTTATGCTCAAAATGTCGTCATGAAATGCCTCTGACGCAATATCATCTGGATTCTAAAAACGAAGCAGTAAAAAAGTTTTATGGAAAAATTGAAATACAGCATGCCTCAGCATTATTATATTTCATCAAAAAGGGAATTGTTCAAGAACTAATTCATAATCTGAAATACAAAGGGCATGAGGAAATCGGAAGTGTTTTGGGCAGTTGGTACGCTGAAGATTTAAAAGAATTGAAGCTACAAAATCCGTTTGAAATTATAATTCCTGTCCCGCTTCATCCAAAAAAATTCAAGGAACGCGGTTACAATCAAGTCACAACATTTGCAAAAGCACTTTCAGAAGGATTAAATCTCACTTTTGACGATAGCATTTTATTCCGAAAAAAATATTCGAAAACACAATCCAAAAAGAATCTTTTAGGCAGAACCGAAAACATCGAAAACATTTTTGATGTAAAATTCTCCGAAGAAAACCACAACAAACATTTTCTAATTGTCGATGATGTTTTGACTACGGGATCAACTCTGGAAGCCTGTTCAAAAGCATTATTAAAAATTCCCGGAGCAAAAATCAGTATTGTTTGCATGGCGATGGCAAACTCGTAAGGTTTTTAAATTCCAATAAAAAAAATCCAAATTCCAATCGAATAGCTTTTCAATTGGAATTTGGATTTAAAAATTGAAATTTTTAAACGTTTAGTTTACTATTATTTTTTTGACTGTTCTTCTGTTTCCGTCAATTACTGTTACCAGATAAACACCAGCTGAAATCGTACTTGGAAGCTGAATATTTTGATTAAAAGTTGTAGTTGCATCAAAAGTTTTTGAATAAACCGTCTTGCCTAAAATATCATGAACAAATACTTTAACTCCAGTTTCTGATTGGCTTTCAAACTGAATGGTAAAATTTCCTTTATTTGGATTTGGATAAAGACTAAAATCAATAGCATCAAAATCAGGTGTTGCCAAAGTGTAAGTCTGACCGCAAATATTTATTGAAGCCGAATTGATTGTTCCAAAATTCCCTGTAACCGCATCTCTCACTCTAAAAGTCCAAGTTCCTTGAGTATTTTCACCATTAAAAGCACTTAACAAATCAACCGGCAAAACGATTTGCTCTGTTGTTTTGGCACAATCTAATGCAACACCCGAATCATCAAACTGAAGCGCCAAAGTCGATTTCGTCGACCCGCAATTTTTATTAAATAGTCGAACGATTGTTCCGGCAGGACTTACAATTTGAAGTTCTAAGTCAGAAAACTTATCATGTGTTACATTAACCGAAACATTTACATCTTGAACAGTAGCCGTAGAAGCAGGAACCGCAACAGTTCTGGTAACAAAAGTTGTTGTATTCGGAATGGCAAATGAATTTCCAAAACTATAAGAATCACAAGTTGAAGTCGAAGTATATCCAACTGCAAATGCTTTACTGTTTACGGCATAAAAGATATTTCCTGTTGGCTCGATCAAAATTCTGCAATTTTTAGATGACGGAACACTTGTCGGCAATGTAATAGTTTCAGTACCGTCATTTGCAGTATTTGATGCTAAAATTATAGGAAACGTCAAACCGCCATCAGTAGATAATTTGATATTTACAGTTGATGCACCAGGAAGTGCATTGGTGTTATTTACATCCCAAGTTACAGTTTCTGGCAATCCTTGCCACCAACTCACATTATCATTTGTATGTGAAGTAACTGTAAATGGACCAGCTGTAGAAACTACACTCACAACCATATCGTCAGTAAAGGTTTGTGCAGTTCCTTGCGCCGCATTATCACGCCCTGTCAAAGTAAAATGCAACGTTCTTGCAATAGACGAAACAGATTCCCAAGTAGTTGTAAGTCTGTTTTGTAGTACATAATTAAAACTTGGCATATAACGAACTGTGCCGCTTGCAGTTGGAATTACTGAACGAAACAATGGCCCATCAGGTTTTGTTGGATAAGCAATACTGGTACTTCCAGAGGTTGTAGTTGCATTATCATTTTCTTCCCATGTATAGGTAACCGAATCACCTTCGGGATCTGAACCTGTTCCCGTCAAAACAAAAGCGGTGCTAATTGGAATTGTGTAATCAGCTCCTGCATTAATCGATGGCGGATTATTTGTTATAGCAGTACTTACTGGACAACTTTTCGATGCTAATGTATTTTGAATCTGTCGAATACTTACATAAGCAAAATAATCATCAGACGTATTTTGAATATCATAATCGCCAGTAACTCCAGCATAAGCCATAATGGTGGAACCACTTCCCGGCTCAACATTTACGCTTGTCCTTTCTTCTGAATCATATGAAAAAGTATGATTAGCACCCAATTGATGCCCAAATTCATGCGCTACAAAATCAATATCAAAAGTATCTCCTTGCGGTTTCCCATCTGAAGGAGAAGTGTAAGCACTTCCTTTTCCTAAAGGCACATTTGTTGTTGGATTTGTACATACACAACCTATGCAGCCTGCGTTTCCTCCACCACCTGAAGCGCCAAATAAATGTCCAATATCATAATTTGCATTTCCAATTACGTTTGTCAAAGTAGTTTGAACTTCTTGGTTCCAAGCACCATCGGCACCTGTAGACGCATTTGAATAGGGATCTGTTGTTGCATCTGTATAAATTACCGCATCATTATTATCGATCAAAACTAATTTCACTGCCAAATCTTTATTGAAAACACCATTTACGCGGGTCAAAGTTGCGTTCATCCCCGCTAATGCTGCCGCTTTAGTTCCACCAAAATATGCTGTGTATTCGCCAGTACAAGAAAGCGCAAGACGTATTGTTTTAAAAACCTTAGCACTTGATGCTTCTTTTGCTGTTTTTCCGGTACCATTATTACTTAAAAGAACATCGTCGGTCTTACAGATTAGACTTTTAGAAGTCGAAGATTTTTTTGAAAACAAAACATATTCTGTTTTATCATCTGGATTTGCTTCCATAAATTCAGTTGATTTGTCTGAACGAAAAACCATAGTCTGAAATCCCAAAGGCGAAACACTAAAATGAATTTTAGCTGATTTATCATCTAAACCGCTTCCTTCATACGATCTGATTTCTGGATATTTTGCTTGAAGTCCAGGTTCAAAATTTGAAGATTCCCAAACCGTAAAGCGCTCTAGGATTCCCGAAGAATTTGGAACTGTAATCTCCGCCGTATTAGTTTTAAGTCCTTTTCCTGTTGCTGAAGCCAGCTTTATTTGAAGAAGTTCCGAATTTAGTTTGTAGTATTTATCAGAATCTGAAGCGTTTATTCTTTTACTCAACGCAGAATTTGCACTTACCTTTTGCCACAAATCATTATTTTGAGCAGTTAAAATAGTACAGTTAAAAATAAAAAATAAATAGAGTAATTGTTTTTTCATATTTGTAGGCGTTGATCATTCAAAATTAAGTCAATTAAATCAAATTCTTACATATAAACGACATTTAACGTTTTTTAGTCGACGAGTTGGCTGATTTTTACAAAAAGAAAACCTATTCAGTCAAAAAAATCAATTCGCCTTGGTGCCAAATTCAAAATAGATAGTATAAATTTGCAGCATCTTAAATAATTTGTTTTGAAGCTCTTTCATTCTATAAACGATTTCCATTCGACCAAGAAAACAATTTTAACACTTGGTACCTTTGATGGCGTGCATATTGGTCACAAAAAAATTCTTGAAAGAATTACGCAGAATACCGAAAATGGCAAGTATGAAAGTTTAGTGCTTACTTTTTTTCCACATCCAAGAATGGTTTTGCAAGAGAAATCAGAAATAAAGCTTTTAAATACCATTGCCGAAAAAACAAAACTTCTGGAAGCGACCGGAATTGAAAATCTTGTAATTCATCCTTTTAATGAAAGTTTTTCAAGATTAACTGCCGAGGAATTTGTGAAATCAATTTTGGTAGATCAATTTCAGATTCAAAAAATAATTATTGGGCACGATCATCGTTTTGGAAGAAACAGAACTGCAAATATTGACAATTTAATTGCCTTTGGTTTGGAATATGGTTTTGAAGTCGAGCAAATTTCGGCTCAGGAAATCCAAGATGTTTCTGTAAGTTCTACAAAAATCAGAAAAGCGCTGGATGAAGGAAATATGGCTTTAGCCAATGATTACTTGGGCTATGATTATTTTTTGACAGGAGAAGTTGTTAAAGGAAGACAATTAGGAAGGACAATTGGTTTTCCAACTGCAAACATTCATATTGAAGAAGAATATAAATTGATTCCGAAAAATGGTGTTTATGCCGTGAAAGCAATTGTAAATGAAAAAGAAGTTTTCGGAATGATGAATATCGGCTTCAATCCAACGGTAAATGGGCAAAAACAAACCATTGAAGTAAATCTTTTTGATTTTGATGCTGACATTTACGGGCAAAAAATTGAAGTTTCGTTGCTTCAGTATCTTCGTGAAGAACAGAAATTTGGATCGGTCGATTTATTGAAAGAGCAATTAAATCAAGACAAAATCAATGCACAAGCATTTATTAGCCAACTTTAAGAACTTCTGACCGCATAGTTTTGGTGTTTTTTAAATCATCGTAGTTATTTTTTTAGTAAATTTGATATAGAACTCTGTTTTCCAAATATTTACTATTAACTTCTTTAAAAATAACCACTATGAAACTACCTAAAGAAATTACCAACGGGTTTTTGATTTTCATCGGAATAGGCATTTATTTTTTATTGATGAATCTATTGGGTCTAGCAGATTTGTTCTATTTACGTACCCTAAATGTCTTTTTTATCTTTTATGGCGTAAACAGAACGATGCAAATGAACCTGCATGAAGGAGAAACCAATTTTGTGTCGAATGCCGTTTCTGCCATGGCAACTTCAGTAGTTGGCGTGTCAATGAGCGTTTTCGGTTTACTTGTTTACAGCTATGCACGAGGTGGAGATGCCTATGTAAGAACCTTATCTGAGACTTTTATGTTTGGCGGAAACCCTTCTGTTCCAACATATTGCATCTGCTTGCTTTTTGAAGGAGTTGCCTCTTCGGTCATTGTAACTTTAATGATGATGCTGTATTGGAACAATAAATATGCAGCCGATTAACATTTCAAAATAAATCTTAACATTTAGCACTCTAAAATCATAGAATTATTCTTTTTTATGATTTTAGAGTGTTTCTTTTTTGAAAATAGTTGTCAAATATTCATTTACAAAGCACTTCATTGGTTGATTAGAACAATTTAACTACTTTTGAGACTTCAAAAACAATGTATCAATGAGCATTACAAAACACAATTGGACTAAAGACGAAATAATCGCCATATATAACAAGCCTATAATGGACCTTCTGTATGAAGCTGCAACTATTCACAGGCAAAACCACGATCCGAATGTAGTTCAGGTATCGACTTTACTATCTATCAAAACCGGAGGCTGTCCAGAAGACTGTGGCTACTGCCCGCAAGCGGCGCGTTACAACACAGGTGTTGAAGGAAATGACTTAATGAGTGTAAGTCAAGTAAAAGCTCAGGCTTTGCGCGCAAAATCAAGCGGATCTTCTCGTGTTTGTATGGGAGCGGCTTGGAGAAACGTAAAAGATGGCGAAGAATTTGATCAGGTTTTAGAAATGGTTCGTACCATTAACAAACTTGACATGGAAGTTTGCTGTACACTTGGAATGATTACTGAAAACCAAGCGCAACGTTTAGCCGAGGCAGGTTTATATGCTTACAATCACAATTTAGATACTTCTGAAGATTATTATAAAGATGTAATTTCGACACGTGCTTTTGAAGACCGTTTAGAAACCATCGAAAATGTTCGTAAAACGAATGTTACCGTTTGTAGTGGTGGAATTATTGGAATGGGAGAAAGTATTGAAGACAGAGCAGGAATGCTTGTGGCGCTTTCAACTTTAAATCCGCAACCAGAATCAGTGCCAATTAATGCATTGGTTGCAGTTGAAGGAACTCCAATGGAAGATGAAAAACCAGTTGAAATCTGGGAAATGATCAGAATGGTTGCTACGACTAGAATTGTAATGCCAGATACACAAGTTCGTTTATCAGCAGGAAGAACAAATATGAGCCGTGAGGGGCAAGCAATGTGCTTTTTTGCAGGAGCAAATTCAATTTTTGCAGGAGACAAATTATTGACGACTCCAAACCCTGATGTTCATGAAGACATGAAAATGTTTGAACTTTTAGGATTGAATCCGCAAAAACCTTTCACAAAAGTTTCACAGCCAAAAACAGTTGAAGCTGAAGATTCTCAATTTGCTCCATTGGGCGAAAAACCAAAATGGTCTAGACCTGGACATACGATTGAAAGAAACGTAGAACATTCAATCAAATCAAAAATTTAATTAATAGAGTCAATCTATCTCGATAAATCTTTTCAAATTGCTTATAACTCCGGTTATAAGCAATTTTTTTATTTAGAAAGATGAAGTTAGAACAAATTAAAAGGGTAAAAAAAATCTCAAAAGCTGATTTTATTTCCCAATACGTTAAAAAACAAATTCCTGTAGTCGTTGAGGAACTAACTGAAGATTGGCCTGCATATCACAAATGGAAATTTTCCTATATAAATGAAATAGCAGGCGACATTACGGTTCCTTTATATGATAATCGACCTGTCAATCATGAAGATGGCTTCAATGAAGCACACACTAAGATGAAAATGAGGGATTATATCGCGCTTTTAGAATCAAAGCCTACCAATTACCGCATTTTTCTTTATAATTTCATGAAAGAGGTTCCAAGTTTGAATAATGACTTTAAATGGCCTGAAATTGGCTTGCGATTAGTCAAGCAAATGCCTATGTTGTTTTTTGGTGGCGAAAACTCAAAAGTATTCATGCATTTTGATATTGATTATTCCAATATTCTGCATTTTCATTTTCAGGGAGAAAAACAGTGCATGATCTTTCCGCCAAATCAATCGAAATTCATGTACAAAGTCCCTCATGCCTTAATTTCGAGGGAAGATATTGATTTCGACAATCCAGATTACGAAAAATTTCCAGCTTTAAAAAATGCTACAGGCTATATTACGAATTTAAAACATGGAGAAATGCTTTATATGCCAGAAGGATATTGGCATTATATGAAATATTTAACTCCCGGATTTTCCATGAGTTTGCGTGCATTTCCTCAAAACATTGCTAATCTATCAAAAGCGGCTTACAATGTTTTTATCATGCGCCATTTTGATATTTTAATGCGAAAATTAAAAGGCCAAAAATGGATTGATTACAAGAACGAAAAAGCAATCACAAATACACATGAAAATCTTCGAAAGAGTGCCTAAACTAGATTTTAGAAAACAGAAAAAGCAGTCAAAGTTAAATTCCTTAACTGCTTTTTTTATTTTCTCTTATATTTAAAATGCTACTTTTTTTGTTTGCGTACTTCCATTCTCCAAAGTCACTTTGACCAGTAAAACTTGATTTGCAGAGCGGAAATTCAATATTTGCAATTCTGTTGCGTTAATGTTTTTCTTCTCAAAAAGAAGCCTTCCTGAAAGATCAAAAACAGCTACCTGACTAATTGATTCTTTATTAGATATTACTTTCATATCGTTTAATTTTACAACAACCTTTATGTTATTTTCATCACTGACAACTTCATCGATACCCAAAGTCTTATCAGTGTATCGAAGTACAAATCGGTCAGAGAAAGTTCCGATTTCAGTACTAAAAGTATAATTACCTTTGCGTAGATCATGTATTATATTCAATTGTTTATCTTCTAAATAAATGGGCTGAATGGTCAATTTGCCATCAACTTGATAAATTGAAATTGTAAAATCTCCTGCAATTGTAGTTCGATATCCTAACGGAATCATATCTGTACTTTTAAAAGGCAAAGCGCGCCCTTGAATTACCAATTTATGTTCTTCATTGATACTATAAAAATCTAGAAATTTATTTCCGTCAAAACTATTCCCGTCATATTTTTTATCATATTCATTTGTTGCGCCTTCAATGTAACCAACCATTAGTTGTTTAAAAGCGCCTTCAGTATTGGTCATATTCAACCATATTCGATTTTTTTCGATTGCCGATTCTTTCGATTCGCCATTAAGTTTATAAAATTGAGAATTTGTATTGCCTCCTCTTCGCATCGTATTATTAAAAACGATTGTTCCATTTCCAACAGTTTCAGCAAAAAAAGACTGTCCTGCTGCTATATCACCAAGGGGTGGGCTATTATTATTGCCTGGTTTAGTTCCAGAAGGAGCCGAACTTCCTGTTCCAACGCCTCCCGTCAAATTATAACTTGCATAATCATCTGTAGCATATTGATACGCTCCACTCAAAATTACAGGTGTGTTGTGGGTCCAGAAATACAATGTTCCTTCAAGTAATGTTTTATTTGCGTCTATAAAATCGTCTGCATGGAGCGCTGAAGGATATGGATTTCCAATTAAATAAAACTTGTTTGCAGTGACAGTTTCTCCAGTAATATCTCCATTATTGGGCACGCCGATGAAAACTGTCGAAAACAGATATCTTTGCGTATTAGAATAAGTCTCGGGTCCTCGAATTATATATCCTTTTCCGACTGTCATTACATTAGTTCTTGCTTCTCCAACCCATTTTGTACCATCGAAGCTAAAGTATTTATCTTCTGCTGTCTCGCGCGAAACATCTATCAGCTTCTGATTTTTAACGGGTGAAGACCAATAGACATAATCGGCTTGTCGAATAGGTTGACTGTTTCGTTTATAATGAATAATACCGGTATTCAAATTATTATCACTGCTTGACTGCAATATGCTTGCGCCCTCAGCAAACGTTAAAGCTCCAGAATTTACATGAATACCATTAACAACATTCAAGGTCATGCCATTTTGAATGGTTACAGCCGCATCATTGCTTATCGTACAAGAACAAGCATTTATATCACTGCTTAAATTGTAATCATCTTGAAAATCTACCAGGTCATTAATTGTTGGAGCAGTGCCGTAAGACCAATTTGTTCCATTCCAGGTATTGGCTTGTATTGTAATTTCTGTGGAATATGTTATTAGACAACTATTGTCAATTGCAAATTTGTATTTTCCAGGAACCAACCCTGAAATTGTTATTGAATTTCCCGAATAAGGGCGATGTGTAATTAGCGTTCCATCAGATTGCAAAATATCACCCGAACCCGATAATCCACTTAACACAATACTTCCGGTTGGCACATTACAAGTCGGCTGTGTAAAACTCAAAATATTTGGCGCCGGCGGATTAGGATCTACGTCAATTCTAGTTTCGATTGCAGTTTCTTCAGCACAAGTTCCATTTTTTACAATTGCTCTATAACTCGTACTTGTAGTCAATATTCCCGGCTGATATGTATCTGCTGTGTTGGCAATAGTTTGCCAAACATAAGGAATTGCTTCTGCATATTCCCATCTAACGATTGTTCCAACATAATTGTGCAAGGTTAATAATGGACTAGTACTTCCTTGACAAATATGTGTGCCTCCATTTACAACTCCTCGTTCTGTTTTTGTAACCGTTGTTGTGTTGCTTGCGCTTGTTACAGCAACGCAACCACTTGATGAATATTTAACTGAAACTGTTTTACTCCCGCTAGTCAGCCATTGCAATGTTACTGTATTGTTGGTAGATGAAATCCCTCCTGAAGTAATCGTGTAATCTGTTCCCACAATTCCAGGAACCGTCCAAACATAATTTGTTTGTCCTGCTTGTGTTGTGTAAGTAATATCTGTATTAACACAAACTGAAGCTCCTGGTTGAGCAGAGAAGGTCGGAATTGGAATTGGGTTAACCGTTACAGTTGTTGCCACCGAATTTGCCGAAGCACAACTTCCGTTTTGTACAACCGCTCTGAATTGAGTCGTTTGCGTCAGTGATCCAGAAGTATAAGTTGTTGCGGTATTTGAAATTGGTGTCCACACAGAAAATGGACTAACTGAAGATTCCCAATTTAAAACAGTACCATTATTTCCTGTCAAAGTCAATACGCCGCTCTGAGAACCACTACAAATTGCAGTTCCTCCTCCAACAGTTCCCGGAACTGATGGCGAAGATGTGACAATACTAGCAGTATTATTTAAAGTTATATTTGCAAAACAATCACCAGATGTTAATTTGGTAATTGTAATATTTCTTGTGCCTGCAGTTGTAAACCCTGACAACACAAAACTTCCTGATCCCGCAGTTCCCACATTCATTGAAACAGTCAAATCATTATTTGCTGGATTGCTAAGACTATAAGTAACTGTATACACTCCTACTGGCAAAGAAGTGGTTGTGGATGCTAAAAAAATAGTAACTTCTCCGGGTGTACTACAAACTGCCGATGCTGATACGCTGCTGATATTATAAGTTGGACACGTATAACTCACATTAATTTGACCAGCTGCTCCCGTACCTCCTGCTTGTGCTGCTCCTAAAAGAGAATTCATTGCACCGCTTCCACCACCTCCAGGAGGTGATCCATTTTTTCCAGGTGCATTACCTAAAGCAACACTTGTTATACCTGCACCTCCAGCACCGCCACCTGTATCCCCTCCTTTTCCTCCGGCTCCAGACCCCTGCAATAATCCTATTAATCCAGTACTTCCAGAGCCACCATCTGTACCTGACGTTTTTTTAATCGACCCAAATGAATCCGTATCTAATCCTCCTTTCCCTCCTGCAGGAGTTCCTCCAGCATTATTTACAGCACCAAACTTTCCACCGGCTGCAAAAAAAACACTTTCATACCCAGTAATAGTAGAATTCCCACCAGAAGCTCCAACGGCTGTAGCACCCGCAACTTTCATTGCTAGTGTTGCTCCGGGTGAAACTGTAATTTTTCCTTGGACATATGCGCCCCCGCCGCCGCCGCCGCCGCTACGTCCGTCTGCAGTTGCTCCGCTTGCACCTCCACCTGAACCACCGGCACCCCATGCTTCAACATTTATTGAAGTAATTCCGGCTGGGACAAATAATGTTCCATCGGCTGTATAAGTATGTTGGGTTTGTGCCCAAAAAGAAGTGCATATAAAAAACAACAAGCAAGATAGATGCGTTGTATGTATCTGAGCAAGTAATTTTTGCAGTTTTAAATAAACTAAAATTGAAGTCGAAAATTGAACAGAAATGGATGATATAAGTAGATTTTTTTTCATACTCTGGCATTTTAAAAATTAAAAAAAGAATCTAGCGGATACAGAATCATCTCTAATTATAAATACCCCAAAGCAGCGACATAATACGAGACATATTATGACAGTGATGCGATTTCAGAAAACAAAAAACTCTTGCTTTCCAAAGTGAAGTACTAAAATTAAAATCAGAATTTAAGGCAAATAAAAAGACTTGTTATTTTCTGCAGAAGTCAAAAAGTGTAATACAACTGGCTTTTAGGTTGTTTGTCGAATCAAAACAACAACAAGGTACGATTTTATTTACAATAAAGAAAAATTTTAACTTAGTAATCAAGATTTTAACATTCTGGTCTCGCATTTATTTGAAATAGCGCAAACGACAAAAAAGATGTTAAAGCAAAATTTAGTGCATCCAACTTACTTTTAAAACAAAAAAAATCCATCCCAAAAAGGAATGGATTTTTAAAGTTTAACTGATTTTATAGCGTCAGAAAATAACCTTTGATGTTGTCAAATTCCCGTTTTCCAAAACGACTTTTATCAACAAAACTTGGTTAGAGGATTGAAGATTTGCGATTTGTAATTCTTTTTCTCCAATATTGATTTTTTCATAAAGAAGTTTTCCTGAAACATCAAAAATGTAGACTTTGTCAAGAGTTTCAATAGTTGAATTGATTTTAATTACTTTATCTTTTACAGCAATTAAGACTTTGCTATCGCTATTTTCAAGATCTACGGTTCCTAAAGTTTTATTGGTGTATCGCAATACAAAACGATCTGTGAAAGTTCCTGCTTCAGTTTTAAAAACATAATTGCTTTCACGTAAATCATGAATTTTTCCGGTCAATTTATCTTCTAAATATATTGCTTGATTGCTCATATTTCCATCTGCTTGACTTATCGAAATTATAAAATCGCCCGCAATAGTCGTTCTATATCCTAGTGGCACAAGGTCAATATCTAAAAAGGGTAATGCACGGCCTTGAATTACAAGATGTTTTTCGTTATTTATACTGTAAAAATCGAGATATTTATTTCCATCAAAACTTTCGCCATCATATTTTTTTTCAAATTCGTTGCTCGCACCTTGAATATAACCCACCATTAATTGTTTGAAAGCTCCTTGATCATTGGTCATATTAAGCCAAACACGATGTTTTTCAATACTTTGCGTTTTTGATTCTTTTCCCGGTTTAAAAAATTGATTATTATTATTCCCACCATTACGCATAAGGTTATTAAAAGTAATAGTCCCCGAAGTACTAATTTTTGCGAAAAACGATTGTCCAGCTCCAATTTGTCCACTTGGAACACTAGCATTGTTTCCTGGAGCTGCATTTCCCGATGGAGCTGCCCCTGTCCCTACACCTCCGCTCAAATTATATGTAGCGTAATCATCTGTCGCATATTGATATGCACCACTTAAAACTACTGGGGTATTATGCGTCCAGAAATAAAGAGTTCCTTCCAAAATAAGATTCCCATTTATAAATTCATCAGCATCTAAAGCAGATGGATAAGGATTTCCAATTAAATAGTAATTTCCAGCAACTACTGTTTCGCCAGTTATATCGCCATTGTTCGGAACGCCAATAAATGAAGCCGTAAAATTTGTTCTGACTGTATTTGAGTAGGTTTCTGGCCCTCTAATAATATATCCTTTTCCGACAACCATTATTTTTGATGGTGCTTCTCCCACCCAATTTGAACCATTATAACTAAATAATTTATCTCCTTTAGTAAGTGGAGATACGTCAATTATTCTTTGCGGTTTTACTGGTGAGGACCAATATACATAGTCGGCTTGTCGAATTGGAACACTATTGCGTTTATAAATTATATTTCCAGTATTTACCACATTATTACTTTGCATTAGACTTGCACTATCTTCAAAAGTAAGTGAAGCTCCATTTCCTGAATCAACTGTAACTTGATTTTCTATTATTAAAGTATGTCCAGATTTAATAGTAACTTTTTTTCCAGCATCAACTTTACAAGAACAACCACTTAAATCCCCAATTGACTGGTAATCTGCTGCAAACTCTAAAACATCTGTACTTACTGGATTTCCATTAGACCAACTTCCGCTCCAAATATTTGTTACTGGCGCTTTAATTTCAATACTAATTGTTGCTGGCGACGGACAGTTTACTCCATCTTGGATTGTAAAAGTATATATTCCTGGGCTCAAATTTGGAATTGTAAAATCCGTTTGAGCCGATGTATTATAAACTTTAGAAACTGGTCCGCTTTGATTTATTGTCCAATTTACTGAAGAAAGTAGTCCATTTAACTCAATACTTCCATTTGGATTAACACAAGTGGGTTGAACAATGGTTCCAACACCCGGCGTTGCAGGTAAAGGATTCACAGTAATTGTCCCTATAGCATTAACTGTTCCACAACCTCCTATCAACGGAATGGTATAATTGAAAGTTCCTGTATTTGTAGGTGTTCCACTAATCGTAATTATATTTGATGACCAATTTGCAGTCACACCTGGAGGCAAACCTGATGGAGCACCAATCCCTGTTGCTCCAGTTGTGTTGTGAGTAACATTTGGCATTAAGGTATGATTACAAACTGTTGGCGACGAAGACGCTGTGGTAACGGTATTCAAATTTACAACTATTGTTCCTGTTGCATTATAAGTGCCACAACCTCCAGTTAAAGGAATAGTATAATTAAAAGTTCCTGTATTACTTGGCGTTCCGCTTATTGTGATTGTATTTGACGCCCAGCTTGCATTTACGCCTGCAGGCAGACCGGAAGGAGTTCCAATTCCTGTTGCACCTGTCGTGGTATGAGTAATATCGGTCATCAAAGTATTGACACACAAAACAGGAGATGATGAAGCTGTAGTAACTGTATTTTCAGGACGAACTGCAACAGGATAAATATCGGACACTTTGTAGGCCGTTGAACAAGCCGGAGAAGCCGTAACTGTCATAGTTAAAGTAACTTGTTTTCCAGCATCACCTGCAACTGCATTATATGTTGGTGTCAAAGTAGTGCTATTAGAAAGAGTTCCAAGTCCATCATGTGTCCATAAAATAGTGCCGTTTGCCGCATTTGCTTCTCCAGCGCCGACCGTAGCAGAACCATTGGAACAAATAATTTTAGATCCAGTGATTGATGCTGTTGGTGCCGCATTAATATTAATAGTATAAGTCGCCGTAGCAATTTGAGGTGAGCATGAATTATTGCTAGTTACCGTCATAGTTAAAATTACGGTTCTAGCTGCACCTCCAAGAGTTGGCGTATATGTCGGAGTCAATGTTGTATCACCTGACAAACTTCCTGCACCTCCACTAAAAGTCCATTTAATAGTTCCATTTGAAGCAGATGCCCCACTTACGGTAGCAGTCCCATTGGAACATATAGTTGTTGAGCCACCTGCTGTTGCTGATGGTAGATCCTCAACTACAATCACTTTTGGAGTAGATGTTGCTCCATTACAACCACCTGTTTTGACAAATTGAACGGTATAGCTTCCTGCAGCTGTAACAAAAATGGTTTGAGTTTTTGCACCATTAGACCACAGATATGTATAACCAGTTGGTGCAGCACTTGAAGTCAGATTAACTCCATCTGTTTGGCAAAATGTTAATTGCCCATCTTGTGTGACTGTTGGTGCTCCGGGTGGGGTTTCAGTAGTTCCTGTAACGACATTAGAAACGGTTCCATTTCCTACTGAACACCCATTTTTTGCGTATACTCTAAAATAATAAGTCTGACCAGAAGGCAAACCTGTAAAAACATAATTTGTAGTTGTTAAACCTGTTATCGTTTGGGTTGCAGTAGTTGCTGGAAAAGTATTAGATGTAGACATTTGTGCAATATAACTTAATGTTCCCGCTGAAGCGGTCCAAGTTATACTGATTTGATTACATAATGCGGTAGGAGTGGATACTGTAGGAGCTACAGGACCTGAATTTAAAGTAGTTACTGTTTGAGTTCCTGAATAATTAGCACTTATACCACACCCATTCTTTGCTTTTAATCTATAATAGTATTGTGTGCCTCCATTCAATCCGGTAACTACGTATCCATTAACATTATCTACATCTAAAGATTGATATCCAGGCAAAAAACTTGCAAAAGTCGATGACGTTGAAACATCCAATAAATAATTTGTTGTTGCTGATGTAGAATTCCATCTAGCATTAAAAGAATTACACAGCACATTATTAGCTGCAATAGTCGTAACCGTTCCAGGAACGGCGTTTGTTGTGGTTACGTTACGAACGTTGGAATAATTTACGCTCACTCCACATCCATTTTTTGCTTTTACTCTATAATAATACTGCGTATTAGTACTCAAACCTGTAACATCGTAAGTTGTCACATTACCTACATCCAAAGAATTATAGCCCGCAACAAAAGTACCAGCATTAAAAGTAGAAGTTGTTGAGACATCTAACAAATAGCTGGTTGCCGCGGCAAGCGCAGTCCAGTTTGCAATAAACTCCGTACAAATTGCCCCTGTTCCGGCTAAAGCATTTACTGTACCAGGAATTACAGCAGTTGCATAAGTTATAGTATTAGAATTAGCACTAATGCAATTTCCATTATATGCTCTAACTCGATAATAATAAGTAACACCGTTTGCTAAGCCAGTAATATTATACGTTAATACACTTCCAACATTCAAAGCATTGTAGCCTGTCACAAAACTTGAAAAATTACTTGCAGTAGAAACATCAAGTTCGTAATAAACTGTTCCCGCAACTGTCTGCCAATTTGCTGTAATTTGGTTACAAGTTGCATTTGTTCCCGCGGTAGCCACTGGAGCTGTGCCAGATGAATTTACTGTTACTGTTGTAATATTACCAGAATTTAAAGTTGTACTACAATTTTCTGAAGCTACAGAACTCGATCCAGATGATAAAGCAGTTATTTTAATTGTTCTGGTTCCAACAGTTGTAAAGCCACTTGCAATAAAACTTCCTGTCCCGGCTGTAGTAACTTTCATAGTGGCCGGTGTTTGCGCTGCACCTTGAATTTCATAGGAAACAGAATATAAACCAATAGGAAGACTTAAGGCTGTTCCAGTTAATGTAACTTCTGAAGCATCTCCAGAGCAGACATTTACAGCGCTTGCGGTTGTATTTGTTAAACCATAAGCAGGACAAGTATAAGAAATCGTTACTTTTCCATCACCACCGTCACCACCACGTCTCGCGGCAGCCAAAAAAGAAGATCTTCCTCCACTTCCTCCACCTCCAGGAGCATTTCCTGCATTTCCAACACTAGAGGTAAAAGCAGTTGCAATGCCAGCACCACCAGTTCCTCCTCCATTGGCTCCATTTCCTCCGGCACCAGAACTTATAATTGAACCTGTATCATCGGTAAATCCGAATTCTCCATTACCCCCAGCAGTTCCCGAAGTTCGCGTAAGACCAATAGAATTTGCCGCTAGACCTGCTGCTCCACCGGCAACCAAACTACCATTATTTACTAGACCTCCTTTTCCTCCTTCTGCCAAAATAGAATATCCTGATATTCCTGAAGATCCACCAAAACCGCCATTTGCACTAGCTACGCCCTTACCTCCAACACCGACATTAACAGTTAATGTTTCTCCGGAAGTAATTGTAAGCGGAGCACTGGCAAAAGCACCACCTCCACCACCAGAACCAGCATATGCACCATTAAAGCCAGGGTTCGTTGAGCTTCCTCCGGCTCCACCGGCGCCCCATGCCTGAACTGTAATACTAGTAATACCAGCTGGGCTAACAAATGTTTGTGTCCCTCCAAGTGTAAATGTTGCTGTAGTTTGTGCCAAAAGAAAAACAGGAAGACAAACTAATACTGAAATGAGTAATGTTTTTTTCATACTGTAGTATTTTTAAATGACAAAAATTAAATTCAGATTGAACTGAAAAATATTCTGCAATTGCAAATACCATATTTACTTAGGAACACTAAAAGGCCTAAATCGTAAAAAAAGAGAAGTCGAGTAAAAAGTAATTTTGTTCCTTAAATCTGGTATTTTTAAATTTTAACACTCAGTAATTTAATTCGGCAGAGGGGCGAAAAACAAATTATTTATTTTGGCTTGCTTTCAAGTAAAAAATGATTCGAAATGAAGTGTAAAATGGCAGTGTAAATTATTTGAAAACATCCTTAAACAATTTACAAAATTTTAATAATAACCTAAAAAACAGACCCTTATAATTTTATTGTTTTCCTAATAATCATTTTTTTAAGTAATTTCTCATGAATCTGTTTTTTTAATGTAATTGGTCTTTTAAATTTTGCAAATCATCTGAATAAATAAAATCGTACTTTTTACTTTTTTCGGCAACACTAATTTTTTTTTCATTGATCCAGAAAAAACGATCAAAAAAAACGTCAGACAAGCCAACTTTTTGGAAAATAAAATGCAAAAAAAATCCGTTTATTGAGTTAAACGGATTGTATTTTGAAACGTATAAAATGACTTAAAAAATGATTTTTTTTGTCTCTATAAAACCATTTTCTAAAGTCACTTTTACAAACAAAACTTGATTTTTCGAATTCAGATTTTGGATATAAAAATTACACGTCCCTATTTTAGTTTTTTCATAGATATTTTTCCCACTCAAATCAAAAATTGAAATTTCCTTAATAATTTCTCTTGAAGCATAAACATTAATTTGCTTGTCTTTCACAGAAACAAAAATCAAATTTGAAGCTTTTTCAAAATCATCAATCTTTAATTCCTTATCAAAATATTTTAATTCAAATCTATCATCAAAAGTCCCTTTCTCGGTTTTAAATGTATATGGAGAATCTTTTAAATTATGCATTACTTTTAATTCCTTATCCTCAACATAAATATTTACTTCTGAAAATTCATTGTCAGTATGATCAATGCTTAAACTGAAATTACCATCAATTGTGGACATATAACCAAGAGGTACCGAATCTGTTTGCTCAAAAGGAAAGGCTCGTCCTTGAATAACTAAATTTTTATTTTCTGAAACACTGTAGAAATTAATAAATTTATTTCCATTGAAAGATTCTGCATCATAACTCACGTCATAAGCATTTGTTGCACCTTCAATATAACCTATTAAAATCTGCTTAAAAAGGCCTTCCTCGCTTTTTAAATTAATCCAAATTCTTTGCCTTTCAATATCATTTTTTTGAGTTTTATTACTTTTTGTGGGTTTATAAAAAGAAGTATTTTTTTCTTTCATTCGCATCTTGTCATTAAATTCAATTGCGCCCGAATTTTGGCTCGCCACAAAAAAAGCTTGTCCCGATCCAATTGTCTTATCGGGAATTATTTCATTAGCACCATTAGACAAAGCGCCGCGCGTTCCAACTCCACCCAACAGGTTATAAACGGCATAATCATCAGTAGTATATTTATTATTTGCAATTGGTGTGTAATGCGTCCAGAAGTAAATTGTTCCTTTAATTTTTGAAGCGTTTTCCTTTAAAAACAAATCGGCATTCAAAGTTGAGGGATATGGATTTCCAATTAAATTAAAAGTATTTGCTGGTCCCAAATTCACTTCGATTTTCCCATTGTGTGGCACTCCCTTAAATATTGCCGTGTAAATTACAGGAATAACTGCAGAAAAATCCTTAGGCCCCTGAATGATATATCCGGCACCAGAAACCATGATATTTGATGCGTTTTCAATCTTCCAATTTTTTACGTTTGGATTATAAGATAAAAATCTATCAGATATTGTATTTGGCGAAAGATCAATTAATTTTTGATTCTCCACTGGAGATGACCAATACGTATAATCTGATTTTAAAATAGGTGATGAATTTCTTTTTAAATTAATATTCCCGGTATTAATAATATCATCATCATACTGATATAAATTTGCCGAATCTTCTATAATCAAAGTTCCCAAACCTGAATATGCGAATTCAATACCCAAAGTATTTCCAGCTAACAAAGTCACTTTTTTGCCTTCATCGATAGCGCAACTGCAAACATTTGCATTTGTCAAATTTGGATAATCTTCCTTGAAATACAGTTCTTTTCCGCCTGACGGAAAACCATTCGACCATAAAGATCCATTCCAGGTTGTCGATTCTAAACAAAGTTTTAATCTCGCAATTCTGTGTTTGGAAATACCTGAAACAGAATTAAAATCGCCTCCAACCAAAAGTTTATAATCTGAAGAGAAACCCATTGCATAAGCTTTATTATTTAAGCGAGCATTAAAAGAAACATCGATAGCTCCAGATTTCAGTAATCGTATTAATCGTAACGATGTCGTTCCATTATAAGTCCCAGAAAAAGTTCCACCAACTAAAATGCGATCATCAGGTTGCACTAAAATACTTCGAACATCTCCTTTACTAAATCCCAAACCCGACTCAAATGTATTATCCAAACTTCCATTAGGATTGAGCCTTAGAATTCTTTTTTGCGCAACTTTGTTAAAGCTTAAAAAATTACCCCCTACAATTATTTTTTGATCAGACTGTAATGCCAAAGCATATACATTATTATTGGTTCCGTCGCCTATGGCAAAGCCCGCATCAATGCTTCCGTCAGAATTTAAACGAACTAAGTGCGGATATTGAGCTCCGTTAAAAGTGTTAAATCGGCCACCTAATAAAATTTTGCCGTCTTGCTGAATTAAAATGGCCTCTATAATTCCATCAGCACCAACTCCTGTATTGAAACTACTATCTCTAGAACCATCTGGCAGTAGCCGAATAATTTTACCAACATTTACATCATTATATTTTGAAAAATTACCCGCCACTATAATTTTTCCATCAGATTGAATTTCCATCGCATAGACTTGACTATTAAATCCAGATGTTACATTAAACGATGCATCAACAGTTCCGTCTGGTAAAACTCGAACAATTCGGTTAATCAATGTTTCGTTATATTTTGTAAAATTTCCTCCTAAAATAATTTTGCCGTCTGTTTGCAAAACCGCTGTTTTAACTAAATTATTCGCTCCTAATTGTCCAGAATTAAAATCAGGATCAGATGAACCATCTTCTAAAAGTTTTGCAATTCTAGAAATATTACTACCATTGAACTTTTTAAAATTTCCCGCTACAATACTTTTTCCATTTTCTAAAGCAAGGATTTTGTAGACCGAATTGTCAAAACCAATTCCTGATGCTAAATACCCTGTATCGTATTCTCCTTCTGAATCGATTTTTGCCAATTTTCCTTGATTTAAACCATCAAAAACAGAAAATGAACCTCCAATATACCAAGCGCCTTCAACATCAGTCTCTAATGCGAAAACAGATGCTGACGCCGGACCCGTTCCAAAATCAATGTTATTCTTCAGAAAACCTGAACCATCCAAATAACAAACTCTGTTGACACTACTCCCATTATAATTTCCTGTAAAGGAACCTCCAACCATTATATTTCCAAAACTATCAACTTTGAAGGCTAGGACAGCTCCTGAACTAAATCCAGATCCTATAAAAAATGAGGCATCTATATTTCCATCCTGCATAATTCTGATGATTCTATTTGCACTTCTGCCATTAAAAGCGGTAAATTTTCCACCCAAAATAATTTTCCCATCAACCTGAATTGTCATTGCGTTTACATCGTCATCAAAACCAGTTCCAAAATTGAATCCTGAATCAACTACTCCATTTTCTGTTAAGCGCACAATTCTATTTGCCTGAGTACCATTAAAAGCAGTGAAATTTCCTGAAATTAGTATTTTTCCATCGTTCAAAACTTTTACATTATTAATATTAGAAGAAGAGCCTGAGCCTGACAAAAAGGAAGTATCTAAAGTACCATTGGGTAAAATTCTCGCTATACGATTTGCAGTTGCATTATTATATTTTGTAAAACTGCCCGTAATGAGAATTTTTCCATCTTGTTGTTGCGCAATATCATATATAATACCCGTTGTTGCACCAACTGAAGTATTAAATGATGGATCATAACTTCCGTCTGAATTTAATCGAATAAGCCTGCCGGCACTTACTCCATTATAAGAAGTAAAACTCCCGCCAACGATTATTTTACCATCAGGCTGAATGTATGTTGCATATACTTTTCCGTTAAAACCGGTTCCTGTATGAAAATTTTCATCGACCGTACCGTCTGGTTTTAATCGTGTCAAATAAGGTGAAGAATTTCCGTTTAGATTTAAATATTCCCCTCCCACTATTAGATTTTGATCCGATTGCAAAGACAAAGTCTGAACAGGTGCATCAAAACCATCACCAATCAAACCGTCATCAAGAGTATTAAAAGTGACGTCAACTTTTCCCTGTTGTCCATAAATAAAGGCATGTCCAAAAAATACAGCCAAAATAACTGCATAAAGTAATTTTCTAATCAAAATGAAAGTACTAAATAATTATAAGAATTTTCTTTAAAATTAAAAAGTGTTTCATAGATATACAATACCCACTTTTAGTGATATTTCGAACAAAAAAAAGCCACTTCTTTAATTAAGAAGTGGCTTTTTTAACTTTATTTTTCTAACTATTGAAAAATTAATTTTCGAGTCGTTTTGTATCCGTTCTCAAGAGTTATATCAATTAATAAAACTTGATTGCTAGATTGTAAATTTGAAATTTGCAATTCATTTGAACCTACTTTCTTTTTATTATAAAGCAGTTTTCCAGCTGTATCGAAAATAATAACTTCTTGGATTGTTTCATTTGAAGATAATACCTTAATTGCTTTATCTTTTACAGAAACGGTGATACCTTTTTCAACATTTTCAAAATCACCAGTTCCTAACGATTTATTGGTATATTTTAGAACCAGTCGATCTGTGAAAGTTCCAATTTCTGTATTGAAAGTGAAATTGCTCTTAGTCAAATCATGAACTGTTCCAGTCTTTTTATCTTCTATAAAAATTGTCTGTGAAGTCATATTTCCATCAACTTGACCAATCGAAATTGTAAAATCTCCTGCAATTGTTGTTCGATAGCCTAATGGCACTTCGTCAATATCACTAAACGGCAAACCACGACCTTGAATAACCAGATTATTGCTATCATTAATACTATAAAAATCTAAGTATTGATTTCCGTCAAAAGTTTTACCATCGTACATTTTGTCATAATTGTTGGTAGCTCCTTCAACATAAGCCACCAATAATTGCTTGAAAGCACCTTCCTCGTTAGTCATATTTAACCAAACGCGGTGTTTTTCAATTCCTGCTGTTTTAGAAGTTTTTCCTGGTTTAAAGAACTGACCATTTAAAGCACCTCCAACTCGCATTAAATTATTATACGTTACATTTCCAGAAGCAGAAGTACCTACGAAGAAAGCTTGGCCTGCGCCAATACTTCCACTTGGTGGATCAGTATTAGGTGTATCTAATGAAGTATCAGATCCTGATGGAGCCGCAGTCGCTGTACCACCACTCAAATTATAAACTGCATAATCATCTGTTTTATAGCGATAAGCACCCACTAAAACTACAGGAGTATTATGAGTCCAGAAATACAATGTTCCGTCTAATATTGTTTTGTTTACATTAATAAACGTGTCAGCATCTAATGCCGAAGGATAAGGATTTCCTAATAGGTAAAATTGACCTCCTACCATGGTTTCCCCTGTAAAATCACCATTTTGTGGTGTTCCAATAAACTTTCCTGTAAAATCAGTTTTTACTGTATTTGAATAAGTATCTGGCCCACGGACAATATATCCTTTTCCTGCAGTCATAACCGTAGTTCTAGGTGTAAATATCCATTTAGTCCCATCATAAGCATACAATTTAGACTGGCTTGTAAGTGGTGAAAGAGCAGCCAAAGTCTGATTTTTAACTGGCGTTGACCAATAAACATAATCCGCTTGGCGAATTTTACCTGCATCACGTATATAAGTAACACTTCCTGTATTTAAAGTATTACTAGTATTGTTCTGCAATAAATTAGAACTATCTTCAAAAATCAAATCACTTCCAGAAATTACATGTACTCCCTTTTCAACAGTCAGTGTCTTTTTTGAGCCTACTGTTACAATTGCATTATTACTCACTGTTACTGAACAATAAGTTACATCTGACGAAACTGTATAGTTACTTTGAAAATCAATATAATCATCTGATACTGGAGTACCATATGACCACGAACCTCCACTATAAGTATTGGCCAAAACCGTCACAGGTGCTGAGTAAGTTGCAGTACAACCATTGTCAAGTGCAAATCTATATGTTCCTGGAACCAATCCAGTAATTGTTGGTGTACTTGATGAGAAAGGTATACTTATAACTGTTGTTCCATTATCTTGGAATAAATTTCCTGATGAAGGCAAGCCACTTAAAGTTACACTAGCTCCACCTGAACAAGTTGGTCTTGTTGGTGTTCCTGCCGTTGGTGCTGGATAATTTGGTTTGATTGTTAAACTAAATGTTGCTGTATTTGAGCATCCTCCACTTGTAACTGTATAAACAACAGTCACATCTCCTGCATTTCCAGCTGTAACAATTCCTGTCGATGCAATAGTTGCCGTTCCTGTTCCTGGGGTTATTGACCATGTTCCTCCACTTGTTGCATTTGTAAAGGCTGGTGTTGTTAAACCAGTACATACTGTTGTTGCTCCTCCAGATATTGGAGAGATTGTTGGAAATGGGTTTACTGTAATATTTATTTGTTGTGATTTTATTCCAGTGCACCCACCAGTAATTGTATAAACAATATTTGTTGTTCCTGCTGCTACTCCCGTTACATTACCTGAAGCATCAACTGTAGCAACACCTGTATTGGTACTGCTCCATGCTCCTGAGCCGCCACCAAGAACAATGCCATTAGCCGTATATGCGGTTGCTGTTCCTCCAATACAAATTGTGCTTGCTCCCGTAACTGAAGTGATTGCTGCATTTGGATTAACAGTGATGCTTAGCTGGGCAGATTTTGTTCCGCTGCATCCTCCTGTAATTGTATAAACAATATTTGTTGTTCCTGCTG
>NZ_JBCPXZ010000005.1:0-468414 GCF_039581405.1 Flavobacterium mesophilum | reverse complement strand
GACACTTACAACTGGTCGGTGAATTCTACCAATTATACAGCGACAGGAACTTATACGGTGTCGAACAACGGATGCACAGCGGATCAGGAGCTTCAGCTGACGGTTACTCCGAAGCCGGCGAAAGTCATCACGACCGCTACGATCTGCTCTGGCGATACATATAACTGGCCTGCCAACTCAACGAATTATACCGCGACAGGAACTTATACGGTATCCAACAATGGATGCACAGCAGACCAGGAACTGCAGTTGACGGTGACTCCGAAGCCTGCTAAAATCATCACGACGGCTGCGATCTGCTCTGGAGATACATACAACTGGCCGGCAAACTCGACTAATTATACAGCGACAGGAACGTATACGGTGGCCAACAACGGATGCACGGCGGATCAGGAGCTTCAGTTGACGGTAATTTCTATTGCAAGCCCAATTGTTGGATTAATAACACAGCCTACGTGTACATCATCAACTGCTAGTGTTGAATTAAGTGGTTTACCAACAGGTTCATGGACTATTAATCCTGGAAGTATAATAGGGAATACTGCTACAACAACAATTACAGGTCTAATCCCTGGAAATACTTATAACTATACTGTTACAGATTATTTAGGTTGTCAATCGTTGGCTTCTTCAAACGTAACAGTTCCAAGTTATATCTGTGCAGAAGATGATACGCCATCTCCAATTAATGGTGCAGCAGGTGGAACTATTTCTACTGTTTTTGCAAACGATAAAATTAATGGATCTTCATTCGTGTCAACGGATGTTACTGTTTCAACAAGTTTGCTCCCAGCAGGAATAGTTTTTAATTCTGACGGAACTATAACAGTTGCTCCTAATACAGTTGCAGGAACGCATTTGATTACGTATACAATTTGCATTTCTGCAAATTCAAGTATTTGCGATACTGCAATAGTGAAAATAATTATTGAAAGACCCGTAATCGACGCAGTTACGGAAACCACGACGGCAATCAACAGCAACAATGGAGGAACGACTGTTTCACTTACAGCAAACGATACGCTAGACGGGAATCTGTTTACGGTAGGCACTGGTTCTGGAAAAGTAACATTCAGTCTAGTAAGTACATTGCCGACAGGCTTTACGCTTAATGCCGACCAAACGATAACTGTAGCTCCGGGCACAGCTTCAGGAAGCTACGAAGTGGAATATTCGATCTGTGACAACGACCATGCATTGAACTGTGATACGGTAAAAAGCTATGTTCAAGTAACAGGTGATGTCCTGGTTGCCAATGCCGATTCTCCGGCATCTGTGACGACATCAAATACAGCCCAGACAATAATTACGGTTGTGGACAACGATACCAGAAACGGACAGCCGTTGACGGCATCGGAAGTGAAAATCACAACAACAGTTGCGGATCCTTCAGGATATTTGGTTCTGAATCCGACAACAGGAGTTGTAACCCTAGGAGCAAACGCTCCGGCAGGAAGCTATTCGTTGACGTATTCGATCTGCGACAAGACTAATGCATCGAACTGCTCGACGGCCACAGTGAGCTTGACAGCGACAGCTCCGATTGTGATTCCAGCAATCGACGCAGTTACGGAAACCACGACGGCAATCAACAGCAACAATGGAGGAACGACTGTTTCGCTTACAGCAAACGACACGCTAGACGGGAATCCGTTCGCAGTGGGTTCTGGTACTGGAAAAGTGACTTTTACGTTGATCAGCACATTGCCGACAGGATTTACGCTTAATGCCGATCAAACGATAACTGTAGCTCCGGGCACGGCTTCTGGAAGCTACGAAATAGAATACAGCATCTGTGACAACGGCCATGCATTGAACTGTGATACGGTAAAAAGCTATGTTCAAGTAACAGGTGATGTCCTGGTTGCCAATGCCGATTCTCCGGCATCTGTGACGACATCAAATACAGCCCAGACGATCATCACGGTTGTGGACAACGATACCAGAAACGGACAGCCTTTGACGGCTTCGGAAGTGAAGATCACAACAACAGTTGCGGATCCTTCAGGATATTTGGTTCTGAATCCGACAACAGGAGTTGTAACCCTAGGAGCAAACGCTCCGGCAGGAAGCTATTCATTGACATATTCGATCTGCGACAAGACAAATACGTCGAACTGTTCGACGGCGACAGTGAACTTGACAGCGACAGCTCCGATTGTGATTCCAGCAATCGACGCAGTTACGGAAACAACAACTGCTATCAACAGCAATAATGGAGGAACGACTGTTTCGCTTACAGCAAACGACACGCTAGACGGGAATCCGTTCACAGTAGGTTCTGGTGCTGGAAAAGTAACATTCAGTCTAGTAAGCACATTGCCTGCAGGATTGACGCTGAATGCCGACCAAACGATTACGGTGGCTCCGGGCACTGCTTCTGGAAACTACGAAATAGAATACAGCATCTGCGACAACGACCATACATTGAACTGCGACACGGTAAAAAGCTATATCCAAGTAACGGGAGATGTCTTGGTTGCCAATGCCGATTCACCTGCATCAGTGACGACATCAAATACAGCGCAGACGATCATCACAGTTGTGGACAACGATACCAGAAACGGACAGCCGTTGACGGCATCGGAAGTGAAAATCACAACAACAGTTGCGGATCCTTCAGGATATTTGGTTCTGAATCCGACAACAGGAGTAGTGACATTAGGAGCAAACGCTCCGGCAGGAAGCTATTCGTTGATGTATTCAATCTGCGACAAGACCAATACATCGAACTGCTCGACGGCGACAGTGAGCTTGACAGCGACAGCTCCGATTGTGATTCCAGCAATCGACGCAGTTACGGAAACCACGACTGCTATCAACAGCAACAATGGAGGGACGACTGTTTCGCTTACAGCAAACGACACGCTAGACGGGAATCCGTTTACAGTAGGTTCTGGTGTTGGAAAAGTAACATTCAGTCTAGTAAGCACATTGCCGACAGGCTTTACGCTTAATGCCGATCAAACGATAACTGTAGCTCCGGGCACGGCTTCTGGAAGCTACGAAATAGAATACAGCATCTGTGACAACGACCATGCATTGAACTGTGATACGGTAAAAAGCTATGTTCAAGTAACAGGTGATGTCCTGGTTGCCAATGCCGATTCTCCGGCATCTGTGACGACATCAAATACAGCCCAGACGATCATCACGGTTGTGGACAACGATACCAGAAACGGACAGCCGTTGACGGCATCGGAAGTGAAAATCACAACAACAGTTGCGGATCCTTCAGGATATTTGGTTCTGAATCCGACAACAGGAGTAGTGACACTAGGAGCAAACGCTCCGGCAGGAAGTTATTCGTTGACGTACTCGATCTGCGACAAGACCAATGCATCGAACTGCTCGACGGCGACAGTGAGCTTGACAGTGAAAGCTCCTGTTGTAACTCCAGTTTTGGTTCCAGTAATCGACGCGGTAACTGAAACTACGATAGCAATAAACAGCAACAATGGAGGAACGACTATTTCGCTTACAGCAAACGACACGCTTGACGGAAATCCGTTCACAGTAGGTACTGGTGCTGGAAAAGTGACTTTTACGTTGATCAGCACATTGCCGACAGGATTGACGCTTAATTCTGATCAGACGATTACGGTGGCTCCAGGCACAGCTTCTGGAAGCTACGAAGTGGAATATTCGATCTGCGACAACGACCATGCATTGAACTGCGATACAGTGAAAAGTTACATCATTGTTACGGGAGATTTATTAGTATTGAAAGATGATTTAGCGGGACCAATTACAGGAGTTAATCATCCAGTAAATGTTATTAATGTTTTAGGAAACGATACTAAAAATGGATTACCAATTACAGCTTCTGACGTAAATCTTTCAGTTACTGTAGCAGATCCAACAGGATACTTAAGCTTAAATCCAGATGGAACGGTTGTTTTAAAAGAAAATGCACCAGCAGGAAATTATGGACTTACATATCAAGTTTGTGAACTAAATACAACAAATTGTAAGACGGCTGAAGTTAAAGTTACAGTGGTTCTTCCAACAATGACAGTAACGGCAAATAGTTATTGCTCAAATGATGTTCCTTATGTATCATATAGCGTTACACCAGATAATTTTACAACAAACAATTTATTGACTGTAAAATGGATTGACAGTGATAATAATGTAGTTGCAACGCAAACGAATCTACCATTAAGTGGCAGTATTTTGTGGCCGGGAGCAATAGTAGATGGTAATGGAGTTGGAGTTGACTGGCCAGGATGGTTGTTGGCAAATGGACAATGGATTGAAGGTGCAGACGGATTTGAAAAAACTAGAACTGGTGTAACAGTAGAGTTTTCATTAAATCCTACAGTAAGTGTAGTTGTAAATTATCCACCGGCCACACCTCAATGTAATGCAAGACCAACATTTGAGATCAAAGCTAATAATGATAATGCAGGACCAATTGATGCTAAAAAAGGCATTAGTACAGCATTAAATATATTCAGTAATGACCGTTTAAACGGAAATTCATTTAATCAAACTGCAGTTGTTTTAAGTACAGTTGTTGCGAATCCTAATTTGATTTTAAATGCTGATGGATCTGTCGATGTAAAATCAGGAACGTCTTCAGGAACTTATCAATTGACTTATCAAATTTGTGAAGCTTCAAATTTATCAAATTGCAGTCAAGCAGTTGTTAATGTAACAGTGGTGAATTCAGAAGATCCTGTACCAACACCGCAAATTATTACAAAAGATGATTTACAAGTAAGTGTTGATGGTGTTAATGGACAACTTGAATTTGTAAATATTTTGGATAATGATTTATGGAACGGCCTGCCGATTGATCCGACAAATGTGGTGATTTCTAATACACCAAAAAGTCCATATTTTGAATTTAATGCAGACGGAACAGTAAATGTGAAACCAAATACACCTGGAGGAACTTATACTTTAGTTTATCAAGTATGCGAAAAAACAAATTCATCAAATTGTAGTTCATCAACATTGAATGTTTTTGTTGAAGTTCCAAATATTGCGATTATCAAAACAGCGGTATTTAATGATGAAAATGCAAATGGATTTGCAAATGCAGGCGAAACCATCTCATACAAATTTAAAGTAACCAATACAGGTAACGTTGCACTAAAAGGAATTACAATTACAGATCCGTTACCGGGTGTTGTGGTTTCTGGACAAGCAATTAACTTGGAGGTTGGTGAATCAAATGAAAGTAATTTCACAGCTAAATATAAAATTACTCAAAGTGATATTATTGCAGGTAAAGTAAGCAATCAGGCGACTGCTCTTGGGAAAAGCGCAAGAGGAGTTGAAGCCGAAGATAAATCTGATGATGTAAGCAATACAGGAGATAATCCAACAGTATTGGATTTAGATGGCTGTAAGGTAAAAGTGCTGAATGCTTTTTCTCCAAATGGAGATTTGAAAAATGCGAGATTCTATATTCAAGGAATAGAATGTTATCCGGACAATACGGTTGAAATTTACAATCGTTGGGGAGTCTTGGTATTTGATATTGATCATTACAACAATGAAGACCGCGTTTTTGTTGGGTTCTCAGGAGGACGTGCAACGATAAAAGAATCAGATGGATTGCCAGGAGGAACGTATTTCTATACGTTGAAATATAAAGATTCTGATTCAAATCAGCACGAGCAATCAGGTTACTTGTATCTAAATAAATAAAAAATAATAAACGGCTTGACTTTTAGCTGAGCCGTTTTTTAAAGCTTACTAAATGAAAAAATTAATTTTAATTTTCATGTTTTTTTCGGTTGTGTGTTCCGCTCAGCAAGATGCGCAGTATACGCAATATATGTATAATACAATTTCGGTGAATCCTGCTTATGCGGGTTCACGTGGTGTTTTGAGCGTGTTTGGATTGTATCGTACACAATGGATCGGACTTGATGGCGCACCAGAAACAAGTACATTTTCATTAAATACGCCTTTAAGCACTAACAGCAAATTAGGATTAGGTGCTTCTTTAGTCAATGATAAAATCGGACCAACGGTTGAAAACACTTTATCTGCAGATTTGTCTTATAGCATTCCAACTTCTGAATCCTTTAAGCTTTCCTTCGGAATAAAAGCAACCGCAAATATTTTTAATCTTGATGTGAGCAAATTGAGTTTTGAAAATCAAGGAGAAGAACAATTTCAAGATTTGCAAAATAAATTCTCTCCAAATATTGGTGCCGGAGTTTATTGGCATTCTGATAGAGCTTATTTAGGTTTTTCTGTTCCTAACTTTATCGAAACCAATCGTTATGATGATAATACGACTGCTATTCTTAAAGACAAAATAAACTACTATTTCATGGCAGGTTATGTATTTAATCTGGATAAATTAGAATATATAAGATTCAAACCAGCATTATTGACTAAAATGGTTCAAGGAGCACCTCTGCAAGTGGACGTTTCGGGTAATTTCATGTTTTATGATAAATTTACTTTAGGTGTTGCATACCGCTGGAGTGCTTCAGTAAGTGCAATGGCGGGTTTTCAGGTATCAAAAGGAATGTACATTGGTTACGGATATGATCACGAGACAACAAATTTAAGACGATACAATTCGGGATCTCATGAGATTTTCCTTCGTTACGAGTTTTTCAACAGTTATAAAAAAATGATCTCTCCAAGATTCTTCTAATTCGATACATCATGAGAATTAAAATTTTAAGCTTTTCTGTTTTGTTTATTTGCCTTTTTTTCAATGCAAATGCACAAACGACGAACATAACTTCTGCAGATAAAAAGTACGAGGATTATGCTTACGCAGATGCCATAAAAGCATACGAAAGTCTTGTAGAAAAAGGAGTAAAAGATGAAAAGATATTGCAAAGACTAGCTAATTCCTATTATTTTTTGAGTGAGTTACAATCGGCGTTGCAGTGGTATGATGAATTATTCCGAATGAATGAAGAGCAGGAATCTGAATATTTATATCGATATGCTCAGTGTTTAAAAGCGTCAGGGAATTATCAAAAAGCAAATGAAGTTTTAGAAAAATTCAATCAAAAAGCAGGCTCAGAAAAAAGGGCTTCTTTGATTAGAAATGAGAAAAACTACCTGGACGAAATTAAGTTTAATTCAGGACGATATGAAATTGCTGATGCCGGAATAAATTCACCTTATTCAGATTATGGAAGTATAATTTATGACAAAAAAATTGTTTTCACTTCGGCCAGAGATACGGGTGGAGTTACGAAAACAAGTTTTAAATGGACAAACAAATCATTCTCTAAATTATATAGTGCGGATTTGATGCCTGATGGAAGCGTTGGTAATCCAAAGTTGCTTCGCAAAAATCAAAAGGCAAAATTCAACGAGTCAACGCCAGTTTTTACAAAAGATGGCCGAACAATGTATTTTACTCGAAATAATTTCACCGACGGAAAAAGAGGTCAAAACGACAAGCAAGTAACACTTTTAAAATTATATAAAGCTGATTTTATTGATGGTCAATGGGTAAATGAAAAAGAACTTTCTTTTAATAGCGATCAATATAGTACGGCACATCCAGCTTTAAGCATCGACGAAAAAACATTGTATTTTGCCTCTGATATGCCTGGAACATTAGGACAATCGGATTTATTTAAAGTTGCAATAAATGCAGACGGAACTTTTGGTCAACCTCAAAATTTAGGACCGATAATTAATACCGAAGGAAGAGAAACTTTTCCATTTGTTTCGGCTGAAAATGAACTTTATTTTGCTTCGGATGGTCGTCCAGGACTTGGCGGACTTGATATTTTTGTTACCAAAATAAATCCAGACAATATGATCGAAGATGATGTGCAAAATGTTGGAGAACCAGTAAACAGTAAACAAGACGATTTCGGATTTACACTTGAGGGCAAAAATAGAAATGGATATTTTTCATCTAATAGAGACGGAGGGCACGGTTTAGATGATATTTATCGTTTCACCGAAATAAAGAGATTGGTTTGTGAACAGGATTTAATGGGAACAATTTCGGATACTGAATCAAATGAGGTTTTATCAAATGTAACTTTGGCATTGTTTGATGAAAATTTAAATCTGCTTGCAACAATTGTAACAGATGAAAAAGGAAATTACATTTTCCCAAAGATAAAATGTGGTAAAAAATATGCGATAAGAGCCTCGAAAAATGATTATGTATTAAAAGATGTTTCGGTAGTGCTTAAAAAAGAAAATGGCAAAACTACTTTGGATTTTACTATACAAAAAGTATTTGTGCCTTTAGTAGCTAAAACTATTGAAATTAAAAAAACAGCAGTAAAACCGGTGAAAATTGGCCCAATAAAAGTAGGTACAGATTTGGCGAAACTGCTTCATATTCCGATGAACTTTTTTGATTTAGGAAAAGCCACAATCAAAAAAACATCAGAACCAGATTTGCAGAAAGTCGTTGATGTTTTGAATCAATATCCAAATGTAAAATTAGATATTCGTTCACATACAGATAGCCGTTCATCATCTGAAAGCAATCAGATTTTATCAGATAAAAGAGCGCAGTCGACCAAAGATTGGCTCATAAGTAAAGGAATTGACGCCAACCGATTAACTGCAAAAGGATATGGTGAATCAAGATTAATAAACAAATGTGCTGACGGTGTAAAATGCACCGAAAAAGAACATCAGCAAAACAGACGAAGTGAATTTATAATTGTAGGTCTGTAATATCAAAAAAAGAGCTTTTTCAATTTTATGGAAAAAGCTCTTTTTTTTTGAAACACAAAAGCGTTAAAAAAACTTATTTTTCACAAAAAACGCTCGTTATTGATTTCATTCTTTGCGGGATAATTTTGAAAAATAAAAAATAGATGTATTTTGTTTAAAATGAATTGATTAGGTTTTTAAAAAGTTTGCTTTGGCAACAAATTGTTTTAATTTTTTTATAACTTTATAAAACTAAATTTTTTCAGATATGACTGTAAATCAAATACTAAACGCAAAAGGGAGAAATGTTTATTCCGTACATTCAACTACAACAGTTTATGAAGCATTGAAAGTAATGGGCGAAAAAAACATAGGGGCAATTCTTGTAATTGATGGAACTGACCTAAAAGGGATATTATCTGAAAGGGATTATGCTCGAAAAATTGTTTTGAAGGATAAATCGTCAAAAGAAACTTTTGTACATGAAATTATGGAAAGCAATGTTATTACCGTAAATCTTTCAAATAATATTGAAGATTGTATGGAGCTGATGAGCACAAAAAGATTCAGACATTTGCCTGTTTTAGAAGATGAAACTGTGGTGGGAATTATTTCGATCAGTGATGTTGTAAAGGCAATTATTGAGATTCAAAAAGATACTATACATCACTTGAATTCTTATATTTCGCAATAAAAGAAAATCCGAAAATATACTTTTATAAATAGTCCTGATTTTGAAGGACTATTTTTTTTTGACACCTCATATTGTTATTTTAACAAAAGAAAGCACTAAAAACGCCCCATTTTAAACTAAGACTTATATCTTTGTAAGCTAGAATAAAAGCTAAAAATAATGAACAAAGAGAGTAAAAGAAGAGAAGCGCTACTGTATCACGCAGAGCCGACTCCAGGAAAAATTCAGGTAGTTCCAACAAAAAAATACGCAACCCAGAGAGATTTGTCATTGGCATATTCGCCAGGTGTTGCAGAGCCATGTTTAGAAATCGCAGCAAACGTTGAAGACGTTTATAAATATACAGCAAAAGGAAATTTAGTAGCTGTAATTTCAAACGGTACAGCTGTTTTAGGACTTGGAGATATTGGACCTGAGGCAGGGAAACCTGTAATGGAGGGGAAAGGTTTATTATTTAAAATATTCTCTGATATTGACGTTTTTGATATCGAAGTAGATACAAAAAATGTAGAAGAGTTTATCCAGACAGTAAAAAATATCGCTCCAACTTTTGGAGGAATTAATCTTGAAGACATCAAAGCTCCGGAATCTTTCGAAATCGAAAGAAGACTTATCGAAGAATTAGATATTCCGGTAATGCACGATGACCAACACGGAACAGCAATCATTTCTTCGGCTGCTTTAATTAATGCACTTGAATTAGCAGGTAAAAAAGCTGAAGATGTAAAAATGGTTGTTTCTGGTGCAGGATCGGCGGCAATTGCTTGTACAGATTTATATGTTTCATTAGGTGTAAAAGTAGAAAACATCTTAATGTATAATAGTAAAGGACTTTTAACAAAAGACAATCCTTCACTTTCAGACTTACAATTAAAATATGCTATTGATGGTCCAAAGATTGAATTAGCAGAAGCTGTAAAAGGCGCTGACGTTTTCATTGGATTATCTTCAGGAGGTATTTTATCGCCAGAAATGTTATTGACAATGAAAGATAACCCGATTGTTTTTGCAATGGCAAATCCAAATCCGGAAATCGATTATAATTTAGCTGTAGAAACTCGTAAAGATGTTATTATGGCTACAGGACGTTCAGATTTTCCTAATCAGGTTAACAACGTACTTGGATTTCCTTATATTTTTAGAGGAGCACTTGATGTAAGAGCTAGAAAAATTAACGAAGCTATGAAAATGGCTGCGGTAAAAGCTTTGGCGATTTTAGCAAAAGAACCAGTTCCAGAACAAGTTAACGTAGCTTATGGCGCGACAAAACTTGGTTTCGGACAAGAATATATTATCCCTAAACCGTTTGATCCACGTTTGATTACAGTTGTAGCTCCTGCAGTTGCAAAAGCAGCAATGGAATCTGGAGTTGCGAAAAATCCAATTACGGATTGGGCTGCTTATGAAGATAAGCTTCGCGAACGTATGGGTAACGATAATAAAATGGTGCGTTTGATTACAAACCGTGCTAAATTAAATCCTAAAAAAGTTGTTTTTGCAGAGGCTGATCAGTTAAATGTATTAAAAGCGGCACAAATTGTACATGAAGACGGAATTGGTATTCCGGTTTTATTAGGAAATAGAGAAACGATCTTAGAATTAAAAACTGAATTAGGATTTGATGCAGATTTAGAAATCATTGATCCTAAAACAAATGAAGAAGAAGAGAGACGTAATCGTTTTGCAAATTCATATTGGGAAGCAAGAGAAAGAAGAGGTGTTTCGTTACTTGATGCTCAGAAATTTATGCGCGAAAGAAACTATTTCGCTGCGATGATGGTAAACGAAGGCGAAGCAGATGCTGTCGTAACAGGATATTCAAGAAGTTATCCAAGTGTTGTAAAACCAATGCTTCAGTTGGTTGAAAAAGCGCCAGGCGCTTCACTTGTTGCTACTGCAAACATGATGCTTACGGCACGTGGACCAATGTTTTTGTCAGATACAGCAATTAATATCGATCCATCTTCTGAAGATTTAGTAAATATTGCATTGATGACGGCTAAAACAGCAAAAATGTTTGGTATTGAGCCAGTTATTGCAATGGTTTCTTACTCAAACTTTGGGTCTTCAACACATAAAAATGCTTCAAAAGTAAGAGAGGCAGTAGCTTATTTACATAAAAATCATCCAGATATGATTGTAGATGGTGAAATTCAAGCAGATTTTGCTTTAAATTCAGAAATGCTTAAGGAAAAATTCCCATTCTCTAAATTAGCAGGAAAAAAAGTAAATACATTGGTATTCCCTAATTTGGAAGCAGCAAACATTACTTACAAGTTAATGAAAGAATTAAATAAAGCAGGTTCAATTGGCCCAATCATGATGGGGCTTGGCAAACCAGTGCATATTTTCCAATTAGGAGCAAGTGTTGAAGAAATGGTAAATATGGCAGCAATTGCTGTGATTGATGCTCAAGAAAAAGAAAATAAAAAAAATAAATTAGCCCAATAGGCTACAGAAAGGATAAGAGTATTGTCTTACTTTTTATGTATATTTGGTACTATAAATTATTTTTATGATAGCACATTTGCAGGGAAAACTAGTTGAAAAGAATCCCACAGAAGTTGTAATTGATTGTGGTGGAGTGGGATACCATGTAAATATCTCTTTGCATACCTTTTCGTTAATTCCGAATGCTGATTTTATAAAATTGTATACGCATCTTCAAATCAAAGAAGATGCGCATACTTTATTTGGCTTTGTAGAAAAGTCAGAGCGTGAAATATTCAGAATGTTATTGTCGGTTTCTGGTATAGGCGCTAATATTGCGAGGACAATGCTGTCTTCAATAGAACCGAAACAAATTATAAATGCTATTGCATCTGGAGATGTAGCAGTTATTCAGTCAATTAAAGGAATAGGCAGCAAAACTGCCCAGCGAGTTATACTTGATTTGAAAGAAAAAGTGTTAAAATTGTATGATTTGGATGAAGTTTCAGTAATTCAAAACAATACAAACAGAGATGAAGCGTTATCTGCATTGGAAGTTTTAGGATTTGTCCGTAAAGCTTCTGAAAAAGTAGTTGAAAGGATTGTTAAGGAAGATCCAGAAGCTACAGCCGAAACCATCATCAAAAAAGCATTAAAAAGCTTGTAACACAACTAACATAAACCAATTGTATGCGTAAAATTTGTATTTTTTTACTGGTTTTATTTTGCGGCAATGTTTTGCGAGCGCAAGTAAATCCAGCAGTTCAAGATACAACCAAAACTCAGTATTCTACAGGTAAAGTAGAACTGAAAGATCCTCCAAGCATACTGTCGGCATATAAATACGATCCAATATCTGATCGTTATATTTATACAAATTCAGTTGATGGTTTTCCTGTCAATTATCCTATTATTTTAACTCCTAAAGAATATGAGGAATTAGTTTTGAAAGAATCTCGACGAGACTATTTCAAAAAAAAATCCGATGCAATTGATGGAAAAAAAGCAGGCAGTGAAGCGGCAAAGAAGAATCTATTGCCGAGATATTACGTGAATTCAAATTTCTTTGAAAGTGTTTTTGGAAGTAATACAATTGACGTAAAGCCAACAGGTTCAGTTGAAATGGATTTGGGGATACGTTATACAAAACAAGATAATCCTTCATTCTCGCCAAGAAACAGATCCAGTCTAACATTTGACTTTGATCAACGTATCAGCATGAGTTTGATGGGGAAAGTAGGTACAAGATTAGATGTAAATGCGAATTATGACACTCAGTCTACATTTGCTTTTCAAAACTTATTTAAACTTGCCTACACACCTTCAGAAGATGATATTATTCAGAAAGTTGAAGTGGGTAATGTTAGCATGCCTTTGAATAGTACCTTGATTCGTGGCGCACAAAGTTTATTTGGTGTGAAAACGCAATTGCAATTTGGTAGAACAACAATTACGGGTGTTTTCTCTGAACAAAAATCACAAACTAAGAGTGTTGTAGCCGAAGGAGGTGGTACCGTTCAAAACTTTGATTTGTATGCATTAGATTATGACAATGACAGACACTTTTTCTTGTCACAATATTTTAGAGATAAATATGATGAGTCATTAAAAACATATCCTGTAATAAATAGCCGTGTTCAGATTACTCGAATCGAGGTTTGGGTAACTAATAAACAAAATAGAGTAAGTACAACCAGCAACAATCTTCGTAACGTAGTTGCACTTCAGGATTTAGGTGAAGGACGTCTTAGTGATGTGCCAGACAATGAAGTGGTTGTTATCAGTTCAACAACTGGATTCTTTAATCCCTCAAAACCTATTGATTCTCCTGCGGAAAATGAGAACAATGCTTATGATCCTGCGGCAATTGGCCAGCCAGGTTCATTTTTAAATTCGAATATTAGGGAAATTGTTACGGCTAAGTCTGGATTTAACAATACAAATGTTAGTGAAGGAACGGATTATTCGATATTAGAAAATGCTAGAAAATTAACAGCAAACGAATTTACTTTCAACCCACAATTAGGATATATATCGTTGCAACAACGTTTGGCAAATGACGAAATTTTGGCTGTTGCTTACGAATATACTGAAGGGGGCAAAATTTATCAGGTAGGGGAATTTGGAAGTGACGGAGTTGATGCAACTGTTGTGACGGGAAGTAATAATTCGAATCAGGCAATCATTACACAAAGTTTGATTTTGAAAATGCTTAAGAGCAATTTGACAAACGTACAAAATCCGGTTTGGAACTTGATGATGAAAAACGTTTATCAAATTCCGCAAGCTTATCAAATCAAGCAGGATGATTTTAGAATGAATATTTTATATACAGATCCTTCTCCTATAAATTATATTACGCCGGTTACAGGAACTTCTTTTCCATCCAATCCAACAGCAGATAATAAAGTAGATCAAACGCCTTTATTGAATGTGTTTAATTTGGATAAATTGAATTATAATAATGATCCGCAAACTGGAGGAGATGGTTTCTTTGATTATTTGCCTGGTATTACGGTAGATGTTCAAAATGGTAGAATTATCTTTACTACAAAAGAGCCTTTTGGAGAATTGTTGTTTAAAAAATTGCAAAACCAAGGTTCTGGCGAAACCTATAACGATCCAAGTACTTATAATGCGAATCAGCAGAAATACGTGTTTAGAAACATGTATCGTAATACACAATCGGGGGCTTTACAGGATAGTGATAAAAATAAATTCTTGTTGAGAGGAAAATATAAATCTTCAGGAAGTAGCGGAATTCCAATCGGTGCTTTCAACGTGCCTCAAGGATCAGTTGTCGTAATGGCGGCAGGAAGAAGATTGGTTGAAGGAATTGATTATAGTGTCGATTATCAATTAGGACGTGTTCAAATATTAGATCCTTCGCTTCAAGCTTCAAATACACCAATTGAAGTTTCATTAGAGAATAACTCAATTTTTGGGCAACAAACTAGAAGGTTTATAGGATTCAATGTTGAGCATAAAATTTCAGATAAATTTGTTGTAGGAGGTTCTTATTTGAAAATGACTGAAAAGCCATTTACGCAAAAATCAAGCTATGGCCAGGAATCTGTAAACAATACAATTTTTGGATTCAATGGGAATTATGCGACAGAAGTTCCCTTTTTTACTAGATTAGTAAACAAACTGCCTAATATCGATACTGATGTTCCGTCAAATCTTTCGATCCGTGGTGAAGTCGCATTCTTAAAACCTGATGCTCCAAAAGCAAGCGATTTTGAAGGTGAAGCAACTATTTATGTTGATGACTTTGAAGGTTCTCAAACCACTATTGATATGAGATCTGCTTATGCATGGAGTTTGGCTTCGACACCTTTTTTGGGTTCAATAAACGACAATACTTTTAATGCTAATTCTAGTACATTAGATTACGGTTTCAAACGTGCAAAATTGGCATGGTACACGATTGATCCGGTCTTTTATTCTTCAAAACCGAGTGGAATTTCAAATGATGATTTGTCATTAAATACAACCCGAAGAATTTATAGTAAAGAGTTGTATCCAAATACAGATATTGCACAAGGGCAGATTCAAGTAATTAACACGCTTGATTTGACGTATTTCCCATCTGACAGAGGGCCTTATAACAATGATCCAAATTTTGGAACGAACAATCCGTCTTCTAATTTCGGAGGGATTATGCGTTCGTTAAATTCTACGAACTTTGAGCAAGGAAATGTTGAGTATATTCAATTTTGGGTACTAGATCCTTATGTTGGAAATGGACAAGCGCCGGCAAATAATACGGGAAAAATTTATTTCAACTTAGGTGAAATTTCAGAAGATGTTTTAAAAGATGGTAGAAAACAATACGAAAATGGTTTAGGCCCTGATCAAGTAATGGTAAATCCGCAACCACTTTGGGGAGATGTGCCAGCTTCTCAGTCGTTGATTTATGCATTTGACACAAATACAGATAATCGTAAAAACCAAGACGTCGGTCTTGATGGTTTGCCCGATGCTAAGGAAGGTTCTATTTATACTAATTATGCAGGAGAAAATGACCCTGCAGCGGATAATTATACATATTACCTAAATACAGATGGAGATGTCATCAACCGTTATAAAAAATATAATGGAACAGAAGGGAACTCAGCTGTAAGTATCGATGACCCAAATCGTGGATCAACAACATTGCCAGATGTAGAGGATATTAATCGTGACAATACTATGAGTACGATTAATGCTTACTATGAATATAGTGTAGAGCTTAAACCTGGAATGCAAGTTGGGTCAAATTATATTACTGATATCCGTGAAGTAACCAATGTTGAATTACCAAACGGCGGAACAACAACGGCAAGATGGATTCAGTTTAAGATTCCGGTAGCATCACCTCAAAATACAATTGGAAACATATCTGATTTTAGATCGATTCGTTTCATGCGTATGTTCATGACTGGCTTTAATGATCAAATGACAGTTCGTTTTGGAGCATTGGATTTAGTGCGAGGTGAATGGAGAAAATATACAGGAACACTTGATGCAAACGATCCAAATCCAGATGATGATGGCGTTCAGTTTGATGTTGCAGCAGTTAATATTCAGGAAAACGGTACAAAATGTCCTGTAAATTATGTAATGCCTCCTGGAGTTCAAAGAGAGCAATTGTATAACAATAATACCGTAATCAACCAAAATGAGCAGGCTTTAGCCGTTCGAATTGCAGGTAGTGGATTGCAATATTTAGATTCAAGAGCAGTTTTCAAGAATGTGAGTGTTGATATGCGTCAATACAAAAAATTAAAAATGTTTTTGCACGCAGAATCATTGCCAAATGAAGCAAATTTATTAGACGATGAAATGGTTGGTTTTATTCGTTTTGGTAATGACTTTACGCAAAACTATTATCAAGTCGAAATTCCTTTAAAAGTGACGCCAACAGGAGGTTCTTGTACAATAAGCCCAGATTTGGTTTGGATGGAAGAAAACGACATTGATTTAGCGCTTGAATTATTGACTCGTATGAAAATCAAGGCAATGCCTTTGGATGTGAATTCTCCAAAAAGAGATATTAATGGAGTATACTATCCTGATGATGATCCAGATTTGATTTCAAGTGGAGGTGATGGTGACAGTAAATTGAGATTAGGTATTAAAGGAAATCCGAATTTTGGTTTGGTCAGAAATTTAATGGTCGGAGTTAAGAGTAGGACAGATCATAAAGATCTAAAGGGAGAGGTTTGGTTCAATGAGCTTCGAATGTCAGATTTGGACAATAAAGGCGGAATGGCAGCATTGTTGAATGTGGATACCAATATGGCTGATTTTGCAACAGTTTCTGCGACCGGAAGAAAAAGTACAATTGGTTTTGGATCTTTAGAACAAGGCGCAAACGAAAGAGACAGAGAAGATATCCAGCAATATAATATTGTTACCAATTTGAATTTAGGAAAATTAATGCCTCATAAATGGGGAATTAATTTGCCGTTCAATTATGCTATTGGTGAAGAAGTTATTACGCCAGAATATGATCCGTTTAATCAGGATATCAAATTAGATCAATTGATTAAAGAGACTACTGATCCGGCAGAAAAAGACAATATTAGAACTCGTGCAGTAGATTATACAAAACGCAAGAGTATTAACTTTATTGGTGTTAGAAAAGATAGAGCTCCAGAACAAAAACCTCATGTTTATGATGTAGAAAATTTCACGTTTTCACAATCTTATAATGAAGTGGCACGTCATGATTATGAAGTGGAAGATTATCGCGATCAACAATCAAATTCAGCAGTGAATTATGCGTATACTTTTCAGCCAAAAGAAGTTGTACCATTCAAGCAAACTAAATTCATGAAAAAAAGTGATTATTGGAAAATGCTGAGTGATTTCAATTTTAATTATTTGCCTTCAAATATTACATTCAACACCAATATTTTAAGACAAAGCAATCGTCAGCAATATAGACTTGTTGAAGTAGAAGGAATTGGCCTTGATCCGCTTTATAGACGAAATTTTGCCTTTAATTATCAATATGGTTTTGGTTTTAATTTGACCAAATCTTTAAAATTAACATACACAGCGGCTTCGAATAATATTGTGAAAAATTATTTGAATGAAGATAAAACGCCAAAAGAAGATTTTAATATCTGGGACGATTATTTTGATTTAGGAACTCCAAATCAGCACATACAACAGTTAGTGTTGAATTATGAAATTCCGATCAATAAAATTCCAATTTTTAGTTTTGTAAAAGCAAATTATGAATACAAAGCAGATTACAGTTGGCAACGTTCTTCTACTGCAATGGCTGAATTTGTTGATGACAATGGAGTCCAATATAATTTAGGAAATACGATTCAGAATGCAAATTCAAATACGCTCACAACAGCTTTAAATATGAATTTGTTGTATAAATATCTTGGACTTACTCCTGATGCTAAAAAAGCAGCAAAACCTAAACAACCTGTTGGTCCGCCAAAACCAGGAGAAAAGGTGGTAAATACTCAAGCTAAGCCTGCGGTAGCTAATAATAGTCCGTTTTATGACGGTTTGATTGGTGTTTTGACAAGTGTGAAAAATGTTCAAATCAACTATACTAAAAATAGCGGAACCGTATTGCCGGGTTATACGCCTAGTATTGGTTTCTTCGGTACATCAAAACCTACATTAGGATTTATTTTTGGAAGCCAAGATGATGTTCGTTATGAATCTGCAAAAAATGGCTGGTTGACAAATTATGAAAATTTCAACCAAAATTTCACACAGGTTACAAACAAGCTTTTGAAAGTAACAGCAAATGTTGATTTACTGCCAGATTTAAAAATTGATTTGGCTATGGATCGTGCTTATTCGCAAAATTCATCAGAACAATATAGTGTGATAAATGGAGAATATACGCCATTATCACCATATACTTATGGAATGTTTTCGATTTCAACGGTGCTGATTAAAACATCTTTTGCGACAAGCAATGAAACTGAATCTGCTGCGTTTGATGAATTTAGAAATAATCGTCTGGTTATTGCAAACCGTTTGGCTGAAGAACATTATGGTGCGGGAGCTCCAATACCGAGATATGGAGATGCAAACAATCCAATTCCGGCAGTTGGAGATCCAAATTACGCTATTTATACAGCAAATGTTGGTTATCCAATTGGTTTTACAAAAAGTAATCAGTCGGTTTTATTGCCTTCATTTTTGGCAGCATATTCAGGGGGAAATGCATCAAGCAGCTCAACTGATATATTTAGAAGTTTCCCGATTCCAAACTGGAGCATAAAATACAATGGTTTGATGCGCTATAAATATTTCAAAGATAAATTTAGACGTTTCTCATTGCAACACAATTACCGTGCATCGTACACGATTAACCAGTTTAGATCTAATTTTGATTATTATGAAAATCCGAATGGACAAGATGTCAATACGAATTTCTATAATCAAACCATCATGTCAAACGTCAATTTAGTAGAACAATTTAGCCCGCTGATTCGTGTCGATTTTGAGTTGAAAAATTCATTCCGTTTGCTTACAGAAGTTAAAAGAGATCGAGCATTGTCAATGAGTTTTGACAATAATTTGTTGACTGAGGTTAGAGGAGTTGAATATGTTGTTGGTATGGGATACCGTTTCAAAGATGTTATTTTCTCATCTAAATTGGCAGATAGCCCAACAGGAATTATTAAAAGTGACATTAACATAAAAGCTGATTTTTCATATCGAAATAACCAGACATTGGTGCGTTATTTAGATTATGACAATAATCAATTGGCGGCAGGTCAAAATATTTGGGCATTAAAATTAACTGCAGATTATGCTTTCAGCAAAAATTTGACAGCGATATTTTATTATGACCATTCATTTTCAAAAGCAGTTATTTCGACTTCTTTCCCGCTTACAAATATTAGATCAGGATTTACGCTCAGATATAATTTCGGAAATTAAATTTAGGATTCTGAACCAAATTTTATTAGAAGATTATTACATTTGTGACTTAATTATTAAATTATCAATTTTCAAACATACTATTATGAGCATACCAGCAAATTTAAAGTACACAAAAGATCACGAATGGGTTAGCATCGATGGAGATGTTGCGACTGTAGGAATTACTCATTTTGCACAAAAAGAGTTAGGAGATATCGTGTATGTTGAGGTAGAAACTTTAGATCAGACATTAAATAAAGATGAGGTTTTTGGAACTGTTGAGGCTGTAAAAACAGTTTCAGATTTGTTTTTGCCTTTAACAGGTGAAATCATCGCATTCAATGACGATTTAGAAAGCGCTCCAGAAACTGTAAATTCTGATCCTTACGGAGCAGGATGGATGATCAAAATTAAAATTGCTGATGCATCAGAAATAGATTCATTATTGTCTGACGAAGCTTACAAACAACTTATCGGTGCCTAAACAACTTCTTTTAATTTGGGCAATTATTTGTTCAGGTATCATTACTTATTTTTGTTTGACAAATTCAAGTAATATTCCAGCAATAGATTTCCCAAGTATAGATAAGATTGTTCATTTTTGTTTTCATTTTGGATTTACGATTTCATGGATTTTGTTTTTCAAAAAAGAACTTAAGGGGCAACATGCAAATGATTATAAAGCCTATCTGATTTCGTTTATATTTTCAGTTTTCTTCGGAATTACAATTGAAATTATGCAAGGAGTTTTGACGACTACAAGAACTCCAGATGTAACAGATGTTTTAGCCAATACAATTGGTGCGACCGCCGGAGTATTTTCGGCAATAGGTTTTAGGAAGCTGATCGATAAAATAATAGGAATATAATTACCCACTTCGGTGGGTTTTTTATTATCCAAAAATGAAGCCTAATAATAGTGCTGTTTTTTGAATTTAAAATGTATTTTTGTGCCGATCTGATGAAATACAAAAATCATGAACATTAAGCAATACCTTGATTCAACGTATCTTAAAACTGCCTCCCAAGCTGGACTTTCGGAAGCAGAAAATAATGCTGTCGTTGTAAAAGCAATTGAAGAAGCAATTGCAGAAGGATTTAAATTGATCATGATTAGGCCGGAGCATGTTAGTTTGGCTAAAAAAATGATTTCGGAAGCTAGTTCGGCTTTGCTTGTTGGTACTGTAATTGATTTTCCAGAAGGCAAATCAGATTTGGAAACCAAAATTAAAGAGGCGAATGAAGCCATTGAAAATGGAGCAGATGATTTGGATTTTGTCTGCAATTACGAAGCTTTCAAAAATGGAGATGCCACTTTAGTCAAGAATGAGATTTTATTAGGCACGCAAATTGGCTTGGCTCATAACAAAACCGTAAAATGGATTATTGAAACGGCTGCCTTGACAGATAAAGAAATTATCCAGCTTTCTGCTTTGATAAAAAATGTAGTGGTGTCTAATTTTAAAGAAGAGAATTACGCGTCTGTATTTGTAAAGTCATCTACGGGTTTTTATAAAACAGAAAACGATTTGCCAAATGGAGCTACGGTTCCAGTAATTATTATAATGTTAGAAAACGCATCACCATTGCCAATCAAGGCTGCGGGCGGTGTGCGATCATATGAAGATGCAATAGAAATGATTCGTTTAGGTGTTAAACGAATTGGAACTTCGGCGGCAAAAGCAATTGCTGACGGAGGGAATACCCCAAATAAATATTAAATGAAAACCAAAACCTACTTAGCAAACAAAAGCGCCCTTACTTTTGTTTTATTAATAACTTCTTTATTTGCTTTTGCGCAGGAAAATAATGCTACTTCAGTTAAATCTGGATTTACGAGTGAACAGTTTCCCGTTTTTCAGAATTGTGAAAATTTAACCGATAAAAAATTAGAAGATTGCTTTTATAAAGAAGTTCATGATTTTGTTTTTCAAAATTTTGAAGTGCCAGAAAATTTAAAACAAAGCAATTATAAAGGAGAGGTAAAAGTGCTTTTTGAGGTTGATGCAACGGGCGTTTTTAAAGTCATTTATGTAAATACCGGAAATGAGGAATTATCTGAAGCGGCAAAACGCGTTTTTGCAAAGTTCCCAACAATTAAGCCTTCAACTTATAATGGAAAGCCTACGTACTCGAAATACACTATCACAATTAGTATTCCTTTAAAAAGTTCGGAACAATTGGCGGCTGAAGCTTTAGCGGCATCGCAAATTTTAAAGCCCGCCGAAAAGCCGATGACGGAATTGGATAGTATTGTGTACAAAAAATACAATAATCCAGAATTTGACAGTCATTTAAATATTCCTTTTTCTCATAGTTATTACGCACAATTTGATGGCGCTATGAATCAGGTAGGAAGTAATAGTCATACTGCTTCAAAACCTTATACGTACAGCGAGGTTTCAAAATATTATAATTTAAGAGCTGTAAATGAGTCGCTTCAAAAGAAAGCAACAACTTGGTTAGGAAGAAAATGGTGGAATGAAAATTTAGTACAGATTCAAGGAGAAGATTATTGGTTGGCTTTAAACCCTATAGTTGATTTACAACTTGGAAAAGCTTCAGATCTTGATGCTTCTTATACTTATGTAAATACGCGTGCTTTAAATTTTAAAGGCGGACTTGGGAAAAAATTAAACTTTACGACGACTATCTTTGAAAGCCAAGGTCGTTTTGCGGGATATTTTAATGATTATGCTGAATCATTAAAACCGTCGGGCGGAAATCCAGCGATTATTCCTGGAATTGGTATAGCAAAACGTTTTAAAACTGATGCGTATGATTTTCCATTGGCAGAAGCTGATATTACATATGCACCTTATAAGTTTTTTGATCTTCAGTTAGGTTATGGAAGAAATTTTATTGGAGATGGATATCGTTCGTTGCTTGAAGGTGACGGAGCAAGCCCGTATCCGTATTTTAAAATTAATACGACTTTTTGGAAAATCAAATATACAAATACGTACATGTGGCTGAAGGATGTTCGTCCAGAGGTTACTGTAGATAAGACATACGCAACAAAATTTATGGCGAATCACTATTTGAGCTGGAATGTTTCAAATAGATTAAACTTAGGTTTCTTTGAATCAGTTGTTTGGACAGATACAAACAATAGAGGATTTGACGTCAACTTTGTGAACCCAATTATTTTTTACAGAACGGTTGAGTTTACGTCTTCTTCAAGAAGCGGAAATGCAATGCTTGGAATTACTGGGAAATACAAATGGAACAACAGCATCAATTTGTATTCACAGTTTTTAATTGATGAATTTTCAGTTTCTGATGTGAAAGCGGGAGATCAAAGTTGGAAAAACAAATTTGGTTTTCAAATTGGAGGAAAATATTTCAACGCATTTAATGTAAAAGACCTTTTATTTCAGGTAGAATACAATCATGTTCGTCCGTATGTGTACTCGCATAGTGCTGTAATTACAAATTATGGGCATAACAATCAAAGTATTGGGCATCAATGGGGCGGAAACTTCAATGAGCTGGTAGTGATTGGAAGATATCATAAAGGCCGTCTTTTTGGTGATGCCAAATTTAATATTGGAAAACGTGGACTTGATTTTAATACCGCACAGGATAGTTATAATTATGGAGGTGATATCTATAAAAGCTATGACGTAAAACGTCCTTATGATAAAGGGGTGAAAGTGGGTCAAGGAAATAAAACAGATGTTTTTATTGCAGATATCCAAGGAGGTTATTTGATCAACCCAATGACGAATCTAAAATTGTTTGGAAGCTTTATTTATAGAAACTTCGATCCAACTCAAGATACACCAACAACTTTTAAGCAAAGCACTACTTGGTTTACTATCGGATTGCGTTCGGATATTTTCAATTGGTATTTCGATTACTAGAATTTTTATAGGATTTTTCGAAATAAATGTGTTAAAGATTTGCAAGTCCTTATTTTGTAAAGGTTTTATTGAAAAAAATCTAAATTTATAGGTTTAGATTCTACAATCTAATTTGTACATTTGCAGCACTCAAAAAAAATATACAAACAATAAAGGTTTGAACGCTACAAAAAATACAATTTCACTAAAATCAATATTTCTGGATTTCAAAGAGATTACTAAGGCTGGTTTGGCTATTAGTGTTTTGTTCTCTTCAATTGCTGGATATTTATTAGGTGTAAATGATGAACACCCTTTTAAATGGAGTGTTTTGCTTGTTTTGTCAATTGGCGGTTACTGTATGGTTGGAGCATCGAATGCATTCAATCAGGTAATTGAAAAAGATATCGATGCTTTAATGGATCGAACTAAAAACCGTCCAGTTCCTTCTGGGCGCATGTCGCCTAAAATGGCTTTGTTTGTAGCAAGTCTGTTGACGATTACCGGAATCAGTTTGCTTTATACGATCAATGCTAAGTCGGCAATGTTTGCTGCAATTTCTATATTTTTATACACAAGTATCTATACACCATTAAAAACGGTTACTTCATTGTCTGTTTTTGTGGGTGCCTTTCCTGGTGCAATTCCATTTATGTTAGGATGGGTTGCGGCTACAGGCGAATTTGGAATTGAAGCGGGGACATTGTTTTTGATTCAGTTTTTCTGGCAATTCCCTCATTTTTGGGCGATTGGATGGTTTTTGTATGAAGATTATGAAAAAGCTGGAATCTTTATGCTTCCAACAGGAAAGAAAGATAAAGGCACAGCCTTGCAGGTTATTTTGTATACAATTTGGCTTATTATAGCGTCATTGCTTCCGGTTTTGGGTTATACAGGGCAATTGTTTATTTCTCCAATTGCAGCAGTTTTGGTGTTTTTATTAGGATTGTGGATGTTGTTTTATGCGGTAAAGCTGTATCAGTTGAGAACTGCAAAAGCGGCAAGAACGTTGATGCTGGTGAGTGTTTCGTACATTTCGCTATTGCAGATCGTATTTATAGTAGATAAATTTTTAAGATAGTTATGGAAATGACAATTAAAGCAGATGATGAACAATTAAGAAAATCAAAATCGGCAAAACTGATTTTGTTATTCGCCATGGTAAGTATGACCATGATGTTTGCAGGACTTACAAGTGCATTTGTGGTAAGTAAATCAAGAGCCGACTGGTTGAAGGATTTTGAACTTCCATCAGCATTTTATTATAGTACAGCAGTAATTATCGGCTGCAGTATTACTTTTTATTTGGCAAAAAGAGCAATTCAGAAAGACAAAAGAAGTGAAGTTACGGCTTTGCTTTTGGGAACTTTGGCTTTAGGAGTTTTGTTTGTGGTATTACAATTTCAAGGATTTGGACAAATCGTTGAAAAAGGATATTATTTTACAGGACAAGGTAGCTCAATTACTACAACTTTTCTCTATGTAGTTACTGTAACGCACCTATTGCACTTGGCTGGCGGATTAATTTCGCTTTTAATTATAATTTATAATCATTTTAAACAAAAATACAATTCGACTCAAACTCTTGGTATAGAACTAGGTGCGATGTATTGGCACTTTTTGGATTTATTATGGGTATATTTATTTTTATTTTTATATTTCTTTAAATAAGAAAAAAACGTAAATTTGGGAACTTTTTAACGAATATCTTTTATGGAAGCGACAGTTACTACTGCAAATAACAACGAAAAAACTTGGGGAGGCGGAGATGATATCCAACCATTAGGAGCAAGTTATGGTAAAATGATGATGTGGTTTTTCATCGTATCAGATGCCTTAACATTCTCTGGATTCCTTGCTGCTTATGGTTTTTCTAGATTTAAATTTATTGAAACTTGGCCTTTGGCTGATGAAGTGTTTACTCACTTCCCATTTATGCATGGCGTTTCGGCTCCTATGTATTATGTAGCCTTAATGACTTTTATTTTGATTTTCTCATCTGTAACAATGGTTTTGGCTGTTGATGCAGGACATCAATTAAAAAAGACAAAGGTTGCTATTTATATGTTCTTAACTATTATTGGAGGTTTAATTTTCGTTGGTTCTCAAGCTTGGGAGTGGAAAAACTTCATTAAAGGAGAATATGGTGCAGTAGAAACAGCAGGTGGAAGTTTATTACAGTTTGTTGATAAAGATGGTAAAAGAGTTGCTCTTGAAGAGTTTGCTGTAAAATTACCTGAACAAAGAGAAGCACTTTCTAGAGCTAAAGCAAAATGGTTTATGGAAGATGCTGAAACGCAACCAACATATACAGTTGCTGAAGTACAAGCAGGTTTTAAAGCGCACCCTGAATTGTTGATAAGAACAGAACAGATTATTGAAAATAACGGAAAAAAGAGTAAAAAAATTCTAACTAGAGCAGAAGCTGAAACTCGTTTAGCAACTGCAAAATACGTAGTAGAAGGAGCAAACTTAACTAGAAACGAATACGGAAGTAAATTATTTGCTGATTTCTTCTTCTTCATCACTGGATTCCACGGATTCCACGTATTTTCTGGAGTTATCATTAATATCATTATTTTCTTTAATGTATTATTAGGAACTTACGAGAAAAGAAGAAGCTACGAAATGGTGGAGAAAGTTGGATTATACTGGCACTTTGTAGATTTAGTTTGGGTATTCGTATTTACAGTTTTCTACTTAGTTTAATTTTTTAAGATTTATTATTATGGCACACGGTCACGAATACGTATCAAATACAAAAAGAATCTGGTTTGTTTTTGCGTTACTATCAGTAGTAACTACAGTAGAGGTTATTCTTGGTATCTACAAACCTGCAGTTTTAGAAGGTAATCATTTTGTTGGTTTGAATTTGTTAAACTGGATTTTCTATATCCTTACAGTTTTCAAAGCATATTATATTGTATGGGCATTTATGCACATGGAAGGTGAAAAAAGCAGCCTTAGATGGTCTGTTGTATCACCAGTTATTTTCCTAGTTTTATATTTATTGTTTATTCTTTTGACGGAAGGACATTATATTTATGGGGTTTTTAAAGATTCTACTATTAAATGGAATTTTTAACATGATATTAATTCGAAAAGAAGCTCCGATTTACGGAGCTTTTTTTATTTTTGTACCTCAATATTTTCCCGCATAAACAATGAAAAAAAATATAGTTCTCTTTGTACTTTTTGTTTTGCCAATTGTAGCCTATTTGTTTTTTGCTTCTGGTGTAAATAGCTTTACAACACTTCCTGTAATAACACCTAAAGTGGCTGATTTTGGAAATTGGAATTCATTAAACGGAAAAAAAATCTCGCTCAATAAAAAGATTACTGTACTTGGTTTTGGAGGTACAAATATTTTAGAAAACCGAGGAAATTATTTTAATCTAAATGAAAAAATCTACAAACGTTATAACGGTTTTGAAGATCTTCAGTTTGTAGTTTTATGTCCGCTTGGAACTGAAAAAGAAGCTCAAAAAATAGTTGATGCTTTATCTCCTTTTACAGATGTCAAAAATTGGAATTTTGTATTTGCTTCAAAAGAAGAAATTCAAAAGTTTTATGACGGACTTCATTTAAAAGGGAAATTAGATCAGAATCTTGGAAGTCCAAACGTTTATATTGTTGATAAAGAAAGAAATCTGAGAGGTAGAAAAGATAAGAGTGAGTATAAGGAAGGGTATGATACTTTTCATCCGTCTGAGTTGAGCAATGAAATGCTGGATGATTTTAAAATCATTTTATATGAATATCGTGCCGCTCTTAAAAAGAATCACAACGCTACTAAACAACTTTAAATTTTATCTACATGTTTAAAAATAAATCATATATCGGAATTTCGTTTATCGTTCTTATTTTCGGAATTTATGCTGTGCCGAAAATTGTCGATAGAGTAAAAAACGGAGAAGTTGTAAAAGGAAACCGCTTGGATAATGTAGGTTTGAAAGATTCAAAAGACGCAGCTAAATTGTTGACTATTGGACCAGCTCCTAAATTTGAATTGACAAATCAGGACGGTGCAAAAGTTTCAAATGAGACTTATAAAGGAAAAGTTTATGTTTTAGAATTCTTCTTCACCACTTGTCCTTCAATTTGCCCAAAAATGAACTTGAGCATGTTGGAGATTGAAAAAACTTTCTTTGGAAATCCAAACTTCGGAATTGTTTCAATCACTATAGATCCTAATCACGATACGCCAAAGGTCTTAAAAGATCACGCGAAGTTGCTTGGAGTAAAATCGTCAAATTGGAACTTCCTTACGGGCGACAAAGCAACAATTATGGATTTGTCTAACAAAGGATTTAATTTATATGCTGGTGAAAATGACAAAGTGAGCGGTGGTTTTGAGCATTCTGGATTATTTGCTCTAATTGATAAAGACGGAAAAATCAGATGCAGAAAAGATGAATTCGGAAATCCTATTTTATACTATGATGGATTAGATAAAAAAGGAGTTAGAGAAATTCAGGAAGATATTAAAGTATTATTAGCAGAATAAAAATGGAAGATAATTCGATAGAAAAAAAATACAATAAATTTATTATTGCGGTTTCAATTGTAATACCGCTTGTTGTGGCAATTTTGTTTGGTGTCAAACTAAAAGATTTTGGGATCAATGTGGAGCCATTGTCAATGTTGCCTCCAATTTACGCAACGATAAACGGAATAACGGCTGTTGTGTTAGTTTGGGCTGTGATTTCGATTAAGAATGGAAAACGTGTATTGCATGAGCGTTTGATGACTTTTGCAATTGCTTTGTCTGTTGCTTTTTTAGTGATGTATGTTGCGTATCATATGACAGCAGATTCTACTAAGTTTGGAGATGTTAATCATGATGGAGTTCTTGATGCAGTAGAAAGTGCTAAGGTTGGATCGCTTCGATTAGTATATTTCGTTATTTTAATAACTCATATTTTGCTTTCAATAGCAATTATTCCACTTGTACTGATTACTTACGTTAGGGCTTTTGCACAGCGATTTGATAGACATAAAAAAATAGCTAAAATCACTTTTCCAATTTGGTTATACGTTGCTCTAACTGGAGTAGTGGTATTTTTAATGATTTCTCCTTATTATGCTAATTAATAAAAATAAAACTCAATATTTAAACTCAAAATTTCAAACCTTGTTTTTGGGAATTTGTGTTTTCTTTATCGGAATTTCAGCAAATGCTCAATGTGCTATGTGTCGCGCAGCATTGGCGGGAGATTCAAATACTAAAAAAGCAGAAGCAGTAAATGATGGAATTGTTTATCTAATGGTAATTCCGTATTTGTTAGTTGGTATAATTGGTTATCTGATTTACAGAATGTATCAATCTAAAAAGAAAAAAGCAGTCTAATTAGACTGCTTTTTTTATTTTAATCCGTTTACTGAAACATTCACCGTTCCGTTTATTTTGATGAAAGCTATAATGGCTTGATTGGTTAATTGGATTTTATCAAACTGAATATCTTCCATTTTTCCGTTTACAAAAACGCCTGGCATCGGAGAGTAGTTTTTAAGATACGAAGCCAAGCTTTTTTTTCCTTCTTCTAAATTCGGCTGAATCGAATAACGGCAACTTTCTTCCATCTTTCTCAAGATATAACCTTGCCCAAGCCAGCTTGCAGTTCGCATCAATTTGCTTTTGGTATCTAAAACATAATCAAGTTTGTCAAAATAGATTTCTTTTGTTTGTGGATTGTACTGCGGAAAGCCGTTTAGATATAAGGTTCCGTTTACTGATCCTAAAACATCTAAAGCAATAACCATTTTTCCGTCTTTATGCCAAATCGAGACATTTTTTACGGTCACCTTTTTGCTTCCGGATCCAAATTCCTGATCGGCAAAATTTTTGGTCATTATTTTTGAAGCATCCGTGTAGGTAGAAATAGCGGCAATGTTAGCAGCAATTTGATTTGGAATTTTGGCAACAGGTTTCAAGACGATTTTATTCGCATTGAATTTAGATTCCGGTTGTTTTCCCACAATGGTTTCCATGTTGCATTTCATTCCCATATCTAATAAAAAAGAATCATTTTTCAACTTCGCATTTGTTGAATAAACTTCTACAGGAGCAATTCTCAACCAGCTTTCATACGTATCGCTCATTTGAAAAGGCGTACAGATTTTTTCCAAAGCAGCTAAAACATTCGGTTTGAAATCCATCGATTTTTCAATGGATTCGTCTATTTTCTTTTCGATTTTTGATTTGAAAATTGAAATCGCGGGATTTATTAAATAAGTAATTGGCATGCTTTTTCCGAAAACCATCATAGTTGGACTTTCGTTCCAATCTAATGATTTGAATTCAGTTTTAGTGTTTAGTTTCCAATTCGTCAAAGCAACATCGCTCGACAGTGTAATGACGCCATTTAAATTGAATTCACGAGTATCATAGAGTTCAACACCTAATTTTTTTGTTCCAATTCTGTATTTTACAGTTGCTTTTAAGGGCAAAATAGTTTTGATCTTTTTATCAGGCGATGCTGGATCATTTTGAATTTTAATAGGTGCCTGTTTCCAAACTTTCATTTCAATATCATCATCTTCGATATTGTTGTCTTCATAAATCAATCCATTTAAAAGACCATTCGTCTGATTTTCGATATCAGCCAATTTTACGGTTATGGGCAAATTAATAAATGACGGACTCGCATCATAAACTAAAGGACTTGCGTCATCGGGTTCCGGTTTTAAAGTTTCTAATTTTTGAGATGTAGAACAGCCAGCAAGGATTGCAGAGGCAGTAAATAAAGCGAAAATTGAAGTAAGCTTCATTGGTACAATTTTTTTTAGTGACACAAAATTAAGAAAACAATTAAATAATTGTAAAAAAGTGTAACAATTGCAAAAGTATGCCGTCTTATTTAAATATTAAAATCAAATTATTAACGTTTTGTTATCATAATTTACTTATAAAAAATATTATTATTGTTTTAAAAAATTAACAATACCATGATTGAAATCAAAGATTTGCATAAATCCTATAAAATGGGTAGTTCAGAACTGCATGTGTTAAAAGGCATAAATTTTAATATTGAAGAAGGCGAGCTGGTAGCTATCATGGGATCTTCAGGATCTGGAAAATCGACGCTTCTTAACATTTTAGGAATCCTAGATGAAGCTGATTCTGGAAGTTATATTTTGGATAAAACTCCTATTAAAAAACTGAACGAAACAATTGCGTCTAAATACCGCAATAAATTTTTAGGTTTTGTGTTTCAGTCTTTTAATTTGATCAACTATAAAAGTGCGCTTGATAATGTGGCAATGCCATTGTATTATCAAGGTGTGAAAAGAAAAGAACGTTACGACATTGCAATGAAATATTTGGAGAAGGTTGGTTTGGGTTCGCACTCACATCACTTGCCAAATGAGCTTTCAGGAGGTCAAAAACAACGTGTTGCAATTGCAAGAGCCTTAGCTTCAAATCCAAAAGTTTTGCTTGCGGATGAGCCTACGGGAGCTTTGGATACCAAAACTTCTTATGAAGTAATGGAGCTTATTCAAGGTATTAACGATGAAGGTAAAACTATTTTGATCGTTACACACGAGCCGGATATTGCCGCTATGTGCAAGAGAAATGTGGTCCTGAAAGACGGATTAATTATCGATGACAAAAAAGTAGAACAAGTTAGAGCTTCATCTTATGTTTAATATTGAGCGTTGGCAAGAAATATTTGAAGCGATCTCCAAAAACCGGTTGCGAACATTTTTGACTGGAGTTTCAGTCGCATCTGGAATTTTTATTTTGGTGATTTTGCTTGGAGCTGGAAAAGGGCTTCAAAATGGAATTGAAAAACAGTTTGAGCGCGATGCCGCCGGACTTATTGAGGTTTGGTCTGGAACGACAACAAAAGAATACAAAGGATTAAATCCGGGAAGACAAATTCAGCTTAGAAATAGTGATTATAATCAATCTGTTCAAAAATTTGAAGATAAATTAGATTTACGTTCTGCTTCATATAATTTTTGGGGTGGTACGATTTCTTATGGTAAAGAATCTGCAAGTTATCAATTCAGAGGAGTAGATCCTGATCATGGTTCAGTAGAAAACCTTACCGTTGTTCAAGGCCGATTTATAAATAGTAACGATTTGGCTAACAATGAAAAAGTAGCGGCGATTGGGATGAAAGTAAAAACAGATTTGTTTAAAGATAAAGACGCTTTAGGTAAGGAAATCGCAATCAATAATGTCAATTTTAAAGTAGTGGGTGTTTTTACAGATCCTGGAGGAGAAAGAGAGGAATCCAGAGCGTATTTGCCTAGAACTACGGTGCAAAGAGCTTTTGGGGGAGGTGATAAAATTAGTTATATGTCTTTTAACTTAAAGAAAACAAAGGATTATGATGAAGCTTTGGCTGAATCAGAAAAGTTTACTCAAGATGTAAAGGCGCTACTTAAAAGTAAAAATATGGTCGCGCCAGATGATGATAGCGGAATTGGTGCATATAATTCAGTAAAAGATGCAAAGCAATTTTATGATTTAAATTTATATATAAGATTATTCTTTTGGTGGGTTGGTATTTGTACAATCATTGCAGGGGTTGTTGGTGTAAGTAATATCATGCTGATTATAGTGAAAGAAAGAACAAAAGAAATTGGAATTAGAAAAGCCTTGGGAGCATCTCCATTTTCTATTATTTCAATGATACTTCATGAGTCAATTTTTATTACCACAATTGCTGGCTTTACCGGATTACTAGCTAGTTTATTATTGCTGGAATTTGTTGGGCCAATGGTGCAGAGTGAATATTTCAGAAATCCAGAAGTTGATTTTAGTGTAGCTTTAACTACGCTTGTATTATTGGTATTTGCCGGAGCTATCGCTGGATTTTTCCCAGCTTATAGAGCAGCCAAAATTAAACCTATTGTAGCACTTAGAGACGAATAATTATGTTTAAGAAAGATAATTGGGACGAGATTTTACAGGCCTTGACTGCAAATCCTTTTAGGACAATCTTGACAGCATTTGGAGTATTTTGGGGAATCTTCATTTTGGTGATTTTGCTTGCTGCAGGTAATGGTCTGGAAAATGGAATTAAAAAAGGTTTTGATGGAATTGCTACAAACACCATGTTTATGTGGAGCCAAACGACGTCTAAAGCCTATAAAGGTTTGCCAAAAACACGCCGATATGATTTTAGAAACAGCGATGTCGCCGCTTTAAGAGCTGCATTGCCAGATTTATTATATGTTTCGCCAAGAAATCAGTTAGGAGATTTTAACGGAACAAATAATGTGGTGCGAGGAACAAAAACTTCTGCATTTACGATTTATGGCGATTATCCAGAACTGATTAAGCAACAGCCGATGGATATCATAAAAGGCCGTTTTGTAAACCAAAAAGATATTGAAGGTAAAAGAAAGGTTTGCGTAATTGGTCAAGGTGTTATCAGCGAACTTTATGGAAAAGAGGAAGAAGCCGTTGGAACTTACATTAAAATTAACGGAATAAATTTCATGGTTGTTGGGATTTATAAATCAAAACAACAAGGCGGAAATGCGGAACAAGAGCAGAAAAACATTTTTATTCCGTTTACGACTTTTCAGCAAGCATTTAATTATGGAGATAAAGTAGGATGGATGGCAATTACGGCAAAAGATGAAACTTCGATTACCGACTTAAAACCAAAAATCCTTGAAATAATTAAAGCATTACATTCGATAAATCCTGCAGATGACAGAGCAGTAGGTAATTTTGATTTGTACGAGCAGTTTAACAAAGTGCAAAGTTTGTTTAATATCTTGAAAATCATTGCTTATTTTGTTGGAATTCTGGTTCTGATTTCTGGAGTAATCGGGATTTCGAATATTATGCTTATTGTAGTTAAAGAGCGTACAAAAGAAATAGGAATTCGAAGAGCCTTAGGAGCTACTCCTGGAGCGATTCGCGGACAAATTTTATCAGAATCTATCTTTTTGACTATTATTTCAGGAATGCTTGGAATAGCCGTCGCCACCGGAATCATAGCTGTGCTAAATATGATTTTGGATTCGATGCCGGCTGACAGCAATACAATGTTCGCTAGTCCGAGTGTAGATTTAGGAGTTGTATTTGTTGCCTTATTAATATTAGTAGGTTCAGGTTTGCTGGCTGGATTTATTCCTGCACAAATCGCAATTAATGTAAAGCCAGTTGACGCTTTACGAACAGAATAATTATCAATCAAAATATAATCGATTAAACCAAAAACAAAATGAAAAAAGGAGTAACCGTAACCATTTTAATCTTTATTGCTATAATTTTCTTTGGTGCACTGTATTATTTATATGCTAAAAATCAAGAATCGCCAATTGTGTTTCAAACAGATAAGGCAGAGATTAAAACGATCGTAAAAAATACCATTGCAACTGGTAATATTCAGCCTGATGAAGAGGTCTTAATCAAACCAAATATTTCAGGAATTATTGAAGAAGTATACATCAAAGCCGGCGAGAAAATCAAGGCTGGTGATATGATTGCAAAAATTAGAGTTGTTGCCAATGTTTCAAATGTAAGCAGTACCGAAAATCAAGTACAGACTGCAAAAATTGCATTGGACAATCAAGAAAAAATTTATCAAAGACAAAAAACGTTGTTTGATAAAGATGTAATTTCTGCAAACGATTTTGATGCAGCACAAGTAGCTTACAAACAAGCAAAACAGAATTATGTGGCTGCAAAACAAAATTTAGACATTGTAAAAACTGGTACAACAACTTCTTTAGGAAATTATGCAAATACATTAATCCGTTCAACTGTAAACGGAATGGTATTGCAGGTACCTGTAAAAGTTGGAAACCAAGTTATCGAAAGTAATAATTTTAATGAGGGAACTACAATTGCCAGCGTAGCAGATGTTGGAAGAATGATTTTCATTGGAAAAATTGATGAATCTGAGGTAGGAAAAATCAAAGTTCAAATGCCAATTGAAATCACTGTTGGAGCTATCGAAAACAAAAAATTTGAAGCAGTTCTAACAGATATTGCACCAAAAGGTGTAGTGGAAAATGGCGCAATTCAGTTTGAAATAAAAGCTAAATTAGAAAATAAAGGGGATACTTTTATTAGAGCTGGTTTAAGTGCAAATGCATCGATTATTTTAGAAAAAGCAGACAAAGTTTTAGCTATCAAAGAATCGCTTGTGCAGTTTGACAAAAAAACTCAAAAACCTTATGTTGAAGTAGAAACTGCTCCACAAAAATTTCAAAGAAGAGATTTAGTTTTAGGAGTAAGCGACGGAATCTATGTTCAAGTTAAAAGCGGTGTAAAAGATTCAGATAAAATAAAAATCTGGAATCAAGGCTTGATTAACGAAGGAGACAAAGAGAAAAAATAATTTGATTATTTGAGGAGTTTTTTGGGTTTTTAAAATGTTAAATTTGCATGACTTGTGGTTGTGCTTCATTCAAAATATATGAAAATAAATAAAATAAATAGTCTTGTTTTTGCCATGCTTTTCGGATTTGGATTGTCAGGTCAGGCGCAAACAAAACAATGGACATTAGAGGAATGTGTACGATATGCATTGGACAATAATATCACGATCAAAAATTCGGAATTAGATGTCGAAAATGCTGAAATAAATAAAAAAGATGCTTTTGGCAGATATCTTCCATCAGTAAACGGAAATGCATCACATTCTTGGAATATTGGTTTGAACCAGGATGTAACTACGGGTGTTTTGCGTAATCAGACAACTCAGTATTCATCTGTAGGTTTAAATGCTGGAGTTGATATTTACAGAGGTCTGCAAAATCAAAATACATACAGAAGAACAAAACTTGCTATTATTGCATCTCAATATCAATTATTAAAAATGCAAGAAGATGTTTCGTTGAATGTTGCGAATGCTTTTCTTCAAATTTTGGGATATAAGGAAGATTTAAAAATCAAAACAGAACAGCTTGCAATTGATGAAAAACGTTTAAAACGTTCAGAAGAAATGGTGAGTGCCGGAACAATTCCGCGCGGTGATTTATTTGATTTGAAAGCAACTATTGCAACCGATAAGCAAAATATTGCAGTTTCAGAAAACAATTTATTGATTTCAAAATTGAGCTTAGCACAGCTTTTACAGCTTAAAGAATTTACTGATTTTGATGTTGTTGATGATACAAATGCAAAAGATGAAAATAATATCATGGCACAAAATCCAGTTGATATTTATAATAAAGCAAAGGAAACAAGAACGGAATTAAAACTGGCGCAAACCAATCTTGAAATTGCCGAAAAGAACGTAGCAATTGCTAAAGGTGCTTTTCAGCCTACTCTTACTGGCTTTTATGGTTTTAATACAAGAGCAAGTTATAGTGATCAAATAAAGTTTGATGATCAAAACCAGCCTTATACGACTGGACCAGATCCGATATTCCAACAATTTAGCGACAATAAAGGGCATAATTTTGGTTTGCAATTGAATGTTCCAATTTTCAATGGATTTTCAGTCAGAAATAATGTTGAACGAAATAAAGTAAGTTTAGAGAAATCTAAAATAGATTTAGAGCAAAAAAGTTTAGATTTGCAACGTAACGTTTATACTGCATTTACAAATGCAAAAGGTGCGTTGAATACTTATGAAGCTGCAACGGTAACATTAGAAGCGAGACAACAAGCTTATAACTATGCTAAGGAAAAGTATGATGTAGGATTGATGAATTCATTCGATTTTACGCAAGCGCAAACATTATTGACAAATGCACAATCAGAAGTTATTAGAACGAAATACGATTATATATTTAAAATAAAGATTCTTGAATTCTATTTTGGAATTCCAATTGTTCCAATTCCTGCAAAATAATTTACTATGTCAAAAAAAACAATTTATTTCTTAGTTGGGGGCGCAATTATTGTAATTGGCACTTTAATAGTTCTGTCGAAAAAGGGAATTATAGGAAATAAGGACGAAGGCAAAGAAGTAGAAATATCAAAAGTTGTGGCTTCAACAATTGTTGAAACCGTGTCAGCAACTGGAAAAATTCAGCCTGAAATCGAAGTTAAAATTGCTTCAATGGTTTCAGGCGAAATTATCGCACTAAACGTAAAAGAAGGCCAAGTAGTTAAAAAAGGCGATTTATTAGTTAAGATAAATCCGGATTTATATACTTCAGGTTTAGAGCGTTCGGTTGCAAATTTGGCTGGAACTAAAGCGGGTTTAACGCAATCTGATGCCAACTTTAGAGAAGCAAAAGCAAATTATGAGCGAAACAAAACCTTGTATGACAAAGGCGTAATTTCAAAATCAGATTGGGATAAAGCAATCTCGACTTATGAAGTTGCAAAAGCAACAAAACAAAGTTCGTATTATAATGTTCAAAGTGCTACGGCATCGGTTACTGAAGCCAGAGACAATTTAGGGCGTACAACGATTTATTCTCCTGCAGATGGTACTATTTCAGTATTAAATGTTGAATTAGGAGAGCGTGTTTTAGGAACACAACAAATGGCAGGAACAGAGCTTTTGCGTGTTGCAAACTTGAACAATATGGAAGTTGAAGTTGATGTCAACGAAAATGATATTGTAAAAATCAAGATTGGAGACGAAGCAAATGTTGAAGTGGATGCATATTTGAAAAAGAAATTCCGTGGAGTTGTAACCAGTATTTCGAATTCTGCAAGTACAGCTTTGACTTCTGATCAGGTCACTAACTTTAAAGTTAAAGTTCGTATTCTGAAAGATTCTTATAAAGATTTATTGGAAGGAAAACCAGAGGCTTATTCACCTTTCAGACCAGGAATGACCGCTACGGTTGATATCATCACAACAACTAAAACGAATGTTTTGGCAGTGCCAATTAGTTCTGTTGTCGTTAAAGCAGATACTACCGCAGTAAAAGAATTTAAGGTTGATGATCCAAACGAAGATAAAAAAGCTGCGCCAAAAGTGGATAAAAAATACGAATGTGTTTTTGTGAAAGTGGGTGATAAAGCGAAAATCAGAATCATTAAAACAGGAATTCAGGACGATACTAATATCGAAGTAATGTCTGGGTTAAAACCAGGAGATGTCGTGATTACAGGTCCTTATACAACGGTTTCTAAAGACTTGAATTCTGGCGATAAAGTAAAATTGAAAAAAGCAGAAACTCCTAAGAAATAATTTGCTATGATAATTGCATTACATGGTGGATTTTCAATGGAAATGATCTATGGGTTTGGTGCCGCATTAGCAACAATTGCTGTATTTATTATTTACATGCATGTTCGTGTATATAGATCAGATTATTATAATGAAGAATACGTTTATTTTTCTTCATGGAAAAAGCTATTTTTATACTTAGGTTTTTTGATTGTCAGTTTATTCATTTCTATAGCATTGTTTTGGATATTGTCATTCATTTTTATCGGGATAGCTGTCGCAGTTCAAAAAATAATTTGATTTTTAGTGATTATGGTTTCATTATGTGGAAGTCCGCCTGCGGGATTTTTTGAATTGATTGGTGTGAGCTTAATTATAGCGGTAATATTTCTTGGTTTTACTCATTATAAGGCCTACAAAACCGATTATTATAATGAAGAATATGTCTATTTTTCAGATGGAAAAAAGGTTTTGCTTTATTTATTGTTTTTAGCTCTAAATTTGTGTGTTCTGCCTTTATTGCTTTTATTAGTGGTTTCTCTCTATGCAGGACTTAACTAGAATATTTAATAATTAAAAAAATAAACATTTTGTCTTTTATTCTCAATATCGAAACAGCAACCAAAAATTGTTCAGTATCAATTGCAAAAAATGGAGAAACCATTGTCTGCAGAGAAATCGCTGAAGAAGGGTATTCGCATGCCGAAAAACTTCATGTTTTTATTGAAGAAATAATAGCCGAATCAAATATCTCGGTTCAGGATTTAGTGGCAATTGCTGTAAGTCAAGGACCGGGTTCTTATACCGGTTTGCGAATTGGAGTTTCTGCTGCAAAAGGATTGTGTTATGCTTTAAACATTCCGTTGATTGCCATTGATACGCTGGAAACTTTAGCTTCAAGAGTGTCAGTTTCAGAAGGAAAAATTATCCCGATGCTGGATGCTCGAAGAATGGAAGTGTACAACGAAATTTTTTCTGTAGATTTAAAAACAGAAAGAGCAATTCAAGCCGAAGTTATCACAGAAGATTCTTTTGCAGAATATACTGAAGTGCTTTATTTTGTTGGGGACTGCGCCGATAAATGCAAACCAGTTTTGACAAAAGAAAATTTTGTCTTTTTAGAAGAAATTAAATACCCTTCTGCGCGTGAAATGAGTAAAATCAGTTTTGATAAATATCAAAAAAGCGACACTGTTGATGTCGCTTATTTTGAACCTTATTATTTAAAAGATTTTATGATGACATTGCCATCAAAAAAATAACAATCTATTTTATTTTTGAAGTGTGTACGGCTGAACGGAAATTCCTGCTTGGTCTAAAGCCGTTTTGCAATTCTCTAAAGTTTCAGAAAAAACAGCTGAGTAATTGGCGTTTTTAGCCCAAGGACGAACTGCAAAATCCACAGAACTTGCTGATAGATTTTTTACAAAAACTTCTGGTGCAGGAGTTTTAAGCACTTTTGGGTTGTTGTTTAAGGTAGCTAAAAGAATGTCTTTTGCCTTTTTAATATCAGAATCATAAGAAATAGAGAAAGTCAAATCAGCTCTTCTTTCTCCTTGCATTGAATAATTGATAATTGTTCCGTTTGATAAAGCTCCATTTGGAACAAAAACAGTTTGATTGTTTCCAGTCAACATTTTAGTGACAAAAATTTGAATCTCTAATACGGTTGCTACAACTCCTTGCGCTTCGATTGTATCGCCTACTTTGAAAGGTTTAAAAACGATGATAAGCATTCCGCCGGCAAAATTAGAAAGCGAACCTTGAAGAGATAAACCAATCGCAAGTCCCATTGCTCCTAAAATAGCTACAAAAGACGAAGTGTCAATTCCTATTTTTGAAATAAAAGTTACAAACAATAAAACTCGCAGTGCCCACAATAAAATATCGGCGAGAAATTTAGTCAGAGTAGGATCTAAATTTCGCTTTACCATTATTTTTCTGATCAATCGGTTTATTAATCTTATAGCGTATAATCCAATAAATAAAATCAGAAAAGCTGAAAATAATTTTGGAGAATAATCAATTAATAAATTGATCAAACGGGTCGTGTAACTTGCTAATTGTTCTGGGCTCATATTTGTATTTTAAGAATAAAAAAACCTTCTCAAAACGAGAAGGTGTAAGATTTTGCAAATATAAAAAATATTTATTTTTATAAGAAAAGGAATGCGGTTTTATTCCTTGTCAGCTTCCTCGATTTCTGGTTCACTTGTGTCGACAACAGTTTCAGTAACAAGTCTTTTTGCGTCATCTGCAGTTTCAGTAGTTGCCTCTTTTATGCTTTCGATAACATCACTAATGGTGTCTGAAGCCTTTTCTGCATATTCGGTCACAGTTTCTTTTGCTTGATGCGCATATTCAGTGGCAGTTTCGATAATTGGTTCTGAGGCTTCTTTTGCTTTAGCGATTGTTTCTTCTGCAAAAGTTTCAGCTTTTTCAATATATGGAGCCGCGGCTTCTTTTGCCTGCTCTAAAGTAGTTTCGGCATTAGTTGCCAATTCAGTTACCGATTCTTTGGTTGAACCAAATAAATTTTTGAAAAAAGATGATAATCCCATAGTTTTATATTGATTGGTTTAGAACTACAATATTAAACTTTTTTGGAGAATTTCAATGTTCTCGTATTGATAATTTGTTGAGAACAAGATTAATATAAGGTTAAATAAAAAACGTCCGCAATTTGCGGACGTTTTCTAATATCTAATTTATTTTAGATTAAGCGTTCAAAGCTTCAACTGTAATCGCTTCATCATTCAGCATGCTTTTCAGCATATTTTCGATACCGCTTTTTAAAGTAAATGTTGATGAAGGACAACCGCTACAAGCGCCTTGTAGAATTACTTTAACGGTTTTGTTGTCTTCATTATAAGAATCAAAAGCAATGTTTCCACCATCTGCCGCAACCGCTGGTTTTACATATTCTTCCAAAATGTTGATGATTTGCTGTGAAGTCACATCTAATTTATCAAATGCTTCGTCTTTTGCAGCTTCATTTTTAGCTTTGGTTTCGATCAAGCTTTCGTCTAGAACAGTTCCTCCATTTTCGATATATTGTTTGATGAAAGTTCTTAATTCCAATGTAATTTCATCCCAATTGTTGATTTCATATTTCGTTACCGAAATGTAGTTTTCATCAATAAAAATCTCTTTTACATAAGGAAATTTGAACAATTCCTGCGCTAATGGAGAAGAAGCTGTTTGATCTATGTTTTTGTATTCAACAGCATTTCTAGTCAACATTCTGCTAACTACAAATTTTAATGCTGCAGGATTTGGAGTTGTTTCTCCATAAACTGTAATAGGTTGCTTTTTAGGCGCGTTTTCGTCAATATTAACGATAACGCCACCTTTGTCTACAAATGCAGCAATTTGTTCTGCTACAGCGTCTTTTACATCATCCCAATCTACGATGCTGAATCGCTCTATTGCAATAAAATTTCCAGAAATATATACTGTTTTTACAAACGGAAGATAAAATAACTGCTGTGCAAGAGGTGAAGACTTGGCTTCGTCAATGTTTTTGAACTCAAAATTTTGATTTCTAGTAATGAAATCATCAAACTCAAACTTAAGAATGGTAGGGTTTTGTGTTTCTTTTATAGTGATTTTTGTCATGGTCGTATATTTTTTGCAAATTTAGTAAAGTTATTTTCTACTAATACTTATATTTGATTTTTTAATAAAATAATTAAGACTCTTTACAAATAAATCGTATTAAATTAGAAGAGTCAAAAATTTCTTTAAACAATTTTGCCTTTATGAAATTTAGAATCAAGGTTTTGTTCATTTTTTTGGTTACCTCATTTTATTCCTATTCGCAAGAAGGAATTCCTGTTTACTCGGATTATTTGTCTGATAACCTTTATTTGATTCATCCATCTATGGCTGGGGCGGCAAATTGTGCAAAAGTTAGATTGACAGCAAGAAAACAATGGTTTGGTGAAGAAGATGCGCCATCATTGCAGACTTTAAGTTTTAACGGAAGGATAGGGGATCGTTCTGGTGCTGGAATTATTGTTTTTAATGATAAAAACGGATATCATTCTCAAAAAGGAGTAAAACTTACTTATGCCCATCATATTATGTTTTCGAGAGATGAGCTTGATTTGAATCAGCTTTCATTTGGTATCAGTGGCGGTTTGATTCAGAGTCAGCTAGATGAGACAAAATTTGGAGGAACTTTTGACCCGATCGTTTTTGGTTCAATTCAAAAAGATTCTTATTTCAATGTTGATGTTGGAGCATCTTATAACTATTTAAATTTTTATGCTCATGCCACAGTTCAAGGACTTCTTGAAACTAGGAGAGACTTATATACAGATTACGAAAGCGATAATTTGAGAAAATATTTGCTGAGTGCAGGATATGTTTTCGGGAAAAGAGAAAAATTTACTTGGGAGCCTTCAATATTGTTGCAAGTATTTGATAAGACAAAAGAAAAAACAATCGATTTGAATATGAAAGGCTACAAAAATATGGACTTTGGAAGTTTATGGGCAGCATTTTCATACAGAAGAAGTTTTGATGGAGCGCAATACAGCACGTCAAGTGGTGTAAAAGCTCAAAAATTACAATATTTTACTCCAATAATCGGAATCAATTTCAACAATTTTATGTTTGCTTATACGTACTCACAAGTGATGGGCGATGTGAAATTTGATACTGGAGCCTATCACCAAATTACTTTAGGGGTTAATTTGTTTTGTAAAAGAGAGCGTTACGATTGTAATTGCCCTGCTATTAATTAATTATTATGGTAATCAAGTCTGTAAACGGAAAATCGCCTTTAATTCCAGAGGATTGTTATGTTGCTGAAAATGCTACTATTGTAGGTGACGTGTCTTTTGGACATTCTTGTAGTGTTTGGTTTAATGCCGTTGTTCGTGGTGATGTTCACTTTATTAAAATTGGAAATAAAGTAAACATTCAAGACGGAGCAATTATTCATTGTACCTATCAGAAACATCCAACAATAATTGGAAATAATGTTTCAATAGGACATAACGCTATTGTTCATGGCTGTACAGTTCACGATAATGTTTTAGTTGGAATGGGCGCTATAGTGATGGATAATTGCGTAATAGAAAGCAATGCTATTATTGCGGCTGGCGCGGTGATTACACAAAATACAGTTGTCGAATCAGGAACCATTTATGCAGGCGTTCCAGCAAAAAAGGTAAAAGATATTGATCAATCTAATTTTGCGGGTGAAATTGAGCGTATTTCGAACAATTATGTGATGTATTCAAGTTGGTTTAAAGACGAGGAACAATAATTGAAATTCCAATATAAAAAAATCCAAATTCCAATATTGAAATTCCAAATTCCAAAGTCAAGCGCTTGGAATTTAAGCTGTAAATAGTAAAAATTTTAAATCCCAAATTCCACATTATCAAAATTGGAATTTGGGATTTTTTATATTGGAATTTATAATTAGAGGTTGATTTTTTCAAAAAAAGCAGTCTTGTAGCTTTCGCTGATCGGGATTCGCTTGTCGCTAATTAAAACCTTGTTTTTTTGTATCGATTTGACATGTTTTATATTGATGATATATGATCTGTGAATTCGCGAGAAACCTTTGCTAGAAAGCAAGTTTTCAAGTTTTATTAAACTGATCAAAGTCAAAGTAAATTTATTGTCTGTTGTGTAGATTTTTACATAATCTTTCAGGCCTTCGATGAATAAGATATCTGCAAAATTCATTTTTACGTTTTCATATTCAGCTCTTACAAACATAAAATCCTGCTCTAATTCAGGTGGCGTTGTATTTTCGGAAATAGCTTGAATGGCTGTTGCTGGATTCACAATTTGCTGTGCTCTCACCACCGATTTTAGAAAACGATGAAACGGAATAGGTTTTACCAAATAATCAACTGCGCCAAGGTTGAAACCTTCTACCGCATAATCAGAATAAGCAGTTGTGAAGATAACTAAAGGCTTTTTTTCAATAGTATTCAAAAAATCAATTCCAGAGAAATGTGGCATTTGAATGTCTAGAAAAATCAAATCGACATTGTTTTGGTTGATAAAAGAAACAGCATCAATAGCATTATTGAAAGTGCTGACTAATTCAAGATAATCTACTTTCTTGACAAAATCTTCTAATAATTCAACTGCTAAAGGTTCGTCATCAATAATTACACATTTCATTCTGCTGGAAATTAGATTTTAAAAAGTTTTGTTTTGGTGCTCAAAAGTACTTTGAAATCAATTAATTAAGTTTTAAAATTTTCATAAAATAAGCATTTATTTTATAATTATCTCTTAACGTTTTAGCATAAAATGTTAGTTTATAGCAGTCTGAATTTGATCCAAATTTAAATTTAGATGCACACGATAAAATGCATTGTCTTGTGTAATAGTAAGCTGATGCGCATTTGGGTAAAGCAAATCAAGTCGGCTTTGAATATTTACCAAACCAATTCCTGAATTTTCGGGATCTTTAACATAATTTTCGATTGTATTTTCGATCCAAAAATCAAGACTGTTTTCATGAATGAAAATTTTGATTTTTACGTGCGCCGCGCCTTTATAATCAGTTCCATATTTAAAGGCATTCTCAACAAAAGAGATCAGAAGCAACGGTTCGATAAACTTATTTCGAGTATCGCCATGAACATTTATGACAATGTCTTCAATATTGTTAAGTCTCAGTTTTTGCAGTTCAATATAATTCTGAATGTAATTGATCTCTTTTTCTAAAGCCACCGTTTTGTTATCAGTTTCATACAACATATATCGCATGAGTTCTGATAATGTCACGATGGCATCAGGGACCAAATCAGATTTCTTGTGTGCCAATGAATAAATACTGTTTAGCGAATTGAATAAAAAATGCGGATTCGTTTGTTTGCGCAAATAAATCAATTCAGTACTTGTTCTATGTGTTTCGGCAATTAATTTGTTTTGCTGATTGTTATAAAATTCAGTCAAAGTTCTAATAATTGCACTTATGGTAATGATTAAAATATAGAAAAAGGATGGGCCAATTTTAAAAAAAAGAGGTTGTCTTATTTGAGTTCTAAAATGAGGTCCTCCTTTTGGGAAAAATTTAGGGTCAGGCATCATTCTCGGCGGGCCCATATTTTCAGGTCGCAAATGTCTGAATTCCGGAATGAAATAATTCGTTCGGATGACCATGAACACTACGATAAGAGCCAAAGCAAAAATAAAGTACAACCAATATTTTTTCTCTAAAAGCAAAGCCGGAACCAAGTAAAAATAGTTTAGGTAAAACAATACGATTCCGGTAATCCATTGTGCATAAAAATCATTGTTGATTTTGAAAGGGCTTTCGTAAAATTGAATCAAAGAAGTCAATATAAAGAAAATCCATATGATGCAATGAAATAGAATTTTGTTTGAATTAGTATTTTTAATGGCCTCTAGCTTCATTTAGAATTTTATTTTTAATAAAATTAAATCATTTTTCGTTATCGTTGGCGACATATTTTGGTCTAGTTTGCTAACCACTAATTGACCGGTTTTTAAAGCATCTTCTTCAGATGAAAAACTTTTTGCAGTACTGATTACAGGAATAATAGACTGTTTTATAAGAATTTTGTTTTGAGCTGAAATCGTATATCCCCAGCCTGTTTTGGTCTGGAAAGCATCAATTTTAAATGTTTCTTTTTTTGCACAAGCAGTAAATAGCAAGACAAGTAAAATAAACAATAAATTCTTCTGGATGTTACTCCAGAAGAATTGTTTTTTAGTATTAATTATCATCGTCGCTTTGTTCGTCAAGTGGTTTAAATTCCCAAGCATCATCAAAATAAGTTGATCCCACTCTTCCTAGCATATAAAAACCTCGGTTATTGATTGCGAAACCTACTGCATCAGTTCTGGTTGCACCTTCCATAGAAGTTCTTTCAACCCAAAGATCAGTTGATGGATTGTATTCCCAAACGGTTTTTACACCGTCGCCACCAACAACATATCCTAAACCATTCATTGAAAAACTTGATGCATTTGAACGCGTTACAGCATAATCATCATTATAAGTGTAATCGTCATTAATATCTTTATCAATATCGCGTTTTCTTGTCCAGGCATCTGTTGCAGGATCAAATTCCCAAAAATCTTCCTGATAAACCCCATTGTTGATTCCCGTTCCTAAATAAGCTTTGTCGCCAATTATGAAAACGGTAGCATTACGTCTTTTGTTTCCACTAAAACCGTTTACTAATGTCCATGTGTTTGCCTGGTCATTGTATTGATAGAAATCTTTCAAGTAGTTTCCGTCATAACCAGTTCCAAAGTAAGCTTTTCCGCCAACTTGAAATCCAAGAGCGCCATATCGTCCTGTTCCTGCGAAATCTGTTTTTTGTGTCCAGCTGTTGCTAGTTGGGTCATATTGGAAAAAATCTTTTAATTTATTTGTTCCATCATAACCAAGACCTACATATCCTTTTTCGTTCAAAGCAAAACTTGAAGCAGAACTTCTTCCAACTCCAATAAAATCAGCTTTTTGTTCCCAATAATCACCATTTGAATTGTATGCCCATAAATCTTTTAAGTACACATCGCCGGTATAACCAGTTGCTACATATGCATAATCGCCAATAACGAAACTTGTGGCGCTAGATCGTGCTGGGCCATCAAATGCCGACTTTTTAATCCAGTTTCCAATCAAATCATCGTCATCATCATCATTACTGCAGCCTACAAAAACAAGAGCTGAAAATAGAGTCGCGAATAATATTCCTTTTTTCAAATTATTCATAATGTATTAAATTTATTTATTGTTTGTATTTGATCCCAATTCCTAAAATGTATCCATTGCCTGTATTAAAATTGTACAAAGTATGATCTTCAGAATCTGTGAGTTTGTATTTTTTATTGAAATCATACCCGGCCTTAAAATTCAAAAACCAATTTCCATCTACATTTCGTTCATATTCAAATGCCGAGGTCATTTGCGACAAACTCATTCGCGATGCGTTATAATATGCATTTGACTTTTGGTCTAAATTGTAAAAACTACCATTAAAGCTGTTTGTTAAATTGAATTTGTTTCGGATGTTATTTGAGTATGAAATTTTTGAATCTGGAAATCCGATCGAAATTGTACTTTTTTCACTTAGTATGTAGTTTACTGCCACAAGAGGAATGAATTTTGGATTTCCGAAAGCCGTTGATCTTGCAGCTCCAATAGTAATATTTGTATTCGAATTTAATTGTTGATTGATTTCAAAACTTCCTAAAAGTGTAAAATCAGACCAATCTAAATTCTGTTGAAAGCTAAACATTGGCGTAAGCGAAAATTCCACCTTCGTTTTATCCCAAGCTTGAAATGAATAATCGGTTTTGTTATGAAACTGATTAAAGCGATCTAAATTTTCAAGTTCTGAATAATGGTCAAAATCATAATTTATATTCAGTTTAGAATATTCAGATGTATTCGTGAGCTGATTTCTAGTGTTTAATTTTTTATTGAATACTACCGAAATATCGCTCTCGTTAAAATCAATTTTATCAGTAGGTTCTGTTTTTAAATTCACATTTGCCGAAAAAGTTTCTTGAGCCTTCATACTAAAAAATGAAATTGTAAAAACCGAACATATTAAAAGCCTTATTCTCATTACTTAATTATTGGCTCAAAAGTAGGTGGCTGATGCTTTTAAAAAAAAGAATATATATGTATGGCGTTTTTTGATAGACTAAATTGCCTTTTTAAGGGCTGAAATGAAGATTTGTTTGTCTTGCCATATTATAGATGATTTTTTGCTGTTTGTAGTGCAAAAAAGCATGGCTGTATATGTTATAGTGCGGTGCAGAATAGGGCATTTTATATTTGCTCAAAAATTTTATTATGCACAAGTTTATATTGATGTTCTTTTTTGCGATTACGATCATTTCGTGCGGTACAGATACAGATGCTGGAGAATTTGTTGTGGGGTCAGATTATTTGGCCGTGAACAATAAAGTTATTATGATTGACACTGTTACAGTCGATATGGCGACAATAAATTTTGATTCATTGATTACTTCAAATCAAAACAGAATTTTAGTTGGGAACTATGACGATCCTATTTTGGGAAAAGTAAAATCAAATAGCTATTTCCAATTGTCAGGTGATTCATATACTTTAAATTCAGGGGGAGGTTCTGATACTGAAACTGTGAATTATGTTTTTGATTCTATAGCCATGATTTTAAAATATGATAATTACTATTATGCTGATACTACAAATGTACAGACGCTTAATATTCATAGATTGACTCAAAAAGTAAAGCCAAATACCGAGGATGAAAATTTTTATAATAACTCGTCCTTGACCTACGCTGATGAAAGTATAGGAAGTATTTCGTACAAACCAAGGCCAACAGAAAAAGATTCTATTGTCATAAAAATGAGTGACGCCTTTGGTTCTGCACTTTTTCAGAAATTAAAGAAGAGAGAAATTACAGATTTTGATAGTTTTTCAGAATATCTAAAAGGATTGGTTATTGTTCCTTCGACAACAAATTCTTCGAGTATGATTGGTTTTCATGTCTCGACAAGCAAAGTACGGTTGTATTATTCCAAATATCAGGCAGATACTGAAGAGGTCTCTTATATATTAGATTTTACAATTGCTGATGCTAAAAAACAGTTTAATTCGGTTTCATCAGATAAAACAGGGACTTTGATTCAGAATTTGCCTGTCTCGAGTAGTAAATTATCAAGTACGCTCACAGATCGGCAAGGTTTTATTCAGTCGGGGACAGGTGTAGCTTGCAGAATCGATTTTCCAAACATCAAACAACTCAAGTATATTTCTGATAATGGAGCAATTGTCAATGCAGAGCTTATTTTGAAACCTGTCAATAATACGTATTCCGCCAAATATCCTTTAGCAGATTCCTTGTCTGTTTATGTGGCTGACAAATTAAATCGAATAAGTTCTTCTTTAGTAAATTCAGCAGGAACAACGGTGTATGGCATTTTAAATAAAAAAAGCGATGAGTTTAATGAAGATGTTGGATATTCAATTCCTCTTGGCAACTTTTTGCAAAAAGAAATGCTTAAAACATCAGATTCAAAATCCTCTTTGATTTTGACATTACCCGGAATTTACAAGACCGTAAACCGAATTGTTTTAGGCGATCAGAAACATCCGAACAATAAAGTTCAATTGAAAATTTATTATATCTCCTATTAAATGAAAAGTAAGATAATTTATTTAAGTTGCTTCATTTTATTGTCGCTGACTTCATTTTCTCAAAGTATTTCAAGCTCGCCTTATTCGCTTTACGGAGTTGGGAGTGTCTACGATTCTGATTTCGGAATTCTGCCTGCAATTGGAGGCTCAGGTATGGCTTTGCCGTCTGATACTTTTGTCAATAACTTAAATCCTGCGTCGTTGGGTTTTACTTCTTTAAATCATTTTATGTTTGATATTGGAGGAAAGGCAATTGCAACCACTTATCAGGGAAGCTCGAGAAGCGAAAAACGAAATAATTTCCAGTTTTCGCATATGGCTTTTGCTTTTCCAGTTACTAAAAATTCAGGGTTTAGTTTGGCATTACGTCCATATTCAAGTGCGGCTTTTAAAATTTCGAATTTAAAGTTGCCAATAGAAGGAAGCCAGGAATATTATTATTTAACCGCAGTTGGATCGGGCGGGCTGAATGATTTTGATTTCTCGTATGGTTATAGATTTGGAAAAAAACTTTCTGTTGGTTTTGCTGGTTCCGTATTGTTCGGAAGTACAGCCGATGAAAGGAATTTCCTGATTACAAATACACTCACGACCGTTAGCAAAAAAACAAGTTATAAAGGTGTGCGAGCAACATTTGGGGCGCAATACAAAATCGATTCAACTTTTACCATTGCTCCAGTGGTCAAACTTCCTTCTCAAGTTAATGCTTCAAAAGTGCAGAATGTTACTGTTATTGCAGATGAAGTGACCACGACAATTCAGTCTGATGTTGCTTCAGATATAGATGATTATTATATGCCTTTAGAAATAGGAATAGGGATTAGCAAACGCTTTAAAAATAATCTAAATATGACTTTAGATTACGAAAAGAGCTTTTGGGATGATACCAAACAATCTGAGTTATACGGAAATTTTGTAAATCAAGACCGATTTGCGCTTGGGTTTACCTATCGTCAAAGAAAAGATTATAGGAAATATTGGGATCGTGTGCAATATGCAATGGGAGCCAATTTTGATAATGGATATCTTGAAGTAGATGGTAAACGAGTAAATAATGCAGCAGTTTCTATTGGTCTTTCGTTACCGATAGAAAATACATTGACTACCCTGAATATTTCATATTCGTATGGGCAAAAAGGGAGAATAGCTGATAATTTAATAAAAGAAAATTATCATAAACTATCTCTCAATTTATCCTTAGACGGAATATGGTTCGTCAAGCGAAAGTTTGAGTAGCATTTTAGAAATCCTTTTTTATCACAGGATATTTGTGGTCTAATATAGATTCTAATACTGCAGGATTTGAATTAACATAAAACTCTGGCTCAGCTTCTTTAAGTTCTGAGAAACCAACTTTATCACGTAAAATATTTTGGGTCTGTCGGGCCACAGCTTCACCAGAATCTATAATCTGGATGTGGTCCGGCAGTATTTTTTTTATCTGAGGAATCAAGTATGGATAATGACTGCAACCCAAAACCAGATAATCAATATTTGCATCAATCATAGGTTTTAAGTACGATTCTAAAAGCTCCGTCATTTCTGACGAGTTTAAATTCCCGTCTTCAATAAGCTGTACTAAGCCGTGTCCTACTTGTTCTATGATTGTGGTATTCTGAAACATTTCGGCAGTTTTATTAAACAGTTCACTGTTCAAAGTTCCTTTTGTGGCTAAAATGCCAATGACTTGGGTTTTTGAATTATTTGCAGCAGGTTTGATTGCTGGTTCAATACCAATAAATGGAATGTCATAATCTGCACGAAGTTCACGAATAGCATTAGTTGTTGCAGTATTACACGCCACAACAATCAATTTACAGCCTCTTTCAATTAAAAATTCCACATTCTTTTTACTAAGCGCAACAATTTCTTCTTTGGTTTTTTGGCCATAAGGAGCATTTTTGCTGTCGGCTAAATAAATAGTTTTTTCGCTTGGAAGTAGATTATGAATTTCATTCCAGATTGAAGTTCCTCCAATTCCAGAATCAAAAACGCCTATAGGATTGTTGTTTGTCATAAATACAAATTTAGTATTTTTTGAAATAAATTGATGTTTGAATTTAGCTGAAATCTGCGAATTCTTTTCTTTTTTTATTTTAATTTATTGTAAAAAAAAACTGCTCAAACTTTTAAAAAGTATCGAGCAGTTTTTATAGTAAGGAATTCGTTTATTAGAATCCTAAATCTTTTTTAACGTCAGCAGTGATGTTTGGACCATCAGCTAATATAAGGCTAGAACCATCTAAAACGTATTGGTAACCTTTAGCTTTTCCAACTTTTTGGATAGAAGCTTTCACTTTCTCCATAATTGGTTTCATGATGTCGTTATCTTTTTGTTGTAGCTCTTTTTGTGCATTGTCTCTGTAATCAACAATTCTTTTTTGCATGTCTTGAACTTCTTTAGCACGCTCTGTGTTTACAGCGTCAGTTGCTGTAGTAGATTCAGTTTCGTACTTTTTGATTTTAGTTTGGTATTCGTCAACCATTTTTTTGTATTCAGCGTCGTATGTACCACTTAATTTTTGCAATTGATTTTGTGCATCTAGCATAGCAGGCATTTTCGACATAATCTCGCTAACATCAACATGGGCAACCTTCGCCTGTGCATTCATTGTGTTACTTGCTCCTAAAATTAGAACGGCAGCAATTAGTAAAGTTTTGATTTGTTTCATCATTTTTAAAATATTAATTAATTATTGGTCGTATTTGATTTTTGGGCTTCGGCTTCTTTTGCTTTTTTAGCCGCTTCTCTTTCCTCAAGTATTTTCTTTCTTCTTTCTTCTAATTCTTTTTTACGTTGTTCGTATAATTTTTGTCTTTCGGCTGCTTTGTCTACTGCTGGCTCAGTTGTTGCCGGTGCTGTGGTTGCTGGAGTAGTTTCAGTTGCTCCTGCAGTAGCTGGTTTGGCTGTCGTGCCTGTTTCAGTTGTCTTGCTGGCCTCAGTTGTTTTTGCAGGTTCAGAAACCGTGCCATTTTTTTTAGCTTCTCTCTCTGCTTGTAGAGCTTTTCTTCTGTCGTCGTATTCTTTTTTCTTAGCCTCTTGCTCTAATCGTCTGTCTTCGATTAGTTTTTCTCTCGCGGCTCTTTTTTCATCAAGTGCTTTTTGTCGATCGGCCATTGCTGGATTTTCATCAATAGCATTCTCTTTGCTTTCTTTTATTTCTTGATCCTTCAATTGTTTTTTAGTCAATTGCTCTCTCTTGTCAGTTCGGTTTAAAATACGAATAACTTGATCACTGATATCAAATTTCTTATTGCTGAAAAGCATGGTCAAATCTGAAGATTTATCAAAAATAAAATCATAATTTTTAGCTTCAGCGATATCTTGCACAGCTGTAAAAACTTGATCCTGGATTGGTTTGGCTAACGCCGCTTTTTGGTGAATCAGATTTCCATCAGAACCAAATTGCTTTTGCTGATAATCCATCATTTCTGTTTCCAGAAATTTTATTTCAGTTTCTCTTTCATCAATAAGCTCTTTTGTTAAAAGTGCTTTTTCTGCTTTTAAGCTTTCTTTCAGTTTGTTTATTTCTATTTTTTTGGATTCAATTTCTTGTTTCCATTTTTGAGCTTTCAACTCCAATTGAGCTGTTGCCTCTTTATAGTCAGAAACGTTTTCAAGAATATACTCCATGTCAATATAGCCAATCCTTGTCGTTCTTGTCTGTGCCTGACTTGTATTTGCTACAATCAAGGCTAAAAATATAAATAAAAACTGTTTTCTCATAACATAACTTTATTTGATGATTTTTAACCAAACGCTAATTGTCTAAAATTGTTGTCCAATAATGAAATGAGTTTCCCATCCATTTGGTTTATTGGTAACAGAATTAGGCAGCGCATCGAAACCGTAACCGAAATCAATTCCTAATAATCCAAATGCTGGCATGAATACACGTAATCCTACACCTGCAGAACGGCTCAAATCAAACGGATTGTAATCCTTAAATTGAGGATAAGATGCTCCTGCCTCTAAGAATGTCAATGCATAAATTGATGCTGACGATTTTAATGTAATAGGATAACGTAACTCCATAGAGAATTTGTTATAAATTGTTGCTCCAATTTGCTGACCAGCGGCATTTGTTGGAGTCAATGATCCATTTGGATAACCTCTTAAACCAATAGTTTCTCTACCGTCCATTGAGTATTGTGCCATTCCATCTCCTCCTAAATAGAAACGCTCAAATGGTACAACACCTCTTGCTTGATCGTAAGCTCCTAAGAAACCAAACTCTGTTAACGTTCTTAAGACTAATTTTCCATAAACTTTAGTATACCAGTCTGCTTTGAATTTAATTTTATAGTACTCTAACCAATTGTATTTCTTTTGATCGACTTTAGCAACGTCTGTATCAGCACTTGCATAATCAGATCCTACGCTAACTGTTTTTCCTGCAGAGTCAGTTTTATAGTAATCACCATTGTTAAGTGGTTGACCATAATCATCTGATCCATTTGCTCCTGTATATTGTTTTTTGTATTCTTTTTGATTTCCTAAATCAGAATAATTGATTCCGTTAAATAATGAATAAGGAGGCGTTACTTTTGCTGAGATACTAAATTCCGAACCATACATTGGGAAAATAGGGTTTGTCCCTTTATTATTTCTGGTAAGGCCTATAGTATAAGCAAGGTTTCGCGACGCTCCGTTACCAAAGGTAAACAATCCAGTGTAATAATTGTTCAAGTCATAGTGCTGGTAACTTACAGATTGTGATAATACGAAGAAGTCATCAGGCACCGTTAATCGTTTTGCTAAACCAACTTGTACAGTAAAAATATTAAAACTTTTGCTTTTATCAACGGTTCGGGTTGCATAATTGTTGTTGAACTGTTTACTATAAGAAATTGCAGAACTAAATTGTACTGGTTTCTTACCTCCAAACCATGGCTCAGAGAATGATAAACTATAGGTTTGGAAGTATGTACTTCCTTGTAAACGAAGTGCCACTTTTTGACCGTCTCCCATTGGAAGTGGTTTGTATGACTCTTTGTTGAATATGTTTCTTGCTGAGAAGTTGTTAAACGAAAGCCCTAAAGTTCCGATGAAACCACCTCCACCATAACCTCCTTGAAGCTCAACTTGGCTAGATCCTTTTTCAACAAGTTGATATTCAATATCTACTGTTCCAGCTCCTGCATCTACGTTTCTAAATTCAGGTTTGATAGATTCTGGATCGAAGAATCCTAACTGACCAATTTCACGAATTGTTCTAACTAATTCTTCTTTACTGTATTTGTTTCCAGGCTTAGTTCTTAGCTCGCGGTAAATAACGTGGTCATTTGTTTTGTCGTTTCCTGTAACGTATATTTTGTTGAAATAAGCAATCGGACCTTCTGTTACTCTAATTTCAAAATCAATTGTGTCGTTAACTGTTCTAGTCTCTACTGCGTTGATATTAGAGAACAAGTAACCATTGTTTTGGTACAAGTTTGTAATGTCTTCAGCATCAGGTTTTGTTTTGTCTGCGATACGTTTTTCAAGTAAAACTCCATTGTAAGTTTCTCCTTTTTTAATTCCTAAATAACGGTGTAAAAGTTGATCAGAATAAACCGTGTTTCCTAAGAATTTAATGTTACCAAAGTAGTATTTGTTACCTTCTTCTACATTGATTTTTATAGCAAGCATATTTTTGTCTTTGTTATAAGTAACAGAGTCATAAATAATACGGGCATCACGGTAACCTTTCTCTTTGTAGGCAGCAATTACCTTTTCTAAGTCGGTTTTGTATTTTTCAGGAATAAATTTTGAGGCTTTTAAAACACGAAGAACATTTTTCTGTTTCGTGTCTTTCATTGCGGCTCTTAATTGAGTATCTGTAAGTTGCTTGTTTCCAGTAAAATCAATGCTACTGATTTTTACTTTGTCACCCTTGTCAATACGAACCAACATATTTACTTGGTGTCCATTGATGGTGTCAGGTGTGTTTGTAATGGTAACTTTGGTATTGTAGTACCCTTCTTTTTTATATTTATTTTCAATATAATTTTTGGTTGTCGTAATTAAGTTTTCATTGACAATTTTACCTTTTGTCAAATTGTTATCCTTAATAAGTCCTTCAATTTTGCTTTTCTTGACACCAACAAGTTTAACTTCATTTAATTTAGGAAGTTCAACAATGTTTAAGTCCAGATAAATACTGTCATTTTCAACTTTATTGATATAAAAAGCGATTTCGTCAAAAAGACCAAGTTTACCTAATTTTTTGATTGCGCTACTGATTTCTTCACCAGGTACAGTGATTTCCTGTCCTTTTTGAAGGCCAGAGAAAGTAACAACTGTTTGTTCATTGAAGCTTATTTTACCAACTACAGAGACTTTAGCAAGAATATATTTTTTTCCTTGATCAAAAGGAACTCGTTCTTGAGCTTTCATTTGTGAAAAACTACCCAAAAATAATAGGGTACAGATTATTTGTGGTATTCTTTTTTGTAACACTAAAAAATTATTTAATTTGTTCACTTGTTTTTCCAAATCTACGTTCTCTTTTTTGATAACTAATGATAGCCTCATATAAATCTTGATCTTTAAAGTCTGGCCATAAGACATTCGTAAAATACAATTCTGCATAGGCTATTTGCCATAGCAAAAAGTTACTTATTCTATGTTCTCCACTTGTTCGTATTAATAAATCTACGTCAGGTAAATTTTGCGTGTAAAGATGCTCATTTATAATTGAATCGTCAATAGTGTCTAATGAAATTATATTATTTTTAACTTTATCGCTGATGATTCTCACGGCATTTACCAATTCTTCTCTCGATCCGTAACTTAAAGCTAGTGTAAGTGTAAGACGAGTATTGTTTTTCGTCTTCTCCATAACGTCTAAAAGTTCTTTTTGGGCTGATTTTGGCAATTTTTCAAGATTTCCAATAGCGTTAAGCCTAATATTGTTTTCCTGTAAGGTAACTAGCTCCTTTTTTAATGAATTGATCAATATTTTCATCAATGCTTCAACTTCCAATTTTGGACGGTTCCAGTTTTCAGTAGAAAAAGCATACAATGTCAAATACTCAATGCCAAGTTTGGCACAGGTTGTAATTGTTTTTTTTACAGATTTTGTTCCATTTTCATGGCCAAAAGCACGTAAAAAGCCTTGTTGTTTAGCCCAACGTCCGTTTCCATCCATAATAATGGCTAGGTGCTTAGGCAAGTTTTTGTGATCTATAGAGTCTAGTAAATTCATTGTATTATTGTGCGCAATAGCAAGGTTTTTGTCCGAAGGTATAGGTTAATGTAATACCAGAGAACACATACCAGTCATTATTATTTAAATTTCCAAAACGCAAATTCGAAAAATTGCTATTGTTTGGATTGCTTCCATCAATATTATCAGTAAAAGTATAGCGGGCGCCAACTTCTGCTCCGATGATAAAATGAGGCGTTACGTTAGATTTGATTCCCAAAGTCATCGGAATGGCAATTGAACTTGAGGTTTTGTCCTTGTAAGTTTCGCCTCCGGTAATGTATAAATCGTCATAAAAAAAGTAACTTAACCCTGTATATATATAAGGTGTAACTTTTGTATGATAATCGTGCAGATTAAAATCGAAAAAATTGAATTCTAAACCAGCAGAAAGCTCTTTGATATTGTTTCTAAAACTGTATCCTCTTCTGTTTCTTCCTGTTTCGTCTGAGTCGACATCATTTCCAGAAACTGTAGATTGCGTATACGAAAAGCGATATGCATGACGAGGACTTTTGTTCCATTTATACAATACACCAAAAGCCAGTTTGTCTGGATTGATATAGGTAGTGCTTCCTACGTCGCCGATAAAGTTACTTCCGCCAAGAAAAACACCTAACTCATTTATCTGAGCATTAAGTGTAATAAAGGGGAAAAAACATAACAATAAATTAAAAATTTTCTTCATTTAATTCAAAATTGCGTGCAAATATAATAATTATCAATACGAATCAACGTTGCTTTAGTTAAATGTGCTTTTTTTTCAATTTACATTATGATTTTGAGACATTTAATGCGGATTCGATACATGCAGAACGAGAAAAAGTGGTATTATCGTATAGTTGGGTGTCAGAAAAGGGCTTAATTTCTCTTGTCTTCACCCCAAAGCAATTTATTTCTTAATGTTTTCAGGAAAGTTTCGCCGGGAATCTCCACCATTTTGATTTTGTAATCTGTTTTTTTGATTTTTAAAATAGATTCATTTTTTACAGATGAAATCCTTGAATCTAAAGAAACTAAGTATTGATCTTCTCTTCCTGAAACACGTAAGGTTATTTCGGTGTCATCAGGAATTACAAGCGGTCTGGCGGTTAAATTGTGTGGTGCAATTGGTGTAATTACTAAGCTTTTGACATCGGGCGTTAATATAGGTCCGCCACAACTTAAAGAATATCCTGTAGATCCTGTTGGTGTTGAGATGATTAAGCCGTCAGCCCAATAAGAATTTAAATATTCATTGTTTAAGTATGTTTCTACAGTAATCATCGAAGTGGTGTCTTTACGGCTGACAGTAACTTCGTTCATTGCAAAATTCAATTCTGCGAAAGCCTCATTATTTGGTTCAGAAGTTAGGCCAAGTAGCGTTCTTTCAGAAGTAGTGTAATTTTGATCAATGACATATTGCAACAAGCTGTCAATGTTTTCTTTTTGAACTTTGGCAAGAAAACCTAATCGGCCAGCGTTGATTCCTAAAAGTGGTACGCCAGAATTTCGAACTAAAGCAGCAGATCTTAGAACTGTTCCATCTCCACCAATACTAATCAGCATTTCAAAACTATTATCTAGAATCGTAGTCGATGAAAAAGTTTTGTATTCTTTCTTTACCAGCTGTTTTTCATAAAGCATCTCCAGAAAATTCTCTTCAATAACAATTTCAACATTATTGGAGGTAAAAAACAAAAAGATATCTTTTATAATAGGCTCGGTGCTGTTTTGATAATATTGTCCGTAAATGGCTATTTTCATTCTTTTTAAATTAGATAATTTGTCAATGTGTCAATTAGATAATTAGGAAATGCGAAAATTATCTAATTAACAAATTTTCTCATTGGCACATTAAAAATTTATATGTTGAGATATTTGTCTAAGTAATCTGAGCGTTCTTTCAAGCTATTGATGTAAGCGTCTTCTTGGTGTTCCGAAATAATTTCATAATTATATCGTCTAAAAGTCTGGATAATTTCATTCAAAGGACCAGTTCCAATTTTTACTGTAATCTGAACATTTTCAAGATCAGCTTCTGATATAAAACAGCCAAGGACTTTTCCATTGTTGCTTTCAACAATTTGAGCGATTTGTCCCATAGAGTAATCCAAAAGCCCTTTTTGGACAATTATGATGCCGCCTTGTTCCTTTAAAAATGGCGTTTCCTGAAAGAATTTCATAATATCTTCCATTTCATAATAGCCAATATAGCTGTTGTTTTCGTCTAAAACAGGAACAGTATTCGTGTGGTTTTTGGCAAAGACCTCTAAAACGTCAAGCCAGATCATTGATTTTCGGGCAAAAAAACGTTCTAAAGTGTATTTGTAGTCGACTGCTTTTTTATCTGTATCAAAAGTTTCTATGTCATCGGCCGCGATACTGCCAATGAAAATCCCGTCTTCTAAAATTGGGAAATGAGAAAAATTTACATCGATAAAAAAATCCTGAATCGATGCTATCGTTTCCTGACTATCAATCGCTCTGAAATCATTGGTGATATAGTTTGTAATTTCTGTCATAAATCAATTGAAGATATTTCCTTTGCAAAATAATCAAAAAATACCAAAAACTACGACGTTTTACTTTGTATTTTTGTCTTTACAAATATAGTGTTACTAGAATTAATTATCTATTTATATGACAAAGTTAAGTGTTAATATCAATAAAATTGCAACTTTAAGAAATGCACGTGGCGGGAATGTTCCTGATTTATTAAAAGTAGCTGTAGATATTCAGAAATTTGGAGCTCAAGGAATTACTATTCACCCACGTCCAGACGAGCGCCATATACGTTATCAGGATGCACGCGATTTAAAAGCAATTGTTACAACAGAATATAATATTGAAGGAAATCCGCAACATAATTTTATTGATTTGGTTTTAGAATGCAAACCAGATCAGGTGACATTGGTTCCAGATGCAATTGGCGCAATTACGTCATCTGCTGGTTGGGATACCATCAAAAATCAAGAATATTTGACTGAAGTTATTCAGGAGTTTCAAAGAAACGGAATCAGAACATCAATTTTTGTTGATCCTGTTTTGGAAATTATTGAAGGAGCAAAAAAAACAGGTACAGACCGAATTGAATTATATACCGAAGGTTTTGCACACCAATACAGTTTAGGAAACGAAAAAGGAATTGAGCCTTATACGAAAGCGGCTGTTTTGGCAAACGAATTAGGTTTAGGAATCAATGCTGGACACGATTTGAGTTTAGATAACATCAAATTTTTCAAAGAGAATATTCCGGGCTTATTAGAAGTTTCAATTGGGCATGCTTTAATTTCAGAAGCACTTTATCTTGGATTAGATAATACGGTAAATATGTATCTGAATAAATTGAAATAAATCTTCAAAGTAAAAACAATAATATGCTTTATTCAAAAATAGAAGGCGAAGGAAAACCATTCATCATCATGCACGGTTTTTTGGGAATGTCTGATAATTGGAAAACACTTGCCGGACAATATGTAGAAGCCGGTTTTCAGGTTCATATTTTAGATTTAAGAAACCACGGGCGTAGTTTTCATTCAGATGAATGGAGTTATGAAGCGATGGTTCAAGATGTGTTCGGATATTGTCAAGTAAACAATTTAACTCGAATTGACATGCTTGGTCATTCAATGGGCGGAAAAGTGGCAATGCTTTTTGCAACCACACATCCGGAAATTGTCGATAAATTGATTGTGGCAGACATTGGTCCAAGATTTTACAAACAGCATCACCAAGATATTTTGGCAGGATTGAACGCTGTTGATTTTTCAGTAAAACCAAGCCGAAATGACGTTGAAGCCATTGTTGCGCAATATGTACCCGATTTTGGTACGCGTCAATTTTTATTGAAAAACTTATACTGGAAAGAGCCGGGGCAATTGGCATTCCGATTTAATTTGGAAGTTTTCAATAATAATTTGGATGCAATTGGAAAACCTTTGGCAGAAGGTTTGGTTTTCAATAATCCGACATTATTTATAAGAGGAGGAGATTCAGGTTATATTCAGGATGAAGATGTTGATGCGATAAAAGAGCATTTCCCGAATTTAAAATTAGAAACAATTCCGAATGCGGGGCACTGGCTTCATGCTGAAAATCCGAAGATGTTTTTTGAAATGACAGCAGGGTTTTTGAAAGAGTAGTTACTTTTGATAAAAATTTTATTACTTTTAAATAAATTTTAAACCTGAAAAACTATGAAATTATTACTTAGACTTCTTGTTACGGCTGCTTTGGTTTTATTATTGTCGAACCTTTTGACAGGGGTTGTGGTTACTAGTTTTGGAACGGCTGTAATTGTTGCAGTAGTTTTAGGCTTGTTGAATATTTTTGTAAAACCGATTTTGGTGATTTTGACTTTGCCGGTAACAGTGGTAACACTTGGTTTGTTTTTATTGGTCATAAATGCATTGATGATTTTAGCTTGTACTAAAATTGTGGGAGGTTTTGCTGTGGATTCATTCTGGACGGCGTTAATTTTTAGTGTTATTTTGTCTGTTCTGCAATCGATCACTTATAAAATACTGGGAGACGATAAATAAAACAAATTGAGCAGATTAAAACTGCTTCAAATACAATAGATTAAAAACTTGGTTGGGTTGCAAAAATTTTATAATTTTGCAACCCAATTTTATTATGTAAATTAAAGAAGAAGATGGATATTAAAAGAGTAGCAATAGACGCTGTAAACGAGACGATTGTTATGAACGTTGTTCATATGGATTATAAAGGTCAAGTGGCAAAAAGAATTAACGAAAAAATGCCTTTAGCACAAGTTAAAGGATTTAGAAAAGGGGCTGTGCCTAAAGATCTTGTTGAAAAGCAATACGGAAAAGCTATTAAGCAAGAAGAAATTAAAAAAGTAGTTGATTTGGCTTTGGAGCGTTATATTCAATCTGAAAGATTAAATCTTTTAGGAACTCCTCTTGCTAAAGTAAACGAAAACTTTAACTGGGATGCTGAAGAATTGACTTTCGAATATGAAATTGGTTTAGTGCCAAACTTCGAAATTGATTTAGAAGCTAAAAATAATATCGTAAAATATATTGTAACTGCTGACGATAAATTAATCGACGGACAAGTAGAGCGTATCCAAAAACAATTTGGAAAAGCAATTCCTCAAGATAAAGTTGAAGCTGATTCAGATTTGACTGGAACTTTCGCGAGCGAAGCAAACGGAATCAACAATACTACTACAATTTCAGTTGGAGCTTTCAGCAAAAAAGCTGGAAAACAATTCGTAGGTAAAAAAGTTGGAGATGTTGTTACAGTAAGCACAAAAGGTTTATTTGATGACGATCACCAATTAATGGATTACTTAAAAGTTGGTCACGAAGGTGTTCACGGTTTAGATGTTGAAGTAAACTTCACAATCGAAGCTATTAATGGTTCTGAACCAGCTGAATTAAACCAAGAATTATTCGACAAACTTTTTGGTGAAGGAAAAGTAGCTTCTTTAGAAGATTTAAAAGCTAAAATTAAAGAAGACGCTGAATCTCAATTCGCTCAACAAGCTGACCAAAAATTATTATTAGATGTTCAAGATTTCTTGATCGAAAATACAAAATTCGATTTGCCAGCTGAATTCTTGAAAAAATGGTTGCAAACTGTTGGAGAGAAAAAATTAACTGCTGAAGAAGCTGAAGTTGAGTACGCAAGATCTGAAAAAGGTTTACGTTTCCAACTAATCGAAGGAAAAGCATTAGCTCAAAGCAATATCCAAATTACATTTGAAGACTTGAAAGAGTTTACATCAAACGCTATCAGACAACAAATGGCTCAATTTGGTCAAACAAACCCAACTGACGAAGAAGTTCAAGGAATCGTGGCTAGAGTTTTATCGAACCAAGAAGAAGTGAAAAGACTTTCTGAGCAAGTTGTAGCGGCTAAAATGTTAGATATCTTCAAAGAAAAAGCTAACCCAACAACTAAAGAGGTTACTTACGAAGAATTTATTGCTGCTTCTTACGGAGAATAAATTTTAGTCTGAAAGTCGAAAGTTATAAAGTCGAAGATGGGGAATATGCTTCATCAACTGGATTTTAAAAATTAAGATTTTATTACAGAAACTGAAAGATAAAAATAATTATATTTGAACGTCAATGGAAGGTTTTCTTCTATTGACGTTCTTTTTTTATTTCAAGTTTCAGGGTAGTAAAAAATCCTAAGTCTAAAAAAAACTTAGAGTCTTAGCGCCTTAGAATCTTAGCATCTTAAAAAAGAAGACATATTGGCATCCTTTTTAAAAAGGTATGACCTTTGCAGAGATTAAGAAAAATATACACCAATAAACGTAAAACAAATACATATGAACTACGGTAAAGAATTCAAAAAATTTGCTACAAAGCACCAAGGGGTAAACGCAATGTATTACGATAAAATCATTGCAGCGATGAATCCAACGAATATGACTCCATACATTATCGAAGAACGTCAGTTGAATGTTTCTCAACTAGATGTTTTTTCTAGATTGATGATGGACAGAATTATCTTTTTAGGAACTGGTATCGACGATCAAATCGCAAATATCGTTCAAGCGCAATTACTATTCTTAGAAAGTGCTGACGCTTCAAAAGATATTCAAATTTACTTAAACTCTCCTGGAGGAAGTGTTTACGCAGGTTTAGGAATTTATGACACTATGCAGTACATCAAACCAGATGTTGCTACAATTTGTACGGGAATGGCAGCTTCTATGGGAGCGGTTTTATTGTGCGCAGGAGCTGAAGGAAAACGTTCGGCATTGCCACACTCAAGAGTAATGATTCACCAGCCATCTGGAGGAGCGCAAGGTGTTGCTACAGATATGGAAATCAACTTACGTGAAATGTTGAAATTAAAAGATGAATTATACAACATTATTTCACACCATTCTGGACAAACTTTTGACAAAGTGCACAAAGACAGTGAGCGCGATTACTGGATGAAAGCCGATGAAGCAAAAGAATACGGAATGATTGATGAAGTATTAAGAAGAGGATAATCTCTTAAAAGTTATATTTGTTTCATGTTTAAAGTTTTTAAGTTACCAATGAACTTGAAACTTTAAACATGAAACTTTAAAACAAAAATAAATTAAAATATTAAGCTGCAGAGAAGTTAACTTTTTAAGTTTTAGATTAAAAAGCTTAGAAACTTAGTATCTTTGCAGCTTAGTAACTTAAATAAAGAATGGCAAAAGTAGTTTTAGAATGTTCGTTTTGTGGAAGAAAAAAGCCAGAAACTAATTTATTAATTGCCGGTATTAATGCACATATTTGTGATAAGTGTATTGAGCAGGCACATGGAATCGTATTAGAAGAATTAAAATCCAGCGGAAATGCCAAACTGGTTGGGGACTTGATTTTAAAGAAACCGAAAGAAATCAGAGCTTTCTTGGATCAATATGTTATTGGTCAGGATCAAACTAAAAAAGTAATGTCGGTTGCGGTTTACAATCACTACAAGCGTTTAATGCAACAGCAATTAGACGACGAAGTTGAGATTGAAAAAAGCAACATCATTATGGTTGGTCAAACTGGAACAGGAAAAACATTAGTTGCAAAAACTATTGCAAAAATGTTGGATGTTCCATTAGCAATTGTTGATGCAACTGTATTAACAGAAGCTGGTTATGTTGGAGAAGATGTTGAAAGTATTTTAACTCGTCTTTTGCAAGCTGCGGATTATGATGTAGCCAAAGCAGAAAGAGGAATCGTTTTTATTGACGAAATTGATAAAATTGCACGTAAAAGCGACAATCCGTCAATAACTCGTGATGTTTCTGGAGAAGGTGTTCAACAGGCTTTATTGAAATTATTAGAAGGAACGGTTGTAAATGTACCACCAAAAGGAGGGCGTAAGCATCCAGACCAAAAATTTGTTGAAGTAAATACTCAAAACATTCTGTTTATTGCAGGTGGTGCTTTCGATGGAGTAGAACGTATTATTTCAAAACGTTTAAATCGTCAAGCAGTTGGTTACTCAACTTCTAAAAACACAGACAATATCGACAAGGATAACTTGTTGCAATATATTATCCCAAAAGACATCAAAGATTTTGGTTTGATTCCAGAGATCATTGGTCGTTTGCCAGTTTTAACGCATATGGATCCTTTGGACAAAGAAACGCTTCGTGCTATCTTGACACAGCCTAAAAATGCATTGGTAAAACAATATGAGAAATTGTTCTTAATGGATGATGTTGAATTGAGTGTTACCGATGAAGCTTTGGATTTTATTGTAGATAAAGCTTTGGAATACAAATTAGGTGCTCGTGGATTGCGTTCATTATGCGAAGCTATTTTAACAGATGCGATGTACGAATTACCAAGTTCTGACGATACAACTTTGACAATCGACAAAGAATATGCAGAACATACGTTGAGCAAAAACTTATTGAAGCGCATGGAAATTGCTTCTTAATTATTGAAAATATATTTTCTAAAACCTGTTCATTTTTTGAGCAGGTTTTTTTATACTTTTTTGAATCTATTTTCGTTTGTCTTTTTGTGTAAATTTAAACATGAAAAAAATGTTTCTTATAATTTGTCTGAGCGTCCTATTTTCTTGTAATCAAGAAAACAAAGCAACTGCAGTTTCTGAAAACAAGCATAAAAGTGAAATAGTTTCAACAGATAAACCTCGCGTTGAAATCAACTATAGCAATTACTATAAAGAAGCTGAGCAATACTGCAAGACAAACAAACTCAACCAAAATAAATTTATACTGATTGATCTAGGTGTTCATTCTGGTTATAAAAGATTTTTTGTTTACGATTTTAAAAAGAAAGCCATTTCTAATTCCTATATGGTAAGTCACGGTTGCGGTGATAATCAATGGGGAAGGACTTCATCTAAAGAAAAAGTGCAAATTAGCAATGAATTTGATTCGCATTGCTCTTCAATTGGAAAATATGTGATTTTAGATCGCGGTGTGAGTCAGTGGGGAATAAAAGTCAATTATATTTTGCAAGGAAAGGAGAAAACGAATTCGAATGCACGAAGCCGAGCAATTGTGTTGCATTCTTGGGATGCAATTCCAGATAATGAAGTCTATCCCGAAGGAACACCAGAAGGCTGGGGCTGTCCAGCGGTTTCAAATGAAGGCATGAAAGAGATTGACGAACTTTTGAAAACCAATAAAAAAGTATTGATGTGGATTGTCAAGTCATAATCCTCAAGACTTTTGAAAACAAAAACTTCTCGTATAGTCCTGATCGAAACGGCATCCTTTTGTGGTGGTCCCGATAATTATCGGGAACAAAAGATACAGTGAAGAGCAGGAGAAGACTTCTTTTGAAATGAAATATTTCTGCTCCTAATAATTATTGTACTCTAAATTTTTCGCGATATTCAATAGGCTTCATTCCGACCATTTTATAAAACACTTTTCGGAATGCTTTTGGATCGTTGTATCCTGTTTTCTCGATAATTTCTGAAATGGAAAGTTGCGTTTGTTCCAGATATTTTTTTGAGCTTTCGACTCTAATATTCTGCAGATATTCAATTGGCGGAATTCCTGTCACTTGTTTAAATCGGCGTGTCATGTTTCTGGCGCTTGTCGGAATATCTTTTGTGATTTCTTCCAATTTTTCAATCGTATGATATTGACTTTCGATTTTTTGCTGTAACTGCGCTACCAAAACGTCATTATGCAAATGATTAGGCCTGAAAGTGCTGAAATAACTTTGTTTATATCGATTTAAGTCAATGGAGAAGATTTTTGCAATCTGAACCGCAATTTCGTTGCCACAATATTTTTGAACTAAAAGTATAAGCAAATGAAAGGATGAAGTTGATCCGCCACTTGTGTACAAACTTCCATCGGCAGTCAAAGTTTCTTCGGGTTTTAATTTTACTAACGGAAAAGCTTTTGTAAAAGCACTGCAAGCGTCAACATGCGTAGTGGCTAATTTTTCGTTTAATAATCCAGAAGCGGCAAACAAAAATGCGCCGGTGCAAAAACTTGCTAATTCAGCTCCAGATTGATGTTGTTTTTTTAGCCACGGAATAAAATTTCGGTTTTTTGCAATCATTGCTCCCATATCATCAGTCGTGAAAGCTGGAATCAGAATGAGTTCCAAATTGATATTTGAAGTCTCAATTGCATGAACATTGTATCCAAATAATTTTTCCTGTGTAATCTGTTCAGCCGATTGAAATAACATAATATCAAAAGGTTTTTCAGCATCTTTGCTTAGTTTATTTGCCGTTTCAAAAACTTCTAAAATCGCTGCGATACTCAATAACTTATAGTCGTGTGGTACGATCAAACCTGTTCTCTTGCTCATGACTTTTTCTTTTTTGGAAGATTGTAATTCTTACAAAAGTAATCAAATTGTCTTAAATGACCCTAAAGTTGACTTTTATTGTCGTTTTAAACTAATCTTAAAATTTTACATTTGCTTTGATTAATTTGTAATTTTATAAAGATGAAAACAAAGATATTCTTAAATCTTGCAGTAAAAGATTTAACTCAAGCAGTGTCGTTTTTTAACGCACTTGGTTTTTCAACCAACCAAAAGTTTACAAACGATAAGGGAGCTTGTATCGTAATTAGCGAAGATATTAACGTCATGATTTTGGTTAAAGAGTTTTATCAAACTTTTACCAAGAAACAAATTTGTGATTCTAAGACAACAAGTGAGGTTCTAATTTCCCTTTCTATGGAATCGCATGAGAAAGTAAATGAAATTGTCGAGAAAGCAGTTAAAGCTGGTGGAACTGATTATATGGAAGCGAAAGATTATGGATGGATGTATCAAAGAAATTTTTTGGATTTAGATGGACATCATTGGGAAGTCTTTTATATGGATGAAAGTCAGATTCCAAATAGTTAATTATGATTTCGGTAGAAGTTATAATTCAGATGCCCATAGAAAAGGTCTGGGATTTTTGGATCACGCCCAAACACATTCAAAATTGGAATACCGCTTTGGGCAACTGGTACACGCCTTATGCTGAAAATGATTTGAAAGTAGAAGGAAAGTTTAGATATGAAATGGCATCAAAGGATAATACTGGAAGTTTTGATTTTGAAGGAAAATACACTAAAATTGAAAAATTTAAGTTAATAGAATATCTGCTTTTAGATAACAGAATCGGGAGTATTTATTTTGAGGATTTTGGCGATAAGGTGAAAATCATTGAAAAGTTTGAACCCAATAAAACTGATCCTGAAAGCATGCAGAAAAGCTGGTGTCAGGACGTTCTTGACAACTTTAAAAAATATACAGAAAGTATCTAAAAGATTTTAAAACTAAATTCAGAAATAATGATCACAATAAAAAATACAGTAAACGCACCGATAGCAAAAGTTTGGGAATATTGGAACACGCCAGAACATATTACAAAATGGAGTTTTGCTTCACCAGACTGGCACACACCATATGCAGAAGCTGATTTGAGAGAAGGCGGAAAATTCAAATCGACGATGGCGGCTAAAGATGGCAGTATGAGTTTTGATTTTGGAGGCGAATTTACATTGGTAAAACCTGAAGAAGCACTTTCATATGTTTTGGGCGATGGCAGAAAAGTTGAAATAACGTATACAGAAACAGCAGACGGTGTAGAAATCGTTGAACGTTTTGATCCTGAAACGGTAAATCCTGAGGAGATGCAACGCGCGGGCTGGCAGGCAATTTTGGATAATTTTAAAAATTACGTCGAAAATAATTAGTTTTAGGCGAAAAGGCTTAAATATACAGAGGTTCAGGATATTATAATACAGATTTAAACTTAAATTGACTTACATAACTAATGATTTAAATAAATTGTTTAACAAAAAAATCTAAAAAAATGACAAAACAAATATGGTTGAATCTTCCTGTAAAGAGTGTAGCAAAAGCGAAAGATTTTTTCTGGAAAATAGGTTTTTCGTTTAATGAACAGCACGATACGCCAAGTTCTACTTGCATGGTAGTGGGTGAAGGACATTTTGTTGTAATGCTTTTTGAGGAAATGCTTTTTTCTAGTTTTTCTCAACATGGACTTACAGACACAAAGTTAAGTTCTGAAGTTTTGATTTCTATTGATGCCGAAAGCAGAGAAGAAGTGGACGAGTTGGCTAAAAAAGTGACAGAAGCCGGCGGAACCGTTTTTGCAGCGCCAGCAGAAAGCCAAGGATGGATGTACGGCTGTGGATTTGCAGATTTAGATGGCCATAGATGGAATGTTTTGTATATGGATTTTAGTAAATTATCTTAATTATGGAAACATTAGAATTCAAGAGTAGGATTAAGGCTCCCGCGACAAAAGTGTGGGAGGTTTTATGGAATGATGACACGTATAAAGAATGGACTGGTGCTTTTTGTGAAGGTTCATATGCGGTAAGTGATTGGAATGAAGGAGACAAAATTCATTTTATGTCACCAAATGGAGAAGGAATGAACAGTCTTATTGAGAAAAAAATCCCAAATGAATACATGGCTTTTAAGCATATTGGAGAAATTAAGGATTTTAAAGAACTTCCACTAGACGAAGAAACCAAAAAATGGAGTGGCGCAATGGAAACCTATCGTTTAACATCAGAAGATGGATTTACTGATTTGACTGCGAAAGTAGATGTTGTTGAAAAGTACATTGATTATTTTAAAGAAGCTTTTCCTAAAGGTTTAGAGAAAGTAAAAGAATTATCTGAGAATTAAGAATAAAACATTAACAATTAAAAAATAAAAAAAAATGGCAACAGTAAACCCTTATTTGTTATTTAACGGAAATTGCGAGGAAGCATTTTTGTTTTATAAATCCGTTTTTGGAGGTGAATTTCCTTATATCGGAAAATTTAAAGATATGCCAAAAGAAGAAGGCTGTGACGAAGTTTCTGATGCAGATGCTGACAGAATCATGCACGTTTCACTGCCAATTGGCGACACTATTTTAATGGGAAGCGATAGCTCGACAAGATTTGGAGATTTGCCTTTTGGTGAAAATTTTTCAATTTCAATCAATACAGAAAGTACTGAAGAAGCAGACCGAATTTTCAACGGACTTTCGGCTGGAGGAAAAGTCGAAATGCCGATGAACAAAACTTTCTGGGGTGCTTATTTCGGAATGTTCAAAGATAAATTCGGAATCAACTGGATGGTGAATTTTGATGAAAATCAGCCAGGGAAATAATCATTAAAGTTATGTTATTCTAAAAGCGGAACATAATTGTTAAATTACTCGAAAAAGCACATGTTTATGTGCTTTTTCTTTTCAAAAAAACAATGATTATTCTTTTTTATCAATTATAGATTGCCGATTTTTGTCGCTTCAAAATCAATAAAGAAAAAATGGCAATAGAGGATAAAGAAATTATTTTATTAAAAGTTTCAGGACATGATAAAATAGGGGTTACAGCAGGTTTGACAGCTGTATTGGCGGCTTATGATGCTAATATTTTAGATATCGGTCAGGCCGATATTCATGATACACTTTCTTTAGGAATTTTGTTCGAAATTGCTGCAGGTTCTTCTTCGGCGCCAGTTTTGAAAGATCTTCTTTTCAAAGCGTACGAGCTTGAAATCAAAGTGAAATTTATTCCAATTTCTATCGACGATTACGAAACATGGGTAAAATCACAATCAAAACAACGCTACATTATCAATATTTTAGGCGAAAAACTAGCGGCTTCTCAGTTGGCGGCAGTGACTAAAATCATGTCAGATCAAAACCTTAATATTGATTCTATTATACGATTAACGGGACGAACTTCTATTGTTGAAAAGGAACAATATCCACGTTCTTGCATTCAATTATCGGTAACGGGTGAAATTGTAAATAAAATTGTTATGACGGCAAGTTTTATGGAAATTTCAAGAACGTTGAATGTTGATATTTCTTTCCAAGAAGATAATATATACAGAAGAAATCGCCGTTTGGTTTGCTTCGATATGGATTCAACTTTGATTCAAACTGAAGTTATCGACGAATTGGCAGAATTGAATGGAGTAGGAGATCAAGTACGAGCGATTACAGAATCGGCGATGAATGGCGAAATTGATTTTAACGAAAGCTTCAAACAACGTATGGCACTTTTGGAAGGTTTGAGTGAAGAAGTTTTGCAAAATGTAGCCATCAATTTGCCAATCACACAAGGTGCGCATCGTTTGATGAAAGCGCTGAAATATTACGGTTATAAAACTGCAATTCTGTCTGGAGGATTTACTTATTTTGGAGAATACCTGCAAAAAGAATTAGGAATTGATTACGTTCACGCTAATCAATTAGAGATCAAAGACGGAAAATTGACAGGAAAATATATAGGTGATATTGTCGACGGACAAAAGAAAGCCGAGCACTTAAAAGCAATCGCTGAGAAAGAAGGAATCCATATCAACCAAACAATTGCTGTTGGAGACGGAGCAAATGATTTGCCAATGCTAAATTTAGCTGGCTTAGGAATTGCTTTCCACGCAAAACCAAAAGTAAAAGAAAGCGCTTCAACCTCAATTTCAAGTTTAGGTCTTGATGGTGTTTTATATCTTTTAGGTTACCACGACAGATATATTGATATGATGTAAGCAATTTGTCACGCTGAACGAAGTCGAAGGGCTTAACGTTTAAAGGACTTCGACTTCGCTCAGCCTGACAAATGAAATTCAACCCATTTTTGTCATTTCGACGAAGGAGAAATCGCACTAGTGACTCGACAAAGATTGCCAATATACTTTATGGAATTTCGAGTGCGATTTCTCGTTCCTCGAAATGACATATCTGGTGTTAATAAAAAACAAAACCTCAGTCTTTAAAAAAGAGCTGAGGTTTTTTTATTTGGGCATGTCCCTCCGGGGGCTCATGAGAGTTTACTGGAATTAACGTTTTAAAAGAGAAATTAAGTGTTGTAATTTATTTGCCTTTTGCGAGTATCGTAATTGTTGTCGTAGAAATAAAAATAACTATTAAATACTTTGTTATACAATCTATTGTTATGAATGTCAAACGAAAAAGGAGAACTTGTGCCTAATTTTTTATAAATCTTTAATAGTTTTTCCGCAACAATTAAGTCGTCTTTTTTTAAACATCTTATGCCAAAAAGAAACATATCATTTTGATCGGTCGGATCTTTTTCTAAATCAAAATACGCAAATACCTGTTCGTCGTTTTTTGAATGTAAGACTTCAACGTCATGATTTTTTGGATCTATGTATTTTTCTATTATATACTCTTTATCGAAATTTATATTTAAAAAATCAAGTAACTCAGCTATTTCTGTACCATCAAAACTAGTTTCCCAATATGAATTTTCAACATTCAAGATTTCAAAAAAACAAGCGTGAAAATAAAATTCCACATAATTTATGGTATGTAAACCATTTCTTTTTCCGTAATGTAAGTCAATTTTTTTTCTTAATTCAATATCTTCCGAATCCATTTTGTAATACTTTTTCTAGATTTAATATATCCTTTCAAGTCAGATTGTTGTAACATTTAGCTTCGAATTAAAATTTAAATTCTGCATAATTTCATTCAGACTTTTTTGAAAGTTACTTCCTCAATTTCAATTCCTTTTTAATCTCTTTCAAATTATTCAGATTCAAGAAAAGGATTATATTGGTTTAGTGGAATCTTCCTTTTTGTATTTGTCCCATTCTTTAAGTATTAATTTTTCAAGATCATCGAAATTATAATTTAAACTATTAGAAGTAATTGATAAAGGAGTTCCATACATTTTTAAATTAGCTTTCATCAGTGACGCTTTAAAACGCGAACTATTTTCAATAAACGCTTGGGGATTTGAAACATCAATTAATAAAAATTTAGTCGACATGACTTGACGTGTTCTTATTCCTTTGATTTTCGACCAATCAATTAATCCAACACTTCCATAATGGGAATTGTCAGTAATTCCATTATCATTAATTATTAATCCTGGCTTTTTGTCAAAGATTTTAAAAAGCAAAAAAATCAAACATATTCCAGAAAAAATGATTGAGGCAAAACCAGCAATTTTTATAAATCCAGGATTTCTATAGGAGTGTGAAACAAAATGTTCGGGATTTAGAATAAATTGAATTCCTAAAAAAATAAAGATTATTGAACCTATTAAAGCTAAAAATATTTTTCTTTTGTTTAAGTCAATTCTGATTTCACTCATTTTACTTCCTCGAATCTAGCTCCTTTTTAATCTCTTTCAAATTATTCAGATTCAAGAAAAGAATAGGCAATAAAGCAATTGGAACAACACTCATTGCACTGAAGCCTTTATTGAAAATAATGAAGATGTTAAGTGCAAACAACACAATTAATGCGATAGCAAAAATAGTATTAACAGTTTTCAATGTTTTGTGGTTTTTGATGAGTTCTTCAGTACTCATTTCGCTGAATTTCGTGTTTTTCATTTTCTATAAATAAAAGTTGTTTTTAACACATTTCCTTTAATTGCTCCAAATAATCCCTTTGATTTGAAAGTCTTGGAATTTTATGTTGGCCACCAAGTTTGTCTCTTTCTTTCAACCAATCATAAAAAAGATTTTCTCTAGCAACATTAATTACCAAAGGATTTAAAGTCATATTGTTGTAGCGTTTCGCTTCGTAATCAGAATTTAAAGTTTGTAAAGTCTCATCTAAAACTTTTTGGAAAAGACCAACATCAGCTGGATTTTTCTTGAATTCGATCATCCATTCGTGCGCGCCTTTTTCTTTGTCATGCATAAAAATAGGGGCAACCGTATAATCGATAACTTCGGTTTGGGTAATTTGGCAAGCTTTTGCGATAGCTTGATCGGTGTTTTCGACCATTAATTCTTCACCAAAAACATTAATATGATGTTTGGTTCTTCCCGTAACTCTGATTCTGTATGGATTTAATGAAGTAAATCGAATGGTGTCGCCAATTAAATAACGCCATAAACCAGAATTGGTTGTAATAACAATTGCATAGTTTTTATTCAATTCAACGTCTGCTAAACGAACTACTTTTTGATTTAGAGTTCCAAAAGTGTCCATCGGAATAAATTCATAGAAAATTCCATAGTCCAGCATCAGCAATAAATCGCTCGAATAATTTAAATCCTGAATGGCAAAAAAGCCTTCAGAAGCATTGTAAATTTCGTAATATTTAAAATCAGAACTTGGCAGAATTTTTTTGTATTGGTCTTTATAAGGAGAAAAACTCACACCTCCATGAAAGTAAACTTCAAGATTTGGCCAAAGTTCCAACAAGTTTTGACTTCCCGTATTTTCTAAAACTTTATTCATTAAAACCAGCATCCAGGAAGGAACTCCAGCAAAACTGGTTACATTTTCGTTTTTGGTTTCATTGATAATCGCCGCAATTTTGCTTTCCCATTCGCTCATTAGCGAAGTTTTGCTGCTTGGCGTACTACTGAATTCGGCCCAAATTGGCATATTTTCAATTAAAATTGCCGATAAATCACCAAAAAAAGTATTGTTGTTTTCGTATATCTGAGAACTTCCGCCCAAGCGAAGACTTTTTCCTAAAAACAATTCAGAATCTTCATTATTATTCAAATAAAGGCAAAGTAAATCTTTGCTCCCTTTATAATGACAATCTTCAAGCGCTTCGTTGCTTACGGGAATAAATTTGCTTTTAGCATTTGTAGTACCGCTTGATTTGGCAAACCATTTAATTGGTGTTTCCCAAAAAACGCCTTGCTCGCCTTGACGTGTGCGTTCAATCAAAGGCTGTAATTCTTCGTATGTTGAAATCGGGACTCTTTCTGAAAAAGTTTGATAGGAACTTATTGAAGCAAAATCGTATTTTTTTCCCACAACCGTATTTTCTGACGCTGTCAATAAATTATGCAACAGTTCTTCCTGAACTTCATTCGGATATTTTAGAAAAAGTTCAATTTGGTGTATCCTTTGTTTAAGGACCCAAGATGCGAAAGAATTGATGATAGATACAGGCATGCAGATTTTTATTTTAGATTTTGAAATTTTGCCCAAAAAGCAAAACTCATAAATTTAAGATTTGAATATCGACCGACAAATAGTAACTTTGTCCTTGTATCAAAAATAGTATTTTTTTGGAAAAAACAATTCTATTTGAGACAAGATTCCGAGCTAAAATTTGGAAATTTAACACTAAAAACTCTATTTTCTCAGAGTTATTATGAATCTAAAATAAGCAATTTAAAATTAAAAATTCTATGCAATATCAAGGAGTACTTACAAAAATGCAGACTGAAATGGGAAATCCAATTCAATATTATTTGGTTTTCGAAGATAGTTTCTTAAGTATGAATCAATTATTGAATAAAGATATTGAGATAAATTTTGCAGGTTTTCAATGTTTAAATTGCGGTAAAAAGAAAAAGATTTACAGACAAGGTTTTTGTTACGATTGCTTTTATTCAAGTGCGGCTGTGGGCGACTGGATTATGCGCCCTGAATTGAGTACCGCGCACTTAGGAATTGCAGATCGTGATTTAGAATTTGAATCAAAAGCGCAGTTGCAACCTCATATTGTATATTTAGCTTTTTCAACAGAAGTGAAAGTAGGGGTGACGAGAAAATCTCAAGTTCCAACAAGATGGATCGATCAAGGGGCAACACAAGCAATTGCAATTGTTGAGGTTCCAAATCGTTATTTGGCAGGAATTACCGAAGTTGCTCTAAAAGATCATTATACTGACAAAACCAATTGGAGAAAAATGCTTCAATGTACCTCAGAATCATGTGATTTAATTCTTGAAAAATCAAAAGTAGAAAGCTTGATTCCTGAAGAAGTAAGGGATTATTTTTACAGTGAAAAGAATGATGTTTACGAATTAAATTATCCTGTTTTGAGTTATCCGGCAAAAATCAACAGTTTGAATTTAGATAAAACGCCTTCGTTTCAAGGAAAATTAGTTGGAATCAAAGGGCAATATTTATTATTTGAAAACGGAACAGTTTTCAATATTCGTGGTTCAGAAGGTTATGTAGTTACTATAAATGTCTAGTGTAATTCGTTATTCGTCTATTTATTTTTAGTCTCTGTCTATTAAATATAAAAAAGCGCCAAAATCCTTGTATTTTCGGCGCTTTTTAAAATTATTGATGTGAATATTGTTAAATTAATTTACAATTATGTAATGTTTACTTATTCAAACATTTTAATTTTAAGAAAAAATTAACTTATATTTGGTTGGTTCAATACTGCTGAATTACCATTTAAGGCAAGAACTTTTTTTAATTCTAAAAATAAAAATGAATGAGTAACTTAAAAAAAGTTAACGGATTCAGACGCAGTTTAATGCGTGGTTTAACCAAGAACATTGGCCGCTCAAATATGCAAAAAGGCGAGCCAATAAATACGAGCGAAATCAAAAAAGTATTAATCGCTAGGCCAAATCAGAGATTAGGAAATTTGATTTTAATTTCCCCTTTAGTCCAGGAAGTGACCAAAACATTTCCGAATTGTAAAATCGACTTATTTGTAAAAGGAACGTTGGCCCCGATTGTTTTTGAAAACTATGAAAACATTGACAAGGTAATTGATTTGCCTAAAAAGCCTTTCAAGGAATTAGTAAAATATTTGAAAGTTTGGACCTTGATTCGAAAGCAAAATTATGATGCCGTAATCAATGTCGATCAAAATTCTTCTTCAGGAAGATTGGCAGTGAAATTCTCGGCAGCAAAATATAAGTTTTTTGGCGACTTGCCAGAAAATGTTCAACTGCCTTATGATGACTATGATCATATTGCAAAATATCCAGTTTATAATTTTAGATATGCTTTGAGCCAGTTAGGTGTTGAAGATAAAAAAGAACCTGTAGGTCTTATTGATTTAAAGCTATCTGAAGATGAAATTGCAAAAGGAAAAACAATATTAAATGGTATCGTAGACCAAACTAAAAAATCGATTGCCATATTTACTTTTGCAACTGGCGAAAAATGCTATAAAGTTGATTGGTGGGAAGAGTTTTATGCCGCGTTGAAGAAAGAATATGCAGAGCAATATAATATTTTCGAAATTTTACCTGTTGAAAATGTATCTCAAATAAACTTTCAAGCACCTTCATTTTATAGTAAAGATGTTCGTGAAATTGGTTCTGTGATGGCTAATAGTGCAGTTTTTATTGGAGCAGACAGCGGCATTATGCATTTGGCAAGTGCTTCAAAAGTTGCTACAGTTGGGTTGTTTTCGGGTGCAAATATTAAAAAATACGAACCGTACGGGAACAACAGTATTGGAGTTGATACTAACACAAATTCGATTCCTGATTATATCCGAATCATTAATACAATTTTGAATAAATAATAACATTACATTCTGCTATAAATAAAAAATCCTGCCCTATAAAGAGCAGGATTTTTTTATGAAAATCATTTGAGATGATTTAGTTTTTCTTCTTAAATAATCCATTAAGCAAGTCGCTTGCTTTTTTGGTTACTTCTTGAGTTTTTTGTTCTTTCTCAGTTTTTGCAGCCTGAGTGGTATCTTTTGCTTTTGTGTTTTTGTTGATTAAATCAGTTAAAGCTGCAGTACCTTTTTGCGTTAATTTTTCTTTTTGTTGATTGGCAACTTGACCCGCTAAATTGCTCACAGCGGCTTTCATATCAGTGCTGATTTTTGGGCTAGAAAAATTACCGGTAACCATTGCATTGATCGGAATGTTTTCCAATTTCGCTGCATCAGCAGGAGACATTTTTGCAATCAAAGCATTTGCTTCGCTTCCTAAATATTTAGCTGGAACATCAAATTTTAAATTGTAATTCATCGTTTGGTCAAAACCGTGCGTTCCGCCAACTGTTACTTTAATGTCTTGATATTTAATATCGAAAGGTTTTACATTTACTTTTCCGTTATCAAAAGTCAAGGCCGCTTTAATGTCATTTAAATTTACCTTATTCATGTCGATAAATTTAATGTTTGAGCTAAGAGAATTAAGTAAAGTTGAATTTTTAGCATTTACAGTTGTCGAAAGCAATTGACCGATCAAATCTCCTGAAATAGATTTTAAATCTGGCGTTAATTCATTTGCATCAAGATTTCCGTTTAATTTGATTGTTGAATTCAGTTTTCCATTGATAATTCCTGCAATCGGAGCAATTTTTTTCATCATGTCTAATTGCGTAAAAGTCTGCGCAATGTCAACTTGATTGAAACCTAAATTCATATCAAATGTTGGTACTTTTTCTTTTGTTGAAACCGCTCCAGTCAAGCCAATTGTTCCACCAAAAATTGAAGTTTTGAAGTTTTCCAACAATGCTTTTTCATCTTTGATGATCAATTTTCCAGAAACATCTTTCAGTTTCAAATTGTCATACAAAACAGTTGTTGCTTTTGCGTTTAAAGTACAATTTAAGAAAGCTGGAATTTTCATTGCTTCAGCAGGTTTTGCTGGAGTTTTTGTTTCTGTTTTTGTAGGCTCGCCAGCAGTCATAAAATCATCAACAGCTAATTGATTTGAACTCATATTGAACTTTCCTTTCAATTCCTGTTTTTTGAACATGAAACCATAGAAGTTTTCTAAAACTCCATTAATAGCAAGATCACTTTTTCCAGTAGTGGCATTAAATTGTTTTAAGTTGATTTTGCTTGGGTTGAACTCAACTAAAGCAGTACTGATGTTCATTGCTTTGCCATTTTCGTCAGTGTATTTAAACCCTGACAAACTCATCGTTCCAGCATTTTTGATATTTTGATATTGGCTTTTTTCAACAGAAGCCATATCAAAGTTAGTCGTAACATCAGCTTTCAAAATACCTGCAAGAGGTTTATCCATTTTGATTGGATAGGCTTTTGAAAGATTTGCCAAGTTGATTGTTCCTTTCAAAGCTGCGTCAACAATTGGGTTTACAGTAATGTTTTTAATATTTGCTTTAGCGTTAAAAACGTCTTGATCAATTCGGAAAGAAAGTTTGTCTAAATTAACGTAGGTGTCGTTTAGAATCCCTGTTTCGTTTATGATTTTAGTGTCAATTACGATATTTTGAACTGATTTTGGCAAGTTAGGATATTGAAATGAAGAATTGCTTGAAGCAATTTCAATATTGAATTTAGGAACCGTTGTATCTGTCAATTCTCCTTTCGCAAAACCATTAACTGTAAAGTCTCCAGTAGTTTTTACACCTTCCAAACTTGATGCATAAGCCGAAGGAATCAATCCTAAGAAGTTTGTAAATGATGAAGTTGGCGTTTTAAATTTCAAATCATAGATCTGCGCTTTTTCAGTCATCTGAATAAATCCGTCAAATTCTAATGGCAATTGATTGATTAAAGCTTTGTTTTCTTTAAAAGTATATTTGCTCTTTTCAAGATCGATTCCTAAAATCGCGTCCAAAGTCAATTTTACATTTTTCATGTAATTGATTTTGTCCATATCCAAAGATACTTTTGCAGTCGATTTTGTAGTTAAATCTAATTTTGAATTGGTAAAATCTCCAGTACCTTCATGGTTTAAACTATCGATTACCATTTTAATTTTAGAACCTTGATCGATATATCTAAAAGTGAAATTTTCGATTTTGTAGTTCTGAATTTTTAATGCAAGCGGTTTGCTTTTTTCGTCTTTAGTTTCTTCTTTTTTGTCCTTTAAAGCAATGTCAAAGTTTCCAACACCGTCTTTATTAAAAATAATGTTGATTAAACCATTTTCAGAAGTGATTCCTTGAATGCTTAAGGGTTCATTTTCTCCTTTGAAAAGTTCTTTAATGCTCATTTTTAAGTTTAATTGACCTAAGGAAACCAATGTGTCACCTTCAAAAGGTGCTTTGTTGATGATTACCAATTTTTCAATTCCAACGGCCGCATTTGGGAAGTTTCGGAACAAACTTAAATCGGCATCAGCAAAACTTACTTTGGCATCAACGCTTTCATTGATTGCTTCAGAAATTTTTGCTTTGATCTGATCCTTGAAGAAGTAAGGAATGGCGAATAGCGCGGCCACGAAAACCACAATTACAATGGCGGTTATTTTTAAAATTTTCTTTAACATATTTATAGATTTGAGGGTTTTACTTAAAATCAGACTCTGCAAAAATAGTTTTTTTTACTACAGTTTGACGATAAAGTTTTCTTAAAAATGTAAGAAATGCTTTCTATTTGTGAATAAAAAAATCCGTTTGACGATTTTCAAACGGATTGGCTCTTTAATGTGATATTGGCTTTTTTATAAAGGAAACAATTTTATTCGTCAATACATCTGAAATCGGCAATGTTTCATTATTGTAGCTGTCAAAATTTGCTTTATTGTCACCTTCAATAATTTTTAGAACGTGATTCATTTTGTCCACAATTACCAATTCAGAATTCTTATTGGCTTTTGATAAATTTTCAGCATCAGTAACGCTTACTTGCAAATCACTATTTCCTTGAAGAATTAAAATAGGAACGGTAAGTTTTTTAAGTTCTATTTGAGGATCATATTTGAACCAAGAAATCAAATAAGGCTGAATACTTGGCCTAAACAGCGAGTTTAAAAGTGGGTCAACTTTGTTTACTTTATTTCCCGCTTTTAAACTGTCAATAATCGGGAAGGTCATATTCTCGATTTGTTTGTTTGATTTCGACGAAATTTGCTCTTTTAACAATTTATCTGCTGATTCTCCTGCACCTGCAATCGAAATAAATTTGTTGGCTTTTGCTCCTGCAATCATTCCAATTAATGATCCTTCGCTATGCCCAATAACCGTTAATTGTGAAAAACGTTTGTCTTGCTTCAAAAAGTTGATCCAGCTTTTTGCATCTTCGGTATAATTTTCAAAAACCAAACTCGACTCTGTTGTTGCTGCTGTTTTGCTTTCGCCAATTCCTCTTTTGTCGTATCGCAATGATGCAATTCCGTTTTTTGCCAAAGCTTCTGCGAGCATTTTCAACGAATTGTTTTTCATTGTAGGGTTATTTCCATTTCTGTCGGTTGGGCCAGAACCTGCAATGATTAACGCAACGGGGCATTTTTTTGTCACATCAGGAACTGTCAGCGTGCCGTAAAGTTGATCAACATTGATTTTTAAGGTAACGTTAGTTTCTTTAAAGGTATGTTGCTCTGTATTTTGCGCATTTACAGATGAAAGAAATAAAATACTCAAAAACAAAAATATCTTTTTCATTTTTTAAGATTTGAATTACTTAATGTTAATTCCAAAAGGCATCATAGCCTGAACTCCTTTTTGTTTTTGAAGTTTTTTGATTTGCTCAATCATCAAGTAGTTTTCTTCTCCAATTTCTTCTTTGATGAAAGTTTCTTTTGATTTTGCAAAAGGCATTTTTGAGATCAAATCGCCAAAAGTTTTTTCGTATTCAGGATAGTTTTGAGTTGAGTAAGTTTTTACTTTAGCCATTTTAGCCGCTTCTGCGATAGCATCATTTAATCCACCGATTTTGTCCACCAAACCAATTTTTAAAGCTTCGCTTCCAGACCAAACTCTTCCTTGCGCAATAGCATCAACTTGATCAAAAGTCATTTTTCTTCCTTCGGCAACATGCGTTACAAAAGTTTTGTAAATATGCTCAACTCCTTCTAAAGTAAAGGCTTTGAACTTTTCATCAACAGGAACAAACGGACTGTAATTAGCCGAGTTTTCGTGTGTTTTTACTTGTTCTGTATTGATACCTAATTTATTGGCTAATGGGCTGAAGTTTGGTAATATTCCAAAAACTCCGATAGAGCCTGTAATTGTATTGCTTTCAGCGAAAATTTTATTAGCGTTGCAAGCAATATAATAACCTCCAGAAGCCGCATAATTACCCATTGAAACTACGACCGGTTTTACTTTTTTGGTAACTTCAATTTCTCTCCAAATCAAATCTGAAGTCAAAGCGCTTCCTCCTGGGCTGTCAATTCTCAAGACAATTGCTTTTACATCTTCATCTTTTCTAGCTTCTTGAAGGGCGCGTCTCATTGAACCTTCGCCAATTACATTTACATCGCCTTCACCACTTTCAATTTCGCCTTGAGCGTAAATAATTGCAATTTCGTCAGTTGCTGTATTTGTTAGTGCTGTGGTAACGTTGTTTTGTGTATAATCTTCAATCGAAATTTTATTGTAATCGTCATCACCAGTTACTTTTAATTGTTTTTTGATCGCGTCATGATAAACATCTTCATATGCGATAATGTCAACTAAGCCATTAGCTTTTGCCAATTCGGGAGTTCTTGCCAACAAACCGTTTGCAATTTCATTTAACCTCGGAAGTGGAATATTTCGGCTTTTTGAAATATCAGTAGAAACTGTTGACCAAATTGAGTTTAACAAAGCGGTCACTTGTTCTCTATTAGCGTCGCTCATTTTGTTTTCTAAAAATGGCTCGACCGCACTTTTATATTTTCCATGACGAATCACTTCCATATGAATGCCTGATTTGTCTTGGAAATCTTTGAAAAACATCACTTCAGATGAAAGCCCTTTAAAATCTAAATCTCCGGCAGGATTCAAATAAATGGTATTAGCAACAGAATTTAAATAATATTCTTTTTGCGAATAAGTATTGGCGTAAGCCCAAACAAATTTTCCTGATTTTTTGAAGCTTTCAAGAGCATTTCTCAAATCTTTGTATTGCGCAAGACCTAATGAAGATTCATCATTTAAGATAGAAATTCCTTTGATTTTGTCATCTGTTTTCGCTGCTTCGATGGCATTGATGACATCAGTTATACCAATTCCTTTTTGTTCTGAAAAAACAGTTACCCATGGATCTTTATATTTTCCTGCGTAGTCATTTTTGATTTCTTTTAAATTCAATTCGATAACCGAATCTTTTTTAACCGAAACCGTATCGTCGCCTCCAAAGATTGCTCCAATAAGGATTACTCCAAAAAAGAATATCATGATAAATACAAAAATACCAATCACTGTGGCAATTACATTTCCTAAAAACTTCATAAGTATGTTTTTTTTAAATAAGTAGCTAAAAAGACTGCTTTGTTACAAATATATAAATGCGATTTAATTCTGTAATCCAAATTATGAAATATTTGTAGATTTTACATTTTCAAAGTCGATAAATAATACGGCCAATTCTAAATAGTTTTTAGTTACTTTGCATTAATTATGAAGTCACAGCATCAAGTCGTTTTATCAATAGGGAGTAATCAAGGAAACAGATTAGCAAACATCGAAAGTTGTATTGCGTTAATACATCAAGAGATAGGAACTGTTATCAAGGTTTCAAAACTATACGAAACTCCCGCTTGGGGATTTGAAAGTGATGCTTTTTATAATTGCGCATTGCTTTTGCATACCACTTCATCGGCACAAAAAATACTGAATCAGGTTTTAAAAGTTGAAAAACAATTAGGAAGAATTCGATTGAATCAAGAAGGGTATCAATCCAGAGTTATTGATGTCGATATCATTGCTTTTGATGATGAAATTATTGAGACCGAAAAATTGCAGATTCCGCATCCGTTAATGCAAAACCGGAATTTTGTTTTGTTGCCATTTAACGATTTGAAGTTAGATTGGAAACATCCAGTTTTGCAAAAAACAATTCAAGAATTAATTGCAGTTTCTCCAGATGATAGTGTTTGTACTGTTGTTCAAAAATTGAAAAGCCCGTTGCAAGAAATTGCTTTGGAAAATTTCAATTATATTGCTTTTGAAGGAAATATTGGAGCAGGTAAAACAACATTGGTACACAAAATTGCCGAAGATTTTAATGCCAAAACTGTTTTGGAAGGTTTTGCAGATAATCCTTTTTTGCCGAAGTTTTATAAAGACCAAAACCGTTATGCTTTTCCTTTAGAAATGTCTTTTTTGGCCGATCGTTATCAGCAGTTAGCTGATGATCTAAAGCAATTTGATTTGTTTAAAGATTTTATTGTTGCCGATTATCACATTTTTAAATCGCTAATTTTTTCAAAAATAACGCTTGGCGAAGACGAATATCGATTGTACCGAAATCTGTTTGACATTATTTACAAAGAAATGCCAAAGCCAGATTTGTACATTTATTTATATCAAAATACAGAAAGATTGCTCCAAAATATTAAGAAACGTGGTCGCAGTTACGAACAAAATATTGAAGCTAGTTATTTGGACAAAATCAATACAGGTTATTTGGATTACATCAAATCGCAAACCGATTTGAATGTTTTGATTATTGATGTTTCTGATCGTGATTTTGTAAAAAAACACGAAGATTATCTTTTTATTCTAAATGAAATTAAAAAGAAAATAGCTTCTTAAATTATATTATTCCGAGTTGTTTTCGAAGTTTCGCTGATAATTTTTCCTGAACAAGATTATACGATTGCTGAATGTATTTTTCCCATTCAGACTTTTTCATTCGCGTAATATCATCAATTAAAACCCATTTGTATTTTGCGACATAAGGCGCAGGTTTGAAACCAGGTCTATTCCTCATTTCTTCAAATTCTTCATCTAAAACTTTAAACGAAGCCGAAGTTGGATTTTGATCAAGCCCAACAACACAATACATTTTTGTTCCAACCGAAAACACAAGATCATGATCCCATTTTATGTCTTCAGTTGTGCCAGTTAATTTTTGGCAAATTTCGCGAATTGTTTCTATATCCATTTTATCTTTTTAATGTAAAGTGTCCTCTTAAAATAGGATGATTGTCGTCAATTTTTAGAGCATACCAATAGTCTGACGCAGGTAAAGGTACTTTATTTAGGGTGCCATCCCAATATTTTTTTGAAGTACTGAGTTGCGCAATTAATTTTCCGTAACGATCAAAAATAGTAATTTGTGCTTCGGGATAATTCTCAATTCCTGTTACTTCCCAAACATCATTATATGAATCATTATTTGGTGTAAAAAATGCAGGGAAAACGAGAACAATAAAACTTTTTGAAGCAGTTTTGCAAGCACTTTTTTCTCTGGCATAAGCCGTTTGCAAACCGCCTGGGACATTATAAAAAACATTAGAATCCTGAAAGTTTATTCCGTCAATAGAATATTCAAAATAACTTTGAGGATTGCTAAGGACAATAGTTACAGTTCTATTGTCAACTTCGATTTTTTGAATTTCGGGAGCAGGGAGTTCAATTACTTTGATGGTTTTTCGGTTTGTACAATTCCCAGCTGTTGAAGCTGTAACGTCAACAAAATAAGTTCCTAATTGCGAAACTGTGATTTTTTGAGTCGTTTCTCCAGTTGACCACAGGTAACTCATATTCTTAATTCCTGCATCAAGTGTAACCGAATTTGGAGCGCACAAAACAACTTCCTCATTTTGAACATCAGGAAGCGGGAATATTTCTATTTTAATTGGTGTTCTTGTTAGGGAACGGCAATCATTATTGTTGGCTTCGACATAATACATTGTATTTGCAGAAATAGAAGGTGTAATGAATAAGGGGCCTGTTCCTAAAACTGTTCCTCCTGTTTCAGAATCATACCAATTTGCGTCACCTTCAGAAACAGTAGCTTCTAAAAAAAATATTTCAGAACTACATTCAGGTGCAGGATTTGAAACAGAAGTTACTTCGGGAACTTTATTCACTCTTACTTCAACAGGAATTCTTTTAGAGAAACAACCGTTGTATTCGGCACCAACAAAATAGGTTTGATTTGTATTTAAAACCGGAGTAGTAAAACTAGGGCCAGTTGCAATTAAACTTGATCCAGTTTCATCGGTATACCAATTTATGGTTCCTGCTGCACTTTTCGCTTCTAATATTGTTGTTCCTGATCCACAAATATCAGGAGCTTTTGTTTCGGTAATTGAAAGCATAGTTAGGGAGGTACTTGCAGTTATTTGTGGGTAAACATCACCTGGCATTCCTCCATATTCAACAATATAGCCTCGAGGATAATTTACATTTGTTGGGTCAGAACTTCCATAAAGCGAAGCATCATTCCATCTTCCTTTTTGGCCATATCCTGGTGGTGTGATATAAGCATAATCTTCAACACCGATTAATTTTATTTCCCCTCCGTTATCAGGTTCTTTAAAATTGTTCCAATAAGCAAAAGTTGTTGTTGATCCACTTTCGCGACCATACCAAAATTGAGTTCCTTCTTCTGGACCTGTTTCCCATCGCCATTCTGGTTCTTTCCGAGTGTCGCTTCCGCCAATCCATCCCGTACCCGAAAGTTGTTCGCCTACAAAAATTGCTTCATCTAAAGTTGTAATGGTTACCAAATAACCTTTTAATCCAAAATAATTGCTTGCCGCAGCAGCTCTTTTGGCTTCTCCCCAAGAAATTCCTGGACTAGATACAAATTTGTAATAATGTTTAGACGAAGGCAAATAATTAGCTTGTCCTAGACTTATCGAAAAGTTTCTAATGCCTTTTGGGCTTGCTGAACTGTTTTTGAATTCAACGGCCTTGATTGCGGTAATAAAATCAGAAAGTGAAGCTGTTTTTCCGGTACTATTCAAAATAGTGAGAGTGCCAGAATCAGAATTCCAGTTTGAGGTCAAATTAGGATGTGTGCCGATTAAAGTTAATAAGTCTTCATTGATCACATAGCCAGAAGAAATTTGAATGTAGATTGCATTAATTTCTTCTGTTGCATTTATGGCAACATCAGTTACAATTTTTATCGAGCTTTGCGGGCAATATACTTGATCTCCGGTTGCAGTAATTACTGATGCAACTGCTGTTGTTTTTCTTGCGGATTCTTTTTTAGGTTTTCTTTCAGGCAGACTTCTTGTATTAAAAGCAAATAGTATATTACAATAAAGTAATATAAGTGCCAAAGTAGAATTGCTAAAGAATTTAGTCTTCATATCTAAAAATACATTTTTTAATTGAAAACCGCCTATCGAACGTTCAAAAATGAGTTTTATCTTTTTAAAGAAAAATGACCTCTCAAAATAGGATGATTGTCATCAATTTTCAAAGCATACCAATAGTCAGAAGCGGGAAGAGGAGCATGGTTGAAATTCCCATCCCAACTCATTCTTAAAGCTGATAATTGAGCTAATAATTTTCCGTATCGATCAAAAATTGTGACTTGTGCTTGTGGATAATTCTCCATTCCCGTTACTTCCCAGACATCATTATAGCTATCATTATTTGGAGTAAAGAAAGGTGGGAAAACCAAAACAACAAAGTTTTTAGTAGTGCCACCACAGCCATTTTTTTCTCTTACATAAGCAGTTTGCAAACCACCTGGAACATCATAAAAAATATTTGAATCTTGAAAATTTGAACCATCTACAGAATATTCAAAATAAGGTTGTTCTTTTTTAAGGTAAATTATTGCCCTTGTTCCTTCTACATCAATACGATCAATTTGTGGGATTTCATGCTCTTCTACGACAATTGTTTTTCGGCTTGTACAATTTTGAGGAGCTGGACTGGTTACATCAACAGTGTAAGTTCCTCCAGTTCCTATTTCAATAGTTTGAGTTGTAGCGCCAGTGGACCACAAATAGCTCATTCCTGAGATTCCCGCGTCTAGCATTTTCTTTTGAAATTGGCACAATGCAACAGTTTCGTCAGTGACTGCGGGTGGTGTGTAAATGGTAATGGTTACGGGAGTACGAGTAGTATTTAAACAGCCATTGTTTGAAGCTTCAGCATAATAAGTTGCTGATGTTGTAATTGTTGGGGTTGTAAAATTATTTCCTGTAAAAATGCTTGTTCCTCCAGTTGAGGATGTATACCAATTGATTACTCCAACATCAGTTGTAGCTTGAAGATCTACACTTCCTGGTCCACATCTTGAAATATTTGAAGAAGGTACGGTTGGAGTGTTTGGCGTTTTATTGATTACTACAGTAACTGATTTTCGGTTGCTTTCACATCCAGCATCGACGTAATAAGTTGTAGTAGTATTTAATACAGGTGTTGTATATGGGCTACCTGTTGCAACTGCAGTTCCGCCGGTTGCTTGAGTGTACCAGCTTATTGTTGCTCCTGTGGTAGCTGTTGCATTTAACGTAAAACTTCCTGAGTCACAAATAGGACTAGGAGTCAATACATTTGCTTCTGGAATTGTAATTTTTGTACTTGCCGCTATTTCTAAAGGAGCTTCACCTGCAGATCCGCCATATTCAACTACATAACCTTTTGGTTGATAAGCATCTCCGGATGTTAAAGATCCAGTATTTGACAAATCATTCCAAGAACCTCTAACTCCAATTCCTGGTTGTGTAATATGTGCGTAATCTTCATCTCCTTGATTGTTTGGTTCTCCACTGTTCCAAAATGCAAAATTCGGTGTCGATCCATTTGCAGCTCCATTCCAAAAAATAGTTCCAGCTTCTGGGCCAGTTACCCATTTCCAAATGCCTTCAGCTTCTGCATCGCTTCCGCCAATCCATCCTGTTCCAGAGGCTTGTTCTCCAATTAATTTAGCCTCATCAGCGGATAGGATAGTGGCTAAATATCCTTTTAGGCCGTAATAAATGCTTGCGGCCGCAGCATCTCGTGCCGAAGTCCAAGTAATTCCAATACTCGGAACAAATAAATAAAAGTGCTGTGTTGAAGGCAGGTAATTAGCATTTCCAATCGTAATTGAGAAAGTTCTCGTTCCAGATGCAGTCGCTGATGAATTTGTAAAAACGACATCTTTTACTGCGTCAACAAAATCTGAATACAAAACATCTGCTCCAGTTGGGCTTGATAATTGTAATTTTCCTGCTGTTTGGTCCCAGCTTGTTGTAATGGTGGGGTGAAGTGCAGGATTTGAAAGGGTTAATAAATCAGAGCCATTTGAATAACCTGAAGAAATTTGAATATAAACCGCTTTGGTTCCTGGTTCTGTTAGATCATTTTTGATACTGAAATCAGTTACTATTTTTATGCTAGTTAATGGACAATAAAATTGATCTCCGGTTGCTTTGACAATTGGTGCAGTTGTTGAGGAAGGTTTACTGCAGTCATTTGAATATTTTGTTGCATTGTCTTTAGAGGTCGTCCAGTTTGAATTTGAATAAGCTTCATCATCTACTTGTATACAGGTTAAGCCAGAGTTTGATTTAAAATTTGCAAGGATTATTTTTGCGTTCTGTCCGTTTTTAAAATTCAAATTTGTTAGCTGGTTATTATTACATGCAAAAATGGTTAGATTAGGATTTTTAGAAACATCTAAACTAGATAGTTGATTGTTTTGACAGGTAAAGTATGTTAATTTTGAATTATTAGAAATATCTAAAGAAGTTATTTGATTATTCTGAACATCTAAAATATCTATTAATGTGTTTTTAGAAACATCAATATTTGATAAATTGTTACTGCTGCAGTTTATATCTGTTAAAAGAATGTTTTTCGATACATCTAAAGTTGTTAGCTGATTAGAATTGCAATTAAAAGTTGCTAAAGAAGTATTTTTAGTAATGTCTAGGCTTGTTATAAGATTGTTGGGGCAATAAAGCTTGTCTAAAAGTGTGTTTTTTGAAACATCGAGGCTGCTTAATTTGTTGTTTTCTATAAATAAAACTTTTAATGCTGTATTTTTGGAAAGATCTATATTCACTAACGCATTGTGACCGCATGCTAAATAAGTAAGGTAAATGTTATTTGTAAGATCTAAATTGACAAGATAGTTTTTTTTACCCGGATCTGAGTCAATTACCCCAACATCTAATCTTGTCAGTTTTTCAAAATCCTCAATGCCACTTAAGTCAGTAATGTTTTTGCCTGGAATTTGCAGTGATGTTATGTCTTTGATATTTGCCGTCAAAACTTGACCATCAGGAGCGCCAGAATCAATGTTTAAATCAATTAAAGCCTGCTCAAAATTTCGATCAGGAATACTGGTATATTGCGCAAATCCAAAAAAATTGGATAGCAATGAGACAAATAAAAAAGATATTTTTAAGAAGTAATTTTTTTTCATTTTATAAAAGTATCACTTTTATAATAATAAAAAAAAATATTTCAATTTCTAACAATTAAAGTCTGAAAACAACTATAAAATCACTTTTTTTTAAGTGAAATACGCTTTAATTGCCCGCAGGCCAGTTTAGTTTTTGAAATAAATCCCAAACCACAATTCCAGCACTTACAGAGATGTTCAAAGAGTGTTTTGTTCCGAGTTGCGGAATCTCAATACAGCCATCACAAATTGCAACAGCTTCCTGTGCTACACCATAAACTTCGTTTCCAAAAACCAATGCATATTTTTGGTTTTTCTCCACTTTAAAATCTTGAAGAAAAATAGCGCTTTCAACTTGTTCTATGGCAAGTGTCAAGACGTTTTCTTTTTTAAGGTTTTCTATAACTTCCAATACATTTTCATGATGTTCCCAAGTTACGGTTTCCGTTGCGCCAAGAGCAGTTTTGTGGATTTCCTTATTTGGAGGAGTAGCTGTAATACCGCATAAAATGATTTTTTCAATCAAAAAAGCATCGGCAGTTCTAAAAACAGAACCAATATTATGCAAACTGCGAATGTCATCCAAAACCAAAATTAAAGGTGTTTTGTCTGATTTTTTAAAATCTTCAATTGATTTGCGTTCTAATTCGCTATTTTCAAGTTTTCTCATTTTAGTTGTATTCAGGTCATAAAAAAAGCTTCCAAAGATAAGGAAGCTTTTTCAATTATTTTATTTTGTTTTCTTTCAGATTAGCTTTTTACTGGATCTGGTAAAACAGTACCTTTAATAGTAAGTACTTTTGTTGGTTGTCCTTCAGCATTTGAAGTAACAGTTACTGTTTTTGTAAAAGCACCAACTCTGTCAGTAGCATATTTTACACCAATAATTCCTTTAGCACCTGGAGCGATTGGCTCTTTTGGTGTAGTAGGAACAGTACATCCGCAAGATCCTTGCGTGTTTGTAATGATAAGTGGTTTAGTTCCATTGTTAACAAAAACGAATTCACGTTTTCCGTCAGCATTGTGAGCGATTGTTCCGTAATCGATAGTTTCTGTTTCAAAAAGCATTCCTGCTCCTTCAACTTTAGCAACTTTAGTTGCTCCTTTTTTAGTGCTTTGTGCGTTAGAAGCTGTAACTCCAGCCACCGCTAGCATTACAAATAAAATTATTTTTTTCATTTTTATAGTCTTTGTTTAAATGATAAAACAAATCTATGTAAAATTCTGAAATGTAGGCTTAAAAAACTCTTAAAAATTTTTAATTTTTGAAGCCTTCGATATGCCGTTAAAAAATTATAAATTCGCTGTCTTAATTTTCATTTAAAACATATCGATTTGGCAGCTAAAGAAAAAGTGGTGAAGGAAACACCTTTAATGAAACAGTACAACGAAATCAAGAGAAAATATCCTGATGCATGTCTGCTTTTCAGAGTGGGGGATTTTTATGAGACTTTTGGAGAAGATGCGATTAGATCTTCTAAAATTCTTGGAATTACGTTGACCAAAAGAGGTGCTGGTTCTGATACAGAAACGGCTCTGGCTGGTTTCCCGCATCATTCGATCAACACCTATTTGCCAAAATTGGTTAAAGCAGGACTTCGTGTAGCGATTTGTGATCAGCTTGAAGATCCAAAAATGACTAAAACGATCGTGAAACGTGGTGTTACCGAATTGGTTACTCCGGGAGTTTCTTTAAATGATGAGGTTTTACAATCTAAATCAAATAATTTCTTGGCATCGGTTTATTTTGCCAATAAAAATATCGGAATTTCTTTTTTAGATGTTTCAACCGGTGAGTTTTTGACGGCTCAAGGAAATGTAGAATATATTGATAAGCTTTTGCAGAATTTCAATCCGAGTGAAGTTTTGGTTCCAAAAGCAAATAAAGGAGATTTTAAAGATGCTTTTGGAGAAGATTTTCATAGTTTTTATTTAGAAGATTGGATCTATAAAGAAGATTACGCTTTAGAAACATTGACAAAGCATTTCCAGACCAATTCATTAAAAGGTTTTGGTGTCGAAGAATTGAAAGAAGGAATTATCGCCTCTGGAGCAATTCTTTATTATTTATCGGAAACACAGCACAATCGTGTGCAGCATATTACCGCAATTCAGCGAATTGCTGAAGATGCATATGTTTGGATGGACCGTTTTACGATTCGAAATTTAGAGTTGTATCACAGCTATAATCCAAATGCGGTTACGCTTTTGGATGTTATTGACAAAACGCTTTCTCCCATGGGAGGTCGTTTGTTGAAGCGTTGGCTTGCTTTGCCTTTAAAGGATGCCAATAAAGTAAAAAGCCGACATGAAGTTGTGGCGTACTTAAAGTCAAATGCTGAAATTCTCAATAATATTCAATACCAGATAAAGCAAATTTCAGATTTGGAGCGTCTGATTTCTAAAATTGCAGCAGGAAAAGTTTCGCCACGGGAAATTGTGTATCTGAAGGAGTCTTTAGATGCTATTATTCCGATAAAAACATTAGCGCTCGAAAGTCCGCAGGAAGCTGTAAAAGTTATTGGGGATAGTTTGCATGCTTGCGATTTGCTTCGCGAGAAAATAAAAGTGACCTTAAATCAAGATGCGCCAGTTGCGATTGCGAAAGGAAATGCAATTGCGAGCGGTATCAATGAGGAATTAGATGAATTGCGCGCAATTTCAACTTCTGGAAAAGAATATTTAGAAGGAATTGAAAGACGTGAATCAGAGCGTACCGGAATTTCTTCTTTGAAAATATCTTTCAATAATGTTTTTGGATATTATATTGAAGTTCGAAATACACACAAAGACAAAGTTCCTGCAGAATGGATCAGAAAGCAAACTTTGGTCAATGCGGAGCGTTATATTACAGAAGAATTAAAAGAATACGAAACCAAGATTTTAGGTGCAGAAGAAAGAATCTATAAAATTGAGGCCGATCTTTTTGAGCAATTAGTAGCTTGGATTGCGACATATATTAAGCCGGTTCAAATGAACGCGAATTTAATTGCGCAATTAGACTGTCTGTGTTCATTCACGCAATTGGCGATCGAAAATAAATATGTATGTCCGGAGATTGATGATACATTTGAATTGGAAATCAAAGAAGGAAGGCATCCGGTAATTGAAAAACAATTGCCAGTTGGAACTCCGTATATTTCTAATGATGTTTATTTGGATAGAGAAACACAGCAAATTATCATGATTACAGGGCCAAATATGTCGGGTAAGTCGGCAATTTTGAGGCAGACTGCTTTGATTGTGTTATTAGCTCAAATGGGAAGTTTTGTTCCGGCCGAAAGCGTTAGAATGGGGATTGTAGACAAGATTTTTACCAGGGTAGGAGCTTCTGATAATATTTCAATGGGAGAGTCTACTTTTATGGTGGAAATGAATGAAACGGCCTCTATTTTGAATAATATTTCAGACAGAAGTTTGGTGCTTTTGGACGAAATTGGAAGAGGAACAAGTACGTATGACGGGATTTCGATTGCTTGGGCAATTGCGGAGTTTTTGCACGAACATCCTTCAAGAGCCAAAACATTATTTGCTACGCATTACCATGAACTAAATGAAATGACGGAATCGCTTCCGAGAATTCAGAATTTTAATGTAGCGGTGAAAGAATTGAAAGATACGGTTCTTTTTGTTCGTAAACTGGTAAAAGGAGGAAGTGCGCATAGTTTTGGAATTCATGTGGCGAAAATGGCTGGAATGCCGCAATTGGTGATTTCGAAAGCACAAAAGCTTTTGAAGAAATTAGAAAAGAATCATTCAAGTGAAGCTTTAAGCGGTGTAAAATCGGCTAATGATGAAATGCAGATGAGTTTCTTTAATTTAGATGATCCTTTGTTAGAAGAAATAAAAGAGGAGATTTTAGGTCTTGATATTAATGCAATAACACCAGTTGAAGCCCTAATGAAGCTGAATGAGATCAAAAGAATGTTGGTCAAAAAATAAAATCAAATTTTTTCAATTTTAAAGTTTAGGTTATCAGAAGGTTATAAAATAAGTAAACTTTTTTTTCAAAAAACGCTTGTGTAATTGAATAAATGTCCTAAATTTGCACTCGCAATACGAAACAAATCAAGTATTGCGGTTCTTACAAAGAATTGAAATGCGAAAATAGCTCAGTTGGTAGAGCGCGACCTTGCCAAGGTCGAGGTCGCGGGTTCGAGCCCCGTTTTTCGCTCAAAACCATATAATGCTCGGATGGTGAAATTGGTAGACACGCTGGACTTAAAATCCAGTGAACAGCAATGTTCGTGCGGGTTCAAGTCCCGCTCTGAGTACAGAGAAAACCCCTTATTTTAAGGGGTTTTTTTGTTTTTGGCTCGATTTGAATTATGAAGAAATTTGAAATCATCATCAAAAGCGAGCCTGCAAACGAGCCTGTTGTAATCAGATTGAACGTTGGTATGCGAGACTACTCCGAAGTTAAATTATACATCCCGAAAGTTGACGGAAAACCGTCTGTCCTGCCAAAACACCGCTGGTACGTTTACTACTATTTCCGCAATCCGGACAACGGGAAGATGGAGAAGCAGAAGGACTACTGCAAGATAAACACCTACAAGACAGTCGAGGAAAGAAAGGAGATCGGCAGGGTATGGGTCGATGCCTACACCGTGCTTCTGAATCAGGGCTTCAATCCTTATATAGAAAACACCATCGAGCCGGCGAAGCCTTTCGAGGAGCAGTTCTACAGCGTACGCACCGCTTTCGAGTACGCCTACGACAACAAGCTTGGCTCTTGGAAGTCCGCCACTGCAAACGACTATAGGACACGCCTGAATGTATTCCTTGAATGGGCCGCCAAGAACGGCATGGCGCACAAGGACATAAAGGAGCTGAAGGACGTCCATATCATAGCATTCATAAACTGGCTTATTAAGCCAATCAAAAGGGGAGGCCGTGGCGTCGGAGGAACTTCTCAGGACAACTACAAAAGATGCCTGTCTGGATTGGTAGGAAAGCTTGTTTCGGACAAGATAATCGCAAAGAACATCGTTTCGGATATTTCGACCGCTAAGGACGACCCGATCAAGAACACGCCTTTTACAGGTTATCAGGTAAAGGCTATCAGGGATTATCTTTTGGAGAACGACAAACAGCTATACCACTTCATCCAGTTTGTAATCTTTACGTTCCTGCGTCCGCGCGAGATCATCAGGCTGACGGTCGGGGATTTCAATTCTAGGGAAAAGTACCTGGCTGTCGAGACGAAAACCAAAAGGAAGCAGATCAAGAAGCTGGTTGCGCCGATTCTGAACTACATCGACGAAATCCAGATCGACAACCTGCCAAAAAAGGCGCACCTTTTTACCAACACCGGAAAGTTTGAAATATGGTCTGCAACCGAGAAAAGCAAAGTCGATCATTTCGGAAATAGATTTGCAAAAGTAAAGACGTATTTCAACTTCGGCGCTGAATACGGAATCTACAGTTTCAGGCATACTGCGGCACTGGATCTGTTTCATTCCTTCATAAAGCAGGGATTGACCGAACGTGAGGCAATTTTGAAGCTTATGCCGATTACCGGCCATTCGACCGAAGCGGCACTCCGCAATTATCTTCGTGATATCGGGGCTATGCTTCCTAAGGATTATGGAGAGGATTATACATTAGAATTTTAATAAGTACTTGCTTGATGCAAAAAGCCTCTTTTTGTAAGAGGCTTTTAATGATTGTATTTATATTATTCTTTTTTTGTTATAAGTTCGTAAAGGTAATTTACAAGTTCATGTATATTTGAATAAGAAGAAAGATTGTAGATTTTTGTGCCTATTTCGATGTCGTCTTCACATCGTTCACATACCCATTCGCTATTTGCAAGACCAGTGTCCTTGTGTGGAGCAAGTATTTTGAAAATGTTTGTTGCTTTCTCGTAATCAGGAATATGGTTCTTTTTGATTTCAGATATAACATCGTCGCATTTAGTGTATGGTTTCATTGTTCGATCGAAATGCAATAAAACATAATATTCGAAACACGGAGTTGTAAAGGCAATATTAATTTCTGCTACTCTTGCAATTTCGAAAGCTTTCGCAATTCCTGCATGGCCGTCTTTGTCAAAAACGACCCAAACAAACGCATAAGGGTTTTTATCCTGTCGTTTAGCTTTTTTGATTAATTCCTTTGCTTTGTTGACTAATCCAACTGGAGAATGATCCTTAGGTTTGAATATTTCTACACTAATTGATGAAAACTGACGGCGGTATTTGTCCTGTGTAATTAATCCTCTAAAATAATTTTCTTCTGTTTCTCCTTCACATAGAATTAAGCCTCTTTTACCGAGAACCACCGATTTGCGTGGTTCTCTTTTTGAACGCCCCGCCATTAATATTGGAAACTTAATTCGTTAGTATTTATAACTGGCGTTGCTCCAAATCTGCCGCTCATGTAATACTTCTCGAAAGGAACATTTGCTCGCACTCCGGGAACGTCGGATAAAGAGTAATAATGACTATTTCCTTCGTATTCTTTTTCGGCAAACCATATTTGGTCTCTCCTGAAGATTTCATTATCTAAAAGTGATACATCATGTGTAGCGAAAATAAGCTGGGCATTTTTCGGGTTGTTTTTTTTGCAATGGAATAATTTTATAAGCGCTCTAGTTAATTTCGGATGCAAGCTTTTGTCAATTTCGTCAATGATCAATACTTGACCAATTTCCAAAGCTTCGATGATCAGGCCTCCAATTGCTAATAACTTTTTAGTACCTGTCGATTCGTCGGTCAGCCTCATTTCGACCGGCTCCATTTCGGTATCACCATCAAATCTTTTATGTACAGTCCTGATTTTATATTTGAATCGTTCAATTATCTCCTTTTTTTTCTCGTCGCTCATGTCCTTCGGGAAATTGAATGTGCTTGCGTCTTCCTCTTTGATAGTTAGTTCTTCAATTCCAGTATCTGCAACACGCATCAAAGTATTGATATTTTGTGTAAAGAATGGATTGCTATTTTCACCTAATTTATTAGAGAATACTTGAACTAAAGCATCTTCATAATCAGTATCGTGGATATTTGATATATAAATTTTTTCTGTAAAAAATTTATATACCTCTTTTAGCTTGTCAATCTTTTCAGTACCAACTTTCGACAAAAAAAGCTGATTTGGATAAAGTAGGTTTTCTATATCTTTTTTTCGACCCAAAAGTTGATCAGAATACTTTATTTTTTTGCCGTGTCTACGATCGAACAACAATGCGCTTTGTTTTTTTGGATAGTATATTAAATTCTCATATGTGATTTCTTTATCAGTGAAGCCTATTGAATAAATATATCGAATAGAATCACTACCCATGAATTCTAGGGAAAATTCTATAGGTTCGTTTATACCATTCTTGTTTAATAAAAAAGGTTCGTACGGAGGGATAATTTGGTCTGCCTTAAAACGATCTGAACTGACGACAAGATATTCGAATGCAGCAAATGCCCTCAAGAGATTGCTCTTTCCTGAAGCATTTCTTCCATAGATCATAGCTGTTCGTAATACGTTCAAATCTGGAAAATCAGCTAAATTTTCAGGATGCTCGCCAACTTTGCCTTCAGCAAGCATTGAAAAGCTTTCCCAGTCTGATATGGAGCGAAAATTTCTAACTTTAAATTCTAGTATCATTATCGGTAATTTGAGGGTTTTTTGAATTTTTTTTACAATTATAGGGTAAATATAGGTAATTGATGTTAATTAAAACGTAAATGAAGAGTTAAATTTTCAGTTGTTTCATTAAATAGGTCTAGAATAACTAAGGGATTACATCAAAATTAATTCAGTTTTCTTAATTAGAATAAGGGTTGTCAAGTTGCTTTACAAACATGTTCGGGGTGTAAAATCACGTAAAATTACTTGCTACGGTCACTTATTAAAATTCAACATTTGATATTTATAATGAATTGCTAATTAATTGATTGTGAGCCTTATTGTATTTTTTAATTCAAGAGTTGTAGCCCAATCATGCAAAACAGAACAGAAAACAAATTACTTATCATGAATTTAAATAGTCAAAAAAAAACGTCCACGATTGGACGTTTTTTTTATTTTCTCTTTGCAACGCTTTTTCTTTTAGTTGCGGTTTTCTTTTTGATAGGCTTTTTAGCTGGTGCAGTTTTTACAATGCCTCCTCCTTTTACATATTTGAAGCCTTTTTTTAAAGTTCCCGATGCTTTTAATGCATCTTTTTTAGTTGCTCTTGTTGCCATAATGGTTTTGGTTTAATGGTGATATTAATTATTAAATTCTTTCTATTTCTGTAAACTCGTAGGCTGTCTTTTCTTCCTCTTCCTGAATAAGCCTACCGGTTGCAATGTTATAGTGAAGCCCATCAAGCGACTGTTCCTGGTATCTGTTTTTATCGGCATAAACATAATTGTCGTTGAAATTTGGAAACTTCTCAACGAACAGGATGACGTCGCCGTCAAACTGCGAAGCCGAACCACCACGCATAGAGCCGTCTGTTGTCAGCTGGTAGATGATAATGAACAGTTTTCCGTCATACTTCTTTCTGAATGTGTCATCAAGTGTTATGCGCCTGTCCATTGAAATAAGCTTGCTGAAACTGTCGATTACGATTACATCATTTCTCATTATAAGTTCGTGAATGTCCTGCATCGAATTTATCTCAGGGGAATCGATCACGTTCTTTGCGTGTTCGCTCCAGAATCTTTCAGCCTTGTTTTCATAAAGTGCGCTTTCCGGATGCTCTTCGATTGATGCATGGCCGACACGGTAATTGGACGCAAAGGCATCCATTACCTGAAAGACAAAGCTGGTCTTTCCCGAGCCTTGACCTCCAGCAATAGTTACCGCGACGCTTTCCTTTTTCTTGATCTCGATTTTTCCTAAAAATTCAGCAAGATCAGGATTGTCGATCTTGTAGTATTCGCGCTGTGAATCAGTGCGGTTCTGCCTGCGGTAAGCCAATGAATTTATATTGGCCGGTGCAGTTGTTTGTACGATCGCTTTTGCCGGTTCAGGAATGATCTCAGAAATAGGCTCGACCGTTTCAAAAACTTGCTCATGCGTAATGATTTTCTGTTCCTGCGGTACATAAGAGGCAGTCGGCGTAATATTTTGGCTCGATTCCGTTTCATTTGGAGCGTTCAGGCTTCCAAACAATGCCACTTGGCCGTTTGCATCCACTTTTATTTTTTCCCATTTAACAGGCACTTTTTTGCCTAATTCGTTCTTATCTCCACTGCGGATTATTTCATGCACGAGTACAGGCATGTCTTCGATGAACACATCGAGCCTCTGGTAGACCTTTTCAAGTTCAGGAAGCGTTTTTTTGCTTGCCACGATCGAGCCGTCGATATTGTCTATAATTGCATAGCCGATAATTTCAGCCTGTTTGTCTGCTTTCCTTGCAACTGGTTTTGGAGCTGTTTTTTTTGCCTCTTTTTTTGCGGGCAGATCTGCTCGCGTTTTTTGGGCTCTTTTTTTTGCTTCAGGCTTCTCATTTGCATATGAAATTCCATCCAAAATATAGTCGGATGCTTTTTGGGCCGCCGAACCGGCTCGAAGCAGAAAACGGTTGTCTTTCTTCATCTGAGGCACAAGCACCTCGTTCCATCCCTTCAGATAGCCTGCATGGTTCTTGTTGGTGTAGAACATGATACCCGATTGTGCAGACAGGAACACGGCTCCGAATTCCGCTATAAGTTCCTCATAGGCATATTCCTTGCTTCCGAAGCTTCCTGAAAAATCACGCTTCAGACGGCTTTCATGTCCGGTGCTGTGGCTGAGTTCATGAAAGAATGTCCTGTAGAAATCCTGCGAGCTTTTGAATTTTTCAATCGGCGGCAGGCATACTAAATCCTTGCTGGGAGAAAAGAAGGCCTTGTTTCCTTTGAACTCGATTGCCGGCGGGTTTGGATAATTTTTTACAATCTTCTCGGCAAGATCGATCTTTTCATTTTTTCCGCCTGTAATATCGCTTTCGACTTTTCCTGCCATATCGAAATTAGCAAGATCAAAGTCGATTCCTTCCACGTCCGAACCGCTGAATACATTATAGTACTTCAAGAAATAGAATTCCTTCTTGTCGCCTTTTTTGAGAGCTTCCTTTGCGGCCGCTTTGTTTATTTTTTCGATTTCATTGTCAGTATAATCCCTTTCGGTTTTGGAGTAGTAGACAACCTGGCTTGCTTTGCTTCCTTTTTTCAGAGTTCCGCCGTTTTCCTTGATCTGGTTGAAAGTCAGATAATAGGGGTTGTCAAGTGTGCCGAAAATAGGGGTAAGCATTAGGCTGTTTACGCCTTTGTACGGCTTTTTTGATTCGAAATTATAGGGTATCAGGTAGCCCTCGTCGTTCCAAGCCCTTTTATAATCTCCTTTGTTTGCCGACTTGATAAGATCAAGCATGCGTTTTGTGATCATGTCATAGATCGCATCCGGCGTAACTGGTTTTCCAAGGCCGTGAGTTTCTTCGTGGTCTGCCGTTTCCTGTTCCAGCCCGTGAAGCATTTCAGCATCGCAATCCTCTTCCTGCGGTGCATTCAGCCCGATGACCTGCGCATCTTTTCTGATCTTTCTGCGGTGTTTAGGCTCGATTCCTTTTTTGTGCCAAGTGATTGTGCCGACTTTGTTGATGCTGGCGACTTTCACAGAATTATGCATATAATGAAGCTCTTCACCTTTTTTTTGGACTTTGAGCGTAAGGCTGACTTTTTTCTCAACGACAATGGATTCGACCTCCAGTTCAAAACTGGAAGCATCGGGATATGTGTTCAAAAGTTTTGTTACGCGCCTGTAAACCTCGGTGTTGCTTTCGGCTTTTGCCTGCAATTGCAGTTCGATCAGGCTTTCGCGCGTGGCAACTGTCCCGCCAAGGCCGTTGAAGATTTTGGTAGATGACATTTCGGAGTGGTTTAATGGTGTATTGTTATTGTTCGATTACCCAGTTCTTGCCCAGCGCATTTACATAAATCTGCGCCGTATAATTGTTCATGTTTCCGTCAAGTCCGTGGTTGATGAACTGGTCGGCAACATTCAGGTACTTTATTGTAAGCGTGATGTTGGTGACAAGATAATGGCTGTATGCCGGAAGCTCGAATGTGTCTTCGCCTTTCACTGAATCAGCAGAGCCGATCTGCACTTTTTTGTAGAACAGAATGATCTTTTTGAGCGTGATAAGTCCGGCAGTATAGACCGTCATGTCGTACTTTGTCGGGTTGTGGATTCCAAGGTCGATATCAGCTAGGAGCTGCGAGCCTTGCAGGCGAAGATTCCTGATATTGCGCACGTCGATTGTCATCTGCTCGATGACTTTTGTAAAGTCGTTCTTTTTCTTGAAAGCGAACAGAGTGGTAAGTACTGCGCCTCCGGCCAGTACTGCAAGAATGGTTTTTCCCTCCATCGGTTAAATGGTTATGTGGTTGGTTTAATGGTGTCGTCAAACAGCTTTTGACCTTATAAAGATAATGATTTTTATGATAAAATACCCAATTGTAATCAAGCCTATATACAGCAGGATCTGTTTCCAGCGCGGAATAGGCTTCTCGACCGGAACGTCGGTATGGGAATACAATGTTTTTATAAGCCCGATGTATTTGTACTCCTTTTTTGAGCTGCTTTCCGTCGCGCCTATCTTGGCATTGAAATTCACGCTGTTGTCCTTTTGGTCGTATTTCAGATCATAGGAATTAGTGCCTGATTTCTTGCTGGTGTTCAGCTGAGAAAGAAGCCTCTCTATTGCAGACTGGCATACGCTGTCGCATTCCTTTTTTTCTGTCTTCACTTTTCCAAGACTGATCTTCAGGCTGTCGATTATCTCCAAGTTTCTTGTGGTCGTTTCGGCATTTGAAATGCTGTCGTAGTTGGCAGTATTTTTTTCGATTGTTTCCTTTAAAGGCTTGGACGTTCCGCATCCTGCAACTGCAACCAGCAGAAGCAAGGCCAGAATATTTAGTGCTAGATATTGTTTCATCTTTTTTTGTTTCTTTTTTTGAATTCGACATGCATGATATACCAGCGGTGCAGATTGTAGCCGATGAATATGATCGCACTGATTATTGAATATATTAACTTTACATTTTCTTGGTTCAGCAGTACGAGCATAAATGCGTATAAAGAGGTTAGTTTCAGGTCAATTATATCTAAAAAAAATGTTTTCATTTTAGTCTTGTTTAATGGTTAATCGCCCAATTCATAGCAAAAAGAGAGATCACAGACCAGCAATTGGTTGGAGCCTCCTGTTGTCATGACTGCACGCATTGTGATGAAATTCGATGCTGATGCTGAAAAATCCACTACACCGCCTTTTGCACCCGATGTAAACACTGCATGAGTTCCTATCATCATTCCTCTGTTCTTGCTCGGAGTCAAAGGCAGAGGTACATCGAAGTAGGAATCTGTATTGGTGTTTGCAACAATCATCCTGACGTTCACCATTCCCTGAACGATTTTGCCGACCCTAGCGTAAAAACCGTGGTTTGTTGTTCCGCCTGCTGTAGCGGATGTATTTGCGCCATATCCTAGAACCGGCTCATAAGTGCCTGATTCTATATCGGCAGGAGTTCCGCCTCCATGATTGCCGAGCGCATCGTCGATGCCTTTTATATGCGCAGCCAAATTGTCGCCCGCAGTCTCATAGTTCTGCGGTTCGTATTTAAGGCCTTGGCTTCCTTTTGAATTTTTAATGAGTTTGGTCATGCTTGTATGTATTTTTGAATCAGAACCAGCCAGGTTATTTTCTGGCTGATTCTTCCAATTTTGAAATGCTTCCTGCGATCTTTTGGAGCGCCAAGCCTACGCCAAGCGCATACCACATCGTAAGTTCTACGCCGGCATATTCTACTGAGAAGCGAAGCGCAATCACTATAAGCAGGAATCCAAGCATGATTTCTCTGAGATTATCCAAGAACAGGAATCTAAGGCTGAATCTGAAAGGAGTCGCCAAGCTTGTCTTGTTTCTCTTTCTGCTTTTCAAAAGCAGAATGATCAGAACTCCGATCATTGAGAAAAGAAAAGCGGCCGAATAGGTCGGTATATCGTAAGTGCCTAATAACAAGCGAATAAATTTTTGCATAATATTAATTTTATACTAGTTGCTGTAAAGGAATCGAAGGTGTGAAAATTTGCTGCCGCAAATGCATTTTAAAGCGTCATATCTCGCGAAAAGATTTCTAATTAATTCGAATTATTTTTATGAAATTGTAAGCCTCGCCACCCAAAATTGTTTTGCTGCTTCCAGAATCCTGAAATATTTTTACTTTGATTTTCTGCCCTTTGACCAAGGTCAGGGAAGAATAGCCGAAACCGCTGTAAGATTGTGCACTGGTGCCGCCGATAGAGCCAAATCCGTTGTGCCTATTTCTGTAAATGCCGGTTCCGTCTATTTCTAATCCTGTGACTACCCTAGTAGCAGTAGCACCGGTAAGCATAATGCCTATTTCAACATTATAGATGCCTGATTCCTTAATTGTGAAAGTTCCGTCTGCTTCTGCCTTAACGTCTTTTGATTCGACGCCACTTGCTATCTGTGCTGTTGTGAATGTATTGTTTGAAAGAGTCAGGCTGCTAAGAATTTCAGTAAATAGTGTTCCTCCAGTCTTTACGGCATTGAATCTAGCGGGAATTTCACTGGCCTTGATTACATTTGAAGCGCCGACTGCACTTATTGCATAATCAACGACCTCCATAATATCGGCTAAACTTGCAGATGTTGGATAATAAGCTCCTCCGGGGTCGTGGTCATAAAATGTTACGACTCCATTTGTTGCGACTGCTCGATCTATCATTGCCTTGCATTCTGCTACAGTGTGTTGATACAGGCTTGCCCTATTCATCAAGGTTGCATAAATTGGCGAATTCATGACTTGAATATCTGGATTCGCAGCACCGGCATACGTGCCCTGATAAATTGTATAGGCATTGTTATACAAATTATTGATAATTGGCATGAATTCACGTTTTATTGCAGAATTGGGGGCGACAAATCCTTTAGGAATCAGACCTAATCCAACAAAATTGGAATGTCCGCCGTTTATCTCGTTGTACGCGTCGGCAAATGTGGCAGTACCGGAATCTCGCATATCAAGGTGCGCCTGCCCGTGATTCAACACCTCGAATCCTCTGCTTTGCAGATTTAATACTTGTGCTAAAGTCATTTTGCCAGCAGTTCCCAAGTAATTGATGGTTACTGCTTGAGAAAATCTTACGCTTCTCGCTTCAAATGCACTAGCTAAAGGAATTTGGCTGGCAAAGGAATCATCGAAAGTGAAGCATACTGCAGCGTGCGGTGTCGACGTTACAGAGCCTGAATTTGCCAAAACAAAGTCCAGAGTAGCAATTTGATTGCCTGTTGCACCAGCTGGAGCAGTAGGCGCTGAAGGAACACCTGTAAAGGCTGGTGATGCCTTTGGAGCATAGGCGCTCAAGTCCTGATCGCCAGTGTTAGAACCTGACAAAGTTGAAATGCCTAAGATAGACTTGATTTTAGCAGTTGTCAACCAGTCTGCAACGCCTTTTACGCTTGGATACAAGGTTGTTGATGCTTCTTGTCCGCTTATGATGTTTGTTTTATTGGAAATATTCTCTTTTCCTGAATCAGCGCCAGTTGAAAACTCACTTCTTGGTATGAATTTTACAATCTTATCAGCGCCTCTCACCAAAACACTGTCTGATTTTGAACCGTGATCAACAGTCTGCAGCTGTAAAGGTTTTTTTATTGAGTATTCTTGTGGAATCTGGACTTGCGCAATTCCGGAAAATGATATGATAACAAATAGAAATAGAATGATTTTTCTTTTCATGATCTAAACTGGTTGATTGGTTATATTTTCGATATCTGTTTTTTCTGTAACAGATCTGGTTTGTATTTCGTGCTTGTAGTTGCCGTTTTCTATACCGATAAAAACGGTTTTGTTTTCATCGTCTGGACTTGTCAGAGTAATGGAATTTTTCTTGACTATTTTTTCAAGTGCGTCGATTCTCTGTGTGAGTTTTTTAATGATTTCCTTTTTTTTCATGTGGATTTATGGTTAATGATTAAGAGCCTGTAATCTGGTCATAGCTTTCCGGCTGGTCGAAATCCCCGCCCATGTAGTATCCTGAAATGAAATTCTCGCCAATGAAGCCGAAAATAAGATCGTTGATCTCCTGCGTATTTTTCATTGCAGGATTGTCGTTTGTGGGATGCTTGAACACCAGTCTTTTTCCAGAAGGAACAAAAATGCTTTCAGGATTCTCAGGATTTGCAGCTCCACTGAAATTGAATGTTATCGAAATCCAGTAATCCTCTCCCAAAATCATTTCGTCCAATATCTCCAGTTCGGTAGGGGAGTTCATGCGGTATTGGAGCGGCGCTCCAGCAGTTCCGTTCAGCGGTATGTTGTCGACTGTAACCAATACGACATTTTCTGCCGGTTCAGAAAGCGTGAAAATCTTTGAGCCTGTAAATTCGAAGTTTTCCGTTTTCAATGGCAGGCCGATTCCGCCTGATCCGTTTTTGGGTTTCTTATGGATTCCGACTGCAATTATTTCAGACATTTTGCTTGTGTTTTTTTATGTAATACTTGATTCCGAAGCCGATTGCTGTGAGCATCATCAGACCGATAAGGATGTTTTTTTTTTAAGAAACATTTCAGCAAATTCGCTGGGGATTCGCTTTACCATCACTTTCTGTATTTCGGCAACTGTGATCTGCTTGTTTTTGTCCAAGTCGAAAACGGGATTGGCCTTTGCGAGCCTTTCTGCTGAAATCGTTGCAGATTTGATCACATAGTCCAATGGCTTGTTTACTGCAGCAGGAAAGAAGGTAATCAGATACATATCTACAAAGCTGTCGGGCTTTGTGATGCCAAGACGCTTGTACCAAATCTTGTAGTACTTCTCAACATAATCCAGTTGTCTTATTGCTGTCATGGCGCGAAGCGCATCCGTGGTAGTTCCCATTTCCTTTGCAGCTGCGGCCCCGAATTGGATAAGTCCGGTATAGCCCAATGAGTTTGTGATGCTGGGTGAGAACGTTCCCGCTGTCTCGAAGTTGATCACGGCCATAAGCCAGTTGGGATTTACTGAAAGGTTTTTGGCGACTTGGACGACCTTGTTAGCAAAGTCTATTGATACTTGGTTCTGATATAGTAACATAAGTTTTGGTTTTATTAAAATTGCCTTTTGCCGTTCCTAATGGCGATGAACGGCAAGGACAATTCCACGCAATGAAATAATTGAGTTTAAATTTTTGCTTTTACGGCCTTTTTGCTGTCGTTGGCTTTCTTGTACGCATAGATTGCAGTCGCTCCTGCACCTAAAGCAAGCCATAAAAACCAATTTGTTCTTTTAAATACATTCTTTATAACAACATCATTTAAAGCATATCCGCTTTTGTCCATGTAAACAGTTTTCGGAAAAGTCGATGCTAAATAAAAAGCATCACCATAACCCAAATAAGTAACATTAACTAGGTCGTCGTTTTTGATGTTTAAAAGTGTAAATTTCCCGTTAGCATCGGTTTTACCTTTTGACACTTCATTAACCCATACGTTTGCATTTGCAATAGGATTTTTTGTTTCGCTATCTAGTACTATGGCAGTTAAATTCATAATCTAAGGTGTTACGTTCGTATTGCTTATATCGCGATAATTTGGATTTTCTTCGGGTGAAAAAATTACGGCTGCGAAATAACTGGCGGCCCAAATCCACAGTGTTGATCGTTTTTTTGAAACAGTTGGTATTGCTGTCTGTGTTTCTTCAGTTTTTTTTCCAGCCTGATTAGTCGGCAAGACCGTCGTAGTATTGTTTGTGCTGGTTGTATCGGTATCGTAAAAACTATTACATTCTTTATTTTCCATAGTTATAAGGCATAAGGATATTTCATTTTCAAGACTGCATAATCTTTCACGGATAATTCTTCTTTCAGCCAAGTCTTCAAATCCAGTTTCGGTAGATCAGAAAAAGGATTGAAATTGTATTGGTTTCCAGTTGTGGTGTTGTACGGCTTCTTTCCAAAAGCTTCGACTACTTGCGTAAATTGAGCCTGAGTAACTGTCTTAAGCGCTTCAAAAATTGCATCTTCCTCTGTACCGCTGTCCTTCATGGCTTCATAGAGGGTCTGGGCGATATTTTTAGCGCTGAATATAGGCTGAGGCGGTATATAGTCTGGGTTGCCTGTCGGGTCGAACTTCTCATCCTTATTTCTGAATATGAAATATAGAAGCAGGCCACCTGCAACAACTCCAGCTAATATTTTTGCGTTTTTTTTATCAGTGTCAGTCATTTTTATTTTGTTTTTTTATTGGAAAAATGCACCTCCAAGCAGAAAGGACAATTGCTGGATCTGGTCTTTTGTGAACTGGTTGTAAATCCATTCCTCCAAAGTGAGTTCTCCTGCCAATAAAGTTCCTCTGCGGTGTCCGAATGCATTGTAGACTCGAACAAATCCGTTATAGTTTAGTCCTGTAAGCTGGCTGGCTACATTTTCAAAATCATTAGAGACCCATCCAATCGAACTGTAGATTGCATCTGCTCTTGCTTTAGCCTGTGCAAGGCTGACATTTGCTGTGGGATAAGAACTGTTTTCCTTTCTTTTTATAAAACGATTGGTGTACTTGTAGTAGACAAAATAGCCTAATCCCAGCACCACAATTGTCTTGATCAAAAAAGGAATAACCTCCGTCGTTTTTTCAATGGCTTTTTCAGCTATAACCGGATTTCCTAATTTTGATTTTCTTTTTTTCATCTATAAAAATTGTTTCAGCATTGCGAATTTTATGTCGCTTGATAAATAGCTTATTGCTTTTTCTGATTCGACAAGCTTTAAAATACGCTTCAGCTGGTCGGTTGATAGCTGGTTTACTTTTTCAAGGGCATTTTTTCTTGTCAGAAGCTCCATTTCGGAACCTGCTTTGACAGTTACGTTAATTTGTGGCATAGCGTTCTACAAGGGTTTGTAATTCTATTCGAAAAGGTTCATTAGTCATAAGCGTACAGATGCGGCCTAAATAGTTTACTTGGCTCTCTGATAGGTGATCATTTATATATTCAATAAACTGGTCATGCGTATCTGAGACGCTTGGTGCAGATAATCCGGCAGGAACTCCCGCAGGAACTCCGCCTTTCATCGCGGCTATACCGGCCAATACCTCTGGTGCTTTGTCTATGATCGATTGAAAGACTGGGCTGTCCGCGAATGATCTGTTTTCAGCTTTGACCATCATGACCGCCATTTCTTTTTTCGATTCCGCAATTGCAAGATCAGCGCTTAGTTTTCGGTTGTCGATTTCAAGAAGATTGTACTTTTGCTTCAAATCTTTGTATTCTTCCTTCAATTCTGCCAATTGCTCTTTTTTGTCCTCCAGCTGGTTTGCTTTGACCTGCATTCCCAAGATTTCAGGAAAACCAAGGCCAAAGACATTATTAGCCATTGGAGATGCCAAAAAAGAAGGCTGTTGCACTGAAGGCGTAATAGGCTGTTCCTGAATTGCGGGAAGAGGAGTGGCATAATTCTCAGGCATGACTTCGATTTTGCATGAACCCTCTTTTTTGGAAGTTACGCCCTGCTTGACGCGCATTTCAATCCACACCAAGGTAGGTTCTGAAATCTGCCCCAAATTGAACTTGATAAAATGCTCTAGATTCTCGTTCGGGATATCCGACAAATAAATATTGTTCTTACCAACAGCACGGCCATTATCCTGATTGGTAATAGTTATAAATCGAGATTCATTTCCTTTAAGATATTGTATAATATTTGAAATATTACTCATAAGTATTGCGTGATTTGAGTTTTAAATGACAGATACAAAGCCTATGTATAGCATGCGTTTTTTGCTTTTGTCTTCTTCAAAAACGATCGGTACATTGCCTTGCAATACAAGAGGCGCAAAAACAGTATAAGTTTCATCCGGTAATAGAATCCTTCCATCGATTGTAACTGCTGCAGTGCCTTGATTCTGGAAAGTAGGGTTGAGCATTCCGTTTAATGAATATGCAGAATGATTGTCCTTTATCAAGACATTTCTAAGACTGCCGCAATGAAGCAATTTTGACATAGCGACCAATATTAGTTTTCAATCATGAACATTACCTGAATGACAACTTTTTCAGTAGGCGAATCAGTTGTAGCAACAACTCGAGCCTCGTAGGTTCTGCCTCCTGACAAGTTAAGAGGACGCATGCTGTCTTTGTATGTTCCTCCGCTTGTTCTTTCGCTGAAACGGACATCCGCTGCTCTGACTACTTCAGCGTTGTTCTGAAGCACAGAAAGGTTGAAAATCCTTGCCTCCGGATTTCCTGAAATAATAGCCGACATTGCTACTATATTTCCATCGGGAATCTGAACATTTTCTGAATCCTGTGTCTCTCCTGCCTCCAAAGTCAGAGTAGTAGTGATGTATTCGTATTTTTTTGTGTTTTCCATTACGATAAAAATTAAAAAGCCCTGCCTAATTAAGACAAGGCTTTTTTGGTTATACTATTTGGTTTAATGGTGTAAAAGGGTGCTGTTACGATTTGATGGTAGTCTGCAATCCGTTTAATCTGATGTACACATAGTGTTTGTCTGTCGTGTCATCCATTGCAACGTTAGGCGGGAATTTTAACTGGATTTGGATTGTTTTGTCATCCAATAACAAGCGCAACGATTTCAATTGCGTATATTGATCATTTGTGCTGTTTCCAGCTGCCAAATTGTGCAGATCAGAAACCGGCTTTCTCAATACTTCTTTTCCGTTTTGCGTGATAATGAACAAAGCGTTCAATAATGGTGCAGGCGCCGCAACATTGTACTTCAAGCTTCCTTCTTTTCCGACAGCGTTGTCTTTTGCATAACCAATAGATACTTGATCAAATACAAATGCCCTTCCTGTCTGCAAGATATTTTTGTCGAATGAACAGATACCGTCAATACGGTTTGTTGTCGCATCGATAAGGTCGATTGTGCCTCCTCCTGTAATCTGTTTTTTAAGTTCTAATGTCTGGTCTTCCAAAGAAGCTTTTCCGGCTGCCAAATCGCCTTGCAACTGTGCTGATAAATTAGCCGCTACTAATTGCAGGAAAGCTAATACTGTGTGAAAAAATGTTGAATTATACATGATTTTTATATGAATTAAAGGTTTTACTTAATTTAGTTATTGTGATAATTTTATAGATTAATTAGGTTGTTACACACCTGTAAATTGTGCCAGTTTTGCCGGTTGCTCTTCTTGGAAAGAATCTCTATCCCATAAGTCTGACGGACTGCCCAGCCATGGAGCCGCGACACCAGTTTCTGCTGCACCGGTAGGAACTAAAGCAGGTCTTTGAGTTGAAACAATTGCATTTACGAATTTGTTTGTAGTAGTCGAAGCTTCCTTCACGGGAACTGCATCTGCCAATGCGTCTGAAAGCTCGTCGTAAAGCTGTTTTGCGCCTAGGCCGATCAATGCGCTTTGCGAAGCCTGCCCCATAGTGGTTTTGCCGTCAACACATGCTGCGCCCAAAAGACCAACCGCAGCAAGAATGTATCTTTTATAGCTAGCCATTGAATCTGGTACTACTGCCGCAATACCGTCTCCAAGTTTAGCACCGATCACGAACGCACCACCAGTTACGGCTACAGATGCGATGTTTTTAGAATTTGGTTTTGTAAACATTTTTAATTGGATTAATGGTTTTTACTTTTTAATATTTGATTTTATGGCTCTTCACAGCAAAAACTTCGCAGCGACCAGTGCAACAGCGCCGATCGTCAATGCAGTTCCTGCTCCCGATTTAGCAGCAGTTGTCTCTGTCGTCGTCTTGCCGTCAGCTGTAGTCTTGGTTATTGTAGTGCTTCCGTCTGCATTTTTGGTAGTCGTGGTCTGAGTGCCGTTTGCGTCAGTTGTTGTGCTTGAAGTGCCTGAAGTCGGCTCTGCTTTAGGAGAAATTACGTTGTAGGAATCCCACTCAACGTCTGGGTTTGCCCAGCCAAAAACAGCGCCTGCACCATAGCCCGGCAATGTCACTGGAAGCTTTGCGCCTTTTTTCTTTCCAGCGGGAACCAGCTGGAAGTTTTGGGACTTGAATTCCTCAAATACATTCTTTCTAAGTTCCTCGACTGTTCTTTCTCGAAGTGCGTGGCCTTTGCGTGTACAGCTTGCATATTTTGATTGTTGGCCGTTCTTTGAATCGTTGATGTATGCCTGAGTCAAATACATAAAGCGGTCAAGATTTGCAGTTGATGGCTCTTTGTAGATTCCAGACCATTCCAAGATGAAAGGCATATCCGCCTCAACGTGGACTTTTGCTTTCTGCTCGCTGTATGATGCGCCCCAGCATGACAAGTCGAAGCCGTTTGCGAAAACCGCCCCAAATGTCTTTTCGATCGGCAATACGTTTTTCAATACTCCGATAGCGGCCCCGACATAGTTTCCAGATGCAACATCCGAAACAGCCGAACCAATGTTCACGCCACCGACTTTCAGGCCTCCAGAACTTGAACTCCCTGTATTGGTCGTCGTGACTCCGGTATTGATCAGCGCTGCGCCTAATCCGCTTGGAGCATATCTGCTGTCGCCATAAAATGAAAGTGAAGCTGCGGTACTGTAAGGGGTGATTGGCGCATTTAATGCGGGGCTTGCAGGAAGTTCATTCAATGCCTTTCTTAGAATTTCCCCCATATTCGGGTCGATTCCATTCTGCACATTGTATTTTACCAAATCAAGCATTTTGTTGGTGACATTTCTAGGGATTCCAATTTCTTCCGCATCATTTAAGAACCTGTGAAAGTTTGCAATTGTTTTGGAAAAAACTGCTGGCGCACCTAGACCAGTGTGTGCAATCGGCTTGCCTTGGCAGGCGCAGCCTAAACCGTTAAATTTAACGTACGGGGATGCTAGACCTCTGTGTTTCATGTTATAGTCGTGTTTTTGGGTAAATGCTACCTCTTTATTATCATGCGTAGTCGCATCAACTATATAATGAGCGCTTCCGTTTGGAATGACTACATAAACGTGCGACCATTGGCCAGCTTTCATGCCCGCCTGCTGTATCATCCTGAATGAATGCGGTATTTGCAGGTTCTGCAAAATTGTGCTGGCTAGTATTGAATAAGTCTTGCAGTCGAAGCCTTTTGCTCTGTAATGCCATGCGGCGCTTGGAGAATAAAGGTTCTGCATTCCTTCATCAATCTTATACTGAAAATGGCTGTACAGAAACTTGTAAACGTTGCCTGCCGTCTCCTTCAATGTCCTGCCTTTTAGAAGCGGTGCAGCCTTGCTCATTTGTCCAGCGTACTTCTCTGACCACTGCGCCATAAAGCGGAGCGTGTCGTAAGTGTTGCTGTTGTCTTCCTGCTTGTCGAAACTGAAATCGATTCCTTTGTATGGCGGTATAAGCTTCTCGTATTCCTTGCCTGATTTTAAAGGCCTGTAGCATGCGACATCAATAGGATTCATATAGTTGCTTTTTGAGGCATTTTTTGAGGCAGAAAGATTTTGATATGAGATTTCGTATCTTTGATTTACTACGATCCATAAAAATCGTTTCTGCCTGTTAACTAATTAACTAATCAAAAAATTACCATGAATTGAAGACCAAAGATGCATCAGGTTTTCGATTACAAAATCGGATTCTGTCGCTTTCTGTCGCTTTCTGTCGCTTTCTGTCGGATTCTGTTGCATTCTGTTGGATTCTGTTGGATTTTGTCGGATTTTTAGATTAAAAATCAACTGATTTTATTTATTTTTGATTCACCATTAAACCAACCGTTCTTATTTATGACCAGAAGCCTACTCCAACCAAAAAGAAAAGCAGAACTACAGGACTTGTTAAAAGGTTTCGGTCGTGAAACCGTTAAGAATACCGTTATCGAGGTCATTGTTGAGTTGCGAAAAGTTCCCAAAAAAGAAGCGCAGAACATCAAGACCGTTTATCCAGCCGAAGTGAAGGAAATACTTCATCGTTTTGATTATGAGTTGATAGAATCGTAAATTTCAAAAAACAGTGACATTATTTTGTTACAAAATGGAACTGAAAATTATCATTGCCGTTCTTAACTTTGCATTTTAAAAAGCAATGATGATGAAAGAAAGACATTTGATTACTAATACTCTCCAGTTTTACGCCTTTTGTCCTTCTGATATGGCAGAGGTAGCGTATTTTGATGACGGCATACCCGCAGGTTTTCCTTCGCCTGCTGATGATTTTCAGGAACTGACAATCAGTTTCGACAAGGAGGTTTTCGGCACATCGCCGTCAACTATTTTTTGTGCGCGCGTCAGCGGTTCGTCAATGGAGGGAGCCGGAATATCAAACAATGACATAATTGCTGTTGATCGTTCCCTGATTCCAGAGAATGGGGATATTGCCGTATGCCTCATTTACGATGAATTTACATTGAAAAGATTGCGTGTTGAAAAGGATTGTGTTTGGCTGTTGCCTGAAAATGATAAATTCCAGCCTATCAAGATTACTGACAATGAATCATTCCAGATCTGGGGGATAGTGATTAATACATTGAAGTTTCACCGTAACAGAAGATAAGATGTACGCACTGGTCGACTGCAATAACTTTTACGCAAGCTGTGAGCGTGTTTTTCGTCCAAAGCTTCGCAATAAGCCTATAGTTGTATTGTCAAATAATGACGGTTGTGTTGTAGCTCGCTCTAATGAGAGCAAAGCGCTTGGCGTTAAAATGGGCGTGCCAATCTTTCAGATCAATGATCTGGTTAAGCAGCACAATATCGTAGTCTGTTCATCAAATTATGTATTGTATGGGGATTTGTCAAACCGAGTTATGACACTTATAAAACAGTTTTCTCCAGATGTTGAGATTTACAGCATAGATGAGGCGTTCTTGAAATTTGATGGATTCAAATATTTCGATTTTAATAAAATCGGCCTAGAAATGCATTATACCGTTAAAAAAGGAATTGGGATTCCAATATCCATTGGATTTGCACCAACAAAAGCATTGGCCAAGGTTGCAAATAAGATTGCTAAAAAGTTTCCGGAGCGAACAAATAATTACTACATCATAGATTCTGAAGAAAAAAGAATCAAGGCTTTAAAATGGACTAAGATAGAAGATGTTTGGGGAATCGGCGGCCAATTCGCAAAACGATTAAAGTCAATAGGTGTTCATAATGCTTACCAGTTTACAGAACTTAACGATGCTTATGTGCGTAAATATTTCACAGTTGTTGGATTGAGATTAAAAAAAGATCTTCAGGGAGAACCAACAATAGATTTTGAAGATATCAAACCAAAGCAAAATATTGCAACAACTCGAAGTTTTGATGTTATGATGGAAAACAAAAATGATCTGCGTGAAAGAATTTCAACTTTTGCGACACTGGCGGGTGAAAAACTTCGTAAACAAAACAGTAATTGTGAACTGGTTAATGTGTTTATTTATACCAATAGATTTAGGAAAGATTTACCCCAGTATCACGGTTTCAAAAATGTAAAATTGCCATTTCCAACTTCATCGACATTTGAGATTAACAAATATGCTCAAATAGCCTTAAATTCGATATTTGAATCTGGTTACAAATATAAAAAAGCTGGTGTTATTTTAATGGGAATATCTCAGGATGAAACACAACAGCTTTCGATGTTTGAATATGAAAATCCAAAACATAAAGTTTTAATGAATGTACTTGATAAAATGAATTTGAAACTTGGTGATAAAGTAAAATTTGGTAGCCAAGACTTAAAGCGAAAATGGAAAATGCGTCAAGATAGTTTGTCGCCTTGCTTTTCAACGAATTTAAATGATATAATAAATGTAAAATCTAGCTAGTACCATGACAAGAAGTGAACTTAGAAATTTGTTAAGATCAAAAAAAGATAGAAATGAAATTTTGGGTCTTTTGTTTTTTTTGTTCTTAGTTTTAGTTTTTTTAATTTTTGCAGATAATTCAATTTTTCATAAAGTTGCATTCTATTTGCTATTATTTGAAATTTTACTTTGCATTTCAACTATTTATAAGCAGTACAATAATATTAATAGGTTTTTTGTTTTAGCAATCTTTGTGATTATCATTTTTCCACTTTCTCATGACATTCTATTTCAATCAACAAAAGGTAATTACACTTTTAGCGATGATTATTTAAGTTATACAAAACATCAAACGGCTTTATCGTTGCAAAGACATAAAACCGATAGTGTATTAATCAATATTTTGCATGATTTACCTAATCATTTAAAGAATATGGAATTCTATCAAATGACAGGTAAAAAGAAGATAATTTATAATAATGGTTATTTTATTATTGATTCTCATATCAGTTCTAATTCATTGGCTGGTGGTGGTCTTAAAACACCTGATCCAAGTATAGAATTTTATAACAAAGAATCGAAAAAAACTTCCTCATTAGTTTTATCATCTGGTACAATAAAAGAATCAATTAAAGAAAGATTAATTGAAAGAGAAAATTTAGAAAGGAAATATAAGAACCCTAAATTAGATCTTCATTTTTTCGATATTTGGTTAGATTCAATGACTATTTTTGTATTTAGTAATATTAAACCAATTGGAAGAATAACTCAACTAATTCAATTATTACAAGTTATTTTTTCCTTCTTCTTTGTTTATATGTTTTCAACATTTTTAGATAATTTTAAAGCATTAAAGATTACTAAAAAAGAATAATTATGTGCTTTTTCACTCAACAAAATGCGCCTGCTAAAAATGTCAAACAGCGATTTAATGCTGATATAGATAATGAAGAAAATTATCTACAGGCAAATGAACTCAATGGTTTCACTTTTCCAAATATCCCAATTATTTTAAATACAACTCCCAAATTAATCACAACAGATTTTACATGGGGATTACTACCTTTTTGGGCAAAAGCGGAAGAGTTTAGAAAAAATACTTTAAACGCAAGAATTGAGACTATCGATGAAAAAGCATCATTTAGAAATATTACTCAAAATCGTTGCTTAATTATCGCAACAGGATATTATGAATGGCACTGGAACGATTCTAAAGGGAATACAAAAGATAAATATCAAATTAATTCGCAGGATGATGAAATTTTCACCTTTGCTGGTTTATATACAAAATGGAAAAATCCTGTTACAGGTGAAATAAAAAATACTTACACAATGGTAACAACAGAAGCAAACGAACTAATGAGCAATATTCATAATCATGGTAAGCGAATGCCGATTATGTTAAAAAGAAAAGATGAAATCGCTTGGCTCGATTCTTCAATAAAAATTTCTGACTTTGCTTATCCTTATGAAGCAAATCTGGAAGCAATCAACCTAAACAACAACAGAAACTACGAACTATTCTAAAACCTGTATCATGGAGATCATAAATAATTTTGACGGCACAACAAATGAAGAATTTGTCCAAATCTTCAAAGAAGCATTATATTGCAGAATGGAACTGACAAACTACACATATCCTCATGAACTTTTTGATGAAGATTATGCTTTTGGAGAACATCTGGACAAGTGCTACAATATTTTATATCATAAAATTAATGAGCTAGCCGGAGCAGATTTTACAACCAAATGGGCTGAACGTTTGGCGATTGCGGAACAAGAAGAAAATGAGGCTAAAATTGAGGAAATCAAAAAAGAGCATTTCTCAAATGAAGATCGCCAAGCAGTTTTTGATAAAAAGAAAGAGGAAATATCACCAATGCTGAATGAATTGGTTGATAAATATTATCAAGAGGTAAAAATTACATACATTGATCTCTAGTAATGCAGATATATCAGCAGATCTTTTTCATCAGATTTAATCTCGATTTTTGATGAATCTGAAATTGTCTTTAGAATATATTCATCAACTTGCACTTCATTCAATGTATCATATTGAATCTCTGATTCAGTCTCGAAGAAGAAGTCAAAATAAGAAATGGTTTCGCTTACAGCTTTCATGTCTTCTTCCACAAAAGATTCAGGGTTGTCGATTTCTTCACCAAAATAGTCTATTGCAGTAAGGCCACGATTAATTAGGTTGGTTACAAAATCTATAGTAACCGGTTGGGGAATCGATACTTTTGCAGTGGATAATATTAGAGTGTGGCATTTCATAATGTAAATTTAATAAAAAAAGCCACTCGTTTTAAGTGGCTTGTAATAAATTTAGTCTTTCGATTTTGCGTTGTTTGTACTCTATAATTCTGTTGAGCCTTTCAATCTCTTTTTTCTGTTCTAAATGACTATCTAATGCAAAAAATAGAATTTCAGGTACGGTTTTTATTTTTTCTTCCTGCTGAACTTTTTCCAGCTGTTCACGTTGCTTTTTAGTAAAGCCTCTTATGTAAGTACTTTTTTTTATCATTTGATATTGAAATGTAGATTTTTTAAATGTAGTTGATGATTTCATGCAAACGTATGACGTTCACGTGAGATTCATTTTGAAGTCGAAAGAACCTTGCTTGATTTGGTAATTCGTAATTAAAATCTCTACTCGACGGTTTTTGATGTTTGCACGTTCACGCAGGAAGATCACATTGAGGCCACGTTTTTCAGCTTCAGCAATCACAAACGGATGATCAAATTCTGACATGGCCGATTTAATACCGCAATTAAGCATTATATCCAAACAATCAGTTGTGTCTTTCGCATTCCATTTTGGTACACGGTAATAGTGCTCAGTGCCAAAATAGATCGGGTCGAGATAAACGAAAGCCTCTTCTTTGTCGTTTAATCCTTTACTGAAAGAAATTGCTGGCAGAACTTCCCTAAAATCTCGGTTCATTATTTTTACGTTCTGCAATTTTTTAAACGTTTCATACATATTCTTTAAAATATTTGTTTTGGCATTGTCAAGTCCTGCTCGTAGTGTGTCGCCCTTTCCCATATAAGAGAAATTGGAGAGAAGCAAAAAACGCACAGCCTTTTTAACCGGATCTGTTTCCTGATTTTGTTTCCAGTATTTAATCAGACTTTCCGATATCGGAACTTTTTCAATTTCCTGCTTTAGGCATTCAATATCATTTTGGATCAGCATGTAAAGATTTGTCACATCATCATCAAGATCGTTTACAATAGCATATTTTGGCTGTGGCAAATAAAAATAGCTTCCGCCTGCGCCAAAAAACAATTCAATTCGCATGCGGTGTTTTGGGAAATATTTTGCGAGATCTGTTTTCATTCTTCTTTTGTTTCCTAATCTTGTTAAAATCATTTTATCGGCTTTTGGTTGATTCACGTTAACGTTAAATAAGGATGCTTTTTAACTGCTGGTCTAAGTCAGACGAAAGCTTGATCTTTACATTTTTGCTGAAATCTGTTTTTACAGGATTGTCATAAGTACAGCATTGTAATAATGTTGCAGCTTCACTTATAGTTAAATTTAAACTGTAGTTTTCCTTTCGGTTTTCAATCTTCGTTCTGAATTTATAGTACAATGCTCTAGCAATGTCAATTGAAATGATTGTATTTAGGAAGTCGTCTTTTATGTCAATTGCGGATAAAAGAGAGGCAAACATTCGCAATTCGACATTCAGCACTTCAAGTTCATGCCAGCTTATTTTTTTGATAGTTATTTTGTTATTCATGGCCGTTTGATTTGGTGGTAAAGAGTTCCATTTTCATAAAATTGATAAACTACAACTGTCTTTGCTTCTGCTTTTTTCTGGAAGCGTCTCAGCATGCCGTTTATGATCGTATCGCTTGGCTTTTTGTTCTGATCTATCGGAGAATACCAAGTGATATTTTTTACATTCGGTGGCATTAATGCTACCATTTTTATCTTCGATTTTTCTTGCTGATAGAATGGCATTACTTCGCTTTTTTAAGGGTTCTAAATGCTTGTCTCGAACGATGGTTCATTTTTTTGTAGTCAGCAAGGGCGATATTGCCGTTTTTGGCATAGATGATCGTTTTTCCGTTGTCAAATTCAAAAGGCTTCAAGCCTTTCTTTTCCTGAGCCTTGATAAAATCAAACTTGTCTTTCTTGTTTTGCCCTTTGATCTTTGCAATTTTCCAGTAACGGACAAGCATTTTCCATTTCAAGGTGCAGAAAAGAAAAATCAGCGTTGCTGCCATAAAGAAGTAGGATAGGTTGAATAGAAATTGTAAATACATGGTTTAATGGTGTTTAAGTTTTGTAATTATTGTTTAGCAGTTATAGTTTGTTGAAACTTTCAAAAGCCTGTCCGAGAGTGCTTGCAGATAATTTGCCGGCAAATTCTCGTTGACATAATCGATCAGTTCGGGCAATTCGATACGGTTTTTAAAGAATGCATTGATCTTTGCATCAAATTTTTTCGAATTGTTGATCTGTGTTTTTCTGATTGTAGATTTTTTGACAGCTGACTTGGCAAGTTTAGGCTTGTTTTCTAGGTATTTCAAATGGTTTTTCCAAGATTTGGCTGTGTATTCGAATCCGATTTCCTGTTTTTCAGTTCTCGTAAAGTCAAAATAGTCTGACGGGAACAAAGGATTTATCTTTGTTTTCAAAAACCATTTGTTAGCCGTGTTGATTCTCCAGATCATTTCGTCCAGCTTGTCGACCATCAATTGCTTGTTGTACAAAGAAATTGTGCCATTGTTGACTGTAAACAGTTTTTCTTCGTACGAATTGATTGCTTTTTTCCAAGAGCCTAGGTAAGGAGTGCGGCCCCTATATAGTTTAGCGGCATTTTTGAAAAATTCCTGAATTATAAGTGTCTTGAAATCCTCACGACTCATAGTTCCGTGTAATGCCTCTTTGTGCAGGATTCGCTTATCAAGACGCTTGTAGTTGTTGTACTGGCCGATTGTCAGGTTTTCAGCAAGAACTTGACTGGGTAGAATCGTGGATTCGAGTTTTTCGCTTAAAGTTTTTTCAATTTTAACATTTTCGCCGCCGCCCGTAGTTTGCAAATCTTTACCTTGCTTTGGGGTGTTCTTGTAAAAAACAAATGAAAAACCAGCCGAAGGCGTTCCTTTCCCAAGAAAATCGGCTTGTCCGTTTTCTCTATTCTTAATATTCCTTTTTAAGGTTCTTGTAACCTCATTATTATCTGAACATTCTTTCCTCTTTTTGAGGCTAAAGTGTTGATTTTCAGGAATTGTTATATTTTGGGTTTTCGCATCAAAAACGCTCAAAATTTGGCTTGATATGTTCATTTTAAGGCCTTTTTTGTGTCCTCTGAATAGATAATCCGTAAATACACCTGCTTCCTCTAATCGTTCGCGGTGCGCTCGAATTGTTTTGTTTGTAACGCTGATCGACGAGACGCCGTTTCGTTGCAGATTGGTGATGTGATGCGCATTGATCTCCATTTGGCGAACTGGTGTGGCTTCAGATATTCCTAATTTTATATACTCGCTTGTAGTCTTTTGGAGCTGCACTGAATAGGCATACAAAATCTGTTGAAAAACGATCTCTGTTGCATATTTTACGGTCTGGAATTTCTTTTTTTCCAGAACCAATCCTCGTTCATCGTTGAAGTCCTGTACTAGTTGATTATATTCTTTAGGTTTTTTGGCTGAATTTCGAGCCAGAAAAATGCGCGAAAATGAAATCTGAACCTCGTTAAGCGCATTCTCGTTTCTGAACCTTCTGACGCTGGCATTATACTTTTCGTTTTCCTCGTTAAGTTTGGAGATCAATTCATTGTAATGTGCAATGTATAGTCTGTAGTTGTCCATCGTTGCGGCAAAAGCTGACGAGTCTATAAAAGGGTGCACTGCCATGACTGGCGTATCATTTTCAGAAAGTGCTGGAATGATCTGTTTGTCTTGACGTGTTTTTTTATTGCTTCTGGTTTTGGCCTTTGATTTCGCGTTGACGTCAACGTCGACGTTGTTTCCGAATATAGTGCCCGAAAACAAGTTGCCTATGCTTTGAGGCTGTTGGTTGTGTGGTCGCATTGTGGTTGGTTTAATGGTGTGGTTAATAGTTCAGACAAACAGATGATTCGTCCAAATAGAGTGCATGGAAAAGCTTGTCGGGAATTTTAATCCAAACTCCGTTGTCAAAGAGTAATTCTTTCCGACTTCCTTCGCGCGTTTGGACATTTCTTTTTGCTGTTGGCTTGCTATTCTTGACAAGTTCAAAAACCAGTTTTTCGCTTCGGAGAAGGTTGGCGAGCCAATCCGCATAATATGCTGTATGAAGTATCTGCTGTCGCTCGGAAATAGAGATTCTCTTATATGAAAAATCCAGTTTATCTATTGATTCAGAAGTCAAAAATGGATGCAGTTTCCTAGAAACTGTTTTGACGTGCTCACCATTGACAATAAGGCGGATGCCTCGCTTCTGATCTTCCCAAGCAAAGTTCATAAGCTTGAAATTTTCCCAAACCTGATCCATTAGTTTTTGATTAAGGTGTAAACAGATCGCGCGATAATTTCCTCCTGAGTAAGGATTGAGTTCATGTCGGAATGAATCTTCTCGCAGATGGTTGAGACTTCTTCATTCGAGGTCTGGAACGAGTTGATTTCATTGTTGATGATCACAATAGCTTTGGGTGTCGCAATAAGGATGCATGCTATTTTGATGCGTTGCAAGAATTGAGCAAAGGACGTAGCCTCATACTGCTCAACACAATTAAATGTCGGCTTTTGCATAATTCGGTGGTTTAATGGTGTTATTATTAAATTGACGAAAGGTGGTTTATATCTTCCGTGGAATTCAATTTAGCAATTTCATTGGCGATCTTTCGTTTTTCTTGCTTCAGATATGTCAACGTTGGTCTTAATACTTCTTGGTCAGGAAGTTTTATAATTTCCTCCAAGCTTTCAATTCCCGTTTTGAAGGAATCGCTTTTCCTTATGAGTTCTTCTAATATCATGCCTAGAATTGTGATTTAAAAAAATTATGCAGAGGTCTTTTTTTGTGAATATTACACTTAGGGGTAAGAACGTATTTTGCCTCTGCATTTTTGATTGACCTTTCAGAACCGCTGTATATTGCATACAGCGGAACTTCTAGGGAATTATGCAAGTTTCGCTTGCTTCGAGGTATTGTGTTTCGCTTTAATTATTGCCATGCATTCTTCAATGGTCGGTTTTACCAAAGCGGGTTTTATTTTTTTTGGCCTTGTTTTTGCAACTGGCTTTCGCATCTTGTCGAAAGCTTCAGTAAATACCTGCATATCCTCCTCCGAAAAGGTGGCTATGATATTTAGAACTGAATTTGCAATTATTGACGACATAACTTATCTTTGTTGTAGCAGGGGTGGTTCCTTGCTAAATTATCCCATTCGCATCGAATGGTTTAATGGTGAAAAGGGGCGTGGTTGCCCCTTTTGTTGTTTTAAGGGTGGTTTAATGGCGCAAGATGATTTCTTATTTATACCTTCAAATTTTTAATTTTTTTCAATTTCCTATCTTCTTTAACTATTTCATTTACAAGGTAAATCGCTTTGATTGTTGCAACTGTGAATATGAAAACTAAGATTTCTGCGTAATTTTTGGTTATAAAATCCATAATTGGCATGATTTAGGCTTTGTTGATTTTGGTTCTGTACACAGCATTGTGGACTGTACTAGGTGAAACTTGGAATTGCTTTGCAACAAACTGCAGGCGCTCGTCTCTATTCTTAGATTTATCTGCTCGAACTAGCTTCCAAGCTTCTTTTATCTTAAGATTTCGATCTTGGATAAATTTATGTACGCTCATAGATATTGGCTTAAGAAAATAATTTGTTGTACTTTTCTACAGCAAACGTACATATATAATTTGAAATTACAAATATTATATGAATATAATTTCATATAAAATATGAAAAATAAACCTAAAATATTGATTATTAAACGTTTGTGAAAACATAAAAAATATGAAAAAAAATTATTTTTCTCAAAATATCAATTATTTAGTTGGAAAAAGTGGACTTTCGCAAGATGATTTTGGGAGTTTATTAGGATTAAAAAGAGGTGCTATAAATAATTATATAAATGAGAAGGCATTTCCTAAAATTGATACTTTATTGAAAATTTGTGATGACTACAATATTTCGTTAGATCAATTGATCAGGATTCCATTAAATGATAATGTCTCTTATCTGTCAAATGATGTCAATATCGAACATAAATTACCTGCGGGATTTGTTATGATTAGCGAAAAGCATTTAAGTCTTTTAGAGCACACCATAGATGATAAAAACAAGATTATAAAAGCTCTTGAGCTGAGATTAGGTGAGAATGATAAAAGTGAGACCGCATGATTCTATAATGTGGATTGTGCGAGATTAAGAGTGTAAATTAACTGAAAACAAAATAAGATAATATGAAAAAAACATTACTAATTGCTTTGTTATTTGTAGGGTTAAATTGTCTTGCACAAGGAACTACATCATCTGAATATGTTTATGCTTCTAAAATTTATGCTGATGCTATGAAGGTAGGAGCTGAAGTGGCGCCCGAATATAAAATAGAGCCAGTTTTAACGCCTAAACAATCTAAAACAATTGAGTCAATTGGAGGTAAAAAACAGGAGGTCGCGAGATATTCGTTTCTTTTTAAAATGATTAGAGTTGAAACAGGCAAAGTAGCCGCGTTCATTCTTCAGGAAAAGAGGCCGGATACTAATTATAGTAATTATTATGCGATTCCAAATAAGGAAGCGGCTAGCTATATTTGGACTCAGGCACAAAATGATTTTGCCAAAAGAGCGGAATCGAATAAGTGTGAAAATTCCGGTTCAGTTTTCTCTTATGACTGGAATTTAGTGAGGTATTTAGCAGAAGCTTTGAGCAATTAAAAGGTAATTTTCCCAGCCTACAAACGAGCCTGTAGGTGGTTTTTTTTGGAAAAACACAAAAATATAGGGGGTTGAAAAACAAGTAGTTATGTTTTTCAAAAGTACTAAAAAATGAGTTGGTAAAACTTAAAATCCAGTGAACAGCAATGTTCGTGCGGGTTCAAGTCCCGCTCTGAGTACTAAAGCCTCTTCTTTTGAAGAGGCTTTTTTTATTTCGTAAAACTTGCGTTTGATAAATTTACGAAGTAGATTTATTGAAAAATCAAAGAATCTTAAGATTCAGTAAATCTGAAATCAACAATCTAAAATCTAAAATTTGTAAATGGGTGCTTTTGTAATTAGCAGACGATTTAATGATGAGTATAAATTTACGTTTACCTCGCGAAAAGGGAAAGTGATTTTTACGAGTTTGAGTTATGAGTTGCGATTTGAGTGCGAAGAGGATATTGAAAAATTCAAAACGTCAATTGATCTTGCGAAGTTTTTGAAGTTCAAAGGTTCTGGTGGGAAGTATTTCTTTAAATTGATGTTGGGTGAGGTTCATTTTGCGACAAGCCGTAAATACAGTACGGAATTGCTTTTGCAGAAAGGAATAAAGGAAATTGTAACGTATGCGTCAAGGGCCGAAATTTTGGATTTTTCTTCAAATGAAGCGATTTTTGAAGACGAGGCGGTTGAGGAAGAAGAAGAGGTGTAGTAATGCTTGTGTATAATATGAAAAAAAAGTGTCTGCTTTCGCGGACACTTTTTTTTATGTGTTATGCCGATTTTGAAAATCGGCATAAAAAAAAACCATCGCTATGATGGTTTTAAAATTTTTAGAACTTAGGTTCTAATTATTTTTTTACTTCTTCTACTTTAGCAGCAGCAGAATCAACTTTAGCAGCAGCAGAATCAACAGTTGCAGCAGCAGAATCAACAACAGCAGCAGCTGAATCAACAGCAACAGCAGCAGAGTCTACAGCAGGAGCTTCAGCAGCAGCGTCAGCTTTTTTACAAGATACAACAGTTAATACAGCAACAACAGCTAAACTTAAAAATACTTTTTTCATCTTACTTTATTATAAAAGGTTAATTATTAATTCGTGGCAAAGATATAAATTTTTTAATATGTAAAATATTTTTTCACTTTTTTTTTAAAATATTTTCGTTGCTCACGATTATCTTAGTTATCAAAAAACATGCCAAAATACGAAAAAATTATTATATTATTGTATTTTTCGAGGAAATTATTTTTTGTTGCATAATCAGCAAAAAAATAAGGGGTACTTAATCGTTTGCTTGCGGTTTGTTTTGTTTTTTGTGAGATATTCTTCGGGCTGATAAGTTCGAAATTAGCTCTTTTAAGACGGTTTTTGGATTGCAATGACCTCCAAACAGGTTTGTGGTCTTTTAGACTGTTTCTGAAACGATTTGCATAATGCAATTTGTGGCTCCTTCATTATCACGAATAAAAGATTTGCATATTTGGCTTTTTTCTTCAAAATAGTCTTTGTCTGTAAGCAATCGGTCGAAAACCTGCTTTAATTCGTCATTGTTCGAAATAGAAATGCAACCTCCTAATTGTACTAATGAAACGGCTTCAGCGAAATTCGAATAATTCGGTCCAATTAAAATTGGGATTCCGAACGTAGCTGGCTCTAAGGTATTATGGATTCCTGGGTTTCCAAAACCACCTCCAACATAAGCAATCGTTGCGTAGCTATATATTTTGGTCAATAATCCAATTGTATCAACGATAAAAACATTGTAATTTGATAAATCACCAGCTTGATCTTTTTCTGAAAATAAAACGGTCGATTTTGTGATTTGGGTTTTTAAACTCGAAATTTGATCTTCTTTGATGTTGTGAGGCGCAATGATGAATTTTACATTCTCAGAAGCTTGGTTGATATATGCTGCAAGTAAAGTTTCATCTTTTGGCCACGAACTCCCTATGACTATTGTCGGGGTGTTGTTTTTGAATTTCTCAATAAAATCAACGTGATTGTCTCTTTCTAAAATTGCTGCTACACGGTCAAAACGCGTATCGCCAGAAACAATAACATTTTGAAATCCGATAGCTTCAATTTTTTCTTTGGATTTTTCATTTTGAAGAAAGAAATAAGTAAATGCTTTCAGTGCTTTTCTGTAGAAGCCGCCATACCATTTAAAGAACATTTGATTGTCTCTAAAAATACCGGAAATTAGATAAGTAGGTGTTTTGCTTTTTTCTAATTCTTTTAAATAGTTTAGCCAAAATTCGTATTTGATAAAAAATGCGATTTCTGGATGTGCTAATTTTAGAAACTTTTTTGCATTGCTTTTTGTGTCTAAAGGAAGGTAAACAGTAGCATCTGCAACTGTGTTATTTTTACGCACTTCGTATCCAGACGGAGAAAAAAAGGTTACAATAATTTTATGTGAAGGATATTTTTCTTTGATTTTTTCAATTACTGGAAGCCCTTGCTCGTATTCGCCTAAAGAAGCCGAATGAAACCAAATGGTTTTGTCTTCGGGTTTGATTTTTTCTTTTAAAATAGAGAAAACGTCTTTTCGGCCTTCGACAAAAAGCTTAATTTTCGGACTAAATAGCGCAACGATTCTTAAGAAAAATCCTGCTAAGTGCATGGCGAAATTGTATAAAAAAAGCATCTGATAATTTTTGCAGCTAAATTACATTTCTTTCGACTATTTTCATTGGTGTGAAGCTATTAATAACTATTTTTGTTCCTCCTTTTAGAGATTCTGTTAAAAAACAGGTCTTTATTTTAAATGTTATTCAAAATGAAAAAAATACAAATGGTTGACTTAAAAAGTCAATACGAAAAAATAAAATCTACTGTAGATGCTTCAATTCAAGAAGTTTTAGATACAAATACTTATATCAACGGACCTTTAGTTCACCAGTTTCAAAAAAATCTTGAGGATTATTTAGGAGCAAAACATGTTATTCCGTGTGCAAATGGAACAGATGCTTTGCAAATTGCTATGATGGGACTTGGTCTTCAGCCAGGAGATGAGGTAATCACTGCTGATTTTACTTTTGCAGCCACTGTTGAGGTTATTGCTTTATTGCAATTAACTCCGGTATTGGTTGATGTTGATATGGTAAATATGAACATCGACATCGATGCTGTTAAAAAAGCAATTACGCCAAAAACAAAAGCAATTGTTCCAGTACATTTATTCGGTCGCGCTGCCAATATGGATGCGATTATGGAAATTGCGGCCGAACATAATTTGTATGTAATTGAAGATAATGCACAGGCAATTGGTGCTGATTATATTTCTAAATCGGGAGCAAAAACTAAAGTTGGAACTATCGGTCATGTTGCGGCGACTTCTTTCTTTCCATCTAAAAATTTAGGATGTTATGGAGATGGTGGAGCAATTTTTACTAATGACGATAAATTGGCGCACATAATCCGCGGAATTGTAAATCACGGAATGTATGAGCGTTATCACCATGACGTAGTGGGAGTAAATTCTCGTTTAGATAGTATTCAGGCTGGTGTTTTGAATGCAAAACTACCTTTGCTGGATGAATACAACAAAGCACGTCGTTTAGCGGCAACAAAATACAACGCGGCTTTCGCTGGAAATAAACACATTATTACGCCAGATTTTGACGCTAATGAAAATGATCACGTTTTTCATCAATATGTTTTGAGAGTTATTGATGCAGACCGAAATGCTTTAATGCAACATTTATTGGATAAAGGAATTCCTTGTGCAATTTATTACCCGATTCCGCTTCACTCTCAAAAAGCATATTTAGATCCGCGTTATAAAGAGGAGCAATTTCCAGTAACGAATCAATTAGTTCAAGAAGTTATTGCTTTGCCAATGCATACGGAACTTGATGATGAGCAAATTAAATTTATTACGGACAGCGTAATTGAATTTTTGAAATAATAATACAAGCCAAAAAACAACAACAAAACAACCAAATAATGAAAGTATTAGTAACAGGAGGTTTAGGATTTATAGGTTCTCACACTGTAGTCGAATTGCAAAATGAAGGCTTCGAAGTTGTGATTATTGATAATCTTTCAAATTCTTCAGAAGATGTTTTAAAAGGAATTACAGCCATTACAGGCAAAACGCCTTTGTTTGAAAAATTAGATTTAAGAGAAAAAGCGTCAGTTCGTGATTTCTTTAAAAAACATAATGATGTTACGGGAGTAATTCATTTTGCTGCTTCAAAAGCTGTTGGAGAAAGTGTTGAACAGCCTTTATTGTACTATGAAAACAATATCAGCAGTTTAGTTTATCTTTTGCAAGAATTGCAGCAAAAACCAGAAGCTAGTTTTATTTTTAGCTCTTCTTGCACGGTTTACGGTCAAGCCGAAAAAATGCCAATTACAGAAGATGCTCCTGTTCAAGCGGCAATGTCTCCTTATGGAAACACAAAGCAAATTGGAGAAGAAATTATTACAGATACGGCTAAAGTGACTAATATCAGCGCTATTTTGTTGCGTTATTTTAATCCGGTTGGAGCACACAAATCTGTAGAAATTGGAGAATTACCTTTAGGAGTTCCGCAAAATCTAGTGCCTTTTATTACACAAACAGGAGTTGGTTTACGCCAAGAATTATCTGTTTTTGGAAATGATTATCCAACGCCAGACGGAACTGCAGTTCGTGATTATATTCATGTTGTCGATTTGGCAAAAGCGCACGTAATTGCTTTGCAACGTTTGTTAAATAAGAAAAATTTAGCAAAAGTCGAAACTTTCAATTTAGGAACTGGAAAAGGAAGTTCTGTTTTAGAAGTCATTCACAGTTTTGAAAAGGTAAGCGATAAAAAATTGCCATACAAGATGATGCCTCGTCGTGAAGGTGATATTACTGAGGCTTACGCAAATACAGATAAGGCAAATAATGTCTTAGGGTGGAAGGCTGAATTAAGTCTTGATGAAGCAATGGCAAGTGCATGGAAATGGGAACAAAAAGTGAGGAGTAAATAATTCGTTACTTTAAAATTATAAAATTTTAAGATCCCAAATTATAGCAATATAGTTTGGGATTTTTTTTAGCTGATAAATTATCATGAAACAAACTTTAGATTATAAATTGATTTTTGCTTTAGCGGCAGTTGGAATTGTTTGGGGAACAACGTTTTTAGGAATTCGTGTTGCAGTGGAAACGATTCCGCCATGGTATGTAACTTCAATTCGTCAAGGTTTGGCGGGTTTGATTATGATGACCATTTTGTTGTTTAAAAAAGAATTAAAATGGATTGGTTGGGGGAATTATAAACAACAGCTTATTCCGTCGGTATTGATGATTGTAATTGCGAATGGCTTTACGACGATTGCAGAGAAAACTGTGCCAAGTGGACTTGCGTCTGTAATAAGTGCCTTGTCTCCAATATTAATTTTTCTTGGAAGCATTTTGGTTGGATTGCAGAAAATGAGCTTTAAGGGATTTGTTGGAGTCTTGATTGGATTTTCTGGAGTCGTTTTTATCTTCAAGGACGGATTAGGGTCATTTTTAGATGCTGACTATAGAGCCGGAATGATGTTTATGGGATTTGCAATTTTAGCTTGGGCCATTGGAACAATTTATACTAAAACGCATGCCAATAAATCAAATAATATTGTGCTTAATTTGTTTTATCAATTTACATCTGCGTCTTGTATTCAGTTGGTTTTGGCATCAATTTTTTCGCCAAATCCAGATTTCAGTTCGTGGACTTCTAGAAGCATTTTAGCGGCTTTGTATTTATCGATTTTTGGATCTGTGATTGCTTTTTTCTGTTACAGTTACGCCTTGAAACATGTTACAGCGGTTCAAGTTTCTATTCTGGCTTATATAAATACGATAATTGCAGTTTTCCTAGGCTGGTTGCTTTTAGACGAAGTCATTACAATTGACTTTTTAATTGCTACGGCACTGATTATTCTTGGTGTTTTTATTGTGAATTACAAAAAGAGGGAAAATAAAGCTTAGATAAAATAATCATTTTTGATTTAATTATTTTTGTAAATTTGTAAGAATAAAAAGTAGGAATTATGGACTCGGACAAAGAAAATAAAAAAGATAATAAGGTTGAAGAACCTGCAACGGAATACGAAATCCAAAAACCGAAAAGGCAAGGTATAGATCGCGAGACCTTTGATTTTGATGCTGAGTTTGCTAAGGGATTAACTCTTGAAGAAGCAAAAGCGGAATCAATTAGAAGAATCCGAGAATGGTGGGGGAAATAGAAGTTGTTTTTACGCCAAAAGTGTTGGGTTTTCTAGATGATTTAGTAATTAAATTATATAAAAAAGAATATTTTGGATTTCTTGAATCTGCAGAAAATTATGTTTTAGTAATGTATAATGCAATTCCAGATAGAATAAAGAAGACAAAGCATAATCAAACACCTAATTCAATTAAATATTTAGGAGCGAATTATATTTTTTATAAAGCTAGTAATAGAACAACTTGGTATATCTTTTTCGAAAAAAGAGAAAAAAATTATTTGATAACAGCGATTGTAAACAACAACTCTACTGAAGTTGGATATCTATAAAACAAAATCCTCATAAACTGTTCAAAGTCTATGAGGATTTTTTATTTATCGAGTCAGTAACTGAAAACTACGACTGAAAACTAATTAAGCATTAGCAGTAGCAGCTTCTTTATCAATTTTATTGATCAATCCAGTTAAAACTTTTCCAGGACCAACTTCAGTAAACAAAGTTGCGCCGTCAGCGATCATTTGCTGAACAGACTGAGTCCATTTTACAGGAGCAGTTAATTGAATGATTAAGTTCTTTTTAATTTCGTTTGCATCAGAAACTGCATTTGCAGTAACGTTTTGATACACGGGACAAATAGGAGTAGAGAATGTAGTCGTTTCAATTGCAGCGGCCAATTCTTCTCTTGCTGGCTCCATCATTGGCGAGTGAAAAGCACCTCCAACAGGTAAAATTAAAGCACGTTTTGCTCCAGCAGCTTTCATTGCCTCACAAGCTTTTTCAACAGCAGTAGTTTCTCCAGAAATTACCAATTGACCTGGGCAGTTGTAGTTTGCAGCAACCACAACACCGTCGATAGAAGCACAAACTTCTTCAACAACATTGTCAGCTAAACCTAAAACCGCAGCCATTGTAGACGGAGTGATTTCGCAAGCTTTTTGCATAGCCAAAGCACGTTGAGAAACCAATTTAAGACCATCTTCAAAAGATAAAGTTCCGTTTGCAACTAAAGCAGAGAATTCTCCTAAAGAGTGTCCTGCAACCATTTCCGGTTTGAAATCTTCTAAAGTTTTAGCTAAAATAACAGAGTGTAAAAATACAGCTGGTTGCGTTACTTTAGTTTCTTTTAGTTCTTCGGCAGTGCCTTCAAACATGATATCTGTAATTCTGAAACCTAATATTTCATTAGCTTTTTCGAATAATTCTTTGGCTAAAGCCGAATTTTCATAAAGGTCTTTACCCATTCCTGTGAATTGTGCACCTTGACCCGGAAATACGAATGCTTTCATTTGTCTAACTTGTTTTTTATTTTTTTTGAAATTGAAAATTAGCTTCAATTGAAAGGCAAAAATAATACTTTTTTATTTCGTATAATCCTTAAACATGTAAATCCATGCTAATCTTGAAAAGCGGAGATTGAAAGAAGTAAGCAAAGTAATCACCACAGCGATAATGGGAATGATTCTCAAATCGAAATTTTTCTCGAAGAAAAACTGTGCAATACAATATGTCGCAATTCCCTGAGCCACTGTTAATCCATAGTTTACATACATTGCTCCAAAGAAGTAGCCAGGTTCTTTTTGGAATTTATAATGGCAGTGACTGCAATATTCATTCATTTTTGGTAAACCAAAATTGAAGAAAATATTTTTGTCTGTAAAAACTTTTCCTTTATGACAAATAGGACATTCGTTGCTTAAAATATGAGTTAATGCGCTTGACATGACTTTATTGTTTTTTGTTTATACAAAGGTAATTCAGAGGTTTATAAAAGTCTTTTTTATATCTTCGCTTATTATAGCACAATAAAGACATTTTGTTTGTTTTTTTGCTTGTATGTGAAACTCGATATAAATGGCACGCGGATGACGCGGGTTAAGCGGATTTCCACGGATAATATAAAAAAATCAGTGCAAATCTGTATAAACCCGTGTCATCCGCGTGCAATAACTCTCATTTCAAATGAAAAAATATCCCATTTATAGTGTTCAGAATTTTAGTTGTAACGATATTCACCGCGATTTTTACGTAAATACTTTTGCAGAGCATTTAAAAAGTCACAGTTTTGTCGAAGAACCACATCGGCATGATTCCTATTTAATGGTCTTTTTTACGAAAGGTTCGGGATTGCATGAAGTCGATTTTGACCAGTTTGAAATTAAAAGAGGAAGCCTTTTTGTGCTGCAACCTGGACAAATGCATCATTGGAATTTATCTGAAGATATCGAAGGTTTTGTGATTATCTTTTCTCAGGAATTGTACAATTTGTACTTCGGACAAAAAAAAATCAACGATTATAATTTTTATCATTCGATTCATAACCGACCAGAAATGGTTTTTGAAGAAAATGAAATTCCGAAAATCCTTCCATATTTCAATTTATTGATTCAAGAAAATAGTCAAAACAACAAATATCAATTAGATAAATTGTTGAACTTGCTTGATTGCATTCACATTGAAGTTACTAGAAAATACAGTGAAACGTATTCGCATCAAACGCATTCGTACAATATCAAAATCAATACATTCGAATCGCTTTTAGAAGAATATTTCAGAACCGAAAAACTGCCTTCCTTTTATGCGGAAAAATTAAATATCACGCTGAAACATTTAAACAGAATCTGCAATGAAATTCTCCAAAAAACAGCAACAGAAGTAATCACAGATCGTGTTGTTTTAGAAATTAAAAGAATGCTGATCGACAAACAACTAGCCGTCAATGAAGTCGCTTTTAAAGTCGGCTACGAAGATTACTCCTATTTCTCTCGATTCTTCAAAAAACAAACTGGAATGTCGCCGACAGAATTTAGAAATACAGTGCGTTGAGTTTTATGGCCACGAATTCACGAATTTTTTATACGCAAAGGTTATAAAAAAATAATTCGTGAATTCGTGGCTAATAAAAAAAGCCCTGCGAGTAAACGCAGAGCTTTTAACCAACCAATTAAATCTAATCTAAAACCAAAAGATTAAGCTTGTTTTACGAATTGTAACTCAATGTTCAATTTTACTTCTTCGCCAACTAAAACTCCACCAGTTTCAAGAGCTGAGTTCCAGTTTAATCCCCAATCTTTACGATTGATTTTTCCTTCTATGCTTAAACCAACTTTAGTATTTCCCCAAGGATCAGTCATGATTCCGCTAAATTCAACTGGGAATTTTACTGTTTTTGAAACACCTTTGATGTCTAGATCTCCAGTTAATTCAAATTCGCCATCATTAATTTTTTTGAAAGCAGAAGATTTGAAAGTTAATTTTGGATGATTCTCAGCATCAAAGAAATCGCCGCTTCTCAAGTGTCCATCACGATCTGCATTTGCAGTGTCGATTGAAGCGATATCCGCAGAAAAACTAAAATCTGCATTGTCAAAGCTTTCTCCTTCTGTGATTGCAGAAGCATCATAAGTTCCAAATTTTCCTGAAACATTAGTAAACATCATGTGTTTAACTTTAAAACCAATTTCTGAGTGAGTTGGGTCAATTGACCATTTTGTAGTTGCCATAATTTTATTTTTTTAAATAATTAATTTGTTTCATTTTGATAGGACAAAGTTACGTTGACAGTTGTCCTGAAGCACTTAACCTAGATTAAGAAATAAAAAATGTGATAATTTTTTGATTATCACATTTGTATAATTGTTTGTTTCTCTGAGCGAAGTCGAAGAGTTATTTAGCATTATTCATATAAAATGTCAGCGCTCCAGACGGACATTTATTTACAGTCGAAATTATTTTCTCAGTTGTAGATTTTTCGGGGGTAATCCATGGTTTTTCTTTCGGGCGGAAAACATCAGGATTGTTTCTAACGCAATTTGTCGAATGAATGCATTTTCCAGATTGCCAGACAATCGTTACTTCTCCGTTTGTATATTCTTTAGTTAAGTTGTCAGGGTTCATGATTTTCAAATTTTAATGATTAGCTTGATTTTACATTCAGACCAATTTTCTTATTTATAAAGTTAGTCTTTCTTTTTTGGTTTTCTGAAAAATAGAGCAAAAAAATAAACGATAACAATCTGAAATTCAGATTGATTATCGTTTATCGAAAAAAAGTATTAACTGTAGTTTGTAAATTAATAATTCATCGGAATGTCCATTAATAAAAATTCAGAATCTGTATTCGCTTTAATGTTTAAAGTATCAGTTCCTGAAATTCCAACCGCGTCACGAGAGTTTAATTCTTGACCGTTGATGGTTACATTTCCTTTTAAAACGAAAGCGTAAACTCCGTTTCCTTCTTTTTTGATTTTATATTCAGTTGTAACTCCAGAATCGAAGTTACCCATATTAAACCAAGCGTCTTGGTGAATCCAAACACCTTCATCATCTGCATTTGGAGATAAAACCTGAGATAATTTGTTATGTCTGTCAGCAACATCCAGAGTAATTTGCTGATAACGTGGCGTAACATTTCTTTTATTTGGAAACAACCAAATCTGCAATAATTTAGTCTGTTGATCTGCATTCGGATTAAACTCACTATGTTGAATTCCAGTTCCTGCGCTCATTACCTGAATATCACCATTTTTAATGATTTCAGTATTTCCCATGCTATCTTTATGAGCCAAATCACCTTCTAACGGAATCGTAATAATTTCCATATTATCATGAGGGTGAGTTCCAAATCCCATTCCGGCAGCAATCGTATCATCGTTCAAAACACGAAGCGCCCCAAACTGAATTCTATCTGGATTGTACCAGCTTGCAAAACTAAAGCTATGATAAGCGTTTAACCATCCGTGATTTGCGTTTCCTCTTGTGTCTGCTTTGTGCAATACTATATTTTCCATGATTTTGTCCTTTTGTTATTTTTATAGTACAAAGATACGGTCATGGTAAAGGAAAAGCACTTAACCTAGATTAAGAAAGATTGTGAGGTTCTGAGATGCTAAGATTCTAAGGTTTTCTTTTTAGATGCAAAGAAACAGAGTGGCAAAGGTTTAAAGGTTGTTTTAAACGTTCCAGAGGAACAAAAGATATTGTAGGGATGGATTTTAATCCATTCTACGCATGCAAAATCGCCAATTTTTGTCATCTCGACGAAGGAGAGATCTCCGCAAGTAGCTCTGTAAAGATTGGTAGTATTACTATAGGAGTTTCTAGTATTCTAATCATTGGTTAGTTTACCGTCGGGATATTTGTAAAATTCAAGATCTAATAGATAAAGACTTGCATTTATTTTTTCACTATCAAGTTCTTCAACTTCTTGATCTCTTAATTTTCCAATTAAAGTATTATTTGGTACTTTTTTAGGATTGATTAAAGAAATTGCATCTTCAAGAATTTTTGCGGTTTTAGTTTTGCCATTTCTTTTTAATGCTTTTAATGTTTCAAAACAATTTTGTCCGCAATTAAAAAAGTATTGATTAAATCCGCCATTATTGACTTCCATTTCTAATTCTTCAATGTTAGCAGTTGGTTTAGAGTTTTTGCTTCTTTCTTTACTAAATGAATTTTGGCTGAAACAACTTAGAGATGTTATTAGAAGAAATAAAATTAATAGATTGGTTTTCATTTAAAATTATTGTGGTAAATACTTATTGTGATTTTAAAAAATAAACTATTTTATTCTAATCAATTTCCCTTTTCCAGTTGTTACATCTAAGTAATTAGCATCATTCCTATCATGCATATAAAACTCAATAGTATCCTTTTGAATTTGATCTATCGGAATAGTTATAACTAAATCCATATTTATGAAATTCTCTAATAGTATTGAATTTTTTCCATAAGAAACCTTTCCTTTAGGGACATATTTGTTGTCAAAAACAAAAATACTATCCTTAAAAGTGATTTTATCTTTTTGGATATATTGATTTTCGTCTTCTATTAAATAATTGTAACGGCCATTAAGTTTGTCTGTTTTCTGATTGAAATTGAAAGAAAGCAGAACTATAAGTAAAGATAAATAATGCATAATATTCTAACTGTATTGATTCATAAACTGCTGTACAACGGCATCTGTATTTTCGTGGCGTTTCTTTTTCTCCAAAACAATCGGCGGAGCGCTTCTTTCTAAACAATCTTGTACGGCGCAGGTTTCGCAAGTTACACCTACAATTCGTTTTACCAAAGGTTTTCCGTCAATGAATTTAAATTTCTTTTTCATTGCCGGATTTATTAGAATTCCAACAGAAATGCTTCTGATGTAATTTTCAGCAAAAGGATCCTTTGTAGCCGATGAAAAAACCAAATATTCGTTGCCACTATTGGCGTAACTCGAAATCTGAGCATCAAAAAAATGAGGTTTATTTTGTCTGATGGCTTCGTCAATGGTTTTTACCGAAACCCATCTTCTGCAATAATGTTCATTCGTTTCGTTGGCGTGCGGTTCCTGCTGATGCGTAATATGTAATTCTTTATTAATTTGATAAAAATCCGATCCAGGACGATGTGATAATCTCAAGAAAAATAAGTTTTTCAATTGAAAATCTTTTGGTAATAAATTGGTCAATCGCTGATAAAAAGATTCTGGCGAAACTTCAAAACTTTCAATTAAAGCGACAAATTCTTCCGGTTTCGGATTTTCGTTTTCTAAAAAAGCATTGATTTTATTGACAACCAATTTTCTTGGCAAAAGTAAAGCGCCAGCAAAATAAGAAGCATAAAAATTATTCAAAACCTGATCAAAATTTTCAAACTTAATCCAGCTGAAAGTCAGCAGACGATCTGAAATTTTCAAATAATTATAAGCGATTTCTTTGGCTAAAATAAAAGCTTTTTGAGGATCGTCTAATTCGGTTGAAAGCAATAAAGTTCTGCTTTTCGGAACATAGATCGAACGTAAATCGTCTAAAGCTTCCTGATCGGTAAAAGCAATTTCTTTTATGTTGTATTCGTATTCTTCTTTTAAAATCGCTTCCAGTTCTTCAATGCTGATTTTCGAATCTAAATTAATCTGAAAGGACTTCGAAAAAGCGATTACTTTTTCTTCTAAATCTTCAAAATAATTGCTGTGCGCTTCCTGATACGATCGTAAAGCAGCAAGAAAAAAACTTTCTCGGCTTAAATTATAATGCTGTGCAATTTCAATAATCGTACTAATAAATGCATTGACTTTTGCCGGAGCATTCGCAATAATATCAATTAAATCAGCTTCCTGAATTCCGAAAAGCTCTAGCGGAATCTCTTTTAAAATTCCAGATTTTAAGATTTCGCCAATCGGAGCGAGATTGTTATCGAGTTTTAAAGACACCATTTGGTCGTAAGTCACGTCCAAATGTTCGCATAAAAGCAAAATTTTATCTGTTTTGGGATATTTTTTTCCCTTTTCAATCTCGTTTAAATACGATTTTGAAAGATTCGTCAGTTTGGCCAAACCAAAAAGTGACAAGTTCTTTTGCGTGCGAACTTGCTTCAACTTTAGCCCAAAAATCAGCTTTATATAGTCTTTTTCGATATCCATAATGTCAAATATAGAAATTCTAAAAACAATCGCAAAATAAATATTTTTTAAATTTAGCGAACGTTCGCTTGTTTTGTAAAAAACTTTTTTATAACATTGTACTGTCGAAACGAATTAATTATGAGTTAGTTATGATTTATTGGTTTTGATAAAATGAAAAAGGATTAAGAAGAAAAACTTTTTAGTCCAATAAAAATTAAAATCTGCAGCTATGAAAAACCAATTAGAGATTACTGAAATGGCTATAGAATTCCTAGCCGACAAAAAGCTTGCTTATCCAAAAATCTGGACCGAAGAAGCGACTGCGTTTATTACCGAATTGCACAAAAAATTCGAATCGCAAAGAAAATTACTGCTTTTGCAAAGAGATCAAAAACAAGTTGCTTTTGATCAGGGCGTCATGCCGGTTTTTACTCCAGAAACAAAAAGCGTCAGAGAAGGTAATTGGACGGCTGGAGAAATTCCGAAAGATTTATTAGACAGAAGGGTAGAAATTACTGGACCAGTTGATCGCAAAATGATTATCAATGCTTTGAATTCGGGTGCGAAAACGTTCATGGCTGATTTTGAAGACAGTACTTCACCAACTTGGAAAAACCTAATGGATGGACAAGTGAATTTAATTGATGCGGTGAACAAAACCATTACATATACCGATTTGGTAAAACAGAAATCATATCACTTAAATCAAAAAATTGCAACATTAATTGTTCGCCCTAGAGGTTTGCATCTTCCTGAAAAACATGTTTTGATTGAAGGAAATGAAGTTTCAGGATCGCTGGTAGATTTTGGTTTGTATGTTTTTCATAATCACAAAAGACTTTTAGAAAATAACTCTGGACCTTATTTCTACATTCCGAAATTGGAACATTATCTGGAAGCAAGATGGTGGAACAGCGTAATTGATTTTACCGAAGATTATTTGAAACTGAAAAGAGGAACGATAAAAGTGACGGTTTTAATTGAAACAATTACGGCAAGTTTTCAATTGGATGAAATCATTTATGAATTGAAAGAACATATTGTGGGCTTGAACTGCGGGCGCTGGGATTATATTTTCTCATACATTAAAAAGTTTAGAAAAAATCCAAAATTCATTGTTCCAGATCGCGATCAGGTAAATATGACTTCGCCTTTTATGAATGCGTATTCAAATCTCGTAATTCAGAGATGTCATAAAAGAGGAATCCATGCAATTGGCGGAATGGCAGCACAAATTCCGATTCGGAATAATGATGAAGCCAATGCAATTGCTTTCGCAAAAGTAAAAACCGATAAAGAACGCGAAGTTCGAAACGGTCACGACGGAACCTGGGTAGCGCATCCAGATTTGGTTCCGCTCGCAAAAGCTGTTTTTGACGAAGGAATGCCAAGCCCAAATCAGATTCATATTAAAAGAGAAAACCGCAAAATAACAGAAGAAGATTTAATTGAACCACCAATTGGCTTGATTACAGAAAATGGTGTTCGAAAAAACATCAATGTTGCGGTTTTATATCTGGCTTCATGGCTGAACGGACAAGGTGCTGCCGCTTTGCATAATTTAATGGAAGATGCTGCCACTGCCGAAATTTCAAGATCGCAGTTGTGGCAATGGCTTCAGAATAAAGTGATTTTGGATAACGGCAGAAAATTAGATTTGGTTTATTATCACGAATTGGCTTTGGATGAATTCCAAAAGATCAAAACAGAATTAGGCGAAGAAAAACACGAAGAACAGCAATTTCCATTAGCAGAAAAGGTATTGGAAAGATTAGTTGTAAATGCAGATTTCGTTGATTTCTTAACGATTCCGTGTTACAAATATCTATAAATCAATTTTTAAACACATAGAAACATAGGTTTTAGTTTTAATAAAAAAGGTAAAAGAAAAACAAGTTTTCACACATAGCTATGTGCATTGAAACTAGTGAAACGCCTTTAATCGCAATCCCGATAGCTATCGGGAATGATTCTATGTGTTAAAATTTAACTCGCGCAGTATTTCAAGTTTCAGTAAAAAACTGAACACTGATCCCGATAGCTATCGGGAGCGACTGTAAACTTACTAACAAACCACTTAACTATACTATTTATGAAAACAACAGAAGACAGAATTCAGGAATTGATTAACGATTGGATTACGAACCCGAGATGGAAAGGAGTGGAGCGTCCTTACACTGCGAGTGAAGTAGTGACGCTTCAGGGATCGTATAAAATTGAGCATTCTATTGCAAAAATGGGTGCAGAGAAATTATGGAGAAAGTTAAAAAGTCAGGATTATGTAGCGGGTTTGGGAGCTTTAACAGGAAATCAGGCGATTCAGGAAGTTGATGCCGGTTTAGAAGCGATTTATTTGAGCGGATGGCAGGTTGCTGCTGATGCAAATTTGGCGGGCGAAATGTATCCAGATCAATCGCTGTATCCTGTAAACAGTGTTCCGATGGTGGTAAAAAAGATCAACAATGCTTTATTGCGTGCCGATCAGATTCAGACTGTAAATAAAATTGAAGATAGAAAAGATTATTTAGTGCCAATTGTGGCTGACGCCGAAGCAGGTTTTGGAGGAAATTTAAATGCTTTCGAATTAATGAAATCAATGATTGAGGCTGGAGCTTCTGGCGTTCATTTTGAAGATCAATTAAGTTCTGCTAAAAAATGCGGACACTTAGGAGGAAAAGTTTTGGTTCCAACACAGGAAGCAATTAACAAATTAATTGCGGCTCGTCTGGCTTCAGATGTTATGGGAGTTCCAACTTTAATTGTTGCGCGAACAGATGCTGATGCAGCTAATTTACTGACAAGCGATGCAGATCCAAGAGATCGTAAATTCTTAACAGGAGAAAAAACTGCTGAAGGTTTCTTCTATGTAAACAACGGAATCGATCAGGGAATTGCAAGAGGTTTGAGTTACGCTCCCTATGCCGATTTGATTTGGATGGAAACCAGCAATCCCGATTTAGATTACGCGAGAAAATTTGCAAAAGCAATGAAAAAAGAATTCCCTGATAAAATGTTGGCGTACAATTGTTCACCTTCTTTCAATTGGGCTGCAAAATTATCAGTTGCCGAAATGGAAACCTTTAGAGAAGATTTAGCTGCAATGGGATATAGTTTCCAATTCATCACTTTGGCAGGATTCCACGCTTTGAATACAAGTATGTTCGAATTGTCAAAAGCCTATAAAGAACGCGGAATGGCAGGTTATTCTGAATTGCAGGAAAGGGAATTCACTCTCCAAAAAAACGGATTTAGAGCTGTAAAACACCAAGCTTTTGTGGGAACTTCTTATTTTGATGCCGTTCAAAACACGGTTATGATAGGGAGATCATCAATAACGGCAATGAAGCATTCTACAGAGGTTGAGCAATTTTAATTTTTTTCCGCCACGAATTCACGAATTTTTGCTTTCAAAGATTGTCAAAAATAATTCGTGAATTCGTCGCGGAAAACTTTATTTCTTCAAAAGGCGAGCTTTCATTTTGCTGAAAAATTCAGGTGTTACACCAATGAAAGATGCGATTTGTTTTTGAGGAACTTTATGAACCAATGTTCCGTATTTTTTAGTGAATTTTTCAAAACGTTCTTCAGCAGGCAAACTTAAGTTGTCCATTAATCTTTGCTGATTCGCAACTAAAGAATTCTCAATTAAAATTCTGAAAAAACGTTCCAATTTCGGAATTTCAAGATACAATTGTTCCTGATTTTCTTTCGATAATGAAACGACTTCTGCTTCTTCCAAAACTTCAATAAAAAGTTGTCCCGGTTTTTGCGAAAAATAACTGTACATGTCGCTCATCCACCAACCCTCGCAGGCAAAAGAAAGAACGTGTTCAACAATATTATCGTTGATATTGAAACTTCTTAAAATGCCAGAATTTACAAAATACGAATGCTTGCAAACTTCGCCAGCATTTAATAAAAGCGTTTTTGTTTTGTAAGTATTTGTTTCTAATTTAGATAAAAAAAGCGCCTGTTCTTCTGGAGTCAGAGAAACGTGTTTGGCAATATTTTCGAGAATTAATGCCATTATTTTTTGTCTTCTATTAAAGTAAATGAAGTTGCTTTAAAACGATTGCCTTCGATTTTTCCCGTAACAGAAGCTTTTCTGATCGCATTGCAAAAACCATCTTTCGCGTGAGCATCACCATGTTGGTCAATTTTTGTTCCGTCAACAAAATAGCTTTTTCCATCAATTCGAACAGCTAAATCACAGCTTTCGCCTTTCATTCCGAATTGGCATTCTCCGCAAGATGCTTCAACGACTGTTGGTTTATCAAATTTCTTTTTGCTTTGTGCTTGTACAGCGATTCCGATAAAAAGGAATGTCGCTAATAATATATTTTTCATGGTTAAGAATTTACAGTTATTAATTTCGCGGTTTCTTTAGCGCGTTCCGTTACTTCGTTAATTGGAGTTGAAAGCGTATCGTGACTTAAAACGACTCCCATTCTTCGGTAAGGTCTTGAAGTTGGTTTTCCGAAAATCCTGAAATCGGTTTTTGGTAAGGCGGCTACTTTTTCGATTCCTGTAAAAGTTGGATTCGTAGAATCTTCTGAAGCTAAAATTACAGCGCTAGCTCCAGCTTTTTCTAAAGTAATTTCGAAAATTGGAAGACTTAAAATTGCTCTTAAGTGCAGTTCGAACTCGTTGAAATTTTGTGTTCCTGCCAAAGTTACCATTCCCGTATCGTGTGGGCGTGGTGAAAGTTCAGAAAAGTAAACGCCTTCATTAGTCAGGAAAAATTCAACACCAAAAAGTCCGGCACCGCCAAGTGCTTCGGTAATTTTTTCGGCCATATCCTGCGCTTCGTATAAATCTTTTTCTGAAACTAAAGCAGGCTGCCAGCTTTCCTGATAATCGCCTCTTTCTTGTCTGTGGCCAATTGGCGAGCAGAATAATGTTGGATTGCCATTTTGAGTAATCGTTAAAAGCGTAATTTCTGAGTGGAAATCTACAAAAGCTTCTACAATCACTTCGATAACGTCGCCACGCGAACCTGCAACAGCATATTGCCAAGCTTTTTCGATATCACTTTCAGATTTAATTGTTGATTGTCCTTTTCCAGAAGAAGACATTAAAGGTTTTACCACACACGGAATTCCAACTTCCTGAACGGCTTTTTGAAGTTCTTCTGCTGATGTCGCGTATTGGTATTTTGCTGTTCGTAATCCGAGTTCTTTTGCGGCTAAATCGCGGATTGCTTTACGATTCATGGTAAAGTTGGCCGCTTTCGCAGAAGGAACAACAGTAATGCCTTGTTTTTCGTAATCGTAAAAACGTTCGGTGCGAATGGCTTCTATTTCGGGAACGATGAAGTCTGGTTTGTGTTTGGCTACGATTCGGTCAAGTGCTTCGCCGTCAAGCATATTAATGACTTCAAACCCATGTGCAACTTGCATTGCTGGTGCATTTTCGTAACTGTCAACTGCGATTATAGTTTGTCCGATTCGTTGTGCAGCGATTACAAATTCTTTGCCTAATTCGCCTGAACCTAGGAGTAGTATTTTCATTTTGGAGTAGTGTATTGTTGAGTAGTAAAAGTAAAGAAAAAGCTTCTTTTAACCGCAAAGTTCGCAAAGATTTACGCGAAGAACGCTAAGTTTTTGTTTTTAAGTTAAAAGTATGCTTGTGAATGGTTCTCTCGCAGATTTTGCAGATTCGGCAGATTTTTTTAAGATGAATTGCCTCCAGCTTTAGCTGGAGGAATGAAGGTTGGAATGTTCAAGGCTTTAGCCGAACTTATTTTTTGGGCTAAAGCCTTGTTGAGGATAATTATTTAACCTCCAGCTAAAGCTGGAGGCAATTCACTCTAAGATTGTGTGTTTTGATTGATTTTAACAATTATTAAACTGCTGAAAAAGACAAGAATCATTAAAATAAATGATAAAAATAAAATCGTGAGTATTGAGAAAATGATTTGATCTAAGAATTGTGAATGTAATGGTGCTGAAATTCCATTAACAAATTTCTCAATAATGTAAATGATGAAAAGCGCTATAATTATTTTTGAACTTACTCCAAAAGAAAATTGAGAACAGGCTTTAAAATAAGAGATTTGATTTAATGAAAAACTGATTTTTTTCGCGGTATTCCAAAAGAGAAACACAATAAATAATGGAAATAGAATTCCCCAAAATATTGGATTCCAAAACATACCAAAATCACATATTTGAATGCATAAATCAATAAAAAAGCTTTTTGAAAAAATAAGAAATGGAAAAAATGAACTCACAAAAAGTCCTGCAATGATTGCGTGTTTCTGAATATTAGTTTTTGATTCCATCGAATTTTTTAGAGTAAATATAAAGAAAATTATTCTTTCGCAGATTTGGCGGATTCGGCAGATTTTGTTCGATTTTAAATTTGATTTTGCAATAAGTAACCACAACGTTTGTCATTTCGACGAAGGAGAAATCTACGCGAGTAGCTCCATACAGAATGGCGCCAATCTTTGTAGAGTTTCTTGCGGAGATTTCTCCTTCGTCGAAATGACAAGACTGCGGAAAAATGTCATAAAAAAAGTTCGCAAAGATTAATTTAAAAATCTTTGCGAACTTTGCGTAATTCTTTGTGCCTTTGCGGTTAAAAAACCTTTGCGGTTTAAAAAAAAATTAATGAAAATGATCTTCTTCAATCTCAAATTCAGCATCTTTTTCCCAGATTTCCATTTCGCAGGGTTTGCAGTTGAATTTTAGTTTGTATTCTAACTCGCCCTGTTTTAAAACCAAAGGTTCTTTTACCTTAACACCAACAATGTCTTTTTGGTGAATCGGACATTTTTTTAATTCGTATTTGATACAATATTTAGTCGTCATTACACGAGATTTTCCTGGATCCCATTGCAATTCGAATGCTTTTTCGATTTCGGTAACACCGTGGCGTTCGTAGAATTTACGAGCAGTTTTGTTCGAAACATTGTACATGAAATCCAGTTTCGTTTCTGGATAAGGATGTGACGTTTTTACCAATTGATGTTCTTCACGTTTGTAATTTGCTAGACGAATTTCTGATAATTGTTCGAAAACATTTCTTCTCATTTCGTTGATTTTAGAAATAGGAAGGAACCAGTTTTGAGAGAACATTACATTAATTTCATCAGCACTGTAAGGTGTGAAACCTGTTTTTGCCAATTGAACTTTAATGTTTTCTTCGATTGATTCGCCAGTTTTAGTCGGCTCTTTTGCGTGCTCTAATTTTACGGTACTTACGTTTCCATCTTCGTCGGTTGCGATTAATTCGAAACCATTTTCGTTTTCGGTAAGCAATAAAGTAGTTCCAATTTTACGGATCGCACTGTCTTCTCTTTCAACAATTTTGATGAAAGCAGTATCGTTGTTACGGTAAATGAAAGTTCCGTCTTTGATTTCTTTTAGAACGTTTGGATACACTTTTCCGTTTTCGGCTTTGTTTACGTAAATTCCGTCGGCTTCGTTGTTTTCGTTGATGAAACAAAGTCCGTCACCGTTATTTAACAATTCGCCGTTTTCAATTTCGTAAGCGTCTCCGATTGTACGGATTAATTTACCAATATATTGCCCTTTTGATTTTGGGCTTTCCCAAGAACCAATACTAGCGTGTCTTTCGTTTACGAAATAATCGGTATAACCACGATTGAAAGTTCTGCTTAAAGTAGAATCGAAAGTATAAGTACATTTTCCAGAAGAAGCTTTAGTGTATTTATCGCTTCCTTCTAAAAAGCTGTCTAATTTTTGGCGTAAATAAGAAACGTTGTTTTTAACGTAAGCTACATCTTTAAGACGTCCTTCGATTTTGAAAGAAACGATTCCCGCTTCGATCAAATTAGGGATTTGATCTGAAACATCTAAATCTTTAATCGAAAGCAAGTGACTGTTTCTGATTAAAGTATCTCCGTTTCCGTCGATTAAGTTGTAAGGTAAACGACAGTTTTGAGCACAAGAACCACGGTTCGCGCTACGTTCTCCATTTGCCACACTCATATAACAGTTTCCACTGAAGGATACACATAATGCTCCAGTTACGAAGAATTCTAGTTCAACATCAGCATGATCGTAGATGGTTTTAATTTGATGCAGGTTTAATTCACGTGCTAAAACCACACGTTTGATTCCGGCATCTTTCAAGAATTTGATTTTATCTGCGTCACGGTTATTGGCTTGTGTGCTGGCGTGAAGTACGATAGGAGGCAAGTCCATTTCCATAATCGCCATATCTTGAATGATCAAGGCATCAACGCCAATATCGTACAATTCCCAAATCATTGCACGACACGTTTCTAATTCGTTGTCGTATAAAATGGTATTCATTACCACAAAAACCTGAGCATTAAATAAGTGCGCATATTTTACTAATGCGGCAACATCTTCAATAGAGTTGTTGGCATTAGAACGTGCTCCAAATTGTGGCGCACCAATATATACTGCATCGGCACCGCTGTTAATAGCTGCCATTCCGCCGATTAAATCTCTTGCTGGAGCTAATATTTCTATTTTCTTCTTCATTTCTAAAACTTTAGCCTTTTGTGGTATTCACGAAAAAAAGTGTGCAAAGGTCTGATAAATTATTTGAGTTTACTAGAGATGAAGCGATTTTTTTGAAATTGTTAACTTAATATGGAATGTTTGAAAACTTATAGATTATTTATCTGACAACCAACTCCAGCGTTTTGCCCAATCCATTAGTATGTCATTTCTCCATTTTAAAATTGTTTTTCCTCCTTGTATTTTACCGTCATATAGGTTTGGATCTGCTTTATCAGTATACCAGTTGTCGCCTAATTTATAGTCAGTATCATGTTTTTTTCCCGGCCATAAATTTTCTACAACAAGCACTCCTTCTTGTGTAGGGAAATCTGGCATGTTTGAAACAAATTTGTAATGCAATATTTCCGCTTGCTTTGGCACGTACTTAATGGCATATTCTCCATTTCCTAAATAGTACCCAGGCCATTTTTGGACTTTGCCTTTAAGGGTGGTCTCCATCCAGAAGCAAGATGAATCAGCGGGGATATTTTTAATAGGGCCTTTCAAATGAAATTCTGTAATGGTACAATACGCCACCGTATCTTTTGTGGTTGTTATTCCATTGAAAACAACTCTTGGGCTTTGACTGAATTTTTCAAAACTGCCACCCCAGCTTTCACGTGTTGGATCATTTGGATTTCCGTCCATCATATAAAGAAGTGTAGGCGTGTCTCCCATTTTGACATTTCCATCATAATAGTTTTTAAAGTCTCTGCCTAAATTGCCTGCATTCTTCATGTATTTATCGTAGTAATCGGTGGTTTTTACGCTATCAGGTTCATTGCTGTTAGAGAAGAAACCATAATAAGAAGAGTTGTTTTCAATAAACCAAAGGTTTGGAAAATGTTCAACGATGTATGCGTAGCTGTTCGCACTCCATTTTTTGTTTGGACCGCCGATCCATACTACTCGTATTTTGCTTTGAATTTCAGGAGCATCATGTAAAGCTTGAGCTAAATCTTCTAGTCCTCCCCAAACCAAAACCCATAAAGGCTGCGTGCTTTCTTTTTTGGCACATTTTATAATCCAGTCAGAACCTTCAGTCGATTTTGTGTAGCCTCTATACGGAGCAGCGCCGTGGCGTCCCTGTTTTGTGATAGAACGTAAATAATCTGGAGAAAGTAATCCTTTTTGATGTTTTTTTAGTTTCGGCAGATCTTTTTCATAAAGATTTATCATATGCAAAATCTCTTCTTTGTTTCCATCTCCAAAAGAGGGTGACGAAACAAGTCCTTCAATGTTGAATAGTTCACTATACATGAATAGGTGAGTGAAGGATTGATTATCATCGGGGTCAGTGCCACCAATGTCACTACTAATTAGAATTCGAGGTTTTGCCGGTACTTTTTGTTGGCCAATTGTATTAGATGAATAAATGAAAAGTAGAGAAAACAAAATACATCTGATCATAATGGACATTTGCTATTAAAGAATTAGAAATAGTATTGAAACTGAAATATAAGATTTATTTTAGTTTTTATAAACAAAAAAACCACCCGATCCTAAGACCGAGCAGTTCTCAAAAAAAAGCATGAATCATCGATCGATTAATTCATTCTCATTTTAATTTGTGACAACGTATTTTGAATACTGTTTAATTGTTTTGAAACGATGTAAATTTGATCGTGTTCAAGATTGTTTTCTTCGAGCGCCATTTTGTATTTTTCGATAGCAGCTTCTTCTCCTGTAACGCAGGCATTAATGATTGCTTTTGTATCACCTCCTGTGAATGATGATTTAATGTCAATCCAAGTTCTATGTAGGGCGCCAAGTGGGCCTCCGCCAGAAGTATCTGTTGATTTTCCGAGTTTATTGATTTGGTCTTGTAATTCTACAATAAACAATGCTCTTTCTCGGGCGTAATCAAGAAAATCGGCTTTTATAGCTAGATTTTCCACATGTTCGGCGGCGTTGGTGTATCCTAATTTACCGTCTTCAAGAATTGAAATTAATCCTTCTAGAGTTTTAATTGTATCTGTCGTGGTTGCATCTGTATGTGTCATGACATATGTTTTTTGAAATTAATATATTACAAAGTTTCAAAATTATAAGATGTTATGTTTTACAGGATTACAACTCTAGTTTTATAATATTCTGGAATGGGAATTTTGAAAATGGTACTTCTCATTTGCCGTTTGGGTTAGGGATAGAAGCGACATCCTTTTGTTTTTTTCTTTAAAAAACAAAAGATATAGCGGATAGCCCGGCCGGAGGCAACCCCATAAAAAAACAGCTTAAAGTATAAAAGTGATGAAACTTTTGAACCTTAAGCCGTTTTAGTAAAACTTAGAATATTGTTATGCAGTCAAAGCTTCTTTGATTCTGCGTAATGCTTCTGTTAAAATGTCGTTGCTTGTTGCGTAAGAGAAACGAATACAGTTTGGATTTCCGAAAGCGTCTCCAGTTACTGTTGCAACGTTTGCCTCAGCTAAAAGATACATCGAAACGTCGTTTGCATCTTTAATTTCGTGACCTTTTAAAGTTTTTCCGAAGAAAGAAGAAACGTCTGGGAATACGTAGAAAGCTCCTTCTGGAACGTTGATTTTTACGCCTGGAATTTCTTTTAATAATCCAACTACTAAATCTCTACGTCCGTGGAAAGCTTCAACCATGTGGTTTAATGCACTTGGATCAGCATCTACAGCTGTGATTGTAGCGCGTTGTGCAACAGAGTTTGCACCAGAAGTTACTTGTCCTTGAATTTTTGTACACGCTTTTGCGATGAATTCTGGAGCTCCAATGTAACCAATTCTGTATCCTGTCATTGCAAATGCTTTTGCAACTCCGTTTACAGTGATTGTTTTTTCTAACATTCCCGGAATAGATCCGATACTGCAGAAAGTTCCTGAGAAATTAATGTGCTCGTAAATTTCATCTGAAACTACGTAAATATTTGGGTGTTTTTCTAAAACTTTAGCTAAAGCTGTTAATTCTTCTCTGCTGTAAACAGATCCAGATGGGTTACATGGAGAAGAAAACCACATCATTTTTGTTTTTGGTGTGATTGCAGCTTCTAATTGTTCTGGTGTCATTTTGAAATCTGTTTCTACAGATGTTGGAACTTCAACAGGAACTCCGCCAGAAAGTTTTACGATTTCGAAATAAGAAACCCAGTATGGTGCTGGTAAAATAACCTCGTCACCATCGTTCAACATTACTTGTGCGATGTTGTATAATGATTGTTTTGCTCCTGTAGAAACTACGATTTGAGTTGGTTTGTACTCTAAATCATTGTCTCTTTTGAATTTTCTGCAAATTGCTTCTCTCAATTCTAAGTAACCTTCTACTGGAGAGTATGTGCTGTAATTTTCGTCTACTGCTTTTTTTACGGCCTCTTTAATGAAGTCTGGAGTGTTAAAGTCTGGTTCACCTAAACTTAAACTGATAATGTCTTTTCCTTGTGCTTTTAATTCTCTTGCCAAAGCAGCCATTGCTAATGTTTGCGAAGTCGCAAGGTTGTTGATTCTGTCCGAAAGAATATGATTCATTATAAAAATTTTGAATGTCCTTAAATTGCTGTGTTGTTTAAGGAAGGTTAATTATTAATAGATTTTTTTTTAGTTTTAAACTGCTAATTCTGGTTTCATTCCCAATTCGCGTAAATGTTTGAAGTGAGCAACAACGGCACTTCGCATTGTTTTGTATTCATAATATGGCAAATTGCATTCTTTTGCTGTTTCCTTTACGATTTTTGCAATTTTGCCATAATGAATGTGGCTTATATTTGGGAAAATATGATGTTCAATTTGATGATTTAATCCTCCTGTGTACCAGTTTACGATGGCGTTTTTAGGAGCAAAATTAGTAGTAGTGTACAATTGGTGAACCGCCCAAGTATTGTCCATTTCTCCTAATTCATTTGGTTCCGGATTTGTTGTATGATCTACAACGTGTGCCAATTGGAAAACAATACTCAAAATTAATCCCGCTGTATAATGCATTACGAAAAAGCCTAAAAGTACTTTCCACCAAGCGATTCCAATTACGATTGGTAAAACAATCCAGATAGAAACATAAATGATTTTGGTAATAATAAGAGTCGTCCAAAGAATTTTTGGGCTTTTTGGCTCTCCATAAGATAATTTTCTTTTCAAATAAGCGCGCATTTGTCTGAAATCTGTTGTCAAAGCCCAGTTGAATGTCAATAATCCGTATAAGAAAACAGAATAATAATGTTGAAAACGGTGAAAACTATGCCATTCTGCATGTTTTGTAAAACGGATAATTCTTCCGGCATCTAGATCTTCATCATGTCCAGGAATGTTAGTATAAGTATGGTGCAATACATTATGTTGTACTTGCCAGTTGTAAACATTTCCAGCCAAAACATAAATGGTACCGCCCATGAATTTATTGATCCAATTTTTATTTGAATAAGAACCGTGGTTTCCGTCATGCATAACGTTCATTCCAACGCCCGCCATTCCAATTCCGATCACGATCGATAAAAGCAACATTACCCAAAAAGGCATGTTTAATGTAAGGATTAAAAAGTATGGTGTTAAAAATACTGCAAAAAGAATAACAGCTTTTAAATGCAGTTTCCAGTTTCCAGTTTTTTGAATGTTATTTTCTTTGAAATAATTGTTTACGCGAGAGTTAAGAGTTCTGAAAAACTTCAAATTGTCTTGTCTTGCAAATATAGGCGCAGGGTTATTCATAATTATTTTAAATAGTTTTCAAAGGTAATTATTATAAATTTTCAATTTGCAAAATTGAGTTAAATATTTCAATCGTAAAGTAGTACTTTTGTTAAAAATTTACAGCAATGGATGAGATATTGAAATATTTTCCTGATTTGACCGATCTTCAAATCAAACAATTTCAACAATTAGACTTTTTATACCACGATTGGAATGAAAAAATCAATGTTATTTCTAGAAAAGACATCGATTCTTTATACACAAAACACATTTTGCATTCGTTAGGAATTGCTAAAGTGATGAAATTTGAGCCGGGTACAACTGTTTTGGATGTTGGAACAGGAGGTGGTTTTCCGGGAATTCCGTTAGCAATTCTTTTTCCTGAAACTCGTTTTTATTTGATTGATGTTATTGCCAAAAAAATAAAAGTAGTTCAAGGCGTTGTTGATGCATTAGAATTAAAAAATGTAAAAGCAGAACAAAAACGTGCTGAATTAGTAAAAGGCGATTTCGATTTTATTGTAAGTCGTGCGGTGACTAATATGCCTGATTTTGTTTCTTGGATTCATGATAAAATTAAAAAACAGCATAAACACACTTTAAAAAACGGAATTTTGTATTTGAAAGGTGGTGATTTGGCAGAAGAATTAAAAGATTTTCCAAATGCAACTTTATACGACTTGGCTGGCTTTTTTGAAGATGAATTTTTTGAAACTAAAAAAGTAGTGCATTTGCCCTTAAAGTTTAAGCCATAATTTTTTATAAAAGAATAATAAACCCGATAATGTTTGCCGCAAAAGCTGTGTTATCGGGTTTTGCATTTTAAATTGAATTATAATTAAGATGCTTTTTCGATTGGATTTAAAAATGGATTTTTTTCATAATCCAGATTTTTAACAAAATTATTGATTGCGTTTTCTGATGCCTCTGCAGAATATTCAAAATCTTTATCAAAGAAAAATTCTCGACATATTAATGGCTCATTTGATGAGTCATAGACCTCTTCATCAGATACTGTATTTGTATCAATAGTATAAGCACAAGGATAAAAATGGCTTAATTCAATAATGATGTCGTTAAACCATTTGTCAAAAACTTTCTTTTTTGGCGTCAAATGACGAACTAATAAAACTAATCCCGTAAGCTCGCTTTGTAAAAAGTAAGAACCTTTTTTATAATGAACATCTATTAATCGGGCGTTCATCAATGCAATCCATATTGGTCCGTTAACGCTTCCAGTTGCAGGAAAATTTAAATCAAGATCAAATTCAATTGGTTTTGTATTTTCCGGATTTAAGGTTGAACACCATAAAGCTTCAATTCTTTCTTGAATGTCATTTGTGGCTTTGCTGTATCCTGAAAAGCGACAAAGCACCCATTCTAATAATGCGGCAGTCAATGCAACCGAAGCTTTATGATTGATGTGTGATAACGCATTTTCTAGATCTTCATTGTCTTCTAAACAATCTAAAAATTGCTCCGTTTTTTTTCTATTCCATTTAAAGTCAATTTTATGACCAATGCTTTTTGATTTTAAAATAATTGATGGTGTATTCAAATTCTTCATACGCTTTTATGAATTTTAAACTTTTCTTTCGATGGATTTTATAACGGAGCAAATGTATAATGATGCCAATCGTTGAATTATTCCTAAAAGTTTTAAAAATGATAAAATAAGGTTTTTTCAATATGCAAGTGATTGAAAAACAGTAATATAAGAAAAAGACTACAAATTAATAAATTGTACTAATGTAAAATCAAAAAGCCGATTCTCATATAGAATCGGCTTTATTTATGTGGTCAGATTTATAGCTTAAACCTGAAACTTTAAACTAATATTAACCTAAGAAAGGGTATCTGTAATCTTCTGGCGTTACAAAAGTTTCTTTGATAGTTCTTGGAGAAGCCCAACGCAATAAGTTCAATGCAGAACCTGCTTTATCATTAGTTCCAGAAGCTCTTGCTCCACCAAACGGCTGCATTCCTACAACAGCTCCGGTTGGCTTGTCATTAATGTAGAAGTTACCAGCAGCGTTTTGTAATTTAGTTGTAGCCACTTCAATAGCATAACGATCTTGGCTAAATACAGCTCCTGTTAAAGCATATTCAGAAGTAGTATCAACTAATTCAAGAGTTTCTTCCCATTTCGCATCTTCGTAAACATAAAGAGTGATAACTGGTCCGAACAACTCAGTTTCCATTGTAGTGTATTTTGGGTTTGTAGTTACAATAACCGTTGGCTCAATAAAGTATCCAACTGATTTATCGTAATTTCCTCCAACGATGATTTCAGCATCAGCATCTTTTTTAGCTTGGTCAATATAGCTAGCTAATTTGTCAAAAGAACCTTCGTGAATAACTGCTGTAATGAAGTTTCCAAAATCTTCTGGAGAACCCATTTTCATAGATTTAACATCAGCAATTAATTGTTCTTTTACAGCTGGCCATAAACTTTGTGGAATATAAGCTCTTGAAGCAGCAGAACATTTTTGTCCTTGGAATTCAAATGCTCCACGAGTAATTCCTGTAGCTACTTGTTTTACGTTTGCACTTGGGTGAGCAATGATGAAATCTTTACCTCCAGTTTCTCCTACGATTCTTGGGTACGTTTTATAATTGTTGATGTTTGCACCAATTTTAGCCCAAATATCTTTAAATACGTGAGTTGATCCTGTAAAGTGAACACCAGCAAAATCGCGGCTCGCTAAAACAGTATCAGTAATCATTAAAGCATCTCCGAAAACTACGTTGATAACGCCGTCTGGAACTCCAGCTTCTTTGAAAACATCAACGATAACTTTTGCAGAAAATACTTGGCTGTCACTTGGTTTCCAAACTACAACGTTACCCATCATAGCAGCACTTGCAGGAAGGTTTGCAGCGATAGCAGTAAAGTTGAATGGAGTAATTGCATAAACAAAACCTTCTAATGGTCTGTACTCTACACGGTTCCAAACAGTAGAATCTGATTTTGGCTGATCGTTGTAGATTTGAGTCATGAACTCAACATTGTAACGTAAGAAGTCGATTAACTCGCAAGAAGAATCGATTTCTGCTTGGTGAATATTTTTTGATTGACCAATCATTGTTGCTGCGTTGATACGAGCTCTGTATGGTCCTGCGATAAGTTCTGCAGCTTTTAAGAAAATAGCAGCACGTTGTTCCCATGCCATGTTTGCCCATGCTTTTCTTGCTTCAAGTGCATTTGCAATTGCTTTTTCGATATGTTGTTTTTCAGCTAAATGATATTTCCCAACAACGTGTTTGTGATTGTGTGGAGCTGTAATGTTTCTTGTATTTCCAGTTCTAATTTCTTCGCTTCCAATATATAAAGGAACGTCAATTTGAGAATTCCACATTGTGGTGTAAGCTGCCTGAACTGCTGCTTTTTCTGGTGAGTTCGGTGCGTAGCTTTTTACTGGCTCGTTTACCGCTTTTGGTACATGAAAGAATCCTTTTAACATGGGATAAATTATTTTTAAAATTACGATTTGTTTAATTTTTTACAAAAGTACAAATGATAATTTGAATTTATCACAATACAATATTAAAAAGTTGTATTTTAATAAATGGATCATTCAAGTTGCAGAATAATTAACATTTTAATTGCAGAAAACCGAAATGATTTACGCAAAAAATAAAGGTTTGCTTGAATTTTATAAATGAAAAGTAATCTAAACTATAAATTAGTTTAATGCAAAAGGAGCACACATTCTAAAAGTAGGAACAATCACTTTGAATGTTTTAGTTGTAGTGAAATTGATCATATTAAAATGACCTTTCATAGCGCCATAAGGAGACGATAATAAACAACCAGAACTGTAAGTGTGATTTTCACCTGGTTTTAAAACCGGTTTTTTTCCAATTACGCCTTCGCCATCAACAATATCTAAATCGTTTAGAGAATCAAAAATTTCCCAGTGGCGAGAAGTCAATTGAACAGAATCTTTACTATGATTTTCAATTGTAACTACATAACTAAAAGCAAAATGAATCTTGTAGTTTTTGAAGTAAGTTCCTTCAAAACTAGTTAAAACTGATATTTTTATGCCTCTTGTTATTTGAGAAACCATACTAAAGTAGTATATATGTGTGCGTTATACGTGCAAAGCTACGAAAAAAAATGATTGAAGTGAAAACGTTAACATTGTTTTAATTTACGATGTTTATTGAGTTTCCGTTTCCTTTTCCGATCACTCTTTGGTAACGATCAGAACTTTCTTTATAATAAACCAAGATGGTGTATTCATTTTCAGTTTGATAGAAATTTCCATCAACCGCATTTTCGTAATCAATGTTTCCTTTTCTGTCTACGGTTCTGTATTGATAGTTCGTGAAGCCTTGCTTGATCATCACTGCTTTTTCAAAGATTGCTTTGTCTGGATTATAATCCATTTTATATTCTGGTGAAAGACTGAAATTATTGAACATTCCCACAATATAGATGTCTTTGTTTAACTGAAAAGCCGGCGCCGAAAGAGTGAAATAAACCCAAGCATAATCGGCTTCGATTTCCATTTTGAATCCGTTGATGTTTTTCACGACAAAATTTCCATTTACGTCTTCATACAGTGTGTAAATTTGGTTGCCTCTTGCGTGATTTGGATATAAATAAGAACTATAAACATCGTTGTTTGAACCCATTCTGGCAACATTATTACTAGCTGCGCGAATATCTTTGTTTTCAAAATACAAAAATTCATTGCCTCCCCAAAACTGCGTTTCTTTGTCGTATTTATAAACCATTTGATTTCCAATGGTATATTGTGGCGGAACATTTTTAATGCTAGTTTTGAAATCACCATTTTGCAATAAAAGCACTTTTATGTTTTGTAAAGGCGTCTGAAAAGTGATATCGTTTGACAAAATAGTAAATTCAAGATTTTGCTTGTAATCAATATTGCTGAGGTTTCGAGTGCGTTTTACCAAACATGCTACAGTTGAATGATTTTCATACAGAACAAATTTTCTTGAAAAAACAACTTCCTTGTCTTCATTTAAGATTTTCAGCATATAATTTCCTGAAATACGCAACTGCGTTGTAAATTGATTCGGAAACGTTAATGTATAATGTGTGTAACCTTGAAGTGTGTTGAATGAATTCGAAAAATCAGTAATTCTTTGATTGTCAAAACCGCGAATGTATTCTGTTTTTGGAATGTCAGACGGAATCCAATTGTAATCGCAATGCACTAATTCAAAATAATAATTGGCTTCGTTGCCAAATAAATCATCAAATTGAAATGAAAATACGGATCCCAATTCAAAAATTGGAACCACATTCGTGTCATTTTGAACAAATGAAGCAGTTTTGATATTATATGGAGGATCTACTTCGTTTTGTACTTCTTGGGCTTTCGCCGAAGTAAAAATTAAAAACAAAAAGAAGCTTATAGATAAAAATTTTGGCATTTGATACTTTGTAAGATTTGTAAATATAACAATTTTATACAACGAAAAATATGCCAATCTATTGGATTTAACTATTAAGAGCCTAAAATGTATTCCAGATTGCCTTCAATTTCATCATTGATATAACTTTCCTCTAAAAGCGAATCCGACAATAATTTTTTGTTTTCCTGCAATTTGATGATTTTTTCCTCAACTGTATTTTTCGAAATAAAACGAATGACGTTTACTTTATTCATTTGCCCGATTCTATGCGCTCGTCCAACGCCTTGTTTTTCTGCGAAAGGATTCCACCACGGATCTAAAAATAAAACATAAGAAGCTTTCGTAATATTTAAACCAACGCCTCCCGCTTTTAATGAAATAAAAAATAACAACGGATTTTCATTTTCCTGAAACTTTTTGACTTCTTGTTCTCTCTTGCTTGCTGGTGTTTCTCCTGTGATTTCACAAAAATCAATTTTGTTTTCTTTGCACCAATCGGTGTAGAAATGCAAATTCGTGACAAACGAACTGAAAATGATTACTTTCTGTTTTGCTTTGACTAAATTTTCCAGATAATTGGTAACTGCAATATATTTTCCAGAATCAATTTCTGAATCGGCATCGACCATTTTCGGGTGATTACTCAATTGACGCAGTTTCATCAAAGTATTGATAATACTGATTTTATCTGGACTTGAATCGGTTTTTAGAAGGAAATTACGAGCTTTAGATTTTTCTTTCTCGTATAATTTCTCCTGTTCTGGATCCATGTCGCAATAATAAACCTGCTCGGTCAATTCGGGCAAATCTTTTAAAACTTGTTCTTTAGTTCGTCTTAAAATATAAGGCTGAATAAGGTTTTTTAATTCAGATAAAACTTCCTCATTTTGCTTTTTCTCAATCGGATTTTTGAAATTTTCCATAAAAAAAGCATAACTGCCCAAAATATCCGGATTGATAAACTGCATTTGCGACCATAAATCGTCAAGCGAATTTTCAATCGGTGTTCCACTTAAAGCAATTTTATGTCCGGTGCTGATTTTATTTATGGCTTTAAAAATCTTAGAATTTTTGTTTTTGATGTATTGACTTTCGTCCAAAATCAAATAACGGAAATCGTATTTTTCTAAAATCGAAATATCGCGATGAATGATGCTGTAACTCGTAAAAATCAAATCAGTTGAATTGATTCTGCTTGTCAACATTTTTCGATCATTTCCCACGTATTGCATTTTCGAAAAGTGAGGCGTGAATTTTCCAGCTTCGTTAAACCAGTTAAAAACCAAAGAAGACGGAAGAACAATTAAAGCTTTTAATGGTTCTCTTTCGATCGTAGTTTCATTGGCAAATAAATCAAAGTTTGTGGTTTTTGTTGTAAAGCCTAATTGTTCCTGAACGGAAACCAAAACAGACAAAGTTTGCAATGTTTTTCCAAGTCCCATATCATCTGCCAAACACGCGCCCATATTAGAATTAAAATGTCCCAAAAGCCATTTTACGCCATCAATTTGGTACGGTCTTAAAGTTGCTTTTATTAAATCTGAACTGGTAAATTCAGCTTTGTAAATTTGGTCTAAATCATTATTAATTTCTGAAATTCCGTCTAAAGCAGTGAAATTGCTTTTACGTAAAAGTAAAGCTCCATTTTCTGTCTTAGCCAATTTCGCCAAAGAACCATATTTGCTAAACCATTCTAACGGAATCAAAAAGTAATTTCCGTCAGGCAATTGAAAAAGTCTTTCTTTGCTTTTGATATTCGGAATGATTTCACTGAAATTGATTTTATAATTGCCAATTGTAATAATGATTTTAATATCAAACCAATCGGCTTTTGTCTCTTTTGCAATCGAAATCGTATTACTTTCAGTTATGATTTCCTTGCTTTCGAGTTTTAAATTTTGAATCGTAAAACCTAGATTTTCCAGTTTTTCTTTGTTGTCAATAATCAATTGAATATTGATATAAGGATCAGTAGTTTCTGCATCTGATTTTAATCCAAACAATTCATTTTTGATTTTTTCTAAACCAATTTCGAGTAATTTTTCTGTATATGAATTTTCATCTGAACTTCTTTTAAACTGAATTATGCGAGGTTCATTAGCAACACTGAAATCGACAAATGAATGTGTTTTTTTAGTTTTGCTGGCATCAAAAACATATCCATTATAATCAAAATAAAGATTTAAATAATAGCAGTTTTTAAAGAAATCAAAAACAGGCTGAATCGTGCAGGAAACAATTTTATCGCGAAGTTCGATTTCGAAACCATTGGCTTCAATGTCGATTTTTTTAGCAATTTCCGGAATGAAATTCTTAAAATAATCATCCACTAATTTTGAAGGAATTTCAATTGATTTTTTCTTCAAAAAAGGCGTCAGTTTTTTACCATTTAGTTCTTTTAATTGCCCTAATTTTTTGTTGACAATTAACCAGCCTGGTTCATCTAAAAGAATATCTACATTATTCTCCATTGGAAGAAATGTAGTTTCGTTTTCTTTTAATGAAAGGGTGTAAGTAATGCCTTCAGCGTGTTTGTCGAATTGAATCTGAGGTTCAAAATCCAACGAATCAATACTTACTCGAGAACGATAAAAATCTTTTTCTGGCCCTAAATTGATGGACAACGGGAATTGTTCTTTTACAATCAGATCGTAAAACGGACCTAAATTAATCTTTAAATGCTGACGAATGGCAAAATCAATTTTAGAATCTTTCTGCAAATCAGCAATGGTTTTGGCGGATTTGATTTTTGCGCCAAATTTTTTGAAAATAAACTCAGGTTTTAAAGATTCACAAATAGTTAGTATCCTTTTGGAATTTGGTTCTAAACTTTCGAAATCAATTCCGAAACTTTCAATAATAGCTTTTGTTGCTTTTTTGTCCAGATATTTGATTTCACTGGTGTTCTCAACAATATATGCGGTTGGGATATAAGCATTCAGATTTTTTTCAAAACTGATGTCAAAACAGAACTGAAATGATTTTGTAGGTTCCAAGGGTTTAGGATTTGGTTAGGCTTGTAATTTGGGATTGGGGCAAAAAAATAAAAGGAGTTTCAAAATAATAATAATTTGAAAACTCCTTTTAAATGAACTTGTATCACTTATTTGGTGAAAAATTAGTTTTCCTGTTTGAAGCAAAGCGGGATAATTTCGCCTTTTGCCAAACAGTATTTTTCAACCAATTCTGGTGCAATTTTGTTAGTGTAATCTTCTTCGATAACAATAAATCCAATGCTTCTTAATTTATCGAAATAATCGCGTCCGTAAACACGCACGTGATCGTATTGTCCGAAGATTTTAGCGCGTTCTTTTTGATCTGTAATCGAATCATCTGCAAAAGTAACTTCGCGAGATAAATCCTGTGGAATTTGCAAAATCGCCATTCCGCCAGGTTTTAAAACTCTGTATAATTCCTGCATTGCTTTAGTGTCATCTGGAATGTGTTCTAAAACGTGATTACATAAAATAACGTCATATTCGTTGTCTTTGAAAGGCAAATTACAGATATCTGCTTTTACATCTGCCAAAGGCGAAAGTAAATCGGTTGTCGTATAATCGAGGTTTTTCTGCTTGCGGAATCTTTTGTAAAAAGCTTGTTCTGGAGCAAAATGCAATACTTTTTTAGGCGCTGTAAAAAAATCAGTCTGATCGTTTAAATACAACCAAAGCAAACGGTGTCTCTCTAAAGAAAGCGTACTTGGTGAAAGTACATTGTTACGTTGTTTTCCGTATCCGTAAGGCAAAAACGATTTAAAGCTTTTTCCGTCAATAGGATCTGTAAATTTATCTCCTCTTAAAGAGAAAGCTAAAATGGGACGCGCTACGTAACTCAAACGAATTAATAATGGACGCGGAATTGTATTAAGTACGAATTTAAAAAGTTTCTTCACTGGTTTGATTCGGGTTGTATTAAAGTACTAATGGGATTTTTCTAAATTCGTCTTCTTCGTTGCTTTCGATTCCTAAAGCTTTGTAGATGTATTGGAAAGTCGATAATAATTCTGGTTTTCCATCCACTAAAGCTACGTCGTGCTCAAAGTGTGCACTAGGTTTTCCGTCAGCAGTTAAAATTGTCCAGCCGTCTTTTAGTTGTTTGATGTTTCTCGTCCCCATGTTGATCATCGGTTCGATTGCGACCACCATTCCTTCAACAAAAAGTTTTCCTCTTCCTTTTTTACCATAATTTGGCATTTCTGGTTCTTCGTGCATTTTCTGCCCAACACCATGTCCTACCAATTCACGAACAACTCCATAACCGTGAGCTTCAGTATATTTTTGAATCGCATTTCCAACATCTTCAACGCGATTTCCAGCTTTAAATTCTCTAATTCCAACGTAAAGAGATTCTTTAGTTACCTGAAGAAGTTTTTTAACTTCTGGCGCAACTTCTCCAATTTCGAAACTGTACGCGTGATCTCCGTGGAAACCATTTTTAAAAGCACCACAGTCAACTGAAATTACGTCACCACTTTTAAGAGGAACATTATTAGGAATCCCGTGAACAACCTGAGCATTTGGGCTCATGCAAAGCGAATTCGGGAAGTCGTACAATCCAAGGAAACTTGGAACCGCACCGTGATCACGAATAAATTCTTCGGCTAATTTGTCAAGATATAATGTAGTAACTCCTTCTTTAATTTCAGAAGCAATCATTCCTAATGTTTTTGATACGATTAAAGCACTTTCGCGCATTAATTCGATTTCCTCTCTAGTTTTTTGGATAATCATATTTTTCCCATTTTCAGTTCGCAAAAGTACAATTTTTATCTCATTTTTTGACTAAAAATTTTTAGCCACGAATTCACGAATTAATACAAATCAAAATTATATAAAATTGAATTCCACCAATTTTAATTTTTACAGATGAAAAAGAGAAAATTCTTGAATTTGTGGCGATTAAACAATCGATAGAGTTAAAGCGTTTCAGAAAAAAGGCTTAAATTAGTAGTAAAAACCGTTGTAATCATGGAAACTATTACAGATAAAGATATAGCTAAAGTAAAAGCGCTGCAGAAAATGAAGCGAAATGCTTTGGGACTTTTGGGTGTTGCAGTGTTGTTGTTTTTAATTGCTATTTATTTTAAAATTCCGATGTTGCAGGCTTTCAGTGAAGCGGCAATGGTAGGTGGAATTGCCGATTGGTTTGCTGTTGTAGCGCTTTTTCGTCATCCAATGGGAATTCCGATTTGGCATACAGCCATTATTCCGACCAAGAAAAATGAAATAGGCGAAAATCTTGGAAATTTTGTTTCTGAAGAATTTCTCGACCGCGAAAAATTAGAAGTTAAATTGGACGAATTCAATTTTGCGACTAAAGCTTCGGATTGGCTTTCACAGGAGGAAAATGCCAATAATATTGCCAATTCGGTTGCAGTGAGCGTTATTCCTGGAATTTTAAGAACCATAAAAGATGAAGATGTAAAGCGATTCATTCAAGTCCAGTTTGCAGCAAAAATTGAAGGGATAAATTTTGGAGAATGGGTGGCATTGGCATTAGAACCTTTGCAAAAAGGAGATTTGAAAAATCAGATGCTGACTAATCTGTTGGAGGTTATGAGTTCTGAATTGACGAATAACAAAGATTTAATCAGACAGAAAGTAAAAGCTTCGACTCCATTTCTGAGTTTCGGATTGGCAGATAAAAGCATTACAGAAGGTGTTTTTAATGGCTTGCAAGATTTTTTGAATGAAGCCAAAAAGCCAGAAAGTGCAGTGCGATTAAAAATTGACGAGTATATTTTTAATTTCTTGGAAAAAGTCAAAAACTCCGAAGAAATGCGAATAAAGATCAATAATATGATTTTGGGCTTTGTTGGCAAAAAAGAAGTTCAGGATTATATCAACGGAATTTGGGATGAAATTAAACTTTCCATTACAAACGATTTAAGCCGTGGTGATGATTCTTCAATAAAAAACAATATTGCAGATTTGATTCAAACTTTTGGAAATGGAATCAAGGAAGATGCCGTAATGATCGATAAAATCAACGGATTTATTAAGAACGATTTATTGGAGATGCTTTTAAATAATAAAAAAGTAATTGGGGATTTGATTTCGTCAACCGTAAAAAGTTGGGATGGAAAAGAAGTTTCTGAAAAATTGGAATTAGAAATCGGTAAAGATCTTCAATATATTAGAATCAACGGAACACTAGTTGGTGGATTTATTGGCCTTGTAATTTATGGTGTTGAGCAGTTGTATCATTTGATATTATTTTGATATAGCTATAAAAATAGTCTCGCAAAGTCGCAGAAGCGCAAAGTTTATAAATTACTTTGCGACTTAGCGTCTTTGCGAGATTTTTTTGAGTTCAATTTAAATGAACTTATATTGCTTATATGGTGTAAACTACAAAAGCGAATGGCAAGTCATAGCATTTGGTTGCTGAACGCCCATCAATTCTAAAATTGTTGGAGCAATATCACCTAAAACGCCATTTTGAATGTTTTTCAATTCTTTGTCTACTAAAATAATTGGCACTGGGTTTGTTGTGTGCGCTGTATTTGGGCTTCCGTCAGGATTGATCATCGTTTCACAGTTTCCGTGATCCGCAATTACGATTGTTGTATAACCATTCGCAAGAGCCGCGTCGATCACTTTTTTCGCGCAAGCGTCAACAGCTTCACAAGCTTTAATTGCAGCTTCCATAATTCCAGTATGGCCAACCATGTCTCCATTTGCGAAGTTCAAACACACGAAATCAACTTCACCTTTGTTCAATTCAGGAACAAGAGCATCAGCTAGTTCGTAAGCGCTCATTTCTGGTTGTAAATCGTAAGTTGCTACTTTTGGCGAGTTTCTCAAGATTCTTGATTCGCCTTCAAAAGGAGTTTCTCTTCCTCCAGAGAAGAAGAACGTTACGTGAGGATATTTCTCAGTTTCAGCAATTCTGATTTGTTTTTTGCCAGCTTTTTCTAAAACTTCACCAAGAGTTTCTGTAATATTATCTTTATTGTAAACTACTTTTACGTTTTGGTACGTTTCATCGTAGTTGGTCAATGTTACATAATATAAGTTTAATTTATGCATGTTTTGCTCGTGGAAATCTTGCTGTGAAAGCGCTTCAGTAAGCTCGCGTCCTCTGTCTGTTCTAAAGTTGAAGAAAATTACAACATCGTCTTCAACAATTGTAGCAAGAGGCTTTTCGTTTTCATCAACAATAACAACAGGCTCAATAAATTCGTCTGTTACATCTTTTGAGTAGCTGTCAAGAACACTTGCAACTGCATTTTTAGAAGGAGTTCCAACTCCGTTAACTACCAGGTCGTATGCTAATTTTACACGCTCCCAACGTTTGTCACGATCCATTGCGTAGTAACGTCCAACGATTGAAGCGATTTTAACTGGAGTGTTTTTAATATGATCTTCAAGATCTTGAATGTATTTTGCTCCAGATTTAGGATCAACATCACGTCCGTCTGTAAAAGCGTGAACATAAACTTGATCTAAACCATATTCTTGCGAAGCGTCAATTAAGCCGCGTAAGTGAGAAGTATGTGAGTGAACACCTCCGTCAGAAACTAATCCTAAAAAGTGTACTTTTTTATTGTTTGCTTTAGCATAAGTAAATGCATCAACTAAAACTTGCTCTTTTGCAAGCGTTTTGTTTGCTACAGCTAAATTAATTTTGGCTAAATCTTGATAAACAATTCTTCCAGCTCCAAGGTTCATGTGGCCAACTTCACTGTTTCCCATTTGACCTTCTGGCAAACCAACATTCAGACCATCAGTTCTAAGTTGAGCGCTTGGGTAATTTTTGTAAAGACTGTTTATAAAAGGAACATTTGCATTGTCTATTGCAGATACTTTAGGGTCAGGAGATTTTCCCCAACCATCTAAAATCATAAGGATAACTTTCTTGTTCATTACTTTTTGTTTTCTACAAAGATAAGTCATTTCTAAACTTTGCAAGGGAACAGCGATACATTTATATTTAATAAAATGAAGCGTGTCAAAAAATAATAATTTAATTGCAGAAGCCTTTATTTTTTAAAATTAATTCACGCTAAGCTCTCTTTCTGAGCTTATTTTTGACAGCATTGTAGTCAATAAAATATTTGACACTGATTGAAAAAGCATGTTTTAAAGCGTCATTATTAAGTAAAGCAGTTACGTTGTCCTTATATTGTTTATCGATAATGCGCTCAAAATTATCGGCATTGTTGCGATATAGCACCGAAACCTGACTTCCTGGAGCAAACCACCACGAATACGATAAGTCAGCATTCCAGGAATAAAAGCTTGAATTTTTGTTTTCATCATAATCAGGATAAGGCGTTAAAGTGCCATCTTCCTGAAGTTGTAAAATGTCTTTGTTTTCGGCATAAGACCAATATTGCCTTACCGATAAATTAAACGTCATCGTGCTGTTTAAAGCATATTTTCCGCCTAGCGTATTTGAGTAAGTAACAACATTTCTATTGGCAAAAACAATAGTATTTGGAGTTGCTTCATTGTCATCTGCATCAACGCTATCAATGTATCCTTTGTTGTTGTTTTTTCTGAAAAAACTAAAATAATACGTCAGCAATAATTTGTCGTTAAAACGGTATCTTGGTCCAATATCAATTCCATATGAAGTTCGCCCAGGTTCATCTAGAATCGCAATCGACGGATTCAAGTCAATTGCGAATTTGTGATTGTAATTAGTAGAAACGCTTCCCCAAGCTTCAATTTTTCTCGGAATAATCACATATCTATTGTCGGCTCTTGGTTCATAATAATCATGAGATTCCATAGGATAGACTGTTATTCCGCCACCATAATAATTGTTTTTTACGGTTGTCAGGTTTACGTTTGCATTAATGCTGTTATCTTGTAGCAATCCAGATTCCTTGTTGAATTCGGCATACATATTATAATTGATTCTAAAGCTATTGAAAAGCTTTGTTGGGTTTAGAATTCTATAATTTGCATTTCCATAAAAGTTGTAATAATTCGTGTAAAAATTGATTCCGAGGTCATTCGGGTCATAACCTTTGGTCACAAAGTCAGAACCTACACTATAACGGTATTTTCCGCTAGTTTCTGCAAAACCAATTGTTGTAAAAACACCATTTTTATCTTCTTCCATGTTAATATGGCTGTATTTGGCATTTCCATATAAACTGTAAGTATTTGCTTTTGTGTTTAAATCCCAAGCAAGCCCAGTTACGTTGGCATCTCTGTAATGACCATTTCTCGTCACATTGGTATTAATAAAGGTAACTGATGAATTTTTGCGAAAACGCTGATCAAGCACCAAAACATTATAATTAGTCAGAGGCTCGACAATGACACGACGTGTTTCGTTTGAAATCGTGTCTTTTATTGTAGCAAATGTTTTTTCAGTAACAGCATTCAAAACTCCAATTCCCAATCCTTTTTTTGTTCTTCCAGAAACTTTTAATGCATTAATAAGACTAACGTTTTGAACATTTTCAATGATTTCTTCATTGTCATTTAAGTCTGGATCGATGGATGGGCTTCCGCCAATTCTTCTTGAATAAAAAATATTTCCTTTGTTAAACAAGTCGGTCCCTTCAGTAAAAAAAGCGCGATTTTCATTAAACTGCTGTTCAAACGGACTAAGATTCAAAATTCGGTCATCGTATTTTGTTTGTCCAAAATCGGGAATCAAAATAGCATCAAGTGTGAAAGCATCATTAATTCCGTACTTAATGTCCATTCCGCCTTTCATTGTGCCGTACGTTTTTTGGCCGTCTGCTGCATTTAGATAATAAGAAGCATACGGCAAAAAGAACAATCGAGTAGGAGGTTTGATGTTTTCAATTCCCGCCAATTCTCCATTTTGCTGGGTAAATGTTCCTATTTTGGTATCAATTAAATTCCAAGTATATTTTTTTCGTTCGCGTTTTATTTCTCTAAAAAAGTTGATGCCCCAAGTTTGTTTGTTTTCTGCAGAAAAACGAAGCGCAGCATACGGAAGCTTGATTTCTACAATCCAGCCTTTATCGGTAATTCTGGCTTTGCTCAACCAAACAGCATCCCACGAATAGTCTTCTCCAATGGCATCAGTCATAATGCAATCGCCTTGAACATCTGCCGCTGAAACAAAAAACTCAAAATTTTGTTGGCCGTCATTAAAGCCATTGACAAAAACACCAAAAATATCAGCAGTTCCAAAATTATCGCGCTGAGATATTTCTTTTAAAATTTTGGTGGGTTCGTCGTCATACATCATTGCACCAATATAAATGGCGTCATTGTTATAAAGAACTCTAATTTCGGTTTTTTTGGCTTCGGGAATTTGTTTGCCATTGTCAGGTTCAAACATGATAAAATTAGTTGCAATTGGTGCGTTTTCCCAAGCGTCCTCATCCAGTTTTCCATCAATTGAAATGGATTCTGTGGTGGTTTGAGCCTGTAGCGTTTTTTTCTGGCTATGGCACAAAAAACAGGTTAGAAGAAGACTTAAGAAAACTAAATTTTTCATGAATTTTTTAAAATGGTAAAACTAAAATGGTGTTTGATGCAGTAATAGACATTCTTTTGTTTCGAATGTTACAGTTTCAAAGGCCAAAAATACTATTTAATTGTATTTTTTTTAAGAAAAAGTAAGAAAACATTTAGTTTTTTACCGTAAATAAAAATCTTACAAAAACTTTTGTTTTTTGCTTAAAATGCAAAATTTTTACTATTATTCTGTTAAAGTTTCAGTAAAAAAGCACTGTTTCAGCATGTTGCGTTTAAATCGCTATGAATTTTTTATATTTTTGCCCTACCCAAATTTAAATATTAACCTAAAGAAATTCAATGATTTACAAAATTTATCCCCTGTTTGTGTTTTTCCTGTTGTCTTTTGGTAAAGATTCAAAAAGCACTCCCGAAATTAAAACTGCAACAACAAAAAGCATTGCTAAAGTTGAAAAACTTACGGTCGATGCTAAGATTGAAAGTGTGTACAGTAATTTAAATGCAAATCATTTTCAGTTGCCAGAGCTTAAAACTTTTTCTGAAGCTTTGAAAGGATTTTATCTTTTGAAAGAAAAAGGAATAGTGCAAAAAGATATTTTGACTTTGATTGATTTTAGTTTGTCATCAAACATGAAACGTCTTTGGGTAATTGACTTATCGAGTAATACTATTTTGTTTCAGTCGCTAGTAGCGCACGGAAGAAATACTGGTGAAGAATTTGCATCTTCGTTTTCAAATAATAATTCGTCATTTAAAAGTAGTTTAGGATTTTATGCTACTGGCGAAATTTATCAAGGAAAACACGGCACGTCATTACGTCTTGATGGCTTAGAAAAAGGATTTAACAGCAATGCCCGTGAAAGAGGCGTTGTAATGCATGGCGCTGATTATGTGTCAGAATCATTTATAAAAGCACACAAAAGATTAGGCAGAAGCCAAGGTTGTCCTGCAATTCCTTTTGAATTGCGAGATGAAATAATTGAAGCTATTAAAGGAAAATCGTGTTTGTATATTTATCATCCATCAAGAAATTTCTCAATGGAAGAAAAGCTAATTTCTTAATTTAGCATACAAATCCGAATCTAGATTATAAATATCAGCTCTAAAAATGAGCTGATTTTTTTTGCTCCATGCTGTCCAATACCATTGATATAAAGCATATTTTTTGGTGATTTTGATGCTGGTTGTTTTTTTAGAAGCAATTATGGTGTCGATTTTTATCTTCGAAAAACGTACAGAATCTGCCAAAATATGTTCTGCTAATTCAAGCGGATTTTCAACTCGCACACATCCAGAACTTAATGATCGATTGTTTCTTCCGAAATAATTTCGGTGATTCGTATCATGAAGATAAACACTATGGTGATTCGGAAATAAAATTTTCATTACACCAAGTGAATTGTTGTAGCCAGGACTTTGAATGTATCTGTAGTTATGAGGTTTGTTTTCATTCCATTTATTTGGCTCAACTACATTTCCTGAAGTATCATATATCGTTATGTTTTTATTGGCCAAATAATTTCGATTTCGCTTCATGGCCGGTACAACATCTTCTTTTAGAATAGTAGGCGGAACAGTCCAAGTTGGATTAAAAACTACTGTTCTTAACGTCGAAGTGATTATAGGTGTTTTTCTTTTGCTTGTGCCCACAACAATATTTCTCACCAAGGTTGTGTCTTGATTTTCAACCACATTTAAGCTGTAATCGGGAATGTTGATAATGAAATAGTTTTCAGCAAAATCAGTGGTAAACCATCTCCAACGTTCTAAATTGGCAATAATTTGCTGTTTTCTTTTTTCTTTCGAATAATTTAAAGCGCTTATAGTTCCTTGTCCAATTACACCATCGGCGGCCAAACCGTGGCGTTCTTGAAATCTTTTTACAGATTCAAATGTTTTATTATCATATATTTTCGTAAAACTGCTGTCTTTTCCAGTCATGTCGCCCCAAAATAAAAGCCTTTTTTTGATGTTGATTAAAGCATTGTTTGTGTCTTTTACTGTGATTTTTTCCAATGATTCGATGGTGCCAATGTTATCATCCGGAAAAGTATTAATGATTTCAAGCGCTTTTAAAAGCTCTTTGTAAGTTTCAGATTTTGGTTGGATATTATCGACAATGCTGTCTAATTTGTTTTTGTTGAAGGCTTTAATCAGCACATCGTTTACATCAAGAACTTTTTCATCCAGATCCCAATCAGTATAGATTGTTTTAGGATCTAGTTTTCCTTTGAAAAGATGATTCAGGTATTTTTCAAAATTATAGGTCAGCAAAATATCATAAGTTGCCAAATCAGTATCGCTTAGTGAACTAATTCTTTTTTCGAATTTTAGCAATTGCGAAGCTTTATAATCTTCTGGTTCTAAACCTAGTTTGTCGGCGTTTTCCAGTTGTGATAAGACATAAGTTCGTTTTTTAAGATTGCCCCAAACAGTTTTATTTTCAGATGAATTATAAAACTGTTTAAGGGTCTCACTTTTGTAAGCGCCAATTACAGCGGTATCAATTTCAACCTTTCTTTCATCAGTAAGTATGATTGCTGGTGCCTTTTTTTTGACAACAGGAATGATTTTTGGTTCTTCTTTTTTGCAACCAAAAAACAAGCATATCACTAAAAGAAAGTAAAGTTTTTTCATTTTATAATTTTTTATACATCAAATAATGTTCTCCAACATCCTTAATGTCAAAAGGTTCTCCTAAAACCTCGTAATTCATTTTTTTGTAAAAGCCAACAGCGGCAGTTCGTGCGTTAAACCAAATCAATTCAACTTTGTTTTGATAGCAGTAATTTTCGCAATGTTTGACAAGAGCTTCTCCAAATCCTTTTTTCTGATGCGTATCTAAAACGGCCATTCCGCGAATCTGAGCTTGATTTTTTGCGGCAAATATAGGGTTGATTTGTGAAAATAATGAAATTATTCCTGTTAAATTTTCATTTTCAAATAAACCAAAATGATGTGTAGTGTCTAAATCATCGCCTTCAAAGATGCAACTTTCAATAGGTTTTCCTGCTCTTAAAACAGGTTGACGAACGGCATAAGTCTCTTTTGATGGGATTTCTTTAATAATAGTCATGATTTTTTTTAATTTTTTTCAATTTATAACTTTTTAATTTTAAATGTGTTATAAATTATTGTTGTTTTTTATTGAATTTTTTTGCCCAAAAGCTTGTTTTGAACTTAACTTTCTTTCTATATTTGCACCACCAATGCGAAAGTAGCTCAGTTGGTAGAGCTCCAGCCTTCCAAGCTGGTTGTCGCGAGTTCGAGCCTCGTCTTTCGCTCTAAAATAAATAATTTTAGATTTTGTTTTTTTAGAAATTAAAATTATTTATATTTGCAGCACAAATGCGAAAGTAGCTCAGTTGGTAGAGCTCCAGCCTTCCAAGCTGGTTGTCGCGAGTTCGAGCCTCGTCTTTCGCTCTTCAAAAGCCTCAAACATTGTTTGAGGCTTTTTTGTTTTTATTCTTTCTTATTTTTTTTGAACCATATAAGTTATATAAGAAAATGTAAGTTGTTTTTTGAAGCTTCATTTAAATGAACTTATATAACTTATATGGTTTTGAAAATTATTTCAGATTGCTCAGATCACTTTCGGTTTCCAACTCTACCGGCGTTTCGTTTCGTTTGAACAAACGTGCTGTCAGATTTCCTTTTAAAGTGACTTTTTCTCCTTTTACTTCTAGCCAGCTTCCTTCTCTTAAGCCCAAAACGGGAATGGAATTGAAAGCATGAAATTCTTTAATTCTAGTTTCGCGCGTTTCGCCCATGTGCTTAGACTGCAAATCTGGATCTAAATAATGCGGATTTAAATTAAAAGGAATTAATCCTAAAGTCTGAAAACTTGGCGGATAAATGATAGGCATATCGTTTGTAGTTTGCATTGACAAACCGCAAATATTGCTTCCGGCGCTTGTTCCTAAATAAGGCGTACCATTTTTTACGGTTTCAGAAAGAAGCTGCATGATGTTATTTTTGTAAAGCTGAGTTACCAGCAAAAATGTATTTCCGCCGCCTGTAAATATTCCTTCTGCATTTTTAATTGCATCTTGCACGTCTTCAAATTCGTGAATTCCTTTTACTGAAATGTTAATAGTTGCGAAAGCCTGTGAAACTTTTTGCGTGTACTCGTCATGCGAAATGCCACTTGGGCGTGCATATGGAATAAATAAAATGCTTTTGCAATTTTTAAAATGAGATTGTAAAGTGGGTAATAAATACTCTAAATAACTGCCTTCGTGTAGAGTAGAAGTGCTGGCAATAATGACGCTTTTCATAATTTTTTAAAATCAGATTCTGTACGCTAAAGATATTAAAAACTCTCTTTTTTGTGAAGATTGCAAAGGTTTAATTAACATATTTTTACCAAGTCCTTAATATTAAATTTTGAACACATTAAGATATTTTTACGGCTTTAAGAATAATTTTAATTTTTTATCATTTTGATTAATAAAATTGCTTGTTTTTTGTTGGTGTTTTGCGGGCAGAATGCCATTTCGCAAGTTGAAGAACGAACGGTCATCAATGGGAAAATTGTTTCCAGCTGTGCCGATATGGAAGGAGTTTATGTAGTTAATGCGCAAACAGAGGCAATGACAATGACAGATGCATCGGGTGGTTTTTCTATTTTTGCAAAAGCGGGAGAAACGCTTGTTTTTTCATCAATACAATTTAAAGAAAAAAGAGTTTTATTGACAGGTGACAATTTTTCAGATCTTAATTTTACTGTAAAATTGAGCATGGTGATGCATCAGCTCCAAGAAGTTGTGGTTCGGAATTATAATGGAATTAATGCAGAGTCGTTAGGAATTGTTCCGTACGGACAAAAAACATATACGCAAGCAGAAAGAAGACTTCGTACGGCAACTGGTTTAGATGCGCAAGCTGGCGGAGAAAATGGTATGGCGGGCGGATCGATTTCTGCAGATCCTTTGCTGAATTTCTTCTCAGGAAGAACAGCAATGCTTAAAAAAGAAGCTGAGGTCGAGAAGAAAGAAGCTTTTATGAAGCTTTTGGAAAAAATGTTTACTTTGGAGCATTTTATAAATGTTTTGAAGATTCCGAGTGAATATGTAAAAGGGTTTGAGTATTATGCGGTCGAGAATGATAAGTTTACAATTATTTTGGACTCAAAAAATAAAACTTCCACAGAGTTTTTATTGGCTGAATTGGCAACAAAATATAAAGAAATGATTGCTAGTGAAATCAAATAATACTTTACATATAATCTTTTTTTTGTTGCTGATGCAGTTTGGCTTTGGTCAAAATTTGGTCAGAAAAGAAATGCTTGGGCAAATTTTAGAGCAGTCGACTTCTGTTGATGGCGTAAATATTGTCAATAATACAACACAAGTTTCTACAATTTCAGATGCAAACGGAATGTTTTCTATTGCCGTAAAAGAAGGCGATGTGCTTGTTTTTTCATCTGTAAATTTAGATCCGTTAAAACATAGAATTACTGCCGAAGATTTGAATTTGGATAAGCTTCTGATTAAAATGACTGCCAAAGAAATTGAATTGAAGGAGGTTGTTGTAAATGAAAATCCATATATCACAACCGAAAACCTCGGAATTGTGCCACATGGGCAAAAAACATACACGCCAGCTGAGAGAAAAGTGTATACTGCAACTTCAACTTCGATAGATAAATTACTCAATAAGATTTCTGGCCGAACTACAATGCTAAAAAAAGAAGTTGCTGTAGAAAAGAAGGAAATGCTTTTCAGAAAATTAGAATATCTTTTTGAAGAGAATTATTATACTGAGCGATTGAAAATTCCTGTAGATGATATTAAAGGATTTCAATTATTTTGTGTGGATGATGCTCAATTTGCCGTATCTTTGAATACAAAGAACAAAACAATGAGTATGTTTTTAATCACAGATTTAGCCAGAAAGTATTTAATAATTCTCGAAAATGAAAAATAAATTAGGAATATTCGTTGTTTGCTTGTTTTGTCAAATTGCATTAGGGCAAAACACTAGGTTGTCACTTCATGGACAAGTGGTAAATTCATCATTAACAATTGAAAGCGGGTATGTAATGAACATTAATGCCAACAGCAGAACGTTTATTGGTTCTGGCGGATTGTTTGATATTTTGGCAAGGCCAAAGGATACTTTGGTTTTTACCGGGATGGCATTTCAGTCTAAAAAAATTGTTTTAACAGAAAAAGATTGCGCTGAAATTTTATTTAAAGTTCAATTGGATTTGGTTAACAACCAATTAAAGGAAGTTGTCGTTCATAAAGATTTAAAAGTAAAAACACTAGGAGTTGGCTCACAATCAATTGTCGATATGCAATTTGAAGATGACAAACAGTCAACGGCAAAAAATACAGCAATGTATTCTGATCAAACTATAAAATACGGAACTGATTTTGTCCGAATCTTTAAAGACGTCAAGAAACTTTTGAAGAAAAAAGAAGATGTAAAAGAAGAGGAAATATCAGATATTGCTTTTGTTGCTTATGCAAAAGATAATTTTAAGCCTGATTTTTTTACTAAAACATTAGGGTTGAAAGAAGACGAAATAGATTTGTTCTTAATGTATTGTTCTAATGATCCGGAATCTAAACGACATGTTGATCCAGATCAAAAATTTGAATTGATCGATTTTCTGATCAATAAGAATAAGGAATTTAAAAAATCGAATGTCACTGAAAAATGAAAAAAAGATTGATTTACCCCTTAATTGGGGTTTTATTTTTATTGCTCTCCGCATTTGCCTTCCATAAGTTTTATATGGGTGTTTTTCAGGTGAATTACGCCGCCGAAAAAAAAATGATTCAAATTACATCTCGAATTTTTGTGGATGATTTGAATAACGGAATAGAAAAGAAATACCATAAAAAAACCTTCATTGGTACTGAAAAAGAAACTCCAGAAGATGTTGAGCTTTTGAAAAAGTATCTTGCTGAGAATTTTACCATGAAAGTTAATGGCCAGCCAAAAGTGATTACATTTTTATCTAAAGAAGTTGAATCTGGAGATGTTTTGGTTTGTTATTCAAGAATAAAAGATATTGATAAATTCAAGACGCTCGAAATTTCAAACACGATTTTAGTGGATTGGAATGCTGAACAGCAAAACATTACACATATTTCAGCGTTTGGTACAAAAAAGAGTGTGCTTTTTACAGAATCTTCAAGGAAAGAAGTGTTAAAGTATTAATGGATGGGTGAAATTATCATTTTAATTGTTATTTTCACACCCTGATAAAATTACCATTAAACTTTTATGAAAAAACTTTCGCTATTATTACTTTTTCCTGCGATGTTGGTTGCTCAGGAAAAAGCAAATACCCCACCTGTTCCAAGGCAACAAGGAAAGTATGACACAAACAAATTCAACCAAATGTATGATTTGTTGGCTACTCCAAATATGTTTCGTACTGCATCTGGAGCACCAGGGCCAGCTTATTACCAGCAACAAGCAGATTATAAAATTGATATCGAACTAGACGATAAAAATTCAAAAATAGCAGGATCTGAGGTTATTACATATTCTAACAATTCACCAGATAGTTTAGAATATTTGTGGATTCAATTAGATCAAAATCAAGCGAGAGCAAATACACAAAGTACTTTAGCGGAAAGCGAAAAAATCAATCAAGTATTGCCTCTTGATGGTTTTTCAAGCAAATATTTGAAAAAAGATCTTGAGCGCGGTTTTAATATCGAGCAAGTAAAAGATGCTAAAGGAAATCCAATGTCGTATACCATCAACGAAACAATGATGCGTATTAATTTGGCGACTCCTTTAAAACCAGGTGAAAAAATCTCTTTAGCTATTAAATGGTGGTACAACATCAATAATTACAGAAAAGAAGGCGGACGTTCTGGTTATGAATTATTCGAAAAAGACGGAAATAAATTATATGTAATTGCGCAGTTCTATCCAAGAATGGCAGTTTATAATGATGTTGAAGGATGGCAAAATATGCAATTCTGGGGAAGTGGGGAATTTGCTCTTCCTTTTGGAAACTTCGACGTAAATATTACAGTTCCTGCTGATCACGTAATTGATGCAACAGGAGAATTGATGAACAGAAGCGAAGTTTTTACTGCAGAACAAGTTAAGCGTTACGAACAAGCTCAAAAATCATTTGACAAGCCTGTTGTAATTGTAACTCAAGCTGAAGCTGAAGCTGCTGAAAAAGGGTTTTCTGAAAAGAAAAAAACTTGGAAATTCAGTGCTAAAAATGTTCGTGATTTCGGAATTGCTTCTTCTAGAAAATTCATTTACGATGCAATGGCTGTAAAATTAGGAGGGAAAGTGGTAATGGCAGAATCTGTTTATCCAAAAGAAGCAAATCCGCTTTGGGGAGAAACTTCAACAATGACAGTTGCACATACTTTAAAAAGCTACTCTTCTCATACATTTGATTATCCTTATCCAAAAGCAGTTTCAGTTTCTGCAGAAGATCAAGGTATGGAATACCCAATGATTTGTTGGAACTTTGGTCGTCCTGACGAAAATGGAGTGACAAGCAAAGAAGTTAAAAACGGAATGATTGGTGTTGTTATCCACGAAGTTGGACACACTTTCTTCCCAATGATTGTAAATTCAGATGAGCGTCAATGGACTTGGATGGATGAAGGTTTAAATTCATTTTTAGAATATTTGGCTGAACAAGAATTAGATCCAAATTTCCCTTCAAGACGTGGACCAGCAAAAAATATCGTTCCTTACATGAGCGGTGATCAAAAGTTTTTAGAGCCAATTATGTCTAACTCTGAAACAATTCAGCAATTTGGTAATAATGCTTACGGAAAACCAGCAACAGGTCTTAATATTTTAAGAGAAGTTGTAATGGGAAGAGAATTGTTTGATTACGCTTTTAGAACGTACGCAAACAGATGGAAATTCAAGCACCCAACTCCAGAAGATTTCTTCAGAACTATGGAAGATGCTTCGGCTGTTGATTTGGATTGGTTTTTCAGAGGATGGTTCTATTCAACTGATTTTGTAGATATCGGAATTAAAGATGTAAAACAATATTATGTTTCTGAAACTCCAACTGCTGATCTAAAAGATGTGAAAGTTAGAAAAGGACGTTTTGGTTTAGACAAAGGACCGTTTGTATATTTAGTTTCTGGAGACAATGCTGAGGTTAGCGCATCAAGCAAAAAAGCGTTAAAAGTTGAAGACGTAAAATTATTATCAGATTATGTGAATCAAACTTTTACAGCAGAAGAAAAAACAAGTTTGAAATCGCCTAAATATTTCTACGAAGTTGAATTCAACAAACCAGGAGGTATGATTATGCCAATCTTAGTTGAAATCACTTATGAAGATGGTTCAAAAGATAATTACCAGTACCCAGCACAAATCTGGAGAAAAAATAATGATACTGCGAAAAAAGTTTATGCAACTTCAAAAGCAATTAAAAGTATCCAAATTGATCCAAAATTGATGACTGCTGATATTGATGTGACCAACAACTCTTGGCCAAAAACAGAAGAAAAATCAAAATTTGATTAAGAATAAACTAAAAAAGACTCTGAAAAGAGTCTTTTTTTTTAAGTAAATTTTAAAACTCTACGCATCAAAATTTAATATCTTTGTGACCACACAAAATTTAAAAAGATATGTTCGGTATAGGAGGAGGAGAATTAGTTTTCATACTGTTTATAGTATTAATGCTTTTTGGTTCAGATAAAGTGCCAGAAATTGCTCGTACGATGGGTAAAGCTATGGCGCAATTAAAAAACGCCACCAATGATATTAAAAGCGAGATTCAAAAAGGAGCTGAAGCAAACGGACTTGATACAAAATCTCTTAATAGTATAACAGGCAATATCAACGCTCAAATCAATGAAGCAAAATCGAATATTTTAGGAGATTCAGGAAATCTTTTAGGGGATTCGGGAAATCTTTTAGGAGATACGGCTAAAGAAATTGATCAAGTAAAAGAAGATATTGATTCGCTTTCGGGACCTATAAAACGTCAAATGTAATATGCTTGAAAAAATACAAGAATTAGACACAAATCTTTTTGTGTATCTTAATGGATTAGGTTCTGAAACATACGATAAATTTTGGCTAATCATTACCAGTCAGTTGAATTGGACGCCTTTTTTCCTTTTGCTGTTCTATCTTATTTTTAAAAAGATAGGAGGAAAACAAACCTTGTATTTATTGCTTTTTATAGCAGTTTTGATTGCTTTTACAGATCAGACCTGCAATTTGTTTAAACATACTTTTGAGCGTCTTCGTCCATGTAATAATCCGGAACTTAAATCATTTATCAGAATCGTTCAGGTTCGACAGTCTTATAGTTTTTTCTCTGGACATGCTGCGAATACAATGGCAGTTGCAACCTTCTTGTTTTTGGTTTTGAAAAAACGTTTCAAGTACTTAGGATTCTTGTTTTTATGGCCTCTGGTTTTTGCTTACAGCCGCATTTATTTAGGTCTTCATTATCCAGGTGATATTCTTGCTGGATATTTCTTTGGTGCTCTTTTCGGATCTCTAATTTATTTAGTTTACCGAAAATTAAAACCGCAATATTTCCCAGAGTAAATTTTTAAAGGTGCTGAGGTACTAAGTTTTTTAATTAAATAATTAATCAATTTTTGAATTGCCTCTAGCTTAGCTGGGTTTTTTATAAAAGCTATATTGAAAAGGCTTTAGCCAAAATACAAAGTATTTGGCTAAAGCCTTTTTATATTAAAAGATAAAAACTTAGAATCTTAGCTTCTCAGCATCTTTAAAGTACCCTTGAAACTGTCAGTCCATCACGAATAGGCAGTAAAACCGTTTCAACACGTGGATCATCTTTCAAAAGTTGGTTGTATTCTAAAAGAACTTTTGTGCTTACATCATTCGGGTGTACTGGCTCTAGGATTTTTCCGCTCCACAAAACATTATCAGATAAAATAATACCGCCTTTGTTCATTTTTGGCACAATCATTTCCCAATAATTCAGATAGTTTTCTTTATCGGCATCAATAAAAACGAGATCAAATTTTACATCCAAAGTTGGTATGATATCAATGGCTTCGCCCAAATGCTGAAAAATCTGCCTTCCCCAAGGCGAGGCATCAAAATATTTTCTTTGAAAATCAACTAATTCTTCTTTGATATCAATAGTGTGTAATTGCCCGTTTTCCTGCATTCCTTCGCAAAGACATAAAGCAGCATAGCCAGTATAAGTTCCAATTTCAAGAATGTTTACAGGGCGAATCAGTTTAGAAAGCATACTCAAAACGCGTCCTTGAAAATGACCGCTCAACATTCTTGGCAAAAGAATTTTTTGATAGGTTTCTTTGTTGAGTTTTGCTAGTAATGCCGGTTCGTTTTCAGAATGTTGTTCGATGTAATCTTCTAATTCTTGTGATATAAAATGCATTTGCAGAGTCTTAATAATTTGAAGCAAAAATACAAAATTATAAACTCAATTTTTGGGAATAAAAAAACCATTCGTTTTAGGCGAATGGTTTTGAGTTTGATTTTTAAATGAAATTATTTTTTCAAAGCTTCATTTACTTCTTTTGCTGTTTTTACAGTTCCGTCTTTTGCTGCTTTCGCTGCATTTTCAACTTTTTCAGCCCCTTTTTTAGTGGCATCTTTTACGTCATCTGCAGCTTTTTTAGTTGCATCTTTCACATCGTCAGCAGCCTTTTTAGTTGCATCCTTAACATCCTGAGCCGCACTTTCAGTTTTGCTTACCGCGCTGTCTTTTACTTCTTCAATATCAGTAGTTAGAGAGTCAACTTTGTTTCCAAGAGTTAATTCGTCATCTGCAGGTTTTGGGTCTTTATTCCCGCATGATTGTACACCGAATGCTAATAAAGCAACAACAGCTAAGCTTAAAATTTGTTTTTTCATAATGAATTGTCTTTTTAGGTTTATTAAAATAATAAAGGTTATATCGTCGAAAACATAAAATTACAAATTTTAAAATTAGTGCGCGCTTTGTAAGATTATTTTTCCTTAAATGTGCAAGACAATTCTTGTGCCAAAATTTTCTATTAGAATGAAAGCCGATTTACTTTATGATTTTTTTAAGTATTTTTTTTCAAATCACTTTGTATTTATTTGATTACCAAAACATTTTCATTTCGTGCAAAATCAGTTAGGGTAATATTGAAAAGAACAGTTATTTCCTTGCCAGCGCGCACTACTCCAAGAGCTGCTGATGGAGGCGTCATTTCAAAATCAGTAAAAGTCATTTTGTTTGTGCCTTGCAGTACAAAAGTGTCGTTGTCATTTGTTGTTGCTCTTACTTGCGTTTTAAAGTCTTTATTTACGCCTGCAATGGTATAAGTTCCAGTGAAAATCCAAGTTGTTTCATTTACTTTTTCAGCTGATTTTAAAGTATATTTTATGTTTTTATGTGTTTTGGTATCTAAACATTCATAAGCGACATCATCCATGCTGGTTTTGCTGCTTTTTATGCTTTCAGCTGGCAATGTAATCGTTAGGTTTTTAATGTCGACAAGTTTTGAATCGGTAATAGTAAAAACAGCGCTTCCGGTACCATCTGAAGATCGCATTACCCAATCATGTATATTAGAAGTTCCTGCAACCTCAAAAGTTGATTTTGTGAGAGAATATCTTTTTTGTGCGTTTGCTTGTAGAGCTAATGTAATTACTACGGCTAATAAAATTGATTTGATCGTTTTCATTTGAATGTGGTATTTAGTTAAACTAGATAGTTTATGATTCCTATCTTTTTCTTGATTCAAAGGTATTGTGAACAAATCGCACAGGAACTGATAAAAATCATGGTTAAGATTTTATTAAAATCATATAATAAAAAGGATTCTCATATCGATATAATTGTTTTTATGATGCAATCAATTGGTTTTTTAAAGATTGTACGGTGGTTTATAACATTAGAAATGAACAAATAACTTAACTTTGCAGCATGCAAATCGAGAAAAAAGACATAAGAGCCTTATCAAAAGAACAATTGCGTGATTTTTTTGTGGCAAATAATGACAAAGCTTTCCGCGGAAATCAAGTTTATGAGTGGCTGTGGAGCAAAGGTGCACATAGTTTTGAAGACATGACGAATGTTGCCAAAACAACGCGCACTATGCTTGAAGAGAATTTTGTAATCAATCACATCAAGGTCGATACCATGCAGCGTAGTAGCGACGGAACGGTTAAAAATGCTGTCCGATTGCATGATGGCTTGGTGGTAGAATCGGTTTTGATTCCGACAGAAACTAGAACTACAGCTTGTGTTTCTAGCCAAGTAGGTTGCAGTTTAGATTGTAATTTTTGTGCCACAGCGAGATTGAAACGCATGAGAAATCTGGAGCCTGGCGAAATCTACGATCAGATTTTGGCAATTGATAAAGAAAGCCGTTTGTATTACAATCATCCGCTTTCGAATATTGTTTTTATGGGAATGGGAGAGCCTTTAATGAATTACAATAATGTCATTAAAGCGATTGATATGGTCACTTCTTCTGAAGGTTTAGGAATGTCACCAAAACGCATTATGGTTTCGACTTCTGGAATTCCGAAAATGATCAAAAAAATGGCCGATGATGACGTGAAATTCAAATTGGCAGTTTCCCTGCATTCTGCAATTGATGAAACGCGTGCGAAGATTATGCCCTTCAGTAAAAATTTCCCTTTGAAGGATTTGCGTGAAGCATTGGAATATTGGTACAGAAAAACAAAAAGCAAAGTCTCATACGAATATGTAGTTTGGAAAGGAATAAACGATGATAAAGCTTCAGTTGATGCATTGGTCAAATTCTGCAAATATGTGCCTTGTAAAGTCAATTTAATTGAATACAATCCTATTGACGATGGAGAATTCCAACAAGCTTCAGAAGAGTCTATTATGGCTTACATAAAAGCGTTGGAAAATATTGGAGTAGTAGTAAAAGTAAGACGCAGCCGCGGAAAAGATATTGACGCTGCTTGTGGACAATTGGCAAATAAAGAAGCTTAATTTTTATATTTCAAAAAACAAAAAAGCATTAAAAACGAGAAATCTTGTTTTTAATGCTTTTTTTTGGGCAAAAAGGATTCTTATTTTTTCAAATCAACTTCTTCTGTTACGCCGTCTTTTGTAATTGTTGCAAGTGTATCACATGTTCCGTCGCCGTAATCAACAACAGCCGTAGCTCCGTTTTTGGTTACAGACAATACTCCTTTTACAGGAACAGATCTTTTGCATGATGCTTTAAATTGTAATGGAGTTGTAATTTCAGCAGAGAAAGTATCTCCGTTAGGGAAAGTAGTTGTACCGCTTCCAGTTACTAAATATGCATTGTCATCCCAGTTGAACCAAGTGTCAAAACCTTCAACTTGTTCTTTAACCAGTGTGCCTTTTCGAGTATAAACGCCTCCGTCATCAAAAGTGATTGTCATATCGATTGCTGCTGTAAAAACAGGATGTGCAGTTGCAAGCAAATCGGTTGCTTTTACAGTTCGCACTATGCTTTTGCTTCCTTGAAGTTTTTTTCCATTGTGATAAAATCCATCAAAAGTATAACTAATTGTTTGTGTGGATGAGGCAAAATCATTGGAGAAAGAAATAACCATTTTTCCTTTTACCGTATTTCCGTTTTCAAGCGTACAGCCGTCTACGCCAAAATCGACAGTTCTTGTCCAGGTGTTATTAGTTAATACTGTTGTTATCGTAGCACAACTCGGAAGGAAATTTTTTACCGGTCCGCTTGGTTTTGAAGTTACGTTTTGTTGTGCGCTAAATTGATCTTCGGCAATATTTGTTACATCATCAATTGAGGCATCAATTTTTGAATTTTTGATGATTTCATCTTTTGTAATTGCCGAAGATGATGATCCGTCATTTGTTTTTTCGTCAGAGTTACAGCTGGCAAAAAAAGATAAAGCGACTAATGTTCCAATAAAGAAAATTTTTGTTTTCATAATAAATTAGTTTTACGTGATTTTAATTAATTGAATTCAAATTAGGCTTTAAATAAATTTGGTGTTTTTTGGTGTGAATTTATATTAGTGTACAAATTGTTGATATACTAACATAAAATTGATAACGTTTTTTTATTTAAAATAGTATATTTGGAATCGAAATGAATATTACTTCCCAAATAAAACAGCCCATTTTTAACGAGATGGAACTTTTTGAAAAAAAGTTCCATGAATCGATGACTTCAAAGGTTGCATTGCTAAACCGAATTACATACTATATCGTAAATCGAAAAGGAAAACAAATGCGCCCAATGTTTGTCTTCTTGACGGCAAAAATGGTTTCTGGAGGGACTGTAAATGAAAGAACTTATAGAGGAGCTTCGGTAATCGAATTGATTCATACCGCAACTTTAGTTCACGATGATGTGGTCGACGACAGTAATCGCCGTCGCGGATTTTTCTCTATCAATGCACTTTGGAAAAACAAAATTGCCGTTTTAGTTGGAGATTATTTGCTTTCAAAAGGATTGTTGTTGTCCATCGATAATGGTGATTTTGATTTACTCCGAATCATTTCTGTAGCCGTTCGCGAAATGAGCGAAGGGGAATTGCTTCAAATCGAAAAAGCCCGAAGACTTGATATTACTGAAGATGTTTATTACGAAATCATTCGAAAGAAAACGGCAACGCTTATCGCAGCGTGTTGTGCGCTTGGCGCGAAAGCTGTAATTGAAGATGATGCTCAGGTTGAAAACATGCGTAAATTCGGTGAATTGATAGGAATGGCTTTTCAAATCAAAGACGATTTATTCGATTATAGCGAAGAAGCCATCGGAAAACCTACCGGAATAGATATTAAAGAGCAAAAAATGACTTTGCCTTTAATTCACGTTTTGAATACTTGCACACCACAAGAAAAAAAGTGGCTGATCAATTCCATCAAAAACCATAACAAAGACAAAAAACGCGTAAAAGAAGTGATTGCCTTTGTAAAAAATAATAATGGTTTGGCTTACGCCGAAAACAAAATGGTCGAGTTTCAGCAGGAAGCACTTTCTTTACTTCAAAACTTCGAAGATTCGGAATACAAAGACGCTTTGACTTTGATGGTGAATTATGTTATTGAAAGAAAAAAATAATTTTTTTAATTAGAGAATTAGAAAATTTGTCAATTAGATGATTGACCAACTATAAAATAAAAAACCTCTTTTAAAATTTTAAAAGAGGTTTTCATTTATAATAAAGCAAATTTTATTCTGCTGGTTCGATTTCTGTTTCAGGTTGTGGCTTTTTCTTAAATTCATCAATTAATCCCAAAAGCATTAATAAGGCAAATACTCCCCAGCCAATTGCCCAATATAAACTACTGTTTGAGGTGTTTTTTTCTTTTTCTAAATCTAATTCGGCTTGAGGATTGTGCAAGTTAAAGTTTGGATCATCTTTTAAATAATAAATTTTTAAAATGTTTGATTTTGGCAAATCAGTGCTAAAAGAATGCTCTCCTTCATATTTGTTTCCCTCCACTTCAAAATGGTATCTGAATTTATAAGTGTTTACCGGTATTCCAGCAATTTTCACCGTAGTTTGTTTGTATTCCGGATATAATTCGGCTTCTGCTGTAGACTTGTCAAAAATCATTTTTTCATAATTGGAAATGGCTTTGTTATCTCCTCCTTTAATGTATTCAGATGTACATTGTTTACAGCATGCAATTGCAACAAGAAGGACTATAATTCCTCCAATTTTGTCTTTTAAGCTCTTCATTTAAATTAGATTTAGGGTTGTTTTTGGTAAATTTTCGAACTTAAATATAATAGTTTTAGTACGTAAATGAATATTAATTTAAATAATTGTTGAAATAACGCTTTTAAGCTTTGCTTGCACATGTTTGCACATATCGAGAAGAATTTTGTTTAAGTTTACATGGAATAAATTCCAAGAGATTCAGCTTGGAATTTAAAATTTGAAAATTTTTGGATTTTTTTTCACTCCCATGCAACCATTTCAAATCGACAATCGTCTATGCTAATAGAAGTCTGTTTCTAAAACCAAAACCGAACGCTTATAAATGAAAATTATTCCGTTACATCAAGAAGAAACCAAAATCATAAAGCTGGCTGTCGAAAACAATCGTCAGGCGCAGCAGCAGATTTATGGCAAGTTTTCTTCAAAAATGTTAAGCGTATGCCGACAATATATAAAGGACATTCAGCTTGCGGAAGATGTAATGATAACTGCTTTCATGAAAGTGTTCACCAATTTAAACAAGTTTGAGCACAAAGGAAGTTTTGAAGGCTGGATCCGCCGAATAATGGTTAATGAATGTATTTCTTATTTAAGAGTTCAGAAAAAAGTAAAGTTTGCCGAAGATGAATTTTTTACAGAAGAAAGTTTCAACGAAATCGACAGTCAATTTACAGTAGAACAGATTCAGTTTTTAATCGACGCTTTGCCAGACGGCTATAAAATGGTTTTCAATTTATATGCAATCGAAGGATACAAACACAATGAAATTGCCAAGATGTTAGGAATTAATGAAGGAACATCAAAATCGCAATTATCGCACGCTAGAAAAATGCTGCAAACACAAATTACTATTTTAAAAAAACAAGATAATGGAACCGAATAATTTTGAAAAGGATTTCCGTGAAAAACTAAATCAGCGTGAAATTGAGCCAAGCAACAAAGCTTGGGATCGATTAGATGCGATGTTGAGTGTTGCAGAAGAGAAGAAAACAATCCAACTGACATCAGAAAAAAAATCGAGTAAAAAATGGTTATACATCGCGGCGAGCGTTGTTGGATTTTTATTGGTTGGAACTTTCTTTTTTAACCAAAAAGAAAATGCAGTTGAAGCGCCTACAAATTCAGTCGTGGTAAAAGATGCTCAAAAAGATTCGGTTGAAAAACCAATTTTAAATAACATAGACGCTTCAAAAACTGAAATTGCAGTTTCAGAAAATCAATCAAAAGAAAGTTTGAATCAAACAGCAAAAATCAATAATCAGAAAGTAGATAAAATCAGTAAAAATGTATCAAATCAAATAGCGGAGTCTTCAATCATCATCAAAAACAATCAAGAAAAACAATCAAACAACAATCAAACTGCAGTTGCCGAAACCTCTAAAAAAGAAAGCGTAGATCAATTATTAGAAACGGCAGAAAATAAAGTGGTAGCTGAAAATTCTGCTAAGCCAAAAGCAAAAATTAAAGTCAATGCAAACGATTTGCTGAATCAAGTCGACGGCGAATTGGAAGAATCCTTTCGAGAAAAAGTAATCACAAAAGTCAATAAAAATTACCAAAGTGTAAAAGTGGCTTTAGCAAACAGAAATCAACAAGAATAAAACAATTAACTATTAATTATCAATTAAAATAATCATCATCAATCACAATCAATTTAAAAAATCAATCATGAAAAATTTTACCATTCATCTCGTAATTTTAATCTTTTTATTTGTCAGCAAGGTTTTCAGTCAGGAGACTTTCGAATCAAAAGCGAAGAAAATTGCCAATAAAATAGAAAAGGTTACTAAAGAAGAAAAAGAAACCTTAAAACAAGAAGTGGAAGCCGTGAACGTGCAATTGTCTGAAGGGAAAATTACACAAGAACAAGCGGATAAACGCAAAAAAGAATTGGCAGAAGCCAGAGCTGTAATTATTGAAGAAAAAGTGACTTTGGCACAAAATGAGCTCAATGATTTGGTACAACAAAAAGTAGACGGAAAACTGAAAGAACAAGATACTACAAAAAAAAGCAAGATTGTTATTTACTGGGATAAAAACGACTGGAACCACAATAAACGCAAGGATTCTATTCGTGGAGAAAAAAGAACTACTTCGCAATTTGTTTTTGCAATGGGTTTGAATAATATGATGGTTGACGGAAAATATCAGGATTCAAATTACAGTTTTATAGGTTCGCATTTTTATGAGTGGGGATTTACATATAATTCAAGATTAATGAAAAATGATAATTTGCTTCATGCGAAATACGGACTTTCATTAATGTACAATAATATTCGCCCGACAGACAACCGTTATTTTGTAGTAAACGGCGACCAGACAAATCTTGAAACCAGCGCTGTAAATTTAACAGAATCACGTTTTAGAAATGTGTATTTGGTAGCGCCAGTCCATTTGGAATTTGATTTTACAAGGCCAACAGTAAAAGATGGAAAAACGTATTTCAAAACACATAAAAGTTTCCGTTTTGGAATTGGAGGTTACGCTGGAATAAACGTAAAATCAAAACAAATTTTGAAATTCGAAGAAGACGATTTGAAATATAAAAGCAAAGCAAAAGGCGAATACAATGTAAATAATTTCATGTATGGCGTGAGTTCATATATTGGATATAGAGAATTAAGCTTGTATGTAAAATACGATTTGAATCCGTTGTTTCAGGACAATTTAGTTAAGGAAAACAATATTTCAATGGGATTGAGATTAGATTTGAATTAAGTATGACTTGAGTTTAGTTAGTAGAAAAAGTGCTTCGAGAGAGGCACTTTTTTTAGTTTAAAAGAACAAATTTCAAGCAGGATTTATGTACTTTTACAGGCTTTCAACTTTAAAAAATAAATTTACGTTTTGATTTCACAAAGTACAATTGATGCTGTTTTTGAAACTGCTCGAGTAGAGGAGGTTATTGGCGATTTTGTTAATTTAAAACGTGCAGGAAGTAATTTCAAAGGATTGAGTCCATTCTCAGATGAGCGTTCGCCATCGTTCATGGTTTCGCCTGCAAAAGGAATATGGAAAGATTTTAGTACAGGAAAAGGTGGGAACTCGGTTAAATTCTTAATGGAGCATTCGCAGTTTACTTATCCAGAAGCCATTCGCTATTTGGCTCGAAAATACAATATTGAAATCGAAGAAACCGAACAGTCAGATGCAGAAAAAGCAATGACGGATGTTCGTGAAAGTATGTATTTGGTTTCGGAATTTGCAAAAGATTATTTTCATAAAACGCTTTTAAATTCGGAAGAAGGAAAAGCGATTGGGCTTTCTTATTTCAAAGAAAGAGGTTTTACAAATGAAACCATCAAAAAATTTAGTTTAGGATATTCGCCAGAAACCTGGGATGCACTGACAAAAGAAGCATTAGGAAAAGGCTACAAACTGGAGTTTTTAGAAAGTACAGGTTTGACCATTCCTCGAGAAGACCGTCCATTTGACCGTTTTAAAGGCCGTGTAATGTTCCCAATTGAAAGTATGTCGGGACGTGTTTTAGGTTTCGGAGGACGTATTTTAACCAATGACAAAAAAGCGGCAAAATACCTGAATTCACCAGAAAGTGATATTTACCATAAAAGTAAAGTTCTCTACGGAATTTTTCAGGCTAAACAATCAATAGCTAAGCAAAACAATTGCTATTTGGTTGAAGGTTATACCGATGTGATTCAGTTCAATCAGTCTGGAATTGAGAATGTTGTAGCTTCTTCGGGAACTGCTTTAACGCCAGATCAAATCAGATTGATTAATCGTCTTACTCGAAATATTACTGTGCTTTTTGACGGTGACGCTGCAGGACTTCGTGCAGCTATTCGTGGAATCGATTTGATTTTGGAAGAAGGGATGAATGTGCGAGTGTGTGCGTTTCCTGATGGAGAAGATCCTGACAGTTTTGCTAGGAAAACGCCGCACGATGAATTAGTAGCTTATCTAGAAAACAATAGCAAGGATTTTATACAGTTTAAAGCTTCGATTTTGATGAATGAAGCTAAAAACGATCCAATCAAGAAAGCCGATTTGATTCGCGACATGGTTGCGAGTATTTCTAAAATACCAGATCGTATTCAGCGTGAAGTATATGTTCAGGAATGTGCCAGAATTATGGATATTTCGGAGCAGGTTTTGGTGAGTACATTGGCACAGCTGATTCAAAAAGATATTGCTGAAGCAAATAAAAAGCAAAAACAAGAGCAAAAACCATTTGAGGTAGTTCGAAACCAAAACCCCAATGCGGGAAGTTTTTCGGGAGGAGATCCAGAAGATCCAAGGACGGGTCCGCCGGAGGGTTACGATTATCCCGGAGATATGGGGTACGAAGAACCATCTCAAAAAGTCGATATTTTATATGGTTTCGAAAGAAAAGTTATTGAGATATTGTTGCTATACGGAAGTGTAGAAGAAGATTTTGAAGATGTTTTCTTGAAAGCTGATGAAGAAGGAAATGTCAAAGAAGTATCGGAAAAACGAAAATATAGAGTTTTTGAAAAAATATATTTGAGTTTACAGGAAGATGAAATCGAACTTTCGAATCAACTGTTTCAAGACATTTTCAAAAATTTGATTAATTTTTTCAATCAAAATGAAGTTTTCAGTTTAGATAAATATTTGATGCATTTGCAACCAGAGTTTGCACAGGAAGTAACCAATATTTTAATGGAAGATGAAAAAGTGGTGATTCACGATTGGGAAGGACAAAATATTTTTCCGAAACATAAAAATGTAACTATTGAACAAAATGTTTCCGATACTATATTTTCATTGCGATGGTTTTTGGTTTCAAAAATCATTCACGATTTGAAAAATTCATTGGTGACTGATCCGCAAGATGACAATTCAGAAGTTTTGTCTATGGTTGTAGATTATTCTAAACTGCTGAATAATTTTTCAAAGAAATTAGGAAGAGTAGTGGTTCCATACCACTAAAAATCAAAAAGCTCTATATTGATAAACAATACAGAGCTTTTTTATTACTGATGATTGCCGAAGCAAATCAACATTAAATTAAATAATTTCTAAAGTCTTGGCTTTGTTTACTAAGTCAACTAAATTAGTTACGTTTAATTTAGTCAATAATCTTAATTTGTAAGTACTGATCGTTTTTTCGTTCAGATTTAAGATTTTAGAAATTTCATTGTTTTTCTTACCGTCACTTAAGTAACGTAAAACTTCAATCTCGCGATTAGAAAGTTTTCTGTACAAACGTTCGCTCTTGCTTTGTTTAGCAATAAGGGCCATGTTTTTGCGAACTGTTTCGTTGATAATAATTTTTCCTTCGTGTACTTTAATAATAGAAAGACCTAATGTTTCAAGTTTTTCTGTTTTGTGTACATACCCTGAAACCCCCGCTTTAATTGCATTTGGAGCATACATTTGTTCAGCGAGGTCACTAAAAATTACAATTTTTGTTTTTGGGAAGTTTTTCAAGATAGATTTAACTTCAAAGATGCTTGAAAGACCTTCTAACTCTAGATCTAGAATTAGGATGTCGATCTCCTTCGTCTGAAGAATGTCTCTAACCATTGAAAAATTGCCTACGTTGGCAACAATTGAAATTTGATCGTGGTCTTTGAAATAAGACTTAACGCCAAAGTGCGTCACAGGATGATTGTCTGCTAGACATACTTTAATCATAATTTTTACCTTTTTAGAATTGTTATCATGTTTTTGGAACGGTAAAATTAATAAATAAATTCTGTAGTTTATAGCTGACAAATGTTAAAACTTTGATTTTAACGTTTTTGGAATCAAACAAACAGGAATTGCTTCCATTTTATGCTTGTTGCTGGTGTTTAATCGTTTATAAATTTCAAAGACTGTTTTTTCTCTTCCATCAAAGTCAAGTGCCGTCTTTCCTGACTCCGCTGCTAACATCGCCCATTCTAGTTCATCATAACTTGCTCCAAGTTGATCTTCATCGGTACGATTATCGCCAAATAATCCGTCTGTTGGTGCCGCTGTTAAAATTGATTGCGGAATTTGCAAAAATTCTCCTAAAGCGTATACATCAGACTTCATCAAATCGGCAATCGGACTCAAATCGACCCCTCCATCTCCGTATTTTGTATAAAATCCTACGCCAAAATCTTCAACTTTATTTCCAGTTCCGGCAACTAAAAGTCCGTGAATTCCAGCCAAATAATATAAAGATGTCATTCTGATACGAGCACGAGTATTTGCTAAAGCAAGATTGACTTTGGCTTCGTTATCAGTTTTTGGGACTGCACTTTTAAAAGCTTCGAAAGTAGCAGTCAGATCAGTTTGCACGCTAGAAACGTTTGGGAATCGGTTTTTTAATTGTTCAATATGTTCTTTTGCTCTTGAAACTTGGCTTTCAGCTTGGTGAATTGGCATTTCAACACATAAAACCTGTAAACTGGTCTGCGCGCATAATGTTGAAGTAACTGCAGAGTCAACTCCGCCAGAAATTCCAATTACAAAACCACTTACTTTTGCGCTTTCAGCATAACTTTTAAGCCACTCTACAATGTGGGCATTTACTTTTTCTGTTTGAATAGTGCTTTTTTTAGCCATAATAGTTCAAGTTTTAAGATGCAGGGATGTATATTTGCACAAATATTTTTAAGTATGTATTTATTTAAATTTATGCAACACAAATCTAATTAAAATAAAATGAAATTATATCGCTTTGCAGTGCTTCTATCTTTGTTTTTTTTGTCTTGTGAACAAAAAAGCAAAGTCGAAAAACAAGTTGAAGAAATTCCAGTAGATATTAAAGTTGAACGTTTTGATAAAGCCTTTTTTGAGGCTAAGCCAGAAGATCTTGGAAAATTAAAAAAACAATATCCATACTTTTTTCCAGCAGGAAATGACGATGCTGTCTGGATTCAAAAAATGCAGGAACCAATTTGGCGTGAAGTATATGCTGAGGTACAAAAAAAATACTCCAATTTTGAGCCAGTACGCGAAGAGTTCAATTCGCTTTTTCAGCATGTAAAATATTATTTTCCTAAAACCAAAACGCCAAAAGTAATTACAGTAATTGGTGAAATGGATTATAATGCCAAAGCAATTTATGCAGATAGTTTAGTTATCGTGGCTTTGGAATTATATTTAGGAAAAGAACATAAGTTTTATGAGTTTCCTGCTTATTTGAAACAAAATTTTGAAGAAAAACAAATCATGCCAGATGTGGTTTCTAGTTTCACGTATAGAAATATTCCGGCTTTTCCAGACAGAAATTTGATTTCGCAGATGATTTTTGAAGGAAAACAGCTTTATGCTAAAGATTTGCTTTTGCCTGAATATACAGATGCTGATAAAATTGGTTACACGCCAGAGCAAATAAAATGGTGCGAAGAGAATGAAGCTTATATGTGGCGTTATTTTCTGGAAAAAGAAATGCTTTACAGTGATGACCCAAAGCTTAACACTCGATTTATTGCGCCAGCACCGTTTTCTAAATTTTATTTAGAGATTGATAACGATTCTCCAGGAAGAGTAGGTGCGTGGCTTGGATGGCAAATTGTGCGTTCGTATATGAAAAATAACAATGTATCTTTGCAAGAATTGCTAAAAGTAAATGCAAAAGAGATTTTCGAGAAGTCAAAATATAAACCTAAGAAATAATGTCAAATACAATAAAATCAGAAATTAAATTCAATATAGAATTAGACGAAAACCGTGTTCCAGAAAGATTGTCTTGGAGCGCACAAGACGGTGGAGTGCAAGATGAAGAAGCAAAAGCAATTATGTTGTCTATTTGGGACAGCAAAGCCAAAGAATCAATGCGTATTGATCTGTGGACTAAAGATATGCCAGTGGACGAAATGAAAATCTTTTTTCACCAAACGTTAGTGGCAATGGCTGATACTTTCAAACGCGCAACTGATGATGAAAAAATGGCTGACACGATGAAGGATTTCTGCGATTACTTTGCAGAGAAACTGGAGTTAACGAAATAAGAAATTCCAATAATAAAAAATTCCAATAATAAAAAATTCCAAATTCCAAATTCCAAATTCCACGGCTTTGGTGGAATTTTTGGATTTCGAGCTAAACCCGACAGGTTTCTAAAACCTGTCGGGTTTGTTGTTTATGATCTCATGAGTCTCCTTTGTCGAAATGATTTGAGGTTGGATTAAAAGAGAAAAATTCCAAATACCAAGTTTAAAATTGGAATTTGGAATTTTTTTATTGTGTATTTTTTAAGTTTTCTATTTTACTGATCTTTTGTCCAAATCTTGGAATATTTTTTTTAAAGATTTGGTCATTAGTTTGTTGGCGCTTTTGTAAAATGCGATATTGTCAATGAGTTTGTCTGATTTTTCAGTTTGCCACATAGGTTCTTCAGCTGATTTTCTTGATACGCCTACTACATTTTGGGAATAAATAATTTGTTGAAGGTTTAAATCGTAGATTTCGACAATTACTGAAGCTTCATTTTTTCCTGTTTCGCTCTCGCTTTGATACAATTCAATTGAGGAGAAATCACTTTTGTTCTTTTTTGTAGAAATATTAATAAAGAAGTCAAATCCGGTGCCGTCTTTAAGTTCTTTTAATCTTGTTTTATTCGGATTTAAAGGGATTTTTCTCGGAACAAGTAATCCGTTGACATCGTGAATATATGATAGGCGTTCACCCAAATTCTTTTTGAAAAACTGAATAGATTCAGTGGTCAATTGATCTTTTGAGTTTTTGGGACAGTCTATTTCATTTAAAAGCCATTTTCCTGATGCAAAATCAACACCAGTTCGCTGAGGGGTTAAAAACATGTACGAAGGCGCATTGCATGAAAAGAAAAGGACAAAAGGCAATAATAGGAAGAGTAATTTTGTTTTCTTTATAAACAATCAGTTAATTCATTCAAAAATAGAAAAAGAAATTCCAATAAAAAAATCCCAAATTCCAATATTACGATTGGAATTTGGGATTTTTTTATTGTGTATTTTAAAATTTGGAATTTAAAATTCGGTATTTATTTTCTAAAATCCCGAGTTGTTTTTAAAAACTTCCTGATTTACTTCGTCTATGTAAGATAAAAGTTCTTCTTTTCCAATTGATTCTGTCGATGAGGTTACGAAATAATGAGGCATTTCGGCCCAGTTGTTTGCATACATTTGCTTTTTGTAAGCCGCGATATGCGAATCAACTTTTGTTCTGCTGATTTTGTCTGCTTTGGTAAAAATAATGCAAAATGGAATTTCGCTTTCGCCCATATATGACATGAATTCAATGTCGATATTTTGAGCTTCATGGCGAATGTCAATTAATACAAAAGCGCAAACAAGCTGTTCTCTGTTTTCAAAATAATCAGTGATGAATTGCTGAAAAACAGATTTCGTTTTTTTAGAAACTTTTGCATATCCATAACCTGGCAAATCGACTAAAAACCAATTGTTGTTGATTTTGAAGTGATTGATCAATTGCGTTTTTCCAGGCCTTGACGATGTTTTTGCTAAGTTTTTATTATTGGTAATCATATTGATCAAAGAGGATTTACCAACATTTGATCGGCCTATAAAAGCGTATTCCGGAAGAAATTCAGCCGGGCATTTTGAAGCATCAGAATTACTGACAATAAATTCGGCGGTATTAATTTTCATGTTTTTTTATTTTTTAAAACCTCCTTAAAATCGAAAGTTAGAATGCTATAATTTTTGCTCAGTAAGCCATTTTTCAAGAATCTCGTTGAATTCATCAGGATGTTCCATCATAGCGGCGTGTCCACATTTGTCAATCCAATACAAAGTTGAATTAGGCAATAATTTATCAAATTCTTCGGCAACATTTGGAGGTGTTACAGAGTCGTTCTTACCCCAAATAATGCAGGTTTCTACAGTCATTTTTGGTAAATCTTTAGCCATATTGTGACGAATTGCGCTTTTGGCAATCGTTAAAGTCTTGATTAATTTGATTCGGTCATTAGCAGTAGCATATACTTCGTCGATAAGCTCTGGAGTAGCGATTGCGGGATCATAAAATACATCCTCAGCTTTCTTTTTGATGTATTCATAATCGCCTCTTCTTGGATAGCTATCACCCATTGCGCTTTCGTAAAGTCCAGAACTTCCGGTAATTACAAGCCCTGCAACTTTTTCAGGATAAAGCTTTGTGTGGTACAATGCGATATGTCCTCCCAATGAATTTCCTAGTAAAATAACTTTGTCGAAACCTTTAAAAGCGATAAAATCTTTTACGTATTTGGCAAAACTTTTTACGTTAGTTTTTAAAATACTCTGCGTGTAGATTGGCAAATCCGGGATTACCACTTTGTATCCTTTCGACGGGAAATATTGCGCTACACCATCAAAATTACTAAGGCCTCCCATTAACCCGTGTAAAATTACGATAGGAGTTCCTTCTCCAGCTTCAAAATAGCTGTATTTGCCTTCTTTTTTGTAGTGTTTATCCATTTAATCTAATGCCAATTTCAATTTCGACAAATATAGGGTTAAATAAATAAAAATGAATTTTTGCTGCCGTTTTTTAACTAGATAATTTATGTAGAATTTATAAATGGCTAAAAATCAGCTTTTAGGGTGGTTTTTTGGGGAAATGCCAAATGTTAAGAAATCGATATAAAAATCATTTTTTTAAGAAAAATAGTGCTTAATTTTTTTGAATGATTAGCGTTATTAAGAAAACGCTAATAATAAGTTAAACTATTGATTTTCTATTGCTTAGTAAAGGTGGTAGAAAAGTGGTTAAACTTATTAACAAAGTGGTATATTGTGGTAAAATGTGGTAATATTTTTTATATTTTTGTCCTATAACATCTTAATTGATTTTTTTTGAACACAATTGTTGGGACATACGAGTGTAAAGTTGATGCTAAAGGAAGGCTTATGATGCCTGCACCTTTGAAAAAGCAATTGGCTTCATCACTTCAAGACGGTTTCGTTTTGAAACGCTCCGTTTTTCAGCCGTGTTTAGAATTGTATCCAATGGAAGAATGGAATTTGATGATGCAAAAAATCAACAAGCTTAATCGCTTTGTGAAAAAAAACAATGATTTCATTCGAAGATTTACTGCTGGAGTTAAAATGGTAGAGATTGATGCATTAGGAAGATTGCTGGTGCCGAAAGATCTGGTTGCTTTTTCAAGTATTTCTAAAGATGTTGTTTTTTCTTCTGCGGTTAATATTGTGGAAATTTGGGATAAAGATTTATACGAAAAATCAATAAGCGGCGAAGATATGGATTTTGCTGATTTAGCCGAGGAGGTAATGGGAAATATTAATGACGACGACAATGGAATATCATAATCCGGTTTTGCTTCATCCAACAGTTGATGGTTTAAATATTAAGCCAGATGGTGTATATGTAGATGTGACCTTTGGTGGTGGCGGACATTCAAAAGAAATTTTGAGACGCTTGGGGCCAAATGGAAAACTGTTTGCTTTTGATCAAGATGAAGATGCACTTGCAAATGCATTGCCAGATGAAAGGTTTACTTTAATTAATGAGAATTTCAGATTTATAAAAAGGTTCTTGCGTTTTCATGGTGTAAGAGGAGTTGATGGAATCTTGGCAGACTTAGGGGTTTCATCACATCAGTTTGATGTTCCTGAGAGAGGTTTTTCAACAAGATTTGATGCCGAGCTTGATATGCGGATGAGTCAAAAAAATGATTTGAGTGCTTATCGGGTGGTTAACGAATATGAAGAACAGGATTTACGTCGTGTTTTTTTTGATTATGGGGAGTTGAAAAACGCACCAGCTTTAGCCAGAACAATCGTTGAAGCTAGAAGAGATTACCCAATCAAAACAACAGACGAGTTGAAGGATATCTTGAAAAAATATCTGCCTGAGAAAGTGAGAAATAAAGTATTGGCTCAGATTTATCAAGCAATCAGAATTGAGGTGAATCAAGAGATGGACGTTCTAAAAGAATTTATTGAGCAATCATTAGAAATTTTGAATCCTGGTGGAAGGCTTTCGGTAATCTCTTATCATTCTTTAGAAGACAGATTGGTAAAAAGATTCATCAAAAACGGAATGTTTGAAGGAGAGCCAGAACGTGATTTTTACGGAAATTTTTCAGTTCCGTTTAAAACTGTCGGAAAACTGATTGTTCCAGATGATGCTGAAATCAAAATCAATAATAGAGCGAGAAGCGCAAAATTGAGAATTGCTGAAAAGATATAATATATATAGGTAGAAATGAAAAGTGGAGTATTTGGCATATTAAAAGCAAGATTCTTGATCAATGACGACGCAATTAAAAACTGGCGTTTCATTGTTTTCATCATTTTGTTGGCCATTTTGATGATTGCAAATACACAGCGATACGAACAAAAGGTTTTTGAAATAGCAAAACTGAATAATGAAGTAAAAGAATTGAGATCAGAATTTGTGGATCGACGTTCAGAATTGATGAAATTAAAAATGGAATCAACGATATCGGATAAAATGCTTGAAAAACAGATTTTTCCATCAACGGTTCCTCCAATAAAAATAGAAGTTAAAAAAGAAGAAGAAAAAAGTTTCTTTAAAAGAATATGGCAGTAGACGATAAACATATATCCTACAGAATTTACCTCGTAGCAGTTTTCATCTTTTTGATGGCAATTGCTATTGTTGTTAAATTGACTAATATTCAATGGGTTCAAGGTGATCATTACAGGCAATTGGCGAAACAGCGAACGGTTAGAAATTTTGTGATTCCGGCAAACAAAGGAAATATTTATTCTGCTGATGGAAGTTTGTTGGCAACATCAATCCCGAATTATGAGATTCGTTTTGATGCAAAAGCGCCAAAAACAGAAACGTTTGAAAAGTATGTAAAACAATTGTCAGATTCATTGGCAACTGTTTTGGATCGACCAGCAGGTTATTACGAACAAGAATTAAGAAGAGCCAGAGCAAATAAAAATCGTTATTATTTAATTGCGAGAAAGCTGAGTTATACTGAATATGTGAAAATTAAAGGTTTTCCATTATTCAATTTAGGCGCTTTTAAAGGCGGAATCATAATTGAGCAAGAAACTGTTAGAAAGCATCCAATTGGAAAAATTGCCGAAAGAACTATTGGTTACGACCGAATCGATCCTGCAACGGGAATTGAAGTTGGAAAAGGAATTGAGTGGGCTTTTAAAAGTTATTTGAACGGAAAAGACGGAAGAATTTTAAAACAAAAAATTGCAAAAGGGCAATGGAAACCTATTCGTGATGTAAACGAAATAGATCCTGTTGATGGTTACGACGTGATTTCAACAATTGACGTATTTATTCAAGATATTGCGCACCATGCTTTGTTGAAACAGCTTGAAGATTATGAGGCAGATCACGGTTGCGTTGTCGTAATGGAAACGGAAACTGGTTATGTAAAAGCGATTTCAAATTTGGGTAGAGGTGAAGATGGAACGTATACTGAAACGACTAACTACGCTGTAGCAGAATCTCATGAGCCGGGATCGACTTTTAAATTGGTTGATTTAATGGCAATTTTGGAAGATAAGGTAGCGGATACAAGTACGGTTTACGACAGCCACGGAGGTCAAGTTAGATACTACGGTCGTCCAGTTAATGATTCGCATCATGGTGGTTACGGCAAAGTTTCACTAGCGCGAGGATTTGAACTTTCATCCAATACAGTAATGGTTCAGGCGGTTTATGATAATTATAAAAGCAATCCGTCAAAATTTGTAGATCATATCAGGAATTTTGGTTTGGATAAACCTTTAGGATTGCATTTTAAAGGAGAAGGAAGACCAATTATTCCGCATCCTGGAGACAAGAGTTGGTCAGGAATTTCGCTTCCATGGATGGCTTTTGGATATTCGGTCGCAGTTACGCCAATGCAGACATTGGCATTTTATAATTCAGTTGCAAATAATGGCGTAATGGTAAGGCCACAATTTGTATCAGAAATCAAAGAATGGAACAAAACAATTAAAAAGTTTGATACAGAAGTAATTAATCCGAAGGTTTGTTCGCAAGAAACTATCAAAAAATTAAAAGCTGTTTTGTTAAATGTGGTTAAAAAAGGAACGGCTTCTAAATTGTATTCGAAAGATTTTTCAATGGCAGGAAAAACAGGAACTGCTCAGATGAATTATGGTGGAAAAGAAGGGAAATCGGCATTGTATTATGCGTCATCTTTCGTTGGATATTTTCCAGCAGACCATCCAAAATATTCTTGTATTGTAGTGGTTCATAAACCAAATACAGCCAAAAATAATTATTACGGAGCAGACGTTGCAGGGCCAGTTTTCAAAAGAATTGCCCAAAAAATATTTACTGATGCGCCTTCAACAAATAAAATAAAACAGTTGGATTCTAAAATTCCAAAACAGGAAATTAGTTATGCCAAGTTTGAAAAAGAATCCAATACAAAAACAAATGTAATTCCGAATTTGAAAGGAATGCCGGGAATGGATGCAATTGCTTTGCTGGAAAATTTAGGTTTGAAAGTAAAAGTAAATGGAATTGGGAAAGTGAAGAATCAATCGATTCAAGCGGGTCAAAATATTAGCAAGAACGCAACAATTGTATTAGAATTATCGTGAAAGTATTAAAAGACATATTATATAAAGTAGCTATTGAATCTGTAAAAGGTTCAACAGATGTTGCTATTGCAAAAATTGAATTTGATTCGCGCAAAGTTGAAACGAATGATATTTTCGTGGCAATTCGCGGTTCGCTTTCTGATGGGCATGATTACATCGAAAAAGCAATTCAGCTTGGAGCAAAAGCAATTATTTGCGATACGTTTCCATCGAATATTGCAAATGATGTGACTTATATTCAGGTAAAAGATACTAATACAGCGTTGGCTTTTATGGCAGCTAATTATTTTGAAGATCCATCTGCAAAATTAAAATTAGTTGGAGTAACGGGGACAAACGGAAAAACAACAATTGCTTCTTTATTGTTTCAATTGTTCAAAAAAGCAGGTTTTAAAGTTGGTTTGCTTTCAACTGTAAAAATTATGGTTGATGAAACAGAATATCCTGCAACTCATACAACGCCAGATTCAATTACAATCAATCATTATTTAAATGAAATGATTGAAGCGGGAGTGACGCATTGTTTTATGGAAGTGAGTTCACACGGAATTCATCAAAAACGTACTGAAGCTTTGCATTTTGTTGGCGGAATTTTTACGAATCTTTCGCACGATCACTTAGATTATCATCCAACTTTTGCTGAATATAGAGATGTGAAAAAATCATTTTTTGATTCGCTTCCAAAATCAGCGTTTGTTTTATCAAATATTGATGATAAAAACGGATCTGTAATGCTTCAAAATACTGTTGCAAAAAAACTGACTTACGCTTTGAAATCTTACGCAGATTATAGAGCACAGATTTTAGAAAGCCAATTATCAGGTTTGTTGTTAAAAATCAATGATAATGAAGTTTGGGTAAAGCTAATCGGTACTTTCAACGCATACAATGTTTTAGCTATTTATGGGACGGCTGTAGAATTAGGAATTGATAGTCTAGAAGCGTTACGATTACTGTCTGATTTAGAAAGTGTTTCGGGTCGTTTTCAATATATTGTTTCTAATGAAAAGATCACTGCGGTTGTGGACTATGCTCACACGCCAGACGCGCTTGAGAATGTTTTGAAAACGATAAATGATATTTGCACAAAAAATGAGCAGTTAATTACTGTTGTAGGTTGTGGCGGAAATAGAGATAAAACAAAAAGGCCAGTGATGGCAAAAAGCGCTTCAGAATTGAGCGATAAAGCAATTTTGACTTCTGATAATCCAAGAAACGAAGATCCGGAAGTGATTTTAGATGAAATGGAAGCAGGAGTTGAGGGGCAGAATTATAAAAAGATTCTAAGAATTACGGACAGAAAACAAGCGATAAAAACCGCTTGTCAATTGGCGCAGCCAAATGATATTATTCTTATTGCAGGAAAAGGACACGAGACATATCAAGAGATAAACGGTGTTCGCCATCATTTTGATGATATGGAAACTGTAAAGGAAATTTTAGAACAATTAGGAAAATAATAATCACTTTTAAGTTCAAATACCACCAGAACGATTGGAATTTGGAGTTTCAAAATTGGAATTAAAAAATAGAAAATATGCTATACTACTTATTTGAATATTTTGACAAAACATTAGATATACCAGGAACTGGAGTGTTTCAGTATATCACTTTCAGATCAGCTTTAGCTTTAATGCTTTCGTTGCTTTTGTCTACGATTTACGGGAAAAGAGTAATCAACTTTTTACGTCGTCAACAAGTAGGTGAAACGGTTCGTGAGCTTGGTCTTCAAGGGCAAAATGAAAAAGCAGGAACTCCAACGATGGGAGGATTGATTATCATTTTTGCAACTCTTGTCCCTGTTTTGTTGTTTGCACGTTTGCATAATATTTATATCGTATTGCTTATTGTTACTACACTTTGGATGGGGACAATTGGTTTTATTGACGATTATATCAAGATATTCAAAAAAGATAAAGAAGGTTTAAAAGGTATTTTTAAAGTAATTGGACAAGTTGGTTTAGGGGTTATCGTAGGTACAGTTTTGTATTTTAATCCTGCAGTAACCGTGAGAACGGATACAGGAAGAACGGATGTTTTTAAAACATCACAAAGTACAACTGTTGTTTTGCCTGCGCCTGTTGAAGAGAAATCAACAGCAACTACAATTCCTTTTGTAAAAAACAATGAATTTGATTATGCTGAATTATTAGCTTGGACAGGTGATGGATATGAAAAATGGGCTTGGTTGATTTTTATTCCAGTTGTAATTTTTATCATCACAGCCGTTTCTAACGGAGCTAATTTGACAGACGGAATCGATGGTCTCGCGGCAGGGACCTCTGCGATATCGGTGCTCGCACTCGGGATATTTACGTTCGTTTCGGGAAATATTATTTTCTCTAATTATTTGAACATTATGTATATCCCAAATTCGGGAGAAATGACCGTTTTCATATCTGCTTTTGTTGGGGCTTTGATTGGATTTCTTTGGTACAATTCTTATCCAGCATCTGTTTTTATGGGAGATACGGGAAGTTTGACAATTGGAGGAATCATCGCAGTTTTAGCAATTGCCGTTCGAAAAGAATTATTGATTCCATTATTATGCGGAATCTTTTTAGTGGAGAATTTCTCAGTGGTTTTACAAGTGAGTTATTTCAAATTTACTAAAAAGAGATACGGTGAAGGACGCAGAATTTTCTTGATGTCACCTCTTCATCATCACTATCAGAAGAAAGGATATCACGAAAGTAAAATTGTGACCAGATTCTGGGTTGTTGCCATCATGTTAGCCATTTTGTCAATTGTTACTTTAAAGTTGAGATAAATGAGATTGGTGGTTTTAGGAGGAGGAGAAAGCGGTGTAGGTACTGCGATCCTTGGGAAGAAAAAAGGATACGACGTTTTTGTATCTGATTTTGGAAAGATAAAAGAGAGTTATAAAGAAGTTCTTATCATTAATAAAATTGCTTGGGAAGAAGAACAGCATACGGAAGATTTAATTCTGAATGCCGATGTAGTAATGAAAAGCCCTGGAATTCCAGAGAAATCGCCAATCGTAAAAAAGCTGATTGCAGCGGGAATAAAAGTGATTTCGGAAATTGAATTTGCTAAGCCATATACAGAAGCGCTTACTGTTGGAATTACGGGAAGTAATGGTAAAACGACCACAACAATGTTGACGTACCACTTATTGAAATCAGCAGGATTGAATGTAGGATTGGGAGGAAATATTGGAAAAAGCTTTGCTTGGCAAGTTGCCGAAAATAAGTTTGATGCATACGTTCTTGAATTAAGCAGTTTTCAGTTGGATGGAATCATAGATTACAGGCCAGATATTGCCATAATTACAAATATCAGCCCAGATCATTTGGATCGATATGAATACAAATATGAAAATTATATCAATTCGAAGTTCAGAATAACAATGAATCAGACAGAAAGCGATTATCTGATTTATGATGCCGATGATGAAGCGAGTACAGAATGGTTAAGAAACAATACAACAAAAGCGAAATTAATTCCTTTCTCATTGACTAAAAATCTTGAAGAAGGAGCTTCTATAAATAACAACAAAATGGAAATAAAGATCAACCAAGAAGAGTTTACAATGGATACAGAACACATTGCGTTAGAAGGAAAACATAATATGAAAAATGCAATGGCAGCAAGCTCTGTAGCAAAATTGATGCAGATTAGAAATGCAACAATTCGTGAAAGTCTATCTAATTTCCAAGGTGTTGAACACCGTTTAGAAAAAGTATTAAAAATTCAGAATGTACAATATATCAACGATTCAAAAGCAACAAATGTAAACGCTACTTTCTTTGCTTTAGACAGTATGAATGTTCCAACAGTTTGGATCGTAGGTGGAGTTGACAAAGGAAATGATTACAACGAATTAATGTCATTAGTTCGTGAGAAAGTAAAAGCAATTATTTGTTTAGGAATCGATAACAGAAAAATTATCGAAGCTTTCGGAAACGTTGTTGACATTATGGTTGAGGTTAACAATATGAACGACGCAGTAAAAACTGCTCAAAGATTAACAGAAAAAGGTGACGCTGTTTTATTGTCTCCAGCTTGTGCAAGTTTCGATTTATTCGAAAACTACGAAGACAGAGGAAAGCAATTTAAACAAGCGGTTCACAACTTGTAAAAATAGTTTTAAGTTTCAAGTTTCACGTTTAGGTGGAACTTGAAACGTGAAACAAGAAAAACTTGAAACTAAAAACATGAAGGAATTAGTCAACAAATTAAAAGGAGATAGAGTAATATGGTCATTCGTGGCTTTATTAGCGCTGTTTTCGTTTATGCCTGTTTTTAGTGCGAGTAGTAATTTAGCATACATTGGTCACGGAACAGGAAATACGCTGGGTTATTTGGTAAAACATTTAGCGCACGTTTGTATTGGTTTCTTGATTATTTATTGGGTTCACAGAGTTCCATATCACTATTTTAGAGCTATTTCTAAAATTGCTTTGCCAGTAGTTTGGATTTTGTTGCTTTACACATTGTTGAAAGGAACGGTTATTGCCGGAGCAAATGCGAGTCGTTGGATACAGGTTCCTTTCATCGGAATTACGTTTCAGACTTCGACTTTGGCGGCTATCGTGCTGTTTATTTTCGTTGCCCGATATTTATCAAAAACTAAAGAAGAAAATGAGCCTTTTCAGGTGTCATTTATTCAGCTTTGGATTCCGGTTTTTATAACATTGGTATTGATTTTGCCAGCGAACTTTTCGACTACAGCGTTGATTTTTGCAATGGTTTTGATGTTGACGTTCATTGGGAAATATCCCTTAAAGCATATTGGAATTATTATTGGTTCGGGAGTTGCGATGTTGGCATTTTTCCTTTTGGTAGCAAAAGCTTTTCCAGATTCACGATTCTTTAGCAGGGTTTCGACTTGGGAAAGCCGTATCATGAACTTTACCACGGATAAGCCTGATGAAGATGATTATCAAATCGAGAAAGCAAAAATTGCAATTGCATCGGGAAGACTTGGCGGATTAGGGCCTGGGAAAAGTGTTCAGAAAAACTTCCTGCCACAATCTTCTTCCGATTTTATTTATGCCATTATTGTTGAAGAGTACGGATTAGTTGGTGGGGTTGCAATCGTGATTTTGTATTTGTTGCTTTTGTTCCGATTTGTAATCGCATCACATAAAGCCAATACACTGTTTGGAAAACTTGTCGTCGTTGGTCTCGGTTTCCCGATGATATTTCAAGCGATGATTAACATGGCAGTTGCAGTAGAATTATTGCCAGTTACAGGACAGACATTACCATTGATAAGTTCAGGAGGTAGTTCGATTTGGATGACGTGTTTAGGGCTTGGAATTATCATCAGCGTTACAAGGAAAGAGGAAGAAATTGCTGAAGAAAAAGAAGAGAAGGCAAGAAGAAAAGAAGCACTTCAAAGATTAATCGATAAAGAATTGTCTGAAGAAGATTTGCCAGCAGATGAAGTTTATGAAGAAGAACCAATGTATTCTATTGAAGATAATTCAAGAAATCCAATGAATGCGGTTTTAAATAGATAAGATTAAAATATAAGAATTTTTTAAAAAGTTGTAATTTTTAGAACGATGACAAAGTATAAATTCATACTTAGCGGAGGAGGAACAGGAGGTCATATTTATCCTGCAATTGCGATTGCAAATGAATTAAAATTACAATTCCCTGATGCCGAATTTCTTTTTGTTGGAGCCAAAGACAAAATGGAGATGCAAAAAGTGCCTCAGGCTGGTTATGAAATAAAAGGTCTTTGGATTGCGGGATTACAACGCAAATTGACTTTGCAAAATATGATGTTTCCTCTAAAATTGGCAACAAGCTTATTAGAGTCAAGAAGAATCATTAAAAAATTCAAGCCAAATGTAGTGATCGGAACCGGCGGATTTGCTAGCGGACCATTATTACAAGCGGCAGGATCGGCGGGGATTCCAACTGTTATACAGGAACAGAATTCTTTTCCGGGAATAACAAATAAATTGTTGAGCAAAAAAGCAAATGCTATTTGTGTTGCTTATGATAATTTGGAGCGTTTTTTTCCGGCAGATAAAATTGTTTTGACGGGAAATCCAGTGCGTCAGGATTTAATCGATATCAACAGCAAACGCGACGAAGCAATTGCGTTTTACAGTTTAGATCCAAACAAAAAAACATTGTTGGTTTTAGGCGGAAGTTTAGGAGCAAGAAGAATCAATCAGTTAATTGAAAAAGAACTGCAAAATTTTCTTTCACAAGATGTTCAGATTATATGGCAATGTGGAAAATTATATTTTGAAGATTATAAAAAATACAATCAGCAAAACGTACGAGTTGTTGATTTCATTGAAAGAATGGATTTTGTTTACGCCGCAGCCGATGTGATTATTTCAAGAGCTGGCGCGTCATCAGTATCAGAATTATGTATTGTTGGAAAACCAGTAATATTTATTCCGTCGCCAAATGTGGCCGAAGATCATCAAACAAAAAATGCTCAAGCAATTGTAGATGCGAAAGGTGCAATTTTGTTGAGGGAATCTGAATTGGATGGGGAATTCAGTATTGTTTTTGAAGCGTTACTGAAAGATGAAGGAAAACAAAAACAGTTGAGTGATAACATTAAAAAACTTGCAAAACCGAAGGCAACACAAGATATTGTGGCTGAGATTGTGAAGTTAATTAAATAGGCTGTAAGCCGTAAGCAATAAGCTTTAAGCTTATTGTTTTGAAAAAAAACCGCAGTAGTCAGCTTTAAGCCTAAAGCGTACTGCCTAAAGCAAAAAAAAAATGAATTTAAATCAAATACAAAACGTTTATTTTATAGGTATCGGAGGCATCGGAATGAGTGCTCTGGCTCGTTATTTCAAATATATTGGAAAACAGGTTTCAGGTTACGACAAAACGCCATCAATGCTTACAAGTGAATTGATTGAAAGCGGCATTGATATTCATTTTGAAGACAATATTAATTTGATTCCTGCTGATTATTTTGTTGAAAATACATTGGTGATTTTTACTCCAGCAGTACCAAAATCACATTCAGAGTGGAATTATTTTATTGAAAGAAATTATGAAATTAAAAAACGTGCCGAGGTTTTAGGAATTATTACTAAAGACACTTTTAGTTTCGCTGTTGCCGGAACACACGGAAAAACAACAACATCGAGTATTCTAGGTCATATTTTATATGAAAGTGGTGCTGATGTTACGGCGTTTGTGGGCGGAATTGTAGAAAATTATAATTCAAATTTAATTGGAACCGGAAAAACGGTAACAGTTGTTGAAGCAGATGAATTTGATAGATCGTTCTTGCATTTGCATCCAAATATTGCGTGCGTAACCTCTATGGATGCAGACCATTTGGATATTTATGGAACGAGCGATGCGATTCAAGACTCTTTTAGAGAATTTGCCTCAAAAGTAGAAGATAAAAATCATCTTTTTATCACCAAAGAATTGCCTTTAGAGGGCGTTCAATGCGCGATAAATGAAGATGCTGTATATAAGGCGTATAATGTTCGAATTGAAGATGGAAGCTATGTTTTTGATGTTCAAACTCCATCAGAAATAATAAAAGATCTTCATTTTGGATTGCCTGGTAAACACAATTTGATGAATGGATTGATGGCTATTGCGATGGCTAAAACGTACGGCACCCCGACCGACTCTATCGCAAAAGCCATTGCTTCATTCAGAGGGATCAGAAGACGTTTTTCTTATCAGATAAAATCAGATAAGTTAGTTTATATAGATGATTATGCACATCATCCAACAGAAATAAATGCTGTTCATCAAGCAGTTAGGGAGTTGTATCCGGGCAAAAAAGTTTTGGCTATTTTCCAACCGCATTTGTTTAGCAGAACGAAAGATTTTGTGGATGGATTTGCAGAAAGCTTGTCTCAGTTTGACGAAGTATTTTTAATGGATATTTATCCTGCAAGAGAACTTCCGATGGAAGGTGTAACTTCAGAGTGGCTTTTGGGCAAAATGACAAATTCGAACAAAAAAATTGTTGCAAAAGAAGATTTATTGGCAAAAATCAAAGCCAATGATGCACCAATAATTGTAACAATAGGAGCAGGTGATATTGGAGAAATGGTACCATCAATTAAAGAGATGCTAAATGAAAATATTTAATTGGACAAATATTAGATTAGTACTTATTTTCGGACTAGTTCTTTTTCTATATTCCTTCGCGCAACACCGAAATGGAGATAGAAAATTGAAAAAATCTGTGGTTGTTTTTGTAGGAGAAAATGCTCTTTTTGTCAAAGCAGAAACGGTTAATAAATTGTTGATAGAAAATAAAAGAGACGCTTCCAGTATTAGAAAAGATGAAGTAGATTTGAATAAGATAGAAAAAACCCTTGATTCGCAAGACATGATTGAGAAGTCAGATGTTTTTGTAAGTATCGACGGTGTTCTAAAAGCGGTAGTAAAACAGAAGACACCAATAGCAAGGATTCTTGATGGTGACCGATCTTTTTATATTGACTATGAGGGTGGTAAAATGCCCTTGTCAGACAATTTTACGGCGCGAGTTCCTCTTGTTTCAGGGGCAATAAATGAAAAAAATAACGAAGATTTAGCTGCTTTATTTCGCACAATTTATGACGATGCGTTTTTGAAAAAAAACATCATTGCAATACAAATTATGCCTAATGGCAGCCTAAAAATGTTTAATCGAAATTATGATTACTTCATAGATTTCGGTAGAACGATGAATGTTGATAAGAAATTTAGAAACTATAAAGCGTTTTTTCAAAAAGCAGTTTTAGATAGTTCGTTATACAAATACAATAAGATTGACCTTAGGTTTACGGAACAAGTAGTTTGCACAAAATAATAGAAAATGGAAAAAGATAACATTGCAGTAGGTCTAGATATTGGAACGACAAAGATAGTTGCCATGATAGGCAAGAAGAACGAGTATGGCAAATTGGAAATTTTGGGTATTGGAAAATCCAAAAGTCTAGGAGTTGCGAGAGGAGTTGTAAACAACATCACGCAAACTATTCAATCAATCCAGCAAGCAATACTTGAAGCAGAAAACAATTCAGGTTATAAAATAAAAGATGTAGTTGTTGGTATTGCCGGTCAACACATCAGAAGTATTCAACATACAGATTACATCAGCCGCAGTAATCCGGAGGAAGTAATTGGCGAAAAAGATATTCAGCTTTTAATTGATCAGGTAAATAAATTGGCAATGTTGCCAGGTGAAGAAATCATTCACGTTTTGCCTCAAGAATTCAAAATCGACGGACAATCTGAGATTAAAGAACCAATCGGAATGTACGGCGGAAGATTGGAATCTAGTTTTCACGTTGTAGTTGGACAGGCATCTTCAATCAGAAATGTGGGAAGATGTATTCAGAGTTCAGGAATCGAATTGTCTGGATTGACATTAGAGCCATTGGCTTCGGCAGATGCAGTTTTAAGTCAAGAAGAAAAAGAAGCCGGTGTTGCATTGATTGACATCGGAGGTGGAACGACAGATTTAGCCATTTTCAAAGATGGAATCATTCGCCACACTGCTGTAATCCCTTTTGGAGGAAATGTAATTACAGATGATATTAAAGAAGGCTGTTCGATTATCGAAAAACAAGCTGAACTTTTAAAAATAAAATTCGGATCGGCTTGGCCAGGAGAAAATAAAGACAACGAAATTGTTTCTATTCCAGGTTTAAGAGGACGAGAGCCAAAAGAGATTTCGCTTAAAAATTTATCAAAAATCATCCATGCACGTGTGGTGGAAATTATTGAGCAGGTTTTTGCAGAAATCAAAGCTTACGGACACGAAGATCCACGCAAAAAATTGATTGCCGGAATCGTTTTGACAGGAGGAGGCGCTCAATTGAAACATATAAAGCAATTAGTAGAGTATATTACTGGAATGGACACCAGAATTGGATATCCAAACGAGCATTTAGCAGGAAACTCCAGTGAAGAAATTTCGAGCCCATTGTTTGCAACAGCTGTTGGTTTAGTAATGAACAGCATCGAAAACAGTACACAAAGTGCTGTTAGAATGGAAATTGTAAATGAACAGCCGAAAATTGTATACAGAAATGCACCACCGCCAGTTCAACAACGATACGAAGTAGAAGAAAACTACGTTGAAAGAGTAGAAACTATTGAAGAGCCTAGAGAAACAGTTAGGGCAAACAAGGTGGAAGCAGAATCTACAGAAACAAAAATTAGAAGATCATTTTTTGACAGATATGTCGATAAAATCAAAGATTTTTTAGACAACGCTGAGTAATATAATAAACGAAAAGGATTACTTTTTGCCCCAAGTCAAGAAGTAAAAAATGTACTAAATAAGAATTAAAAACCAAAAAGATGATGAGCAACTCAGAATTTGGAAGTATTTCATTTGATTTACCAAAAAACCAATCAAATGTAATCAAAGTAATAGGTGTAGGTGGAGGAGGTAGCAATGCTATCAACCATATGTTTAAACAAGGTATTAAAGGCGTTGATTTCATCGTTTGTAATACTGATCAGCAAGCGCTTCAAAATAGTTCAGTGCCTAACAAGATTCAGTTAGGTATGAATTTGACTGAAGGTCTTGGTGCAGGAGCAAATCCTGATGTAGGACAGCAGTCTGCTATTGAAAGTATTGCCGATATCGAAAAAATGTTGGATCGCAATACTAAAATGGTATTTATTACTGCTGGTATGGGTGGTGGTACAGGTACAGGTGCCGCTCCAGTTATCGCACAATTAGCAAAAGAAAGAGAAATCTTAACAGTAGGTATCGTGACGATTCCGTTTCAATTTGAAGGGAAAGTTCGTCAGGAGCAAGCGCTTTTAGGAATCGAAAAATTACGCAAACAAGTTGACTCTTTGATCGTAATTAACAATAATAAATTAAGAGAAGTTTATGGAAATCTTGGTTTCAAAGCTGGATTCTCAAAAGCTGACGAAGTTTTGGCAACTGCCTCAAGAGGTATTGCTGAAGTAATTACGCACCACTATACTCAAAATATCGATTTACGCGATGCTAAAACAGTTTTGGCAAACAGCGGAACTGCGATTATGGGATCTGCGGTGTCTGAAGGTGAAAACAGAGCAAAAGATGCTATTGTATCTGCACTGGATTCTCCATTGTTGAATGACAATAAAATTACAGGAGCCAAAAACGTATTGTTGCTTATCGTTTCTGGATCTAATGAAATAACGCTTGATGAGATTGGAGAAATCAACGATCACATTCAGGCAGAGGCTGGTTACAATGCAAATATTATCATGGGAGTTGGTGAAGACGAAGCTCTTGGTGAGGCTATTGCTGTAACTATTATTGCGACTGGTTTTGATGTTGAACAACAAAACGAAATCGTTAATACAGAGCCAAAGAAAATTATTCACACGTTAGAAGATGAACAAAGAAGCGTTCACAATTTAACAAACAAACCGCTTGCATCTTTTGATTTGAATGCAGAAACACCTATTGCAAAATCTGAAGATAAAGTTGTTTTTGATCTAATGGAAGATACGGTTGCTCCCGTAGTTCAAACTCCAGTTGCTCCGGTAACACCACCAACAATCAATCAAGAAGAATTGGTAGTGATGTCTGAGTTTATCAAGAATCTTGATGTAACTTTTGAAATCGTTTCGCCAATTACAGATATCGATTTTAAAATTTCTACTCCAGAAGTGCCAGCTTACCAAGAAGTAAAACCGGTACAGCAAAGAACTTTTGAAAAAGAAGAACAAACGACTTTTTCATTTGATTTGCCACTTTTTAGAAGTGAGCCTGAGGTGAAAAAAGAACCAGTTGCAGAGCAAGAGACTAAAATTATGTTTGAGTTGACAAACGAAACTCGTAACATTAAGGTAAATGATCCAGTTTCATTTGTTCCGGTAACTGAACTTTCTGATAACGGAATCATCAAATATTCTCTAGAAGAATATATGGAAGTGGAAAATGATTTAATGGCGTCTAAACCAGTTGAAAAAGTGGTTGAAGATACTGTGCCAGAAGAATTGAACATTACTTTGAAACCAAGAGTTGATTTTGCTAGTCAAGCAGATTATACAACAACGGCTGAAGTTTCTCCAATGGAATTGACAATTGAAGAAACATTGCGTTTGCGTGCTGAAGAGAGAAGAAAGAAACTAAAAGAATTTAATTATAAATTCCACAATAATGTTTCAAGAATTGATGAGTTGGAAAAAGAGCCAGCTTACAAAAGATTAGGAATCGATTTGTCAAATTCTCAATCTAGCAACACTAATTCTAGAATTTCTGTTGGAACAGACAGCAACAACGATTTGCAATTGCGTTCAAATAATTCATTTTTGCACGACAACGTAGATTAGTTTTCAAAATCTTAATATAAGGATGACCCGAAAATTGGATTTAATTTTCGGGTTATTTTTTTTATCTTCGCACAGAATTTAGAAATTTGACTTCCTAAACAGATTTTTAGAGTGAATCTTAATTTCGGTTCGAACGGAGTCGAGAACAAATTCCAAATTAATACAACAATTAATAGGCTTTGGCTTATTTTAAATAAAACATAAACATGAGTTTACAAACACAAATCATGGACGAAATCAAAACGGCCATGAAAGCAAAAGATACTGTAGCTTTAGAAGCTTTAAGAGCTGTTAAATCTGAATTATTATTAGCTTCAACTGCTTCTGGATCTAAAGAAGATTTATCTGAAGATGATGAAATTAAATTACTTCAAAGATTGGTTAAAACTCGTAAAGAAAGCGCAAGAATCTTTACAGAGCAAAACCGTCCTGATTTAGCTGAACCAGAATTGGCTCAAGTAGCAGTAATCGAGAAGTTTTTACCAGCTCAATTAAGCGAAGAAGAAGTAGAAGCTGTAGTAGCAAAAATCATTGCTGAAACAGGCGCTTCTGGAATTGCTTCAATGGGTAAAGTAATGGGATTAGCATCTGCTCAATTAGGCGGAACTGCTGAAGGGAAAACCATTTCTACAATTGTGAAGAAATTACTTTCGTAATAAATTCCAATATTGGAAATTCCAAATTTCAAATTGGAAACTCAATAAAAAAATTCCAAATTCCAAGTTTAAAATTAGAATTTGGAATTTAAAAAATTGAAATTTTAAATCATGACCTCGTAGTTCAACTGGATAGAATATCAGATTTCGGCTCTGAGGGTTGGGGGTTCGAACCCCTCCGGGGTCACTATAAAAAAAATGAAAGCCTGCAAAGTGTATACTTTGCAGGCTTTTTTTGGTTCGAAAATTATTATCTAAAATTTTATTTTTTTGCAATATCAATGTTTACGGCAAATTTTGGTTCGAATGCCGTCAAGTCTCCAAATTTCTAATTATTTGCATATTGAAGATAAAGTTATTAAGTTCACTTTATCAAATAATAGTCTGCTAGATTGATTTGACATAAACTGACTCTGTTTCACAATAAAAAGTAAATGCAAAAAGAATATTCTACAAACTTAACATATCACTATAATTCCTATTTTGGAATTGTTGGAAAAAAAATGAAATGGGAAATAGGTCCTACATGGAAAACCCATCCTGAGTTCTTCGTTTTAGAATTTACTCCAAATAAAGTTCACAACATGTGGACATATTGTAGTGTTGGAATGTCAGCTGATTTAATAGATGATAACTTAATTGAGTTAGTTATTTATTCTCCCAGACAAGATAACTCTTTGGTTGAATTATTGACTGTTCATGCCTCTCATCATCATAGACTGACACCTTTTAATATTCACCATACCTCTAATATTGGAAGACCTTGGCTTGAAAATTCTATCTGTGACCATGCATTTATTTCGTTACCTTATCATGATGGAGAGAATCTAGAAATTTTTCAATTTGAAAAAAAGGTAATTCATTGCTATTGGCTTATTCCAATTACACAAATGGAAAGAGATTATAAAATTGAGCATGGTTGTGAGGCATTAGAAGAATTGTTCGAGGAGAAACAACTGGATTATTTAAATCCATTAAGAAAATCCTTAGTTTAAAAGATTATAATCAGAAATTTTAAATAAAAAAAAATTATGCTATTTGGACTATTTAAAAGTTTAGATGAAAAAGTTAGAGAAGATAAAGAAAACTTGATTTCTAAGTTAAAATCTTCTGATGCAAAGACTCTAATTATTGAAATGGGAAGCAAAAATTTTATTTCAAATAATATCATTAAAAAGCAGAAACGAGACCAATCTCTTGGAAGTGAAGATTATTCTAGTTGGTTTGCTTACAGGATTTCGGATGAATTAAGTGACCCATCCTTAAAGCCAGAACTTATCGAATTACTTAAAGACAAAGATTTTTTTCAATATAAACAATACGTTTTAAGATGTTTAAGCAGTTTGTGCGTAAACTGTAAAGATTATGAACTTTTTGACTTTTTGATTTCAGAACTCGAAAAAACTGACAAAGAAGAAGTAATTACAACCGTTTTAAGCAGACTGAATGAATTAAGAAAACCAGCCACGCTCAATATTGATTATCTTAAACAATTACTATTAACGGGAACTTATCAGAATAGGATTGATGCACTTAATGCCTTAAAAAACTCAGAACATAAAGATTTAGAAGAGATTTTAATATTAAAACTGAAGACTAGTGATCAGCATACTAAATGTATGATTTGTGCAACCCTTAGATCTACTGGAACAACAAAATCATTAGAAACGTTGAAGGCAGAATTTAAAAGAACAAGAAGCAATGATTTAAAATATTTCATTGAAAGTGCAATAGATGAAATAAATGAGCGAGAAAATAGTAGAATCTAAACATTTAAGTACCAACCAAAATCTTTAAATCTTCTAACAAAAGGTTCGAATTCTGTACCGTAAAGGTCACTAAAAAAGCCTATTTCGTTTTGAAATAGGCTTTTTTTTATGTTTTGTCTCGTCCATTTTTTTAACAAAGAGAACTAAATAAATTTATCTTATTTTTTTTACTAGACTTAATACAACTGTTTTATTTTTCCATCTTTTACAATATACAACCCATCTTCACACATGATATATACATTAAATTTGGTTTTTTTAATATTTGCAAACCAGCCAGGGAGTTTATATTGTTTCAATATTTTATCATCTATTAACTGCCCGTAATATCCATATTGCATCCCAGTTTTCCCATCTGTTCCATTTCCTGAAATATGCACAATGTTGTCTTTTTGAAGAATTTCACTAACTTCACTGCATAAATCTAGATAAGCTAATGTGTCAGTTTTAGTTTTATTTTTTTTGTAGAGCTTCAAATTATCACTTACACCATATGGATAATTAACTACATCTCTTCTATATTCCGTTTCTGGTATCGTTTTTACATATACCCAATCTTTCATATAATCAGTCCCTTGAAATTTGTAGACTTTATTTTCATATGTACGAATACAAAGCTGCTCCTTTGGATTTGAAATTATTTCCATTGGAAAAAAAATTCTAGTATCAAAAGTTATTGTTTCCCAAGAATTTCCAAAATCTTTTGAAATATGCATTCGAGAATAATCCGATTCGTGAATTCCTATCCAACTATCAATTCCAACAAGAATCTTTTTGTCAGTAAAAGTTATATCCTTAAACATCAATGATGTTTTAATATTTTTCCAAGTTTTTGCGCCATTTATCGAATACATTAATTCAAAATACCTACAGGCAATAACAGAGTCTTTTGAAATATCAATAATATTATTGACATACCTATTTTCCTTTTTTGAAAGTTTAGCAGTTGTATCCCCTATAGTTTTTACTATATCAGTTGTACTTTTAAAAGTTTCTTTTTTAACTTCCAGTTCATTTATTGCGTTCTTTTTACAACTAATTGCAAAAAACAAAATAACTAAATATACCCTATATTGTCTTTTCATAAAAAAACAGTTAACCTATTTATATAGCTAATATATCACTATTTTAAAAGATAAAACTAATAAACATTATTCAAGATTTTTAAATCTTCTCGTAAACGGTTCGAATTCTGTACCGTCAAGGTCACTATGAAATTGAAAAGCCTGAGAATTTATATTCTCAGGCTTTTTTATTGATTAAAAAAATCATATTTCCATTAAAACTATTGCCCAAATCCATTGTAGTTGCTTTTATGTGTTCAGACTTTCATTTAGTTATCTCTCAATTTTCGTCAATTTAATACTATCTGTGACGCTTCTAAATCCATGTAAATATTCATTTTTTATATGATATTTTGTGGAATCGGTTGTCAAATAATACTCGTTACCTTTTGTAATAAATTTGCCATCCAAAAAACTAGTTGATGAACCTGGATTTACACTTTCACTAATGCTAAAAGTATTTTCTAGTTTCCAATGTGTTATTTCAAATACTGTATCTTTGATACTAAATGTCCAACTTTCAGCTATTTTTTTTGTGTGTCTCTCAATTCCATTTTTAAATAAGAAATACATTAAGACAGCAGAAATGATAGAGTTAATTACAAAAATCTTCGAATACTCTTTTTTGATAAAATATAGAAGAAAAGCAATAACAAGGTTTATTATGATTACTGCCGGAACGACTAGTATTATTGCTATGGAAATACTCTGATCTGGGTCGTTTTCTTTTACCCAAAACCAAATAACGATAAAGTCAATTATCGTTAGCAATAGTATTTTTATAAATAACTTCATTTTTCTTTTTTAAAAGTCAATGTTTACAAATAATTTCGGTTCGAACCCTGCCATATATTTCCAATTTCTGAAATTATATTTTTGTTTATCCTGTAGGGAGATGCAAAATCTTGTTTTAATTTTAAAAATAAATTTGAATAGAGGAAGTTTTATTTTAAATCTCACCTCTCTTATTATTCGATATTTTCAATTTGTCCACTTTTATATAGTTTGTTAATTATTACTTGTAACTCTTGCCATTCTATATTTTTTGCTTCGTTTTTATACCTTTCAGTTGATCGCATAAAAGACCAAAGAAACCAAGCATTGATATGGCCAAATTCTGGAGGGTTACTTAAAACAACTTCGACTGTTTGTTGATGTTTTTTGTTGTAAAAGCGACATTCTCCACCATGAAAACAATAATTCCAACGTTCTGATAGTTTTCCTTTTCTTGGAATATTTTTATTACTTCGAGATATTAATTGGGTATAATCATCTATTTTATTTATGTCAAGATCAAATTTTTTTCCAAGTTCAAACATTAAATTTTTCCCTTGAATTCGATAATCAACAATGGCTTGTTTTATGATATTAGAATCAACTTTGGTTGTGTTGAAAAAGTTTTTAAACCAATTTTGTATCATTTTAAAATAAGTTGTTCGATTTCCATTTTTTGAGAAAAAGTCGGGTATAAGTTGCATGTATGCAATTTTAAGATTCTCAAAAATAAGATTTTACTTTATTTTCATCCATTCAAATTTCCCTTGTTGTTCTACAATAATGCTTATGACTTTTCCATTTGTAATTTTGAACTCGCATTTAATATCAAGGAGATTTTTTAGTTGAAATTGTGTTTCAGATTGAAAAATTAGCGGAAAAGAACCCTGTCCTGAGATATTAGCGCTTAAACCATCCTTTACCTTTGTAATAGTAATGGTTCTTTTGGGCTCAGAAGTCAAACTATAAACTCCGATGTAGGTTTTTAAAACATCGTCATTCAAAATGGTTTCTTTTTGCAATGATTTTCTCAATAGAATTTCAGGAACTTTTATTGAAAGTTCATCCCTTGGTGCATTTTCAGAATTGAAAAGTAATACAATGTAAAGTTGTTGATCCGGAAAATAGGCTTCGTAGGTAAGGAAACCGTTTTTAGCGCCTCCATGATCAATTCTTTTCAGGCCATTTATTTCGGTAATATTCCATCCAAATCCGTAGTTTGTTGATGTTCCATCTTTAAGTTTAAAAGGGGTAAAAGCCAAATCCAGTAATTCCTTTTTTAGAATTTTATAAGATAAAAGACCAGCTTGCCATTTTTGTAAATCTATTGATGTGGAAAGCAAACCACCAGCAGCATAACCAATAGTTGCGCTCCAAAATTCAACTTTTCCGTATTGATCTCCAGCTTTAAAATATCCAGATGAGCGATTATTTATAATTTTTTCATCGCTGTCATAATATGTATCTGTCATTTCCAATGGAATAAAAATATTTTCAGATAAATATTCTGAGTAAGTTTTGCCGCTGACTTTCTCAATTATGTATCCTAAAAGAATATAATCGGAATTGCAATAGGCATATTTTGTTCCTGGCTCATATTCCAAAGGAATGTTCTTGAAAATGTTTATCAATTCACTCGGTGTATAATCAAGTCTTTCGCCATATTTCTGTCCTGTATCGACATGTAGATAGTCTTTTAGACCAGACGTATGAGATAATAAATTTTCGATTAAAATATTGTTTGCAGGAAAATCTGGAATGTATTTTTGGACATTATCGGTCAATGCAATTTTTCGCTGGCTTACTAACTGAAGAATGGAAATTGCGGTGAATTGTTTGGTAATAGAAGCTAAGCTGAAGACAGTTTGTGGCTTTGCTGGTACATTTAATTCTAGGTTTGCACTACCAAATGCCTTTTCGTAAATTATTTTCCCATTTTGCGATACAAGTACAGAGCAACCTGGCGTTTTAGAAGAAAAATGCGATGTGAAAAGTTGATCCAGTTCTTTTTCTGATTGGAAATTTTGACAATAACTGTTTAGGCACAAGAAAAAGAAAACAGTCTGAGTGAATAATCGTTTCATTTTTGTTTCGTTTTTTGCGTTTAACACTTTGTAGATGTCTCTAAATATATTGCAAGAGAAAATCTTTCATATGATTGTTTCAAAAATGTTATGAATAAACAAGTTACTTTCTAAACTCATTTTTATTTAAGATTGTTTCTTAGAATTCTTAAACAAAATAAAAATCGAAAAGAAAAATACAGCAAGGTAAACAAATGCTAAGGCTGGCTTCTCAAATTTTAATGTTTCAAAGTCGAATTGCTTAAACAATACGACCCCCAAAATGATTGCGATAATCGAAAAAGTAAATCGTAATGCACCTTTATTTTCCATGTTTAAATGTTTTAGTAGAAATTAAAATTCTTTTCTGGTTATAAAGCTAATATAATGAAATATTTAATTCTGTTTTTATATTTTAGCAAAGTAGAGAATATTGAAGTTTCTGATCCCCAAATCAATTTTAAAATATGCTTGCATTCTTTTTTATCGGAATTTTGATTGCTCTTGCTTTGCTAGTAATTGTATTCAGAATTATTGAACCTATTTATTTATTGATATTCAACAAGCCCCTGTACTTGTTTTGGTATCCAATTTTGCAACATATCGATCCGAAAGATAAAACCATCTTAGGACGAGAATTTCCGTATTATTTAAATTTATCGGACAAAAAGAAAAGGTATTTTGAGCACCGTGTGAAATGTTTTATCAAACATTATAAGTTTGAAGGCAAAGACATTGAAGTTACACAGGAAATGAAAGTAATTATTGCGGGGACTTATGTAATGTTGACTTTTGGAATGCGGAATTATCTGCTAGAATTGTTTGAAAATATTATTATTTACCCAACATCCTATTATTCGAGAATTAATGACGCTTATCATAAAGGAGAATATAATCCGAGGATGAAAGCGGTTGTTTTTTCTTGGGAAGATTTCCATAGCGGACATTCAACAAAAGATAATATTAATTTGGGATTACACGAGTTTGCGCATGTTTTGCATTTTTATTCCCGAAAAAGCTCAGATCCAGGCGCAGTTATTTTCTATGATGAATTTAGCGAAATAGAAAAATATTTCGATGACGAATATTTGTCTAATATGCTTAAGGAAAGACATTATTTTAGAGATTATGCTTATACCAATAAGTTTGAGTTTCTGGCCGTAATTCTAGAGCATTTTTTTGAAACTCCGGAAATTTTTAAAAAAGAATTTCCAGAGCTGTTTGAACGTGTCAGATTAATGATTAATTACAAAGAAATATAGAAGCTTTATTTCTTTGAAAAAATATTCTCTACAACCCAAGCCGGGCCAATTAGTAAAAACTGCAGATCTTTTAAGAAAGAAGGTTTTTTGCCTTCGATATTATGACCATAAAATTGTCCAATCCAAGCGATTACAAATACGCCAATTGAAAACATCCATAAAGGCACAAACTGACCGATGTAATAATTTAAAACCAAACAAATACCCGAGAAAATGGCAATTTTAACCGCCATGGTAATTGATAATCTAATATAAAAAACAAGAACAAAAAGTAAAATTACAAAAGCCCAGTTTTCGATTATAGGCATTTTTAAATTTAAAGAATTTGAGATAATTCCGCTTGGAATACTCATTAGCAGACCAACAATCGAAAAGAAAATTGCCGGTACGCAAACGTAATGTATTGCTTTGTTTTTTGGGTTTTGATGACTTACGGCATATTCAGCAAACCATTGATCTAATGTTCTCATTTTTTGTGGTTTTAATAGTTAGTTGACGTAAATCTAATGAAATTTCTTTTTGCTTTTTCGTTTGGTAATTGTAGAAAGGAATTTCTCTCGCAGATTCTGCACATTTAACGGATTTTCTTTTTTAGATTAAAATCTGCTACATCTACAAAATCGACGTGAAATCAAATTTAGATTTTTTGAGGAACGTTATACTCAAAAACATTATCCCATAATTCATCAATTGTAATGAGTGATTCCCTAACTGGAAGAACAGTCCATTTTCCGTTATTTTCAATACCAAGACCAATGCTTTTTAATTTAAATAAAGCATCATTGACATCAAAATCCAAATCGGTTTTTAATTGAGTTTTAAACCAAGATTCAATCTCATCATCAAGCTCTTTGGCGGTTAGCGGTTTGTCGCTTTTGTATAAAAATGAATATGCCAAAATAGTTTCTTTCATAACTTCTTCTTCAGAAGAATTTAAGAGCGAATAAAATGCACCACTGTTATTTCCGAGATTCTTGAAGTACAAGCTATCAGAAAGCAATTTAGAATAGCGGATTTTTTTGTTTATAAAATTATTGTATTGACGAAAACAATATGCAGCTAAAATTCCCAATGCAATCAAACCTTGATTTAATGAAGTTTTACTGTTTAATAGATCTATAGTTTCGCCTGTTTCATAAGCATTAGACATGTTGATTAAAGCAGGAATTACTTTGGCGCTTAACAATGAAATTCCACCAAAGATCCCTGGAACCCACAATAACATTTTATCCTTGATTGACATTCTCGGAATTGCATTTGGGAAAATCGTTTCAAGATCATTTTTTGGAACACGCTTAAAGATTTTCAATGCAATCGAACCGGGATCAATTGGCATTTTGCCTAATTTGACTTTCTTTTTGTTTAGAAAATCTTCGTCGCTGTAGTTCAAATAAACCAAGACACGATCGTAATATTCAATTTCGATTTCTTTTTTCCAAAAGAAATATTTTTTGATTTTTTCCTTTGCTTTATGATGCCCACGTGCATAAAGTTCGAAATCTTTGAAAGCGTTGAAATCAATAGAGAGATTCAATCCAATTAAATCAGAATCGTTGAATGCCTCATCCAGTGCTTTCTGATCAATTTTGTAATAATTCCCGCGTTCTAAAACCTGAAGTAGTGTTTCTTTGAATACCGAAAAATCAATTTTACCAATAAATTGCTTACGCTCTTTTTTGCTTAAATCTGGATCAAACAGAGCATAGTTTTGTTTTAAATTCTTGTTGAGATTAAAAGATTCGTAATGATAATAGTGTTCGATAATGTCAAACAATTTTTTTAAATCAGTTTCTTCTTCAGCGTTTTTAGCAAAAGCAGCGATTTGCTGTTCCAATAAAAAATCTTTGTTGAACGGAATATAATGTTCTAAGGTCATGTTGATTTCTGGGCTTTTATGCGTGGCATTTACAGAACACAAAAATACTGCCTGAAATTCGATTTCTAAAAAGTTTTTTAGTGATTTTACTTTTTGAATTGTAAAGTTTTAAGTTTTTTTTCTCGCAGATTCAGCAGATTAGAAAAATTGTAAAGTATTAAAATATTTTTATTAGAAAAATCCGCTACAGTTGCTTGAATCTTTGGGAATATTTAACAACATCAAAATAGTTGAAATAAAAAAGTGAGATTTAAATCGGTTCCAGCGATTTAAGATCCCACTTAAAAGTTCCAAAAAAAAGTGACAAAATTTACCTGATTTCTTTATCAGAAATCTTATTCTACAAGAATAAATGATTAGGCAAGTTTAATATAAAATAAAATTGTGACGATGCGTATTTATACCTGTTTTTGTGATTGAACGTAAAGTATTAGTCATTGAATTGATTTTTGATAGTGAATAGCATTAAAAATCAAATCCCGAAAAGATAGGTCTTTCAGGATTTGAATCTCAAAATAACATTCATTCATATTTTAAATTATTCGATATAAAATAGAATTCTTTTGGCTCTGTTAAATCGCACTATATCTAGTTTAATGTTTTTTTTATAAGATGCGAAACAATGTCGCGATGTGCTTTCTCCATCAATAAATAGTCTTTCTTTATATTGTCTGCTTTAATTCCTTGTACAGTACCTTTTACGCACTGTCTAATATAATATTTTGAGACTCCATATTTTAAAAACAAAGCCTCTAGTATAGTAGAATTGTAGGAATTATAGTTTTTTGTCTTACTTTTGTCCATTGTTTAGTTTGTTTTAAATAGTGAAACAAATATAGATGATAATTTTCAACAAAAACAATTATTTTGAAAATAATTTCGTACAAAAATGAGTGCAGTTCTAGATAATATAAAATGTTTGGCTGATAATGAAGGGATTGGAATTACAAAGCTAGAAGAAAAAATTGGTGCTAGCAAAGGTGTCTTATCGCGTGCTATTGCTAAAAATAGCGATATTCAAGTAAAATGGATCAGTAAAATTGTTGAAATATATCCACAATATAGCTGTGAATGGTTGATAAGAAATGAAGGCCCTATGTTAAGACGAACTGCAAATTTACAATCTGAAACTACAAATCAAGATTTTTCATCACATTATAAAGATCTCGCTGATTCCCGAAAGGAAACCATCGAAAGTCTGAAAAAAGAAATCTTGTATTTAGAAGATAAGGTTGCCGTTTATAAGAAAAAAGAAGAATAATCTCATTTGACATTAATTCTTAGTCTTTTTTTTCATTAAATAATAATAGACATTTGAGTCTCCTTCCGTCAAAATGTTTGCACTTACAAAATCATATCCATTTGCAGACATGAAATTTAGAGCGTCAATGATTGAGTTGAAAATTAAAACTTGTCCGTTTTCATCTTTGATGCGCGAAATCTCGGCATTGTTCGAAAGAAGTTTTGTTTTTTGCCCGATGTCGATTGAAATATTCAATTTTGAAGTCATAAATCGGGAAGTTCCAATAATCTGTAAATAATCAACATTAAGTTCTTTAATCGGAATGCCGTTTATGGTTTGTCCAAAACTTGCCAAGCTGCATGATAAAGCGAAAAAAAGTAGTAGTTTGTTCATTTTCTTTAAATTAAGATTAACATGTTTGTTAATCTCAAAAAAGATGCCGATTTGTAAACTAAATCTGTAATTCTAACCAATTAGTACATTTTGATAAAAAAAAGCTGCAAATTAAGATTACAGCTTTTTGGAAATTCTTTTTGTGTTTAATTAATTGGCTATATAAACATTATCTTGGTTAATTTTAATCTTATTTTCAGGTTTTTTGTACCATTCGGCAAAAGTATTGTATGCGTCTTCATTTTCAGATTTCCAATCGTTGAATTCAGTTTCGGCACCCAATTGAAAAAGATATCGGCTGTAAATATCCAAAAAGTCAAGATCAAGCAACTTTTTTTGATATTCTAACAACACGTTAGGATATTTTTTGAAATCTTTTTTAAAATAAAGCTTGATGAACTCTGTTCTTATCCTAGCGAGAGAATTCAGATTAATTTCATTTTGCCCCACAGTAGCCAATATAAAGTTGCTGCCGAAATAACTGCAAAAAGGAAGTTTCGTTCCTTTATCATTTATGGTATTTGCATCGATTACAATATTGCAAAGATCAATTTTAGTGTTATTACCATTAAAAGTTATGCTGTTTTTATAAGTTTCATAAAGCTTTTTACTCATGTTTTGTGTACGTTTTGTTGTTCGTTCTAAATTCATGAAAATTTCGCCATATAGTAAGCCGGTAAGTTTATCATTTGAGTTTAAATATAAAAGTGCAGCTCGGTAATAATTAGAAGGATACATAGGATCGACTTCGATTCCTTTTTCGAAATAAGAAATAGCATTTCCATATTTTTCTTGTCCCTCCATAACGACTCCTTTTTCTAAGTATAATCGTCCTGCATTTGGGAATTTTTTTAAGCCTTCGTCATAAACACGTATCGCTTTTTCAGGCTGTCCGACATAATCATAAGCATTTCCCAATAATTGGTAATAATCAGCTTGCAGTCCGTTGTAGTTTTTGATTTTTTCAAGTTGATTTACAGCGTTTTGATATTCTTTTTTGTAGGTATAAGCTAATGCGATTTCGTATGGATAAGCATGATCTGTAGGATCTACTTTTTCACATTCTTTTAGCATTGCAATACTTTCGTCATATTGGCCAGCATCCATAAGTTTTACAGCGGTGTAGATTTCTTGGCATTTGAATTCTTTCTTTTGAGCCTGTAAGTTTAAAACAAAACAAAATAAACTGAATGTTAAAAGATGTTTTTTCATTTTTAAAGGTTAGTGGTTAGTTAAACAAATATGGATATTTTCTGCGTCTTATTTTTACGGAAAAACATAATTTTTTTGTTTGACTTTTTTTTTGAAGAGAAAAATAATTTTAGAATGTAAACTCTTATAGAGATTTAATTCTTTACAAGATTTTTTTTATTATTTGAATACAGAAAAAATCGAAAGAATTTACTTAGATAAAAATTTCAATTCTGAAAGTTTTTACTTAATTTTAAGATTATAATACTACATCATTCTTTTTAAGAAAAAGAGAAATAAAACTGGCCCCATGATAGTTGAAGTTTTCAAAACAAATGTGCAGAAAGAAGCCGACAAAAACTACGTTGTTGCCGTAATACAATCTCAATTCCCAAATTATAAAATTAACTTTGATTTAGAAGACTGCGATAAAATATTGCGAGTTGAAGGCGTTGACGTGGAATTTGACAATATTATCGATTATGTGAATTGTTTGGGGTATACTTGCGTGAGGTTGGAGTAGATTTTATTTCAAGCTTTGAATCAGTTTTTTTGTTTTGTTCTCTCATAAATTTCTAATTTCTTTATAAAGCAGTACAATTTAATTATGTGATTAGAATGTTTAGAAGTCTCTTTTAATTTTTTATTTTCTCTATTTTCAGTTTGATTAAATCAGGTGTTTATACTTATTTTTACAGGATTTTTTTTTACTTAATTTCGAGCCGTAAATAGTAATTTTATGTTTATTCGACCAAAAAACTTTTAGTTAATTTATTATGGGGAAAACTAATATAACAACAGCTTTTAATGCCAGAGAAGAACGAATTTCGGCTAAAATTATTGAAATTCTCGGAACCGACCAATATTTTGATTCAAAATCAGAATTGTACACCATTGATGAAGGAACTCTTAAAGGTTTTTTTCCTAGAGAAGCAAGCCTAAAAACGATCGCTGATATAACTTCAAGGTCATCTTTATTTAATTATGAAGAAGGAAGTATTGCTTTGAATCAAACTATACCTGTCTTAATTACTTATACAATTCAGGGAGCTTCTTCCTTGCAAATTAATGGCGCTAATGCTGGTATTAATGGAGAAAATACAATACCTACAAAATTGATGCTACCTAATTATAGATTCGAAATATCCGTGAAAACACCAACTCCTCTAGGGCCTTGGACGTTTTCGGTTTCGGAAATCCAAATGCCATATGGTAAACCACGCAAGATGTCTCCCGCAATTATACAAGGTAGTGGTACTGCTATTAGTGTGTTAATTTATACTGTTTAAACTACTTAAAGATGAATTACAAATTGTTTATCATTAGAGCGATTGTTGTATGTTTTATGCTAGCAGGAGTTTCTCGTTTGAATGCTCAAACATTAGGCCAGGATGCGGATGGCTATAGTAGTATTGTTGTTCCGGCAGCGGCTTTTAACTTAGATATTAGTAATAATACCTCTGCTGTTTTTACCTTAAATAAAGAGTTTTCAAAAATAGTTGAAAAAAGTATTCCAAAATCTATTTTAGAATGTTGGCCAAGTGATGAAATAAAGATTGATGAGTCAAAAAGCCAAAAAGTTAAAAATTGTATGTCAGAGATCTTAAAATCAAGATTTAGGGAAAGCAGTTGGTTATGGGGTGCAGAAATTAAAGGTGGTATAAAAGACGGAATAGGAACGTTGTTTTCTGGAGAAAAAGTGGCCTCTTCTGCAACAGTTGGAGGATTGATTGGATGGAAAAAAACATGGCCTTCTTTAAAAAATGATGGTATTGATAAAATATATGTGGCTTTTGAAGGAGATGACCAATCTAAAAAAATAAGCAAAATTAAGGCCGAGATCACCAAAGAATTGCTTACGACTGTACTCAATCAAACAGGAGCGAACAGAAGTTTGCTTGATATTGATACTACAAAGATAAAACCTGATGATTATGTTCAATTTTATGAGAATGCAATCCAAACTCTTGATCTTTTTAAAGAAGAAGAAATAAAAAATCTAGAAAAAAAAAATCTAGAAATAAAAAGTAAGTATTTGGAATCGATTACATATTTAGATGGACTGATTGACGGTGGTTTAGAAGAAATAAAAATTTATTTTGAACAGAAAGATTTTATTGATGAGCTGGAAAATCTTAAAAAACAATTTTCGATAGAGGAAAATGCTACTAAAAAGGAAAAAATTGCAAAGCAGATTGCTAAAGTAAAAATAAACATAAGTAATAATGAAAAGTGGTATGGAACAAGAGAGGCTTTAAGAAATCAAATCTATAAAGATTGTTTTATTGTTGCTAAAGAAAAAATTGAAATTGTTTACCCTGGCTATTCGTTTACCGAACCATTTGATAAAGCAAATTGGGACAACGTTTCTGAAAAAGTAAAGAAAGATCTGGAAAAAACCACAGCTGAAGTAGCTTATCTTAACGGAGCTCATACAAAAACTGTAACAAAAGAAATTACGACTCTTAAGGGTATTTTTAACAAATTAGTAGAGGAGTACAAATCGCAAAAAGAGGTAAATAAAAAGTTAGATGCCCTTAATACAACAATTGCAAAAAACATTTCTTTAAATTCTTTTCTTTTATATTTAAGACCCAGCGTTAAAGGAGATTCGTACAAATATGATTTGGCTAATGATAGTACTTCAGTTGCAGACAGATTTGTAGATCGCACATTTAATGGCTATACTATTGAAATTGGCAGTACTTATAATTTTCGTAAATATCATTTTATGGGACTAAGCACTAGTGTAAATTATACTAATAATATAAGTGCATTAACCACTACGACCTATAAATTAGAGAAACAAGACACGTCAATCACAGATGGTGAATTTACAACTTCTGAAGAAATTAAAGCTTTATCTGGAGCTTTTGATTCTTATATGCGATATGATTTTAATTTCGATTATGTTTATTTAATGCCTATGAAAGAAAGTTCAGATAGTGAAAAAACAAGTGCCATATATTTATCTATCAATCCTTATTTAAGGCACCGAATCTATGACAAAAGTGATACGCTAAAAAACAATACAATTTTCGGGCTCGGACTACATGCCTATAATAGCAGCGATAATAAATTAATGGGAGGTCTTTTTGTACAAACTACTGATTTATTTGGAGTCCATGCAGGAGATGATAGCTCTTTAGGAAAAAGAATTGTTTTTGGTATTATAGCAAAATATAGCATAACTGGGCTTAAACTAGAAAAAAACTAAAAAATAGATCTTCTAAAAAGACTCCTATACGAAGAAGTTGAAAAATCATGGTTTTAAAATAAAAAAGCTGTAAAACCTAAATTTTACAGCTTTTCGGGTATTATTTTTTACCTTTGCGCCCTATGAAAAAAGCGTTCCAACTCTTCGATTTTACTCAAAAAGTCAATTATAAAAATGAAATATTAGCCGGTTTAACCGTTGCTATGACGATGATTCCAGAATCGTTATCGTTTGCGATTTTGGCTGGTTTTCCGCCGTTGGTTGGTTTATATGCGGCGTTTATTGCGGGATTGGTAACGGCAATTTTTGGAGGAAGACCCGGAATGATTTCAGGTGGAGCAGGAGCAACCGTTATTGTTTTGATCGCTTTGATGAAATCTCACGGAATTGAATACGTCTTTGCGGCCGTTGCGCTCGGCGGTGTCGTTCAAATCTGTATCGGACTTTTTAAGCTTGGAAAATTTATTCGGTTAGTGCCTCAGCCTGTTATGTTTGGTTTTGTAAATGGTTTGGCAGTTGTGATTTTCATGTCGCAATTGGAACAATTTAAAACAATAATAAACGGACAAGTTTCATGGCTTCAAGGAACGCCTTTGTATATCATGCTTGGTTTAGTGGCATTAACTATTGCGATTGTTTTGGTTTTTCCTAAAATTACAAAAGCAGTTCCGGCTTCTTTGGTTGCTATAATGGTGGTTTTTGCTTTGGTGATTGTTTTTAATATTGAAACCAAAACGGTTGAAGATATTGCCTCAGTTCAAGGAGGATTTCCGCCGTTTCATATTCCGAATATTCCGCTTTCTTTTGAAACTTTAAAAATCATTTTTCCTTATTCTGTGATTGTTGCGGCAGTCGGTTTGACCGAAGGTTTGCTGACACTGAATTTAGTTGATGAAATCACCGGAACTCGCGGAAACAGTAATCGTGAGTGTATTGCACAAGGAAGTTCAAACATTTTAAATGGCTTTTTTTACGGAATGGGAGGTTGTCCAATGATTGCTCAAACATTAGTAAACTTGGGAGCGGGATCACGCGCGCGACTTTCAGGGATTATTGCTTCCTTGACCATTTTGGTGATTATTCTTTTCGGTGCTCCTGTAATTGGAAAATTACCAATGGCGGCTTTGGTAGGAGTAATGATGATGGTTGCCATTACAACTTTTGAATGGGCGAGTTTCAGAATTATCAATAAAATGCCAAAACATGATATTTTCGTTGGAATTCTGGTGGCGGTAATTACAATTCTGCTTCACAATTTGGCTTTGGCGGTATTGATTGGCGTTATAATTTCAGCTTTGGTTTTTGCTTGGGAAAGTGCCAAAAGAATCCGTGCAAGGAATTATATTGACGAAAACGGAATAAAACATTATGAAATTTATGGTCCGTTATTCTTTGGTTCAACCACTACTTTTTTGGAGAAATTCGATATTCAAAATGACCCTAATCATGTTATTATAGATTTTAAAGAAAGTCGGGTTTCTGACATGTCTGCGATTGAGGCTCTAAATAATCTGACCAAAAAATACAATCAAACCAATAAAATTGTCGAACTAAAACATTTAAGTGAAGACTGCCGACAATTGTTGAAAAATGCCGATGCAGTTATCAATGTTAATGTAATTGAAGATCCAACCTACAAAGTGGTGTCTTAATTAAATTAGATAATGTGGCAATTAGTCAATTAGAAAATTGTTGAATATATTTAAACCCGACAGGTTTGGCTATCCTAAGTTTTTTATAAAATGCTGTTCAATCCCGAAAGATTTTGTGATTGCACAGCATGCTGATTGAATACTTAAAAGTTCAGGAAAATAAATTGCAAGATCATTCAGAGTGCACGCACTTTAAAAAGCAAGCAGATATTTTTAAACCATAAAACTAACTCCTAGATTTCTATTATTAAAACGATTCATAAATTCATTATAAAAGAATTTATCATCTACTATTTTAAAGCCTTTTTCTAGATATTCTTTATTTATGTATCCAACTAAGCTCCTCCAATCGAGCACAATGTCCTCATTAGTATTTATCCATTTAAAATAATGAGATAAATAACTAAATATATACAGATAGTCTTCTTTTTTACTAAGTTCTATCAAAGAATCGGTAATGGCTTCTTTTTTAAGAATACCATTGTCGATTAAAACATAAAAAATTGAAAAAAGACTTACAACACATGTATCTTCATAAGGCATATTATAATTATTTGGCCGAACATACCCGAAAGTACTATATTCTTTATCTCCTTTTATCACGTTTATTAGATGACCATCTTTAATGTGTTGATTAATACCATTAAATAATTTTGTTTCCCTATTTATGTAGCTATCTTTAAATCTAAATTCTGGCGAATTCCTCGATGAGAAATCTAAATATTTATTTAAAATTGATTCCATTTTATCTATTTTAATTTAACATATTTTATTTGACTAAATCTGTTTTTTAAAACCTGTCGGGTTTATTTTTTTAGAAGAAAATGAGAATTATCAAATTTGCAAATTGCCACATTTTCTAATTGTTTACTTCAACAGGGATTTTTTTAACTTCGGATATTAAATATCCGTCGTCAGTAAAACCTTCGATAAAGACCTGTATTTCTTTTTGTTTATTCTTAGGAATTTTAATTTAAAAGTCTGAATGATTGATTAGCTCAATGTTTGGTGACCAGTTCAGAGTGCCGAAATAATTAAATTCATTCTGATCTTCAATTGCTGCAGTTTTGTAAGTGAAATTTTTTGCAAAACCTTTTGTCACGATTAATGAGGTATGTTTTACTTTGAAATGCTCATTTTTCTGATTCTTGTTCATGAAAATTTTAATTGTGCCATGTCCTCTTAAAGCTGTAATGTCAGAGCTTCCAATCCTATCAATGTATATTTCATCTATTTGATCTAACGTGAGATAGTAAAGATCGTTAAAATCAAAAAGCAAAAAATTGTCAAGATATACATTTGGAGGAGTCGCTGTGGTATAAGAGCCAGGTGCCCAACCTTGATAAGCATCTCTATTATCTATGATATATACGTTATTTTTTTTGGGATCGATACCTGTCTTATAGCCATTTGCAGATAGAAAACTTAGTAAGGTTCGGTGTGCTTTGCCATCAATTTTAAAGGCTTTCGCCATATGGCTTGCTTCTGCTTTATGAATGAAAACTTCTTTTTTCGCAGTGTTTTTTACTTCTACTTCTTTTAATACAGCAACTTTCGTTTTTGGCGGCGGGAAATTAAAAACATTTTCAGGAGATTTTATTGCAGGACAAACTTTTTTATCGAATGATGGCCCTAAAACAAATCGCGGTTCATCTCTGGCAATCCTCGCTTCAATTTTGGTCGTTAAAGTGTTATTTTTTTCATTGTTCATTTGTATAGCTAAAACAGTCGAATCCTGAACAAAAAAATGTTCAAATTTAAAATCATTATTCTGATCGATATCAGTTTCCTCAAATACATTGCTTTTTAATGCAAGGAGAGAAATTTTGTTTTTAGCATTTGGTTTTTGTTCTCTTTCGACTTTTCCATTTATGGTAACTCCTTTTTCAAATTCGTAATTGATTTTTGGTGGTCCTGTCTTAATATTTTCCCATAAGTATTTGCCTTTGCTTTGCGTAGCTAGTAAGAGCTCAATATCTTGTTTTCTGGTTTTATTGTCAGGATTAAAATAAAAATAAGTCTCACTTACCGGTTTGTCCAAATAGGCATTTAAATAAAAAGTGCCCAAAATTGATTTTTTCTGATTGAGGCAGATACTTTTTTCAGGAAGTATGCTGATGCTTAAATGTGTTTTTTGTAGGTCTGTTTTTCCTGATAATATAATACTGTCGTTAACTGTTGTGATCGTTTGAATTGTGTTTAACGGATTTGCATCTTCTTCAATATAGGTCAGCTTTTCAGTAATTTCATTCAAATCTTCATCTAATACTCTAATAGTATGAATGCCGTTTGATAAAAGGCTTTTGTCGAAGAAAATGGGTTGTTCGATTCTGTTATTGTCGAAGGTTGCCTCTTGTTGCACCGAATTTCCATTTTGCTGAATGAGCACAATAAATTTCTTATTTTGAATGGCTTGCAGTCCTTTTTTATTTGTCTTTAAAACAACAAGTAAATTGTTTTTAGCGGGATACTCTTTTTCGGTTAAGATTAATCCAGTTTCTGCAATTTTGCCTAATGGTTGCGTTATTTTTAATTTGTCGGTATTTATTTTGAGCGTATATTTTTCGTTTAATTTCGCTTTTAAATAAAAAACACCATTGGTATGAAAGTTTGTAATTTCATTTGATTTGGAGTCTAAAATAACACCATCTGCTATTTCAATCCCTTTTTTATTGCAGTCCGTAATCTGGATTCCGATTTTATTGACAATATCACTTAGTATAATTCCTCCTTCGGGAAATAAGCTTATTTCTGCTGTTCCCCAATTCGGTTCTTTGGTTTCAAAAACATATGGACAGTTTTTGTCAATAATTTCAATGGTTTGATTAAAAGAATCATCTTCCTTGAAATTATTCATCCAGTTGGTATAAAAATGGAAATGATATTTACCAGGTTCAATTTTTTCATTTAAATGAATGCCACCTGAAAAAATACCGTCTTGTGCAAAAAGTAATTGTTTTTGAATGATTTGGCTTTCATTATTGTAAACTACCAATTGAACATTTGTAGTGGCAACGTTTGGGATATTGTAGTTTTTGCTAAGAATATATCCTTTGAAGGCAATATCTTCAGTATTGGTGAAAATATTTTTATTGAATTGTACATGGATAATCTCTCGATCTTCTGAAAAATAATCTGCAAGGTATTTGGTGATTTTGTCTTGATTGCTAATTGCCTGTGAGTAGGATTGTATACAGAAAAGAAAGTTAAAAAACCGAATGATTAATTTCATACAAAAAATATTAGGAATAGTTTTAATTGCCATACAGCTATAAAATTAATTGTAGTACTGATCTTTAATAATCAAAAAAACAGAAGTTTTTGAAAGTTATATGATTAGTGAATTTTCAACTCTATTTTGCAACCCCAAAAGTTTTTTTTTAACCTATCGGATTTATTTTTTAGAAGAAAAAAGAGAATTATCTAATTGGCAAATTGACACATTACCTAATTGTTTACTCCCACAGGAATTCTTTTAACTTCTGAAATCAAATGTCCTTCATCTGTAAAACCTTCGATCAAAACCTGTATTTCTTTTTGATGATTCTTTGGAATTTTAATTTCATAGTGGGAATCGTTTAACTCGATGTTGGCAAACCATCCCAAAGTGCCAAAATAATTTAATTCATCTTGATTTTCAAATATGGGCGTTTTATAAATAAAGTCTTTTGCAAAACCTTTTGTCACTATTAGCTTTGCGAATTTTATTTTGACATGATCATTTCTTTTTCCAGGTTTCATGAAAATTTTTATTGTGCCTCGGCCGTTAATTGTAATGTCGGAATTTCCGGTTTTATCAATATAGATTTCATCGACTTGATCCAGAGTGATATAGGAAAGATCAAAGAAATCAAGGAGTAAAAAATTGTCAAGATATACATTTGGAGCTGCTGCTGACTGGCCCATAAAAGACATTCTGTTGTCTCTTATATATATTGAACCATCAATTGAATTATAACCAGTATTATAACCATTTGTAGACAGAAAATTCAATACGGTTCTGAAATCTGTACCATCAAATTTAAAAGCTTTGCTCATAAGACTCATGTCTGCTTCTGCTTTATGAATAAAAACATCTTTTTTGAAAGTGTTTTTAACTGTTACTTCCTTTAAATTCGTTTCTTTTCTTATTGAAGGTTGAAAATTAAAAATAGTGTCAGAAGCTTTTACTGTGGGGCAAACTATTTTTTCAAATGATGTTCCCAAAATAAAACGAGGCTCATTTCGAGCAATTCGAGCTTCTATTTTAGTAGCTAAAGTACTGTTTTTTTCATTGCTCATTTGAAAGGATAAAACGGTCGAATCTTGAACAAAAAAATGTTCAAATTTAAAATCATTGTTCTGGTCTATAGTGGTTTGTTCAAATAGTTTCTTTTTTAATTCAATGAGGAAAATTTTATTTTTTGCATTCGGTTTTAGTTCTCTTTCTACTTTTCCATTTATTGTTACTCCTTTTTCAGATTCGTAACTGATTTTTGGAGGTCCTGCCTTAATGTTTTCCCATAAGTATTTGTTTTTGTTTTGATTCAGCAATAACATTTCGATATCTCGTCTTCGGGTTTTATTATCCGGATTAAAATAAAAATAAGTATCAGCTTCTGGTTTATCTAAATACGCGTTTAGATAAAAAGTGCCTAAAATTGATTTTTTCTGATTGAGGCAGATACTTTTTTCAGGAAGCACATTAATACTTAAATGAGCTTTGTCCACTTCAGCTTCTCCTGATAATATAATGCTGTCGTTAGCCGTTATTTTTGTCGTTAATGTTGTAGATGGGCTTGCGTCTTCTTCAATATAGGTTAATCTTTCTGAGATTTCATTTAAATTTTCGTCCAATACTCTAATCGTATGCACCCCATTTGATAAATATTTTTTGTCGAAATAATAAGGTTGTTCCGTTTTGTTATTGTTGAAGGTAACTTCCTGTTGCATGGAGCTTCCGTTTTGTTGAATAAGGACAATAAATTTTTTATTTTGATAAGATTGAAGCCCTTTTTCATTCGTCTTTAAAACAACAAGTAAATTGTTTTTTGCGGGATTATTTGGAGCACTTACAATAATTCCAGTCTCTGCAATTTTGCCTAATGGTTGCGTTATTTTTAATTTGTCGGTATTTATTTTCAGTGTATATTTTTCATTTAAGTTGGGTCTTAAATAGATAACACCATTTCCCATCTGGTTGGTATGAAAGTTTGTAATTTCATTTGATTTAGAGTCTAAAATAACACCATCTGCTATTTCAATCCCTTTTTTATTGCAGTCGGTAATCTTAATTCCAATTGAATTGACAATATCGCTTAATATAATTCCTCCTTCAGGAAACAAGTTTATTTCAGCCGTTTCCCAATTCGGTTCATTGCGTTCGAAAGAATATGGGCAATTTTTATCCAAAATTTCGATAGTCTGATGAAAAGAATCATCTTCCTTGAAATTATTCATCCAGTTGGTATAAAAATGGAAATGATATTTACCTGGTTCAATTTTTTCATTTAAATGAATGCCACCAGAAAAAATTCCGTCTTGCGCAAAAAGCAATTGTTTTAGAGCAATTTGGCCTTCATTGTTATAAACTATTAATTGAACATTGGTTGTAGCACTATTTGGAGTATTATGATTTTTGCTAAGAATATATCCTTTGAAGGCAACATCTTCATTAGTAGTATAAATATTTTTATTGAATTGTACATGAATTATTTCCCGGTCTTCTGAAAAATAATCAGTAAGGTATTTGGTAATTTTGTCTTGATTGCTAATTGCCTGTGAGTAAGATTGTATACAGAAAAGAAAGCTAAAAAACCCGATGATTAATTTCATACAAAAAAGATTAGGAATAATTTTAATTTCAATAAGCTATAAATTAATTGTAATACTAATCTGTAATTCACAAAAACCGTGCAAATTTTTGTGAGTGATAATTAGATAATTGGTCAATTAGATAATTCTTTGCTTTCGTCAAAAAAAAATAAACCCGACAGGTTTTTAAAAACTGTCGGGTTTAAATATAAAGTATTAAGTCTGTCAAACTGAGTGAAGTCGAAGCCTACGTGCCAGTTAGAGTGCCTTGTGATTTCGCTCAAGGTGAAAATTGTCTAATTATCTAATTGACAAATTTCCTAATTAGCAAGCGTCGATTCTACATCGCTTAATTTTCCGTCGATTTCGCCAATTTGCAAACCTAGAATATGTGCTATTAAAGGATAAACCGAAACATTCTGAAATGTTTTAACTTTTTTGTTTACTTTGAAAGCTGGTCCTTTTGCGTAAAAAATGGCATGCATGTCTTTTTCATTATTGTCGTAACCATGTGTTCCGCCTTTTATTTTTTGAGATTCTTTTGTTACTAAGCTCCATCCTTTATCAGCTTCAATAACAAAATCAAGCGCGCGTGAGTTTGTTCCGTAATGCAATCTTTTAGGAACTTCAGATGATTTCCAAAATTTGATATGTGGCACTTTTTTCAAAGCGCCAGCAATAGAATCTTGATAGCCAGATTTTGCTTGTAAACTCATAATTGGATTTACAACATCTTTGTACCCTAGCCATTCTGGTTTTAAATAATCTAACACAGCCACTTTTTTGTCATTGCTGATATCAGCCATTCCGTGATCTGAAACAATGATTAAATTGATTTGTTTTCCAATAGGCAATTGATCCAATTTTCTAGAAATTTCTCCCATAATTGAATCCATTTTTTGAACCATTTTTTTGTTTTCTGGCGAAAGCGGACCAAAATCATGTCCGGTATGATCAGGTTCGTCGAAATATAAAGTAATGAGATGCGGTCTTTGTTTTTCAGGAAGCTGTAACCATTTCATCACCGTATCGATTCTGGCTTCGTACGGAATTTTATTATCGTACTTTTTGAAATAACTCGGATTTCTTTTGTCAATATCAGAACCAGGCCAGAAGAACGATGCTGTTTTTACACCTTGTTGCTCGGCTAAATTCCAAATCGGATTTCCGCCGTAAAATCTTGAATCATTTTTTGCATCGCTTGACAATGAAAAAGATTGGTTTAAAGAGGTGTCATAAAAAACATTATTAACGATTCCGTGATGATCTGGATAAAGTCCCGTTACAATTGAATAATGATTTGGAAAAGTTTTGCTTGGATAAGAAGGTTTCATTGATTTAGCGTGAACGCCTTCTTTTTCAATTTGTTTTAAATTCGGAAGATTGAATTGCTTTCCATAATCCCAACGAAATCCATCCATAGAAATTAAAACAACATAATTGTCTTTGTTGTTTTGGGCTTGTAAAAAAGTTGTAAGAAGTAAGAATGTAAAAGATAAAAGGTGAGTAGTGAATTTTCTCATTTTGCAATTTTAAATAGAACTGCAAAGGTATTAATAACACATTTTTTAAAGAAAAAGAGAATGTTAAATAAAAAAGTTTGCCACGAATTACACGAATTTCCACTAATTTTTTTGTACTTGATAGGAAAACAATTCGTGGAAATTCGTGAATTCGTGGCAAACAAAAAAAGCGCCAGATAAAAATCCAGCGCTTTTAAGTTTTAAGAAAAGAATGAATTACATCATTCCTGGCATTCCGCCACCCATTGGCATTCCGCCACCAGCGTTTTCTTCTTTAATATCAATTAATGCACATTCTGTAGTTAAGATCATTCCAGAAACAGATGCAGCGTTTTCAAGAGCTACACGAGTTACTTTTTTAGGATCAATAATTCCAGCAGTAAGCATATCTACATATTCATCAGTTTTTGCGTTGTATCCAAAATCTCCTTTTCCTTCAGAAACTTTTGCTACAACAACAGAACCTTCAAGACCAGCGTTTTCAACGATAGTTCTTAATGGAGCTTCAACCGCACGAGAAACAATTTGGATTCCAGTTGCTTCGTCAGCGTTGTCTGCTTTTAAGTCAGCTAAAGCAAGTTTAGCTCTCAATAAAGCAACACCACCACCAGCAACGATTCCTTCTTCAACAGCAGCACGAGTTGCGTGTAAAGCGTCATCAACTCTGTCTTTTTTCTCTTTCATTTCAACTTCAGAAGCTGCACCAACGTAAAGAACTGCAACACCTCCAGCTAATTTAGCTAGACGCTCTTGTAATTTTTCTTTATCGTAATCAGATGTAGTAGTTTCCATCTGACCTTTAATTTGGTTCACACGGTTTTTGATGATATCTGCTTCACCAGCACCGCTTACGATAGTTGTATTGTCTTTATCGATAGAAACTCTTTTTGCGTTTCCTAACATTTCGATAGTTGTATTTTCAAGTGTATAACCTCTTTCTTCAGAAATTACAGTTCCACCAGTTAAGATTGCGATATCTTCTAACATTGCTTTTCTTCTGTCTCCAAAACCTGGAGCTTTTACAGCAGCAATTTTAAGAGCACCTCTTAATTTGTTTACTACTAAAGTAGAAAGTGCTTCACCATCAACATCTTCAGCGATAATCAATAATGGTTTTCCTGATTGTGCAACTGGCTCTAAAACTGGAAGTAATTCTTTTAAAGAAGAAACTTTTTTGTCATATAATAAGATGTATGGAGAGTCTAATTCAACTTCCATTTTCTCTGGATTTGTTACGAAGTAAGGAGAAAGGTATCCTCTGTCAAACTGCATTCCTTCAACAACGTCAACGAAAGTATCAGTTCCTTTAGCCTCTTCAACAGTGATAACTCCTTCTTTTCCAACTTTAGCAAAAGCTGTAGCGATTAATTCACCAATAACATCATCATTGTTAGCAGAAATAGAAGCAATCTGCTGAATTTTATCAGAATCACTTCCAACAACTTTAGCTTGTTTTGCTAAGTCAGCTACGATAGTTTCAACTGCTTTGTCGATCCCACGTTTCAAGTCCATTGGATTTGCACCAGCCGCAACGTTTTTCAAACCTTCTTTTACGATAGCTTGTGCTAAAACTGTAGCCGTAGTTGTTCCATCTCCAGCTAAATCATTGGTTTTAGAAGCAACTTCTTTCACCATTTGCGCACCCATGTTCTCTAATGCGTCTTTTAATTCGATTTCTTTTGCAACAGAAACACCATCTTTAGTAACAGTTGGTCCACCAAATGATTTTCCGATGATTACGTTACGACCTTTTGGTCCAAGAGTTACTTTTACAGCATTTGCCAATGCATCAACACCACGTTTTAAACCGTCACGTGCTTCAATATCAAATTTTATATCTTTTGCCATTTTTTATATTGCTTTAGGCAGTAGGCTTTAAGCTTTAGGCTTTTCTACTGCTGATTAGTATTTGTTTTTATTGCTTTAAGCTTTAGGCAGTAAGCTTTATGCTTTCTTGGAGCCTATAGCTTATTGCTTACAGCTTATTGCTGAGTAAGCAACTTTTTAATTTATAGATTTTGCTTTTGATATTATTAATTTTTTCCAATTGACTTTCTGCAATTTCATTGTTTAGATATTGCAAATCTTTGGCTAAAATCAATAAATATTCTGTTTCATTGGCAGAACCCAAAGCTATGTTGAGAAATTGATTAAATTCTTTGTCACTACTTCTTCCGCAACCTTCACTAATATTATTTGGAATTGATGAAGACGCCCTTCTAATCTGACTTATTAATCCGTATAATTCTTCTTTTGGAAATAAAGAAGTCATTTTATAGATTTCTAAAGTTAAAGAATGACTAAGTTGCCAAATGTCATATTTTTTTAAAATCTCTCATTTCAATTTTGGCTTTAAGCTTTAGGCAATAGGCTATACGCTTTTTTAGGAAAGCTTAAAGCTTATAGCTTACGGCTTATAGCAATTTAGATAATTGCCAAGATGTCGTCTTCGCGCATAATCAAATAATCAGTTCCTTCAAGTTTCAACTCAGTTCCTGCATATTTACCGTAAAGAACAGTATCGCCAACTTTTACAGTCATTGTGTGATCTTTAGTTCCGTTTCCAACTGCAACTACAGTTCCTTTTTGTGGTTTCTCTTTGGCAGTATCTGGAATAAAAATACCTGAGGCAGTTTTAGTTTCAGCTGCAACAGGCTCGATAAGTACGCGGTCTGAAAGCGGTTTAATGTTTAAAGCCATGATTTTATATTTTAATTAAGTTATACGTTTTTTAATGTTCAATAAACTTTCAGAAATTGTGCCATGCTCAATAAACTGACATTATTTCTTAAAAAAAATGCCAGCTTTGACAGGCTGGCATTTTAATTTATATCAAAATTATTATTTAGCTGGAGCTGCTGGTGCAGGAGTTCCTTGAGCTGGAGCTGCTGGCGTAGTTGCAGGAGCTTCTGTTTTTTCAATAATTTTAGATCCAGTATCGTTTAATGAACCTGTAAAGCTTAAGCTTGAAAGAATTACTAAAACGATCAATACAGTAGCTAGTGTCCAAGTACTTTTATCTAAAAAGTCTGTTGTTTTTTGTACACCACCTAACATTTGAGTTCCGCTGATAGTAGAAGATAATCCTCCTCCTTTAGGGTTCTGTACCATAATTACTACGATCAATAGAAAACAAACTATTGTGATTAAAACTAAAAAAATTGAAAATGTGCTCATTACTTAATTATTGTTATTGTTATTTTGTTGTAAAATCTTTATATCCGATATGCGGTCTGCAAAGAAAGTAATTTTTTCTGGATATTTCAAAATTAATATTTCATATGCTTGAATTGCCTTTGTGTATTTTTTTTGTTCCAAATATACTCTGGCTAAAGTCTCTGTCATTAAGTATGAACTGTCGTCTTTATTGATGTCAAGCTGTGCCGAGGCCGTTATTGCAGTTTGCTTTATTGGAGAGATTTTTGGGTTTGCTTCAATGAATCGGTCGATTATGTCGGCTTTTTTCTTCTTCTCTTCTTCTGCTTTTTCTTCTGGATTAACTGTTCCTAAAGTTTGTTCTGCAATCTCAACAGGATTTTTCGTCAGATTATTTTCCATTGGCGCTTCTTTGGTTCTGTCAATAGGTTCAGTTCTTGCTAATTGCAACCATTCTTGAAATGAATGTGTTTCATTTCCTGAAAAATCCAAAGGTTTTCCGATTTCGAGATTCTCTTCTGCAGTTTTTACGGCTTCTGGAATTTCGATTTTTTCTGGTTCTGAAATTGTTTCAGTTTCTGGAGTTGCAATTATAATTTCTGGAATCTCGATTTCTATTGATTCTTCAATTGCTTCAGTTTCTTCAACAGGTATTATTGTTTGCGGAATTTCTATTGTTGTAGGTTCTTCCGATATAGTTTCTTCGGCAATAATTGTTGTTTCTGGAATTGAAACTATTGTTGGTTCTTCAGCCGTTTTAGCTTCTTCAAAAACCACATTTTCTGCTTGTTTTATAGCATTGAAAACCGATTCTTCAATTGGATCAATTCGAACACTCGGAATTTCATCGTCTAATCTATCTTCTAAGAAAGTTCGGCTAATCGGTGTTTTTTCAACAAGTGGAATTTCTTCTTTAAAAGAAATTGCAATTGGTTCTTCACTAACAGATTCAATTGGTTTTTCTTCAACTTTTATTGGTTCTTCAAAAGTAACAGTTGTAGCTTCTTTGATAGAATCTAAAATTGATTTTTCGATTGGATCGATTCTGACTTCGGCAAGTTTCTTTTTTTCTTCGTTCGAAATAATTTCGACATCAAAAACAGTAATATTTAAAAGGTCTCTCAGTTTGCGTTCATAATATGCGCTCTGAATAGGAGTGAATTCTTCCGAAGTAATGAAATCAAACAAAACCGAACGGTCAGTCGTATGTGCAGCCGTAACCTTTAAAGCATAATTATACTTAAAGCTGTTTTGTTTGTAAAGCCCTTTCAATCGCAATGCGCGCGCACTTTGAAAATACGGGAATTCATTCAAAACACTTCCTAATGTTTCGGCCTGTTTTTCTGTAACGGTATCAGGTTTGTTTATTAGGTATGTATAATCGGTTACGTTCATTTTTTTGGTTAATCTTTATAATTGTTTATTCTTTGTTTTTTTGCTTGTTTAATTGATTTCAACAATCAAATTACCATTTTGCCAATGACTCGTTAAAAATATCCTGTGTAATTCTTTCAAAAATAACCTGAATTGCATTGTTTAAAACAGCTCCCGTTGGAAGATCTGTTCCTGCAAAGTCATTATAAAATTCGAATGTTCTTTCAAAATCATCGGTTTCTTTTTTCTTGTTTGAGAAACGAACATTTACACGAATCGTTAAACGGTTTTGTGCTGCGCCAACTTCGCCATTTGCTCCTACAGCAGTTGCCGTCATCGGGCTTATTCTGTAATCTACGATTTCACCTTCATACACTAAATCACCACTATTGCTTACCAAATTCAGATTGGTTTGATTCATAATCAAATCTTGAAGTGCCAATGTAAATTGTCTGTCAATTCCAGGCTCAACCAAATCAGCATTGTTTTGAAAAAAGTTAACCTGAAATGTTTTGGCATCAATATTTCCAGTTCCTGTAAAGTTGTAAACATTGCATCCGCTTAACAAGAACAGACTTAAAAGTGCCAATAAAGAATATATTTTTTTCATAATATTTAAGAGGAAATCCCAATGTTTTAAATCTCAAATTCCAATTCTGTCCAAATATAGGTAATTGGAATTTGGAATTTCAAAATTGTAATTTAATTATTTTATAAATCGAATTGTTTGATTTTGCGGTATAATGTTCTTTCAGAAATACCTAATTCATCGGCTGCTGCTTTGCGCTTTCCTTTATTTTTCTCTAATGATTTTTTGATCATTTCGATTTCCTTTTGTTCCAAACGCAAAATCTCTTCTTCTTCGATCGTTTCAGCAAATAAATAATTGTCTTCTGGAATTTGATAGTTTTCTTCGCGAACCGCTGGAGTTGTCATTACTGCAGTTCTTGGTTCTTCTTCAAAATCTATTTCGCTGTCGTTTTGCTGATTTCCGTAAATCTTCTGAATTAAATTCGGATTGATGTCCTGTACTTTTGACGAACCATTTTTCATCAATTCTAAAGTCAGTTTTTTCAAATCGTTCAAGTCGCTTCTCATATCAAAAAGCACCTTATATAATATGTCTCTTTCTGTACTGAAATCACTTTCTTTTTTGCTGTCGCTAATTACAGAAGGCAAGTTGCTTCCTTCAGCTGGCAAATAAGATTGTAAAGTAGCAAGATTGATGTCGCGATTCGTTTCTAAAACGGAAATTTGTTCCGCCACATTTCGCAACTGACGAATATTTCCGCTCCATCTGAATTTCTGCAAAAGCTGAACCGCATCGTCATCCAGTCTTAAAGGTGGCATTTTGTATTTATGAGCAAAATCGGCCACAAATTTTCTGAACAACAAATGAATGTCGTCATTTCTTTCTCTCAAAGGAGGTAAAGTAATTTCTACAGTACTCAAACGATAGTACAAATCTTCACGGAATTTACCTTTTTCAATAGCATTAAATAAATTCACGTTGGTGGCAGCAACGATACGAACATTCGTTTTCTGAACTTGAGACGAACCTACTTTAATAAATTCACCATTTTCTAAAACACGAAGTAACCTTACTTGAGTTGTCAATGGCAATTCACCAACTTCATCTAGGAAAATTGTTCCGCCGTCTGCCACTTCAAAATAACCTTCACGTGTGCTTGTTGCACCTGTAAAAGCTCCTTTTTCGTGACCAAAAAGTTCACTGTCAATTGTTCCTTCCGGAATCGCTCCGCAGTTTACGGCAATATATTTACCATGCTTTCTGTGTGAAAGCGAATGTATAATTCTTGGAATATTCTCTTTACCAACACCACTTTCCCCGGTTACCATTACTGAAATATCAGTTGGAGCAACCTGAATGGCTTTTTCGATAGCACGATTTAATTTTGGGTCATTACCAATAATCTCAAATCGTTGTTTTATTGCTTGAACTGTTTCCATTTGCGTTTTGTTTCAAGTTTTTTATTTGTTTCAGGTTTCAGGTTTTACCACTTTGACCATAAACTTTAAAAGTTGGCTTATAATTTTGTTTCAAGTTTGAAGTTACAGAAATAACCTGAAACTTGAAACCTGAAACTTCAAACAATTTTAATTCATGCTACTCAAACCAACAGCTTCACCCTTAAGAGTTCCACTAGTACAGCTTGTGATTTTTACGTTTACAAAATCTCCGATTTTATAATTTTCTTTTGGGAAAACAACCGTTATACTTTGAGAGTTTCTTCCAGAAAATTCATCTTTTGATTTCTTAGAAACTTTTTCTACTAAAACTTCCACCGTTTTCCCAACAAATTCCTCGCTTCTAAACCAAGCATGTTTTTGTTGTAAATCAACGATTTCTTGTAATCTTCTGGCTTTGGTTTCTTCTTCAACATCATCTTTCATTTTTCTTCCAGCCAAAGTCCCAGGACGTTCAGAGTACGAATACATATAACCGAAATTATATTTTACGTATTCCATTAAACTCATAGTATCTTGATGATCTTCCTCAGTTTCTGTTGGGAAACCAGCGATCATATCTTGCGAAATTGAAGCATCTGGAACAATTGCTCTGATTTTATCAATCAAAGCCATATATTCTTCGCGAGAATGCAAACGATTCATTTCTTTTAAAATTCTATTACTTCCAGATTGAACTGGCAAGTGAATGTGTTTGCAGATATTTGGGTATTTCGCAATAACATGCAAAATGCTTTCGTGCATATCTTGTGGATTCGAAGTCGAAAAACGAATACGCATTTTAGGAAAACCAACAGCAACCATTTCAAGCAATTGATCAAAATCAACAGCAGTCGCTTTTTCCATTTCAGAAGCGTTTACAAAATCCTTTTTCAGTCCGCCTCCGTACCAAAGGTAACTGTCGACGTTTTGTCCAAGAAGCGTAACTTCTTTATAGCCATTATTCCATAAATCCTGAATTTCATTCATGATGCTTTGCGGTTCACGGCTACGCTCACGTCCACGTGTAAAAGGTACTACGCAGAACGTACACATATTATCGCATCCACGAGTAATCGAAACCAATGCGGTAATTCCGTTGCTCATTAAACGAACAGGCGAAATATCTCCGTAAGTTTCCTCTTTCGATAAAATTACATTGATGGCGTCGCGTCCTTCTTCAACTTCCGCCAATAAATTTGGAAGATCTTTGTAAGCATCTGGACCAACAACAAGGTCAACAATTTTTTCTTCTTCTAAAAACTGACTTTTCAAACGTTCAGCCATACAGCCTAAAACACCCACTTTCATTTTTGGGTTTGTACGTTTAACGGCGTTGTATTTTTCAAGGCGTTTACGAATCGTTTGTTCGGCCTTATCTCGAATTGAACAGGTATTTACCAAAACCAAATCGGCTTCTTCTAAAACTGAAGTGGTATTGTATCCTCCGTCAGATAAAATGGAAGCTACGACCTCACTGTCTGAAAAATTCATTGCACAGCCGTAACTTTCTATAAATAGTTTTTTAGTATTCTCAGGTTTATTTTCTAAAACAAGACTTTCGCCCTGTTTGCTTTCTTCAATAATCTTTTCCATTGTAAAAATTCAAAGTGCAAAGATAGGGTAATTGCGCTTAATGTGACAAGATGGCAGGGAAAGAATTAACAAATTTAATTTGTGATTGGAGTGTACAAATTTGAGGTTATCTGATTTTCTTCATTCTAAAATCTTAAATCGTAAATGAAAATAAAAAGCGATTTCTCGGTCATTATCATTTAAAAATTACACCTATATATATAATAGGAGAGATTACAGATAAATCTGCAATTTTGGGAAACATAATATTAAAATAACTCAAAAATGCATTCATAAGGTTGATATTTAAAAAAAATAAATACTTTTGTTGCAGAAAATAAGAGCAATGGCAAAGAATTTAGTAATAGTGGAGTCACCTGCAAAAGCGAAAACGATCGAGAAATTTCTTGGTAGTGATTTTCAGGTGGAGTCAAGTTATGGTCACATAGCCGACTTACCATCAAAGGAAATAGGAGTAGATGTAGAAAATGGTTTTAAACCAAAATATGAAGTTTCTCCGGATAAAAAAGCCTTGGTAACAAAACTAAAATCACTTTCTAAGAATGCCGAAACGGTTTGGTTAGCGAGCGATGAGGACCGCGAGGGAGAGGCTATTTCATGGCACTTGGCGGAAGAATTAAAGCTAGATACTAAAAAAACCAAACGAATTGTTTTTCATGAGATTACAAAATCTGCGATTCTTAAAGCAATCGAAAATCCAAGAGAAATTGATTATAATTTAGTAAACGCACAGCAGGCACGTCGTGTTCTGGATCGTTTAGTAGGTTACGAATTATCTCCGGTTTTATGGAGAAAAATCAAAGGCGGACTTTCTGCTGGTCGTGTACAGTCGGTTTCTGTACGTTTGATTGTAGAAAGAGAACGCGAAATTCAAAGTTTTAATGCAGTTGCAACGTATTCAATTGTTGCCGAATTTGTAAACGAAGCCGGAAAAGCTTTCAAAGCAAAACTGCCTAAAAACTTCAACACTAAAAAAGAAGCCGAAGATTTCTTAAATCAAAATATCGGATCTAAATACAAGGTAGCAGATTTAGAAACTAAACCTACCAAAAAATCTCCAACAGCGCCTTTTACAACTTCTACGCTTCAACAAGAAGCAGCAAGAAAATTGTATTTGCCAGTTGGAATCACGATGCAGTTAGCACAACGTTTGTACGAGGCGGGACTTATTACTTATATGAGAACCGATTCTGTGAATCTTTCAAGAGAAGCAATGGACGCTGCAGAAGCTGAAATCATTAAATCTTACGGAAAAGAATTCTCTAAACCGAGAGTTTTTGCTAATAAAAATAAAGGAGCGCAAGAAGCGCACGAAGCAATTCGTCCTACTGATATGTCTCGTCATTCAGTAAATATTGATCGTGACCAAGCTCGTTTATACGATTTGATCTGGAAAAGAACTTTGGCTTCGCAAATGAGCGATGCACAGTTGGAAAGAACAAACGTAAAAATCGAAGCCGATAATCACAGTGAAATTTTTACAGCTTCTGGAGAAGTTTTACTTTTTGAAGGTTTCTTGAAAGTGTATTTGGAAGGTCATGATGACGATGAAGAAGAGCAAGAAGGAATGCTTCCAGCTTTAAAAGTAAATGAAAAGTTAGCAAATAACTATATTACAGCCACAGAGCGATATTCAAGACCACCGGCTCGCTACACAGAGGCATCTTTGGTTAAAAAGCTTGAGGAACTTGGAATTGGGCGTCCTTCTACTTATGCGCCAACTATTTCAACAATTATCAATAGAAATTATGTTGAAAAAGGAACTTTGGAAGGTCATGAGCGTAATTATACACAACTTACTTTGCAAAACAGTAAAGTTGGTGAAAAAGTATTAAAAGAAAATACAGGTTCTGATAAAGGAAAATTAGTTCCAACAGATATTGGAACAATCGTGACGGACTTCTTAGTGAAGAATTTTGAAAATATCCTGGATTATAATTTTACTGCAAAAGTAGAGCAGGATTTTGACGAAATTGCCGAAGGAAATATCGATTGGGCTAAGATGATGCAAGATTTTTATAATCACTTTCATCCAAATGTAAAAGAAGTTGAAGCAAATGCTGAACGTGAAAGCGGAGAGAGAATTTTAGGAAAAGATGCTGACGGAAGACAAGTTTCGGTTCGTTTAGGGAAATTTGGGCCAATGGCTCAAATTGGAGAAGCAGATGATGAAGACAAGAAGTTTGCCAGCTTGATGGCTGATCAGAATATTGGAAATATTACACTTGAAGAGGCTTTGAACTTGTTCTTGCTTCCAAAAAGTTTAGGTGAATATAAAGGAGAAGAAGTAGAAGTAAACAATGGTCGTTACGGCCCTTATGTGCGTCACGGAAGCGTTTTTATTTCATTGCCAAGAGGAGAGGATCCGCTTAATGTTTCTAAAGAAAGAGCTCAAGAATTAATTGACGAAAAAGCACTTGCTGATGCGCCAATTGCAGTTTATAAAGGAGAAGCAGTTCAAAAAGGAGTGGGACGTTTTGGACCATTCATAAAATGGAACGGTCTTTTTGTAAATGTGAGCAAAAAATACAATTTCGATAATTTATCGCAAGCTGATGTTGAGGAATTGATTGAAGATAAATTGCAGAAAAACATTGACAAAGTACTACATAACTGGGAAGAAGAAGGAATTGTAGTAGAGAAAGCACGTTGGGGACGTTCTGTAATTCTGAAAGGAAAAATCAAAATTGAATTAAGCAAAGATGTTGATGCGACAAAATTGACATTGGCTCAAGTTCAAGAAATGATTGCAGCAAAAACTCCGGCAAAAAAAGCTCCGGCAAAAAAAACAACAACAGCAAAGAAAGCTCCGGCTAAGAAAACAGCCGCTAAAAAGAAATAATTTAAGCACAATAAATGGAATTTGATTTTCTAGAACCAGTTAACGACGGAATTGTAAATTTTATCAATTCGTTGTCTTCTCAAGAATTGGGCAGTAAAATAGTCTTGCATACCCACGATCAATTTCCTGATATCAGCAAAATAAATATTGCCATTATTGGTGTTTTAGAAGACAGAAGAAACATTAATATGGTGAATGAGGTTAATCTGACTTCGATTCGCAAGAAGCTTTACGGTATGTTTCCGGGAAATTGGGATGCATCTATTGCTGACCTTGGAGATATCTTGGCTGGTGATTCGGTAGATGACACTTATTTTGCGCTTAAAAAAGTGGTAGCTTCTTTAATAAAAAATAAAGTCATTCCTATAGTCCTAGGAGGTTCTCAGGATTTGACCTATGCTTTATATCGTGCATATGATGATTTAGAGCAGATGGTGAATTTGGTTTCAGTAGATAATCGTTTTGATTTTGGGAAGGAAAACGAATCGGTTTCTGCTAATTCTTATCTGACTAAAATCATTATAGATGAGCCGAATAACCTATTTAATTATTGTAATATAGGATATCAGACCTATTATAATTCTCAAGAAGAAATCGATTTGATCGAAAAATTGTTTTTTGATGCTTATAGATTAGGAGAGATTTCAACTAATATTGCATTGGCAGAACCTGTTTTTAGAGATGCCGATTTGGTAAGTATTGATTTAAATTCTGTAAAGTCGTCAGAGTCAGGTAATTTGGTTTCTTTTGAGCCAAATGGTTTCAATGGAAAAGAAATTTGTTCACTGGCTAGATATGCTGGAATCAGTGATAAAGTTTCTGCTTTTGGAGTTTTTAATCATAATAGTACTGTGCATGAATCAGTTTTGATTGCTCAAATTGTATGGTATTTTATAGAGGGGTATCACTATCGTTCGAAAGAATATCCATTTGGAAGCAGAACAAACTATTTGAAATATATTGTTCCTCTAGAAGATGAGGAGCTAATTTTTTACAAAAGCGACAAAACAGAACGCTGGTGGATCGAAATTCCATTTGTTTCAAACGGCAGCAATAAATTGAAAAGAAATACGTTATTACCGTGTTCTTATGATGAATATTTGTGTGCATGCAATCAAGAATTGCCAGAAAGATGGTGGAAAGCACAGCGAAAAAACGCTTTGTAGAAGAAAATTTCAATTAAAATCTTAATTTTTTAGAATTCTAAAAAATTATTTAAGAAATATTAGTAAGAAGTAGATTACATATTATAAAATTTGATGTTTTTGGTCGATTTTTTACGTTAGTTTATCGATGAAATATTTTTTTTTTATTTTATTTAACATTATTTTTGAACGGTAAAATAAAATTCGCAAGTAGTATTGTTTTTTAGATAAATAATAAATACGTTTACGGACTTTTAATAATGAATAGATAATCCAAATTTATATGAAGAAGTTTATTGCATTTGCAGCAATGTTAACACTGGTAATTGGCTGTGGTAAGTCAGGTGACAAAGGTGAATTAGTTGGTGTTACAGGAGGGAAATGGCATCCTGAAAAACCTTATGGAATGACTTTGGTTCCAGGTGGATCTTTTATTATGGGTAAAGCTGATGCAGATTTAGCTAATGTGGAAGATGCTCCAACTAAAACAGTAACGGTTCGTTCATTCTACATGGATGAAACAGAGATCACTAACAGTGAGTACCGTCAATTTGTGGAGTGGGTAAAAGACTCTACGATGAGAGTTCGTTTAGCGATTTTGGCTGACGAAACAGGTCAAAAAGCTACTGGAGACGGTAAAGGGAAAAAAGGTGGCAGTATTGCTGATTATGCATTTAATGATTCAGAGCCAGATAAAATGACGGCTTATGATAAATATATGTATGATAACTACTATAGCGTAGGGACAAAAGATGATCCATATGCTGGTAGAAAATTAAACAAAAAAGTTAAGTTGATTAAGGATACAAAAGCTTATCCAGATGAGTACTATACTGAAGTAATGGATTCATTGTATTTGCCAATTGAAGAGTCTTACAACGGTTTAAGAACAATGGATGTGAATAAATTAAAATTCCGTTATTCTTGGATGGACATTCAAGCAGCTGCAAAAGCTAAAGTTGGAAAAAGAAAAGATTTCGTTAAAACTGAACAAGTTAGCGTTTATCCTGATACAACAGTTTGGATTAAAGATTTCGCTTATTCATATAATGAGCCAATGCACAATGATTATTTCTGGCACAAAGCTTATGGAGATTATCCTGTAGTTGGTGTTACTTGGAAACAAGCAAAAGCTTTCTGTGCTTGGAGAACATTAAATAAAAACAGTTATATTAAATCTAAGAAAAAAGGACGTGACTTAGTAAATGCTTTCAGATTACCTACAGAGGCTGAATGGGAGTATGCAGCAAGAGGAGGTCTAGAATCAGCAACTTACCCTTGGGGTGGTCCTTACACGAAAAGTGATAGAGGATGTTTCATGGCAAACTTCAAACCTAACAGAGGAGATTATGCTGCTGACGAAGCTTTATACACTGTTGAAGCTAAATCTTACGAACCAAATGGTTACGGATTATACAATATGGCAGGAAACGTTGCAGAGTGGACAGATTCAGCTTATAATCCAAATGCATATGAGTATGTTTCTACAATGAACCCTAACGTAATTGATGGAAACAACCAAAGAAAAGTTGTTCGTGGTGGATCTTGGAAAGACGTTGCTTATTTCCTACAAGTAAGTACTCGTGATCACGAATATGCTGATTCAGCTAGAAGTTACATTGGTTTCAGAACTGTACAAGATTACATGGGAACTCAAGTAACTGGAGGCACTAAAAGAAAGTAATTTATAATTTAAATTAAATATAATAACCAAATCGAATCTATTTTAAAATTAAAACCTAAAAAAAAATTATTATGGCATTATTAAGTAAAAAAGCAATGAATTTCGCTTATGGTATGGGAGCGGCAGTAGTAATCGTTGGAGCTTTATTCAAAATTACTCACTTTGAAATTGGACCATTAACAGGAACAGTTATGCTTTCAGTGGGATTATTAACTGAGGCGTTGATCTTTGCGTTGTCTGCTTTTGAACCAGTTGAAGACGAGTTAGATTGGACTCTTGTTTACCCAGAATTAGCTAACGGACAAGCTAGAAAAAAAGAGGCTAAAGCTGAAACTCCAGGTGATGCTCAAGGATTATTATCTCAAAAATTAGATTCATTATTGAAAGAGGCTAAAATTGACGGTGAATTAATGTCAAGCTTAGGTAACTCAATCAAAAACTTCGAAGGAGCTGCAAAAGCAATTTCTCCAACTGTAGATTCAATCGCAGGACAAAAGAAATATGCTGAAGAAATGTCTATGGCTGCTGCACAAATGGAATCATTAAACAGTTTATATAAAGTTCAATTAGAAAGTGCTTCAAGAAATGCACAAGCTAACAGCGAAATTGCTGAAAATGCTGCTAAATTAAAAGAACAAATGGCGTCTATGACTGCTAATATCGCTTCATTAAACAGCGTTTACGGTGGTATGCTTTCTGCAATGAGTAACAAAGGATAATTAGTTTATAACTATTATATTAAATTTATTAATAAGAACTAATTAGAAAAAAATGGCAGGAGGAAAATTAACCCCTAGACAGAAGATGATCAACCTGATGTATCTGGTTTTCATCGCAATGTTAGCAATGAACATGTCCAAAGAAGTTTTATCTGCTTTTGGATTAATGAATGAAAAATTTGAAAGTGCTAATACGTCTTCAGAGCAAACAAATGCAGGTATGTTGATGTCGTTAGATCAGAAAGCAGCTGAAGCAAAAGGAGAATTTGCTACTGCAGCGGTTACGGCTCACAAAGTTGAAGCGGCTTCAAAAGAATTTTATGCATACGTAGGTTCTTTAAAAGCAGATGTTTTAAAAGGTTTTGAAACTGATAAGGAAACTGGTAAATTGCCATACGAGTCAATGGACAAAGGTGACAATATCGACAACTGGTTTACTGGTGACGGTTACACTAAAAAAGGAAATGAAATCATTTCTAAAATTGAAAAATATAAAGCAGATATGAAAGCTGCTTTGTCAGACAAAAAATACGCTGCAATCTTAGCTGAGGTTGAAAAGAAATTTGATCTTTCTGATGTGAAAAACAAAGAAGGTTTGAAAGATAAATACTTAGCTTACCACTTTAAAGGTTTCCCTGCAGTTGCTTCATTAGCTAAACTTTCTGCTTGGCAAAATGACGTTCAAAAAGCTGAATCTGATGTTTACAGTGCTGCTTTAGGAAAAGCTGCGGTTGCTGCTGCTTCTTATAGCAATTACCAAGCAATCGTTGTTTTAGATAAAAATGCTTATTTCCAAGGGGAGAAAGTTACAGGTAAGGTAGTTTTAGGTCGTTATGACGAAAACACTAAACCAACATCTTTCCAAGGTCCTGGTCAAATCGTAAACGGACAAGCTGTTATCTCATTAACTGCTGGAGGAGTTGGAGAACAAAACATTAATGGACAATTTACTTTCTTAGAAGACGGAAAAAACATTCCACTTAAATTCGCTGGAAAGTATGTTGTAGTTCCAAGACCAAACTCTGCTACAATTTCTGCAGACAAAATGAACGTAGTTTATAGAGGTGTTGTTAACCCAATCTCTGTATCTTTTGCTGGTGTTGCTGACAATAAAGTTGTTGCTAGTGCTCCAGGATTAAGTTCAGCTGGTAAACCAGGTAAATATAACATGAGCCCAGGTGCTGGAACTGAAGCTACAATTTCTGTAACAGGTACATTACCAAACGGAGATAAAGTTTCTGATAAGAAAACATTCAGAATTAAAGGTATTCCTGGACCAACAGGTACAATTAGAGGTGAAGTAGGAGTTGTTAAAGGTCCTAAATCTAACTTGGAAATTGCTACTATTGGTGCTAAACTTCAAGATTTTGATTTCGAAGTAGGTTTAGATGTTGTTGGATTTAATTTGAAAATTGCTGGACAACCAACAGTTGTTGTTACAGGTAACAAATTGAATGCTCAATGTAAAACAGTACTTTCTAAAGCTGGAAGAGGAGATCAGGTAACTATTTCTGAGATTAAAACTAAACTTGTTGGAGCTGGTAGTTATTTATTACCAAGAACTGCTCCGGTAATTTATGAAATAAATTAATAAAGTAGGTAAAACTACGTTCAATACCTTATAATAATACCACGATGAAAGTAAGAAATTTTTTAATAGCTATTGTTTCTATCGCTGGAGGTTTGTCTTCTAATGCGCAATCTAATTTGCTTAATGCGAAAACACCTGCTCAAATAGGACTTAAGACTCCTGCGCAACTTATCTCAGATAATGATAAGCCTTTGGCTTACGGTTATGTTGATGATAGAGATATTTTGATGGGGAAAACAACTTGGGAGATTATTGACTTAAATGAAAAAATCAATTTTCCTTTGTATTTTCCTATAGATACTGCCAATATTGGTGCTGATAGACGTTCGCTTTACGACGTTTTGACGAAAGCTATCAAAAAAGGTAAAATAACTGAAGTTTATACAGACAGTTATTTTAATACAAAAAAATCTATGAAAGACATCGAAGGATCATTATCTCGTATTGATACAACAGATGCTGGTAGAGAACTTATCAACCAAAACCCAGACGACTATAAAACACGTGTAGTGAAGAAAAAAGTGGTTACTGGAACTGGTAAAAAGAAAGTGGTTACTTATGTTGATGAAACGGTACCACCTTCAAGAACTGTACCTTCAGAGTATATCTTAAAACAAGATTTGACAGCTCAGGATGTTACACAATACAAAATCAAAGGATATTGGTATTTTGACAAACGTCAAAGTGAATTGAAATATCGTTTACTTGGAATTTGTCCTGTAACTCCAGACGTTTATACGATGAATAGTGATGAGAAAGATTATATTGAGTTGTTTTGGGTTTTCTTCCCTAACTCAAGAGAATCATTGCATGAAGCAAAAGCTTTCAATGACAATAACTCGGCATTGCCTATTTCATTCGATCAAATCTTAAACTCTAGACGTTTTAATGCGGTTGTTTACAAAGAGGAAAACCTTTACGGGGACAGAGCTATCAGTGATTATATGAAAGATAACGCTCAAAACCAATTATTAGAATCTGAAAGAGTAAAAGAAAAGATTCGTAATTTCGAACAAGATATGTGGAACTACTAAGTTGAAACATAACGTTATAAGAAAAACTCTTACTACCTTTGTAGTAAGAGTTTTTTTTTGGAAAAAACTCTTTGACGGTCAATGAAATCGCTATGATTTTTATTTTGTAAGAAAAATTACAATATTTTTTAAAATGTTACGTTTGGTTTCTTATACAATTAATTATGATGAAAGTGAGAAGTTTTTTAATCGTTATGTTTTCTGTTGCAGGAAGTTTAGTTTCCTATGCTCAGCCCAATTTGCTTAATGCAAAAACTGTTTCCCAAATTGGCATCAAGACGCCTGCACAACGTATAGCTGATAATGATAAACCATTAGCTTATGGCTATATTGAAGATCGAGATGTTTTGATGGGAAAAATGACTTGGGAAATTATTGATTTAAATGAAAAAATCAATTTTCCTCTTTATTTTCCTGTAGATACTGCCAATATTGGTGCAGATAGGCGCTCTCTTTATGATGTTTTAACGAAAGCGATCAGAAATGGTAAAATAACTGAAGTGTATTCGGATAGTTATTTTAACACCAAGAAAACTATGAAAGACATAGAAGGTTCGCTTTCTCGTGTTGATACGACTGATGCGGGTAGAGAATTGATTAATCAAAATCCTGACGATTATAGATCTCGTGTTGTAAAGAAAAAGGTTGTTACGGGCACTGGGAAGAAAAAAAGCGTGAGTTACAAAGAAGAAACTATTGGCCCTACACGCACAGTTCCTGCTGAATATATTTTAAAACAAGATTTGACAGCGCAAGATGTTACACAATACAAAATCAAAGGATATTGGTATTTTGACAAGCGTCAAGGTGAATTGAAGTATCGCTTAATTGGTATTTGTCCCGTTACTCCAGATGTCTATACAATGAATAGTGATGAGAAAGATTATATCGAATTATTTTGGGTTTTCTTTCCAGATGCACGAACGGTATTGCATGAAGCAAAGGCTTTTAATGATATAAACTCCGCCGCATCAATTTCGTTTGATCAGATTTTGAATTCGAGACGCTTTAACGCTATTATCTATAAAGAGGAAAATGTGTATGGCGATCGTGAGATTAAAGATTACATGAAAGATAACGCACAGAATCAATTGTTGGAATCTGAAAGAGTAAAAGAAAAGATTCGTAATTTCGAAGAGAATATGTGGAATTATTAAATACCGGAATTAATTTATAAAATAAACTCTTATTATCTTTGTAGTAAGAGTTTTTTTATTTTACCTATATATTGTACAATGCTTGACTATTTGATCGTCGGGGCTGGATTAGCCGGAATTTCTTTTGCCGAAGTGGCCCTTAAAAACAACAAATCTATTTTACTTGTTGATAATAAATCACAGCACTCCTCAAGAGTTGCTGGGGGCTTGTATAATCCTGTCATTTTAAAGCGTTTCAGCGAAGTTTGGAATGCTAAAGAGCAATTGGTTTTTATGAATGATTTTTATGATAGGGTAGAAGATAAATTGAACGAGAAATTCAATTTTAAGATGCCAATCTTGCGAAAATTTTTCTCGATTGAAGAACAGAACAATTGGTTTGCCGCTTCAGATAAAATAAATCTGGCTCCTTTTTTATCTACAAAATTAATTACAGAGAAATTTAACGGAATTGACTCGCCTTACGATTATGGTGAAGTTTTGCATACTGGATATGTTAATACAGCATTATTATTAGATTGTTATCAAAAATATCTGATCGAAAATAATTTATTATTAGAAGAATCTTTTGATTGCAATGACATTGAATTTTTAGAATCGGGAATTCAATACAAAAACATCCAAGCACGTCATATTATTTTTGCAGAAGGTTTTGGAATGCATAAAAATCCGTTTTTTAATTATTTGCCTCTTGACGGTACAAAAGGCGAATTGTTTATTATTAAAGCACCCGATCTGAATTTGGATTTGATTGTAAACACGAGCGTTTTTATATTGCCTTTAGGAGATAATCTATTTAAAGTTGGAGCAACGTACAATTGGTCAGACAAAACCGACGCTCCTACAGAAGAAGGTAAACAAGAACTCTTAGAGCGTATAAGAGAAATTATTACCTGCGATTTTGAGATTGTAAAGCATTTTGGAGGTGTTCGCCCGACAGTGGCAGACAGAAGACCTTTGCTGGGAACTCATGAGGTTCACAAAACCTTGCATATTTTGAACGGATTAGGCACGCGCGGTGTAATGCTTGGACCTGCGATGGCACAAGCTTTATATGATCACATCGAAAATCAAGTTCCTTTAGATAGAGAAGCCGATATAAAACGCTTTCATAAAAGATATTTAAAATCTCTTACTTCTGACCAGCCTTTGGATCATAAGAAATAAACATATTGATATATAAATTTCGGGAAAGCCTAAGTACAAAAGGAAATAAAACTATAAGCGTTATTATAATTGCAATAAACGATTGACTGATACTTGCGCCAAAAAAGACAAAAGAAACGATAAAAGCAGCAATTCCTACGGCAACATTTAGAGCATAACTTACATACATTGCACCATAAAAAAATGAAGGCTCAATTTGATATTTTAAACCGCAATGATGGCAATTTTCATTCATTTTTAGGACTTTGGTCAAATGAAGCGGATTTTTATCCTCATACATGCTTTCATTTTGACATCTTGGACAGCTTCCGGTGAAAATACTGTTTATTTTGGACCCTTTTTTAAACATTTTAACGCTGCTAATTTTTGAAAAAAAATTGTAAAATGAGATTTAGTTTCTGCTGAAACCATCTGAAATAACAAATTTTCAATTTAAGAATAAAGTGTAAATATAGTGATTATGTTTGTCTTTATTAATCTTCGCATCTTCATTAATTTTAGTGGATGCTTTTTGATCTTGTTTTGATCTTAAGGATTAATCTGGCTAGAAATCAAATCGTATTAATTTTAATAGAATTCTTGTTTAATTTGTTGATAAATTTTCTCCTTTTACGGTTTTCCACATTATTAATGGTCTTCTTTTTTGTATTATTGTGGAGATAAATTTTTTAATTTAAAATAATATAATGGCAATAAATTTACAAAAAGGACAAAAAATTGATATTGGATTGTCTCAAATTACTGTTGGTTTAGGATGGGACCCAAATGAGGGAACCGGCCATGATTTTGATTTAGATGCGTCAGCAATTATGATCAATGCCGATAGAAAACTTTTAGGAGAAAGCTATTTTGTTTTTTACAATAATTTATCATCTCCAGATGGAGCTTTGTTGCACACAGGCGACGATCCAACAGGAGGAAATAGCGATGGTGATGATGACGAAGCGATAAAAGTCGATTTAACTAAAATTGAAGAAACGGTAGAAGAGATTCTTTTTGTCGTTACAATTGAAGATTACGAGCGCAGAAAGCAAAATTTTGGGCAAGTTAGAAATTCTTATATCAGAATTGTCGATGATTCTAATGGTCAGGAAATTGCCAAATATGAATTAGGAGAAGACTTTTCCATAGAAACTGGTGTTGAATTTGGAAGATTATACAAAAGAAATGGCAACTGGAGATTTGAAGCTTCAGGAATTGGTTACAGAGCAGATTTGGGCTTCTTTCTAGAGAAATATTATTCAGGAGAAATAATTAAATAAAAGGAACTCTTGAAAATAAATCATGAAAATTATAGTCATTTTTCTTTTGATTTGTGGCTTACGTTAATAAAATCAAATCCAGAGTTTAAGCAAAAAAGGAATTTATTGTTTAAAGACTTTTTTGAGATTCAACACGGAATTGAAAAGGTAAATGAAGTTGTACGATATTATGATGTTTTGTGTAATAATATTAACGAAAAAACAGGATTAAATATAGATACATACGAAATTTATTACTTAATTTTAGGCGCTTTAGACGTTGATTTTGAGAAAAATGGAACAGATCGTTTTAAGGAGTTTTACAATCACACAGAAGAACTGTTTTTAAAATACAAGCCAGTTTTAATTTATTCTGATATTGAAAAAATGTTTAAGGAAGTTACCAATCAAGGTAAATCGATAAATATTCTAAGCAACACAGCATTTATTAAAGGAAAAGTTTTAAGGAAAATATTAGAACATTACAATCTGTCGGAATATTTAAAATTTCAGATTTATTCTGATGAAGTTGGATTTTCGAAACCAAATGCTGAAATTTTTAAATTGGTATTTGATGAAGTTAATAAATATAAAAAAATAAATAAAAAAGATGTTTTGCATATCGGCGATAACAGTATTGCTGATTACAATGGAGCATTAAAATTTGGTTTTGATGCGCATCTATTAAAAATATAAAAGTGAATATAAGCTACAGTTTACATAAAATCGTTGATGAAAATAATTGCCCTTTTAAAGAGGCAGAATACAGCAGATTTAAATTTGGAGATAAATTTTTTGCAGAGAAATTTGCAGAAGACCTCTTCGACGGATTTGTTGCTCAACACAAAGATTTGATTTTATCAGATAGAGACATTGTTATTTTGCCAAGTCCTTATTTGTCTATTCCAACTGCATCCAACTTTTTGTGCTATTATTTTAAAAAAGAGCTAAACAGCTATTTGTTTAAAAATGGAAAAAAAGCTTGTATCGAATCTAAAATTTATAGAAATCAGACTTACGTAACAGATTACGGAAATTTGGATTTTGAGCAAAGAGTAAAATTAATATCGAATGATACCTATTATATCGATCGTAATTTTATTGAAGGCAAACTATGCATTTTTGTAGACGATATTAAAATAACAGGAAGTCATGAGCACACTGTAAACAAAATCTTAGATCAGTATAATGTAAATGGAGACTTTCTATTTGTTTATTATGCCGAATTAGCAAATAAAGAAATTCATCCAAAAATAGAAAACCACTACAATTACTTTGCAGTAAAAAATGTAGAAGACATTGTTTCTGTTGTAAATAGTGAAGATTTTCAATACAATACTAGAATTGTGAAATTTATATTAAGCCTTGATGACAAGCAATTTGCTTACTTGGTATCAAATATTTCTAGGAAAAAGAGTAATGAATTATTTCATCTGGCAATTAGTAATAATTATCATCAGATTTTGGAATATAAAAACAATATTAACGTAATAAAAATAGATTAGATTATGGCTATTAATTTGCAGAAAGGACAAAGAGAAAATATAAACGCACCAAAGTTTACAATTGGTCTTGGATGGGATACAAACAACAGCAGTACAGGTTCTAGTTTTGACCTTGATGCTTCGGCTTTTATTGTTGGTGCGAACGGAAAAATATTATCTGATTCTCATTTTATCTTTTACAATAATCTAAAAGCTCCAGATGAGTCTGTGATTCATACCGGAGACAACTTGACTGGAGACGGAGACGGTGATGATGAGCAAATTAAAATCGATTTGACTAAAATAAATTCTGCTGTAAAAGAAATTTGTATTGTGGTTACAATTCATGATGCACAAAACAGAAGACAGAATTTCGGACAGGTGCGTAATTCATTCATTCGTATTGTAGACGATTCTAATAATACAGAAATGGTGAAATATGAGCTAGAAGAAGATTTCTCTATTGAAACTGCAGTTGAATTTGGAAGAATTTACAATAAAGACGGACAGTGGAAATTTGAGGCAATGGGTGTAGGAATGAAAGGCGGATTAGAAGATTATTTAAATAAATATAACTAAGATATGGCAATTAATTTAGAAAAAGGACAACGTATTAATCTTGAAAAAAGTAACGGCTCAAAATTAGTAAACATCTGTGTAGGTGTAAACTGGGGAGCAATCGAGAAAAAAGGATTTTTTGGAACAAAAAAAGAGCCAGTAGATTTAGATGCAAGCTGTGCTGTTTATGACGACAAGAAAAACCATATTGATTCGGTAAACTTTAGAAAATTAATTTCTAGTGATCGTGCTATCAAACATAGTGGAGATGATTTAACTGGAGACTTAAATGGAGATGACGGGTTAGACAATGAAGTCATTACTTTAGATTTTTCTCAGTTAACACCTTCTGCTAGTTATGTTGGGTTTTTTATAAACAGTTTTAGAGGACAGGATTTTAAAGATATTCCTTTCGCATCTATCAGAATATATGAAGGAACTCCAACTAAAGTATCGCAAGAATTTGCACGTTACGACATTGCAAACGATGCTTCTTTTGCTGGTAATGTTTCTATGGTTTTAGGTGTTTTTTATAAAAGAAACGACGAATGGAAATTTAACGCAGTAGGTGTGCCAACAGCCGATAAAAAATTAGAACAAACTATTGTTACAATTCAACAGAATCATTTATAAAAAATCATGGAAAATCAATTAATTACTCAGGAGAATACTGCTTTGATTGATAAAGATGGGAATGTAAACTTAGCTACAATTACTGAAGCAGAAGTAAATAGTTATAAAAGCATCTCAAATCAATTGAATGAAAATGATGCCAATTCGATTCTGAATTATGGTGCTGAGATTCAAAATTCTATAGCCAAACAAAGTGATAATTTCTTAACGAATGTAAGAACTTATAATTCTGGAGAAGTAGGAGGTTTGATTAATGATTTATTGACTGAATTGAATTATATAGACGTTGATCAATTAAATCAAAGTCCGTTTAAAAGATTCATTTCAAAAATTCCATTGCTTAATAAGTTTATTATTGATGTAAAAAAGTTATTCCAGGAATACGACAGGATTACTGTAAATATTGATAAAATCAGTAATAAAGTAAAAGCTGGAATGATCAATTCTGTGAAAGATAACAGCGCACTTCAAACCATGTTTGATGGGAATGTGAATCTGATCAAAGAAATGGAAAAACACATTATTGCAGGACAAATTCGTTTTAAAGAATTAAACGAAGAACTTGCTGTAATGGAAGCAAATAGTGCTCAATATCAGGATTATCAAATCTCAGATAAGCGAACTTTCATCAATCGTTTAGACAAACGTCTTGCTGATATGAAGATTGTACGTTTTATTATGTTGCAATCTTTGGCGCAAATTAGAGTGGTGCAAAACAACAACACTTCTATTGCTGAAAAAGCACAGTCTATCTTGACTACAACAATGCCAGTTTGGAAAAACCAGCTTACGCTTGCAGTAGCGCTTCAAAGACAAAAGCAAAATATTGAAGTACAAAGAAAAGTTTCTGAAACTACGAATACGATCTTGCAGAAAAATGCTGAAATGCTGAAACAAAATAGTATTGAAGTAGCCAAAGAAAATGAAAATACAGTCGTTTCTCTTGAGACACTGAAGATGACAACAAAATCTTTGATCGATACTTTGACAGAAGTAAAACAAATTCACGAACAAGGTGCAGAAACTAGAAGACAGCTTGATGCCGGTTTACAAAGTCTTGAACAAGAATTGAAAAAAGGCGTTGTAAGCTAAGAATAATAAAAATTGAATGTTTGAAATTAGATAATGCAGGAGGAAGAGGAGAGATATATTGAAATAATAAAAGAGAGTAATAGAAAACTTGTGGTTTTAGAATTGTTATCCAATTTCTTTAATCACAAGGATCTTGTTGGGGTTTTAGTACGAACAAGAATTATTCATAAACTCTTTGAACACAACAGAATTTTAGATATCAATAAATTGGAACTCTTTCATATTCAGTACACTAATAGTTTAATTGATTTGTTTCAAAAGCTAAAGAAATCAAAAGAACAGCAGTATGTTTTAATTTCAGATGAGATTTATATTAACGAAGATATTTTAGCGAAATTAAAGTCTGAAATCGGGGAGACAAAGCTTGCAAAACAACTGCAACTTCATGCACAAAACATGTCGCGAAAGATAGAAGAGCTCTATCAGTTGTTTGTGACAGAAAAAGATGTTTTCTTCAATTGGAATGATTTGTTGACGTTCTCACAAAGTATTCAAGCCGAGTATTACAGAGAAATTACAATTGATCAGTATGAGAAGCTTTCGCAGTTTAACAAAAGTGTATATGAAAATGCATATGCAAGATTTGAAAGAAAGCTTTTAGGACGATTAAATATTCTAGGCTTTAAGATCAAATTTTCGTGTGGACTTGTTTGCAATAATGAGATAATTGAAGTCTATGAATTTAGGGACTCTAATGACAAATTTGTTTTTGTTGCTAATGAAAAAGCATTTTATTTCTTAAATGAAGAAGCAGTTAAAGGAATTGATCTTTCTAAAAATGATTCGTCTAAACAAATCATTATAAAAGGATTGAAAAATAAAAATGCAGAACTAAAAAATGAACTTAGTACCATAAAAACAACACTGCCCGAAAGTGTTCTTGAAGTGCTAAATGAATATTTGGAAAAGATTTCGTCTGTAGATTTTCTGGATGAATTGCAGAATGTCGACGAACAGACTAATATTTTGAAAACAATGTTGAATATTAATATTAATTAAAAAAAATAAAATGGCAATTAACTTAGAAAAAGGACAAAGACAAAGCATCAATGCTCCAAAATTTACTGTTGGGTTAGGATGGGATAGTAATTCAAGTAGCACAGGGTCAAGTTTTGATTTAGACGCTTCGGTTTTTTTAGTTGGTGCAAATGGAAAAATCCCAAATGATAACCATTTTATTTATTACAATAATTTAAAATCTCCAGATCAAGCGGTTACTCACGCTGGTGATAACCTAACAGGAGATGGCGACGGTGATGATGAAAAAATCTACATTGACTTATCTAAAATTTCTCCGGAAGTTCATGAGATCTGTTTTGTAGTTACGATTCATCATGCTGATACAAAAAGACAAAATTTTGGTCAAATAAGAAATTCATTTATCAGAATCTTAGATCAGTCAAATGTTGAGCTAGTTAAGTACGAACTTGATGAAGATTTTTCTATAGAAACTGCGGTTGAATTTGGCCGAATTTATAAAAGAAATGACGAGTGGAAGTTTGAAGCGGTTGGTATTGGAATGAAAGGCGGATTACAAGATTACCTAAATAAATATAACTAATTAAACAACATTTACAAGAATGGCAATTAACTTAACCAAAGGACAAAAAATTGATTTAAGAAAATCAAGCGGAGAAACGTTGACTAATTTTTGTGTTGGCGTAAACTGGGGAGCTATTGAAACAAAAGGTTTTTTAGGATTATCTAAAAATGTAGTTGATATCGACCTAGATTTAAGTTGTATATTAATTGATGATCAAAACAAACTTTGTGATCATTTGTATTCTCCTTTATACAGAGTAGAAGTTTTGCAACAATTTGGTTTGCCAAAAGGTAAATTAGTAAGTGTAGATGGAGGTTTAAGACATACAGGTGATGATCTTCAAGGAGACACTGGAGGAGATGATGGCTTGGATAACGAAATTATCACAGTTGATCTTTCTAAAGTTGATGCTAAAGTAAATCAGATATTTTTCTTTTTGAATAATGCAGGAAAAGAAGATTTCTCTCAAATTCCTTATGCAAAAATCAGAATGTATGAAGGAACTCCAACAAGAGTAGTTTCTGAATTTGCGTCATATAATGTAGCTGCAGACCGTCAATACGTGAACAAACGCTCTATCATTATGGGGAAATTGTATAAACGCAACGGAGAATGGAAATTTAGTGCAATTGGAGATCCAACAGACGATGTGTTTTTAGGACAAACAATCCACAAAATTGTTCAATCTTACCTATAATCAAAAACAGTAATAGACTACGAGTTTCTCAGGTTAGAATTTTGTTGATCAAGCTGAGGAACTTGTATTATTGTACGGTTTCATTTAAAACTAGTTCTATTCTTTATAGCACTTCTGAGACGCCAGTTTATAATATTCCTGTATAAATAATTACATTATGAGAAGACTGCCTGTATATTTACTTTTAGATACATCTGGTTCAATGACTGGTGAACCTATTGAAGCTGTTAAAAATGGCGTACAAATGATGATCAGTTCACTGCGTCAAAATCCGCAAGCCATAGAAACTGCTTTTTTAAGTGTAATTACTTTTGATAGTACTGCGCAGCAAATTATCCCTTTAACCGATTTGGCTTCTTTTCAAATGGTAGATTTAAAAGCGACCGGAGTAACAGCTTTGGGAGATGCTTTAAAATTAACGGCTCAGAAAATAGAAACTGAAGTTGCAAAAACAACAACAGAGCAAAAAGGCGATTGGAAACCATTGGTTTTTATTATGACCGACGGAATCCCGACGGATAATTGGCAAAACGGACTTGCAGAATTCAAAAAAGTAAAAACAGCTTTTACTGTTGCTTGTGCGGCAGGAGGCGGGGCAGACACTAATGTTTTAAAACAAATTACAGACAATGTAGTGAGTTTGGAAAATGCAGACAGTTCTAGTATTGGCAAGTTTTTTCAATGGGTAACAGCTTCAATTGGAGTAACTTCAACAAAAATTGAAGATTTAGGAAAAGAGTTTACAAACTTCAAAGAATTACCTCCGCCACCATCGGAATTAAACATTGTAGTTTAAATTTATTAAAGGCAGAGTTTAGCCATTTTAATGGCTTTTTTCATTGTTTTATTAGTTTAAAAAAAATGATATGAGAAGACTACCAGTATATTTTTTGCTAGATACTTCAGGTTCAATGTACGGGGAACCAATTCAAGCTTTGAATAATGCTTTGAGCGGTATGATTAATACACTTCGTTCTGATGCTCAGGCACTAGATTCTCTTTGGATCAGTATAATAACATATGATAGAGAGGTTAAAGAAATTGTACCATTAACAGAATTGGTTCATTTTCAACTTCCTGAAATAACTTGTCCGCAAAGTGGTCCAACCAATACCGGTGCAGGATTAGATTTCGTAATTCAAAAAGTAAAAGCAGAAGTTATCAGAGGGTCTGCAACCCAAAAAGGCGACTGGAAACCATTGCTTTTTGTTTTTACAGATGGGAAACCTTCAGATATTCAATTTTATAGAGAAAAAATACAAGAAGTTAAAACCTTGGATTTTGGTGCTGTTGTAGGTTGTGCCGCTGGTCATATGGCAAATGATAGTATACTAAAAGAACTTACTGATAATGTAGTTCATTTGGATTCTGCCGATAGTTCGACTTTAAAACAATTTTTTAAATGGGTTTCTGAAACTATCGAACATGGAAATAAAAGTCAAGGAACCGGAGAAAGTGTAACACTGCCACCGCCGCCAAGCGAAATAACGGTTGTGATCTAATTTTAAAATGCTCGATATGCTATTTACATTTTCTAAAGCTTTAATTCATGTGGCAACCGCAATTGATGAAGCTTATCAAGAAGGACAAGAAAATGAACTTGAAAATTTAGAATTAAGTTCTGATCAGATATTAGAAACAATGAACATAGACGACATAACAATGTGTTATGGAACTACGGGAATCGAGAATTTCAATATTAAAAATGTCGGACAGCTTTTAAAACAAAATTATCTTGAAAAAGAATTTGATATACAAGATGTTATTGTGCGTAAAAATTGTGCTTACTTAAAAGTGAAATACGGTATTCCAGTAAGTGGAAGAAATAAATGTTATGGAGCTTGTTTCGCTATAAATTTTATGGAACCTAATAATGGAGTTGCTGTTTACGGATTTCCAACAAAAAACGCTGACGAAAAACAGGCTTTTAAAGACATAGCAAAAGAGCTAATTAAAGCCCTTGTATAATGCATTTTATAACACTATTTATTCAAATTCTAATTGTTGGGTTGTTTTTGTATTCCAAATTATTGCCTTATAAAGACAAATTGAATCCTCAATATAAAACGATTTTCGATTTCTTTAATAGTATATTTTCACCCATATTCAATTTTCTAAAAACATTCATAAAACCGTTTCAGGTTGGAGCGGGATTAGCGGTTGATATGACACAAATAATATTATTGATTATTTTTTTAATGCTACTAAAATTCCTTTAAAATGAGAAGATTACCAATATATTTTTTAATTGATATTTCTGAATCAATGGTTGGAGAACCAATCCAGCAAGTTGAAGAAGGTTTGGCTACTATAATTCAGGCATTAAAAACAGATCCTCATGCTTTAGAAACCGTTTATGTTTCTATAATTGTTTTTGCTGGTCAGCCAAAAACCTTAGTGCCTTTGCAGGAAATAGTGAGTTTTTATCCGCCTAAATTTCCAATTGGAAGCGGTACATCTCTAAGTAAAGGTTTAGGTCATTTAATGTATGAATTAAGAAGTAATATTGTTAAAACAACTTACGAAGTAAAAGGAGATTGGAAACCAATTGTCTTTCTATTTACAGATGGAGTTCCAACAGATGATACACAGGCAGCGATAAACGAATGGAAAAATAACTGGCAAAGAACAGCAAATTTAATAGCGGTTTCATTTGGAAATGAAACAGATACGAAATTGTTAGGTCAGCTTACAGAAAACGTACTTCACTTTAAAAATACGAATGTACAATCGTACAAAGAGTTTTTTAAATGGGTCACAGATTCTATTAAAACAAGTAGTATCAGTGTTGAAAATAATTCATCTGGATTTGAATTGGCAAAATTAGATGGAGAAACGCTTTCTAAAATAGATTTGACAAAAGAAGAGCCGATCAAGCAATATGTAGATGATAATTACGTGGTTTTAAATGGAAAGTGCCAAAATACAAAAAGACCGTACTTAATGAAATATCGAAAAACGATTGCAGAATCAATTTATGCGGGGATTGAATTATCTTCAAAAAATTACAAATTGGTTGGCGCTTATCAAGTTGACAATAATTATTTTGAACTGGCAGATAATACAAATTTTAATACTAAAGTAAATACAGAAGAATTATTCGGTGCTCCAACTTGTCCTTGTTGCGGTAATCAAATTGCTTTTGCAGTTTGTGTTTGTCAAAAAATACATTGTATTGGAGACGAACAAATAAGTACATGTCCGTGGTGTAATAATCAAGGATCTTACGGTTGTGGTGAAGGTGGTTTTGACGTAAATAGAACACAAGGATAATTACGTATGGAGGAGACCAAAAGATATCTTCAGTCTTTTTTATTCCAAAATAAAATCGATATTCCAAAAAGCAAACAATCGCTTTTTGAAGATTTTATTAGCGACGAAATCAATATTACGGCAGTAAAAATAATTAAAGAAAAACAGCAGATGATGATGAAAAATTGGAACTTAATAAATCGAATAGATGATATTACGAATCAATCTGTTTTTCTGCCAAATGGTACAGTAAATAAGGCATACGAAGCGAAAATTGATTTTATTCAATTGGGCTGGGATGATATTATTTCGTACGAAATTCAAAATTTAGAAAATACAGGACTTTCATTTGACAGCGAAAACGAATTGCTTTCAGGAAATCCAAAAATTAGTGGCGATTTAAAAATTAAAATGCTTTTTAAAATTGATAGCGAAGCTGAAGAAACGCCTCTAAACGAAAAAGTATTTACCGTAATTATAAATCCTGATCCGAAATCACTTTGGAAAAATATAGAAAGTGATAAAAATGCGCCTTTTGCAAAAGAAGATAATGTGGCTATTGCGAGTTCATTTTTAGATAAAAAAATTGTTGTTGCTTCAAAACGAGGACGAAGCCATGCCAACGTAGGTTCTTTTAGAGAAGACGATTTTGCATTCAAAAACTTTACTTCAAATGGCTGGAGTGTTTTAGCAGTTTCAGATGGCGCGGGCTCAGCTGCTTTATCGAGAAAAGGTTCAAAATTAGCTTGTGATACCTTGATTGAATACTTTGAAGAAAATCTTGATAAAGAAAATTTAAAAGAATTTGATGAGATTTTATTCAATCATTACAACAAAACAGACTCAGATTCATCTAAAAAAATATCTCATTTTGGATATAATACTTTATTAAAAGCGGCTCATTTTGTTAATCAAAAGATTGAAGAATTTGCAGCTGAAAATAATGAAGAATTGAAAAAATTTCATGCGACTTTAATTTTCGCTTTAGTTAAAAAATATGATTTTGGATATGCCATTCTAACTTTCGGAGTTGGCGATTGTCCAATAGGTTTGTTAAGTAAAGATTTAACTGAAATTACATTGATGAATGTCATTGATGTTGGCGAATTCGGTGGAGGAACTCGTTTTATTACAATTCCTGAAATTTTTCAGAGTGATAAACTTTCATCACGTTTCGGATTTAAATTGGTAGACGATTTCTCTTATTTGATGCTGATGACAGACGGAATTTACGACCCAAAATTTGTGGTTGAAGCCAATCTGGAAAAAATTGAAAAATGGAATGAGTTTCTGTCCGATTTAAAAGGGAATAATGAAGACGGATCTAAGGTTGATTTTGAAAATGAAAATGCAGATATTGCAACACAACTTTCGACTTGGATGGACTTTTGGAGTCCAGGAAATCATGATGACAGAACGCTTGCTATAATTTACTAAACATGAGTACAGTTACAGTAAAATCAATGAACGACGCTACAAAAACGTATCAATTTGTTGATAACGGCGAACCAATGCGTGGTGGTGTGAAAGACGTTTATTTTAGCCCAGACCGAAAATATGTTGTCGCTATTTTTAGAGATAAATTAGATTTCAACCAAAAAGAGAGACTTCAAAAAATAACCAACAAATATTATACTCAAATCCAAAACGGAGAAGCTGGAGATTATTATTTGAATGAAGTTTTCAGATGGCCAACAGATGTTATTGAGCACAATGGTTTAACGGGAATTATTGTACCAGTTTATAAACCAAAATTCTTCTTTAAAAAAGGATATCAGACAAGCGATTTAATTCAGGGAAAAGAAAAAAACGGAAAATGGTTTGCTGGACCAAAATTTAGGAATCCGCATTTTCCATTGCGCGTCGCAACTTCAGAATTAGGAGATTGGCTGAGTTATTTTCAGGTTTGCGTAAATCTTTCCAGAGGTGTAAAAAAAATGCATGCTATGGGATTGGCACATTCTGATTTATCATACAATAATGTTTTAATAGATCCAATAGAAAGATCTGCTTGCATGATCGATTTGGACGGATTAGTTGTTCCAGGATTATTTCCAGCTGAAGTAATTGGAACAGCCGAATTTATTGCGCCAGAAGTGCTTTCAAGCAAGCATTTAGATAAAAATGATCCAAACAGAAAATTGCCAAACAGATTAACAGATCTGCATGCGCTTCCAGTTTTGATCTATATGTTCTTATTGCATAGACATCCTTTAAAAGGCGGAAAAGTACATGATTTAGATACCGAAAAAGACGATTTGTTATCTATGGGGGAAAAAGCGATGTTTATCGAACATCCAACAGATGCAACCAATCGACCAAAAATGAATCAGGTTTCTAAATGGGATTTGCCTTGGGCAGATATTACAAAATTGCCGTATACCATAACAGGACCTTATTTAAAGACCTTGTTTGATAAAGTTTTTGTAGATGGATTACACAACCCGATGCAAAGACCAAATGCGGAAGAATGGGAAATAGCATTGCTTAAAACAACCGATTTAATGCAGAAATGCCACAACCCAACCTGTGAACAAAAATGGTATGTTTTCGATAATACCAATACGCCGAAATGTCCTTTCTGCGGTACGGCACATCAAGGTACGCTTCCTGTTTTAGATCTGTATTATCAGTTTCAGGAAACGACTTGGAAGCCCGAGAATCATCGATTAATGGTTTATAATGACCAATATTTGTTTCAATGGCATGTTAATCGTAATATTGTCAGAAATGAGAAATTAGCGCCACAACATAAAGTTCCAGTTGGCTATTTTACTTTTTTTAATGGTAAATGGGTTTTAGTCAATCAAAAACTAACTTCGCTCAAAGATTTAACCGAAGACAAAGAAATTCCAATAGGTACAATGGTCGAGCTTACGCACGGAAAAAAAATACTGCTTTCTAATGAAGAAGGAGGAAGGGTCATCATGGTAACAATGGCCAATACATAATTTAAAAAATTAACTTAATTAATATCTAAAATGAATCAACACCCAATCTTTTCGGAACATCCCGGTTTAATTGTCGTTTTTGCGGTTGCAGTTGTTATTATGCTGTTGCTAGATTTAGGAATCTTCAACAAAAAAAGCCATGTCGTAACAAACAAAGAAGCTATCACTTGGTCTTTAGTATGGATCAGTTTAGCCATGATTTTTAGTGGTTTAGTATATCACTATGCGGGAGCTGCAAAATTCTATGAGTTTCAATCGGCATATTGGATTGAAAAAGCGCTTTCTGTTGATAATCTTTTTGTATTCATATTAGTGTTTAAGTTTTTTGATGTTGCCAATCAAAACAAACATAAAGTATTGTTTTGGGGAATTATTGGAGCATTGGTTTTAAGAGCAATTTTCATTTTCTCTGGTGCTTTCTTAATCGAATTGACCTATTTGAACAAACTTTTAAGCCTTGCAGGATTTGAAGGATTTAAATATGATATTAACCTAATCATGACAGCTTTCGGATTGTTCTTGGTATATGCAGGTATTAAATCTTGGTCTTCTGGAGACGATGACGATGAGGAAGATTACAACAATACAAGAGGAGCAAGATTAATTAGAAAATTCTTTAATGTAAGCGACAAATATGATGGAGATAAATTCTTCACGTTTGAAAATGGGAAAAAATTAGCAACACCACTTTTAGTAGTTGTAGCCGTAATTGAGTTTACAGATTTATTGTTTGCAGTAGATTCTATTCCTGCGATTTTTGCAATTTCAAATGACCCGTTTATTCTTTATACCTCTAACATTTTTGCCATTTTAGGACTTAGAGCATTGTTCTTCTTATTAGACAACTTTATTCACTTGTTTAGTAAGTTGCAATATGGTTTGGCAATTATCTTGTCATTTATCGGAATAAAAATGATTATTTCTCCATTCTATCATATCGAATCTATGTACTCTTTATTGGCGATTGGAGGCGTGCTTTTAATTTCTGTAGTAGCTTCTATTTTAATGCCAGAAGCTGAAGAAGCAAAAGAAGCTTAAAAGTTTAAATAAATTAAAATGTAAAAAGGATTGAAATTCAATTGAATTTCAATCCTTTTTTTGCTTTAGAATATTGTAAGAGCTATTGTTTTTCAGTTTAAAACTTTCAATTAAAAGTTATACTTTTGCACTTTCAAAATTGTAACAGGCAATTTGCTTATTTACAATGTATTTAATTTCTAGATTTTCAGCAATACATTATGCTTAATATACACAATCTTTCAGTTTCTTTCGGTGGGACATATTTATTTGAAGAAGTTACATTTCGTTTAGGCGCCGGCGACCGCGTAGGTCTTGTTGGTAAAAACGGTGCAGGTAAATCGACAATGCTTAAAATGCTGGCTGGTGACTTCAAGCCAGATTCAGGAGTTATCTCTCAAGAAAAAGATATCAAAATGGGATTTCTTCGTCAGGATATTGATTTTGAACAAGGAAGAACTGTTTTGGAAGAAGCATATGAAGCCTTTACAGAGATTAAAATTGTAGAGAAAAAACTGGAAGAAATAAATCATCAATTGGTCACTAGAACCGATTATGAAAGTGAAGAATACGGACAAATCATTGAAGATTTATCTGATTATACACATCGTTTTGATCTTCTTGGTGGTTACAATTATGTTGGAGATACAGAGAAAATTCTGTTAGGACTTGGGTTTAAAAGAGAAGTTTTCAATAATCAAACGGAAACATTTTCAGGAGGTTGGAGAATGCGTATCGAATTGGCTAAATTATTATTGCAGTCCAATGATGTATTGCTTCTGGATGAGCCTACCAACCACTTAGATATCGAAAGTATCATTTGGTTAGAGAATTTCCTTCGTAATTATCCTGGAGTAGTGGTAATTGTATCGCACGATAAAATGTTCTTGGACAATGTAACAAACAGAACAATCGAAATCTCTTTAGGAAAAGCATACGACTTCAATAAACCGTATACACAATATTTGGAACTGCGTCATGAAATTCGTGAGAAGCAATTAGCAACTCAAAAAAATCAGCAGAAAAAGATTGAAGAAACAGAAAAATTAATCGAGAAATTCCGTGCAAAAGCTTCAAAAGCTTCAATGGCGCAATCGCTCATTAAAAAATTAGATAAAGTAGAAAGAATCGAAGTAGATGAAGATGATAATTCGGTAATGAATATCTCTTTTCCGGTTTCTAAAGAACCAGGAAAAGTGGTTATCGAAGCAGAGCATGTAACGAAAGCTTACGGCGATAAAACGATTCTAAAAGATATTAGTTTATTAGTTGAAAGAGGAAGCAAAATTGCTTTTGTTGGTCAAAACGGACAAGGAAAATCGACTTTCATTAAAGCGCTGGTAAACGAGTTTGAATACGAAGGAAACATCAAATTAGGCCATAATGTTCAACTAGGATATTTTGCTCAAAATCAAGCCGAATATTTAGATGGAGAAATCACTTTGCTTCAAACAATGGAAGATGCAGCAACAGACACAAACCGTATGAAAGTACGTGATATGTTGGGTTCATTTTTGTTCCGTGGTGATGATGTGGAGAAAAAAGTAAAAGTACTTTCTGGAGGTGAACGTAACCGTTTGGCGCTTTGTAAATTGTTGTTGCAACCTATCAACGTTTTGCTGATGGATGAGCCTACGAACCACTTAGATATTAAATCGAAAAACGTTTTGAAAGCGGCACTTCAAAAATTCGGTGGAACTTTATTATTAGTTTCTCACGACAGGGATTTCCTTCAAGGAATGTCGAACATTGTATACGAATTCAAAGATCAAAAAATTAAAGAATATCTTGGAGATATCAACTTCTTCTTGGAGCAACGCAATCTTGAAAATATGCGTGAGGTTGAGAAAAAAGATGTTGTAAAAGTTGCTGCTCCAAAAGAGAAAGAAGTTGCGAAAGTATCTTATGAAGATCAAAAGAAAACAAAAGCGCTTCAAAACAGATTAAGCAAAATCGAAAGCCAGATTCAGCAATTAGAAAAAGACATTCAGCATGATGATAAAGCGTTAGAAACGAATTACGATAAACATATCGAAGATGCTTCGTTTTTCACAGCATATAATAAAAAGAAAGCTGATCTAGACCAATTATTGATTGATTGGGAAGTTGTTCAGGAGGAGATTGATAACTTTAATGCTTAAAAAAGTTTTCAAGTTTCAAGTTTCAAGTTTCAGGTTTTCAAGTTTTTTTAAGCCATATCGACCTTTGTCAAAGTTTCAAACTTTGACAAAGGTTTTTTAGTTAATAAGCATTTTCAAGTTTTTTGGAAACCTGAAAACTGAAACTTGAAACCTGAAATTTGAAACAAAAAACCTTACTCAATAATCCCAATAGATCGAGAATGCTCAATGGCTTGACTGCTTTCTTTAAAATAACAAACCGAAACATCCAACGTTTCTAGGTTTTTCATGATTTTTTTTACTTCTTCTTTCTGAGATTTTCCGGTTTGTCTGATGTAAACCGCAATTACAGTAACTGGAAATATTTTGCAGATTCTCTCGTACAAAACTGGATCATGCTGCGAATCATCTCCCAATAAAATATATTTTAAGTTGGGATAAAACTCCAAAACATGTTTTATCTTTTCAAACTTGTGATCGTGATTGCCACGTCCGCTCATGAAAAAATCCGTGATGCCTCTTTTAATGTCTTTTAGCAAAATAACTGCTCTAGGTAAGTGGTGAATTTTGGTAAACTGAACAATAAAACGGTACAAATTCCATTCGCTGCTTGAGATGTAGAAAAAAGCATTTACCTCTTCTTTGTTTTTTCTCCCTGCCGAGCTTAAAGCTTGATAATGTGCAACAACATCTTTAAAAACTTTTCGGTCGTTTACATTCTTAAACAATAAAATGTAGATTTTTCGGAAGATATTCTGCGTATGCGAAATCAAAAAAGTATCATCAATATCGGAGATAATGCCTAATCTTCCTGTGTGTGGATGTATAAAGCTTCCTTTTGAAGTAATAATTTGAGAGTCATATTTAATGCTGACTTCGTAATTCATCCAGCCAAAATGAGTTTCATTTTCAAGCGGAATACAAAACTTAAAATGCCCGTCATCTAAAGTTTTGGTGTGAATTTCTTGATCGGCATATTTCAAATAAACATCAAAATTTTCGACTGTTTTGATCCGAAATTGGTTGATTATAGACTTTGCATTTTTTAAATTTTTCTTCTGAAAATCATAATCGTACGTTCTTTTGAAAACATGTCCCATTACAATTAATTCTTCTTCATTGGCATAGCCACGATATAATTGTAAGATTGGTTTCATTTATTGCGTATATTTATGAAACTGTAAATTACTTAATTTAATTGGTTTTTAAAGCTAAAATTTTGAAAAAGAACATTCTATTTATTGTAAATCCGATTTCAGGTGATCTTGATAAAAGCAGTTTAATCGAGACTGTCGAAGAATTTGCTTCTATAAATTATTTTAATCTAGAAGTTTATGAAACGTCAGGAAACAATGATTTGGGTAAAATTCAGATGATTTATAATCAATTTCTCCCAGAACGAATTATCGTTGCAGGAGGAGATGGAACAATTAAAATGGTGGCTGAAGCTGTGGAAGATTTTGATGTCATAATTGGAATTTTGCCTGCCGGTTCAGCAAATGGATTAGCTGTCGATTTGAATTTGCCAACAAGAATAGATGAAAACTTGAAAATTGCTTTTATGAATCGTTTTATCGAAATGGATATGATTTGCATCAACGGCAAAAAAAGCATTCATTTAAGCGATCTAGGATTGAATGCCAATTTGGTTAAAAACTATGAACAAAGTGATGTGCGTGGATTTTGGGGATATGCATTGCAGGCTTTTACAACATTAACGGAATCTGAAGAACCTTTTGTAGCTACAATTGATGCCAATAATGAAACCGTTAAACATATCGCGAGAATGATTGTAATCGCCAATTCGCAGAAATATGGGACAGGTGTCATTATTAATCCAAATGGTGCAATGAATGATGGAAAATTTGAACTCGTGATTTTAAAAAATCTTGATTTATTATTAATCGGAAAAATTATTACCGGAAATATGCCAATTGATTCTGATGACGTTGTAATCATCTCGACGGATAAAGCTTCTATCAAAACAGATTATCCAGTGAATTTTCAAATTGACGGCGAATATTGTGGCGCACAAACGGATTTAGACATTTATATTTTGCACAAGCAAATGAAAATCGCCGTTCCTTAAAAACAAAAATTACTTAAACGGATTGCGTTCTTGCCATTCTGTTTTTGGTTCTAAATATTGAAATAATTTTGCGATATTATGATTGATCAAAGCATTGCTGTGTGTAATCAATCCGTACATGTTTAATGGTTTTGCACCAACAGAACTTTTGATTTCGAGTGCCGTTCTGGCAAAAACAACTGCTTCAAAACCATGATTGATTGAGTAAGCAATCATGTCATAAAGCATATTTAGATACAACATTTTTTCGCGTTGCAAATTTTCATCATAACCAAGAAAATACGTATCCATAACGTTTCCGTTTTTGATCAAAGTATTGAATCCGATTAATTTTTCATCCAAAAAATAACCATAGAACAAAAAGTCATCTTTCATGATTTCTTTAAAAAAGCTGAAATGATTTCGCGCTAGAAAAAAGGTATTGAAAGGCGCATTTTTTGCCACATGAAAATACAAATCATAAATAACATCTTCGTACTGTTTAATATCAGACAAAGACATTTTCTTTTTAATGATTCCCTCCGATTTTTTGCGAGCGCGCTTGTATTGGTCTCTATATTTTTTGGATAAAGCATCAATATAACCTTGTTCGTTTTTCCAATTTTCATTGATTTCAAAAATCATATTGGGCTGTGTCGAAAAGGTGTAATTGTTTTTGAATTCCGCTTGAAGTGGTTTGATTTCTTCAGATGTAAAATCTTTTATGCTGGTAATATGAACTTTTTTGCCAGAAGCTTTTAAATCTTTTTTAAGCTGATTGATCGCTTTATGAAGTGTTTTGACTGCTTTTGAAACTACCGCAGTTTTAGAAAAAACAAAAGCATTTTGTCCTGTAAGCATATTATTGCCTACGAATAATACATGCGAAGCAAAGTTTTTGAAAGCAAAATTACGTACAGATGTTTTTAAACATTGATCGCGTTCGCCAAAGGATTCTAGTTTTTCAGCAAATAAAAACTGAGTCAAGGCAATTCCTGCCAGTTTTTCTTCTTCAAAAATCCCAATAAAATGACAAATCATATTGACCGGACAAGAATTTTCCAGTACTTCGAGATATTCTCGTGTCAAAAAAATGTTTTCTGCAGCAAGCGAATTCCATTCGGAAGGGAGCAAAGCCGTTTGATTGTAGATTTGAAAAGAATAAGTTGTATTCAAAAGTGTCTGCTAATTTCTTCAAAATTAGATAATATTTGCCATAACTTACTTGCTTTAAGTTATTATTATGAAAAACCCGTTTGAGTTTTATTTTCAAACGGGTTTTATATGTTTTTGATTTATGCAAATGCACAGATAATGCCACCCATTAGCATAAGTGTCAGCATCCAATAGCCTGCGTGAATGAAGATGTATTTCCAAGATTTTCTTTCAAATAAACCATTGATTCCCACAATCGGGAAAGCAAAGAATAGTCCTGACATGAAGCCATGAAGCGCTCCGTGTTTGAAAGTTCTGTAAGCAGTTCCGTAATCGGCCATGAAAGCGGCAAATGATGGTTTTGCATTGGCCAACATCGGCGGTCCGCCAACCATTCCTACAGCACCAGACTGGTGAATTGTCAAAGCCATTAAAATCATTGTAATCATTAAAGAAAAAATATACGTCAATCCGAAGATTTTAAGCATATTTCCCGATCTAAGTTGTTCTTGAGTGAAATTATTTTCTCTCATCCAGATTGTTCCGAATACTTTTGGGTGGTACCAAATAAATCCAGTTAATAAAGTAACAACAGCTGCTACGAATAAAGCAACAAAGTTAATTTCCATAATATGAGGTTTTTAGATTAGTTGAGTCAAATTTAGTTAAAAAAAAGACTGATTTTACATTTTAATGTTAAGTAGTAAAAAGGTTATTAATTGTATTTTTATTAACACTTTATCGACATTTAGTGCATTATGTCTAGAGAATTATATAATTTTATACCCGTAACAAACCCCCAAATCTGTTATGAAAAGCTTTATTACTTTTTTTTTAGCATTCGCTTTTTCGGTCAGTTCTTTTGCAGATACTGTTTCAGATAAAGAGAAAGAAGCTTTAATAAAATTATATCATGCAACAAATGGCTTGCAATGGAAAACAAAGTGGGATTTATCGCTTTCGGTTTCCACATGGTATGGCGTTCGCGCTGAAAACGGAAAAGTAGTAGCTTTAGATTTGTCAAATAATAACCTGCAAGGCGAATTGCCTTTGGAATTTTTTGATTTGATAAATTTGGTTGAGGTTAATTTTCAGAAGAATAAATTAGAAGGAAATTTGCCAAACAAAATTCAAAATCTCAAAGAGCTTGAAGTTTTAAATGTTTCTGATAATCAATTTTCAGGACAAATTCCGGCAGAAATCTGTGAATTGCAAAAGCTGAAAGACTTGGAGCTTTTTATGAATAAAATTTCCGGAGAACTGCCTACAGATCTTGGAAAATTAAAACAATTAGAAGTTCTTGCATTGTTTAATAATGAAATTCAAGGTTCGCTGCCAAGTTCGATTTATAAAATTTCGAACCTAAAAATATTGCTTTTAAACGGCAATAAATTATCAGGGAATTTGAGCAGAGAAATTGCGAATTTCAGAGCTTTGGAAAACTTAAGCTTGTTTGACAACAGTTTTGAAGGAGAAATTCCTGATGGACTTGGAAAGCTGCAGCATCTTTCTGAAATGAATCTTTCTTATAATAAATTTAAAGGAGGAGTTTCGAGAAAAATTGCGTTATTAGATGCTTTAAATATGACAATGTTTGATGAAAACGGAAATCTGTTTTTATTGGAAATAAATACTGAAAGACAAAAAAATATTACCGAAAATTAATCGTGCTTATGGAATGAATTTTACTCTGAAAAAAGTTGATTAAATATATTTAGTTAATTGCCGAAAACCGTAATTCGTTACGGTTTTTTTTGTTGCTGTTTTTTGCGATTTATTGTATTATTTTTGTGAAAATATTTTAAAAATCTTTTAGTTTTTTTCTTTAACTTTAAAATTAGATTCGGCCGTTTGGCTGAAGCCGGAAAGAGAAAAATAATTAACCTTTTAATGTTAAAATTATGACACTGCAATATCAAGGCGAAGAATACGGAAAACCAACAACATTCACATTGAGAATCATTGGAAACAACTTGTCAAAAAGTAGTTCAAATTATCAAATTGATCTTTTGGTAGGAGATAAGAGATTGCCAACTTTTACAACTGAAATTCACCAAAGTCTTTCTAATTGCTTGAAAGAGATTTATTTGTTTAGAAAACACCACGGAATCAAATTTGATGCGTCTTCAGAGAAAATTGTTTCGCTTTATGTTCCTTATGACAGAGTTTTGTTCAATTACAATAAATACGCATTGTTTAGAACTTAATTTTAAACTGAAATAAAATAAAAAAGACCGTTCATTTGAGCGATCTTTTTTGTTTCGATGGAGCTAAAATTATGGTTTTTGTTTTCTTTTTTCAGTCAAATATTTACGGATTGGCGTATCAATATAAGTCATAACTAGATAAGCGAACCCAATTAAAACTAATGTTCCTGCAGCAACCACTGAATATAGTTTCAAACCAGTAAGCTTATATTCTAGATTATATGAAAAGAATATCCACATAGCGAAATAGTGCGTCATATATAACGGATAAGATATATTTCCGGAAAAAACACAGATTTTTTCTGTTCGTTCTGAAGTTATTGCGCCCGCTCCCAAAGCTACTATAAATGGAAAATAAAACAGTACAATAAGAGGTTCTGTAATGAAATTTATTTCTTGGTTGAATGGATATATAAATGTTGGAAATAAAAGTAATGAAAGGCTGATGAATCCAAGCTTTGATCGAATAATCCATTTGAATCTATAAACTGCCATTCCAGCTAAAAAAGAGTAGGAAATACGTGCAGCACCATGCCAAAAAGTATCACCGCCCCAACCACCAGAAATACCTTTTGCGTGGATGGAAACATAAACTAGTGCAATTCCTGCAATGAAAGTCAATAGCAAAATGATTTTTCGAGACAAACGATATAAAATTGTGCAGTAAAAAATATTAGCAATATATTCCCAAAACAAAGACCAAGCCGGTGCATTCAATCCAAAATTATTGCCAAAACGCTCCTTCATGATTGGAAGCGGAATCATTAAAAGTGAACAAATAAATAGCAGTACTATTTCAGAAAAGCTTCTATTAGCAATATCTCCAAACGGAAAAACGAAATATCCGATAAAGCCTAAAATTGACCCAAAAATTACTAGAGGATGCAATCGTATTAAACGCAGTTTCAAAAATTCGAGAACACCAATTTTTTCCATTCTATCGTCATAGGCGTATGCAATTACAAATCCCGAAAGACAAAAGAAAAAATCGACGGCAAGAAAACTATGCGCAAATAAATTTTTGCTGTAATCAGAAATTGCGATTTCTAGAAAATGGTAAATTACTACTGCAATTGCAGCAACGCCTCTTAGGCCATCAAGAATTTGAAAATGTTGTTTGGGTTTAATTGGCTCAGAATAGTTCATGTAAAGTTGGGTTGTAAATGAATTGGAATTATGTGATTAGTATTTTATAGCTTTTTTTGAATGTTTATTTTCCCATCGCATAAATAATTCCGCCAAGTAAATGCTGTGTAAAAAGCGGGTCACTGTAACTCTCAGGACTATGCCCTAAGGCTGTGTAAAACGCTCTTCCGCCATCATAATCATGATACCATGCGAGAGGATGATTATTGCCGTGTTTGCCACCTTTATACGATGATTCGTCAATTTTGATGAGCACTTTTACAGTGGGATTTAAATATTTGAAATTATACCATTCGTCTTTTCTTTCCCAAATTTCAGGAAGGTGTTTTGTTGATGGATGTTTATGGTCTACTACTATAAGTCTTGCATTTTGAGGCTCGGGATGCCCTTCAAAAATACCGCCGATCATTTTGGTATACCAATCCCAATCGGGTTCACAATTTGTAGCAGAATGAATGCCAACAAAACCATTTCCTTTTTCAATAAATTTCTGCAAAGCCAATTTTTGTTCTTCGCTTAAAACGTGACCAGAAGCGCTCAGAAATATAACGGCTTGATATTGTTTTAAGTTTTTTGAATTAATAGCTAACGAGTCCTCAGTCGCATCTACTGAAAAATTATTTTCTAGTCCTAATTTTTTAATTGCGGCTATTCCTGCCGGAATGCTTTCATGTCTAAAACCATTTGTTTTAGAAAAAATCAATACTTTTTTTGTTTTTCCAGAAATGGTCAGTTCTGTGTTTTTTTGATAAAAAGAGACTAAAAAACAACTCATAAGCACAATTGCAATGCATGAAATTGATTTTTTTATTGAAGGCAAAATATTCATTTTGAAGGTTTTTATTTTTGGGAAGATAGAAAAATAATTAATTTCTGCGAGAAATATTTTGTGTTGAATGTCACAGTAAAATTTGATTTTGAAAAAAAATCTGCAAAGGAAAGAAGCTTCAAGAAAACTTGAAGCTTTTTAAATAACGAACATAAACAGAAATTTAAATTTTACTGATCGTTACGGAGTAACTTCTTAAACTTTAAAAATCAATTTCTTTTTATAGAAAATCCACAAAATAAATGACCAAAAAACAGCGTATAATAATGCATAAGCCAACGATGCATTTAACGGATTTTCGAAACAAGGAACAATTCCGTGATTATAAATATAAGCTTGAAGACCAATTTCTTCTCCAGCAGTTTTTGGATCGGCGACTTTTATCGCACTTAAAGCTCTCGGAATTATCCCAGAAAAGAAAAATACAATCATTGGGTTTACACCCCAAATCAAAAATAATTTGGTCCATTTTTTATATCCTTGAATATCGATAATGTAATACAAAAGTGTTAAGCAAATTGTTGCAATTCCAGCGGTATATAAAACATAAGAACTTGTCCAAAGCGATTTATTGATTGGGAAAAAAATATTCCAAAATAAACCTCCAATTAATAAAGCTGTTCCGGCAATAGTGGTCTTTTTCACAATTTCGATTTTGTCAATTGGCAAGTTTAGAAATTGTCCGATGTACATTCCTAAAATTCCTGTTCCAATGGCTGGCAACGTGCTTAAAATTCCTTCCGGATCCCAAGTTTTAGACGATGCCCATACATGTCCGTTTAAAAGCGTATCATCTATCCAAGCGGCTAAATTGGTTCCTTTATCGAAGTTGGCTGGACCAAATCCGGGAACGGGAACAAAAGCCATCAAAATCCAGTATCCAATTAAAAGTGCTGCTAAAACTAAAAGCTGTGTTTTTAAATTGGTCTTTAAATATAAAATAGAAGTAAAGAAATACACAATTGCAATTCGTTGCAAAACGCCTGGAATTCTGGTGTCTTCAAAATGTTCTAATCCGCTAAAGGATAGAGAAAGTAGTATGATAAAAATTCCGACTGCAAGAATGGTTTTCACTTTCATCGAAAAATTTCCTAAAAGCGCATAAGCAACTGCAAAAGCAATAATCAATCTCACACTTAATAACGGAATTCCTTCTAAACCAAATAAATGAATTCTGCTGAAAACGCTTAAAAACAATCCCAAGCAGAATATTCGAAGCGAACGAACTACAATTTTATTAAAAACACTTCCGTCAAAATGTTTTACAGGCATTGCAAACGGAATTGCAGTTCCCATTATAAAAACGAAAAACGGAAAAACTAAGTCGGTAGGAGTACACCCATGCCATTCAGCGTGTTCTAACGGTGCGTAAATAGAATCCCAACTTCCGGGATTGTTGACAATTGTCATTAAGAAGATGGTAAATCCTCTAAAGACATCAAGTGAGGTTAAACGTTCTTTTGTCATTGGGTTTATTTTTTGGTTGTTAGATTTTTTTAAAGAAGAAAGAAACAAGAGGAAAGATTTTTTATGCTTTCAGATTTCAGATTTCAGATTTTGGAATTTGAGATTTGAAGGTTTATTTCACTATTGCATCTTGAATTATTTGTTGGATTTCTTCTCTGATTTTTCCTTTGGCTAATTTGTTTTCGTCGTTAACTACTTCTGGATACGTTCTGTTAGAAAGAAAAACATATACAATTTCGGTTTCTGGATCGGCCCAAGCCATGTTTCCTGTGAAGCCTGTGTGTCCAAAGCTTGCTTCAGAAACGCAATCGCAAGTTGGTCCTCCTTTGTGCACTCTTTTGTCAAATCCTAAACCTCTCAAAACACCTTGATTTTTGTAATAACAAGTATTAAAAGCATCAAAAGTTTGAGGAGAAAAATATTGAATGCCACCATAATTTCCTTTTTGTAAATACAGCTGCATCATTTTGGCAACATCCATACTATTCGAAAAAATTCCAGCGTGACCCGCAACGCCACCTTCCATCGCCGCCGCCATGTCGTGAACATAACCTTGAATAACTTGATGTCTGAAATAATTATCGATTTCAGTTGGCGCAATATTGCTTTTGTCAAACTTCTCTAGCGGATTGTAAAGCGTATTGGTCATTCCTAACGTGCTGTAGAAATTTTCTTTACTCAAATCTTCCAGTTTTTTATGCGTTTTTTTCTCCAGATATTCTTTTAGAATGATAAATGTAAAATCGCTGTATTTGTATTCTTTTTTAGGAGATACAGGACTTTTTGCTATGATTTTCATAATCGTGTCATGATAATCATTTCGAATGTAAAGGTTCTCAGCCACTTTTGTTGTAAAATTAGGACCTGCTACTTTGCTATAATATTTTTCAGAAGGCTGATTGTTGCTGTCTAAAGTCGCTTTGTAAAACGGAATCCATGCTTGAAGTCCCGCGTAATGATTCAGCAAATCTTTGAAAGTGATGTTTTCTTTGTTGGTTTTAGCAAAATACGGCAACATGTCTTTCAGTTTGGTATCCAGCATTACTTTATTTTTATCGTATAATTGCATCACATTTGGCAGTGTAGAAATCATTTTTGAAATTGAAGCTACATCATACAAATCAGAATTGGTTACCTGTTTTCCATTCTCATAAGTTTGCGCTCCGTATGATTTCTGAAAAATCACATTTCCTTTTCTTGCGACCAAAACCTGCATTCCCGGCGCCATTTTGCCATCAATTGCTTTTTGAGCTACAGCATCAATTTTAGATAAAACAGCAGGATTCATATTTACATTTTCTGGAGCTGTAAAAGCTAAACGATTTAGTTTTTCTGTCGTTAATCCGTCGTTGACATGAAAGGAATCATTAATCGATACAGGCAATTTTCCTTTAGCAGCAATAGCTCCAAAAAGCAATTCTGCAGCAACTACTTGACTAATATCTGAGTTTTGATACGAAACTACTAATCCTTCAATATCGGTAAAATCTGAAATAGATAATAACGAATATGGTTTTGCAAAAACATCTAAAATCACTTTGTTGTGTTTTGCAATTTCTTTCAGCCAAAGCATTTCTTGTAAGGTAAAATCTTGTTTTTCCCAAGCTTTATTTACTTTGTGAAAACTGATAATAACTTTGTCGAATTTTCTCAATTCTTTATTCAGACTGTCAAGATTGGTGTCTTTAACTTCTGTGATTTCAGTGTATTTTTTTAAGGTAGAAACAAAAGTGCTGTTGGTATCTTCACCCAGTTTAACGTAAGCAATTTTTTCACTTAAATCTTTTATAGGAAGAATTTCTTTTTCGTTTTTTAAAACCGTAATTGCATTTTCATATAAAGTATACTGAAGTGCATCCTTATCAGAACTGTTGAGATCCTTTTGTAAGTTAGTCAAATCAGCAGGTTTGTATTTGTTTAAACCCGCTTTGAATTTGTAATGAAGAATTTTTTTAACGGAATGCGCTAAACGCTCTTCGGTAATTTCGCCATTAGCATAAAACGTTTTTAATTTTTCTAAAGCTGCAGGAACATTGTCTGGACAAAGAAAAATGTCATTTCCAGCTTTCAAAACTGCTAATTCAAGATCACCTACAGGTTTGAAATTACTAGCACCTTTCATGCCCAAACCATCTGTAAAAATCAACCCTTCAAAGCCTAATTGTTTTTGAAGTAATTCGGTGACCACATTATAAGAAGCAGAAGAAGGAATGTTTTCTCCAGATTCTAAACTCGGAATGTTGAGGTGAGCAACCATTACAGAGGCTAAACCTTCATCAAAAAGCTGTTTATAGGGATATAATTCGACTTCATTGATTCGCTCTTTGGTCAAAGTAACAGTTGGAAGGGTTTTATGAGAATCAACCGCCGTATCGCCGTGACCTGGAAAATGTTTTCCTGTACATAAAACACCCTGACTTTGAATTCCGCGCATTAAAGCAGCTGCTTTATTGGCTACATTTGTTTTGCTTTCGCCAAAAGAACGATTTCCGATAATTGGATTAAGCGGATTTGTATTGATATCTAAAACAGGAGCGAAGTTAAAATGGATTCCCATTCTTTTGCATTCGCTACCCATATTTTTTCCCACTTTTTCAATTAGTTCTAAATTCTGAATCGCGCCTAAAGTCATGTTCCAAGGATAAGCATAAGTCGAATCTAAACGCATGCTTAAGCCCCATTCGGCGTCAAGGCCAATGAACAATGGGACTTTGGCTTTTGCCTGATATTCATTCGTTAATCTAGCTTGACGAACAGGCCCGCCTTGAAAGAAAATAATACCTCCAACATTGTATTTTGAAACAAGTTCTTTTACTTTATTTACATGAACAGAATCTTTATTGGAATAGGCATTTACAAAGAATAATTGACCTAATTTTTCGTCTAAAGTCATTTTGTTGTAAATACTGTCTGTCCATTGATTTTCAGCATTTGAATCCTCGAGAAATGGTTTTTTTTGTGCTTTAGTTTTTGGGATATAAACTTCTTTATTTTCTGTTGTAATAGGCTTGTTTACTACAGTTGTTGTTTTGCTTTTTTTAGAAACACCACAATTGATGATAAAAAAAAGCATAACTGCAAACAGTCCTATTTTGATAACATAATTTTTCATGAAATGTTTTTTGGCAATTAAAATGAGATTCTTTCTGCTGAGCGTTTACTGGTAATATAAATTCCGAAATAAGTGAGCAATCCGTTTAGTACTATTAATTCATTATCAAAAATATATCCTGCAAATAGCAGTTTTGAGTTTTCATTAATTAAATAAGTGAAAAATGGCGACAATAAACAGATTAATGGTACGAGTTTATCGTTTACATGTCTTGATTTTTGGAACAAACCAAAAGCGTATAATCCTAATAATGGACCATAAGTATAAGAAGCAACTTTAAAGATCATTCCAACAACCGAACTGTCGTTTATGGCATTAAAAATCAGAATGATAAAAAAGACTAAAACAGAAAAACTGATGTGTACCAAATGTCTAATCTTCACTGTGTTTTTCTTGTGACTGTTTTCGGCTTTGTCCATTCCTAAAAAGTCAACGCAGAAAGAAGTTGTTAAGGCGGTCAAGGCAGAATCTGTGGTGGCAAATGTGGCTGCAATAATTCCCAATAAAAATACAATTGCAGGAATTAATGCTAAATGATTTAGGGCAATTTCTGGAAATAATAAATCGGTTCTTGGTTTTCCGGTCACTAAATCTGTTGGAATTGCGATTCCATTTTTGTTTGCATAGATGTATAAAAGCGCACCAACACTTAAAAAGAAAATATTGATTACCACAAAAATTCCTGTAAAAGTGAACATGTTTTTTTGTGCTTCGCCGATGTTTTTACAGCTGAGGTTTTTTTGCATTAAATCTTGATCTAAACCAGTCATGGCAATGGTTACAAACATTCCGCCCAAAATTTGTTTTACGAAATGAAATTTGCTTCCCATAAAGTCATCAAAGAAAAAGATCTTTGAATAATTACTGTTTTTTACTTCTTCAAATGCACTGATGGCACTCAAATCCATTCGGTCACAAATGAAATAAATGGTCAAGAAAACTGAAGTAACTAAAAAGAACGTCTGTAAAGTATCGGTAATAATAATGGTTTTTAAACCGCCTCTGTAAGTGTAGGAGAAAATAAGAAGCAATGAAATCAAAACGGTAAAAGCAAACGGAATATGGTAGTAATCAAAAACAAAACGTTGCAAAACAATAACAACCAAATAAAGTCTGAATGCCGAGCTAATCGTTCTACTAATCAAGAAAATAGAAGCAGCTGTTTTATAACTGAAAACGCCCATTCGATGTTCGATATAACTATAAATCGAAGTCAGATTCATTCTGTAATAGAGTGGCAACAATAGTTTTGTAATCACTATAAAACCCAGTGCATTACCTAAAACAAATTGAAAGTATTTGAATTGCTCACCACTTGCGGCACCAACTTCTCCTGGAACGGAAATAAAAGTCACTCCAGAAAGTGCAGTTCCAATCATTCCGAAAGCTACTAAATACCATTTTGAATTTTTATTGGCAGTAAAAAAAGCTTCGTTTCCGCTGTCTTTCTTGCTCACTCGGTGTGAGATATAGAATAATGTTCCGAAATAAATGATAATTAAGAGAAGGATGGTGCTTGGTGTCATTTTATTTTTTGGTGTTTGATTCTTTTATAAAACTATAAAAGATTTTAAATAGTTTTGGTTTTGCAGTTTTATTTTTGTGCCAATAAAACTGCTCGTACACTTTTGTGTTTGTGCAATAATTCTTCTGCTAAATCATATTCAATAGCAAGTTCTTCCATAATCATTTTGATGCCTCGCTTGACCAATTTTTCGTTTGAAAGTTGCATGTCAACCATTTTGTTGCCTTTTACTTTTCCTAATTTAATCATTACCGAAGTAGAGATCATGTTTAGTGTCAGTTTTTGAGCCGTTCCCGATTTCATTCTAGTGCTTCCAGTTAAGAATTCTGGGCCAACAATTAATTCAATTGGATAATCAGCTTCTTGAGCAATAAGTCCATTGCTGATGCAAGAAATACTTCCCGTTTTTACATTGTGTTCTTTTGCTTTTTTCAAAGCTCCCAAAACGTATGGTGTATTTCCAGAAGCCGCAATTCCGATAATAAAATCTAAGCTTGAAATCTCAAATTTTTCTAAATCTTTCCATGCTTGTTCTGTATCGTCTTCGGCATTTTCAACTGCTTTTCTAATAGCAGTATCGCCGCCAGCAATAATTCCGATAATCATATCATGTGACACACCAAAAGTTGGCGGACATTCTGATGCATCTAAAATTCCGATTCTCCCTGAAGTTCCTGCTCCGATGTAAAATAATCGGCCGCCCAGCTGCATTTTTTTGACAATTGCTTTAACCAGTTTTTCAATTTTAGGAATTTGCTCTTCAATAATATTCGGTACTTTTTTGTCTTCTGTATTAATGTTTGTAAGAAGTTCTTTCACGCTCATTTGATCCAAATCTTTGTACAAAGATTCTTGTTCAGTTTCAGGATTTTTATTTTTCATTTTTCTTTTTTTTTGAATTTTGAAACCAAATTCTTCCGAATAAAGATTTCGTTTTTGTGCATTAATAGTCTCTATTTTATCGAAAAAATAGTAGAATTTGAGTAAATTATTGAATTAAGGGATTATTTGTAAATCAGGTATTTTGTTCGCATTTTTTTGAAAGCTTCAAGGTCTTTCTGCCAAGTTTTTCTAATCTCGATTTCAGAAACACCGCTTTCAATTTGCTGTTGTAATTTTTTTGTTCCCGCAAGCTTCGTAAAAAAAGCGTTGAAGAATTTTGTTTTGTCACTGGTATTTTGATAGGCTTTAATCAGCCATTTTAATTCGAGTTGTTTTAGTTTTGGATATTTCGTTAAATCCTCGCCAAAACATTCTTTTCCGTTGTATAAAGGATCTTTTGCGCCAAAATTTGGTTTTGGCGTAAAACTAAAATTGGTTTTGGTTAGATAAGGTGAACCATAAATTTGAAATTGCGTTTCCGTTCCTCGGCCTACGCTTACATTTGTTCCTTCAAAAAGGCATAAACTCGCATAAAGATTGATCGATTGATCATTTGGCAAATTCGGAGATGGTTTCACCAATAAACTGTAAGGCATATTTCGTTTATAATCCAAACATGGAATGACAGTTAATTTGCATTGCGCACCATCTTTTAGCCATTTTTCTCCGTTTACCATTTGAGCATATTCGCCAATTGTCATTCCATGCAAAAGCGGAATAGGGTGCATGCCTACGAAACTTGTAAATTCTTTTTCTAAAAGCGGGCCGTCAACAATAGAACCATTCGGATTTGGTCTGTCAAAAACAATAAGCGATACGTTATTTTCTGCGCAAGCTTCCATCACATAATGAAGCGAAGAAATATACGTATAGAATCGGGCTCCAACATCTTGCAAATCGAAAATCATCACATCAATTCCGGCTAATTGCGCTGGTTTTGGCTTTTTATTATCGCCATAAAGTGAAATAATCGGCAAACCTGTTTTTTGATCTTTTCCGTCAACAACGTGTTCGCCCGCATCAGCAGTTCCTCTAAATCCATGTTCAGGAGCAAAAATAGTCTGAACGGCAATTTTTTTCTCTAAAAGAAAATCAACTACATGTGTCTTGTCAGATAAAATTCCAGTTTGATTCGTCACAATTCCGACTTTTTTATCTTTTAAAATCGGAAGATATTTTTCGTAATTATCTGCTCCAGTTTTGATTACAGAAGCATTGATTCCAACTGAATTCTTAGTTTGAATTGTTGAAGAATGAGACGGAATACAAAATAGAAATGCCGTAACAAAAACGCTTTTTGCTATAAATTTTATCATTTTAAATACAGTTAATGGTTAAGACAAAAAATGGACAAAATAAAATTAAAAATTTTATCGGGATGTATATGAATGTTTTAGGTAGATTGGGGGAAATCTTAAAACTGATATTGTATAGTCTGAATTATTCAGGTTGAAATTTTATTTTGTCGTTTTGTCTGTCACGATGCGTTTAAAAAAGAGTATTTTTTAAATACTGCCTCCAAAAACACAAAATTTTGGAGGCAGTTTTAGTATTGATTTTTCAGTTTTTACTGAATTACCAGCCAGGATTTTGATTTAATGTTACTCCTTCAGCTGCGTATAAACTGATGTCATTTGTTGGAATTGCACTTAAGTAATTTTTTGGTGAAACAAATAATCTTGATACACCTGCTGCGTAAGGGATTACATATCCGTCTGAATTTACTTTTGTTTTTGAGTTCGTTCCAATCAAAGCGATAATTCTAGCTCCTAAAACAACATCTGGATTAGAATTACTATCTAGATAATCTCCTTTTTTCCAACGCATAAGATCTTCTTTTCTCATGGTTGTCCAGCTCATAAACTCAATTCTGCGTTCACGGCGAATCTCCCAGATAATTGGATTTACAATTCCTGCTTTTAGTTCTAATGCAGTCGTTCTTTGTGGATCATCTATTTGTACACCATTAGCAGAAGCATTTGTACCATCTGTAGTCAAAATAGCGATTCCTGCACGCGTACGAACTTTATTGATAGATAAATTTAGATCGTTGTTGTTAACCGTACCCAATTCTGCACAAGCTTCAGCATAATTCAAATATACTTCACTTAAAGTGAAAACTGGCGCGTCAATTTGGTTTTGTCCAATTGTTGTAACCTCAGTACCTGATGTAGCAGGATTGTTATACAATTGAAACACATAGCCTGTGATAGAAGTTAAACCATTATAAGGTTTGTCAGAATAAGCATAATCAGCTGTACTGAAAGCTTTAGCAAATCTTGGATCTCTGTTAGCAAAAGTATTTGCAATAGTGTTATCACCTAAATATTGCGCATTGCCAGCTTGTTTGATAGGCAATCCGTTTGTAGTTACATAACTTTCCGCTGCAAATTTTGTCAATCCGTTTTGGATAGTAGAGGTGTTTGTATAGGCTTGTACTGAATTTGCTAAAACACCTTTTATGTATCTTTTTGCCAAAATAACTTCAGTATTTCCTAATAGCTCAACTGAGTTGTAAAGTGCTTTCCAATCTGCATTTAGTTTGTATGAATTGTTGTTCATTACAGCTAAAGAAGCATCTTTTGCTTTTTGAAGGTAAGTATTTCCGTTTTGTCCTAAATTGTACTTTCTGTAAGTACCTTCACTTAAACATACGCGGCTCAATAAAGCATAAGCAGTGTACTTGTTTACGGTAATATTACTATCATCAACGTTTAATAACATTGGAATTGCTTCTTCCAAATCTTTAATTACATTGTCTATAACTTCAGCTCTTTTTAAAGCTGGTTTGTATACGTTAGGATCACTTTGTGCTAAATACATATCTGTATAAGGTACATCGCCAAATTGCTGTGCTAAGCGGAAATACGTATGTGCTCTAAAGAATTTTGCAACACCGATATAGTGATTTTTCTTGGCTTGATCCATCGGAACATTCGGCATTCTTTGCAACATAAGATTGCAACGACGAACCAAAGTGTAGTATTCGTTCCAGTTTGTATTCGTTGCATTTGCAGCCGTTGGAAAGTTCGTAAAAACGTTATTAGCTAAATTGTCATCGATTAATCCTGTTGCTGCATGAAAGTAAAAATCAGCAGTGACACCAGCATTGTTTCCGTAACCGTTGAAAGTGTTATAGTTCAGCCAAGAATATGTTTTTACGTTATTTTCTGAAGTCCAAAAATTGTCATCAGTAAACACATCTTCAGGAGGTGTATCCAAAAAATCTGAGCAACTAACCGCTAGACTTGCAAAAGTAAGCAAGGCAACTGATAGTTTTATCCTAGAGTTTATTATTAATTTTCTCATTTTGATTATTTTTTAATTTTTAAATACCTTATTTAGAATGCAATTTGAACACCAAATGACCATGTTTTAGAGTACGGGAAAGTTCTTCCCCATGCTGCTTCAGTTTCATTGATTTCAGGGTCTACTGGCAATTTGCTGCTCTTCCAAGTAACTAAGTTTAATGCTGAAATGTACGGTCTGATTTTGTCAATTCCAGCTTTTTGAGTAATGCTCTTAGGAATTGTATAACCAAGCGTCACTGATTTCAAACGCAAATAAGACATGTCTAATAAATAACGTGATTGTGCAACAAAGTTATTTGATCCTGGTGCATAAGCTCCAAATGCGTTACCAGAATGTCCAGGGTATGGATTAGGGAAATAGGCATCTGTATTTGTTGGTGTCCAGTAATCATTTTGGTTCACATACATCGCATCTGTTCTGTTGTAGAAAGGCAAAACTAAGTCAGAAGATGCCCAATATTGACGTTTACCAACTCCTTGGAAGAAAGCATCAACGTCAAATCCGTATAACGCACTTCCTAAACGAATTCCATATTGATAACGAGGTGTTGTATTACCAATCACTTTTAAATCTCCTGGATTAAGAGCTGTTCCATCTCCTCTTGAGATTACACCGTCTCCGTTTATATCCTTGTACATTACATCTCCAGCACCATATTTAAAAGTACCTGTTCTTACGTTTTTATAGTCAACTCCATTTACAATTAATCCAGTTGCATCAATCTGATCTGTTGATTGAATCAAGCGATCTGTTTCTAATCCCCAGATTTCGCCCAATTTTTGACCTGCATAAAAAGATCCTAAAAGTTTAGAAGAGTTGTTCCATTCTGTTACTTCTGTAGTGTTGTCAGAAAGCGTAAGATCTGCATAAACGGTAATGTTTTGGTTGATTGCTTTGTTAAAGTTAAGTGCTAACTCCCATCCAGTAGTTCTTAAATTTCCTGAGTTTGTATTAGCGGCAGTTTGACCAAATGAACCCGGAAGCGTTTTACCTGGCGCTAACATTCCTTTTGTATCACGTTGGTAATAATCAAAAGTCAAACCTAACATATTAAACACTCTGATATCGATACCAACATCTTGAGTAGTTACTTTTTCCCAAGTTAAATTCGGATCAACATTTGTTGGTTGATTGACAGAAGGCGGTACAGTTGAACCACTTCCTAGCCAAAATGGGTTAGAGCTAGTCATAGTTGGTAAAAAGGCATTAGCTTTAATATTTTGATTTCCGATAGAACCAACAGATCCACGAATTTTCAAATCATTTAACCAGCTTCTAGTGTTTTCCATGAAGCTTTCTTCAGAAATTCTATATCCAACAGAAGCAGAAGGGAAGAATCCCCATTGTTCATCTGTAGGGAATTTTGATGAGCCGTCGTAACGTCCATTTATCTCTAGTAAATATTTTCCTTTGTAATCGTAATTCACACGTGCAAAGAATCCCGCAATTGCATATTGTGATAAACCAGGATTCAAAATATCATTAGATGAAAGAGGTGAAGTAAATTGATCACCGATAGCTAAATTAAATTCTGGTTTGCTTTTATCTAAAAGTGTATTTCTACGAGCATACGTTCTTTCAAAATCATACCATTCTGAGTTCAAACCACCTAATACTTTAAAGTTGTGGCTTTCGGCTAAAGTTTTGCTGTAGTTTGCATAGATGTTTGCTACATTTCTTCTGTAAGAAGATTTAGCTTGTGCAACAAAATCATTTCCACTTTCCATCATTGTAGGTTTTCCTGCAACTAAGTCGGCAGCGCTTGTCCACCAGTCCCAAAGCGGTACTTGACCACCATTCATTTTTAAGCTTGAAAAATTGTTGTTGATGCTGTATTCTCCAATAACATTAAAGTCTTTTGTGATTTGAGCAGTAAGTTTCCCACTAATCCTCATGTCATTTGACTTGCTTTCATTTTGGGATGCATTTGCCATATATCCTGGCGCATGTCTGAAATAAGTACCATTGTATGTACCATAAGGGAAATAAGAACCCCAACGCATATAATATCCAAAATATCCATTACCAGCAGTATCAAGACCACTATTGTAGTAGTTGAAAGGAGAATCATATTCTTGGAAAGTTCCTAATACTTTGAAATCTCCCGTAAGCCAGCTTGCTAATTGTGTTGTAAAGCCAAGATTTAGGTTGAATCTTTGGTTGGTTTCAGTATTGATTTTCATTACACCTTCTTGATTAGCAAGTCCTAACGAAACAATAAATGAGCTTTTGTCGCCTAAAGAACCTTGAGCTGATAAATTGTGAAGTGTTTGTAATGAATTCTTTTTCAACATTTCATCATGTGGATTCCAAATTCTGTAGAAATATTCCTTTCCACCAATCACGTCGAAATCTTCTCCCAAGATCATGTTTTTGTCATTGCTGTTTCTTGTTGCAGCATATTTTTCTTTCCAGTTGATGATACCAGGCAATAATGTTTTGTAGTTCATACCGAAAGATTCTGGATTTGCATTACCAGCTCTAGCTTGTGCATCGATCATTGCAGGAAGCTCTACAGTAGGATCATTAAATTGTACTAAAGAAATTGGGTTGCTTACTGCTACGTTGTTACTGTAAGCGAATCGTACTTTTCCTTTAGCATTTTTACCGCTTTTAGTAGTAATTAATATAACTCCAAATGCGGCACGTGCACCATAAATAGAAGCAGAAGCCGCGTCTTTAAGTACAGACATCGATTCTACATCTTCTGCATTTAACATAGACAAATCACCAGGAACACCATCCACTAAAATAAGTGGTGATCCTGTTGCTACTCCATCTATAATAGTACCAGCTCCACGAATGTTTACATTTGACCCTTTGCTGATATTACCTGAATTGTAAGTAATGTTAAGTCCAGGAGTAGTTCCTTGTAAACCTTTTGTGATATCTGTAATAGGAATACTTCCTAAAGCTTTTTTTACATCTACCTTAGCAACAGCACCTGTAAGATTTGCTTTTTTCTGAGAAGAGAACCCCACTACAACTACTTCGTCCAATTTTGCAGTAGCTGATGCAAGAGAAATGTTCAGTTTTTGTTGTCCTTCAATTTTTACTACCTGAGTTTCAGATCCCATGTAGCTAAAAACAAGAGAACGTCCCGGTGCTACACTGATGCTGAAATTTCCATCAAAATCAGTAGTTGTACCGTTTTTTGTTCCCTCAATCACTACGCTGACTCCCGGTATGGGAAAACCGTCAGCTTTGTTTTTTACAGTTCCAGTAATTGTTTTTGTTTGCCCAAATGTCACTTGAATGAACAAAACCAACAATGAAATAAGGAATAATTTTTTCATAATAATCTGGTTTTTTTTATGGTTGTTGAGCAAATATATTTATTTATTGCATACAAATGCATTTTTTAGTCTTTTATTTCTAATTTTAACTTAAATAACGCAACAAAACGCAATATTTTGTGTTTTAATTAATCGTGATTATTATTTTTTAGCTAAAATTTGCGTACTGTTGCAGATTGAGGTGTGTTTTTAACTATAAATTGAAATATTTGATATATTTGTCCTGAATTTTAACTTTTCTAAAAAATGCTGAAAGCCGAAAGACATAAATATATAATGACTAAGCTTATTGAGGACCAAAAGGTTGTCACAACAGATTTGGCTTTGGCTTTGGATTTATCTGAGGATACAATTCGCCGAGATTTGAACGAACTTGACAGCAAAAAGCTGTTGGAGAAAGTATATGGCGGGGCAGTTCAAGTATCAAAAAAATCGGCCAATGTATTTGATATTTATATTGCGGCAGAAGAAGAAAAAAAGAAAATCGTAACAAAAGCATTGTCTTTACTTCATGACGATCAAGTTATTATTATGAGTGGCGGAAGCACAAATTTGGTTTTTGCAAAGTTGATTCCGGCCAATTTAAAAGCTACAATTTATACCTATAGCCTTCCAATTGCAATGCAATTATCACAGCATCCAAATATTGATTTGATTTTTATTGGAGGAAAAATGCAGAAAAACGCAATGGTGACCATTGGTATGGATGTGATTCAGGTCGTGTCTAAAATTAAGGCCGATATTTGCTTTATTGGAGCGAGCAGTATTAATGTAAAACAGGGCTTGACCGAAATTGGATACGAAATTTCAATTGTTAAAAAAGCAATGATAGAAGCATCTGACAAAGTAGTTTCAATGTTTTCTTCGGATAAATTAAATACTAAAATGCCACATAGCGTATGCGATCTTTCCCAATTGGATACGATAGTCACTAATTTAGATCCTGAAGATGCGAGATTAGAAGAATATAGAAAATCTGGCGTATTTGTGCTTTAACTTTAATTGTTGAAATTTATTTTTGCATGTTTTTGCGTTTTTTAAAATTTATTTTGTTAAATAACGCAAAATAATGTAATGTTTCTCTTTTTTGTATATATATTTGTTAAAGCTAAACCTTTGACATAATATGAATGTTATTACTTCATTATTTTACGGTCTATTGGTTAGGCCAATATTGATTTTCAATATTGTAATAAACAACCAAAAGCAATAGAACCAGTAAAATGCCCGATTCTCAACAATTAAACGAACTGTCAGCTTCATTAGAAGGAAATCTTTTTTATGATGAACTTCATAAAAAAATATATTCGACAGATGCTTCTGCCTACAGAATTACGCCGATTGCGGTGGCAATTCCGAAATCAGAGGAGGATATCGTTAAAATTATTCGTTTTGCCTCTCAAAATAAAGTTTCAATAACACCAAGAACAGCAGGAACCTCCTTAGCAGGACAAACAGTTGGTAACGGAATAATTGTAGATGTTTCAAAACATTTTACTAAAATTGTTTCTTTTGATGCCGAAAAAAAAACCGTGACCGTTCAACCCGGAGTAATTCGCGATGAGCTGAATTTGTTTTTAAAACCGCACGGATTGTTTTTTTCACCAACAACATCAACTACTAATAGATGTATGATTGGCGGAATGGTAGGGAACAATTCCTCAGGAACAACTTCAATTCGCTACGGTGTTACTAGAGATAAAATTGTAGAAATAAAAGCCGTTTTAAGCGACGGAACTCTTGCTGTATTTAAAGATTTAACTTCAGAGGAATTTATTGCCAAAACAAAAGGCGATTCTTTAGAAAGTAAAATTTATAGAACGATTTACGAAGAACTTTCGAACAGAGAAAATCAGGAAGAGATTTTAAGAGAATTTCCAAAACCAGAAATTCACAGACGAAATACGGGTTATGCAATTGATGCTTTGTTGAAATCGGAACTTTTTTCGGGAACAGAAAACACCATCAATTTAGGAAAACTGCTTTGCGGAAGTGAAGGAACTTTGGCATTCACAACAGAAGTTACTTTGAAAGTAGATGATCTTCCGCCAACGAATAATATTATGGTCGTGGCGCATTTTCACACCATTCAAGAAAGTCTTGAAGCTGTTGTGGTTGCGATGAAACATCATTTGTATACTTGCGAAATGATGGACGACACGATTTTAGATTGTACCAAAACCAATAGGGAACAAGCCAAAAATAGATTCTTTATTGTAGGCGAACCAAAAGCTGTTATCATGCTCGAAGTGGGTTCGCACATTAGTATGGAAGATGCCGAATTACAAGCCGATGCATTGATTAAAGATCTTGAAGCTAATAATTTCGGATATGCATTGCCAAAGATTTATGGAGCAGATATTGAAAAAGTAAATGAAGTAAGAAAAGCGGGTCTCGGACTTTTAGGAAGTATCGTGGGAGACGACAAAGCCGCCGATTCTATTGAAGATACGGCCGTAGAATTAAGTGATTTGCCAAATTATATCGCTGATTTTGCTGCCATGATGGAAAGCCACGGACAAAGCGCAATTTATTATGCGCATGCCGGAGCGGGAGAGTTGCATTTGCGCCCTAAAATCAATTTGAAAACAAAAGAAGGTTTACATCAATTCAGAAATATATCTACTGAAGTCGCTCATTTGGTAAAAAAATATAGAGGTTCACTAAGTGGTGAACATGGCGACGGAATTTTGCGTGGTGAATTTTTGCCATTTATGATTGGCGATAAAAACTACGAACTGCTAAAACGAATCAAAAAAGCATTTGATCCTGATACGATTTTGAATGTTGGGAAAATTGTAAATGCTTCTAAAATGGATGAAAATCTTCGTTTCGAAGCAGGACGAGTGGAACCAGATATTAAAACGATTCAAGATTTTTCAGACAGTTTAGGAATTTTGCGTGCTGCCGAAAAATGCAACGGTTCTGGCGATTGCCGAAAAATGCCTTCGGCGGGCGGAACTTTATGTCCGAGTTATCGTGCGACTAGAAATGAAAAAGATACAACGCGCGCACGTGCCAACGCTTTACGCGAATATTTAACGAATTCTGAAAAAGAAAATAAATTCGACCACGAAGAATTATATAAAGTTTTTGAATTGTGTGTAAGTTGCAAAGCTTGTGCAAGCGAATGTCCGAGTAATGTGGATGTAGCGACTTTAAAAGCCGAATTTTTATACCAATATCAAAAGGCAAACGGTTTTTCTTTCCGAAATAAAATATTTGCTTTTAATTCGAAATTGAATGAATTGGGAAGTATTGCGCCTTCTGTTACCAACTGGGCTTCGAATCTTTCTTTCGTTAAAAAAAGAATGGGAATTGCGCCTGAAAGACAAGTGCCATTATTGGCTCCAAAATCGTTTAGAAAATGGTATCAAGTCAACAAAAAACTTTATGAAAACAACTCTTTTCAAAACGGAAGCGTTTATCTTTTTTGTGATGAATTCACCAATTATTATGATGTTTCAGTCGGAATTGATGCTTACGAATTATTGACAAAATTAGGATACAAAGTAATCGTAATGGATCATGAAGAAAGCGGAAGAGCTTTTATTTCAAAAGGTTTTCTAGAAGAAGCACAGGAAATTGCAAATAAAAACATCAATACTTTTAAAAATATAGTTTCTGAAAATACACCTTTAATTGGTCTTGAACCTTCGGCGATTTTGACCTTTAGAGATGAATATCTACGATTGGCGGGAGATAAAGAGAGCGCTGAGAAAGTTGCGAAAAACACTTTTACAATTGAAGAGTTTTTCAAAAGAGAAATTTCAGACGGAAAAATTCACGCAGGTCAATTTTCTGAAAAAGAGAAAAATATAAAGATTCACGGACATTGTCATCAAAAATCATTGAGCAGTGTTGAAGCTTCTTTTGCCATGCTAAATGTTCCAAAAAATAATACGGTTACGATTTACAATTCGGGTTGTTGCGGTATGGCGGGTTCATTTGGTTATGAAAAAGAGCATTACGAAATCAGTATGCAAATGGGAGAAGATACTTTGTTTCCGAAAATCAGAGCAACCGAATCAACAACAGAAATTGCAGCCGCAGGAACAAGTTGCCGTCATCAAATTTTTGACGGAACGAGCAGAAAAGCAATGCATCCGGTCACTATTTTAAAAGATTGTCTAAAATAGCATTTCAAAAAACATCAGTTATGAAAAAATCAATTTACACACTCTTCTTGCTGTTTTTAGTCTGTACAGCGCAAGCTTCAAAAGTTGATACTTTACAGGTCTTCAGTACTTCGATGCAGAAGAATATCAAAACTTGTGTGGTTGTTCCGGACAATTATAAAAAGAGCAAAAAGGCATTTCCTGTTGTGTATCTGCTTCACGGACACAGCGGTAATTATGCTTCATGGGTGAAAGGTTTTAAGGAGCTTGGAAAACAAGTAGATCAATACGGTTTTATTGTAGTTTGTGCTGATGGAAATTATTCAAGCTGGTATTTTGACAGTCCGATCGATCCGAGTTTTAAATATGAAACGTATGTGGTAAAAGAGTTAGTTCCTTTTATTGACAAAAAATACAAAACAATTGCCGATCGCACGGGAAGAGCCATTTCAGGTTTGAGTATGGGCGGGCACGGCGCTTTATATTTGTCGTTCAAACATCAAGATGTATTTGGGGCAGCAGGAAGCATGAGTGGCGGAGTTGATATTCGTCCGTTTCCTAACAATTGGGACATCAAAAAACGTTTGGGAGCCATAACGGAATTTCCTGAAAATTGGAATCAAAACACGGTTACCAATATGCTTGATTTGGTAAAAGACAACAAATTAAAATTGATTATCGATTGTGGCGTTGACGATTTTTTTATGACTGTAAACAGAGAATTGCATGCTAAAATGTTGGCACTAAAAATAAATCACGATTATATCGAGCGCCCAGGCGAACATAATCTTAAATACTGGGAGAATTCTTTAAAATATCAACTTTTGTTTTTTCATGATTTCTTTAATGAAAATGTAAAAACGAAGTAATAGTAAAGTGTATTTCGGTTCTCACACATGATCGGAATACATAAATTTTGGTTGGTTATCCTAACAGGTTTTTTTTAAGCCTGTTAGGTTTTTTTCGCCACAGATTACAGGATTAAAAGATTTTTTTTGCCACAAATTTCACAAATTAAATCTGCTAGATCTGCAATCCCGATAGCTATCGGGAGCGAGAGAAAAACTTTGCGAACATTGCGTAAATCATTGCGCGCTTTGCGGTTAAGTAACACAGTAAATTTCGAAATTAAAACTGTTTAAAATAAACTATTGCTAATAAACTAAAAAAGAACCATGAAACATTTATTTTTCAGAATACTATTGCTATTTGTGATAACGTCTGGATTTTCACAGAACGCAGAGAAAAAAGACATTATAAAATTTGTACAACTTACAGACTTGCACGTTTCTGTGGGAAATGACAATGACTTTTTGTTGCAAAATATCGTAAAAGAAATCAATAATTCAGACAATGAATTTGTTGTGGTAACCGGTGATTTAACCAATCGCGGTGCCGATGACGAATTACAACAAGTGCATTTGATTCTTTCAAAATTAACCAAACCATATTATGTTATTTCGGGTAATCACGAAACAAACTGGAGTGAAAGTGCTGGTTTGACGTATAAGAAAATATTTGGCGAAGATCGCTTTGTGTTTTCAAAAGGAGATTATCTTTTTATTGGATATCCATGCGGACCCTACATGAAAATGGGGGATGGTTTTGTAAAACATGAAGACGTTTTATGGCTAGATAAAACGCTGAAAGATAGTCTTAAAGGAAATAATAAAAAAGTACTCAATTTTGCACATTATCCTATGGACAACAGTGTGAGCAATTATAAAGAAGTGCTTTCTGTTTTGCAAAAATACCCTACTGTTGCCAGTTTTTGTGGCCACGGACATAGCTTGAGAAAATATGATTTTTCTGGCTTGAGTGGCTTAATGGGAACATCTATTACTTCTTTAGATGGCAAAACTCAAAGTTATAACGAATTAATCATCAATAATGATAGTATCAGTATTTATCAAAAAGAAATAGCTAAACCAGGTGTTTTCAAATTTTCAGTCCCGACAAAACCATCAAAAATTGAAATTCCAAAGGATGATTTTCCAGCAGTTACTCCTTTTTTGAAAGATGACGCTTCGATTTACAGCCTTCCTTCATTTGATAAAAAGAATTTTTATTTTGCCAATTCACTTGGTGAAATACAATCCGTAAATTTGAAGGACAAAAAAATAAATTGGAAAACAAAAACAGGAAATGCCATTTATTTTTCACCAATAACTGTAAAAAATAATCTCGTTATTGGAACGATCGAAGGAAAGCTTTTAGGATTTGATTCACAATCGGGAAAACAAAAATGGGATGTTGCTGTTGGCGGTGTTTTAGTAGGTTCTCCAATTGCTGAAAATAACAAGATTTATACAGCGAGTTCGACTGCATTTGTTTCTATTGATGCTTTAAATGGGAAGATAATTTGGAAAAAAGAACTTCCACAATCGTATTCGCAAGGAACGCCTTTGATTCAAGGAGATAAAATCATTTTTGGAGTTTGGGATACGTATATTTATTGTTTGAATAAAAATACGGGCGAATTAATCTGGAAATGGAATAATGGCAACGACAAACAAATTTTATATTCGGCTGGAAATGTGAATATGGTTTCAACAAAAAACCGCCTTTATTTTGTAACGCCACAACGTTTTTTAACTATTTTGGATATTGAAACAGGAAAGACGCTTTTAAGAACTTCGAAGTGGAAAATTAGAGAATCGATGGGCAAAAGCCAGGACGGAAAATGGTTTTATGGCAAAACTATGGATGGATTATTGTTAAGAGTGCCGCTTTCTGATGATCTTGAACTGACAGAAGAAAATGTGGAAAAACAAAGTAAAATTTTGGATTTGAAATTAGGATATGAACACAATCCGGCAGGAATTTTAGAAAAAGACAACAAGATTTATATCGGAAGCCGAAAAGGTGAGGTTATAATCGTTGATGCTGAAAAATTTGAAATCATAAAGCAAATCACTTTAGGAAGTTCAAGTGTAAATGGTTTCACAATCGACGCCCAAGGCAGAGTTTGGACCTCTCTTATTGAAGGCGGAATTTATTTGTTTAATTAATTATTAATGATTTTTTAGCCACAAATTCACGAATTAAATCGGCTACTCTGCCATCCCGATAGCTATCGGGAGCGAGAGAAAAAAGTGACCGATTGAATTACACAAATTAACCCAAAACAATATTATGAAAAGCATAAAAATTATAATTCTAGTTTTGCTGATTCATACCAAAATTTTCAGTCAACAGTCTCCAAAAAGAGAAATGCGCGCGGCTTGGATTTCAACAGTAGAAAATATCGACTGGCCATCGAAACCTGGTTTATCTGACAAAGAAATGAAGGCCGAAATGATCGCCCTTTTGGATAATCTGCGTTCGTATAACTTGAACACTGTAATTTTTCAAATCCGCCCAACTGCCGATGCTTTTTACAAATCGGCGAAAGAACCAGCTTCACATTGGATAACCGGAACTCAAGGCGTTGCGCCGGGTTTTGATCCATTGCAAATGATGATTGATGAAGCAGGAAAACGTGGCATGAACGTGCACGTTTGGCTGAATCCATATCGTGTTCAGAAAGATACGGTTAGAGATGTTCTTTCAAAAAATCACTTATATTTTAAAAGACCAGACCTTTTTCTAACGTACGGAAAAACGAGATATTTTAATCCAGGTTTACAAGAAACCAGAGATTTCGTGTCTTCTGTCGTTGGCGAAATTGTTCGTAAATATGATATTCAGGCGGTGCATATGGACGATTATTTTTATCCGTATAAAATTGTTGGACAAGAATTTCCAGATGAAAAAGCATTCGCTAAAGAACCGCGTCAGTTTAAAGACAAAGACGATTGGCGTAGGGACAATGTTGATTTGATCATCAAGCAAATCAGAGATACCATTATTGCCAATAAACCAGAAGTCGAATTCGGAATTTCGCCTTTTGGTGTTTGGAGAAATATTGCCAAAGATTCTCAGGGTTCAAAAACCGTAGCTGGAGCAACAAATTACGATGATTTGTATGCCAATATTTTAAAATGGCAAAAAGAAAATTGGATCGATTATGTTACGCCTCAAATATATTGGCACATTGGTTTTGACAAAGCAAATTTTGAAGTTTTGGCAAAATGGTGGGCAGAACATAAATACGGTGCAAATGTGTATGTTGGTCATGGTGATTATAAAATTTCAACTTCGGCTAAAGAACCAGAATGGAGAAGTCCGGATCAAATTGTAAAACAAATTGAAATGATTCGTAAACTGCCTCAAATTGAAGGTTCGATGCATTTTACGGCTTCTAATTTTCTGAAAAAAGGAGATACATTAAGAAAACCACTTCTTCAAAAAGAATACAAATACATTGCTTTAACACCAGAAGCAAACAGAATTACAAGATTAAAGCCAGAAGTGCCAACAAATGCAATGCTCGCGAAAAAAGGGAATAATGCAGTTTTGACTTGGAAAGCAGCGATTAACGACAAGAAATATGTGATTTACAGATTTCCAAAAGGAAAAATAACCGATTTCTCAAATCCTGAAAACATCTATTACGTGACAACAGCGCTAAAATTAGAAGTGCCAAATGCTAATTTGGAAAACTACGTTTATGCACTCACTGCTTTGAGTCAGACGCAGACAGAAAGCAGTCCGATAGAATTTACGTCAAAGTAAAAATGTATTTAAGACTTAAAAATCCATAGCAATATGAAGAATATATTGACCAAGATTGCAATTGTTTACCTGATTTTTTTAGGAATAAAAGGTTATTCTCAGGAAAATTCTAATAAATCTTTTGATGTTAAACGAAATGAAGTTTACATCGATTCCATGATGACCAATGCACTTGAAAAAGGCTTTTTTCCCGGAGCACAAATTATTGTTGGAACTGGAGATTCTAATTTAATATCCAAAAATTATGGCTATCATGATTACACAAAAAAGCAAAAGGTAAAATCAGAGGACGTTTTTGACTTGGCTTCGATGTCTAAGGTTTTGGGAGCAACATTAGTAACGATGCGTTTGGTTGGCGACGGCAAATTAAAACTGACAGATCAAGTAGGCGAAATCGTTCCGATGTATAAAAATACTGCAATTTCTGATTTGACCCTTTTTGAATTGTTGGCGCATACTTCTGGATTAACGCCGAGTATCACTTTTTATCAGGCATTGCTTTCTACACCAGATAATTCGCCTTTATTGAGCAATCAAAAATCAGAGCAATATCCTATGCAATTTGATAATATGTTCGTCAACAAAAACATTGTTTATGATTCAAAATATCTTGTTTTTGAACCAAAAGAAAATTGGATTCAGGTTTATAAAAACATGTGGCTGAACCCAGAGTTTTATCCATCGGTTTATGAAAGGATTGCGAAGGCGAATACAAATCCGAGAGGGAAATATTTATACAGCGATTTAAATTTGCTTTTGGTGAAACAAATGATTGAAACTAAAACCGGAAAGAAACTCGATCAGTTTACAAATGAAATTTATACAGAATTAGGCATTTCGAAAATTGGATATAATCCGCTAAAATGGACCTCGATAGATAATGTAATGCCAACTGAAGTGGATAATTTTTTCAGAAAAGATACTGTAAAAGGCTATGTGCATGATGAAGCGGCGGCAATTTTTGGAGGGGTTTCTGGAAACGCAGGTTTATTTGCTAATGCAGAATCGATAGCCGTGATCTGCAAAATGTTGATGAATAATGGGAATTATAAAGGAAAACAAATTCTAAAAGCCAAAGTGGTAAAAGAGTTTACAGAATCGCCACTTGCGAAAGAAGGTATTTATCGCGGTTTAGGTTTTGACAAAAGAAAACCAGACGAATTTTTTACAAAAGATGATTTTGGGCATACTGGTTTTACAGGAACATTTTTCTTTGTGAATCCGAACACAAACCATTTTTTAATTATTCTGACGAATCGCGTAAATCCAACGCGAACAAATAGATTAATGTACAAAGATGATTTTAGCACTAAAATCTGGAGACAAATTAATAAATAGTTTTAGCCACAGATTAAAAGGATTACCGTGATTTTGTTTCACGCAGATTCTGCAGATTTTAGCAGATTTATTTTAAAATTTATTTGCGTTGATCTGCTTAAATCATTTTAAATCTGCGTGAAATATTAATCAGAAGTTTGTAAAAAATAAATTTTTTAAAAAATGAAACAAGCGATTATCAATGCAGTCGTTCACACAGGAAAAGAAATAATCAATAATGGAGTTATTGTTGTTGAAAACGGAGAAATTCTTTCAGTTCAAAAAGAAATTCCAAATGCTATTGAAACGATTGATTTGCATGGAAAAAACATTGCGGCTGGATTTATCGATATTCAAATAAATGGGGGAGAAAGACTTTATTTTAGTCAAACTCCTACTGAAGAAACCATTCAGGATATTTACGATGCTAGTCGTAAATATGGGACAACACAAGTGCTTCCGTGTTTGATATCATCTTCAAACGAAACTATTCTGCAAGGAATTGAAGCTGTTCGCGATTATAGAGCAAAACATAATAATGGCGTAATCGGAATGCATTTAGAAGGACCATTTTTGAATCCGTTGCGAAGAGGTGCGCACAGTATTGATCAAGTTCGAAAACCAACAAACAAAGAGCTTGAAGAAATTATTAAATACGGGAAGGACGTTATAAAAGTTATCACTATTGCACCTGAATGTTTTACTGAAGAACAGCTTGATATGCTGTTGGAAAGCGGTATGGTAATTTCGATCGGACATTCGACTATTTCATATAATGAAGCACAGCCATATTTTGCAAAAGGAATCAATTTGGTTACGCATTTGTTCAATGCAATGACTCAATTTGGACATCGTGAGCCAGGTTTGGTGGGAGCATCTTTCGAAAATGAAAACGTCTTTACGCCCGTTATTTTAGATGGTTCACATTGCGATTATGCGGCGGCGAGATTGGCATATAAATTAAAGCAGGATAAATTCTTTTTGATTAGCGATGCGACATTTTTGGGGCGAAAAGTAACCAATTTTAATTGGGATAATTTTGATGCTCATCTTGAAAATGGTTTTTATAGAAATAAGGACGGCAATTTGGCGGGAGCATCCATTTCCATGTTAGAAGCGGTACAAAATGCCTATAATCATTTGAATGTTTCTGCAGATGAAGCGCTAAAAATGGCCTCTTCGCGTGTTGCAAATGCAATTGGTTTAGGCGATAAATTTGGGAAAATACAAACAGGATTTCCTGCAACTTTTGTCAAATTCAATGATGATTTGTCTGAGATTGAAACCTTTGATTTTTGTAAAGGTTAATTATGAAATAACAAAAGCTTCAGAGAGATCTGAAGCTTTTATTTTTGATCAATAACTTCAAAATAAAGTTCAGGTAAAATTATTTTTATTTCTTCCAAAGCTCCTTCCTTATGCCAATACAGTATAAAATTCACATATACACTTTTTAGTTCGTAGTGTTTTGACTTCATTAATTCAATTTTCTCAATGAATTTCTTTGAGAATTTTAGCACAGATTGCCCGTTAGAATTTAAGCATTCGTAGCCCTCAACATGTAATTTTTCTCCACACGTAAGTTGAGAAATTGGAATTTGTCTGTTAATAAAATAATCTAACCAGACATCTTCGAAAGTGGCATGTCTGGCAATTTTATCAGGTGCAGGATAAATTTCAAAATTGCTTAGTTGTTCAAGATTTTCTGTGGTCAAATGATTGAGATAATGGTCATTTAGATGGATGTTTAGATTTTGTTTAGCTCTGGTCATTGCTACATATAATTGACGCTTAGCTGCATCTGTATCCATATTAAACTTCTCAAGCAAAAGGAATACATTATCAAACTCTTTTCCTTTAGCTTTATGAATCGTAGATACAAAAATAGTTTCGCCATTTTCATTATAAAAATCCTCTAGTTTAGATTCCCGAATTAAAACTTCTAAATCAGATATGTACTTTCTATTTGGATTAGTGGTTTCAAAATCCTTGATGATATTCAGGCAGATTTCTAATTTAGTACTGTTGCGGAAAGTTTCGATCAGTTCTTTTTTAGCTTCATTCCATATTTCATCGCTAATTGTGTAAATATCTGGACCAGAATTTACTTTATTTAATAAAAACCGAATTTCGACAAGGTTATATAAATTAAAACCATCATTAGATTGTATAAGTTTTGCTTTTATGCCATTCTTTAAAAGCAGTCCCGCAACTTTTACAGCTTCATCGTTAGTTTTTGTGATTACACATGTAGTTCCTGAAAGACCTGTGTTAGTAACATCAGCTACAAGAGGAGTGATGAGATTACAGCTCTGATAACTGACAATTTTGATTTTTCCGTTATCGGTTTGATTAGCAATAATCGGTGTTTCTTTTAATCGGTGTTGAATTTGTTTTACAAATTGATTCGAAAAAGCAACCAGATTACTTTTGCTGCGATAATTTTCGACTAATTCATGTTTTACAGCTTTATTGTCGTAAATGAATTGTTCAAGATATTTAGAACTTGCACCTCTAAATTCATAAATATTTTGGTCATCATCTCCGACAGCAATAATCCTCATTTCTTCATTCTGCTCCATGAGTGCATTTATAAGAGCGAACTCTTCTGCATTCATATCCTGTGCTTCGTCAATTACTAAAACAGTTTTGGTAATTTTATTAGCTTCAACATCACCGTTTTTAATTCTTTCAACGGTAATGTTTAGAATATCCGTCGATTTTTCTAAACTACCTATTTTTCCCAAAAGATCAAAACAGTACGAATGAAACGTCTTGATTTCAATAAAATTTGCCGCGTTACCAATCAGGTTTAATAGACGTTTTTTAAATTCAGTAGCCGCAGCTCTTGAAAATGTAAGCATTAATAACTGCTCATGCTTCACGTCTTCCATTAATAGGAGAGAAGCCAGTTTATGGACTAATACCTTTGTTTTGCCACTACCCGGACCGGCGGCGACAACGATATGCTGTGTTTCGTTGTCTTTTATAATTTTTAATTGTGTTGGAGAAAGCTCTCCAAATAACTGTTTGAATTTTGCGGGAGTAATATTTCTCCTAATCTCGTTTTGTCTTTCACTGCCTTTAAAATATTTGTTTAGAAAAGAGTTATAGTTAAGCTGGAAATAATCTTCTACAAATTGAAGTGCATTCTTGTAGTCATTAAGCATTCTTTGAGCGTATTCGCCTATGATATGGATTTGCTGGACTTTATTTTCGTAAAACTGATTGAGCTTTTGATAATCGTCTTTAGTATATCGTTTTTTATTGTCTTGTTCGATTCGTTCAATGGTTAAAGCGTTATAAACAACAAGAAAACCACCTTCTATTTTTATTGCCTCGATTCGTGAAAGATAGAACAGTGTATCTTCAATGTCATAAATATTTATTTCTTTTTTGAAAAGATCTGAGCTGTTATCATAAGCATACTTTAGTTCATGTACAGAAAACTCAACTAAAATTTCATCTTTGTCCGTTTGGCCTTTTGCTTTTTCAGTCATCGTTTTTTCATAAAAGAATTCAACGATAAATGTTGCAAGCTCATGACGTATTTCAAGTTTATCTTTTAATTGCTTTCTACTTTGAAGACAGAGTATAGCAATGTGGTTCTTAAAATGGTCCAGATTTTTTCTTTTAATCCAGTTTTTAATAGACCAAAAGTTTATTATTGTTTTTATTTTATTGGTGTTTACGCCATCACAGCCATTTTTTTCAATCTCCTCATTTAATTCTTTCAAATGAAAAATACTTTCTTCTTCTTTAAAAACAGAAAGTAAAAAGTTTTCGATTTTGTTGTGTAACTCTACGATAGCAAGAGAGCGATTTTTATTTTCTGTATTCTTTATAAAAGCAGTCAAATCCTTGGTGTCGGCCAGAATGTTTTCTTCGCGCAATAAGTTTATCACATTAATTACCTCTTCTTTTACTATGCCTAAATGATCACTAATATAGTCTACTCTTGATTCAGGAGTTTCGTTGCTGGTTTCTTTTCTGCTTTTACTTGAAAAGAGTTTCTTTATGATGCGAACACCTTGTTCTTTTTGATTTTCTTCAAATTTTTTCGAGGCGTTTATTTTTTCAATAGCTTCCAGAGCATTTTCAGATAAAATGCTGCTGGCAAACACCCTTGGCATATTCTGTCCACGTTTTAAATATCCTGCATCTTCTAAAGCTGCTATTGCTGTAGTTACACGTGTTTCTATTTCTCCGATACTATCATCCCAGCCTGCTTTTCGGGCAATTTCCAACGCAGAATTAGATATTTTCGACCGAAATCTTGTGATATCCTTTATCGCTTTCCATACCTGCTGGATTTCTTTTATTGAAAGTTTAGTTTGGTTAAGCAAAATAAAATGTTTGCTAAGATCTTCTTCGTTAAATAACACAAAACAATCGGCAGAAATGTTTTCATCTCTACCTGCACGTCCTGCTTCTTGAACATAATTTTCAAGTGAATCTGATATTTCATAATGAATCACCAAACCGACATCTTTCTTGTCTACTCCCATACCAAATGCTGAAGTAGCTACCATAATTTGTGTGTCGCCATTTAAAAAGGCATTTTGGTTCTCGGTCTTCTCCTTCTTATCCATTTTGCCATGGTATGCTTTTGCATTAAAACCATCTTTTGATAGCTGATCGGCTAGTTTATAAGCTCTGAGTGTTCTGGAGACATAGATAATTGTCGGACAGTTTTTCTCTTCAATTAAATCTCTGACAGTCAAATATTTTTCATCTTCATTTTGCTTTTCAAAAACCTTGTAATGAAGATTGGTTCTTGATGCTTTTGAAGTGAATACTTGAAGATCTAGTGATAGCTTTTCACGAAAATAATCTCGAATGTCTTCAATTACCTTTTGTTTGGCTGTTGCAGTAAAGCAGGATACCGGAATACTTTCTTCGAGATTTTTCTTTTCTTGAATTAATTTTATAAAGTCGCCAATGTATAGATAGTCTACCCTGAAATCTTGTCCCCATGATGAAAAACAGTGTGCTTCATCAATCACAAAACGGGCTGTTTTTCTGCCTAAAATTAGTTTTTCGATAGTTTTTGAGCGGAGCGATTCTGGCGAAATATATAGGATGGAGGCAGAGCCGTCTTCAATCCTTTCAATTGATTTTGCTCTTTCAATTGGATCTAATAATCCGTTGATAGTTACGGCTTCGGTTATTCCGTTTTTTTCGAGGTTATCGACCTGATCTTTCATTAACGACTGAAGTGGAGAAATTATGATCGTTAATCCTTTAGAGTTTTCAGCACTCATAAGCGCCGGAACTTGAAATGTAATTGATTTTCCGCCACCCGTTGGAAATACAGCTAGTACCGATTTGTTATTTACGGCAGCCCTAACAGCTCTTTCTTGAAGGGGTTCTCCGCCATAAGTTCGGTATGAATTAAAACCGAAGAATTTTTTTAAACCTTTGTAGATATCCAGTGCATTGCTGCAGTAGTTGCATCCGGTTAAACAAGGTTTGCTTCGTAGTAACAACATTACACGTTCCACTTCGGGATAGTTTTTAAGAACCCATGGAGGTGTTATAGAATGAACTTTTCTATGAAGTATAAACGAATTAATTAGTGATAAGCAGTAGGCTAATTCAATCGGATTTTCGGATATTATTTTGGTTAAATCTGAATTTTTGCAAATTTCACCTTGAAATTTTAATCTTATCTGCGATTCTGTATCAGACTTTGTATTCTTATAATTTATAAACCGAAAAAAAGCTCCAAATTCTTTTGTACGATTCAAAAGGAGATAAAAAATTTCTTTAAGTGTTTCATCAATCTGCCAAAAAGCGGCGACTTCACTGTTGAATAAATCTTGTGCTTTAATAGAGTCGTTTAATGGATTATTTCTGTCGTCCGTTTGAAGTTTGTCATCTTTTAACAACGAATGGTAAGGTCTTGTTGGAAATAATAAAGGAGAAAGGTATAAAGTATCAATGACATTCAAAGGATTAATGCCAGCGTCAATAATTGCTCGCCCTATATATTTAATGTCATGATTTAAAATGTTATGCCCACACACATATTCGCTGCCTCTCAGGAATTGGGTAAAATCTCCTAAAGATGCGTTATGAAAAGGATTGCCGTTTTCTTTAATTGCACCTATATCAAGGATTCTACCTTTAACCGATTCGATTTCAGTATCTATAAATGTAATTAAACGGGCATTTTTTTGTTCGTCTATCAACATTAAACTCAACAAGATTACGGGTTGGTCTTTTAATAAGATTTAAATATGTAAAAGTTTAAAGGCGAGTATGATACATAGCTAATTTAACATTTAATTTTTAAAATTAAGACACTTTTATTGAAATATGACTTTTATGTTAAATTAGGACATCTCGTGAGACGAGTTTTGGAGTTCAAATAGCAAAAGCTTCAGAGAGATCTGAAGCTTTTGTTTTAATAGTCCTAAGGACACAATTTACAAACCGTTTTGTGCATAGCTTGAAAAAATAAACGTCATTCACATTCTTTTTTCAGTTAAATATTGAAAAGTTGAATTATAACTTCTGGTATTTAATTTATAATGAGAAAGTTATATATTTGAAATAAACGAGTAAAAATGGCAAATGCAAAAGAAGACGTAATATGGATAACCGGTGCTTCATCAGGTATTGGGAAATCGATGGCTTTTGAATGGACAAGATTAGGCTATAAAGTGGTTCTTTCCTCACGACGAAAAGAATTATTGGATCAAGTTGCAGAAGAGATCAGGCTTTCAGATGGAAAAGCATTGGTGGTTGCGTGTGATATAATGCAAGAAACCGCTATTGAAAATGCAGTCCAAGAAATCATTAAGGAATGGGGGCGTCTGGATGTTGTGATCGCTAATGCGGGTTTTGGTGTTTTTGGGAGTATCGAAAAGTTAACTGCCAAGGATTGGAATAGGCAATTGCAAGGTAATGTCACTGGTTTGGCCTTAACAGTAAAATATGCATTACCGCATTTAAAGAAAAACAAAGGCCGAATTGGCTTAGTTGGGAGTGTGGCCGCCTATCTTCCGAATCCGAATGTTGGTGCATATGGGGCTTCAAAAGCGGCGGTAAATTCTATTGGTCAGACTTTACAGGTTGAATTAATGGGGACTGGCGTGAGTTGTACGACTATGCATCCTGGATTTGTAGTTTCAGAAATTGCCCGAATTGACAATGATGGCATTTGGCATCCTGATGAGCCAGATCCTCGGCCATCAAAATTAATGTGGCCAACTGAAAAAGCGGCGAAAGTAATGGTAAGGGCAGTTTTAAACCGAAAAAGGAATTACGTTTTTACTGGTCACGGCAAACTGGCGGTATGGTTGCAAGGATGGTTTCCTGGAGTGATGAGGTCAATTATGTCAAAAGGGCCAAAGCCTGATTCGTGATTTTTACTTTTTTTGACAAATGTTTATGATTTTTGCTTCTCAAATTGATTAAAATAAAAAAGCTCCAGATTTCTCTGAAGCTTTTGTTTTAGTTGCGGGAAGCATTCAAATATCTAACCAGCTAAAACATATAAATAAGCTATGGCCAGGCTAAATAAAAATCAAAACTAAAATGAAAAAGATGATAAAGTGGATTTTACTTGTGGGAATCTTAATTTCACAAAATGGATTTTCACAAGCTTGCGGTGGAGGAATACTAACATTCAATATATATACACTAAATGGAGTAGAAATTGAGGGATTTAATTATGAAATTTTCCCGGTTTCAAAAGAATTATTACAAGAAAAATTTTATAGTAAAGTTGTCAATAAAGTAAATCTAAACAATCCAAATTATTCTATTTTTCAAGAAATTAATGAAGCTGGCGGAATTATTATGCAACAATATGCTAATGAAATAATTGATACAAAAAATAATGAACTAAATAGTACTTTAAAGAAAATGTTGGATTTAAGCAAAATAAATCAAACAGGAAATATAAAATCTTCCTTATCTTTTAAAACATTCGAGCTCGCTAATTTTCCAATTATCTTGAAAATTAGTCATAAAGAAAAAACTATTTATATTTTGGGTAATTATTTTGGTGGTTGTACTAGAGAAGCATCATTGATATGGAATAATGGAAATGGTAAATTGAAGTAGAGATATTAATTAATAGAGGTCGAGCTAATCTGATGTTTGCCTATGTTTTTTAAATAGTTTTCTTTTAATTTTTTATAGAATACGGAAGGAATCTCCGTCAAAAAAGAACTTTCCTGAGTAAACCTTTTTCTTTGTTTGTTCGTCATTGAGGTATCTCCAATATTTATATTCTAAAATATTTGTTTTTGGATCAAATTTTAAGAAATAATCTTTGTTTTTTTCATCTTCAGACATTTTATCTCTAATAACACTTATGCTCTTTAATTTTTCTGATGTAGGTAAATCAGGAAGGACGTACGTTTTTCCAATGCTAATCTTTTCGCTTTTTAATTGTATGAGTGTTGCTATTTTATTTTCATTTAGATCTATTCCACCACCATCAACACCGGTTTGCAAAACTAAATAAGTATCATTTTTTAGTTTCAAAATAGCATCAATAGGAAAAAAATCTGCCTCTAAAGAATTTGGGATTTTCTTGTCAAGATTGAAATGAATAAATGATTTGTAATAGATATTACAATGTGCTCCGCACGATTCGGCTTTGAAAACAAATATTCTGATTTTATGATCAGACGAGTGATAAATTTTTCCATCATCAATAATATCATTTTCGCCAGCTTCCGATTCAGATAAGTAGGTCTTATATTTTTTTAAAATTAAAGGTTCGTTTAGAGTTGCAATTACAACTAGCTGATTTTCCTTTTTTGCATTAAAATCATCGTCTTTTATACCATATCTTAATTTTAATTTTTTTAATTCAGCATAAATAGGGTTTTCCTCGCTGTTGTAAATGTTTTTAGGCAATATTGATAGGATGTAATTGTAGTAAGTTGATTTACTATTTTTAAAATCCAACAGCGTTGTTACTTCATTATCGACAATAAAAGTTCCTTCTTTAAAGTCTAAATGATCCACTTTAAATTTTAATCTTTTGGCTCCTTTTGTTTTAAAAATAAGCTGCATGGTGTCTTTTTCATGCACTATAAACAAATGAACATCATTATAAACAATAGTTTCTGATATTGTATATGTTTTGCTTGGATTATCATAGCGATAGTCTGTTGGCTTGTGCTTGTCAGAGCTATATGTAAATAATTTATATCGGTCATTCATAACTTCTTTTGAAACCTCTTGCGATTTATCATAAAATCTGAAGTGTACTTCTGCCATACGAGAAGGCTGAGTAAATCCATAGTAAGGTAGTAACGACAGAATAAAGATTTTATAAAGATTATGGAAGGTTGATTTCATAATGGATTTCTTAAAAACATCTCTCATTTGCATTTATTTATGAGAACTTCTATAGCTCTTTTGTAGAAAATTTAAGTCATAAAATATCCTCTTATTAATGCTAATATAGAATTATTTTTTCAAGAAAATAATTACCGCTTATAAATACCAAATTTAAATATTACAATCATTCACAGTATAAGAATTTTATATGAATTATGAAGATTTGATTTTGGATTTGAGTTAAGTAGCTGTTTTTTATAAGTTTGAACTTTACGGGACTCGAACAAAATTTTCTTGCAAATACAGGAGTTTAAAAGTTGAAGCAATTGAAACAAGATTTTTAGAACCACAAAAAAAGCCTGAGAATACAGATTCTCAGGCTTTTAATTTTTTTTTAGTAGCGGGAACAGGACTCGAACCTGTGACCTTCGGGTTATGAGCCCGACGAGCTGCCTACTGCTCTATCCCGCGATGTTTCGGGTGCAAAGATAAGCACTAAATACAGTTTTACAAAGAAATTAGTGAAAAATTTGCTTAAAATTAAATTTTAAGTAACTATTTATTAATCAGATCTTTAAATTTGTAAAAAGACAAAATCAGATTTTATAATCCAATAATTCTAAATAAGGATCATTTTCTAAGCCCAATAATTTGCCAAAAGCAGGCTCGGTTTTGTAACCGTTTTGTTTGAGTTTTATAATTTCTTTCCTGAAATTTTCGTCCCTTGATTGCAGGATTTGATATTCGATAATCATATGTCTGTATCCATTTTGATTTTGAGTCGGAATGTTTTGTCCGAAGACTTCAATTTCGAAATCACCTAATCTGAAACTTGCAATCACAGATTCGTGTTGATTTATAATGGTTTCAGTGATTTTGAAATTATTTTTCTCTTTAAAAAGAAAAGTGATTTTTTCGATAAAATGATTTTTATTTTGCCAATAACAAACAATATCTAAATCGCTGTTTTCAATATCAATATTTATTGGAATCGTACCCACTAGAATCGGATCAAATTCTGCCAGAACTTCTAAAACCTTATTTTTTGTCAAGGTTTCATAAGCTTCGGTTTGCCTTTTATTTCCAGACTTTAAATATTCAATATTTTTGAAATCGATCATCGGTTTACTTATCGTAATTTGTTTCTTCTTTGATTTCTTGCTCTAATCTCTTGTTGATGTTGATTTTGGCTTTGGTGAAAACAAAAAGCGTGGTTCTGTATTCACGTGCATATTTGTTGGTGATTTCTCCGCCAATCTTGGCTTTTTCAAAGAACGGACTGCTTTCTGTAATTTCAGTATTGTTTTCATCAAAATCCTTTACTCTGATGAGGTTGGTGTAATAAATATTCAGATTAAACCAATTAACATAATCGGCATTAAAAGAAACAGCTTTGATGCCTTTTTGAGTGTAGTAATTAATGGCGCCTGCCTGGCCATAATTGTCGCAAAGTACTAAAGTGTTTTCAGATTTTGGAAACAAGGCATAAATCGAATCTGTTTTGCGGGCAAGTTCTTTCCATCCCAACATATCGGCAAAATCTTGTGGTAATTGATGATCCTTTCCGTCTTCCCAACGCAACATTCCTAGTTTTTTATATTTTTCTGGTTTTGCAGTTATTTCCTCAGGAGTTTTATTTGGAAACGCAACATTATAAATCGGGATAAAAAGCAAAATCGGAATTATAAGAAAAACGGGTTGTAAAAAACGTTTCCATCCACTTTTTGAAATTTCGCCCAAAAATACAGCGCCAAATGCAATATAAATTGGATACAAACCAATAGCATAATAGGCTTTGGCTTTGAAATAAATAAAGACTAAAAGCGTAAAAATGATTGAAGTAAAAAAGAATCGGAATTGTGCGAAAGGCTTGTAAAAAAGCAAAGCATAAAAGGAGGAAAGTATAACCAAAATTCCTCCAAGGAAAAACAGTATTTGTTCTTTTAAAAACCCAACACGGTCAACATTTACAAGTTGAGTTTCTGCCAATTCTTTCATGTGGTGCACAATCGGAAAATGGTTGTTGAATTGCCATAAAAGATTTGGCAAAATCAAAATGAAGCCTAAAATCAGTGCAAAATAGAATTTCTTTTCGGCAAATATTTTTCTTTGTTTTGAAAGTAATAGAGCAGGCAAGAATCCGATTAAAAGAAAAAGAATGTTGTATTTGTTTAAAAATCCAAAGGCAAAAATTACGGCGCCAACGAAAAGCCATTTTGTTTTTTCGCTTAAGATATATTGAATGACAGCGAAATAAAAAGCAGTCCAGCATAAAATATCTAATGAATTGGGCTGAAAAAGCATGTTGAGTCGCAATAATGATGACAACAAAATACATGTTGCTCCCAAAATCAATGCGTATAAATTTCCTTTTAAAACTTCGATTGTTTTCCAGACAACAACAAGTGTCATTGCACCAAAAAGAGCCGGGAAGAACTTGACCCAAAACACAGAATTTCCAAGTAAAAATATAATATACGAAAACCAAGAAGTCACAGGCGGAACAGACAAATAGCCCCAAGCCAAGTGATGCGCTTGATCTAGGTGCAAATATTCATCACGTTGGAGGTCATATTCTGGTCCTAATAAAACGTACTGTAAAACAAATTTTAAAATGATAAACGCAATTAAAATTACTGTTTTTTTAGTCATGAAGCTTTTGGTTTAGGTTAAGTGTGGTTTTGTTTCAGTTGCATAAAATTATAACGAATATAGGATTTATTTTGATTTGAAAATGCACTTAATACCACTGTTTCAAAATAAAAAAAGCTCCTGATTTCTCATGAGCTTTAAATGAATTTATTCTTCTATTGCGGTTTCAAATTCCATGTGGTCAATGATTTCCTCATCTGGTCTTACAGGTTTTGAGGCCTTCAAGGCATTGAATCTTTCCAGCATTTCGGTTTCTTCTTCTTCACCACTGAAATATGGAAAAACATCCATGATTGGCGATTCAGAAATTGCAGGAATCGAGTATTCGCCCATAGTATTTTTCATTACGTGAATGGTGTTGTCATAGGCTTCTCTAACATCGTTTGCTTGAACGAGCATATACATGTTTGACTTTCTTTCTTTGCCGCTTTCTTCATCATAAGCAATTAAAGAAACTTTTGATTTGAACCAGCGATCAGCATTTTCAAACGGATGAATCTCGGCAAAATTTGCCACTTTTATATTGGTGATTTTAAATTCTTCACTAATATAAGCGGCCATTTCTTCATTAATTCTTTTTTCAGCTTCTGTGTAAGATATTGCATCCACTAAATACGGTTCGGTTAAAACTTTTTGTCCTCCCGTTTCGTCAGTTTTTCTATATTTTACTTTGCATTCGTACCAAATTGCGCTCATTTTCTATCTAATTTTTAAGGATGCCAAAGATAGATTTTACCATGAAAATAGAAGCCAAATTCGGAAATAGATATTCACAATTTGAAATAAGCTTCGATTTATGGATTTTTTTTGTTTAATGTTTGAGTGAAACTTGATTTTTGTGCTGTTTTTGTAAATTAACTTTGTTAATTGTGTAGTTTGTCGTTTATTAATGAAGATGGTGTGTTTTATTTGTTAAAAATAACAAAATATATTAAATTTATTAACTTTTGATTTGCGATTTTTTTGAAGTATTTTAGTACTTTAGCTTAAACAAAATTTAAATTTTGGAAGAAAGTATTTGTTGAAGATAAACTCTAACATTTTAACTATGAATAATATTCAGGATTTAAATATAAAGGAAGAAGTACTGCCTATCTTTGATTATTCATTAAATAGCTTTACTAGAAAAAAGATTCTTAATCTATTGGAAACTTCTTTGTCAGCCGAGGCTCAAGTTGTTGAGAGACAAAATATCCTGAAAGGATTCATTCAGAACAAAGAGGTTTTAAAAAGCTACTCTTATACAGTTTTGTATTTAAATGAAGTGCACTATTTCTTGAACAATTTTAAAGAAGGCGAGTTGAACTGGAAGCGCTTTTTGTTTTTTGGGCCAACTGCAGATGAGATTTTGACGCATAATAAAATCCATCAGTTAATCCTGTTTTTTTATCGCTTAGAATCAACTTGTTTTTCCAGGCTTAATCTTATTCATTTTCCAAAATCGTACCGAAAAGATTTGAACAGAATCTTGTCTTTTCTTTCTTTTTTTGAGCTTAAAAAATATCAATATATAATTAGAGAAAAACAGCTCAAAACCAAACATGTAAAAAAATTATTGGCGAAAATTTCAGTTTTAAAAGAAGAAGGAAGGATTGAGTGCTTTTGGGAAGATTTGTTTTTGTTTGAATCGTATTTGTCTATAAGCAAAGCTATAATTAATCGTGAATTTGTTTTTCCAGTGTTGTCGGAAAAAAGTTTTGTGATAAACGATTTTTATCATCCATTAGTTGAAAATCCTGTTAAAAACAGTTTTAAGGCTGTAAACAATGTGATTGTGTTAAATGGCCCAAATATGTCTGGCAAATCGACATTTCTTAAATCGGTTAGCTTGTGTATTTACTTAGGAAATTTGGGATTTGGAATTCCTGCTTCTGCTGCAGAAATCCCATTTTGTACGGATTTTTCAGTCGGAATAAATAAACGTGACGATATTTTGAACGGTTACAGCCACTTTATGACAGAGGTTATTAATGTCAAAGATGTTGTCTTGAAAGCCGCTGACGGAAAAAGATGTTTTGTTGTTTTCGACGAACTTTTTAGTGGAACCAATGTTGAAGATGCGCTTGAAATTTGTACCAGAACGATAAATGGTGTAAGTCTTTATTCTAATTCCTATTTTTTAATTTCAACGCATATTCAAGAATTGAAAGATGTGACAAGCGAAGCGGTCTCGACATATTATCTGGATTGCGAGCTAATTGATAATATTCCGACTTTTACTTATAAATTGAAAAAAGGCTGGTCAGATATTAAAGTCGGACGTATTTTGTTTGAAAAAGAAGGTTTGAATAAGCTGTTGAAGGTTGGTTGATTTTACTGTATTTTAGAGTTTACTATCTTTAAAAACTCCATTTCGTTATCAATGTAAAGAAGGATGTTTATTGGTTTTTTTTTAATTCCGAATGGAAGATCGATTTCTAGTTTGTCTTTAAGTTTAAGAGAAACATTGTGCGGCTCTAATTTTCCTAGTAGCGCAAATTTGACTAATGAATTGTTTTTTTCGTAGTCGCCTTCAAATTTGTTTATCTTTTCAATTAAATCAATGGGGATTTTTAAAGTGTTGAAAAGTCCGTAGCGAATTATGATTTCTTCGTCTGAAATAAAATGATTTCTGAAAAATATGGCTTTTAAATGCCCGGTGAGATTTATTAATAAATAGATATGAAGAGTGAGGAACGTGATTGCAAAAATTCTATTCCAGGAAATCAATAAATAATGCAAGGTAACAGCTTCGGCTATGGAAACGAACATTAGTCCGAGATATAAAGCTGTTATGCCATTATTTTGGTAGCCGGTAAAATATTTTTTTTCATTATTGTTTTTTTTCCATTTGAAAAAGCAATAATAAAAGGAACAAGCTTCAAAAGCGATCATTTTGCCTAGTCTTTTGAATTTTATCAGTTCTTCCAAAGCGCTTGAAATAAGTGAATGGTCATCATTTTCTTCAGCTCTTTTTAGGCTTAAATTCTTTCTGAAATCGATAATAAATTCTCTTGTCTTGAAAGTTAAATAAAGAAGGAATAAAATATTAAAAAGGATTTTATAGCGAAATGCGGGTTCAAAAAAATTATCTTCCATGGTGAATGCGAAAGGCGTAGTCTTAAAAGCGGAATAGAAAAGAAGCCAAAAGGTAATGTCTGTTCGTTTTTTGCGAATAAGCAAATAATAGGAAGAGGGTAATCCAAATAAGAAAAGAGCAGTTATTATAGAAAGAGAAACTGAATTTTGTAAAAAAGAAAAAGAATGATAAAGAAATATTAGAAAAATTTCCAAGCTAATGAAAATAATAAGCGAGTAGTATTTTTTTATCATTTGGTTGTGCGGTTTGAAAAAGAAACAGGTTTTAATTGTTTGAAATGGGTGTTTAAATTTAGGAAATTGATATTGAAAAGTGGAAGTTCACCTTTTTAAAATGTCGGCAAAAACAACAGCAAAAGATGGTTAAATTTTAATTTCAGTAGCTTCTCCATAACCAGCGAAAATGGCTTTGTTGAAATCAAGTTCACTGTCGTTTATCAAAGTTTGATCTTTTACAATTGCCACATTTACTACCGTTTTGTTTGCTCCCGGTTTTAGCGGTTGTTCTGCAAATCTTCCTCCAACAATAAGGTAGTCGGTTTTTAAAAGCGGTTCTTTGTTCAGTTCTCTATATTCTAAAGTTTGGTGTAGTTTTACTAAATAATATTCGCTTCCGTCTGAGCCATTCAGTCGTTTGATTATTTTTCCTGAAACTTCGCTTGCGTCCTTAGCATAATCTTCTAAACCATTTTCACCGTAAATTGTATTGAGCTTGATGTAAAAAAGGTCGTCTTCATTTGAGGTCGGTGCCACGCTGATTTCTTCTTTAGTTTCTAGAGGTTGTTCTTCTTTTATTTGATTTTCAGTTTTGTTTTGGCATCCAATTAATGATAAAAATAAAGATAGTGCTAATGACAATTTTTTCATGCTGGTTTGTTTGAGGTTGTAGTTTCAAATGTAGTAAAAGTCGGTTGACTTTTTAGATTCTGTTTTTAAAATAATGTTGGAAAAATCTGTGAAAATATAAAGCAAAAAAAACGCCACTTGCTAGAAGTGGCGTTTGTATTTGTTGGAAAGATTCTTAAAAGTTCGTATTTACTTTTTTAGAACGATCGGCAATGTATGAAATCAACCAGATTACTTGTCCTTCTTTTACAAAGTATACTTTCTTTGATTGTAAATTCGGAATGCTTTCTAGGCAAGTTTGCAAAATGTTGTTTGCCGAAATAAGATATTGTTGATCGTAAGTGCTCAAAACTCTTGCAATTTCTTTGTTCGTTTTAGCAAGGTTGGTGAATTTTACGAAATTGTTTTTCAAAATAGCATCGTAATTGATAACATCCTCTAAAGTTAAAGAGATATAATGTTCTTTTGCGTCTTCATTATAATATAATGTTGCAAAAGCCCATACAGCGCCACCAGATAAATAGATTTTGTCTTTTTTAGCCAATGGAGGATTTGCATCCAATAATGCTTTTACTTTTTTGCGCAAAATTGGGTTGAAGTCAAATGATTTTTCTTGGTAAGTTGACATATCATTTGCTTGGTTTGGGTTTACAACCGTTTTTTTAACAGCATCAGTAAGTGTCATTGTGCCGAAATCAAGCTCTAATGGAATGAATTCTAATTTGTCGTCTTGTTCGTCAATGTAGCCTCCTTTTGTAGTTTGAGCGCCAATATCAAGTAGGAACGCATTAGCGAAATCGACTGGAGGCATTGCGCCTTTTACAAGTGTTTTTGCTTCTTCGTTTACGTTTAGTACGTCAAGATTTTTGCTTGTTAGTGTGCTGATTTTGCTTCTTAAAACCTCAACATTGCGAGCTTGTGCAAAAACTGGAGCTGCAACGATAAAAATGTTTTCTTCAAGAAGTTTGAATTCTGTCTTGATTTTTTTTAACTGATCAACAACCGTAACGCTGATTTTGTTGATGTCTTCCTGCGGAAGTTCCCCTTTGTCAGCAATATGTGCGGCAAAATCAATTCTGTCAGTTGCGAAATAAAGGATTTTGTAATCTGCTTTTCTGATGTTGTTTACATCTACAACAGAAACTTTTATTGCTCTTCGGCCAATTTCAATTCCGCCATAAAGACTTTTTTGAGCAAATGAAGTGATGGAAAAAAATAAACTTAGAAGGGTAAAAAATAAAATTTGGGGTTTGTTTTTTGTAAGCATTGTGGATTTTAATTGTTGTTGTAATATAGTTTTAATAAAGACTTTTCAGAAATGATGTGAAAATCATAATTTTAGATTGGAAATAGTAGGTTTCTTAATCAGATTGCAAATTTATGAAAACATTTACTAAATATAAACTCAGTTATAAAGAAAACATATTATTAAATTATTAAGGTCTTGTTTTGAAGGGAATAGCGATTTTTTTATGCTATTTAACGTGTAGAAAAGGCGTTTAGTATAGTGTAGAATAAAAAAAGCTCCAGATTTCTCTGAAGCTTTATTAAGTAGTCCGTGGGGGAATCGAACCCCCCTTACCAGGATGAAAACCTGGCGTCCTAACCGATAGACGAACGGACCTGCTTTGTTATTGCGGGTGCAAAAGTGCAACTATTTTTGGAATACACAAAGGTTTTTTGGAAAAACTTTTTGAATTATTTTAGGAAGGAAACACTTTTGGCAATTTTTAATATGGAATAATCGGAGTTGATGTTAACATATTTATTTGATTAATAATAGGTTGTTTTGTTTGAAACAAAAGGAATAAGGTGGTTTTGTTAAAATGAAAAAAAAACAATAAAATTCAAGCTTTTTTATTTTTGAAAGAATATTCTTGTGTTGTTTTTGCCTGCTTTAGAAAATAGTAAAAGCAAAAAAGCTCAAGATTTCTCTAGAGCTTTTGTAATTATAACTGAAAGTGTCTTTATTTCGACAAATTATTTTATTCCAAGATTCCCGTCAAAGGTGTTAAAGTCGTCACTTCTTTTTGGTTTGACAATCAATAAATGATACAGTTGATTACAGACTGATTTTAATTCGGGAATATTAGCATTGTCTAATGCTCTTGCTCCAAGTTCTATTAATTTGCTATGCTTAGAACTGTCATTAAAATCGCTTGGGTCTTTAAATCGCAACATATAGAAATAATTGATGTAGCTTTCATCCTGATTGACATAGATATTCTCTAAAAGACTTTCCAATTCTTTTTTCTTTTTGCGAATCAAATACTTATTGTTTGATTGAAGAAATTCCTTTTCGTTTTTTGTGATCTTTTCGTATTCTTCCTTTTGGCGCGGCGATCCTTTTTCTAGATAAAAAGTAAAAGTTTCTTTTATGCTGTGGTATTCGTCGAGCTCAAATAATATATGTTTGTGGCGAACAAGATCATCAAATTCCTGAATGTAGATTTTTTTCAATTCATCAATTTGATATTTTTTATCTGTTACTGCATCATCCTTATTTTCCAATGCTTCGTTGTAAAGGATTGTCAACGATTCTTGAGATCTTTTTAATTTGGCTAAATATTCATAATTCTCTTCCTGCTCTTCGCGTCTTATTTCTTCTAAAATGGTGTCTAAAGCATCTTTGATTTCTGCTACTAATTTCTCAATAGAAATTTTTCTTTGGTGCGGATTAAAGACTTCGTTTATTTCCAAATCAAGAGCGCCGATGTAAACATCAATACTAAGGTCGCGCGATTCCGAAACTTTAAAATTCAATTCAATATCCATTCCTTTCAGGAGGTCCTGCTCAAAATTACTGCCACAGATTTCAATATAACCGATAGAAAGATTACTTCCGACCATACTTCCTGCATTGCCTTCAACAACATTTATAATAAGTTTTTGATCGGAGTTTCGTAATATATTTTTAGAACAGGTTTTATAAATAGTCTTTTTTAAGGGCAGAATATCGTTTTTCTTAAAGATAATCTCCATGTGGCTTTTTCCGGTTTCTTCGTCTAATTCCAAGCAAATGTCATTCGGAATTGGCTGTCCCAGGATACTATATAAACCGTTTGTTATTTGAATATTCGGATTGCTGAATATTTGTTTTTGTTGATTGTCGAATAAAAATAATGTGAATTGATTGGTTGTTTTTTCTAACAACGGAACAAATTCAGCTATTTTTTTGTTTGCTTTTAAAAGTCCTGTATCAAAACCTCCATCGGCGCGGGTAATTCTGTAATAACCTTCAAATGATTCTCCCAAAAGAGCAACAATTAGTTCTTCAGAATCTTTAGAATGTGGCTCGTAGATTATTTCAACTTCAATATTGTTTTCTAGTGCAATAGGTTGTTGCGCAATTTCTTCATCAATTAATTCTGAAGGTTTTGAACCTGCATAATATGCTGCGCCAATCATTACGGCAGTTGTAGGATCTAAATTCGTTTCAATGTGAATTTGAGTTCGCTCTTGCAATTGCTGACGTATGTAGGGAATGTAAGTTGTACCGCCCACAAGTATAATGCGCTCAATATCTGAAAATTTCAAGTGATTTTCTGAAATTAATTTTTCAACCAAATGAAACGATTCTTCAAATTTAGGCTTAACAATTGATTCAAATTCTTTTCGGCTGATATCAATATCTAGCGAAATTGAAAGCTCATCAAAATCAATTTCAATGCTTGAAGTTTCTTTTATCGAAAGTTCTTTTTTTGCTTCTTCCGCTTTGTAAAGCAGCTCAAAAAATAGTTTGTTGTAAATCGGGTTTTCTTTAGCAATTATTTTCGACCAAAGATTATTTTCTTGAGTCGCTTTTTCGATTTTAGCACAAATGATTTTCTCTACAAATAATGTGTCTAAATCGACGCCTCCTAAGAAATTATTTCCCTTATGATCAAATACTTTAAGATCGCGTTCGTTAATGTTTACCAAAGCAATATCGAAAGTTCCGCCTCCAAAATCATAAACCAACCATTTTTGATCAGAAGTGATTTCAAGGTTTAAAGAATTAGAATATGCTAAACAAGCTGCGATGGGTTCTTGAAGTAAAACAATTTCTTCAAAACCAGCTTGATAACCTGCTTTTTTGGTAGCGTTGGATTGAATCGTATCAAAAGAAGCCGGAATCGTAATAACCGCAGATTTTAAACTTTCGCCTTGAGCGAAATTGATAAGTTCGTTTAAAACCATTGAAGACAATTCAATCGGGCTGATGTTTTTATCTAGATCTTTGATGAAATAAAGTTCGTCAGATCCCATTTTTCTTTTGAAAGATGAAAATACATTTTCGGCATTTATAACACTATGTTCTCTTGCTTTTTCGCCTATTTGAATGCGTCCTTTACGAAATGAAACTACTGATGGAATTGTATCCTTGAAACCAACAGGATTCTTATAAATACTGATTTTTCCATTATCATATTTTGCAATTCCTGAATTTGTTGTTCCTAAATCAATTCCGATATTGATATTCTTCATAATGCTATATTATTCTACTATAACTACTGCTTTTTGAACGAGTTGTAGCGTGTCGTTTTCTGTTTTGTAAATTGTGGGTCTAATAACTTTGGTTATTTTCTTCGAATTTGAATTAAGAATATTGGCTTCAATTGAGCTGTCTCTTTCATCATAATTTGTTCCAATTGGATTGATGATTTTATATCCTTTTTCTTCTAATTCGCTGTAAATTCTTTTCAGATTACGCTCAAAACCACCGAAGTTTTGTTCTGACGCCTTTTTTTCAATTTCAAACAGTTGGTTTATAATGACATTCATTTTTTAAAATCGGATTTTATGAATTAGCAATTTACAATTTATTTAATACGATATTAATTATCAATATTATTTTTTTATCATTGCTGTACTTAATTTTTTACAAGATGAATATCATTCAGTTGTTTTCTTTATTGGATTTGGAAAGAGATAAAATATTAGAATTTGGCTCTGAAGATTACATCCGAATTGAGAAGAAAATAAATTTCGAAAAAAAGATAAATCCAGAAATAGATGCTAAAACAAGCGAAAATTTAATTTTAGCATTGAAAGAATACAAAGAAGAGTTTTTGTTTGTGCTGTCGAACCGCATTCTCTTCAATTTTTTCACGCACAATGATTTTGCTAGAAATTATTTTTCAAGTTACAATTTGACGGTTTCTGATGAAAAAATGAAGCATTTTATTGCTGCTTTTTTAGCGGATGATTTGTTGTCTTTTTTCAGTTTTAAATTATCAAAAAATTGGTATCATTATTTTGAAGAACTTAGTCTTCTTTTAGATTTAAAAAGATATTTTCCTGAAGACACTATCTATAAAATGAATTTGCTTGTTTTTTCTAAAATTGATTTTGCAATTTCTCAATTAAATACGTTGAAAGGAAATGAAGTTTCAACTATTGTTTATATTAAACATGGATCATTTTATGGTTTATTATCTCATTTTGCAACAATTGACTTAGATCAAAAAATAAGTAATCTATTGTCGTTCGTCAGTGAATTTTATAATAAAAAAAAGAATGACGTTTTTTTTACTCATGTGATCGAATCAATGGTGTTTTATAAAGCCTTTAATGAACGCATAAATGAAGTTTTGATCAAAAATAAAAAAGCTGTATCTGTGAATAAAGGGGATGCAAGCAACGATAAACCACATCCAACATTTACAATAATTATGGCAATAGTTATTGCTTGTATTCCTTTTTTAGTGAGTAAATGTTCCTAAATTTATTTTTTATTTAATCTTTTGCAGAAGCGTTAAAAAGATTATGTTTGTGTTGTAAATTAACATTTAAGAATGAATATAATAGAGTTATTTGAGGAATTAAAAATAGATAAAAACAATGTTCTATTATTTTCATCCGAAGACATTATCCGAACAGAAAAACAAGTAAATGTTGAAAAAAGAATAAATCCGGATATAGACGTTAATGTGGCTAATAATTTGATTTTGGCCTTAAAAGAATATCGACAAGAGCTTTATTTTATAGTTTCAAACCGAATTTTATACAATCTTTTTTCCAAGAAAAATTATTCCCGAAATAATTTTCCTGCTCCTCAAAGAGAATATGATCCTGAAAAAATTAAATCTTTCATGTATCAGTTTCTTAATGATGATTTGGTATTGTTTTTTGATCAAAATTTGTCTCAAAATAAATTTGATTACATCAGTGATATTTTTGATTTCAAAGCCTATTTTCCTGAAGACGCGCTTTTTCAATTGAGTAAAAAGCTAAGTGGTAAAATGGATTCTATATTGGCAAATTTGAGCCAAATTAACTCCGTAAATATGTCGGCAATTCCGTATGCCGAATACAGGAGCTTTTACGTTTTGCTGTCTTATTTCAATTCTATCGAAATGGATAATAAAATCAGAAGTCTTGTAAATATAGCTTCAGGACGTTATAATGCCAATAGACAGTCTAATTTTTATACTACTTGCCTAATCGCAATGGAAGGATATGTTGCTTATGATGCAGATTTAAGAGGTATTTTGGTTAGTAATAGAGAGGTAGTGCTATCTAATATTAAAGACAGCGATTCGTCATCAAGTAGTTCAAGTGGAATATCTGGAAAAACCATATTTTTTATCATACTTGCTGCTTTAAAAATACTGTCATTATTTGCTAGGTGTTCACATTAATTTTAAGAATCTATAAAAAATAAAGCCTCAGATTGCTCTGAAGCTTTATTGGTAATTTTATATTATCTAGTATCAGATTTTTAAGCTGTTAAACAGATCGATAAGTTTTGGATCTGATGGTTTTGGTGCTCTTGGTGTCACAATATTGCCGTTGGGATCGATAAGAATAAATGTTGGGACTCCATGAACACCGTAATCTTTGATGATTTTTGAATTCCATTCATTTTCTGCCAATAATTGAATGCCAACTAATTGCTTTTCAGTCACAAATTTACTCCATTTCGGTTGATCCTTCATAGCATCAATTGAAATACTAACAAATTCAATATTTTTTTCTTTGTATTGTTCTTCGACTTTCTGAAGAAATGGAATTTCCGCGCGACAAGGACTGCACCATGTTGCCCAAAGATCAATGTAAACGTATTTTCCTTTCAGGCTTTCTAAAGTCGTTTTTCCACCTTTTTGATTTTCATAATTGAATGTTGGAGCCGGTTTTCCAGGTTGTGCTGAATTTGCTGCATTATAATTTGTGGTCAACGTTTGTTTGATATTTGGATCGTTTGTAATTGCTGAAAATTCCTGATATACTTTTTCATAATTTGGAATTTCAATACTAATATCGTTTGTTGAGTATTCAATTAATCGATTTTTTATGCTTTGACTTTTTAATGCCTTAATTTTTGGAATTGCATTTCTAGCTGTAACAAAAAAACTGAATTCATCTCCTTTTACATTTTCATAGAATTTTTTCAGTACGATTTCTTGATATTCACTTGAAAATAAGAAATCAGAATCGTTATCCAGATCTATTGTTTCGTCAATCTTCGGGTATGTTTCAGAAACTTTAAAATTATTTAATTGGGCATAATTGTAATGGTCTTTTTCATAGTAAAACAAATGCTTTTGTTCTAAAAAATAAATGCTTCGAGCTTCTTTTTCTTTGAAACCGGCGTCAGTAAATTTTGTTTTGCTGTACAAATTATGGACTGAAGTTTTTATGGACTGAAGTTTTTTCAGGAATTCATTTTCGTCAAGCTTGTAAAGTTCCCAATCTGGAATTGCAGAAGTTATAATCTGTTTTTGAGTTAGATATTGATTTTCGACGTTTCCTTTTCCTGTAAATTTTAAGGTTGGTGCCAAGTTTGAATCATCAGCATTAATTACCAATTTAGAATCTTTGGATAAATATATTGAAAAGTTGTTTCTCGTAGTTTCAATTTTGTAAATGCGATCAGGTTCTAAAGCCAAGTTTTCTGAAAAACTGCCATCTGGTTTTAGCTTGATTTCCTGGTCAAATAATTCTCCTTTAATTCTTATTGTTTTGTTTTCAGTATTTGTGATTTTGCCTGAAATGGTTGTTTTTTCTTCGGGAGTCATGAAGGAATATAAAACAACAGTTAGCAATAAAAGCAAGTTTTTTTTCATCTTTGGTGGTTTAGATAGTGGTCTTTTGGAATTAAAATCTTGTTAAAATTAACAATTAATTTTTTATAAATAAAGTAATAAAATGATATTTGTTACGGGTGGTGAGATTGGATAGTGGCGAAGAAATAAATATGTAAAAACCTTTAAACCAAAATTGAATATATGAAACCATTTTTTTCAGCGATTCTGTTTTTTCTATTGTTTAATGTCTACGCCCAAGATAAAAAAGCCGTGACTTGGATTAATGAAAATGCTATTAAAATTGAAGATGCGAATCCAGATACAAATCTTGCAATATTCAATGACAAAATCCCACAGAAATTTGCTAATGCGAAAATATTTGGATTTGGAGAAGCAACGCATCAAGGGAAAGAATTCTTTGATTTGAAGGCCAAATTCTTTAAATATTTGGTTGAAAACCATGATGTAAAAGTATTTGTAATGGAGGAGTCATACCCAGCCGAAGTTGCAATAAATGAATGGATTAGTGGCGGAAAGGGAAGCATCAAAAGTATTTTTAGCAATTTTAGTATTGGATTTTGGTGTTGTAAAGAGGTGGCAGATCTTTTGGAATGGATGAGAAATTATAATCTTAATAAAAGCAAGGACGAGCAAATTCGCTTTTATGGTATGGATGTGCAGTTTGTGAAAAATGTCAATCAAGAAATTAGAGGTTTAGTAAAAAAATATAATATTCCTGTAAGTGAAGAACTTCTTTTGGAAGTTGATAAATGTGCGGAAAAAAAAGTAGAATATGGTGTGCGTAATGATTGGGCGGACATTCAAAATCCAAAGCTTAACACGGTTGCTGCTATTTTACTTGATTTTAGAAAAAATACTAAAGAAGAGAATATTGATGAGATCAACGCTGCAATTAGAGCTTTGACTTATTTGTTACAATATACAGACTATGTACAACATCCATATAGCAAAGAAAGAGATTTAAAAATGTTTGAAAATGTCAAATGGATAACAGAAAATAAATCAAAAAATGGAAAAGCTTTTATTTGGGCGCATAATGCACATATTGATTTTGACGGATTTGATAATCCGGGCAGATTAAACAATGTCCCTAATCTTGGTAAAAATTTGAAAGAATATTATAAAGATGATTATTATAGTGTAGGATTTGATTTTGGAAAAGGTACGCAGGGTGGATATTTTTCAACAAATGGCGAAAAACCAGGTTGGAAAAAAATTGAATTAAATGAGCCATCATCAGGGACTTACGCCAAAACACTTATTGAAGCAAAAGATGAAATATACTTTATTGATATGTCTAAAGCCTTAGAGGGCTCTTCTTCAGATTTCTTCAAAAAGAAGTCTAAAATAGTATTTGCAGGTGGCGGAGGTTTTAATCCAAAAAATAATTATTTGAGGATAAAAAGGTTTTCAGAAACATATGATGGATTAATCTTTGTAAAAAACATTTCGCTCTCTACTACTAATTTGATTCAGAAATAAGGGTTTGCTCCAGAGAAGTCTGGAGCTTTTGTTTTTTTAGGTCTAAAAGAATATTTGTGAATTGTTTTATTGGCAATTTTTAAATTTTTCTGCTACTGGGAATTCTATAACATCTCTCTGAAATTAAATACGTTACATTTTGATCTCGTTTGTAACTTTAATATGAGTTAAAATATTCATATAAAAACTAAAGTTATGGCAGAAATTAAAATAGAAAAAAAGAAGCGAGTTTGGCCATGGATTGTCGCACTGCTTTTAATAGGGGCATTTGTTTATTACGTTTTTTTGAAAGATGATCAAGCGCAAAGAGAAAATACCATTGAAATTGAAAATGCTTCTGGTGACAGTTTGCAATAATGATAAGCAGAAAATATAAATTGTAAAATTGAGAAGAAACATGGAAAAAGATAAAAATTTATACAGATTAGATGAACTCACAGATTATAAAATAGCTTCAAACTATTCTGATGTAAGAGGATGGAAAATAGTCGACGCAGATAACCGTACCATTGGTAAAATCGATAACCTGTGGGTAAATAAAGATATGCAACGCGTGGTTTATCTGGATGTGAAAGTTGATAAAGCCTTAATTGATGATAGCCGTAATGAGGTGCACGATACAATTGCCTATGATAATGGAAGAGAATTTATGTACAAAGAAGGTGACAGCCATTTGATTGTACCAATTGGATCTGTGAACATTAATAGCGACACAAAAATTGTGATGGCTAACAATATTAGTTACGAAACTTTTAGAAGAACAGGAAGATATAATACACAGAATAATTTTGACAGAAACTATGAAAGAAGTGTATTAAAATCGTATTATGATGATGAAGAGTTTCGATCTGATTCTAAAAATGATGATGACACTTTTTATAGCCGAAGAGAATTCGATAATCGGTAATCAGGTTTACAGCAGGAAATTTTAAAAGGCCAGACATTTAATTATGTCTGGTCTTTTTAATTAGAAACAAAAGTTTTTATATTGATTCATATAATTGTCAATCAGATTAAAAAATCCTTTCAATGATTTATAATCTAAAAATTATAAATTTGAAAATAAAGGTGTATTATATTTAATTAGTTGCATGACTCAAAAATTACTAGAATGAAAAGACTCTTTTTGTCTGTATTATTATATTCATTTCAAATTTATGGACAGAATGCTGATTTTGTAAAAATGATAAATTTGATAATTGAGGAAATTAAGCCTCCTAATTTTAGATATATAAATCTTGAAGAGGAGAATTTAATTGAAAAAGAATTTGATTATAGTATTCAGGATTATCAAAAAAGAGAAATATTAGTTAAAGACTCACTTTTTCCGATTGAATTAATTACAGCACCAAAAAAAGAAAAAAATAGAATAAATTGGAAAAACTTTAAAATTAATAATTGTAAAATATGTTCTGAAAAAGATTGTGAACGTATCGTTACAAATTCAAAATATTTTATTGAAGTAAAAAGCAAATCAAAATATGACAGCATTGTAAATCTAATGATTCCGAATGTTGTTGTCTTACTTATAGATCCTAAATGGGGGAAACATAAAAAGGAATTGGAAATAAAAAAAGCTACTCAAGAAACAGAACGAATAAAGCAAAATATTGAAGATAAACTTTATTATAGTTTTTCAATTCCTGTTTTTTCAGAAAATAAAAAATATTTCAGGATTACAATTTATGAAGATAAAAAAAATAAGGGAGAAGGTAGTACAAAAATATATAAAATTGAAAATGATAAATTAGTAGAGATATTTGAATATAATCGATGGTCAACTTTGAGGACAACTGTAAACTGAAATTTGGTAATCACAGCTACTAAAAAGAAGATTTGAGTATTTTGAAAATAAAAAAAATGAAGAAAATAATTCTAATAGTAATTAGCTTAATATTCGCTTCTTGCGATTTTGTGAAAAAACAAAACAACAGCAGGTTTGATTCGATTTCAGAAAAAGATACTACGTGTTTAAATGATGTTAAAGAGGCGAAAAAGGATATTCAAAAAGGGAAACTAGTTTACTGTTATGTAATGGGAGGCCTTTTGTATCATGGATTACGTTCAGAAAAAGAGCTAACTTCAGTTTTAAAACAAAATAACATTGAATTTAGAGGTACTATAGTTTCTGATATTGTATACAAAGATCAAACACACTGTTATTGTGAGTTTATGGAGGAAAAGATTGTCGAAAAATATGGCAAGAAATTCATTGATTCTTTAAAAGATATTTCAGAAAAGATGTATCTGAAACGTATCGTAAATGATACGATATATTATGCCGACAGTGACAAATACCCGAATTATCCGAACGACAACGATGAACATCAAAATGAGTTTAGCGAAGTATTGCAAAAAGAAATACAAGATAAAATTACTTATCCAAAAGGCTATGTAAACAGAAAAAAAAGTGATGATTCAGCTTTTGTAAATATCCATTTTTACGTTAACAAAAAGGGGGAGGCTAAAATATTAAGTTTCTGGTTTGTATTTGATGTGAAAAGCAATTACGATTTTAAAAGAGATTTAGAAGCAGAAATTAAAAAATATATTAAAACAGAAAATTGGAAACCTGCACAAATAAGAGGAGAAAATGTAAATTCAGACATGATTTTTAGATTTTTTCTAAAATGAAAATAATTGCTCCCAATTGTGAAATTTTAAAAAGCGACAATGACAAAAATACGTTATTCTGAAATTGAAATTGCTGGCGGATTAATTTCTGCTTTAAATTTTGCATTTAAGAAAATGGGATCTGAATTAAGAGTCTCCAACGAAGATGATCCTAATTTTTTTCCTGGAGCTTTCGCCCAAATTGAGAAAAACAATAAGTTATCACAAATTTATATTGCTTCAGAAGAAAAACTTTATTTGCCTGACTTTTGGCGAGATGGGGTTTGTCTTGCCAATGGTGGTGTTAATGATATTGATCTACTTGTTGAATGCATTGATTATTGGCTGAATTCACAAGAAAGTACAAAGCAACTAGCAAATAATTTTTCCTTTGTTACGCCATATAAAAATGCAGCAGTTTTTGATGAAGGAAAAGAAGTTGAATATGCATGGAAATTAATTCTTAACAGCGAGTACAGTAAGGAAATTAGAAGTTTTGTTGAATTGGCAATAAATGACGAAATTTTATCTAAACTTTATCCGTTTACAAGTTTAATGACATTATGTTTTAGTCGTTGTACAGGTTATCCTTATACAGGTGATACGCCAACAATTACTCCAGTTTTTGAAACCGACAGATATCTTGTGAGAAATAGTGACGGTGATGAAATTGGTTCAGGTTCTGCAAGTGAGGCATTAAAAATGGTGCTTTGTAATTTACCCACAGATATTGGTCCTGCAGTAAAAGGAACAGCGGATGACTTGTAAAAAAAACTTGTTCTTGAATGCAATAGATATAAAAAAAACAATAAAATCTTTTTAATAAAAAAGCTCCAGATTTCTCTGAAGCTCTTGTTTCTTAGTAGCATAGCGGAAAGTATTCAAATATCTAATCAAATTTTTGGAGATTATTAAACGATTTTTGCATTAGCATCTTAAGTACAAAAAATATTTTCCATTAAGTTAATTACCCAAATCCGTTATAATTGCTATTAGCTAAAGTTTTTATTTTCTCTTTTCTAATTTAAGTATGACATTTCGATCTTTTGATTGATAATATTTCAATCTAATATAAACGTTTTCATCTATCACGCCTCCTTTTGATTTAGCGTTATTGTATCCAAAGTCAGTTAAGTCAAAATCTGAAAATTCGAATTTTACATTTCTAACTTTAAATCGCTCAGTATCGTGTCCAGATGACGGCATTCCATGAAAGTCAGTCACATAACCTTCTATTGATTTTAATCCATTGTTCAAAATGCTATAAGTTCGGTATATCTTTTTTGTTTGTAGAATGACCAGAAACACAAAAATGATGATTAAAGCATATTTGATTATGTGCGCTTTTGTTGTATCGAAGCTTTTGCTTTGCGATAAAAGATTCTGAATCAAATTTCCTTCTTTATCTTCTTCATTTCGGAGTCTATTAACTACTAGCCAATAAAAAACATAGGTATAATTATGAACCATGATTTTCGTATCACTTCCAAAATTCCAAAATCGTATATTATATCAAATTGCTTCATTAAGCTTGATTTTAAATTTTAACCGCTAGTGCGAGCGTCCAAGTTCGTCAATTCAAAGTTATTAAAGAATAGTCTAAACAAAAAAAAGCTCCAGATTTCTCTGAAGCTTTTGTTTTAGTAGCGGGAACAGGACTCGAACCTGTGACCTTCGGGTTATGAGCCCGACGAGCTGCCTACTGCTCTATCCCGCGATGTTCGGGTGCAAAGATACGCCGATTTTTGAGAATTCCAATGAAAATTTTAAAAAATCTTTTATTTTCCGTATTCAGTTGATATGACTACCTTTGCAAATTAAATATTATGCAAATGTCACATAAAGCAGGTTTTGTAAACATCATCGGGAATCCAAATGTTGGAAAATCAACATTGATGAACGCTTTCGTTGGAGAGCGATTATCAATCATTACATCAAAAGCACAAACTACTCGTCATAGAATTTTAGGAATTGTAAACGGAGAAGATTTTCAATTAGTCTTGTCTGATACGCCTGGAATCATCAAACCCGCGTATGAAATGCAGGAATCGATGATGAACTTTGTAAAATCGGCTTTTGAGGATGCTGATATTTTAATCTACATGGTCGAAATAGGCGAGCAAGATCTTAAAGACGAAGATTTCTTTAAGAAAATCATCTATGCTAAAATTCCGGTTTTATTGCTTTTAAATAAAATCGATAATTCAAACCAAGAACAATTAGAACAGCAAGTTTCTTTCTGGAAAGAAAAAGTGCCAAATGCAGAAATTTTCCCAATTTCAGCTTTGCAGAATTTCAACGTTCCAGAAGTTTTTGGAAGAATTATCGAATTATTGCCAGAATCTCCAGCTTATTACCCAAAAGACCAATTAACAGACAAACCAGAGCGTTTCTTTGTAAACGAAACGATTCGTGAGAAAATCTTATTGAATTACAGCAAAGAGATTCCGTATGCGGTTGAAATCGTGACAGAAGAATTTCATGAAGATGAAAATATTATCAGAATCCGTTCGGTAATTATGGTAGAGCGCGATACGCAAAAAGGAATCATCATTGGGCATAAAGGTGCTGCTTTGAAAAAAGTAGGAACAGATGCTCGTGCTGATTTGGAGAAATTCTTCGGAAAACAAATTCACATTGAACTTTACGTAAAAGTGAACAAAAACTGGAGAAGCAACGCTAATATGTTGAAGCGTTTCGGATATAATCAATAGTTTTAAATTGTTTCAAGTTTCAGGTTTCAAGTTGAATACCGAGCCTAAAACTTGAAATTTTAAACCTGAAACAAAATAAAAACTTAGGTGTTTAGAATCTTAGCGACTTAGTCACTTTTTTAACTACCTTTGCAAAAAATTTGAACAAAGCATTTTGGATTACAAGCGATTAGGTTTTTAAGGAATTAAAACCTAAAATCTGAGATCCAAAATCTAAAATTAAAAAAAATGAGTAATAACATTGTTGCGATAGTAGGAAGACCTAACGTGGGGAAATCAACCCTGTTTAATAGGCTGATACAAAGAAGAGAAGCTATTGTAGATTCAGTATCTGGGGTTACCCGTGATAGAAACTATGGTAAAAGCGAGTGGAACGGAAAAGAGTTTTCTGTCATTGATACAGGTGGATATGTTCGAGGGTCTGATGACGTTTTCGAAGGTGAAATCCGTAAACAGGTAGAGCTTGCTATCGACGAAGCCGATGTTATTATTTTTGTGGTTGATGTTGAAGAAGGAATTACGCCAATGGATGAAACGGTTGCTAAATTGTTGCGCAAAGTAACAAAACCAGTTTTATTGGCCGTAAATAAGGTTGATAACGCAATGCGTGAGAAAGATGCAGTTGAGTTTTATAACCTTGGTTTAGGTGATTATTACACTTTCGCGAGTATTTCTGGAAGTGGAACGGGAGATTTATTGGATGCTTTAATTGAATCTTTCCCAGTAAAACCAGAACCAGTTACGCCAGAAGTTGTTTTGCCTCGTTTTGCTGTAGTTGGTCGTCCAAATGCTGGAAAATCAAGTTTTATCAATGCATTAATTGGGCAGGATCGTTTTATGGTAACCGATATTGCTGGAACAACTCGTGATGCGATTGATACTAAATTTGACCGTTTTGGTTTCGAATTCAACTTAGTTGATACTGCGGGAATTCGTCGTAAAGCAAAAGTAAAAGAAGATTTAGAATTTTATTCTGTAATGCGTTCTGTTAGAGCAATCGAGCATGCAGATATTTGTATATTGGTAATTGACGCAACTCGTGGATTTGAAGGTCAAGACCAAAGTATTTTTTGGTTAGCTGAGAAAAACCGTAAAGGTGTTGTAATCTTGGTAAACAAATGGGATTTAGTTGAAAAAGATACCATGTCAACTCGTGATTACGAAGAGAAAATCAAAAAAGAATTAATGCCATTTACAGATGTGCCAATTCTTTTCGTTTCGGCTTTAACAAAACAACGTTTATTGAAAGCATTAGAAGCTACAGTTCAGGTTTTCGAAAATAGAAAACAAAGAATTCCGACTTCAAAATTCAATGAATATATGTTGAAAGTGATCGAAGCGTATCCGCCACCGGCAACAAAAGGTAAATACGTAAAAATTAAATATTGTATGCAATTACCGACAGAAGTGCCTCAGTTTGTGTTTTTTGCGAATATGCCACAATATGTTAAAGAACCATATAAAAGATATCTTGAAAATAAAATCAGAGAAAATTGGGACTTTTCAGGAGTGCCAATTGATATTTATATCAGAGAAAAATAAAAATAGTAATCCCCGTTTATACGGGGATTTTTTTTGCTCATTTCACAAAAGCAAGCCTAATTGTTAAATATACAATTAAACCTTTAAGAAGCGTTGTGGTCTAAATAGTACTAACTGACCATTTATGACCAAATATTTTTTATATCTGCTGTTTTTTCTTTTTTGCGTTTCTGCCAATGCGCAAAATGATATTATCCTCAAAGGAACCGTTGTTGATCTTAATACACAAGTTCCGCTTGAAATGGCGACCGTATATTTTACAACCGTAAAAGATTCTGCTGTAATTGAATATGCTACGACTGATAAAAACGGCGTTTTTAGAATCAATACCAAAAAAATCAATAAACCTGTTTATTTGAAAGTCAATTACATGGGCTATCAGACTTTTGTTGAAGAGCACAAAGAACTTATCGAAAGCAAGGATTTTGGAAAATTATATTTGGCCGAAAACATAAATGCGCTGGAAAATGTGGTCATCAAAACCGAAGCACCGCCAGTTGCCATTAAGAAAGATACCTTAGAATTTAATGCATCGGCTTTTAAAGTGAGGCCCGATGCGAATGTCGAAAATCTCCTAAAACAATTGCCTGGAGTTGATGTTGACAACGACGGAAAAGTTACTGTAAATGGGCGAGAAGTCACGCAGTTTTTAGTCAACGGAAAAGCTTTTTTTGATAAAGACGGTCAAATGTTATTGAAAAACATGCCGGCTGAAATCATCAAAAAAGTTCAGGTTTCAGATTATAAAACGAAGAAAGAAGAACTGGCAAAACAAGAATCGAGTTCTGATAATTCATCAATTAACTTTACGGTTGATGAAAAGAAAAATAAAGGTTTCTTCGGAAAAGTGTTGGGCGGATATGGTTCTGATGATCGCTATGAGAGCAGTTTGATTATGAATTTCTTCAATAATAATCAGAAAATTAGCGTTTTGGCATCTTCTAATAATATCAATTCAACCGGTTTTTCGATGGATGATGTATTTGATAATATGGGAGGCGGGCGAAATAATAATGCCAACAGAGATAATTCTACAAGCGGAAAAGGTATTATTCAGTCTAATTTGGCTGGTATCAATTATTCAGATGAATGGTTTAAGGATTTCTCGGCTTCTGGAAGTTATAATTTTTCGAATAATATAACCAACAACGATAGCAAAGCCAATCAGTTGAACTTTTTGCCAACAGGAAATATCATAACGGAATCAGATGCGAAAACAAGAACTGAAAACACGGGAAATAAAGCCAATTTTGAGTTCGAATACAAGCTTGATCCAAGCACGCGAATTGTTTTTACGCCAAAATTCAATCAAACGCGAGTAGATAGCGACTCCGATTCGTCAAGCGCTTCTCAAGACGAAAATGGCCAAGCTTTAAATGAAAGTACAGCGTCTTCTCGTCGAGAAAATACGACGACTAATTTTGCCAATACTTTAAATTTCAATAAAGCATTTGAGAAAAAAAATCGTAACCTGAGTTTCGTTTTTGACAATAATAACACAGACGCGATTACGGATGCATTGAACATTTCGGAGACTATTTTTCATCAAGACAATAAGCCAAATGATACACGAAATCAGACGACTAGAAATGATAATGTGAACGATGCATATTCATTAGACATTGAATATACAGAGCCTATTACAGATTCTTTGCGAATTAGATTTGGTTCTGATTTTGATTGGCAAAATGAAATAAAAGATCAAAAAACATTTGATTATGATGCTGATACACAATCGTATTCTCAAATAAATCAATCTTTGACGACTTATACAACTTCAAAACAGAATTCGGTTAGTCCTAAAGTTGGAATTACGCTTCAAAAAAATAAATACACTATAAATCTTGACACCAAAACTTCGATTATTGATTACGATAATCATGCTTTTTATTTAGGAAAACCAACGGATTTGAATCAGAAATATGCTTTGCCTTTTGCGACGGCTCAATTTCGATATAAATTCAGTCGTTCAAAAAATATGACTTTTAAATATGATTATTCGAATACGCTTCCGGCTTCAAGCTTTTTATTGCCAGTTGCTAATTTGAGCAATCCGCTGAATACAATTATCGGAAATCCGAATTTGACGCCAATAGAAAAAAGCAGCGTGAATTTTAGTTTTAGAAATTTTGATTTCCGTACGCGTTCTGGCTACAGCGTGTATGCAAGAGGAGATTATTATACAGATGATATTTCTTCTACTTCATTTTATGATGATAGTGGAAAAAGAACGACAACATATGTGAACATTTCAGACACATACACCTTTACTGTTGGCGGAAATTGGAATCAATCGATCAAGAAAGATGCAAATACATTTCGATATGGTTTGCAGTTGAACGGAACTTACAGTTTTGATAAAGGTTTCACAAATGGAGTTTTGTACAATGCAAAAGGAACTGCCGTAACGCCAAAAGTATATTTGTCATACGAATATGGAGAATTGCTTGTAATTGCACCATCGTATAGCTTGTCATACAATGAAACAAAATATGAAAACTACACGCGTGATGCGACTTCAAATGTGGTACACCGAATTAATTTGCAGACTACGAGTTATTGGCCTTCTAAATTTATTTTCGGAAATGATTTTGGCTACACATACAATTCTAATATTTCGAGTGATTTCAAAAAGGACTTTTATTTATGGAATACCAGTTTGTCTTATGGCTTTTTAGACAAAAAACTATACGCAAAAATTAAGGTATATGATGTTTTGAATCAAAATCAAAGTGCTACAAGAACGATCTCGGCAACTTCAATCCGAGATGAGGAAAATACTGTTTTAAAACGTTATGTCATGTTTTCATTAGCTTACAAAATTGGAAATTTTGCAGGAAATGAAAAAGGCAAGAGACGAGGCCGAGAAAGAGAGGAGTAGGTTTTCTCTTTCTGGAGAGGCGTACTTTTGGTGCGTCTCTTTAAGGCTTTTTTCTTAAGATTCTAAGGTGCTGAGGTTCTGAGGTGCTAAGGTATAGAAAAAGCGTATAATCAAATTTTAATTTGATTATACGCTTTTAATCTTTATTGGAAATGCCCCTTAGCATCTTAGCACCTTAGAACCTCTTATCAATTCTATGATAAATCGTGAAACGAATAATATCTCGGTCATAAAAATCTACGCCACTGGCGCGTCTTTGGAAGTTTTTGATGTAACCCAACTCTAATCCGATGTTGGGGTTGAAATGATAGCGAAGTGCAACGTAAAACCTATTTTGGTCAAAAGTATTCAGTTTGTTGTCTTTTCCAAAATTGAACATGACTTCGTCTGAAATTGTACCTTTTAGACTTCTGCCTTCTTTTTTCCAAAGATCAAAAGTAGACTGCAAGCGGTAACGAAATCTCAAGGCAAATGAAAATTCATCTAACAATTCTGTTTTCGAAGCTTTTTCTATAAAACGTTCTTCGAGCTGAAAACGATTGTGAAAAGTGATTTTGGCAATATCGTTAATCAAAGTAATATCTTGCTGAATGCGATATTCAGGAACAGAGAAATTAGGATCTACGTATGGATTTTGTGTGTTTACGCTAAAAAAAGCAAATCCGCCACCTAATTCGGCAAGTTTGCTGGCACGATAACGTCCCTGAGTTCTAATGACAAAAAGGTTTTCATGAACAGGATTCAAGAATGTGCGATTGTCAAATTCAGAATGAAGAGCCCATTTTTCAGATAGAGGCAAAATATTATAGTAACGAGTCCAGGTCAATGTTTGCTGGTCGATTTTCCTTTCTTGCGCAGATAAATTTGTGCCAATTAAGCCAATTAAAAACAGTAGTTTGAAAAACTTCATCTAATCTCCATAAATTCAGGCTGCGAATATATAGAAATCAGAGTTGATTTTAAGCAGATTAAAATTTGGTTTGAATATAATTTTGTGATTTCAAAGAATAAAAAAACGAGACAAATTTAAAAACTTGCCTCGTTTTAATGATTTAAACTAACTAACTTAACCGCTTACAGTGAATACTTTAACGTAATTCCGTAAGTTCTTTGATCACCAAGAACTCCTGCATATTGTCCTGCGTTACCACCAGCAGGCAATAATTGTTCGTAATAATCTTTATTGAATAAGTTTCGTCCCCAGAAATGAACTGAAAGTCCTTGAGAAGCACGGAAACCTAAACGTGCATTAAAAATAGCATAACCTTGCACGACTAAATATTTTGAAGCCGATGGGCTTGAAGAAAATTCAGAACGAGCATAAGAATCAGCTGCCACAAATATTTTCCCTCTGTTTCCAAAGAATGTTGCATTGTCAGAAAGTTCACCTCCTAAAGATCCTGCCCATCTTGAAGCTCCTGGCAAATCAGTTCCAGAAACATCTTTGTATGCTACTGGAGCACCAGTTTCTTCTAATGGAAGCGGAGCGTTTGTAAATTTCACATATTTACCATCTGTATAAGTTGCAGCGGCGTTTACTGTCAAGTGTGTACTGAATACAAAACTTGCATCTAACTCAGCACCTCTTACACGTACTTTATCAGCATTTGCCAAATAACCGCGGTTTACACCTAATTCAGCTGCTTGAACGTTTGTTTGAAAATCTTTAATATCAGTGTTAAAGAATGTCAAGTTCAAAATTGAATTTTTAAACGGAGAAGTTTTTACTCCAAATTCATAATGATATACTTTTTCAGGTTTGATCACTGCAAGATCAAGCAATGGATTTCCTTTTGCGTCAGATGGAAGTCCGGCAACGTTCACACCAACTGGTTTGTAGCTTTTTGCAAAAGTACCATAAGCGTTGATTTTGTCTGAAACCTTGTAAGTAAGCGTAATATTTCCTGAGAAGTCTGTTTTGTCAGTATTTGAGTCAAATGCTTGATCAGAGTAAACCGATTTTTTCAAAGCAAGCAACGCTGGATCTGTAGTTTGCAAACCTCCGTAAGTGGTACGAGAATAATGCGCATCTTTTTTATCGAAGTTGTACCTCAAACCTGGCAATACGTGAAAACGTTCTGTGATTGCCCAATCAATTTGGCCAAATACTGCAGCACTAGAAGCTCTGATATTTGCATCTGTTTTGATTCCGTATCCTTCAAAAAGTCCTGGAGTTTTCCATAATGGGCTAGTCGTACTTTGAGAGAATCTCCATTGTGCATTTCCAGATTCTTCTGTTCCATCTGTTTGCGAAGTTTGATCAATAAAGAACGCACCTACAACACCGCTTACTTTGCTAGAAAGCTGACCAGCATAACGAACTTCTTGAGTTACTTGTGTCTGTCTGGTTGGATTTTGAGATTTTGCCAATACTTGCAATCCTGTAAAATCTCTGTCATTTGATGGATCCCAGTTCCAGAATCTCCAAGCTGTAGTCGAAGTCAATGTTCCAGGGCCAATTTTTGTGTCAATATTAAGCGAAATACCTCCCATGTCCTGATTAGAGCGCCATGGCGTATCATGATCTATTTTGCGATCAAAAGCATTTAAGCTTGGCAATTGATAATTCAAATCTTTGATAATAGCATCAAATTGACGATAAGCCGCTCTTTGAGTTGGCGCAACACCAGCAACCACCTGTGCGTATCCGTCAGGACGTTGTGTAGTAATATCCGCTGCTAGAATAATATTTGTATTTACAGATGGAGTCCAAAGCAACTGACCTCTTAGTCCTTGATTGTTTAGCGTATTAGTTGGTCTTCCTGTAGCGACATTGTCAACTAAACCATCTCTTTGTGTTCCTGAAAAAGAGATTCTTCCAGCAAGTTTTTTGCTTATAGCTCCAGTAACCGATGCTTTTGCTTGTAAAAAGTTATAATTTCCATAACTAACTTCAAAATCTGCTCCTGTAGAGAAACTTGGTTTTCTAGTCGTAATATTAAAAGCACCTGAAGTCGTGTTTTTTCCGAATAATGAACCTTGTGGTCCACGCAAAACTTCAATTTGCTCAACATCAATAAAATCTAAAGTTGTTGCCGCTGGACGAGCATAATAAACACCGTCAACGTAGAATCCAACTCCAGGATCGATTCCGTCATTTGTTAATCCGAATGGAGAACCTAAACTACGAATGTTGATTCCGGTATTTCTTGGGTTTGAAGAATAAAGCTGTACTGAAGGAACCAATTCTTTGATACGGTTCACGTTGAAAGCTCCCGTTTGTTCTGCTTGTTTTCCTGTAATTACAGAAATTGCAATTGGTACATCTTGAACTTTCTCGATTCTGCGTCGTGAAGAAACCACTACCTCAACAAGCGCGTTTTCTTCATTTAAAACAATTTGCAATGGAGTTGCTGGCAAATCGTCGATTTCAATTTCTGTTGTTTTGTAACCAACGTATTGAATTAAAAGCGTAACAGGAAGTTTTCCCTTTGTATCAATTACAAATTTTCCTGTACCATCTGTAATTGTATTTGAAGTTGTTCCTTTAATAACAACGTTTGCTGCTTCTAATGGCGTGTTTTCAGTGGTTTTAACTACACCTTCGATGTTTTGTGCGAATGAGATTGAAAAAGTTAAAACTGCTAGTATTGTGAGTATATTTTGTATCGAATTTTTCATTTTTATATTAAGTATATATGATTAGTAGAGTTTAAAAATAAATTTTTTTTACCAACACATACACATCATACAAGAACTGCTTTTTACAGTTTTGAACTGAATACCATAATTTGCCTGCGATAGATTTTTTACATCTAATAAACCGAAATGTACTTTCATGAGTTAAAAATTTGTAAATGGTTTGTTAATTATTTTTGGCAAATATATGTATTAATTCTATAGATTTACTAGGAATTAGAAAATATTTTTTTATTTCTTCACTAATGAAGCGATTGTGATGCCTTCCATAGCCTTCAAAGTTTTGTCTCTAATCAGCATCAAACCGTGACGCAGACTGCATTCAGACTCGGTTTTGCAATCGGAGCAAGGCTCGTAAAAATTTAAAGAAGCGCATGGCAAAAGTGCAATTGCACCGTCAAATAATCGGTGAATTTCTGCCAAAGTGATGTCATTTTTTGATTTTATCAGATAATATCCGCCAAATTTTCCTTGCTTGCTGCTCACAAAACGTCCTCGTTTTAGATCTAATAAAATTTGTTCTAAAAACTTTTTAGGAATATTAGCGCCATCAGCAATTTCTATAGTTCTAGAAATGTGATTTTCGTCTTGTTCTGCTAAATAAAGTAAGGCCTTAAGGGCGTATTTTGCTTTATGTGATAACATCTATATTAAATTGTAAAATGTAAATGTATGATTTTTTAAACTTGAAACCTAAAACTTGGAACCTGAAACCAATAAAACTTGAAACAAAGTAATGTTTACCAGCTTCCGCCAGAACCTCCACCAGAGAATCCGCCACCGCCAAAACCTCCACCGAAGCCTCCGCCACCGCCGAAACCACCTCCAGATGATCCGCCGAAACCACCAAAACCTCCTCTTCCGCCACTTCTTCCAAGATTACTCAAAATAATGACATCAAGCAGGCTAGGGCCACCGCCACTGTTGCCTGAATTTCCTCCTCCGCCTCGTTTGTTTCGAGACATTAAAATCAGAACAATAACAACAATTACAATGAAAGGCAAGACAGGGAAGCCTTGTCCTTTGCTTTTTTTGCGTTCTCCTTTATATTTTCCTTTAAAGACATCAAAAAGCGCATCAGCTCCTTTGTCTAAACCTCTGTAATAACTTCCAGCTTTAAATTCGGGAATAATAATGTTTCTGGTAATTTCTCCACCTATACCTGCGGTTAAACGATCTTCGAGTCCGTATCCAGGTGAAATCCAGATTTTTCTTTCGGCTTTAGCCAATAAAATTAAAACCCCATTATCTTCATTCTTTTGTCCAATTCCCCATTCGTGTGCCCATTTTGGAGTAAGAATACCAATATCTTCTCCTTTTAGGCTTTCAATGGTAATAACAACAATTTGGGTTGAGGTTGAATCTGAGTATCGAATTAATTTTTCTTCTAATTGTGTTTTTTCAGAAGCACTTAAAACATTCGCATAGTCGTAAACAGAAGTTTGAAAATCAGGTTTTTTGGGAATATCGAATTGTGCAAAAGTCGCATTGCAGATAAATAACGTGATAAACAAAAGAGTAATTTGAAAAATTCGATTGGAATTTGGAATTTGAGATTTGGAATTTTTCATCATTTATCCTTTTGAAATTTCGTTAGATAATTCGTTTGTGTCATCTTCCTGAGATGGAAAATATTTTTTGAGCTGTTCGCCGGCATTCAAAATACCATCAACAATTCCTTGCTTAAAATTTCCAGCTTTAAAATGATTCGTCATAACGTCTTTGGTGCAATCCCAAAAATCATCAGCAACCAAATCATTAATTCCTTTGTCTCCACAAATCACAAAGTTTTTGTCTTCAACTGCAAAATAAAGCAAAACGCCATTTTGCAATCTAGTTTCATTCATTCGCAATTCATGAAAAACTTCTAAAGCTCGGTCAAAATGAGCTTTAGAAGTTGTTTTTTCTATATGTACTCTAATTTCGCCAGAAGTATTATTTTCAGCCATACGAATAGCTTCAACAATTTCTTGCTCTTCTTCTTTGGTTAAAAAATCTTCTACTTTTGACATCTGATTAATTTTAGAGTTTAGATTGCTGATTTTAGATTTTTTGTCTAAAACCTATTAGAATTTTACTTCAACAGGTTTATCTGCTCCAGTAGAAGCTTCAAAGTATGGTTTTTCTTTGTATTCACTTAAGAACCAATTGTTTGGAATTTTTAAAACATATCCGTTGTAAACTTGAACAGCTTCGTTGAAACGAGTTCTAGCAGTTAAAATTTGGTTTTCAGTACTAGCTAATTCGTCTTGTAATTTCAAGAAATTCTCGTTTGCTTTTAAAGTTGGATATTGCTCAACAGAAACCAATAATTTTGATAATGATGAAGTTACACCACTTTGCGCTTGATTGAATTGCGCTAATTGCTCAGGTGTTACGTTGCTTGGATCTATAGTTACTGAAGTAGCTTTTGCACGAGCTTCGATTACTGCAGTTAAAGTTGATTTTTCAAAATCTGCAGCACCTTTTACAGTGTTTACTAAATTCCCGATAAGATCATTACGTCTTTGGTAAGCCGTTTGAACATTTCCCCATTCTTTATTTACAGCTTGGCTATGTTGCAAAGCAGTGTTTTTAATACCAATCGACCAAAATGCGATAATAGCAATAAGTGCTACAATAATTCCTACAGGGATTAACCACTTTTTCATATTTGTTTTGATTTAAGTTTATTTCAATTTTTAATTACAATTCGTTTTTTATGTCGTTTAATTGTGTTTTTATCGATTCTAATTTACGTATAATTTCGAATTTATCTAATGTTTTCTTTTGTCCCTCTTTCAAATGTATTTTGGCACCTTCTAGCGTAAAACCTCTTTCTTTAACGAGATGATAAATTAACTGCAAATTGGTAACATCTTCGGGTGTGAACATTCTGTTTCCTTTGGCATTTTTTTTTGGTTTCAGAATGTCAAATTCGCTGTCCCAAAAGCGTATCAAAGAGGCATTGACATTAAAAGCTTTGGCAACTTCGCCAATACTGTAATATCTTTTGTCTTTTGAAAGTTCGATATGCATGATTCGTTTTTTTCTATTTTATTCCAAAAATACTATTTTTTGTACTATTAATCTAATGATTGGTTTTCTTGATTTGCCATTTGTGAAATTGCCACATATTCGGCAGCTGAAATATTTCCATAATAGAAATTCAGCGGATTTACGACTTTTCCGTCTTTATGAACTTCATAATGGCAATGCGGACCTTCGGATCTTCCTGTACTTCCCACATAGCCAATGACGTCTCCTCTTTTGACATGCTGTCCTGGTCGGCAATTGTATTTGCTCAAATGCGCATACAAACTTTCATAGCCAAATCCGTGCCGTATTACAACATGATTTCCAAATCCCGAAGCAGCTGCATCAGCTCTCTCAACAACACCGTCGCCAGTCGCATAAACAGGAGCTCCAGTGTTGGCTGTAAAATCCATTCCGTTGTGCATTTTTCTCACTTTCGTGAAAGGATCAATACGGTATCCAAAACCTGAAGCAACTCGTTTTAAACTTTCGTTCTGCACAGGTTGAATTGCTGGAATGGCTAATAATAAATTCTCTTTTGCTCCAGCTAATTTTAAAATCTCATCTAATGATTTAGACTGAATGGCCAATTGCTTTGAAAGCTTGTCAATTCGTTTTGTCGTATTTAAAACCAATTGCGAATTGTTATAGCCTTCCAATTTTTTATATCGCTCAGCATCTCTGAAACCTTCTTTCCGGATCGAATCTGGAATTTCAGTTTTATTAAAATAAATTCTGTAAATATTATTGTCTCTGTCTTCGAGCGATTCGGCAACATCATCAATTTCATCCATTTTTTTATTCAAAATCGCATATTGCAGCTTTAAATTTTCAATTTCGCGAGCCTGCAAACGATCTTTTGGTGTTTCAAAATAGGAGGTATTGATTAAAAGAACAAAAATTAAAAAGCCAAATAGCGCTGAAGCCAACAAAAACAGGAAAGCATAACCAATTTTTGCCCTTTTTCTGGTTTTTATTTTCGTATAAGCCAGATTTTCTGAGTCGTAATAATATTTTACTTTCGCCATATTTTAAAATACCCTATTTTTGCAGCTTGTAAAATAAGTTAGTCGAACAAAATTAAAAAATGTTTCAGTTGTTCGAGACTTTTTTTCAAGAATAAAAGCAATTAGATAATGTGTCAATTTGATAATTAGATAATGTAATAAAAACGAGATTTATTGTTTTGAATTTTAAGTTTTTAATTAAAATTTTCTAATGGTCACATTTTCAGATTGGTTAATTGTCTAATTGACACATTTTCAAATTATCTCATTATAAAACATGAAATCACAAGACGTACGTAAACAATTTTTAGATTTTTTTGAGAGCAAAGGGCATACTATTGTCCCATCAGCTCCTATTGTCCTTAAAGACGATCCAACTTTGATGTTCAATAACTCGGGAATGGCCCAGTTTAAAGAATTTTTCTTAGGGAACGGAACTCCAAAAAGTCCAAGAATAGCCGATACGCAAAAATGTCTTCGTGTTTCTGGAAAACATAATGACCTTGAGGAGGTTGGTATTGATACGTACCACCACACGATGTTTGAAATGTTAGGAAACTGGTCTTTTGGTGATTATTTCAAAAAAGAAGCAATCAACTGGGCTTGGGAATTATTGACTGAGGTTTATAAAATTCCAAAAGAGAATCTTTATGTTTCTGTTTTTGAAGGAAGTAAAGAAGATAATGTTCCGTTTGACCAAGAAGCTTGGGATATCTGGAAAACTTTAATCGATGAAGACCGAATCATTTTAGGAAACAAAAAAGATAATTTCTGGGAAATGGGAGATCAAGGACCATGCGGACCTTGTTCTGAAATTCACGTTGATTTACGTTCGCCAGAAGAAAAAGCTGAAGTTTCAGGAAAAAGTTTAGTGAATAATGATCACCCTCAAGTAGTTGAGATCTGGAATAACGTATTCATGGAATTCAACCGTAAAGCTGATGGTTCTCTAGAAAAACTTCCAGCACAACACGTTGATACCGGAATGGGATTTGAGCGTTTGTGTATGGCGTTGCAAGGAAAAACATCAAACTATGATACTGATGTTTTTATGCCATTAATTAGAGAAATCGAAACAATTACTGGAGCAAAATATACTGTAAAAGCATCAAACGAAGCGGAAGAAAAAGTAAATATTGCAATTCGTGTAGTTGCAGATCACGTTCGTGCGGTAGCTTTTGCTATTGCTGACGGTCAGTTGCCTTCTAACACTGGCGCTGGTTATGTAATTCGTAGAATTTTACGTCGTGCTATTCGTTACGGATTTACTTTCTTAGGAACAAAAGAACCTTTTATTTTCAAATTGGTTGAAACACTAAGCGAGCAAATGGGAGATTCTTTCCCAGAAATCAGAACGCAAAAAGCGCTTTGTTCAAATGTAATTCGTGAAGAAGAAAACTCATTCCTAAAAACATTAGATCAAGGATTGATTCTTTTAGATGCTGTAATTTTAAATAACGTTGGCGATACAATCGATGGTAAAAAAGCTTTCGAATTGTATGATACATATGGATTCCCAATCGATTTAACGGCTTTGATTCTTTCAGAAAAAGGATTGAAATTAGACGAAAAAGGTTTCCAAGAACAATTGCAATTGCAAAAAGAAAGATCTCGTGCGGCTTCAAAAGTAACTGCTGGAGATTGGAACGTAATTATTGAAGATGATATCCAAGAATTTGTTGGTTATGATAGATTATCACAACAAGTTAAGATTACAAAATACCGTAGAGTTGAAAGTGCAAAAGATGGAGAAATCTTCCAATTGGTTTTCAATGCAACTCCATTTTACGGAGAAAGCGGAGGACAAACTGGAGATAAAGGGTATTTAGAAGCTCAAAACGGAGATATTATTTATATCATTGACACCAAAAAAGAAAACAACCAAACGATTCATTTGGCGAAGTCATTGCCTGAGAATCTTACTGGAACCTTCAACGCTGTTGTTGATGCCATTCAAAGAGCTAAAACTTCTTCAAACCACTCGGCTACGCACTTGTTGCACCAAGCTTTGCGTAAGATATTAGGAACGCATATTGAGCAAAAAGGTTCGATGGTAAGAAATGCTTCATTGCGTTTTGACTTTTCTCATTTCTCAAAAGTTACAGATGAGGAATTGTTAGAAGTGGAAAACTTTGTAAACGCAAGGATTCGTGAAAGTTTGCCATTAATCGAAAAAAGAGCTATCCCAAAAGATCAAGCTCTTGAAGATGGCGCAATTGCATTATTTGGAGAAAAATATGGTGATTTAGTTCGTACCATTAAATTCGGAGATTCTGTCGAATTGTGTGGAGGAACTCACGTGGCAAATACATCTGATATCTGGCACTTTAAAATCATTTCTGAAGGAGCTGTTGCAGCTGGAATCAGAAGAATTGAAGCGATTACAAGTGAAGCAGCAAAAGAATATTTTGAGTCTCAAGCAATTTCTTTCAGCGAAATCAAAGAAGTGCTTAAAAATGCTCCAGATCCTGTAAAAGCGATTCAAGCATTGCAAGACGAAAATGCGCAATTGAAAAAACAATTAGAAGCTTTATTAAAAGATAAGGCTAAAAATATGAAAGCTGATTTGGCTAAAGAATTACAGGAAATCAACGGAGTTCGATTCTTAGCTAAACAAGTAGATTTAAACCCTGAAGGAGCAAAAGATTTGGCTTACGAATTGGGTAATGCTTACAACGATTTATTTGTTGTTTTAGCTACAGCTCACGAAGGAAAACCAATGTTGACATGTTATGTTTCGAAAGAAATTGTAGCAAGCAAAAACCTAAATGCTGGACAAGTTGTTCGCGAATTAGGGAAATACATCCAAGGTGGAGGAGGAGGACAGCCTTTCTTCGCAACTGCAGGAGGTAAAAATGTTGACGGAATCGCTGAGGCGCTTTCAAAAGCGGTTGAGTTTGTTAAATAAAGATGCTAAGAATCTGAGTTTCTAAGATTCTAAGTTTTATAATTTGAAAACAAACCCGATAGATTTTTTAATCTGTCGGGTTTTGTTTTTTCTTATTTTATGTTATTTCGTTTAAATGACAAATATTGAAATTGAATTGCGTCCAGCTTTAGCTGGATGAAAAATATAAGTAAATAATAAAGGCTTTAGCCAAACATAACAGTTTGGCTAAAGCCTTTATTTATAATACTTTTTACCCTCCAGCTAAAGCTGGAGGCAATTCAAAAACTTAGCAACTTAGAACCTTAGCATCTTAGTAGCTTAACGAAAATTTATTTTCTTTCCCCAATCTGCTGGCGCCACATTGCGTAATACAATCCTTTTTCAGCAATCAAATCATCATGCTTGCCTTGCTCAATTATTTTGCCTTGTTCCAAAACAAATATTTTGTCAGCATGCATTACAGTTGATAAACGGTGCGCGATTAAAACTGTGATTCGGTTTTTATCGGAAATATTTCGGATTGTAGCATTGATTTCTTCTTCTGTAATTGAATCCAAAGCAGAAGTTGCTTCATCAAAAATCAATAAATTTGGATTTCTTAAAATTGCTCTGGCGATCGACAAGCGCTGTTTTTCACCGCCCGAAACTTTGATACCGCCTTCACCGATTGTGGTGTTTAAACCATCTTCGGCACGTTTTAAAAGCTTCTCACAGCTTGCTCTTTTTAGCGCGTCGTATAAATCTTCGTCGGTTGCATTTGGTTTTACGAATAATAAGTTTTCGCGAATTGTTCCTGAGAATAATTGTGCATCTTGAGTAACAAAACCTAATTGTTTTCTTAAATCCAATAAATCAATTTCGGTTGAATCAATGTCGTTGTATAAAACTTGTCCTTCTGCAGGCGTATATAATCCAACTAATAATTTTACAAGAGTTGTTTTTCCAGAACCAGATGGCCCAACAAATGCAACAGTTTGTCCTTGTTTGATTTCAAAATTGATGTTTTCAACTGCTTTAAATTTTGCCGTTTTATGTTGAAAGCTCACATTTTTAAAAAGTAGTTTTTGGATTGCTCCAACATGTTTTGGACTTTTCGGACGAAATTCTTTAGGCGCGTTTAATAAAACTCTAAAGTTTTCCATCGAAACTTTGGTTTCATTAATCGCAATAATAAAGTTTCCAAGTTCTTGTAGAGGCCCAAAAATGAAGAAAGTAAAAAATACCATAGTCAATAAATCACCTACAATAATTTTTCCTCCAAATAAGAAATAATACAAAGTGAAAACTACACAAGTTCTTAAAAAGTGAACCGTAGTTCCTTGAATAAAACTCAAGCTTCGGATAAAGCGAATTTTCTCTAACTCTAATTGAAGGATTTTAAAAGTATTTAAGTTCAGACGTTTTTCTTCTTGATACGTTAAACCAAGACTTTTTACAAGCTCAATGTTTCTTAAACTTTCTGTTGTTGAACCCGCCAAAGCATTGGTTTGATTCACTATTTTTTTAGAAACAATTTTGATTTTTTTACCCAAATACGAACTTACCAAAGCAATAATTGGTGCTGTAATTAAAAAGATAATTGAAATGCGATAATCGATTCTGGCAACATAAACGATTACGAAAATGAATCCGATGATCGTTTGAAAAATCAAGGATATCGAAAGTGTAATCAGTTTTTCAGAATCCGAGCGAACTTTAGTCAATTTGCTCAAAGTTTCACCGCTTCGTTGATCTTCAAATTCGGCATATGGTAAATCAAGTGATTTTTTGATTCCGTCCGTGTACATTTGTGCGCCGGTTCTTTGAATAACCACATTGGTAAAATAATCCTGAAAGTTTTTGGTAATTCTGGAAACCATTGCGGCTCCAAGAGAGAGACCAAGCCAAAAAGATAATGATTTGATAAAACCGGCTGCATTTCCATCGTATTTGTGTAGTCCAACACCGCAGTCCTGCATTAATTTACCGGTAATAATTGAATCTGATAAACTGAAACAAATGTTTATCGAAGCCATAATCAGCGCAAAAAATAAAAGCATTTTGTGTCTGATTATATAGGAATATAATAATTTCATATGATTTTTAGAAAAGTGGAAGATGCAAAAGTAAGCAATTGTTTTAGTTTGTGAAGTTCATTTTTGTTATTAAAAATGTAATTTTTTGAATAGCAATTATTCTAACTTTGCATAAAACTATTCTAAATGCAATTCAGAACCCAAATCCAAATTTCAAAAAGCAGTAATCCAATCGATTATAACTCGAAAGTGCTTTCCATTGGTTCTTGTTTTGCTGAAAATATGGCGGAGAAATTCGATTATTTTAAATTTCAGAATGAAACCAATCCATTCGGAATTATATTTAATCCGGTTTCGATTGAGAATTTGTTCCGAAGAGTTTGCGAACAGGATTTCTTTGGCGAAAAAGATGTTTTTTTTCATAATGAGCGTTGGCATTCCTTTGAAGTACATTCTGATTTAAGCAATTCAGACCGACAAGAATTGCTAGAAACACTCAACAAAGCGACTTCAGAAACATACAAGCAGTTAAAAGAGGCGACTCATATTATTATCACTTTTGGAACGTCCTGGATTTACAGAAATTTAGAAAAAGATGAAATCGTAGCTAATTGCCATAAAGTGCCTCAAAAGCAGTTTTCAAAAGAATTACTGTCGCCAGAAGTAATTCAGAAAAGCATTCAAAATACAATTGATTTAATTCAGAAAGTAAATCCAGAAATAAAATTCATTTTTACGATTTCACCAGTACGTCACATCAAAGATGGTTTCGTCGAAAATCAATTAAGCAAATCGCATTTATTTACAGCGCTTCACAGCGCTTTAAAAATTTACAATTCACAATTTACAATTCACAATTATTTTCCTTCGTATGAAATCATGATGGACGAACTACGCGATTATCGTTTTTATGCTGAAGATATGCTTCATCCCAACCAGATTGCAATTGATTATATCTGGAAAGTTTTCAGTGAAAATTACATTGCCGAAAACAGTTTTTCGCCCATGAAAGAAGTCGATGAAATTCAAAAAAGTCTTCGTCATCGAAGCTTCAATCCTGATTCAGAACAACACCAAAAATTTTTAGCGAATCTCCAAAAGAAAATTAGCCTTTTAGTAGAAAAAGTACCAGCTATAAAATTCTAATCAAGTTTAAAACATAAAAAGACTTTGCGCTTCTGCGTCTTTGCGAGATTTTTTGCAAAGTGATTTTTTAATAGTTCTCGCAAAGACGCGAAAGCGCAAAGTTTAAAAAAAAATAGAATAAGAATCCTCAGATTTGCCCATTAAACAATAAAATTTTAGAATAATTGCACATAATTGTGTAAATTGTTAGAGTAAAAATTTTACAATTTTGTAAAATCGATAGTTCTGCTTTTTAAAAGCCCAATTTTAATCTAATGTGTTTTATTGACGTATGAATAAAAAATCCGTTCATTTTCTAAAAAAAACACTGCGTGTACTGCTTTGGTGCATGGTTTCTGTAGTTGCGTTATTATTGCTTGTTATTATTTTAATTCAGGTTCCGTCCGTTCAGAATTTCGTTAAGGACAAAGCGGTAACGTATCTTCACAAAAAAATAAAAACCAAAGTTTCTTTAGATCATATTTCGATAAAATTTCCAAAAGATGTAGTGCTGGAAGGTTTTTATTTTGAAGATCAAAAAAAAGATACTTTGCTGGCAGGTAAAAGGTTAGAGCTTGATGTTGATCTTTTTAAACTGGTTAGTAGTGAGCTAGAAATCAATTCGGTTTCCTTGGAAAATACTACAGCAAATATTTCCCGAAACAAAGAAGGCGTTTTCAATTTCGATTATATCATAAAAGCATTCGAATCAAAAGAACCAAAAGTCGAAGATCCTAATAGCAAACCTTTCAAGATTTCGGTTGTAAAAGTCAATTTGGACAAAGTAAAATTCAATTTTAAAGATGATTTTTCGAAGAATGATATTCGCGTAAATCTGACGCATTTTGACACAAAATTCAAGAAATTCGATTTGGATAAAATGGATTTCAATATTCCGAATATCAATTTGAATGGATTAAAAGTCGTCTTGAATCAAGATGTTGTAGAGAAAATTGCCGAAGTTTCAATAAAAACAGTTGATACGATTTCGAAAAGACCTGATTTTAAATTGAAATTAGACAAAATCGCATTGTCAAAAATTGATGTTTTATACGATAACAAAGATTCAAAACTGAATTCGGGCATTCGTTTAGGAAATTTAAATCTTGCCGTAAACGAAATCGATTTGAACAAACAGCTTTTAGATTTCGACACTTTCGAACTTAAAAATCTAAGCGGAAATTTAAGATTAGGCGCCAAAGACAAACAAATTCAAACACCCAATTTAGATACAACAGCCATAAAACAATCAGGTTGGAAAGTCAAATTAAACGAAACCAATATTGAAAATGTTGCTTTCAAATTTGATGATATGCAGTCAAAACCAGTTTCAAAAGGAATTGATTACGCGCATTTGGATTTGGATAAATTCAATTTTAAAGCCGATAAATTGTATTACGGAAATGATACAATTTCTGGAAATATAAAAACATTAACGGTAAACGAAAAAAGCGGATTACAAATTCAAGCCTTAAAAACCGATTTTTTCTACGGGCCAAAAAATGCTTATCTGAACAATTTATATTTAAAAACGCCACAAACGCTGGTGGAGGATAAAATCAAAATTGGATATAAATCGCTTGCGTCGCTTCAAAAAGATCTTGGAAATCTTTCTATTGATGCCAATTTGAAGAAATCTAAAATTGGTTTTAAAGACATTTTGCTTTTTGCGCCAGACTTGCAAAAAACGAATCCGTTTAAAAGTAATCCGAATGCCATTTTATATGTCGACAGCAAAGTAAGCGGAAAAGTGAAAGATTTGGATATTTCCAAGTTTGAAATGAGCGGAATCGGAACCACAAAAGTTTCCCTTTCGGGGAAAATAAAAGGTTTACCTGATGCGCAGAAAGCCTATTACGATTTAAATATTAAAAAACTTTCGAGCACTTCAAAAGATATTTATTCGTTTGTTCCGACGGGAACAATTCCGAAAAATATTCAGCTTCCGTCGCAACTTAATTTACAAGGAAAATTTAAAGGTTCTGTTCAGAATTTCAAAACAAATTTGGATTTGAACAGCAGTTTTGGAAATGCAAAAATCGATGCCTTATTTGATCAACGCGTTAAGAAAAGAGAAAAATACGATGCCACAGTTTATTTATTGGATTTCAATGTGGGTCGATTAATTAAAAATGATTCCATCGGAAAAATTACGCTTAAAGCGAAAGTAAAAGGAACTAGTTTGGATCCTAAAACGGCAAATGCAGTTGTCGATGGATTGGTTCAAAAAGCAGTTTTTAATCGATACACGTATAAAGATTTGGCTTTAAAAGGAAATATTGAAAACGGTTCATTTGCAGTAAGATCTGGAATGAAAGATCCGAATTTGAATTTTGATTTAGTTGCAAGTGGAGATACAAAAGATAAATATCCAAGTGTAAAACTGAAACTGAATCTGGATATTGCCGATTTAGAAAAATTGAATCTTCACGCCGGACCAATGAAACTTCGCGGAAATGTTGATGCCGACATCGCCAATAGTAATCCTGATTTTTTAAACGGAAAAGTATTTCTTTCGAACATTCAAATTTTGCAGGCTGAAGAACCAATTGTTTTAGATTCGGTTCGTGTGATTGCGTTTGCAGATAATACTCGAAATAATATCAAAATTTCATCTCAATTTTTAAAAGCTGAGGTTGATGGAAAATACAAATTAACGACACTGGCGGATGCCGTAAAAAAATCTTTGTCGAAATATATTGATTTAAAAAATCCGAAAGTAAATGCAGAATCAGCGGAACAAAGATTATCATTTACAATTGCGGTTGACAACGACCCGATTTTGTTTAAACTGATTCCGAAATTGACAGGTTTAGAGCCTTTTAAAATTTCTGGAAAATACAATAATGTTGCAGATTCATTGGAAATTAAAGGCTCAATTCCGAGAATCGTTTACGCGGATAATACCATTTCTGACGGAAAAATCAACATAGAAACAAAAGAAAATGCGTTGCAATATTCCGTTTCTGTGGCGACAATCGAAAGCGGTTCTTTGAAAATTCCGTTTACAAGTTTATCTGGAAAAGTCGAAAATAACATTCTGGATTATGCACTTGAAGTAAAAGATGCAAAAGACAAACAGCAGTATTTTGTTGGAGGAGAATTCAAAGCTGAAGATTCAAAAAACATCTTCAAAATTGATGCTGAAAACTTCGTTCTGAATTATGATAAATGGAATATCGATCCAGAAAATGCAATTGAATTTGGTGATAAACGACTTTATATAAATAAATTTTTCCTGAGCAATGACGGAAATGAACTGAAAATTCAGTCAAATGGAAATCAAGATAATGCACCGTTGCAAATTGATTTCGTGAATTTCAAAATTGAAACTATCATGAACATTGTCAAAAAAGACAAATTGTTGATGCAAGGTTTGATTAACGGAAATGCAGTGGTCGAAAATGTCATGACAAAACCCACTTTTACATCGGATTTAAAAGTAGATGATTTCGCTTTTAAAGGCGATAAAGTTGGTGATATCGAAATAAAAGTAGACAATAAAACGGCTAATATTTTGAATGCAAATGTGCAGTTGAGCGATGAAGGAAATGATGTGAATTTGACGGGAGATTATGCGATTGATGCAGGAACTTTCGATTTTGATGTCGCAATAAATAAATTGAATATCAAAAGTATTCAAGGTTTCAGCATGGACAATATTTCTGACGGAAAAGGCTATTTGTCAGGAAATTTCAAAATTCAAGGAACAACTTCTGCTCCAAAAATTAATGGCGAATTGAATTTTAACGATGCTGGTTTTAGAGTGACGCAGTTGAATTCGTATTTTACTACAGATCAGGAAAAAATCACTTTTAATGAAGGCACAATCACATTCGATAAATTTACGCTTCAAGATGAAAATGACAACGAATTATCGCTCGACGGAACAATTCAATCGCCAGATTTTATCAAATATAATTTCGGACTAACAATTGTTGCTGAAGATTTTAGAGCAATTCATTCAAAAGCAACCGACAATGATTTGTTCTACGGTGATTTGTTTTTGGATGCCAAATTAAACGTAAACGGAACGCTTGAAAATCCTGTAATTGGCGGAAATATCAAACTAAATAAAGAAACCAAATTTACAGTTGTTTTACCGCAATCAGATCCTTCAATTGCAGATAGAGAAGGAATTGTGGAATTTGTTGATGAAGACAATCAATATTTGCGACAAACAGCAGAAATAAAGCAAAAACTGAATCAATCAGAATTAATAGGAATGGACGTAAGCGTTGATATTTCGATTGATAAAGAAGCAGAATTGACACTGATTATAGATAAAGGAAACGGCGATTATTTGAATCTGAAAGGTGAAGCGCAATTGACAGGAGGAATCGATCCTTCAGGAAAAACAACTTTGACGGGTAAATATGAATTTTCAGATGGTGCATATGAAATGAATTTCAACATGATCCGAAGAAAATTCAACATTCAAAAAGGAAGTTCGATTACCTGGAACGGCGAACCAACAATGGCGACTTTGGATATTACGGCAATTTATAAAGTGAACACCGCGCCAATAGATTTGCTTGGAAATCAATTAGGTGACAGAACTCAGACAGAAAAAAATATATTTAAACAAAAATTACCGTTTGAGACGCATCTAAAAATGAATGGCGAATTATTAAAGCCAGAAATCACCTTCGATATTGTGCTTCCAGAAGGGAATTATGGAGTTTCTTCTGATGTTGTAGATATGTCTCGTACAAAATTGGAGCAATTGAGACAGGAGCCGGCCGAAATGAACAAACAGGTTTTTGCACTTTTATTATTAAACCGATTTATTGGCGAAAATCCGTTTGCGAGCGAAAGTGGCGGAACAAGCGCAGAGACTTTGGCGAGACAAAGTGTGAGCAAGATTCTTTCGCAACAATTAAATGATTTTGCTGGCGAACTGATCAGTGGTGTCCAACTAGAATTTGATTTGGAATCTACAGAAGATTACACCACTGGAACGATGGAAAACAGAACCGATTTGAATGTCGGGGTTTCTAAAAAACTTCTAGACGATCGTTTGAAAGTTACCGTTGGAAGCAGTTTTGCAGTCGAAGGTCAAGAACGCGCTAACGAGCAAAGTACCAATATTGCGGGCGATGTTGCTTTGGATTATCAGTTAACAAAAGATGGTCGTTATATGCTTCGTGCGTATCGAAAAAATGAATATCAAGTTGCGGTTGAAGGTCAAGTTATCGAAACCGGAGTTGCCTTTATTATCACGATGAGCTATAATAAATTCCGCGAACTTTTTCATCGTACTGAGGCAGAAAAAGAAATGATTAGAGAAGAGAAACTGCGCAAAGAACGACAAAAACAAAAAGAAAAGGAGAACAAGGAAAAGGGAATCAAAGAAGAGGATAATCAAATTAAAGGCACTGAGATAAAAACATAATAATATGAAAAACAGATATATAAAATATTTTATTACGCTGTCCTTATTTTTTGTTTTTGGATGTAGCAACACCAAGTATTTGCCCGAAGGCGATTTGCTTTATACGGGAGCATCTGTAAAAATAAAAGATTCCATTATAAAAAAGAAAGACCGAAAAGCATTAGAAAATGAATTGGAAGGATTACTTCGGCCAAAACCTAACAAACAGTTTTTGGGTCTTCGCCCGAAATTATGGATTTATAATATTGCCGGACAACCGAAAAAAGATAAAGGATTTCGATATTGGCTTCGAACAAAAGTAGGTGAGGAACCTGTGCTTTTTAGCAAAGTTGATTTGGATTATAATGCCTCAGTTTTAAGAAATTTTACCGAAAATAAAGGCTATTTCAAAACAAGAGTTAGTGCCGATTCAACAGTTAGAAATAGACGAGCAACAGCAGAATATATTGTTGTTCCGAAAAAACAATACATTATTAAAAGTGTGACTTTTCCGGATGATTCATTGGCAATGTCAAGAATTATTGGAAGATCAAGCCGAAGAAGTTTGTTGAAAGTTGGAAATCCGTATGATTTGGATGTTATAAAAGCCGAAAGAGAACGAATCGATGCCCGATTAAAAGAAAAAGGTTATTACTATTTCAATCCCGATTATATTTTAGCAAAAGTAGATAGCAGTAAAGGTGATCATGAAGTAAAAATCAGATTGGTAATAAAAGATGATGCGCCACCAAAAGCACTTACAGCTTATAAAATCGACAAAATTTTCGTTTATCCGAATTTCTCGATTTCAAAGGACAGCGTAAAATACAAACCAGAAGATATTGTCCAGTACAAGGATTTTACGATTCTCGATACCGCAGATACTTTTAAACCAAGGGTTTTTGATAGAACCATTTATTTTAAAAAAGGAGATTTATACAATCGAAAAGATCATAATTTGACCTTAAACCGATTTGTAAATCTAGGAACTTTTAGTTTTGTGAAAAATGAATTTCGAACTTCTGATAGCATAAAAAATGCGTTGGATTCGTATTATTATTTGACGCTTTTGCCCAAGAAATTTATACGAGTTGAGGTTTTGGGAAAAACAAATTCGGCTAGTTATACAGGAACAGAACTTAATGTGAATTGGAACAATCGAAATTTATTCCGCGGTGCTGAACTGCTGACAGTTTCTGTTTTTGGTGGTGCCGATTTTCAGCTTGCAGGTGTAAACAAAGGCAAGAATATCTACAAATTAGGAACGGAAACCAGTTTGACTTGGCCGAGATTTATTACGCCATTTCATATTGAAGGTTCAAGCGAATATGTGCCAAGAACCAAAGCAACACTTCGTTATGAATTTCAGAATAGAACACAATTGTATGCTTTGAATTCGTTTAAAACTTCATTTGGTTATTTGTGGAAAGAAAACGTTCGTAAAGAACATCAATTGAACGTATTTGATATTACTTATGTAAGTCCGAATCACGTAACACAGGAATATCGTGATGATATTTTAGAAGATCCTTCTTTAGGAAAAATAATTGAGAAACAATTAATTTTTGGGCCGACATATAACTACACGTACACAAATACGATGCAAAAACGTAAAAAAAATACGTTTTACTTTAATGGAGAATTGGATTTGGCAGGAAACGTAACCGGTTTGATTACAGGTGCAAACGTGAAGAAAAATGATACCATTAAAATTTTCGATGTTCCGTTTAGCCAATATGCGAAAATAAGAGGTGATTTCAGGCATTATTTAAAATTGGGAAAAGAAAGTGAATTGGCGAGCCGAATTATTGTTGGAGCCGGAATTCCGTATGGAAATTCGAGTGTTTTACCCACTTCGAAACAATTTGTTGTTGGAGGAACAAACAGTATTAGAGCTTTTAGGGCAAGATCAATCGGGCCGGGAAGTTATTATAATGCACCAACGACAAATGATTATCTGCCAGATCAATCAGGAGATTTGAAATTGGAATTCAGTACCGAATATCGCGCTAAACTTTTTAGTATTGTGCGAGGCGCTGCGTTTATCGATGCCGGAAATATTTGGCTTATGAATGCCGATCCAAATAAACCTGGAGCAGAATTTTCTAAAGATTTTATGAAAGAAATTGCAGTCGGAGCCGGAGTCGGATTGCGTTTTGATGTTTCGTTTTTTATTCTCAGAACCGATTTGGCTTTTCCTCTAAGAAAACCCTATTTGCCCGAAGGAGAAAGGTGGGTGATTAAAGACATCGATTTTGGAAACGGTCCATGGCGAAAAGAAAACCTAATTCTGAATATTGCTATTGGTTATCCTTTTTAAAAGTTTTTGCCGCGAATTACACGAATTGGCACGAATTTTATTTTGTAGTTATTTTCAATTCACAAATTAAATCGAATTCAGATTTTAGTATTACAATAATTAGTGTAATTAGTGAAATTAGTGAAATTCGTGGCAAAAGAAAATTTTCGTGGCGAAAAAAAGCAAAAAAAGAAGTAAATTCGTCTAAACATTTTATTAGAATGCAAAACTTAGTCAAAAGAATTATCGGTGTTGGAGTTATTGTTTTAGTCATTGTTCTGGCTTTCAAATATTGCGAATTCAAAAAAGACGATGATTCTACTATTGATTATAATACCAATTTGATTCAGCAACAGATTCTTAATGTTGGAAAATTGGTGGTCACCGAAGGACATTTTTCAGAAGTCATTACGTATAAAAATCAGCAGAAATATTTCATGGACATGATTTCTTTCGAAAAGAAAGCGCTTGTGGTCGTAAATGCAAATGTGACAGTGGCGTACGATTTGCACAAAATGAAATATGATATTGACGAAAAAAACAAAACCATCACGATTTTAAATATTCCAAAAGAAGAGATTACGATCAATCCTGATATTCAATTTTACGACGTTGAACAAAGTAAACTGAATCCGTTTACGGGTGATGATTATAATAAAATCAACAAATCAGTAAAAGCAAATCTGGCGAAAAAAATCGAAAAATCTACCTTAAAAACCAATGCTGAAAACCGATTAATTAGTGAATTGTCTAAGATTTTAATCATGACAAATTCAATGGGTTGGAAATTACAGTATGATGGAAAAACGATTGAATCGGATAAAGATTTTAGTGAAGACTTGAAACTTTGATTTTAGTCAAAGCTACAAAGCTACAAAGTAACAAAATTTCAGTGGTTTTTCTCATTTCAATTAATAGCCTCCTGCTTTAGCTGGAGGTATTTATCAATAAAAAGAAAAAGGCTTTAGCCAAACATATTTTTTGGCTAAAGCCTCAACTTAGCTTTATATTTTTCCTCCAGCTAAAGCAGGAGGCAACTAACTTAGTAACTAAAACAAAAAAACTTTGTGTCTTAGTGTCTTTGTGGCAGAGAGCTATCAAAAATCAAATCCAATCCACCAGAAATCAAATGTGCCACTTCTGGGCGTTTTTCTTTCAATTGATCCAAGTAAACTAATACTTCTTGTAAAAGCTGTTTTTCATTTGAATCTTTCAAAAGCTCAGTAATTTCAACGGCTAAAAGCCAATCGTTTGGATGATTGTTTTTTAATGTATTAAATATAGACTGAAGTTCAGATTTTGATTCTTTATTATTTCTTATGTTTCGAACTGTAGCGTACAAAATTTCCAATTCATCACGTTCGTCCGTATGTTTTGCTTTAATTGTTTTTGTTGAAGGAACAATATTGATCAAATCAAAACTATTCACATCGGCTGGGCCAGAAAAAGCAGAAACCACTTTTTTACCAATTGCCATATCGTAATTTCCCCATTCTGGCTGAAACAAAATAGTTTCGCCATGCGTTACCGTGCAATTTTTGAAACTGATTAAAATGATTTCTCCGTGTAAATTTCTAGAACCTGTAATGATTTCGCCTTCAACAATAATATTGCCTTCAAACTCTAATTTTACCGTCTCATTTTCAACAATACTATAAGCCTGCAAGTCCTTCGGACTCATATCTTCAATCGCTAAATTGAAGCCTTTTAATTTTCCAATCGGACTTCCAAATCCATGTGGATGTGTTAAAGTTCCGTGGCCAACTAATTCTTTTTCTCGGTACGATAAAGCCGTTTTTCCAGTGGTTTGAATGTAAACAGGTTTTCCTTCCTCTTCAATTACATTTGTAAAAACGCCAGAGATCTGCAACCCTGTACTCAATTCAATTGTTCCTAAAGCATTTGACTGAATCAATTTTTGAATTCCAGATAAACCGCCCGTACGCAAAGCCATTTTGTTTGCAAATTCTTCCAAAATCAAACTTAGATAGGAGAAAGTTGGTGTTACATACAATTGAGGTTGTAATTGCGTAATATCAAAATTTTGATTCGCTGCCGAAATATCATAAGGGATTTTCTTCACATTATCGGTCATACAATGTGCACTTTCACCAATTGAAGAAAGCAATCCTGCACCGTAAATTTTTGGATTTTCGACTGTTCCAATCAAACCGTATTCTACTGTCCACCAATGTAAATTACGAATTTGAGCCATTTCAGATAATTCGCCCATATTGTTTTGCAAATCTGCAACGGCTTTTTCGGCTTCGTCGATTTTTTCTTGAGGTGTATCTTCGGCTTCTTTCAAAATCGAAAGCAATCGAATCGCTTCATACATTTGATAATCTTTATGCGAAGAAATTGCTTTACAGCCAATTTCACCAAAACGTCTTAAATATTCAGCATATTCTGGATTGGCAATAATAGGAGCGTGGCCGGCACCTTCGTGAATAATATCTGGAGCTGGAGTATATTCAATATGTTCTAATTGTCGGATATCCGAAGCGATAACCAAAACATTGTAAGCTTGGAATTCCATAAAAGCATTTGGCGGAATAAATCCGTCAACGGCAACCGCAGCCCAACCAATTTCAGTCAGAATTCGGTTCATTCCATACATACTCGGAATAGAGTCGATTTCGATTCCTGTTTTGCGTAAACCATCTAAATAAGAGTGATGTGCAACTTTTGAAAGATAATCTACATTTTTACGCATCACATAGCGCCAAACCGCTTGATTAATAGGTGTGTAATCGCTATAATCCTGAGGCTTAATAAATTGCTTTAAATGTTTAGGCAATCGATCCAATAACGGATTTGTTTCTATAGATGCATTCATTTCGAAAACGTTGTAGATTAGAATGTAAAATTACGAATTTCGACCGCTATTTTCTGCTATTCATCACAAAATTTTTATTCGAAAGTGTATTTTATTGCGTTTTTATAGATTTTTTGACTTGATTGAAAAATGAATTTTAGCAGTCATTATTCTCATAATTGACTTTTTCCATTGTTTTTTCAAAGTTATCCAGTTCTTTTTTGGTCATTGTTGCTTCTTTCAAATCCACTTTTAATTGTTTTTTAGCATCGGGGCTGATCCATAATCCTGAAAAAGTATTTCCGGTTTTCTTTAAAATTAGGACACCGCTAAAATCCTGTTCTACCATGATAAATTCATTTTCAGCTTTTCTATTTTGTGTAATGTTGAGCTGAATCCAGTTTTTAGATTTATTGTAGCGGTACATCGACGTGAAAATTAAGTCAGCAGTACATGGATTTTCTTCTGTTTTGATGTAAACAGTTATTGGAGTTTTTCCATCGACAGTTCCTTTGTATAAATTTGATATTGGAGCTGTTTGAGCTTGAACGGTATTGAAAAATGAGAAGCAAATTATAAAAAGCAGTATTATTTTTTTCATAATAAAACATTAAGTAGGTTTTTGATTCAGTTAAGGGGACTTTACTCAATCAAATTTATTTAAAAAATAATAACCTCATCAATTTCTAAAATTTACTTTTAGGATTTTTTGATTAAATTTCTCAATTCATTCTCCGCATTTCTGAAGTATTCAATTTTATGATTGAACATAAAAGCCATATTGGTGGCACGCATTTTTGCTTCTTCAGTTATTGGGCCTGCAAATTGCGCATCAATTGAAGTGTTGAAAAGTTCAATCCAACGGTCAAAATGAGTTTTGTCGACAGGTAATTGTTTGTGTGGAGGAAACGGAGTTCCAGAATAAGCGCGAACATCAAATAAGATGGTTTGCCAGAAACCGTACATTTTTTGTAAATGCGGTTCCCATCGATCTTGAAGTTTCTCGTTGAAAATGGGGCCTATAAGCTCATCTTTACGAACACTTTCGTAAAAGCTGTTAACCATTTGTTTTATATCTTCTAAAGTTGAAATATCTTTAAGAGGTTCCATGTTTTTGTTTCTGAAATATATATGCAAAAATACGATTTAACTTCATCATATTTCTATGATATTTATCATTTAAACCCAATTTCTGATTGAGAATTTTTGATAATTATGGGAATTTTCACCATTTAATTTATAGGTAATTAATGCATTATTTGTAAGATTTTTTGAAAAGTAAGATTTTGCTTCTTCTGTATGTTTTAAAATACTGTAAATCAATTAATTGTAAAAAATATAGATAAGTTTTTGTTAAGGCAAATTTTTAATTTGATGTGTATTTGTAAAGTTAAAATAATATGAAATTCTTTAAAATTAACATAATATTGATTTGATTTAATAAAATTATGCTTAATAAATAAGAAAAATTTAATTAACAAAAAACCAAAAAAAATGCACAAAACTACTCAAAAACCTACAAATCGAGTACTAACAAAAGCATTATGTATTATGATGCTGTTTTTACTTATTACAAAAATTAACGCTCAGACGGTTACGCCTTATATAACATCAGGCGATCAAACGAAATTACTGCAACAACAAGCAACAGTAAGCTTTGGAACAAACTCAGGAACAAATCCTTCTACAGTTACAGTAAATACAGGAACAACCTATCAAACCATGGACGGTTTTGGTTATACGCTTACTGAAGGTAGTGCCGAAGTGATAAGCGGCATGGCAGCAACACAACAAAACCAATTGTTGAATGATTTGTATAATCCAACTACAGGTTTAAACGCCAGTGTAATTCGTATTAGTATTGCAGCTTCAGATTTAAGCAGTTCTTCTTATAGTTACAACGAGACTTCAGGAGATACTAATATGAATAATTTTAGCTTAAACGGACCAGATTTAACGTATTTGATTCCGATTATCAAAAAGATTCAGTTGATTAATCCAAACATTAAGATATTGGCGACACCATGGACTGCACCGCGATGGATGAAAACCAATGGTTCTTGGGTTGGTGGAAGTTTACAGACACAATATTATGCGGCTTACGCCAAATATTTTGTAAAATACCTTCAGGCTATGCAAGCTCAAGGAATTTCGATTTGGGCAATCACGCCACAAAACGAACCTGAAAATCCAAACAACGAGCCAAGTATGCTAATGAATTCTACGGAGCAAAAGAATTTCATTAATCAACAACTTGGCCCTCAACTGGCTGCTGCTGGATATGGAGGCGTTAAAATTATTGCTTTTGATCACAATTGTGACAATACAGCCTATCCAATTGATGTTTTGAACAATAGCAGTTATGTTGATGGCGCTGCATTTCACTTGTATTTAGGAAATATTTCTGCAATGTCAACGGTAAAAACGCAAACCAATAAAAACGTCTATTTTACAGAACAATACACAGGTTCTGGAGGAAGTTTCAGTGGTGATTTTGGCTGGCACATGCAAAATGTAGTAATTGGAAGTACAACGAATTGGTCGAAAACAGTTTTAGAATGGAATGCAGCAAATAATTCAAGCATGGGGCCGCACACTCCAGGCGGTTGCAATAGTTGTTTAGGAGCTATTACTGTAAATAATAGTACAAGTTACACCAAAAATGTTGCATACTATATTATTGGCCAAATCTCTAAATATGTAAAACCAGGTGCAGTACGAATTAGTTCTTCAAGCACAAGCGGAAGTATTGTATCAGCTGGATTTAAAAATCCTGATGGTTCTATCGCCTTAGTTCTTTACAATACTTCGGGATCGTCAAATACGATAAAAGTGGTTTCTGGATCATCAGCATTTAATTACGCAGTTCCTGGATCATCAGCAGTTACTTTTACTTGGGGAACAGGAGGTTCGGTTGCTGTAACAGGAGTAAGCGTTAGCCCGACTTCGGCAACAATTACTGCAGGACAAACACAGCAGTTAACGGCAACAGTTTCGCCAAGTAATGCAACAAATACTGCAGTAAATTGGAGTTCAAGCAACACTTCAGTAGCATCGGTAAACTCAAGCGGATTAGTTACTGGCGTTGCTGCAGGAACAGCTACAATTACCGTTACAACAGTTGATGGAGCTAAAACGGCGACAAGTGCTATTACAGTAAATGCGTCAACTACTGGATTTCCGGGATATTACAATATTATTTCAAGAAATAGCAACAAAGGTTTAGATGTTGCCGATAATTCGACAAGTAGCGGCGGAAGAATTCAGCAATACGATGTTACGAATGGCGGTGGAAGCAACCAAAGATGGAAATTTGTTTCTGACGGAAGCGGCAATTATTACATTATTGTAAAATCAACTGGAATGTATTTGGCTGTTGAAAATAACGGAACAGCAAACGGATTAAAAGTGCAACAAAGAACTTTTGCTAATTCTAATGAATTTAAGTGGACAGTTGCCAGTTTGAGTGGTGGATATTATAAAATTACCAATGTCAATACGGGCAAATCTCTTGATGTTGAAAATGTTTCTACAGCAAATGGAGCTAATATTCAAGTATGGGATTATACAGGCGGATTAAATCAGCAATGGCAATTTGTTCAGGTTGAATCTACAGCTAAAAAAGCTTTGGTGCAAACCGTTCCAGCAGAAGAAGAAAATCCAAATGATATGGTGATTTTTATTAATTCGTCAAATGATTATTTAAAAATTGATACAAATCATACCGGAAGTGCCGATGTCGAAATATTCTCGCTTGAAGGACAAAGTGTTTTAAAGAAAAATATGAATTTCGAAGGAAGACAAGCTGAAATTGAAATTTCAAGATTGCCAAAAGGAATTTATGTGGTGAGAGTAAACGATAGTAAAGGCGCTTATTCTAAAAAAGTATTGAAGCAATAAATTACAAATCTAGAATTCAATTAGTAATTTTATATTTGATTTTAAGAGGCTGTCTACGGTTAATAGACAGCCTTTTTGTTTTATCCAATCAATTGTGTGAACAAATCTTGATTGTCGTTTAAATATTGAAATTCAAATCCGTTTTGAGTCATTTTCAGTTTAATAGGCATGATATCATTTTTGTTTTTTAATTCCAAACCAACTACTACAGAACCTACTTCACGGCTGTTTTTCTTCGCAAATTGAAAATAAGTAATGTCGTCATCTGGACCAAGAATATTATTTACAAATTCTTTTAAAGCTCCGGGACGTTGCGGAAACTGAATCATGAAATAATGCATCAAACCTTCGTAAAGCAAAGAACGTTCCTTGATTTCGGCAGTTCTTTCAATGTCGTTATTGCTTCCGCTGACAATGCAAACTACAGTTTTGTTTTTTATTTTATCGGCATAAAAATCCAAAGCTGCAATTGTCAAAGCTCCTGCAGGTTCCACAACCATTGCTTCTTCATTGTACAAACGCAAAATTGTCGTGCAAACTTTTCCTTCGGGAACTAAGATAATGTCTTCTAAATTATAGCGACAGATATCAAAGGTTTTGTCGCCAACTTGTTTTACTGCGGCACCATCCACAAATTTGTCGATTGTTTTTAATGCTGTATTTTTATTTTCTTCAATAGAAGTTTTCATCGAAGGCGCACCTTTTGGCTCAACGCCAATGATTTTTGTATTCGGACTTAAATGTTTAAAGACTTCTGATAAGCCCGAAGCCAATCCGCCGCCGCCAATTGGAACAAAAACATAATCAATAGGTTCTTTAAAACTTTCTAAAATTTCCAAACCAACAGTTCCTTGTCCGGCAATTACTTTTTCATCGTCAAAAGGATGTATGAAAGTTTTGTGGTTTTTAATAGCATCTGCAGTTGCTGAAGCATAAGCATCATCAAAAGTATCTCCAGTCAGAACAATCTCCACAAATGATTTTCCGAATAATTGAACTTGTTTTACTTTTTGTTTTGGAGTCGTTTTCGGCATATAAATCTTGCCTTGAATCTTTAAAAGATTGCAGGAATAGGCAACACCTTGCGCATGATTTCCAGCACTGGCGCATACAATTCCGTTTGCTTTTTCTTTTTCATTTAATGAAGAAATCTTGTTGTAAGCACCTCTGATTTTGTACGACCGCACAATTTGCAAATCTTCTCTTTTTAATAAAATAGTCGATTTGAATTCATCTGAAAGATTTAAATTTTGCGTTAAAGGTGTTGCCGCAACTACAGTTTCAAGTTGCTTTTTTGCGTTAAGTACTTCGTTAAATAGATCCATTGTTTTAGTTTTTTTGCCATTAATTGTGCGAATTTGCACTAATTTTTTAAAGAAATTAATTCGTGCGAATTTGTGTAATTTGTGGCGATTTTAAAATAAAAAACCTCCCAATTGGGAGGTTTTCATAAATTATATTTTGCAAATTTATATAACACCTCGCCATTACTGCTGAATTGCAATAATGCTAATAATAGCGATACTAATGTTATTAAAGTTTGTCATTTTTTAGCTGATTGAATAGCAAATGTACTTAATTATTTTTTTACAGGCGGATACTGTGCCATAATTTTGGTTACAAATTCAGTAATTCTAGCATCTTTTTTATCAATGCCTTTGTATAAAGTACCAATTCCTTGGCCTTGCCAAATCATTTCTTTTTTCTTAGCATCAATTAAATCGATAAACAATGTTCCTTCAGTGTATCTTGTAACTGAGGTTCCTCCGTACATATAAGGATTCCATCCGTAACCCCATCCGTATCCGTAACCGTAGCCCCATCCAGCGTAATATTGATTAACATCAACTTGTTCTTTGGATTTGGTAAAAATGTTAACTAGCAAATCAGGGTTTTCACTTTTGGTAAACCCTTTGGCCTCCATTTGAACTTCTATTGCTTTTAGAATTCGTTTTTTATCCAAATCAGAAATTTCGACCTTATCAATTCCGGGCTTAAAAAAAGCGTACGTTTTATAAGGCGTAAAGTCGACCGTTTTGTCATAGTCAGAATAAGCGCTTACCGAATCGCATGAGGCAAGTACTAAAAGTAAAAGAATCGGAATTAATTTTAATGCTTTCATATGTTTAATATTTAATGTTCTTATTTTGCTGTATAAGAATGCTTTGGCTTAAAGTAAGCTTTCGTCAACTATGTTTGGCAAAGTTACTTTTAGTAAAGGCTCGACTTGCATTGCTCTTTTTATGGCAAAAATAGCTTCGTCGTTTCGGGCCCAGCTTCTTCTTGAAATTCCGTTGTTGACATCCCAAAAAAGCATTGATGCTAAACGCTTTGAGGCCTCTTTAGAACCATCAAGAACCATACCAAATCCGCCGTTTATAACCTCTCCCCAGCCAACGCCACCGCCATTGTGAATTGATACCCAAGTTGCGCCTCTAAAGCTGTCTCCAATTACGTTATGAATTGCCATATCGGCCGTAAAACGAGATCCGTCATAAATGTTTGACGTTTCTCTATAAGGCGAATCAGTTCCAGAAACGTCGTGATGATCGCGCCCTAAAACCACAGCGCCAATTTCGCCTTTTGCTATCGCTTGGTTAAACGCTTCGGCAATTTTGATTCTTCCTTCTGCGTCAGCATATAAAATACGAGCTTGGGAACCAACTACAAGTTTGTTTTCCTTCGCACCTTTAATCCATTTGATGTTATCCTGCATTTGTTGCTGAATTTCATTTGGAGCTGTTTTTGCCATTTCTTCTAAAATTTGAGAAGCAATCGCATCCGTTTTCTGCAAATCTTCAGGTTTTCCAGAAGTGCAAACCCATCTGAAAGGTCCAAAACCGTAATCAAAACACATTGGTCCCATAATATCCTGAACATAACTTGGATATCTGAAATCAATATTATTTTCAGCCATAACATCTGCACCTGCGCGTGAAGCTTCTAATAAAAAGGCATTTCCGTAATCAAAAAAGTATGTTCCTTTTGCGGTATGTTTGTTGATTGCCAAAGCTTGTCTGCGCAACGATTCCTGAACTTTTTCTTTGAATAATTCCGGATTGTTTGCCATCATTTCGTTTGCCTCTTCAAAAGAAATTCCGACTGGATAATAACCTCCAGCCCAAGGATTGTGAAGCGAAGTTTGGTCTGAACCTAAATCAATTTTGATGTTTTCTTTGTCGAAACATTCCCAAACGTCAACTACATTTCCTAAATAAGCAATCGAAACCGTTTCTTTATTGGCTTTCGCCAAAGCGACTCTTTTAACCAATTCCTCAGTCGAAGTGACTATTTCATTAATCCAACCTTGTTCGTGGCGGATTTTAGTGATTTTCGGATTTACTTCGGCACAAACCGTAATACAACCCGCAATATTTCCGGCTTTTGGCTGTGCGCCCGACATGCCACCCAATCCAGAAGTTACGAATAAACTTCCTTCAGGATTTTGTTTTATTTTTCTGAAACCATTCAAAACGGTAATTGTAGTTCCATGTACAATTCCTTGCGGACCAATATACATATAACTTCCAGCGGTCATTTGGCCGTATTGCGAAACGCCTAAAGCATTCATTTTTTCCCAATCATCCGGTTTTGAATAATTCGGGATTACCATTCCGTTTGTCACGACTACTCTTGGTGCTTCAGAATGCGAAGGGAATAATCCCATCGGGTGTCCAGAATACATCGTTAAAGTTTGCTCATCTGTCATTTCAGACAAATATTGCATTGTCAATAAATATTGTGCCCAGTTTTGGAAAACAGCTCCATTTCCGCCATATGTAATCAATTCATGCGGATGTTGCGCCACAGCATAATCCAAATTATTCTGAATCATGTGCATAATGGCTTTTGCCTGCAAAGATTTTCCTGGATATTCCTCAATTGGACGCGCGTACATTCTGTAATCTGGACGAAAACGGTACATGTAAATACGACCGTACGTTTCTAATTCTTCTGAAAATTCTTGAATTAATTCGGCGTGATGTTTTGACTCGAAATAACGCAAAGCATTTTTTAAAGCCAATTTTTTTTCTTCTGCCGAAAGAATCTCTTTTCGTTTCGGAGCATGATTAATTGCTGGATCGTAAATCGCCTTTGGAGGTAATATTGAAGGAATTCCTTGTTGTATTTGTTCTTTGAAAGTCATTTTTTTAAGTTGCTGAGTTGCTGAGATTCTAAGCTACTAAGTTGCTAAAGTAGCCTTGTTAGATTAACAACAGATTAATTTTTGTTTTTTTAACTATGTCGTCCCGATGGGACGTAAATAGGAAGGGCGTTGAATAATTCTACCAATATTTTGCTCCAAACGGAGCATTTTCAAATCTTTGGAAAAGATGAAATGTTGGTCAAACATTAATCAAATAAGATTGACAATTGTCTAATTTTCAAATTGCCAAATTATCACATTGCCTTATTGCCACATTTTCTAATTAAAAAACTAGGGATAGCGGATATCCGACCTGTGATAGGATTTGTGGATTTTAATCCTAAATTTTCTTGAGTGAATATCCATTTTATAATTTTAGATTGTTGATTTTAGATTTTAGATTGGGATTTGGAATTTTAAATTTGGGATTTAATTTTACCTAAATTTTCTAATTTTCAAATTGACACATTTCCTAATTAGAGCGTTTGCGTATTTCTCCTGTTCTTTTGTCGAAACCATACGGACAATGACGGCAACCACTTTTACAGCAATAACCACGTTTTAGGTGGTGTTTTTCGGTAAAGCATTTATAACCTTCGGGCGTATAGTAAAAATCTTCGCCTTCGATTAATTTATTTTCATTACTTTGCTCGTTCATAAATCTGCTTTGGGTTCTTGCTTTGTTTCTTTAAAAAAATCAAAAATAACTATTTGATTGAGATTTTAATGAAATCAAATAATTTTATAGCTACAAATTTATAAATTTTACAACCAATGTTTTTGATTGTTGCTAAATATTTAATTCCGAAAGGGTATCGTGGAATGGCTTTATTCCCGTTTATCTTGGTTAAATATGATTTTGATAGAACCAATGCAACATTTGTCAATCACGAAAAAATACATTTGAGACAACAATTAGAAATGCTGGTTTTGCCTTTTTTTATTTGGTATTTTTTAGAATTTTTGATTCGCTTGATCCACTACAAAAATAAAGATTTGGCCTATCGAAATATTAGTTTCGAAAGAGAAGCTTATCAAAATGAAACCAATACTAATTATTTAAAAAACCGATCTTTTTTTCAGTTTTTAAATTATTTAAAAGCTTTAAGCTTTAAGCAGTAAGCAATAGGCTTTAGGCTTAAACAATATTTAAAATATGATTGTCACTTTTGACATTCGACTTTTCAACTTATAAAAATGAATACAGTTTTCAATCAGCTCATAAATATTCAATTTCCGAATGACATTTCGTTGACCATTAAGCGCGAAGATCTCATTCATCCTTTTGTTTCGGGGAATAAATTTAGAAAACTGAAATATAATTTGCTTCAGGCGAAAGCCGAAAATAAAACGACTTTATTGACTTTTGGCGGTGCGTTTTCGAATCATATTGCGGCAGTAGCTTTTGCAGGGAAAGAGCAAGGATTTAAAACTATTGGAATTATTCGCGGGGATGAACTTTTTGATAAAATTGAGGAAAATCCGACGCTGAAATTTGCTAAAGAAAACGGAATGGAATTTGAGTTTGTTTCTCGAGAAGAGTATCGTTTGAAAAGCGAAATTCCATTTATTGAAAAACTGAAAGCGAAATTTGGTGACTTTTATTTAGTTCCTGAAGGCGGTACGAATGACCTCGCTGTAAAGGGGTGTGAAGAAATTTTAACAGATGAAGATTCGGTTTTTGATTATGTTTGTTGCGCTGTTGGAACCGGCGGTACGATTTCTGGATTAATAAATAGCGCATTGCCAAATCAGAAAATTTTAGGTTTTCCAGCCTTAAAAGGTGACTTTCTAAAGGATGAAATTCGTATTTTTGCAAAAAAAGATAACTGGAATTTAATTTCTGACTATCATTTTGGAGGATATGGCAAGATAAATTTAGAATTAATTGAATTTATTAATGCTTTTTTTGAAGAAAACAAAGTGCCTTTAGATCCAATTTATACAGGAAAAATGGTTTTTGGCGTTATAGATTTAATAGGCAAAAATTATTTTCCTGCACATTCAAAAATTTTACTCATTCACACCGGCGGATTACAGGGAATTAGCGGAATGAATATAAAGTTGAAGCAGAAAAAATTACCAATACTCAAAATCAATGATTAAAAAAATTGTATTACTTCTCGTAATATTAGCTTTAGCAAGTTGCTCTTCTAGCAAGCCTGTTATCGCGACGACTAAAAAAGCGGCAGCGACTCAAGCCAGAACGGCTTCGGTTAAAAAAAGTCCGTCAGCTAAACCAGTTGGTAAAAATTATCCTTCTACAAATAATACCACTGAAGTTATTCAGTCGACTTCAAAAACAGTTGTAACCAGTGATTTAATCAATAATTATATTTTGCAATTTAAGGATATTGCAATGGGAAATATGAAAACCTATGGAATTCCTGCCAGTATTATTTTGGCGCAAGGAATTTTGGAATCTGGTGCCGGAAAAGGAGATTTGGCGCTTGAAGCGAATAACCATTTCGGAATAAAATGCCATAAAGATTGGTTGGGTGAAAGTGTTCGCCATGACGATGATTCGGCTCAGGAATGTTTTAGGAAATATCCGCAAGCTTCAGAATCGTATAGAGATCACGCATTGTTTTTAGTTGGAAAAAAGAGATATGAAACATTATTTACTTACGAAAAAGACGATTATAAAGCTTGGGCAAAAGGATTAAGAGCCTGCGGTTATGCAACAGATCCTAATTATCCGGATAAATTGATAAGTTATATTGAGCGCTACAATTTGCATCAATATGATTGTCAGGTTACGGGTCGAAATTATGTGCCAATCAGTAAAACGACTCCAGCAAAAAGTCCGTCTGCAGTTGCAAGTTCTGATCCGAAAATCAATTTGAATTCAAACGATCCTAATTTGTATGAAGTTCAAAAAGGAGATACTTTATATTCGATTTCAAAGAAATTCAATTTACTAGTTGATGATTTAAAGCAAAAAAATAACTTGACGGATAATGCCATTTCGATTGGGCAAAAATTGAAAGTGAAATAATTTACAATTTATAATTGATAATTAACAATTATCAAGAAATCTAAAATAAAAATGTTATATAAAAGAAGTAGTCAGCTTTTTGCTGAAGCAGAAAAAGTAATTCCGGGAGGAGTAAATTCACCAGTTAGAGCGTTTAAAGCAGTTGGCGGAACTCCGATTTTTGTAAAAAGTGCTAAAGGCGCTTATTTGTATGATGAAGATGGAAATAAATTAATTGATTACATCAACTCTTGGGGGCCAATGGTTTTAGGTCATGCGTATCAGCCAGTAGTTGAAGCGGTAGTTGAAAAAGCAAAATTGGGAACTTCATTTGGAATGCCGACAGAATTGGAAACAGAAATTGCGGCTTTGGCGGTTTCTATGGTTCCGAATATTGATAAAATTCGTTTTGTAAATTCAGGTACAGAGGCTTGTATGAGTGCGATTCGTCTAGCTCGTGGCTTTACAAAGAGAGACAAAATTGTAAAATTTGCAGGTTGCTACCACGGACATTCTGATTCATTTTTGATTCAAGCAGGAAGTGGGGCAGTAACTTTTGGTTCTCCAAATAGCCCTGGTGTAACAGAAGGAACTGCAAAAGATACTTTGTTGGCAAAATACAATGATTTAGAAAATGTAAAAACACTTGTTGAAGCTAATAAAGGCGAAATCGCAGCCATTATTATTGAAGCTGTTGCAGGAAATATGGGATGTATTGTTCCTAAAGAAGGCTTTTTGCAAGGTTTAAGAGATTTGTGTACAGCAAACGGAATTTTATTGATTTTTGATGAGGTAATGACAGGTTTCCGCTTAGCTCGCGGTGGTGTTCAGGAATTATATGGTATTGATGCTGATATCGTAACTTTCGGAAAAGTCATTGGTGGTGGATTGCCAGTTGGTGCCTTTGCAGCGCGCGAGGAAATCATGAATTATTTGGCACCACTTGGACCAGTTTATCAAGCAGGAACATTATCTGGAAATCCGTTGGCAATGGCGGCTGGATTGGCAATGTTGAAAGCGTTGGATTCAGATCGAGAAATTTTCACTCGTTTAGAAGAAAAAACAGCTTATTTGGAAGCAGGAATTGACAGAGTTTTAAAAGCAAATAATGTTGTTTTTACTATCAATAGAGTAGGTTCGATGATTTCAGTTCACTTTGATGCAAATCCAGTTACGGATTTTCAAACTGCAGCAAAAGGTGATAATGAAACTTTCAAGAAATTCTTCCACGGATTATTGCAGGAAGGTGTTTACATTGCACCATCAGCATATGAAACATGGTTTATTACAGATGCCTTGACTTACGAAGATTTAGATTTTACAATTAACGCAATTGATAAAGTTTCAAAAACATTTTAATTTTGGAAATTAAAATAAAATAAATTGAAAGTCCGCCTTTTACAAAGAGCGGACTTTTTTATGATTATTATCCTTATTTTGTAGTTAATAAAAAGTTAATGAAGGGTTGTTTTCTTGTGTTTTTGTAATCAAAAATTATTTTTGTTTATCAAATAACCATTAAACCTGCAATAATGAAGAAATTTTTGATTTTATCTGCAATGGCTACATTTATGCTATTGCCAGCAAATCAATTTGCCCAGTCAAAAAAGAAAAAGGATGAAACTCCGGTTGCTCCTCCAGAAAAAAAATCAGAATCTACGATTAAGGAATACAGCAAAGTAGTCACAAAAGATGCTGTTTCTGATGAAGGACTTTTCACCGTTCACAAAGTGGACAAAAAATATTATTTCGAAATCCCAAACAAATATTTAAATAAAGATATGCTACTTGTAAGCAGATTGGCAAAACTACCTTCAAACTTAGGTGGAGGTTATGTGAATGCTGGATCTGAAACGAATGAGCAATTGGTTGTTTGGCAACGTTTTCAAGATAAAATCTTAATCAAATCAAAATCGTACAATTCGGTTGCAAATGATACTTTGCCAATCAGCATTTCGGTTAAATCAAACAATTACGAACCAACATTGTTTGCTTTTGATATCGTTGCTTTCAGTAAAGATTCTGCAAATACGGTGATCGACGTAACGAAGTTTTACAGCACGGATGTCAAGGCAATCAGCGGAATTTCTGCGGAAATGCGTGACACATACAAAGTAAAAGGATTGGATGATTCTAGAAGTTTCATCAATAAAATTAAAAGTTTTCCGATGAATATTGAAGTCATTCAAGACATGACTTACAATGCTTCAAAACCATCAATGTTAGAAGAATCGGAATCAATCAGCATTCAGATGAATCAATCGATGATTTTATTGCCAGAAGTGCCAATGAAACCAAGATTAGCCGATCCTCGCGTGGGTTGGTTTACGGTTAGTCAATACGATTATGGCAGCAACGAATTAAAATCAGATTTAAAAACATACATCCGTCGTTGGAGATTGGAGCCAAAAGATCCAGAAGCTTATGCGAGAGGAGAATTGGTTGAGCCAATAAAGCCAATTGTGTATTACTTAGATCCAGCAACTCCTGAAAAACTGAAAAAATACATCAAACAAGGAATCGAAGAATGGCAAAAACCTTTTGAAACTGCCGGATTTAAAAATGCCATTATTGCAAAAGATGCGCCAACGAAAGAAGAAGATCCTGATTTTAGTCCAGAAGATATCCGTTACTCTGTGATCCGTTATGTAGCAAGTACAACTCGAAATGCAGTTGGGCCAAGCGTTTCTGACCCTAGAACGGGCGAAATTATCGAGAGTGATGTTATTTGGTATCACAATCATTTGCGTTCGTACAGAAACAGATATTTGCTTGAAACAGGTGCAGCGAATCCGTCAGCGAGAACATTACAGACAAGCGACGAAGAAATGGGCGAAATGATGCGAATGGTAATTGCGCACGAAGTTGGGCATGCATTAGGTTTTCCGCATAATATGGGAGCAAGTTCTTCATACGATGTTGAAAGTTATAGAAACGGCCCTTTTACACAAGAAAATGGTATTTCTCCAAGTATAATGGATTACGCGCGTTATAATTACATCGCACAACCTGGCGATCAAAATATTCGTTTTATTCGTAAAATGGGAGCTTACGATCATTATGCGTTGAACTGGGGATACAGAGTGATTCCGAATGCAAAATCTCCTGAGGCTGAAAAAGCAACTTTAGATAAATGGATTTTGGACAAAGCTGGAAACCCGATTTATAAATTTGGAAAACAAAGCAGTACGTTTGATCCTTCTTCACAAACAGAAGATGTCGGAAATAATTCAATGAAAGCAAGTACTTACGGAATGAAAAATCTGGAGTATGTGGCTAATCATTTAAGCGAATGGACAAGCAAAGTCACGAATGATTATGACGATTTAAGCGAATTATACAAAGAAATGTTGGATGTTTGGGGAAGATATGTTGGTCACGTTGTAACCAATGTTGGAGGTGTTTATGAAAACACAAAAAATCCAAATCAACCTGGAAATGTTTATGAAGTAGTTCCAAAAGCAAAACAAATCGATGCAATGAATTGGCTTCAAGCAAATGCTTTTGCATCGCCAACATGGATTGTCAACATCAATACTTTGAAAAACACAGATTATGCTGGTTATACGGAAACGTTCAGAAATATTCAGGTGAGACATTTGAATAATTTGTTGAGTATTCCTCGTATTGGAAGATTGATGGATAACGAAATTCTAGGCGCCGATACTTACAAAGCTTTAGACTTCTTTAAAGATTTAAGAAAAGGAATTTGGAAAGAAGCTGCTGCAGCATCAAATGTGACGATTTACCGCAGAAATCTGCAAAGAGCCTACATTGACAGAATGGGGTATTTGATGACCGAAGAAATGAAGCCGACAGAAAGGGGAGGTGTGTATTACAATGTTGGGCAATCTGATCTTAGAGCTTTGGTTCGCGGTGAATTGAGTGCTTTGAAAAAATCGCTTGTAGCGGCAAAAGCAACGGGAGTAAACACAGAAACAAAATACCATTATGAAGATTGTATCAAGCGAATTGATTTGATTTTAAATCCGATTAAATAATTGAGTTATAAAAACAAAAAAGAGGCTTTAAAAAGCCTCTTTTTTTATGAAAACAAATTAGTTGCTGTCATTTCTGTATTCTCTCATTTTTTCTCTTGCTTTGTCTTTGTTTTCTTCCTGAATTTTTTTCCATTTCGTGTATTGGTCAGCATTCAAGATCGATTTCATTTTAGCATCATTTGCATCTCTTTCTGCAATCATTTCTTTTTTGAAAGCTTCTCTTTCAGCTGCAGTTGGTTTTGTGCCACTGTCTTTACTTGCTTGACGGGCTTCTCTCATTTTTTCTGCTTTAGCGCTTCTGTCAGCTAAAAGCTGTTTTACTTGCGCTTGCTGATTGGCATCTAAAGTCAATTCAGAAGTCAGTTTTTGTAGTTGTTTTTCATTACGCTGTTCAGGCGTCATTCTTTCTTTTTGGTCACGAGCTGGTTTTTGAGCCATGTCTTGCGCAAAAGTTGCTACTCCAACAAATAACATAGCGGCGATAAATAGTTTTTTCATGATTAAGTTTTTTTAATTGTTATACCGATTAGACTTTTTGAAATTAATTAGGTTTAATTTCTTCAAAAGAATTATGTTTTATTTAACAAATTGATATATAATCTATTAAAACGTTTCTTATAAGAGTTATAGTATAGAAATAATTGCGTATTTTTAATGAATCAACCCTTAGGATAAAATCTCATGGACACAAATACTAAATCAAATAAAATCGCTTTTTTTTCAACGCAGCCTTACGACAAGTCTTTTTTCAATAAATACAATGCTGATTTTGGTTTTCAATTGGATTTTTTTGAAACACAATTAAATCCACAAACGGCTGTATTGATTGAAGAATGCGAAATTGTTTGTGTGTTTGTCAATGACATTGTAAACGAAACCGTGATTAAGCAATTAGCAGAGAAAAAAGTGAAAATAATTGCGTTGCGATGTGCCGGATTTAATAATGTCGATTTAGAAGCGGCTAAAAATTACAACCTAAAAGTTTGTCGAGTTCCTGCTTATTCGCCACAAGCAGTTGCCGAACATGCGATGGCAATGATTTTGACTTTAAACCGAAAAACTCATAAAGCGTATAACAGAGTTCGTGAGCAAAATTTCTCTTTAAACGGATTATTAGGTTTCGATTTATTTGGAAAAACAATCGGAATTATCGGGACGGGAAATATTGGAAAAGCATTTTCTAAAATTGCTTTAGGATTTGGCTGTAAAGTTTTGGCTTATGATATTGTCGAAAATGAAGAAATGAAAAATGAAGGCGTCTCTTTTGTGAGTTTGGAGGAGATCTTCAAATCAAGCGATATTATTTCGCTTCATTGTCCCTTAAATGAGCAGACAAAGCATGTCATTAATTCGACTTCGATTTCTTTTATGAAAGATAGCGTAATGATTATCAATACCAGTCGAGGCGGATTAATCGAGACAGCTTCGGCAATTGAAGGTTTGAAAGATGGAAAAATTGGTTATTTAGGGATTGATGTTTATGAGCAAGAGGAAAAGCTTTTCTTTAGAGATCTTTCTGCAGATATCATTCAAGACGATGCAATCCAGCGCTTGATGAGTTTTCCGAATGTTTTGGTTACAGCGCATCAAGCCTTTTTTACCAACGAAGCTTTAACGCAGATTGCCTTGGTAACATTCAATAATATTAAATCATTATTGACACAGAATGATATTGAAAATAAGGCAGCTTTACTTGTATAGCTTTTGCTTTTTAAACCCGACAGGTTTTTAAAACCTGTCGGGTTTCGAATTAATTCAATTACGAATTTAAATTATCAGGTTATGAAAAATAAAATTCTAATTCTAGTAACGATTTTGGCATTTTACTCTTGTCAAAATAAAGACAATTCGAAAAATATTGTAAAAACCATTGTTCAGGATACGCTTTCAAAAACTATGGGAGGAACGGCAAATTTGAGTGAAGCGCCGCCAAAACCAGACAAAGCCGTTGAGCTGATTCGGAAACAATTGCAGGTTTTATTAAAGAAAGATTTACCTGTAATGACTAAAGAGCAACGATTCTTTTATTATGAAGCTTTTGACTTAAATAAAGATGGAAAAAATGAATATTTCGTTGGTTTCTCTAATTCCTATTTCTGCGGAAGCGGAGGCTGTTCAGGCTATATTTTAAATAATGATGGAAGCGTAATTAATCCTTTTACTGTAACTGTTTTTCCAATTATAGTAACAACAGTGCCAACAGAAAATTATTATGGTCTTGTAATGAGAAGTGGAGAAAAATTTCATCTCATAGACATGAAAAATGGAAAATACCCGTCAAACCCATCCGTTACAGAAGTATTTAGAGGGACTTTTCCTGTGCCAAACACTAAGGTTTTAGATATTGAAGGAAAGAAATTGGAGCGGTATTCGTTTTAATGTTTAGTTGCTTTTTTATCTCTTTCTGATCTTTTTTCTGTGATATAACTGTCAGTTTCTAGAATTATTTTACGAACGGTTTTTTCTGAATTTTTTGCTAAATTATTTAGAGAATCGAAGAATACTTCGACTGGCATTCTAACCCAGTCCCGATTGTCAATAGTATTGCAATAGAAATGAATTTTGCAGCATTTTTTAATGTCTTCTTCAATCTTTGAGATGTCGTAATAAACGCTAAGATTATTCGAAAAACTGTTTTTGGATCTAACAGTAATAAATTTGAATAAGATATTTTTATTGTTTGTCTGATATTCAAAAAAGCCATTGTTGTCTTCTTTTAATCCGTTAAATCTATTTTTTAATAGACTGAAAATTTTTTGTTTTCTTTTTAAAGGAATTCTTTTCGCAATAACTTTTTCAAAATAAATTTGAAAACAAATGAGCGCTATTGTTATAAGTGCTATTAACAAGTAAGGCATTAAAATCTATTTCTTTTAAATTAATAATTTCATTTACGAATTTAAATAAAAAACCCGACAGGTTTTTAAAAACCTGTCGGGTTTGAAATATCATAAAATCCGATTGGAATTTGGAATTTTAAAACTTTGGAGTTTAACCAACTAGTTCCACAAATTTAAACTCACCATCCACAACAACTTTAGTCAAACCGTGTTTAGATAAATTTTTCATAGAAGCATCCCATTTTTTACCGCTTAAGTTAGCAGTAATTTTAAGTTGCCCTAAGTCCATTCTATTTTCATTTCCTTTCAATAAATCAACAATAAATTTTTCTTCATCAGAAAGTTCAATTGTTTGTTTTTTCTCAGGACGCATTTGAGGGAACAATAAAACCTCTTGAATAGAAGCATTATTTGTCAAATACATAATCAAACGATCCATTCCAATTCCCATTCCAGAAGTAGGAGGCATACCGTACTCAAGCGCTCTTAAGAAATCTTCGTCGATAATTCCGTTTGCTTCGTCATCACCCTTTGCTGCCAAACGCATTTGATCTTCAAAACGCTCTCTTTGGTCAATTGGGTCATTCAATTCAGAATAAGCATTTGCGATTTCTTTTCCGCAAACCATTAATTCAAAACGCTCCGTCAAATCTGGATTATCACGGTGCTCTTTACAAAGGGGCGACATTTCTTTAGGATAATCAGTAATGAAAGTTGGCTGAATATAATTTCCTTCACATTTTGCTCCAAAAATTTCATCAATCAATTTTCCTTTACCCATTGTTTCATCAACCTCGATTCCCATTCCGCGTGCCGCTTCAAACAATTCTTGTTCAGTTTTACCAGAAATATCAAAACCAGTAAAATGTTTGATAGAATCAGTCATTGTAACACGAGCGTAAGGCGCTTTAAAGTTGATTTTGTGCTCGCCAAAAGTAACTTCACTAGTTCCATTAACAGCAATTGCACAATGCTCTAGTAAGCCTTCTGCAAATTCCATCATCCAGTTGTAGTCTTTGTAAGCTACATATATTTCCATTGCAGTAAACTCAGGATTATGCGTTCTGTCCATTCCTTCGTTACGGAAGTTTCTAGAGAACTCATAAACACCTTCAAATCCACCAACAATTAATCTTTTTAAGTATAACTCATTCGCAATACGCATGTAAAGCGGAATGTCAAGCGAATTATGATGCGTAATAAACGGTCTTGCCGAAGCACCACCAGGAATTGACTGCAAAACTGGAGTATCAACCTCAAGATATCCTGCATCGTTAAAATAACCACGCATCGCGCTAAATAACTTTGTACGTTTAATGAAAGTTTCTTTCACTTGTGGATTTACAGTTAAATCTACATAACGCATTCTGTAACGTAATTCAGCATCGTTAAACGCATCGTGTACATTTCCTTCTTCGTCAACTTTTGGTAACGGAAGCGGGCGCAACGTTTTGCTCAAGAAAGTAAAACCACTCACACGAATACATTTTGCGCCAACTTGTGTAGTAAACAATTCACCTTCAATTCCGATAAAATCACCTAAATCGGTTAATTTTTTGAAAACTTGGTTGTACAAAGTTTTATCGTCACCTTCACACAAAACATCACGATTTACGTACAATTGAATACGTCCTTCGCTGTCCTGTAATTCAGCAAAACAAGCTTTACCTTGATCACGAACACTCATCAAACGTCCCGCAACAATCACCTTCTTACCCTCTTCAAATGACTCCTTTATCTGCTTCGAAGTATGATTTACAGGAAAAAGATTAGCCGGATAAGGATTGATTCCTAAGTTGCGTAAGTTCTGAAGTTTTTCTCTTCTAATGATTTCTTGTTCTGATAATGCCATTTGTGCTCTGTTTTTTTAAGTGTGCAAAGATAGTTTTTAAGTCGCAAAGTTGCAAAGTCATAAAGTCTAAAGTTTTAGAAAAGAGTAATGTTTTTTATTTGAAGCAGAAAATATGGTTTCTTGAGGCGTTTTGTCCCGCTATCCGCTTTATCTTTTTCTTGCTAAAGAAGCAAGAAAAAGGATACCGCTTCTATCGGGGCTAATTGAGCAGTTTTAGTTTTCACAAGAAGTTTTAGTAGGAGTCATTGCGAGGAACGAAGCAATCACATTTGGGTTGTCAGTTCAATATTTTGAATGAAATTTTCTTTTGTTAATGCAATTGCTTCGTCCCTCACAATGACTAAAAAACTTAGTATCTTAGTCCCTCAGAACCTTAGCATCTTAAAAAAAAAAAATGAAATACCTATCAGCCGTTTTGTTCTTACTTTCTTTTGCAAGTTGCCAAATTACAGAAACCATTAATCTAAATTCAGACGGAAGCGGTAATATTGAATATTATAATCTTCGCGACGAAAATAGCTTCGCTCAGCTAGGGAGACAAGATCTTAGGTATGAGAAATTTAGAGATACAATTTTTACTTTTCAAGATTATATAACTAAGTATCAAGCCACTTTTGTAAGGTTTAATAAAGGAGATCAAGCGTTGTTTACAGAACATGCAAATGTGAAAATGCATATCAAAACCGATCCAATTCAAATGGAGAATTTTAATCGAGTTTCGCTTGATTTTAAGAAGATAGAAACAATTCCAGATATTTATGAAAGTCTTGGATTAGCAAATTCACTGAAAGAAAATTACCCGATACATAGGAAAAGCTATAGAATAAAATACACTTTTGACGGAACAGTCTTTAAAAGAACTTTTACCATAACCGACCCTGAAAAATTCGAGAAAGACAAAAAGGAAATGGAAGAAAGAAATCAAATGTATTCCAAATATAAAGCCGCACAATCCTACACATTGAAGTATAATTTTCCGAAAAAAATAAAATCAGTTTCAAATGAAAAAGCAATTCTAAGTTCGGATAAAAAATCATTAATCTTAGAAGTACAGCTTTCAGATTGTTTAAAAAATCCAGAAATAACAAATTTAGAAGTAGTTTTAGAATAAAGGAATTTAAGCGTATTTTAATAAACTCAGTAACTTAGAATCTTAGAACCTTACAGCTTAAAAAAGTTCGTATCTTTGATAAAAAATAAAACTATTATGAAATTATATAAACTACTGTTTTTTTCTTTTTTATTAGCATCATTAACAAGTTGCACTTTCACTGAAAATATTTACATCAACGATAACGGATCTGGAAAATTTTCGGTAGACATGGATGGTTCATCTTTAATGCAAATGGCAGGTGACCAAATTGGAAGCCAAATTGGGGGCGATACAAAAAAAGATATTGATACTACTTTTACTTTCAAACAATTGCTTGCAGAGAAAAAAGATAGTATCGCAAAGCTTTCTCCGGAAACACAAAAAGAACTCAAAAAGCTGGAAAACTTTATAGTTACAACCAAAGTAAATGCTGAGAAAAAACAGTTTTTAATGACTTTGGCAACTGATTTTAAGAGCGTAAATGAACTTCAGGATATTTTGCAAACGGCTAGTACTTTACAAAAACTTGAAGGTGGTGCAAATGCAAATCCGTTAGGAAACGGTTTTGGCGATAATAAAAGCAAACTGAGTTATACCTATGACGGAAAGAAATTTACTAGAAAAGCAATAATCGATCAGCAAAAATTGGCGGAAAAGCTTAATGATTCGTCTGCAGATATGTCGAAAATGATATTTGCATCGTCTAGTTATGTGGTTAAATATCATTTTCCAAAAAAAATAAAGAAAGTTTCTAATCCAACCGCTTTATTCAGCGATGATAGAAAATCAATTACAATTCAATACTCTTTTACGGATTATATGGAGAATCCGGACAAACTTAACTTTGATGTTGAGTTTGAAAAATAATCAAAATGAATAAAAAAATTCAACTTCAGGATCTGGGTAACAGAGACTATAAATCGACTTGGGAATATCAAGAAGATCTTTTTAAAGACATAGTCGATTTAAAAATCAAAAACAGAAGAGAAGAACTAGATTTGCCAACTCCAAATTACTTGTTATTTGTTGAGCATCCCCACGTTTATACTTTAGGGAAAAGCGGTGATCTGGAAAATTTATTATTAAACGAAAAACAATTAGAAGCTAAAGGAGCGACTTTTTATAAAATCAATCGTGGAGGTGATATCACCTATCACGGTCCTGGACAAATTGTCGGTTATCCAATTTTGGATTTAGAAAACTTCTTTACCGATATTCATAAATACCTTCGTTTGCTAGAAGAATCAATTATTCTAACATTAGCAGAATACGGATTGGAATCGGGCAGGAGCGAAGGAGAAACGGGCGTTTGGCTTGGTGTAGGAACTCCATTTGCGCGTAAAATTTGTGCAATGGGAGTTCGTGCTTCACGATGGGTTACCATGCACGGATTTGCTTTAAATGTAAACGTCGATTTAGGTTATTTTGATAACATTATTCCGTGTGGTATTCGCGGAAAAGGTGTGACTTCTTTAAATGTGGAACTAGGAGTAGAAAAAGTGGATGAAGAAGAAGTAAAATCTAAAATAATCAAACATTTCACCGAATTGTTTGAAGCGGAATTTGTTTAAGATTTAAAGTAATTCAAGTATGGAAAAGGAAGATAAAAAATCATTTTTAAAGCATTTAGGACTTCCCGAAAAAGAATTACTTGAATTTTTGAATATTTCGAAGCACAATAAAATAGCTAAAACAAATTATTTTATTTGCGAAGGACAAGTGCCACGCAAAATAGCTTTTGTCGTAAAAGGGTTGTTTCGATATGTTTACACGCACGAAAACGGAAACGAATTCACTAAAAATATTATAGCCGAAGGGAATTTTATAAGTTCTTATTCGGCTATGATTTATAATACAACTTCCTATTTTTCTATAGAAGCTTTAGAAGATTCTGAAGTTTTGGAAATTGATTATACTAATTGGATCGAATTAAAAGAAAACAATCCTTTTTGGAATGTATTTTTGGTCCAAATTCTCGAAAAAGCATTTTGCATCAAAGAGAAACGAGAAAGAGAATTACTTCTTTTAGATGCTGAAAAACGATATGAAATTTTTACTTCTGAATTTCCAAATATTGAAAATCGCATTTCGCAACAAATTATAGCTTCTTATTTAGGCATTCAGCCAGAATCCTTAAGCCGACTCAAAAGAAAAATTAAGAGTTAACATAGGTCAATGTGACTCTTAATTTCGTGGGCTATTTTTGATTTCTAATTTAAAAAATGAAATTATGGAAATCTTAAATAGTACCATTGTCGTTACTGGAGGAAGCTCTGGTTTAGGACTTGAAATGTGCCGTCAGCTTATTGCAAAAGGAAATAAAGTGATTGCTTGTTCAAGTACTAAGGAAAAACTTGAAAATGCGCAAAATCAGTTGCCTGAGTTAATTGTATATAAATGCAATATTGCAAATGAGTCTGAATGTGAGGATTTTGCAGGATGGTTGCGAATCAATCACTCCGATGTAAATATCCTGATTAACAATGCAGCAATTGTCAGCAAAACTCATTTTATAGAGGATCATTTTTCATTGGAAAAAATGAATGACGAATTCTCAGTTAATTTATTTGCACCAATACGTTTGATAAAGTTGCTGTATCCGCTTTTGATTCAAAATCAGAATTCAAAAATCATTAATATTACAACTGGATTGGTATACGTTCCTAGAGTTGCTTATCCTTTTTATAATGCAAGCAAAGCAGGATTTCATTCTTTTACTCAGGTTTTAAGAGAACAATTGAAAAATGAACAAATTAAAATTGTTGAGGTGTTGTTTCCCGTGGTCGATACGCCTTGGCACAAAGGCAAGCCACCAAAAATCGCCATAACACCTGAAAAAGCAATCTCTGAAATGTTAGAAGCAATTTCTGAAAATAAAACCGAAATAAGAATTGCAAAAGTAAAACTGCTTTATTTGCTTTTTAGAATAGTACCTCATTTTGCTTTCAAAAAAATAAATAGCCTTTAAAATAGCAAAGTTTTCAGGTCAATGAAGGCAGTGCATTTTTATGTATAAAATGGCTTTTCTTCCAAAAAATATTCGAAAAATGAAAAAAGTGTTTCTCAATAGTTAAGATTTTGAACGTATGACAAATTACGGTGTTATGCTGGTTTTGTTCTGTTTTTATGCTAAATTTGGGTATGTTGATATGAAATCCTAATTATTCTAATGTAAAAGCTTATGAGAAAACTTTACTTCCTTTTTTTCCTTTTTATGCTTAATGGCCTTTTTGCGCAAAAGAAAGATAAATTATATCCAATTGCCGCTTACGAAAAAGTGTGGCAGGAAAAGAATAGTGATGCCAGATTAAAAATGATTAAGTCGATTTGGTTGGAAGACAGTACTTTTGAAGATCCATCTGCTTCAATAAAAGGAACTGCAGCATTTAATAATGTAATAAATGAATTTTATAAAAAATTCCCTGATGCGGTTTTGACTTCTGGTGCAAAAATCGTCAAGGATAATTATGTAACATGGGAATGGAAAATTGTTGATTCAAAAGGTAAATTAATAATGGCAGGGCGAGATTTTGCTCGTTTGAATGGTAAAGGCCAAGTAAGCAAAATTATTGGTTTTTGGGATAAGGACGCAACCTTGCCTGAAGCTGATGTTGTGAAAAATTTGGAAGCCGATAATTTTAAAGTTGTAGCAAAATATTATGAATGTCTTTTTAAAACAAGAGATTTTGATACCATGGCAACTTTGATTGAAGATGGAGCGGTGTATACTCAAGCGACAGGTTTGCCATATGGAGGAACTTACGTGGGTTTTGCAGAATGGAATAAAATGTTTGCAAAAGCAGCTGAATTCTTTGACTTGCAAATTGAAAAAGAACCGACCTATTTTAGTGACGCTTCCAAGAATGAAGTCATTATTTATTTCACTATAAGTTGTAAAGCTAAAAAATCAGGCAAAACAATGTCGATGCCTATTTCAGAACATTTTGATTTGAAAAACGGAAAAATTACTGCAATCAGACCGTTTTATTATGATACCAAACAATTTGCTGAATTTTTGAAAAGCAAAAAATAATAAAAAAGCGACCTTAATATATAGGTCGCTTTTTTTATTCTAAAAAATCGAGAGTAAGCTGTTCAGGCAATAATCGAAAACTCATTCGATGGTATTTTGTCGTTCCGTATTTTTTAATGGCTTCTCGATGTTCCTTGGTTGGATAACCTTTGTTTTGTTTCCAATTGTACATCGGGAATTCTTCGTGAATTTGATCCATATATTCGTCGCGATATGTTTTTGCCAAAACAGATGCTGCCGCAATACTCAGGAATTTTGCGTCACCTTTAATAATGCTTTGATTTGGTATTGATTTCAACAATTCAATTTCTTCAAATGAAAATTGTTTGCCAAAAGTGTTTTTAAGTCCGAGTTTGGCATTCAAGGAACGATTTCCATCGACTATAATATATTCGGGTACATGTTTCAGTTTTAAAATACATTCCTGCATTCCCTTCATGGATGCATTAAGGATATTTATTTCGTCAATTTCTTCGGGAAATAAATGTGTTACTGCAAAACAAACAGCCTGTTGCTCAATGATGGGTTTTAAAAGTGCTCTTGTTTTTTCAGACAACTGTTTACTGTCATTCAAAATAGCGTTTTCAAAATCTTCCGGCAAGATAATAGCTGCTGCGGTAACGGGACCAGCCAGGCAACCACGACCAGCTTCATCTGTTCCAGTTTCTAAAATAAATCCAGAGAAGTTCTTTTTGAGCATTTTTAGGCTTTTTTGGGCAACAAAGATTATAAAAATTTCTGCAAATTGATGAAATGACGATTAAATTTCAGTGACAAGTCTTAAAAATAGGGTCAAATTTTATGGTTTGCCTTCATTTTTGAATACTGATTTTCGATATTTTTTACACTTTATCTTAATAATTTTGGTTGCCAACTGTTTTTTTTTGAGCTTTTTAAAATCAAATATTGAAAAAACTTAAAAAAAATTGATGTTTTAGGTTATTTGAGGCTTGTTTTTATCAAAAGTTCAAAAAACAAAGTAAAATTAACGAAGTTGATAAAAGAAATTGGGGTTTTTTATGAGTTTAACGATTTGATTTTCTTAAATGTTAAAATTATTTAACATTTTAACGGTCATAAAGTTGTGTTTTTGGTTTTTTTGGAAAGAAAAATACTACCTTAAAACTTAAATAGTTATATTTTCAAGGGATGGATTAAGCTTTTGTTAATAATCTTAAGGAAATTTAAGTTCAAATAGTTTGTTATTTTAAGAAATAATTAAGATGTTTGTCGCATACTAATTCAAAATAAATTAAAATGAAATTAAAATTTAAATGGATTTTTACGCTCCTTGTAGCGTTATCTATGCAGTTTTCTTTCGCTCAAGAGAGAACTGTAACTGGAAAGGTATCTGATAAAACAGGTGTTATTCCAGGAGTAAATGTTCTTGTGAAAGGATCTAAAACAAATACTCAGACAGATTTTGATGGAAGTTATTCTATTAAAGCAAAGACTGGTGATGTTTTGGTTTTTTCATATGTTGGTATGAACAACAAACAAGTTACTGTAGGAACTTCAAATACAGTAAACGTTGAAATGGAATCTGAAGCACAATTAATGAATGAGGTTGTCGTAGTTGGTTACGGTGTTCAGAAAAGAAAAGAAGTTACAGGATCTATTTCTAAAATTTCTGGAAAAGACATTGCTAACTTAGTAACTCCATCATTCGAAGGTGTTTTAGCTGGTAGAGCAACTGGGGTTCAAGTTTTAACAAACACAGGACTTATTGGAGCAGCTCCAAAAATTAGAATTAGAGGTATCTCTACAATTTCAGGTGTTACTGAGCCATTAATCGTGGTGGATGGTGTGCCTATTTATTCTGGAGATATTGGAGGTGCTACATCTACAAATGGTCTTGCAGATATCAACCCAGAGGATATCGAGTCTTTTGATGTATTGAAAGATGGTGCTGCTACAGCGATCTACGGATCTAGAGCTGCGAATGGTGTAATCTTGATTACAACTAAAAGTGGAAAAAAAGGTACTTTGAAAGTGACTTACTCAAGTGTTATGGGTGTTGCAAGTGCTGCTAAAAAATACGATGTATTAGAAACTCCAGATTTCTTAACGATTTCTAACGAGAAAAGAACAAATGCAGGACAAACTCCATGGGCTGTAGGTAATACATATAATACTGACTGGCAATCTGCAGTTTTGAGAAATGCTCCACAAATGACGCATAATCTTGGTTTCAGCGGAGGTTCAGATAAAACAAAATATTATTTATCTTTAGGATATTCTGATTTACAAGGTATTAACTTGTCTAACAGTATGAAAAAATATTCTGTAAGAGCTAATATTGATCAAGAAATCAACAAATGGTTAAGTGTAGGTACAAACCTAAACGTGAACAGAACTGAAATTGATGGTTTGAATAGTAATGCAAGTGGATTGTCTGGAAATATCTTTAATACAATCAGACAGTTACCAAATACACCGATTTATGATGCAGCAGATCCAACAGGTTACAACCTTTCTGCTAACAATGCAACTGTTGGTCAATGGGACAACTTAGCTCCAGTAGGAGATAATATTACTAATATTATTTATGTTCTTGATCACAATAAATATCAATCAAATACAACAAGAATTTTATTCAGTACTTTTGCTAATGCAAAAATTACTTCTGACTTAAGTTTTAAATTACAAGTAGGTGCTGATAATGCTGTTACAGATGGTATGTACTACTGGAATCCAGTTCACGGTGATGGACGTGGAGTAAACGGAACTTTGTATCAAGACAATACAAACTTAATGAGATGGAACTGGCAAAATATCTTGAACTACAAGCATACTTTTGCTGAAGATCACAACTTAGGTGTAACAGGTGTTGCTGAATACCAAAAATCTAGAAGCCAACTTTTATGGGGTCAAGGAAGTGATTTATTAAGTGATTATTTTGATAAAAATTTAGTAAGTAATACTTTTAACACTAAAGATACTGGTGGAGGTGTTACTGAAAAAGGAATTATTTCTTACTTAGGTCGTGTGACTTATAACTACAAAGAAAAATACTTCCTTCAAGGGTCTATCAGACGTGACGGAATTTCTCAATATGAGAAAGATGTAAGATGGCATAACTTCCCTGGAGTTTCTGCTGGTTGGACAGTTTCTAAAGAAAACTTCATGCAAGGAATTAGTAAAGTAGTTTCTGATTTCAAATTAAGAGGATCTTACTCTGAAGTTGGTAACGTTGATGTATTAGGTGGAGCAGCATATCCTGCTAAAGGTCTTACTGTTGGTTCTCCTTATGGTGGTACAAACGGTATTGGATACGCTCAATATGGAAACAACTTATTACAATGGGAAACTAGTAACAAGGTTGACTTTGGTGCTGACTTTGGTTTCTTAGATAACCGTTTGACTTTACAATTTGATTACTACAAAAATAATATTGATGGAATCGTTTTAGCGGCTCCAGTAGATCCATCTCTTGGTATTCCAGGTGTTAATGGTGGTGTAATCAATACTAACATTGGTAAAATGTACAATGAAGGTTATGAGTTTGCTGTATCATTTAAAGCAATCAACAATGCAAACTTTACATGGGATGTTTCTTCTAATGTAACATTATCTAAAAACGTTGTTACTGGTTTAGTTGCTGGACAAGATATCGTAGGAGGTTCTTCTACAGATACAAATATTGCTCCAAATATTATTATTAGAGAAGGTGAGTCAATCAACTCTTTATATGGATTTAAATACTGGGGTGTTAACAAAGCTAACGGTAACCCAGTTTATTATAAAGCAGATGGTACTTTAGTACAAGGTAATATCAACAACTCATTATACTACAAATTTGATCCTGCTAACCCAGGTGCTGCTATGAATGCTGCTAGCCAGTCTTCTTTAGTAACTGCTGATAAAACTATCTTAGGTAATACATTACCAACATATTTTGGATCAGTTTCATCTACTATGAAATACAAAAATCTTGATTTTGGTTTCATGTTCAGATTCAGTGGAGGAAATAAAATCTTTAACTCTACAAGAAGAGAGTTAATGAACCAAAACTTTAACAACAACGGAACTGAGATTTTAGGAAGATGGCAAAGTGTTGATAATCCTGGAGACGGATGGACACCGAGATTATACGCAAGCTCAAATACATTTACTAACCTTTCAGGAAGTGCTTCAACTCGTTTCGTTGAAAAAGGTGATTTTATCTCACTTGATAACATCAGTTTAGGTTATACATTACCAAAATCTCTTATGGAAAAAATTGGTGTTGACAACTTTAGACTTTTTGTTCAAGGACAAAACATCTGGTTAATTTCAGATTACAAAGGTATCAATCCTGAAATGGAAACGTCTGGAGTTGATGTTAATGGAACTCCTCGTTCTAAAGTGATCTCAATGGGTATAAATGTAAGTTTATAATAAAAACATATGAAAAATATATTTAAAACAATTCTACTTTCTGTAGTTGTACTCGGGATGAGCTCATGTACAGAAGACAAACTATTGGATTTAGAGCCAGTAAACAATATTTCAGACGCAAAAGCTTTTTCAACACCTTCATTAATTCAATCTTACATGTCAGGTGTTTACAATGCGGCAGCTATTGGTATGTATAACTCAACATCTACAAACGGTGGTAGAGGTTATGTATGGGGTGCGGCGTTTGTTGAACAAGGAGAAGCAAGAGGAGAAGATGTTGTTAACATGGCAACTTTTTACCAATTGACTTATACTGCAACTTATGATGCAACGACTGCTAACAACGTTTACTACTGGATTGATGGTTACAAATTAATCAACAGATGTAACCTTATGATCGAAGGAGCAACTGATGCTGTAGCAAAAGGTATTATTACTCAGGCTGTTGCAGATGATTATGTTGGACAAGCTAAATTTTTAAGAGCTATTACTCACTTTGAGTTGCTTAATTATTTTGCAAGACCTTATAACTTTACAGCTGGTGCTACTCATCCTGGTGTTATCTATAGAGAAGTAGGTGTTAATACAGCTGCTGAATTAACTTCAGAAGATAATAAACCAAGAAATACTGTTGCTGAATGTTATACTAAAGTTTTAGCTGATTTAAATGATGCTGAAAAATTAATTGCTGCTACTGGTACTGGTACTGGTGCAAGTATTTCAACAATTGGTAGAGCTACAAAATCAGCTGCAATTGCTTTCAAAACTAGAGTTTATCTTGCAAAAAGAGACTGGGCAAACGTAGTAGCTGAAGGTGCAAAATTAACTGGACGTTATACATTAACTGCAGATCCATATACTCCTTTCGCAAGTAATATTGCTAATACTGAGTCTATTTTCTCTATTGTTCATACTTCTACATTGAACCCTCAAGTTAATGCTGCTTTAGCAAGTATCTTAAAAAATAGAGCTTTAGTTTGTATTAGTCCAATTCTTTGGAGAGATTCACAATGGTTGTCTGATGACAAACGTAGAGAGAACGGAAAATTCATCTATACTGCTTCTGGAATTAAATATACTAACAAGTATTATGATGTTACTAACATGACGGATCCAGCTCCAGTTATCAGATATGCTGAAGTAGTATTAAACGTAGCTGAAGCACAAGCTCGTTTATCTGCAGCAAACTTGCCAACTGCTTTAACTTTGTTAAACTCTATCAGAAACAGATCATTGGCTAGTCCTGCAACTCAGGCTTATACTGCTGCATCATTCACAACTCAAGCTGATATGGTAAAAGCGATTCTTAAAGAAAGAAGAATTGAGTTTTTACAAGAAGGACGTAGATGGTCTGATATCCACAGATTACAAGGTGATGATTTAGCTCCAATTGATGGAATTCCTGCAAAAGTTGCTAATGCTGTACCTTCTACTGATGCTTTTGATTTAACAAAACCTTATACTGTTACTACTCCTGTAGCAGCAGTTCCTGGTACTGATTATAAATTCTTGTGGCCAATACCACAATTAGAAATGAATACTAACTTAGGTATCCAACAAAACACTGGTTGGTAATCAAGATAAATATTTTAATTTTAAAAACCCTCAATCATTTTTGATTGGGGGTTTTTTGATTTTAGTTTAATTGTGATAAAAATTCTGCAATCATACTGATTTGTTTTTTTATACGTTTTTATCTTTTACCTTTGCTTGACTAATTTTGTCGATTTTAATTTCATATAAAACAATCAAATGAGAATACTCTTTTTTCTATACCTAATAATAATGCCTTCTTTATTGTTTTCTCAAGAAAAAAATGCTCCAAAAAATAATTTGGATATGAATACAAAGTATTCCAGTATCACAGATACGGTAAAAAAGAAAAAATCATTAGTTGCTAAAATTGAACAATACCAGATTATCACTTTAGAACATGACACAACTTATGCCGACACTTCTTTGACATTAAAAAGTGCTTACAGACAAAATTATCTTCGTAAAGATTATTTTGGGCTTTTGGAATTTTCAAATATCGGACAGACTTTTAATACATTGCAGTATAGTTTGAATAGTTATTCTCCATACCCAGAAATTGGTTTTACGGGTAAACATTTTGATTATATGCAACCATCAGATATTAGATATTATTCTGCACCAACTCCATTTACTGAATTGTTTTTTAATACGACTATAAATAAAGGACAAAACGTAGATTCGTTTATTACATTGAATACCTCTAAAAATTTGAATTTTTCAATAGCATATCGAGGATTGCGTTCAGAAGGGAATTATATAAATCAAATGGCCAGCGTTGGAAATTTCAGATTTACCACAAGTTATGCTACTACCAATAAAAGATATGTTTTGAATGCGCATGTAACGTATCAAGATGTAACAAATGAAGAAAATGGTGGAATTACAAGACCAGAGGATTTTGAAAGCGATGATCCCGATTATAAAAATCGCCAGCGCTTACAAGTTTATTTAACAGATGCCAAAACATTATTGAAAGGACATCGTTTCTTTTTTGATCACGCTTTTAGAATTAATCCAAAAGATGCCGATAATAACTTGTATGTAACGCACCAATTTAATTACGAATATAAATTCTTTGAGTACCTACAGCCAACGGTTTTATCTTCGGTAGGTAATGTTACAAACGTGCAACGCTTTGGGGAGTCATATGTTACAAGTAATATAAATGATAGAACTCGTTTTGAAAAATTGTACAACAAAGCAGGACTTGCTTATGAAAATACACTTTTAGGGAAGTTCTATTTCTTTATTGATGATTATAGGTCAAATTATGAATACAATAGAATTATTGTAAAAGAAGATGGACATATTATTCCAAACAATTTGTTTTTGCAGATTAATAATGTTGGAGGACAGTATGAATACCAAAAAAACAAATGGAATGGGCGTTTCTTGTATACAAGATCAATCACAAATCAATCGCTTTCTGATTTAGATGCGAAATTGCGTTATAATTTAAACAAGGATTTCCAGTTTGATTTTAGATATCGAAATATCAATAAGTTGCCAAACAATAATTATAATTTGTATCAAAGCAGTTATATAGAGTATAATTGGTCAAACAATTTTAAAAACGAAAAAATCAATCAACTTGGTGCAAATGTATATACGCCTTGGTTGAATGCAGAAGTTCAATATTCTGTTTTAAAAGACCATTTGTATTTTGCTGATGTTTCAACGCCAGCGCAAGTTTTGGCTCATACTCAGATTATTAATCCGGCGCAATATGGAAACATAATTAATTATTTCTCTATTAAAGCGAACAAAGAGTTTAAATTCGGACGATTTGGTTTTGATAATACGCTTTTGTATCAAAAAGTTGATCAATCAGAATTGATTGTGAATGTACCTGATTTTGTAACTAGAAATACACTTTATTATTCTAGTTACTTTTTCAAAAAAGCTTTGTTTATGCAAACTGGACTTGTTTTTAATTATTTTACGAAATATTACGGAAATGATTACAATCCGGTTGTTGGAGAATTTTTTGTACAAAATACCAAAGAAATTGGAAATTATGCTAGATTCGATTTTTTCGTCAATGCAAGAATTCGTCAAACTAGATTTTATTTAAAGGCAGAACACTTTAATTCTGCGTTTTCTAAAAATGATTATTATTCAGCGCCTAATAATCCATATCGTGATTTTCTTATCCGATTCGGTTTAGTTTGGAACTGGTTCGAATAATAGTAAACTTGATTTATTTTTTAAAACCAAATATTAAATTACAATAAAATGGACTTTTCAAATAATATTTTAGAAACAATAGGTAATACGCCACTTGTAAAACTCAACAAAATTGTTGCTGAAATTGATGCGTTAGTATTGGCAAAAGTCGAAACTTTTAATCCGGGAAATTCTGTAAAAGATAGAATGGCCGTTAAAATGATTGAAGATGCTGAGGCTGATGGCAGATTAAAACCTGGAGGAACAATTATTGAAGGAACCTCTGGAAATACAGGAATGGGACTAGCACTTGTTGCTATTGTCAAAGGTTATAAATTGATTTGTGTTATTTCTGATAAACAATCAAAAGAAAAAATGGATATTCTTCGTGCAGTTGGTGCAAAAGTAGTAGTTTGCCCTACAGATGTTGAGCCAACAGATCCACGTTCTTATTATTCAGTTTCAAAACGTTTGGCTGAAGAAACTCCAAATTCTTGGTATGTGAATCAATATGATAATATGTCAAATTCATTGGCGCATTATGAGCAAACAGGGCCTGAAATTTGGAAACAGACTGATGGGAAAATCACGCATTTTGTGGTTGGTGTTGGAACGGGAGGAACAATTTCAGGAGTTGGGAAATATCTAAAAGAGCAAAATCCAAATATCAAGATCTGGGGAATTGACACGTATGGATCTGTTTTCAAAAAATATCATGAAACGGGTATTTTTGATGAAAATGAGATTTATTCGTATATCACTGAAGGTATTGGAGAAGACATTTTGCCAAAGAATGTTGATTTTTCTTTAATTGATGGTTTTACAAAAGTTACCGATAAAGATGCCGCAGTTTATACCAGAAAAATTGCACTTGAAGAAGGAATTTTTGTTGGAAACTCTGCAGGAGCTTGTATAAAAGGGTTGCTTCAATTAAAAGAACATTTCAAGCCAGAAGATGTTGTGGTGGTTTTATTTCATGATTCTGGAAGCCGTTATGTTGGAAAAATGTTTAATGATGATTGGATGCGCGAGCGCGGATTCTTGGAAGAAAACGTAACAAAAGCTGAAGATGTAATCAAAGATCATATCGATAAAGAATTGATTGTGGTGCGTACAGAAGAATTAGTGTCACATGCAATTGAACGTATGCGTAAATATAAAATTTCGCAAATTCCAGTTGTAGATATCAATGGTTTTGTTGGTTCTGTAGATGAAACCGACTTGTTTAGAAGTTATGTTGAAGATAAAAATGTTGCAGAAAAACCGATCAAAGATGTAATGGGTAAACCTTTTCCAATTGTGCAATTAGGAACTCCAATTGAAGAAGTTTCAAAACTCTTTACAAAAGAAAATGATGCTGTTTTAATTGATTTAGGAAATGGACATCACCATATCATAACCAAGTATGATATTATTGGTTCAATAAAATAAGGCTTTAAAAATAAAACAAATCCATAAATCTGGTTATGAACATAATTGGGTTTATGGATTTGTTTTTTAAAAATTAGAATATGAATTTTACCGTAATAGATTTTGAAACCGCCACAGGATTTCATCCGTGTTCAGTTGGGATTGTTACCGTGCAGAACGGTATAATTGTAGATGAATTTGTTACTTTGATAAAACCGCCAAATAATATCTACAATCCGTTTACGATTCAGGTACACGGAATTTATCCGCGTGATACTGTAAATGCAAAATCGTTTAAACAAGTTTATCCAGAAATTGAAAGAAGATTAAAAAATAGAGTTGTAGTGGCTCATAATGAAAGTTTTGATCGAAATGTGCTGGTAAAGTCGATGTTAGCAAATGGCTTGAATTATGAGGATTTGAATATTGCCTCAAAATGGGAATGCACGGTAAAAATCTACAAAGCAAAAGGCATAAAGCCTACAAAATTGAGTGACTGTTGTCGTGAGATGAATATTAAATTGAACCATCACGAAGCGTTATCAGATGCTAGAGCGTGTGCAAAATTATATATGTTGCGATAAAAATCTATTAAAATTGTAGGTAAAATATTATATTTTTAATTATTTTTAGATTTTGTAATTCCTCATAAAATCTAAAAATGAAAGAAGACTTTCTTCATTATCTCTGGAAATTCAAAAAGTTTGATAGCTTAAATTTGAAAACTTTCCAAAACGATGAACTTGTTATTTTTAAAACAGGTGACTATTTAGGACTCTCTGGCCCTGATTTTTTTAATGCACAAATTAAAATTGGTGATCAAAAATGGGCTGGAAATATTGAAATCCATTTAAAATCCTCTGACTGGTATTTGCATTGTCATGAAAAAGACACTGCCTATGAGAATGTAATTCTACATGTTGTATGGGAACATGACACTGAAGTTTTTAGAAAAAATAATTCTGAAATTCCTGTATTAGTTTTAAAAGATTATGTTTCAAAGGAGATAATTGAAAATTATAATGCCCTTGTTGCTGTTAAATCTTGGATTTTTTGTGAAAGACAGCTAAAAGAAATCGACAAGTTTGTTTTGAAGAATTGGCAGGAAAGGCTTTTTTTTGAAAGATTGGAACGTAAATCGCATTTCATTTTTCAATTATTAGAAGAAACAAATCAAGATTGGGAAGCAGTTTTGTTTTGTATGCTGGCTAAAAATTTCGGGCTGAATACAAATGGAAATTCTTTTCTTCAGATGTCAAAGTCAATTCCTTTTTCCGTTTTCAGGAAAGAAAGTTTCGAAGTAGAAAATCTCGAGGCTTTGCTTTTCGGAATCTGTGGTTTGTTAGATGCAGAAAAGGAAGATGTTTATTTTAAGGATTTGAAGTTTCGTTACTTTTTTCTGCTTCATAAATATAATTTGGAAAGAACATATGTCGATCCGGTTCAATTTTTTAAGCATCGACCAGATAACTTTCCTACTATTAGGCTCTCTCAATTGGCAAGTCTTTATTACAACTGCCATAATTTATTCTCGAAAATAATTGAATTGAAGTCAACAGAAAGTGCGTATAACTTAATGCATGTTTCGGTAAGTGCGTATTGGGAGAATCATTATATGTTTGATAAAGAAAGTCCGCCAAAAATTAAAAAACTTTCAAGATCATTTATCGATTTGTTGATTATAAATACAATAATTCCAATTCAGTTTGCTTATTCAAATATAATAGGAAGTACTATTGCTGAGGACTTAATCGATTTTATGTATGATGTTTCGGCAGAGAAAAATTCGATAACTGAGAAGTTTGAATTTTTTGGAATAAAATCAAAAACTGCATTTGAAAGCCAGACCTTAATTGAACTCAAAAATGAATATTGCAATCATAATGCGTGCTTGAAATGTGCGATGGGAATGGAGTTGCTTAAAAATAATTAGTGAATTAGAAAATTTGATAATTAGATAATTTGTATTTTTACAACGATAAAAATCTAAAAGAAATGTCGGCAATTTTAAAACTTAAATTCTTTTTTGAAAAATATGGATTTCATGTTTCTTCAAGACTAGCAGATAAATTAGGAATGCGTGTAACTAATGTGCGTTTGTTTTTTATTTACATTTCTTTTGTTACGGCCGGTTTAGGATTTGGAGTTTATTTGACTCTTGCTTTTTGGATTAGGCTAAAAGATTTAATTCGCTCAAAAAGGACATCAGTATTTGATTTATAAAAAAAAGCTCCAAATTTAAATTTGGAGCTTTTTTTTATAAAGACAGTTGAAAGTTATTCAACATCTGCCTCTGTATTATTAAGTTTTGATCTTCTTTTGCTATATCCAAAATAAACCAAAATACCAATTACTAACCATCCAAGAGATAATAATTGAGCGTCAATACTCAAATTGATGATCAAATAAGTGTTGATTGCGATTCCTAGTACAGCAATAACCGGTAAAGCAGGAACTTTAAAAGTTCTGTTTAATCCTGGTTGTTTTACTCTTAAAATCCAAACAGCGATACAAACCATTGTAAAGGCGAATAAAGTACCAAAACTTGTCATATCAGCTAATTTATTGATTGGTGTAAAAGCAGCAACAGTTGCAATAATACCTCCTAAGATCATTAAGTTTGTTTTTGGAGTTCCAGAAATTGGGTTAACTCTTGAGAAAACTTGTGGAATTAAACCATCTTTAGACATTCCTAAGAAAATTCTAGATTGACCCATAATCATTACCATTAATACCGATACTAAACCAATAGTAGCTGCAACAGTGATTATAAATCCAGCCCATCCTTGCCCTGCTATATCAAAAGCATAAGCAACAGGAGCTTTAATAGCTTCAGGATATTTTCCTAGCGGATTGAAATCTTTGTAGTTCATCATTCCTGTTAATACTAAAGAAACAAGAATATATAAAGTTGTACAAATTAATAAAGAAGCAATAATCGCAAAAGGAACATCTTTTTTAGGATTGATAGCTTCTCCGGCTTGAGTAGAAACGGCATCAAAACCAACATAAGCAAAGAAAATTGCAGCAGCTCCAGAAACAATTCCCCCAATTCCGTAAGCATTGTGAGTAGCTTCTTTTTCAATGATTTGAGTTGCTTCTGGAATAAATGGGCTCCAGTTTGCAGTATTTATGAAGAAAAGACCAGCTACAATTACGAAAATTACAGCAGATACTTTAAGGATAACGATAGCATTATTTGCTTTGGCAGCACTTTTTGTTCCTTTAATTAATAATGAAATAACTAAAACAACAATACAGAAGGCAGGAAGATTCATTGAGAAACCTTCTCCTGTATAACTCGCAGGATCTGTTGTAAGCCATTCAGGAAGTTTAATGTGAAACATCTTAAGCAATTTATTAAAATATCCTGACCAGGAAACGGCGACCGTCATGGATCCCATTGCATATTCGAGAATTAATCCCCATCCAATTATCCAGGCAAAAATTTCTCCAATCGTTCCGTATGCATATGCATAAGCAGAACCTTCAACTGGTAAAATTGATGCAAACTCAGAATAACAAAGAGCTGCAAATACACAGGCAATACCTGCAATAATGAAAGAAATAGCTAATGCTGGACCTGCATGATAGTAAGCTCCTGTACCAGTAAGAACAAAAATTCCACCACCGATGATAGCACCAACTCCAATGGCAGTAAGGCTCCATTTTCCAAGAACTCTTTTTAAATCACTCTTTTTCATATCGGCTTCAAAAGCAGATATAGGTTTAACTCTCCAAATTGACATATAATTATATTGGTTTATTGTTATTAAGCTCCAAATGTATTGTTTTTTGTAAAAAATAAAAACAATTATGGAGTTTTAAGTTATAAAATGTTTAAAATATTCATAAAAGTCACAAGAAACAAGGTTCACAGCTTTGGATTTGTCAATCTATTTCGGTTAAAATTTTATATTATGTAATTCTGAGTCGAAATTTAAATTAGTATAATTCTTGTTAAATTTATATTTTTGCTTTTTTTGAAATTTACGAATCAAGCCAAATGAAAAATTACAAGCCACTATTGTCGTATTTTAAATTTTCAAATCAACAGCGCAAAGGGATAGTTGGGCTTTTCGCGATTATAATTGTGTTAGAGATTTTGTATTTCTCTTTGGATTTTAATTTAGCAGAAAAATCTTTTCCTGAAAAAGAGGCTTGGATATCGTTTCAATCAGAAGTTGATTCTCTCAAATTGATTCAAAATAAAAGAAAGCCGATGCAATACGCTTTTAACCCAAACTTTATTTCTGATTATAAAGGTTATAAACTTGGAATGTCTGTGCAAGAAATAGATCGATTGTTAGCATTTCGAAAAGAAAATAAATATGTCAATTCAGCAGAAGAATTTCAAGCAGTAACAAAAATATCTGATTCCTTGCTGAAAGTGATTTCTCCTTTATTTAAATTCCCTGACTGGTCTCGAAATAAAACAAATTTTAAAACAGAAAAAAGAGAATATACGCAGAAAGCAGATTTTAAAAACGATTTCAAGAAAGAAAAAATAGTTGTCCTAGATATTAATCAAGCTACTCAAGAAGATTTAATTAAAATTTATGGTATCGGCGAAGCCTTATCTTTAAGGATTTTAAAACAAAAAGAAATCTTGGGCAGCTTCGTGTCGATGGAGCAGATGAATGATATTTGGGGATTGTCTCCTGAGGTGATTGTCGAATTGAATTCGCACTTTAAAGCCGTAATTCCGAAAGATTTGAAAAAAATCGCGATAAATGATGCGTCGTTAAAAGAATTGTCTCAATTTCCGTACTTTAAATATGCTTTGGCAAAACAAATTATAACTTACAGAAGCATGAGCGGAAATTTTGAAAATATTGAGGATTTGGCAAAAATTAAAGGTTTTCCTGTTGAAAAAGCAAAAATAATTAGTTTATATTTGGAGTTCTAAAAAAACAGCCAACAATGAACTTTGATTACAACGAAACACAGTCAATGATTGCGCAATCTATAAAAGAGTTTGCAGAGAAAAACATTAGGCCTAATATTATGGAGTGGGATGAAGCACAAATTTTTCCTATTTCCCTTTTCAAAAAATTAGGTGAAATGGGATTTATGGGCGTTTTAGTGCCAGAAGAATATGGAGGTTCCGGATTAGGATATCATGAATATATTACAGTTATCGAAGAAATTTCAAAAGTTGATCCTTCAATTGGTCTTTCTGTTGCCGCACATAACTCATTATGTACAAACCATATTTTGACTTTTGGGAATGAAGAACAAAAGAAAAAATGGCTTCCTAAATTAGCCACCGCCGAATATATTGGAGCTTGGGGATTAACGGAACACAATACCGGTTCTGATGCAGGAGGCATGAATACAACAGCAGTAAGAGATGGTGATTCTTGGATTGTAAACGGAGCTAAGAATTTTATAACACATGCAATTTCTGGTGATGTTGCCGTAGTGGTAGTTCGTACTGGTGAAAAAGGCGATTCAAAAGGAATGACAGCATTCGTTTTTGAAAAAGGAATGCCGGGGTTTTCATCAGGGAAAAAAGAAAATAAACTAGGAATGCGCGCCAGCGAAACCGCTGAATTGGTTTTTGATAATTGTCGTGTTCCTGATGCTAATAGGCTTGGCGAAGTTGGGCAAGGATTTGTTCAAGCAATGAAAATACTAGACGGTGGCCGAATCTCAATTGGGGCTTTATCATTAGGTATTGCAAAAGGTGCTTACAATGCGGCTTTGAAATATTCAAAAGAACGCTATCAATTTGGTCAGCCAATTAGTAATTTTCAAGGTATATCTTTCAAATTAGCCGATATGGCAACTGAAATAGAAGCGTCAGAGTTGCTATTGCATAAAGCAGCATATTTAAAACAGCAACATAAGCCAGTAACAACATCTGGTGCAATGGCTAAAATGTATGCTTCTGAAGCTTGCGTGAAGATTGCTAATGATGCCGTTCAAATTCATGGAGGTTATGGTTATACTAAAGATTTCCCGGTTGAGAAATTTTATAGAGATTCAAAACTTTGTACTATAGGAGAAGGAACAACAGAAATTCAGAAGCTTGTTATTTCCAGAAATTTATTAAAAGAGTAATATCATTTTGGGCGTGTCCCTAAAAACAAAAGCCATTCAGCAAATGTAGAATGGCTTTTGTTTTTAGGGTCGGGCTTTTCACTGCAATCTTTTTGTTTTTAAAGAAAAAACAAAAAGGATTTCCGTTGCAATCCCTCACGCATAAGGGGAAAATGGAGTTTTTGGAAAATAATTTAAAAATTATGAGACATAATTCATAATTAATTTTTACATTTGCAGCCTTAACGAGAGGAGGTGTCTATATTATGTTAATTATACCAATTAAAGACGGAGAAAATATCGATAGAGCATTAAAGCGCTATAAAAGAAAATTTGATAAAACAGGAACTGTTCGTCAATTAAGAGCACGTACTGCTTTTATTAAGCCTTCTGTTATCAAAAGAGCACAAATTCAAAAAGCTGCTTACATCCAAGGCTTGAAAGATAGTTTAGAGAGTTAGTATTTAGCTTTTGTAAAATAATTACCGTTAGTTGTCAAAAATTTTGACACTAACGGTTTTTTTATGCTTAATTTTGAAAGAGGTATATAAAATGATTGTGAAGAAATAACTTGTTCTAATGAAGTCAAATAAAGAAGCTTTTCGTGATTATCTTCAATTGGAGAAAAAATATTCGCCACATACTGTTAATGCGTATCTGAATGATATTGCATTTTTTGAGAAGTTTAATAAAATTCATTTTGAGCAGGACGATGTTGAAAATGTCAATTATAGCCAAATTAGAAGCTGGATTGTTTCTTTGGTTGATGAAGGGGTTTCGAATGTTTCTGTAAATAGAAAAATGGCGTCATTGAAATCATTTTATAAATTTCTTTTAAAGGCAAGGCAGATTGAAGTGAATCCGATGCTGAAGCATAAGGCTTTGAAAACTCCAAAAAATGTCCAAATTCCTTTTTCGGAAAAAGAGCTGGGGGATTTGATGCAGGGAATTGATTCTCCTGTAGGTTTTGAAGAAGTTAGGGATAAATTGATTGTCGATTTGTTTTATACGACAGGAATGCGAAGAGCGGAGTTGATAAATTTAATGTTGTATGATGTAGATTTGTCTTCAAAAGTAATTAAGGTTTTGGGGAAAAGAAACAAAGAGCGTCTTATTCCGATTTTGCCTATTGTTGCAGATGAATTAAAGTTGTATTTAAATGAGCGTTCTTCGGTGGAAAATATTCAAGATGATGATTATTTTTTTATTTCAAAAAAAGGATTAAAATTGAGTGAATCTTTTGTGTATCGATTAATAAATTCTTACTTTAGTAGGGTCTCTGAAAAGGTGAAAAAAAGTCCGCATGTGCTTCGGCATACTTTTGCAACTCACTTGTTGAATAACGGGGCAGATTTAAATTCAGTTAAGGAATTATTAGGGCATTCGAGTTTGGCGTCGACACAAGTATATACTCATAATAGTTTGGCGGAACTCAAAAAGACATATAATGATGCGCATCCTCGAAATAAATAATGATTTCTGAAATGTTTAACCCTAAAATTAGTATTATGAAGGTAGATGTTCATGCAGTTAACTTTACTGTTGACAGAAAATTGGTGGATTTTATTCAAGAAAGAATGGATAAGTTAGAAAAATACTACGATCGAATAGTGTCGTCAGACGTTTTTTTAAAAGTGGAAAGAACAAGTGATAAGGAGAATAAAGCGGTGGAGATAAAGATCAATGTTCCGGGAGACGATTTTTTGGTAAAAAAGCAATGTAAAACATTTGAAGAAGCGGTAGAACTTTCAGCAGAATCATTAGAACGTTTGCTAGTAAAAAGGAAAGAAAAAATTAGAGCACACATATAATTGAAATTTTTTTTCAAAAAATGTTTTGATTAAAAGATAAAATAGCTACATTTGCAGTCCGTTAGAAATAGCGGACTTTTTTAATGCATTCGCCGATGTAGCTCAGCTGGCTAGAGCAGCTGATTTGTAATCAGCAGGTCGTGGGTTCGAGTCCCTCTATCGGCTCAGGAAATTTCAAATACGATTTGAAATTGGTTCTTTAAAATAATGGAATTTTAAAAATTAGGGGAGATACTCAAGCGGCCAACGAGGGCAGACTGTAAATCTGCTGTGTGAACTTCGCAGGTTCGAATCCTGCTCTCCCCACAAAACTAAACTCTGCCGGTGTAGCTCAGGGGTAGAGTGCTTCCTTGGTAAGGAAGAGGTCTCGGGTTCAAATCCCGACATTGGCTCAAGTAAGTAGGAAATTGAAAATTAATATATAACTAAGATTAAAAATTAAGTAAAATGGCAAAGGAGAATTTTAATCGTTCCAAACCGCACTTAAACATAGGTACAATTGGACACGTAGATCACGGAAAAACTACATTAACTGCTGCAATTACAAAAGTATTGTCAGATGCTGGTTACTGTCAAGCAAAATCGTTTGATCAAATCGATAACGCTCCAGAGGAGAAAGAAAGAGGTATTACTATTAATACATCACACGTAGAGTATGAAACTGCTAACCGTCACTACGCGCACGTTGACTGTCCAGGTCACGCGGATTACGTAAAGAACATGGTTACTGGTGCTGCTCAAATGGACGGAGCTATCTTAGTAGTTGCTGCTACAGATGGTCCAATGCCACAAACTCGTGAGCACATCCTTTTAGGACGTCAGGTAGGTATTCCAAGAATCGTTGTTTTCATGAACAAAGTGGATATGGTTGATGATGCTGAGTTATTAGAGCTTGTTGAAATGGAAATTAGAGATTTATTATCTTTCTACGAATATGATGGAGATAATGGTCCTGTAGTTCAAGGTTCTGCTTTAGGAGGATTAAACAATGATCCAAACTGGGTACCTAAAATTATCGAATTAATGGAAGCTGTTGACAACTGGATCGAAGAGCCAGTACGTGACGTTGCTAAACCATTCTTGATGCCAGTTGAGGACGTATTTACAATTACAGGTCGTGGAACTGTTGCTACAGGTCGTATCGAAACTGGAGTTGCTAACACTGGAGATCCTGTTGAAATCATTGGTATGGGAGCTGAAAAATTAACTTCTACTATTACAGGAGTTGAGATGTTCCGTAAAATCCTTGACAGAGGTGAAGCTGGAGATAACGTAGGTTTATTGTTAAGAGGTATTGATAAAGCTGATATCAAAAGAGGTATGGTTATTATTAAGCCAGGTTCAGTAAAACCACACGCTAAATTCAAAGCTGAGGTTTATATCTTGAAAAAAGAAGAAGGTGGACGTCACACTCCATTCCACAATAACTACCGTCCACAGTTCTACGTACGTACAACTGACGTAACTGGAGTTATTACTTTACCAGCAGGTGTAGAGATGGTAATGCCAGGAGATAACTTAACTATTGAGGTTGCTTTATTAAGCCCAATCGCTATGAACGTAGGTTTACGTTTCGCTATCCGTGAGGGTGGTAGAACAGTTGGTGCTGGTCAGGTTACTGAAATCGTAGAGTAATTCTATTAAAATAAATAAAAAGCCAGTGATTATTTTTTAATCACTGGCTTTAATTACGGGCGTAGTTCAAGGGTAGAATAGCGGTCTCCAAAACCGTTGATGGGGGTTCGAATCCCTCCGCCCGTGCAATAAAAAATATATCAAATGACAAAAGTTACTAATTATTTATCAGAGGCTTTCGAGGAGTTAAAGTCAAATGTTACTTGGCCAGCTTGGGCTGAGGTTCAAAAATTGACAATTGTTGTGGCTGTATTTTCGATTCTATTTGCTTTGGCAACATGGGGAGTAGACGAATTTTTTGCAAAAGCTTTAGCTGGATTTTTTAACTGGTTAAAAGGATAATTTTTTTGTGATGGCAGATAATAATGTGAAAAAATGGTACGTAGTTAGAGCGGTTAGCGGTCAAGAGAATAAAGTGAAAGCTTATATCGAGACTGAGATTGCGAGATTAGGTATGGAGGATTATGTTTCTCAGGTTTTAGTTCCTACAGAAAAAGTAGTTACTGTAAAAGATGGGAAAAAGTCATCTAAGGATAAAGTGTATTTTCCTGGATATGTTATGATCGAAGCTAACTTGGTTGGTGAGATTCCTCATATTATTAAGTCAATTACTAGTGTTATTGGATTTTTAGGAGAGATTAAAGGAGGAGAACCTGTTCCTTTGAGATTGTCTGAGGTAAATCGTATGTTAGGAAAAGTAGATGAGTTAGCTGTAAATACAGATACTCGTTCAATTCCATTCAGCTTAGGTGAAACTGTAAAAGTGATCGATGGTCCTTTTAACGGATTTAACGGAACGGTTGAAAAAATAAATGAAGAAAAGCGTAAACTTGAAGTTATGGTTAAGATTTTCGGAAGAAAAACTCCATTAGAATTGAGTTTTATGCAAGTTGAAAAAGTATAATTTTTTGTTACACTATAATAAACCATTGTAATCGCTTCCAATTGATTACAGTGTTAAATTTTTTAAAAATGGCTAAAGAAATTAGTAAGGTAGTTAAACTACAAGTTAAGGGAGGTGCTGCGAATCCGTCGCCACCGGTTGGACCTGCTTTAGGAGCTGCTGGGGTAAACATCATGGAGTTTTGTAAGCAATTTAATGCTAGAACTCAAGATAAACCTGGCAAAATTTGTCCAGTGCAAATCACTGTGTACAAAGACAAATCATTTGATTTTGTTGTTAAGACTCCTCCAGCAGCAGTTCAGTTAATGGAAGCTGCAAAGCTAAAATCTGGTTCTGGTGAGCCTAATCGTAAAAAAGTAGCTAGCGTTACTTGGGAACAAATTAGAACTATTGCTGAAGACAAAATGCCAGACTTAAATGCTTTTACAATTGAAAAAGCAATGAGTATGGTTGCAGGAACAGCTAGATCTATGGGTATAACTGTATCAGGAGATGCTCCTTTTTAATTAAGAAAAAGACATGGCAAAATTAACAAAAAAGCAAAAAGAGGCTGCTTCAAAAATTGAAAAGAACAAATTATACTCTCTTAAGGATGCTGCTGCATTATTAAAAGTTGTTGCTTCTGCAAAATTTGATGAGTCTGTTGATATCGCAGTTCGTTTAGGTGTAGATCCTAGAAAAGCGAATCAAATGGTGAGAGGTGTAGTTACTTTACCTCATGGAACAGGAAAAGACGTTAAAGTATTAGCATTGGTTACTCCAGATAAAGAAGCGGAAGCTAGAGAAGCTGGAGCAGATCACGTTGGTCTTGATGATTACTTGCAAAAAATTAAAGATGGTTGGACTGATGTTGATGTTATCATCACTATGCCAGCTGTTATGGGTAAATTAGGTCCATTAGGTCGTATTTTAGGACCTAGAGGTTTAATGCCAAACCCTAAAACAGGTACAGTAACTATGGATGTTGCTAAAGCTGTTCAAGAAGTTAAAGCTGGTAAAATCGACTTTAAAGTTGATAAAACTGGTATCGTTCACGCTGGAATTGGTAAAGTTTCTTTCGGAGCTGAGCAAATCGTTGAGAACGCACACGAAATTATTCAAACATTAATAAAACTTAAGCCAACTGCTGCTAAAGGTACATACATCAAAGGTATTCACCTTACAAGCACAATGAGTCCTGCTATCGCATTAGACCCAAAAGCAGTATAATTGGTAGTTAAAAATTTTTAGTATGACTAGAGAAGAAAAATCAATCGCGATTGAAAATTTAACTGCGCAGTTAGCTGGTACAAATATCATTTACATTTCTGATATTTCTGGTTTAAACGCAGAGACAACTTCAAACTTGCGTAGAGCTTGTTTTAAAGCAGGTATCAAATTAGAGGTTGTAAAGAACACTTTGCTTGCAAAAGCAATGGAAGCTTCTTCTAATGATTATGGTGATTTACCTACTGTTTTATCAGGTAACAGTGCTATATTTATTTCTGATGTTGCTAACGCACCTGGAAAAATTATCAAAGATTTCCGTAAGAAATCTGATAAACCAGTTTTAAAAGGAGCTTACATCAATTCTGAAGTATATATTGGTGACAACCAATTAGATGCATTAGCTACAATTAAATCTAAAGAAGAGCTTATTGGAGAAATCATTGGATTATTACAATCTCCAGCTCAAAGAATTATTTCTGCTTTACAAAACAAATTCGCTGGAAGCGAAGAAGGAGCAGAGTAATTATCGCGAGGGGGCTTGCTTCCTTGCTGCTTAATTAGCGCACAATAATTAAATTATATTTTTACAAATCATTTTAAACGATAGAAAAAATGGCAGATTTGAAACAATTCGCAGAACAATTAGTTAACTTAACAGTTAAAGAAGTTAACGAATTAGCAACAATATTAAAAGACGAGTATGGTATCGAGCCTGCTGCTGCAGCTGTAGTAGTTGCTGCTGGTGGTGGAGAAGGTGCTGCTGAAGAAGCACAAACTGAATTTACAGTTGTATTGAAAGACGCTGGAGCTTCTAAATTAGCTGTAGTAAAATTAGTTAAAGAATTAACTGGTTTAGGTCTTAAAGAAGCTAAAGATGTAGTTGACGGTGCTCCAAGCAACGTTAAAGAAGGTGTTTCTAAAGAAGAGGCTGAAGGTCTTAAAAAATCATTAGAAGAAGCTGGAGCTGTAGTTGAATTAAAATAATTCAACTCGGTTTTAAGAACTAGGTTTAGGCCCAGAGTTAACACTCAAAGGCCTAAACCATTTTTCGTATAATAAAATACATTAAATTTTATTATCAAATAGTTTAATATACGAAAGAGTTTTTGATCAATACGAAGAAAAAAAATTGAACAGAATTTTATCGTTTTATTTTTAAAGATGTATTGATTTTAAAAAGAAAGTATAAACTACGCAGTGTGTTTTTACACAAAAATAATTACTTTTTTTTAATCAAAATTTTGTCCATTGATGATAACAAATCAGACTGAAAGATTGAATTTTGCCTCTACAAAAAACATCCCTGACTATCCAGATTTCTTGGATGTTCAGGTTAAATCTTTTAAAGATTTCTTCCAATTAGAAACGAAATCTGACGAAAGAGGCAACGAAGGGTTATACAATACCTTCATGGAAAACTTCCCAATTACAGATACGAGAAATAACTTCGTATTGGAGTTCCTAGATTATTTTGTTGATCCACCACGTTATACAATTCAAGAATGTATAGAGAGAGGTCTTACTTATAGTGTGCCTTTAAAAGCTAGGTTGAAACTATACTGTACAGATCCAGAACACGAAGATTTTGAAACAATTGTGCAAGATGTTTATCTTGGAACAATTCCTTACATGACTCCAAGTGGTACTTTTGTAATCAATGGTGCCGAGCGTGTTGTAGTATCTCAATTACACCGTTCTCCAGGGGTTTTCTTTGGACAATCATTCCACGCAAATGGAACTAAACTTTATTCTGCCAGAGTAATTCCTTTTAAAGGTTCTTGGATAGAATTTTCTACAGATATCAACAGCGTAATGTACGCGTATATCGATAGAAAGAAAAAATTACCTGTAACAACTTTATTCCGTGCTATCGGATTCGAAAGAGATAAAGATATCTTAGAAATTTTCGATTTAGCGGAAGAAATTAAAGTTTCTAAAACAGGAATTAAAAAATATATTGGAAGAAGACTTGCTGCGCGTGTTTTGAACACTTGGCACGAGGATTTCGTAGATGAGGATACTGGAGAGGTAGTTTCTATCGAGCGTAACGAAATCATCCTTGATCGTGATACAATTATCGACAAAGATAATGTTGAAGAGATCATCGATTCTAACGTTAAATCTATTTTGTTACACAAAGAGGATAATAACCAAGCAGATTATGCTATTATCCACAACACGTTACAAAAAGATCCAACTAACTCTGAAAAAGAAGCTGTAGAGCACATTTACCGTCAGTTGCGTAACGCTGAACCGCCTGATGAGGAAACTGCTCGTGGTATTATAGATAAATTGTTCTTCTCTGACCAACGTTATAACTTAGGTGAAGTAGGTCGTTACAGAATGAACAAAAAATTAGATTTGGATATCCCTATGGATAAGCAAGTGCTTACTAAAGAGGATATCATTACAATCGTTAAATATTTGATCGAATTGATCAACTCTAAAGCAGAGATTGATGATATCGACCACTTATCAAACCGTCGTGTTAGAACAGTTGGTGAACAATTGTCTCAACAATTCGGTGTTGGTTTAGCACGTATGGCTAGAACTATTCGTGAGAGAATGAACGTTAGAGATAACGAGGTGTTTACACCAATTGATTTGATCAATGCTAAAACATTATCGTCAGTTATCAACTCTTTCTTTGGTACTAACCAGTTATCTCAATTTATGGATCAAACGAACCCATTAGCTGAGATTACACACAAAAGAAGACTTTCTGCACTTGGGCCAGGTGGACTTTCGAGAGAGAGAGCTGGTTTCGAGGTTCGTGACGTTCACTATACTCACTATGGTCGTTTATGTCCGATTGAAACTCCTGAGGGACCAAACATTGGTTTGATTTCATCTCTTGGTGTTTATGCAAAAGTTAACGGAATGGGATTCATCGAAACTCCATACCGTAAAGTAACAGATGGTGTTGTTGATTTAGAAAGTGCACCAATCTATTTAAGTGCTGAAGAAGAAGAAGGAAAAATGATTGCTCAGGCAAACATTGACATGGATGCTTCAGGTAAAATTACAGCTAGTAATGTTATTGCTCGTGAAGAGGGTGACTTCCCAGTTGTTGAACCAAGTTCAGTACATTATACAGACGTTGCTCCTAACCAGATCGCTTCGATTTCTGCATCTTTGATTCCTTTCTTGGAGCATGATGATGCGAACCGTGCGTTGATGGGATCAAACATGATGCGTCAGGCAGTTCCTTTGATCCGTCCTGAAGCACCAATTGTTGGTACAGGTTTAGAGCGTCAGGTAGCTTCAGATTCTAGAGTATTAATCAATGCTGAAGGGCATGGAACTGTAGAATACGTAGATGCTAACATTATTACTATTAAATACGATCGTACAGAAGACGAGAGAATGGTAAGTTTTGATGCTGATGAGAAAACGTACAATTTAATTAAATTTAGAAAAACCAATCAAGGTACAAGTATCAACTTGAAACCAATCGTAAGAAGAGGTGATAGAGTTGTTCCTGGTCAAGTATTGTCTGAAGGATATGCTACTCAAAATGGAGAATTAGCTTTAGGTAGAAACTTAAAAGTTGCGTTCATGCCATGGAAAGGGTATAACTTCGAGGATGCGATTGTAATTTCTGAGAAAGTAGTTCGTGATGATATCTTTACATCTATCCACGTTGATGATTATTCATTAGAGGTTAGAGATACGAAGTTAGGAAACGAAGAGTTAACAAACGATATTCCTAACGTTTCTGAAGAAGCTACTAAAGATTTAGATGAAAACGGTATGATCAGAATTGGAGCAGAGGTTAAACCTGGCGACATTTTGATCGGAAAAATTACACCAAAAGGAGAATCAGATCCAACTCCAGAGGAGAAATTGCTTCGTGCAATCTTCGGGGATAAAGCTGGTGATGTAAAAGATGCTTCATTAAAAGCTTCTCCATCTTTACATGGTGTAGTTCTTGACAAAAAATTATTTGCAAGAGCCGTAAAAGATAAACGTAAACGTACTCAAGATAAAGACGCTTTAGGCGCTTTAGAAATGGAATTTGAAACTAAATTTGTTGAATTAAAAGACAGATTGGTTGAAAAATTATTCTTGATCGTTAACGGAAAAACATCTCAAGGTGTAATGAATGATTTGGGTGAAGAAGTTTTACCAAAAGGTAAAAAATATACTCAAAAAATGCTTTACGCAGTAGAAGATTTCGCTCACTTAAGCAAAGGTCAATGGGTTGCTGATGATGCTACAAATAAAATGGTTAATGATTTGATTCATAACTATAAAATTAAGCTAAACGACTTGCAAGGATCTTTAAGAAGAGAGAAATTCACTATTACAGTTGGAGATGAATTACCATCTGGAATCTTGAAATTAGCTAAGATTTATATTGCTAAGAAACGTAAGTTGAAAGTAGGGGATAAAATGGCGGGACGTCACGGTAACAAAGGTATTGTTGCTAGAATCGTTCGTCATGAAGATATGCCTTTCCTTGAAGACGGAACGCCAGTTGATATCGTGTTGAACCCACTTGGGGTACCTTCACGTATGAACATCGGTCAGATTTATGAGACTGTATTAGGTTGGGCTGGTATGAACTTGGGTAGAAAATTTGCTACTCCAATTTTCGACGGTGCTTCTCTAGACGAGATCAATGCTTTGACTGATGAGGCTAACGTACCACGTTTTGGACATACTTACCTATTTGATGGGGGAACTGGTGAGCGTTTTGCACAAAAAGCGACTGTGGGTGTAATTTACATGCTTAAATTAGGACACATGGTTGATGATAAGATGCACGCACGTTCTATCGGACCATACTCATTGATTACGCAACAGCCACTTGGAGGTAAAGCTCAATTCGGAGGTCAGCGTTTTGGAGAGATGGAGGTTTGGGCACTTGAGGCTTATGGAGCTTCTAGTACACTACGTGAAATCTTAACTGTTAAGTCTGATGACGTTATTGGTAGAGCTAAAACTTACGAAGCTATCGTTAAGGGTGAGACTATGCCAGAACCAGGTTTACCAGAATCATTCAATGTATTAATGCACGAATTGAAAGGTCTAGGATTAGATCTTCGTTTGGAAGAATAAATAAAAGTTTTGTAATCGGTCCCGTTTTTTAATGGGACTGATTACTCATTTATAATAAGTTTTTAAAGATTTATACCCGTAACCCGTTCCGATTTTTTATAACAATGCGAGGCATTTTATAACTAGCGCTTCAAATAAGAATTTGAAGTTTAGAGAAGTAACCCGAGGTAGTAGCTGAATGATTAACTCTTTATTTTTAAAGAGTAGATTATAAATCTAAATTCAATTTTTTAATTGCAAATAAATCAATAGTAAAAACTATGATGAATAACAGAAACAATAAAGATAAAAATCCAGTAAAAAGATTTAACAAAATCTCTATTGGATTGGCTTCACCAGAATCTATCTTGAAAGAATCAAGAGGAGAGGTTTTAAAGCCAGAAACAATTAACTATAGAACTCACAAACCAGAGCGTGACGGACTTTTCTGCGAAAGAATCTTTGGACCAGTAAAAGATTTCGAATGTGCTTGTGGTAAGTATAAAAGAATTCGTTACAAAGGTATCATCTGTGACCGTTGTGGTGTTGAAGTTACTGAGAAAAAAGTACGTCGTGATAGAGTAGGACACATCAACCTTGTTGTGCCAATCGCTCACATCTGGTACTTCCGTTCTCTTCCAAACAAAATTGGTTATATCCTTGGTCTTCCATCTAAGAAATTAGATATGATCATTTACTACGAAAGATACGTAGTAATCCAAGCTGGTATTGCTAAAAATGCAGATGGAGAATCATTACAAAGATTAGATTTCTTAACTGAAGAAGAATACCTAAACATTTTAGATACTCTTCCACAAGAAAACCAATATTTAGACGATTTAGATCCAAATAAATTTGTTGCCAAAATGGGAGCAGAGTGTATTATGGATTTATTAGCTCGTATTGATTTAGATGCTTTATCTTATGAATTAAGACACAGCGCTAATAACGAGACATCTAAACAAAGAAAAACTGAGGCTTTAAAAAGATTACAAGTTGTTGAGTCTTTCCGTGAGTCTAACGAAAACCGCGAAAACCGTCCAGAATGGATGATTATGAAAGTGGTTCCAGTTATTCCACCAGAATTACGTCCGCTTGTGCCACTTGATGGAGGTCGTTTTGCAACTTCAGATTTGAACGATTTATATCGTCGTGTAATCATCCGTAACAACCGTTTGAAAAGATTAATGGAGATTAAAGCTCCAGAAGTTATCTTAAGAAACGAGAAACGTATGTTACAAGAATCTGTAGATTCATTATTCGATAACACGCGTAAAGCTTCTGCTGTTAAAACAGAATCAAACAGACCATTAAAATCATTATCTGACTCGTTAAAAGGTAAACAAGGACGTTTCCGTCAAAACCTTTTAGGAAAACGTGTGGATTATTCTGCTCGTTCGGTAATCGTCGTTGGTCCAGAGTTAAAATTATATGAGTGTGGATTGCCAAAAGATATGGCATCTGAGTTATACAAACCATTCGTTATTCGTAAGTTGATCGAGAGAGGTATTGTAAAAACAGTAAAATCTGCTAAGAAAATCATTGACAAAAAAGAGCCTGTAGTTTGGGATATCCTTGAAAACGTAATTAAAGGACACCCAGTATTACTTAACCGTGCTCCTACTTTGCACAGACTTGGTATTCAAGCATTCCAACCAAAATTAATTGAAGGAAAAGCGATCCAGTTACACCCATTAGTATGTACGGCTTTCAACGCCGATTTCGATGGTGACCAGATGGCGGTTCACTTACCATTAGGACCAGAGGCTATTTTAGAGGCACAATTATTAATGTTGGCTTCTCACAATATCTTGAACCCTGCAAATGGTGCTCCAATTACTGTACCTTCTCAGGACATGGTCTTGGGTCTATATTATATGACCAAAGAGCGTATTTCTACAGAAGATCACAAAATTATTGGTCAAGATTTGACTTTCTACTCTGCTGAAGAAGTAAACATTGCATTAAACGAAGGAAGATTAGAATTGAATGCTCGTGTGAAAATCCGTGCAAAAGATTTTAATGACGCTGGAGAATTAGTGTACCAAATTATTCAAACAACTGCAGGACGTGTATTATTTAACGAAGTAGTACCTGAAGCAGCTGGATATATCAACGACGTATTGACTAAGAAAAACCTTAGAGATATTATCGGACACATTTTAAGTGTGACTGATGTACCTACAACGGCAGCTTTCTTGGATAATATGAAAGATATGGGTTATAAATTCGCATTTAGAGGAGGTTTATCATTCTCTTTAGGTGATATTAGAATTCCAGAACAAAAAACGAAGTTAATTGCAGATGCTAGAGAGCAAGTTGAAGGTATCTCAACTAACTATAACATGGGTCTTATTACAAATAACGAGCGTTACAACCAAGTTATTGACGTATGGACTTCAGCAAATGCTCAGTTAACAGAGTTAGCAATGAAAAATATTAGAGAAGACCAACAAGGTTTCAACTCTGTATATATGATGCTTGACTCTGGGGCGAGGGGTTCTAAGGAGCAGATTCGTCAGTTAACTGGTATGCGTGGTTTGATGGCTAAGCCTAAAAAATCTACTGCTGGTGGTGGTGAGATTATTGAAAACCCGATTCTTTCTAACTTTAAGGAAGGTCTTTCGATCCTTGAGTACTTCATTTCTACTCACGGTGCTCGTAAAGGTCTTGCGGATACGGCTCTTAAAACAGCCGATGCTGGTTACTTGACAAGAAGGCTTCATGACGTTTCTCAAGATGTTATTGTTAACATCGAAGATTGTGGAACTTTAAGAGGTGTTGAAGTTGCAGCGTTGAAGAAAAATGAGGAAATCGTTGAATCTTTAGGAGAGAGAATTTTAGGACGTGTTGCATTACAAGACGTTATCAATCCTCTTACTAACGAAGTAATGGTTAAATCTGGAGAGCAAATTACGGAATCAATTATGAGAACTATCGAAGCTTCTCCAATTGAGAAAGTAGAAGTTAGATCTCCATTAACTTGTGAAGCTTTAAAAGGTATTTGTGCTAAATGTTACGGTAGAAACTTAGCTACAGGTAAGATGACACAAAGAGGTGAAGCTGTCGGAGTTATTGCAGCTCAGTCTATTGGAGAGCCAGGTACACAGTTAACACTTCGTACGTTCCACGTTGGAGGGGTTGCTGGAGGTATCTCTGAGGAGTCTAGTATTGTTACAAGATTCGCTGGTAGACTTGAAATTGAAGATTTAAAAACAGTTAAAGGCGAAGATGGAGAAGGAAACTCTGTTGATATCGTAGTTTCTCGTTCAACTGAGTTAAAATTAGTTGATGAGAAAACTGGAATTGTTTTGAATACACATAACATTCCTTACGGATCTAGTATTTTTGTTAATGATGGAGATACTGTTGCTAAAGGAACTGTAATCTGTAAATGGGATCCATATAACGGTGTAATTGTTTCTGAGTTTACTGGTAAGATTGCTTACGAAGATTTAGAGCAAGGACAATCGTTCATGGTTGAGATCGATGAGCAGACTGGTTTCCAAGAGAAAGTAATTTCTGAGGCTAGAAACAAAAAATTAATCCCAACTTTATTGGTTTACGGTAAAGAAGGTGAATTGATTCGTTCTTACAACTTACCAGTAGGTGCACACTTAATGGTTGAAAATGGTGAGAAAATTAAAGCAGGTAAAGTATTAGTTAAGATTCCACGTCGTTCTTCTAAAGCGGGCGATATCACGGGAGGTCTTCCTAGAATTACTGAGTTGCTTGAGGCTCGTAACCCTTCAAACCCAGCGGTTGTATCTGAAATTGATGGTGTTGTATCTTTTGGAAAAATTAAGAGAGGTAACCGTGAGATTGTTATCGAGTCTAAATTTGGTGAGGTTAAAAAGTATTTAGTTAAACTTTCAAGCCAAATCTTAGTACAAGAAAATGACTTCGTAAGAGCGGGAGTTCCATTGTCTGATGGTGCAATTACGCCAGATGATATCTTAAGAATTCAAGGTCCAGCTGCTGTTCAACAGTACTTGGTAAATGAAATCCAAGAGGTTTACCGTTTACAAGGGGTAAAAATTAATGATAAACACTTCGAGGTGGTTATTCGTCAAATGATGCGTAAAGTAAGAGTTCAGGATCCAGGTGATACTTTATTCTTAGAAGACCAATTAATTCACACTAAAGATTTCATCGTTCAAAACGATAAATTATATGGTATGAAAGTGGTTGAAGATGCTGGAGATTCTTCAGTATTGAAACCAGGTCAGATTATTACGCCTCGTGAATTACGTGATGAAAACTCATTATTGAAGCGTACTGATAAAAATCTTGTTGTAGCAAGAGACGTAATCACTGCAACTGCAACGCCAGTTTTACAAGGTATTACAAGAGCTTCGTTACAAACTAAATCATTCATTTCTGCGGCTTCATTCCAGGAGACAACGAAAGTACTTAACGAAGCTGCAGTAGCTGGTAAAGTAGATGATCTAGAAGGATTGAAAGAAAATGTAATTGTTGGACACAGAATTCCTGCGGGAACTGGTATGAGAGAGTACGATAACACTATCGTAGGATCTAAAGACGATTACAACGAAATGATGGCTAATAAAGAAGAATACATTTATTAATTAGGAAACTATGAGTAATCCGAAACAACAACAAGAGCAAATTAATATTGAGTTAGACGAAACTGTCGCAGAAGGAATTTATTCTAATCTTGCGATTATAAATCACTCATCATCAGAGTTTGTTTTAGATTTTGTGAGCATTATGCCGGGTATTCCTAAAGCCAAGGTAAAGTCAAGAATTGTCTTGACACCACAACATGCTAAAAGATTATTGAGAGCAATAGGTGAAAATATCCACAGATTTGAAGCCGCTCATGGCGAAATCAAAGAAACGGAACAAGCACCAATTCCACTTAATTTTGGTCCTGCGGGACAAGCATAAATTTTAAAGCCCCATTTTTATGGGGCTTTTTTTATATTCTATTTGATTGTGCAGTTTATCCGATTTAATTTGTATTTCATCGACTAAATTTCTCCTTTAAAACAGATTCAAGTATTTTCGTGCAACCTAATTAGAAAAGATTTAATTTGGAATAATAACTCAGTAAGGTTGTCATTAATTCAAATAAAAAAAAGCGCTATATGAAATTATAGCGCTTTTTTTATAATAACTTAAGTAGATTTTTTGTTTTCTTCCCAACCTTTTCATGTAAAATGTACTCTATATAAGTAAAGTGATCTGTAAAAGATTTTTAACTTAAAGAAATATTATGAAAAAGAAATTCACCTTAGAAATAGCAAGTCCATGTTCTCAAAACTTTGATAAAATGATTCCTAATGCAAATGGCTCATTTTGTAATTCTTGTATGAAAAATGTAATTGATTTGAGTAAAAAAACGAATTCTGAGGTTGCCAGATTTATTTCTGAAAACAAAGACAGAAATATTTGCGCAAGATTAAAAACAACACAGCTAAAAGAGGAATTTCAATACAATGAAACATCAAAAATCAATAATTTAAAATATGCGGCTGTCGTAGCTTCTATTTTGTTAGCATCCAACATGACAGGACAAGAAAAAGTTACTGTTGAAACGGAAATTGGAGTTCCGCAACCAGCTAATTATATAGTTGGGAAAGTCGCAAACGTTCAAAACATAGCAGAGCAATCAATTATCATAAAAGGAAAATTATTGGAAGCAAAAACTAATAAGCCTTTTGATAGAAAAATATTTTCTCATTTAACACTATCTATAAACGGATCGGAGAGGGTAAAAGTAAATTCCAAAACTGGTTATTTTTCAATTCCCATTAAAGTATTGAGTGGGAGAGATACTCTAGAAGTTATTGTTCAAAGTTCTAATTATTATCTTTCTAAAACGATTCCATTTAATATTGAGATGGTTAAAGGCGGTATTTTGACACAAGATATAATTGTTAATGAGGAAGATCTTTCTCAAGCTGTTATACTAACTCTTGGTGGATTGGGAATTAATTATTTGCCAGAGAACAATTTTAGGAAATCTTAAATAAAAAAGGCTGTTTAAAATATTTATTTAACAGCCTTTTTATGTTTTCGTATATAGTATTAATCAAATTCAGAAGTAAAGAATAATTTTACACTTGGATATTTGCTTTGAGTCATTTGTATTGTAAAGTCTGAATCGGCTAAGAATACCAATTGACCGTATTTATCATGTGCCAAGAATTTTTGCTTGATACGTTTAAATTCTTTGAATTCCTCATTTTTAGCATCATCTGGTTTTACCCAGCAAGCTTTGTGCACAGGGAAATTTTCGTAAGTACATTTTGCACCATATTCATGCTCTAGACGATATTGAATTACCTCATACTGAAGTGCTCCAACCGTTCCGATAACTTTACGATTGTTCATTTCTAAAGTAAACAACTGAGCTACACCTTCGTCCATCAACTGATCAACTCCTTTTTCTAATTGCTTAGCTTTCATAGGATCAGCATTGTTGATGTATCTAAAATGCTCCGGAGAGAAACTCGGAATTCCTTTAAAGCTCATAATCTCGCCTTCTGTCAAGGTATCTCCAATTTTAAAGTTTCCTGTATCGTGTAAACCGACAATATCTCCAGGATATGAAATGTCAACGATTTCTTTTTTCTCAGCGAAAAAGGCATTCGGACTTGAGAATTTCAAGTTTTTCTTCTGACGAACGTGGTAATATGGTTTGTTTCTTTCAAAAGTTCCAGAAACGATTTTGATAAAGGCTAAACGATCACGGTGTTTCGGATCCATATTCGCATGGATTTTGAAAACAAATCCAGACATTTTTTCTTCTGTAGGCTCAACAGTACGTGTTTCAGAATCTTTTGCTCTTGGAGATGGAGCGATTGTAATGAAGCAATCTAATAATTCGCGAACTCCAAAATTGTTTAAAGCAGAACCAAAGAATACTGGTTGAATCTTTCCATCTAAATAATCTTGACGTTCGAATTTCGGATAAACCTCATCAATTAATTCTAATTCTTCACGAAGTTTGTTTGCCGCTTTTTCACCCACAATTTTGTCTAGTTCTGGATTGTTCTGAACATCCGAAAAAGCAATTGTTTCTTCAATATTTTTACGGCTATCTCCACTGAAAAGGTTAATGTTTTCTTCCCATAAGTTGTAAATTCCTTGGAAATCATACCCCATTCCGATAGGGAAGCTTAAAGGTGTAACTTTTAAATTAAGTTTTTGTTCAACTTCATCCATTAGATCGAAAGCATCTTTACCTTCACGGTCTAATTTGTTGATGAATACGATCATAGGAATGTTACGCATTCTACAAACCGCAACCAATTTTTCAGTTTGTTCCTCAACCCCTTTCGCAACGTCAATCACAACGATTACGCTATCAACGGCAGTTAAAGTTCTAAATGTATCTTCAGCAAAATCCTTGTGTCCAGGAGTATCAAGGATGTTGATTTTTTTGTCTTTATAATTAAAAGCAAGCACAGAAGTCGAAACCGAGATACCTCTTTGGCGTTCGATTTCCATAAAGTCACTCGTTGCTCCTTTTTTAATTTTGTTATTCTTTACAGCTCCTGCCTCTTGAATTGCACCTCCAAATAAAAGTAATTTTTCAGTTAAAGTCGTCTTACCAGCATCGGGATGCGATATAATTCCAAATGTTCTTCTGCGTTGTATTTCTTTTAAAAAGCTCATATTTCGTATAAATAGGTTGCAAAAGTACTATTAAATTACGGCTTTATAAAATATTCACTTCTTAATTTGGAAGTCTTTGCGCTTTCTAGATTTTTGGACAAAAAAATAAGGCTGTCATTACAACAGCCTTACTATAGTCATTTTTAAAATTACTGATTAATTGACCAAATTGAATATCCTTTTGGTGGACATTGTATTTTTACCCATTTGTCTGCCTGAGTAGTTGGGTACCAAGTTGAGTTTCCTGTAAAATCTTTAATTTGAGTATTGGCCCAATTCGTCTGAATCCATCTTTCTTGCCAAACGTCAGAATTGTTGATGTAAACTACTAGCCCCGGATTTCCATTATATCCATTTCTTCTCGCTACATATTCATCATTATCAGAATATAGGATAGAAGTTGTTCCGGTTGCTTTATTATTGTGAATCCAGATTAGATTGTTTAATTTGTTTTTGTCTAGCCATTCTTCATAATCTCTGTAGAAAATCGTTGGATAACCTTCATGCGTTAATATATAGGAGTATGCTAACATTTTGCTCCAAATTTCGTCGGTATCATGATTAGTTACAAAAGTTACTGCTTTGTATGGATTACGTTTCCACATCATATCATCATTCAATAATGCAAGGTTGTTTCCATCAAAAGCATCATTCATTTTATAGTAACATGCAAAGTCAAAAACAGAACTGTTGGCATTGTTTGCCCAGTCATTTAATACGTTTACATTAGAATCCCATAATTCTCCAACAGAAAATCCGCCTACATTGGCATTCCATGCATTTACAACCCATGCTCCAAAACCTTTTACATAGTCGAATCTCCAACCATCAAATTTCATGGTGTTTTTATAATATTTACCAACACCATCAGCTCTAAGCCAAAGCCAGTTTTGAACATTTGGTGCGGCATGGCATAAATCTGGAAAACCTCCAAAAGATCCTTCGTCATTATTTCCATAACTATTTTTGTAAAAATCATTATAGTTACGAGGAAATTTACCTGATGCAACTCCAGTAAAGTTTGTCCAAGTATTTGTTCCCGTAAACGGATTCGCTTCTGATTGCCCGCCACTATTGTGATTGATTACGATATCAGCATAAACTTTTATGTTTTGGGCATGAGCAGCTGTAATCAAATTTACCAATTCAGTTTTTGATCCAAATCTGGTTTCAATACTTCCGTTTTGGTTATAATCTCCAAAATCAAAATAATCAGTTGGGTCATATCCCATAGAGAAAGCCCCATTTTGTGCTTTTGAAGCAGGAGGAAGCCAGATAGATCCAATTCCTGCATTTCCCCAAGCTGTTACTTTGCTACTTACGGTATTCCACCAAGTTCCGCCCGAAGGGACATCCCAATAAAATGCTTGCATCATAACGCCACCACCGGGATTGTCGACGTATTTTCCTGTTAGTGACGATTTAACACCTGTACCAAAAGGTTTTCCATCGTGATGCGTAACATTAATAATTTCGAATTTCTGACTTTCAGCTTTTGAATCAGCTTCAATTGTCTCATTTTGAGAGCACGAGCATAATAATGCCGTCAGCATGCTCATAAACAAAAATTTTGTTTGTGGTTTTTTCATAATAGATTTGGTTAAAAATGGTTAAATGAGTTAGTAATTACGCAATTTAATGGCTTTAAAAAAAATGTATTCTTATTTTTTGCCTGCTTAAATTGATAATTGTTCACGAATGTAGGTTTTTTTTGATTCGATTTATTTTTGTCTGAAAATAGTTATACAACGAAAACGTTGTAGTGTTAAAAACTTTTTTTAGGATGCTTATAATTAAAGGATTATGGTTTTTGATAAAATAGATTTTGTAAATTTTACTTCTTTTAAAAAGAAATGTTTAGAAGGAACAAAAAGTGTTTTTTAATTTTTATAAAATGGCTATCAATATAATTTTTTGTTAATAGTATAGGCGATAGTTGTATTATGTAATTGAATTGTTATTTTTGTTCGTTAATAAGTAAAAGAACTAGAGTTTAATTGTTTACTGTTTTTGAAGTTCATCTTTTAAAATAAGGCAATTGAGAGTTTAGTTTTTAAAAAGATGATTCTAAAAACAGATCTTACATTTAAATTAAATCTAGAATAATGTTATTAAAAAAATTACAGCTAAAAACAATTGATTTCAAGCTTGTATTGACAATGTGTTTTTTCTTTTTTTTCAGCTCAATGGTTTCAGCTCAGGAAATTATTCCAGATGTTGTAGCTCAAAAACCTGCTGAGCCTCATGTTGGAGGACAAAAAATTGATGGTATTATTGCTACCGTTGGAGATTATATTGTTTTAGATTCAGATATTGATAAAGGCTTTTTAGAAATTGAAGCTTCTGGAGGTAGCACGAAAGGTATTACAAGATGTCAGATGTTAGGGAAACTTCTTGAAGATAAACTGTATGCACACCAAGCAATTCAAGATAGTATTATTGTGAGTGATGCTGAAATTAGAAGTATGATGGAAGACCGTTTAAACTATATGATTAAACAGGTTGGAAAAATTGAGAAAGTGGTTGAATATTACCACAAAAGTTCAGTTGAAGAATTCAAGACGTATTTCGCAGACATTTTGAAAGAGCAAAAGCTTTCAAATGAAATGAGAGATAAAATCGTTAAAGATGTTGAAATTACTCCAGAGGAGGTTCGTAGTTTCTTTAAAAAGATTCCAAAAGATGAATTGCCAACTTTTGGAGCTGAAATGGAAGTGGCGCAAATTGTAGCCGAACCAAAAGTTTCTAAAGAAGACAAGCAAAAAGTAATTGACAGATTAAATGCAATAAGACAGGATGTTCTAGATGGTGCTAGTTTTGCAACTAAAGCAGTTTTGTATTCACAAGATCCAGGATCATCTTCAAATGGAGGTTATTACAAAATGACTCGAAAAACTCCTTTCTTAAAAGAATTTAAAGACGTTGCTTTTAGTTTGCAGGAAGGCGAAATTTCACAGCCTTTTGAAACTATTTATGGTTTCCATATTATCATGATTGATAAAATTAAAGGTCAAGAAGTTGAATTACGTCATATTTTGATTTCTCCAACAGTTTCAGATGCTGCTTTAAAAGAGGCAAAAGAAAGGCTGATGAATGTTCGTACTAAGATTATGAATAAAGAAATCTCTTTTGCAGACGCAGCCAGAACAGAATCTGATGAAAAAGAAACAAGAGCAAATGGAGGAACTTTAGTGAATCCTAATACACAGGATACGCGTTTTGAATTGACTAAAATGGATCCGCAATTGTACAGCCAAGTTTCGAATTTGAAAGATACAGAGATTTCTCAGCCACTTTTGAATGTAGACGATAAAGGCAAAAAAACGTATAAAATAATCACGGTAACAAACAGAATTAACGATCATACTGCTGATTATGCTCAGGATTATACAAAAATCAAAGATTTAGCATTAAAAGAAAAGCAAATCGATGCCATCGCAAAGTGGTTTGACAAAAAAATTAAAGATACTTATATCAAAATTATTGGCGAATACAGAGATTGCACTTTTGCCAATAACTGGTTGAAAAAATAATTTTTATTAAATAAATAAAAAGAGTTAGTTTTATGAATCCATAGAGCTGACTCTTTTTTAATTTAAAAATATACTTAAATGTCTGACGTTACAGCAATTCATAATTTAGTTCAAAAACGAAACGAGTTAAAATCAGAAATAGGAAAAATCATTGTAGGCCAAGATGCCGTTATTGATCAAATATTATTGTGTATATTTTCGGGAGGACACGCCTTGTTGATTGGGGTTCCAGGTTTGGCAAAAACATTAATGATAAATACTTTGTCCCAAGCTTTAGGATTAGACTTTAAAAGAATCCAGTTTACGCCAGATTTGATGCCATCTGATATTTTAGGAAGTGAAATCTTGGATGAAAACAGACACTTTAAATTCATAAAAGGGCCAATTTTCTCTAATATCATTTTGGCCGATGAGATCAATAGAACGCCACCAAAAACTCAGGCCGCTTTGCTTGAGGCTATGCAAGAGCGTTCGGTTACGATTGCTGGGCAGAATTACAAATTAGATTTGCCTTATTTTGTATTGGCAACTCAAAACCCAATTGAACAGGAGGGAACGTATCCGTTGCCAGAGGCGCAATTGGACCGTTTTATGTTTGCTATAAAATTAGAATATCCAACATTTGAAGAGGAAGTTCAAGTTGTAAAGCGTACTACATCGGATGTTAAGACACAAATTAATCCATTGTTTTCAGCTCAAGAAATTATAGATTTTCAGCATTTGATTCGCAGAATTCCTGTTGCTGATAATGTTATTGAATACGCTGTGACTTTGGTAAGCAAAACGCGTCCAGATAATAGTTTGGCAAACGATTTTGTGAAAAACTATTTAGATTGGGGAGCAGGACCAAGAGCTTCGCAGAATTTAATTTTAGCTGCAAAAGCGCATGCTGCATTTAACGGAAAATTTTCGCCAGATATTGAAGATGTAAAAGCAGTTGCGGTTGGTATTTTAAGACACAGAATTATTAAAAACTATAAAGCAGATGCTGAAGGAATAACTGAGGAAGTTATTATTAAAAAACTTCTGTAAATGCTAGCATAAATATATAAAGGCCTGACAAAACTAAATTTGTCAGGCTTTTTTGTTTTTAGATTCTATTTGTTTCGTTGATCAAGCGAACAGGTTTATTAGAGAATAATTTGATTAAAAGAACCTCAGGGAGCGAGGTATATTTCTTGGCATTGCATTTATACCACCAATAAGAATTATAGTGAACATTGTTTTTCTCCATTTTTACAAGCCAGATTTTTTCGTTCGCTCTGATTATTTCTTTTTTTTCAATGATTTTATAGCCTGCCCCAGTCCAGCATATTAAAGGATTATGAGCGGGAGTTTTGATGTAAATAAGTTTATTTGAAGACGAAATCTTGAAAACTTCGCTATTAACCCAAACTCCATTTTGAATTGAATATTCAGGACTTATGTTTTCCAATAAATTATAAGGCTGTATTTTTTTGATTTCAAAACTAGTAGCGATGGTTATGATTGCTCCAATCAAAACGAATGAAACAGCATATTGTGTTTTTTTTGTAATTATTTCAGCTGTTTTGGGCTTGAAAAATCGGATAACAAATAGCATCGGAAGAATTTGGTAGAACACGAAGCAAAGAATTCCGATAGAATGATGCAAGGTGTTTTCTTCAGTGCATTTAAATAATATAAGCGTAATAATTCTGAAATAATTAGAAATTATATTCAGAACTATTACGACTGCACAAAAAGGGAAAATCTGCAAAATAGTAAAATGTTTTTGGTGTTTTTTTTCTTCCAATGTCAATAGAAATGCGCCAGACAATAATCCGGTTTTAAACATTGATAATCCCATACAAGCGGTATCTATGGTAATTTTTGCATTGTCGATGTAAAAATTTACGCCTTCTATTTTGCTGATCGGAATGAAATTCTTCAGAATTAAATAAACATAGTAGCAAAGAGATTGTTTGATCTCGGTTGTCAAATAATCAAAAAAAGTATTGAATATCGAAGAGAACAACAAGATGCAGATAAAAGCAATAAATGAAAATTTTTGGGTAACACTATAATACAAAAGACATACAAACAAAGCTAAAGCCAGAAAATGCACTGATTTTGTGTGAAGTCGATAACTAATAAATTCTAAAAGAATAATGGATCCTAAAAGTGGATAATTGAGATTAAGGTTCGTTTTTTTGCCTCCAAAAACAAACAATCCTATTGAAGCTATTGTCCCAAACAAATTATTGTTTAGCCCTGTAAGTACGATGCTGTAATTTAAAAGCCATAGACAACCAGCTAGTAGTACAGCAACTTTTTTGTAGTGAAGTGTTAGGCTCATTTATGCTAATTGTTTTTTATTTTTTCGGTAATAGAAATATAAAGCAGAGATTCCAATTACTATTAAAAGCCATTCATGCGGTTCTGGAACCGAGCCGTCATTATTTATAGAAGCGTTTCCTAATGTGTTCACATTCTTTTCGATGCCATTTTTTGCATAATCTTCATCTGTTTCTAAAACAATCAGAGAAGAAATTGGCGTTACGATATTGGCATCTTTTGCTAATTCAACGTATTGATTTGAAGCCAAAGAATCATTTTGGATTTTTACTTGTTCTTCTAAGACTTTTCCAAAAGCATACATCCTGTAAATATGATCTGGTCCATTGGTTTTAGAAGTTGCAGTCTTTGGGGTTTCGTGAATTGAAATTTGAGCAGGTTCAATATTGATGCATCTTTCATCTGTTTTGTACAATGGAAATTGATGTTTTTTGATCAGATCAAGACTTTTGTTCAAACTGCATTGAAAGTAATCAACGTACTTTTGTTCTTTTACTGTTTGCCAAAACGGATTAATATTAGTGCTGATGTTAATGACTTTTATGTTTCTTTCTTTTGTGCTGGTTTTGATTTTCTTTAGATAATTTGAATCTTCAAGTTCTTCAAAATTAGCAGAGAAAGTTCCTGATTTTGTAATGATCAAAGTGTTCTTGGCCAATTTATAAAAAGGAAGCAAAGAGTAGTGGTAGTCTTCAAAATCTAATTGAATGGCTTTGAAATTCTCGGCGTTGATTTGTGTTTTTTTGCCATTGACAAAAACGAAAAGATTGTTTTGGTTTAAATTTATAAAAGCTTCGATTTGTTTCGTTGTCCAATTATCATTCAGATCCAATATAATTTCAGAAGGAGAGAAAGGAATAACCGTTCGCTGTATGTTTTGAACGTCGTATACTTTGTCTTTCCAAATAAATTTCTGCGAATTGATTTTAGGCAAAGCCAAAGTCGCTTCCCATTCGTCTAATCCTTTAGATTGATTGATGAAAAAACCTTTTTCAAGGTCAAAATCTTTACTGGTTTCTATAGGGGCGTTTCCAATAGTTTGTATTCTTGAAATTGTTTCAGCATTTGAAATATTCGGCCCTTTTATAGAAAGGCTTTGGTATTTTAAAATATTATCTTCAATTTTCAAAGGAGTTGTAAAACCGCATTTGAAAGTTCTAGGCATTTCTTTGGTTACTGGAAAAACCCGAACCACAACTTTATTTCCTTCTTTCCATTGCATTAAAGAGGGATCTCGATATTCTACGCCTACAATTTGTTTGTATGCTTTTTTTGCTTTTTCCTTTGTTGTCAAAACGCCTTTTCGCTCGATTCCGTTGACCCAAAGTGAAAGTGAAGTAGCAACAGAGCCTTCAGGCAACTGAAAAGAATAAATAGCTTCTTTATTTCCCCGTGCTTTTTCGTCGCAGGCAATATCCATTGTGATTTCGGTATAAGCTAATCGTGTATTCGGGTAAAGCTTTACATCTTCTTTAATGGCTTTTGTGAATACATCTTCACCATTCCAAAGCTGTTCTTCGGTTTCTAATCTTTTATCAAAATTTGATTTGAGGATGCTTATTTTGTCATCATTTGTTAAGCCTGAATCTTCACAAAACAAATAAGCGATACTAATAAACGGATTATGGACTTTGGTTTCGTTGAATTGTTGGTTGCTCAATGAATTAAATCCGTCAAATGAGAAAAAATCATTTTTATTAAAGTATACAATATCTTTCTTTAGCAAAATCTCGTTGAAAAAATTAGGTTTTAAATTCTGAGAAACTGAAATGTATCGTGGTAAATCTTCATTAGAATTAAAAGAATTGATTTTTGCAGTTTCAATTATTTTATTGTTTTCCACAACTAATCCAATGGTGAAAATGGAAAACCCCATTAAGACAAGGCAAAATCCAGCGCTAAATGAAAGGAAATAAATTCTGTTTTTTGGTAAATAGATTATAACTGTTAGGAGGTGTATGATTAAAATTATTCCCGGCACGAGCCCATAAAATCCCATTCCGAGTGCTAGAATTCCAATAAATGAAAATGGTGTAAGCGGAATAAGGTATAAGGCAAAGTAAAAGATAATCCAAAATGAAATTCCGTTTACAAAATAAATTAGGAAGGTACGAGGCGTTTCAATGAAGTCTTGGTAAAGAATAAAATTTGTGAAGCAAAAGACAAAAGTGGTCACATAAACCCATATTGGCAAATCCTGAAAAACGGGAATGAAAACATTTAAACTAAAACAGCCAATAAGCCAATTCAACATTAGAAAAGGAATAAGATGAACGTATTTGTTTCTGTTTTTTAAAATGGAAAAAGAGATAATAGTTCCGTATAAAAACTCAATAATAAGACTAATTACTCCGATTGGTTCGAATTCGTAAAAAGATAATTTTTTAAAAGTTAAAGCTCCAATCAAAAATATGGTGCTAAAAATTGTAACCACAAGACTCGGTTGTACTCCTGGCTTTTGATAATAATTTGAGATTTCGGTTTTGTATTTCATAGTTATATGTTTTTAAAAGCACTTTGAATTACAAAGTTAATAGAAAATCTGAAAAACAAAATTTTTGAGCTATTTTTTTTAAGAAATTTCTGGATTTGAATTTTTGTATGAAAGTCTATTTTGAAGACGAAAAAAAGACAACTATAACGTTATAATTTGTTATTTAGAAAGGTTCTTAGTTAAAACAGATGTAAAATCGTACTTACGTTGTAACATTAAATTTCGACTTTGTTAAAGAAAAGATTTTAAAATATCAATAATTCATTTTTTTAATTTCAAATTGAGATTTTGTCAAAAACAAGTATTGAAAATCGTTTTTTAGCAATAATAATTTTTGAAAAGACGACTTCTATTAAATTTTTTTTAATTATGGTCTTTAATGTTTAAATTTGCCTCAAAAAAATAAATCCGCTTTTATTATGAATATTTATCAGGATTACCTTCAAGAAATTGAAGAAAGAAAAAATCAAGGGTTACACCCTAAACCAATCGATGGAGCTGAATTATTAAGTGAAATCATTGCTCAAATTAAAGATGTTGATAACGCAAATCGCGAAGACTCTCTTAAGTTTTTTATTTACAATACTTTACCGGGTACTACAAGTGCTGCAGGTGAAAAAGCAAAGTTTTTAAAAGAAATCATTTTAGGTCAATCAATTGTAAAAGAGATTACACCTGCCTTTGCTTTTGAATTATTATCACACATGAAGGGTGGACCTTCAATCGAAGTGTTATTAGATTTAGCTTTAGGAAATGATGCTGCAATTGCTCAACAAGCTGCAGATGTTCTTAAAACACAAGTTTTCCTTTACGATGCAGATACTGACCGTTTGAAAGAAGCTTTCAAAGCTGGTAACGCATTCGCGAAAGAAATTATTGAAAGTTATGCAAAAGCTGAATTCTTCACTAAACTTCCAGAAATAGCTGAAGAAATTAAAGTTGTTACTTATATCGCCGGAGAAGGTGATATCTCTACAGATTTATTGTCTCCAGGAAACCAAGCACACTCTCGTTCAGATCGTGAGCTTCACGGTAAATGTATGATTACGCCTCAAGCACAAGAGGAAATTCAAGCTTTACAAGCAAAACATCCAGATGCAAGCGTAATGTTAATCGCTGAAAAAGGAACAATGGGTGTTGGTTCTTCTAGAATGTCAGGTGTAAACAACGTGGCGCTTTGGACAGGAAAACAAGCAAGTGAGTATGTTCCATTCGTAAATATTGCTCCAATTGTTGGAGGTACAAACGGTATTTCTCCAATTTTCCTTACTACAGTTGACGTAACTGGAGGTATCGGAATTGACCTTAAAAACTGGGTTAAAAAAGTTGACGCAGACGGAAAACCAGTATTGAACGAAAATAACGAACCAATTCTTGAGCAAGCTTATTCTGTTGCTACAGGAACTGTTTTGACAATCAATACGCAAACTAAAAAATTATACAACGGTGATCAAGAATTAATCGATATTTCTAGATCATTTACTCCTCAGAAAAAAGAGTTCATTAGAGCTGGAGGATCTTACGCAATTGTATTTGGTAAAAAACTTCAAACTTTCGCAGCTAAAGTTTTAGATATTGAAGCTCCTGCTGTATTTGCTCCATCAAAAGAAATTTCTAACGAAGGACAAGGTTTGACTGCAGTTGAAAAAATCTTCAACAAAAATGCGGTTGGTATTGCTCCAGGAAAAGTGTTGCACGCTGGATCTGACGTTCGTGTAGAGGTAAACATTGTAGGTTCTCAAGATACTACAGGTTTGATGACTGCTCAAGAATTAGAGTCTATGGCTGCTACAGTTATTTCTCCAATTGTTGACGGTGCTTACCAATCTGGTTGCCACACTGCTTCTGTTTGGGATAAAAAAGCTCAGGCTAACATTCCTAAATTGATGAAATTCATGAACAACTTCGGATTGATCACGGCTCGTGACCCGAAAGGTGTTTACCACTCAATGACTGACGTTATCCATAAAGTACTTAATGATATTACAATCGACGAATGGGCGATCATTATCGGTGGTGACTCTCACACGAGAATGTCTAAGGGTGTTGCTTTTGGTGCTGACTCAGGAACTGTTGCTCTTGCATTAGCTACTGGAGAGGCTTCTATGCCAATTCCGGAATCGGTAAAAGTGACTTTCAAAGGAGATATGAAAGGGTATATGGATTTCCGTGATGTGGTTCACGCTACTCAAGCGCAAATGCTTAAACAATTCAACGGTGAGAACGTATTCCAAGGAAGAATCATTGAGGTTCACATCGGAACTCTTACTGCTGACCAAGCGTTTACATTTACAGACTGGACTGCAGAGATGAAAGCTAAAGCTTCTATCTGTATTTCAGAAGATGATACTTTGATCGAATCATTGGAAATTGCTAAAGGCAGAATCCAAATCATGATCGACAAAGGAATGGATAATGACAGACAAGTTCTTCAAGGTTTAATCAACAAAGCTGATAAGAGAATTGCAGAAATTAAATCTGGTGAAAAACCAGCTTTAACTCCAGACGCAAACGCTAAATATTATGCTGAAGTTGTAGTTGATTTGGATCTAATTGCTGAGCCAATGATTGCTGACCCAGACGTTAATAATAAAGATGTTTCTAAACGTTATACTCACGATACTATCAGACCGTTATCTTTCTATGGTGGAGAGAAAAAAGTAGATCTTGGATTTATCGGTTCTTGTATGGTTCACAAAGGAGATATGAAAATCCTTGCTCAAATGTTGAAAAACGTTGAAGCTCAAACAGGAAAAGTTGAATTTAATGCTCCTCTAGTAGTTGCTCCTCCAACTTACAACATCGTTGATGAGTTGAAAGCTGAAGGTGATTGGGAAGTTTTACAAAGATATTCAGGTTTCGAATTTGATGATAACGCTCCAAAAGGTGCTGCTCGTACAGAATACGAAAACATGTTGTACTTAGAGCGTCCTGGATGTAACCTTTGTATGGGTAACCAAGAAAAAGCAGCTAAAGGAGATACTGTAATGGCAACGTCTACTCGTTTATTCCAAGGAAGAGTTGTAGAAGATGCTGAAGGTAAAAAAGGAGAATCATTGCTTTCTTCAACTCCAGTTGTGGTTCTTTCTACGATCTTGGGTAGAACTCCAACAATCGAAGAATATACAGCGGCAGTTGATGGAATCAACTTAACGAAGTTCGCACCTTCTAATAAACAATTAGTTATGTAATCGAAAGATTATTTAATAATATTTTCAAAGCCCGAGTCATAAAACTCGGGCTTTTTTTGTAATAATTGTTCTATTTTTTGTATCTTGTGATGTTCAAAAAAACAATAATAAAACAAATAAATCTATGGCTTTTGATATTGAAATGATCAAAAAAGTGTACGAAAACATGCCGAGCCGCGTTGACAAAGCTCGCGAGATTGTTGGTCGTCCGCTTACTTTGACGGAGAAAATTTTATACAATCACCTTTGGGATGGAAATCCAACAAAGGCATTTGGAAGAGGAGTTGATTATGTTGACTTCGCACCGGATCGTGTAGCTTGTCAAGATGCAACTGCACAAATGGCATTATTGCAATTTATGCATGCTGGAAAATCTAAAGTAGCAGTTCCAACAACAGTTCACTGTGATCACTTGATTCAGGCAAAAGTCGATGCTGTAACCGATTTGGCTAGAGCGAAAACACAAAGCAATGAAGTTTTTGACTTCTTGTCTTCTGTTTCTAATAAATACGGAATTGGTTTCTGGAAACCAGGAGCCGGAATTATTCACCAAGTAGTACTTGAAAATTATGCATTTCCTGGCGGAATGATGATTGGTACCGATTCTCATACTGTAAACGCAGGTGGTTTAGGAATGGTAGCAATTGGTGTTGGTGGAGCAGATGCTGTAGATGTTATGTCTGGAATGGCTTGGGAGCTTAAATTTCCTAAATTAATTGGAGTTAAGTTAACGGGTAAATTATCAGGATGGACAGCTCCTAAAGATGTAATTCTTAAAGTTGCAGGTATTTTGACTGTAAAAGGTGGTACAGGTGCTATTGTAGAATATTTTGGAGAAGGGGCAACTGCAATGTCTTGTACTGGTAAAGGAACAATTTGTAACATGGGAGCTGAAATTGGAGCTACAACTTCAACTTTTGGTTACGATGATTCAATGAGCCGTTATCTTCGTTCTACAAATAGAGCAGAAGTAGCCGATGCGGCAGACAAAATTGCGCCTTATTTGACTGGAGACCCAGAGGTTTATGCTAATCCAGAGCAATATTTTGATCAAGTTATCGAAATCAATTTATCTACATTAGAGCCTCACTTAAATGGTCCTTTTACTCCAGATTTGGCTACTCCAATTTCTAAAATGAAAGAAGAAGCAATCAAAAATAATTGGCCATTGCAAATTCAGGTTGGTTTAATTGGTTCTTGTACGAACTCTTCTTATGAAGATATTTCCCGTGCCGCTTCATTGGCAAGACAAGTTGCGGATAAAAATTTGAAAACAAAATCACAGTTTACAATCACTCCAGGTTCTGAAGTTGTACGTTCTACAATTGAAAGAGATGGTTTTATTGATACTTTCCATAAAATTGGAGCAACTGTTTTTGCAAATGCTTGCGGACCATGTATTGGTATGTGGGATAGAGAAGGAGCAGAAAAAGAAGAAAGAAACACCATTGTGCACTCTTTCAACAGAAACTTCTCAAAACGTGCAGACGGTAATCCAAATACATTAGCCTTTGTAGGTTCACCGGAATTGGTAACAGCTTTGGCTATAGCAGGTGATTTAAGTTTTAATCCGTTAACAGATAAATTGATCAACGAAGAAGGCGAAGAAGTTATGCTTGACGCTCCAACGGGAGACGAGCTTCCTTCTAAAGGTTTCTATGCAGAAGATCCTGGATTCCAAGCTCCAGCTGAAGACGGTTCTGGAGTTACTGTTGTAGTAAACCCTACTTCTGAGCGTTTGCAATTATTAGCTCCATTTGACGCTTGGGATGGTAAAAACATTACAGGCGCTAAATTGTTGATCAAAGCTTTCGGAAAATGTACTACAGACCACATTTCTATGGCTGGACCTTGGTTGCGTTTCCGTGGACATTTAGATAATATTTCAAATAATATGTTGATTGGTGCTGTAAATGCATATAACCAAAAAACAAATTCGGTTAAAAACCAATTAACAGGTCAGTATGATGCTGTTCCTGCTGTTGCTCGTGCATACAAAGCGGCTGGAGTTCCGTCTATCGTAGTTGGAGATCACAACTATGGAGAAGGTTCTTCCCGTGAGCACGCGGCAATGGAGCCTCGTTTCTTAGGGGTTAAAGCGGTATTGGTGAAATCTTTCGCTCGTATCCACGAAACAAACCTTAAAAAACAAGGTCTTTTAGGATTGACTTTTGCAAACGAGGCTGATTATGACAAAATTCAAGAAGATGACACAATCAACTTCTTAGATTTAACAGAATTTACGCCAGGAAAACCATTGACATTAGAATTTGTTCATTCAAATGGTACAAAAGATATTATTTTGGCTAACCATACATACAATGAAGGTCAAATTGGCTGGTTCGTTGCGGGTTCTGCATTAAATTTAATTGCGGCTGGAAAAGCGTAATTGACTTAATTATACTAAAAACGCTCTGTTCCCACAGAGCGTTTTTTTTATTGTTTATATTTTTATAAAGTTGTCAGTTTGGTTTTGCAGCAGCAACTCCTTGTGATAAACTTCTAATTTTTACAGGTTGTGTGTTTTTAAATTCTTCTAAATCGATACTGAATACTTTGGAAGAAGGTACTTGGGAATAATTATTATCAAAACGTCCTCCTAAAAGAATTAATTTGCTGTCATTGTAATACATAGCCGAATACATCAATTGAATGTCAATATAGAATTCTTTTAATAGCTTTGTTTGTATATTATAGGTGTACATTTTTTGGTCTTCAAAAAAATAGATGATATTGTCAAAATAAGCAATAGCTGGTCTCTCTAGTTCTGAAAACAATTGACCTTCTATTTGCCATTTTTCGGTCACTAAATCAAAAGTTTCAATTTGCGAAATAGGCTTCCCATCATTGCCACCAATTAAATAGATCTTATCGTCAATTAAAATTCCAGTAGTTTCTTTTGCCGTTGGCATCGGATCGAGTTCGTACCAATTTCCTGATGTTATATTGTACAAATGAACTTTATTGGTGTATTCTTTTTTATCTTTTTCTGATCTTTTTATAGAGCCACCCATTGCAATAATATTGTCTTTGTAGGTAAACGAAGCAAAATCAACTGCCTGATGCGGATTTGTATTGTCAAATTTGATGTTCTGTTTGTCAATGTCAATGACTTCAATTTGATTTTCCAGATATTCCCAGCTACTTCTTGAGTTGACTAAAATTCTTTTTCCGCCCAAAATATAAATAGAATTATTGTAATAATGCATATTGTGGTATCCTCTTGCTTTTAAATTAAATTTCGAGGTTTCCCAGGTGTTTGTTTTGATGTCGTAAATAGAGAGGAATTTTTTATAATGTCTTTTTGGCTTAGGAAGTTGCATTTCTGCTATATAGTCGTTAGCATCATATCCTGCGCGTTCTGCTCGGCCTTTTTCTAAATAATTTATTTCAGTATAAGCATCGCCTCCGCTGACATAAATTTTGCCATCTTTCACAAAAGATCCAAAAGAAAAAATAGGATCTTTTAACGAACTTAATTTATTGAATGAAAGTTGTGGTTTTAATTTTTTGTTTTGAGCGATTGTTACCTCAGATAAATTTTGGATGTTTTCCTCAAGCGTTACTTTGAATTTATGTTTGATTAAATGCTGCATTGAAAATCTTGCTGTAGTGTATCCAATATGAGAAAACTCCAATATTTCGTTTGCATTGAGATTTGAAAAAATGGTTATTGAAAATTGACCTTTAGCATTGGTTATTGTACCAGTTTTTCCTGTTACGGCATAAATATTTACATCTTCAAGAGGTTCATTGTTAACTGTAGTAACAATTCCTTTGATATTTTGTGAGAATGATAATAGTGGAAGCAGGATAAAAAAGTAGAGTAATTTTTTCACAAGTTTTTGAAAGTTAGGTTACTATAGAGTCTTGAATTATGAAAATTATGTAAGAAATGCATTTGATAAAGTTATTGCAATTTTCATACCGAAAAGCCTAATTTGAAATAAAATTAGTGTTAAATTTCATAAAATACAATTGAAATATGAACAGGCTTCCCGTAGATTGTCCATTTATTGAATAATTAATTTTGTAATAAAATTAGTTTGGTTTAACAGAGGCAACTCCTTGTGATAAAATTCCAATTTTGTTAGGTCTAGTGTTTTTAAATTCTTCTAAATCAATACTAAATAATTTTGAAGATGGTACTTTAGAAAAGCTGTCTTCTAATTGTCCGCCCAGAAGATAAAGTTTGTTGTTGTCATAATACATAGCGGAAAATTTGAAATCAATACCAATTTCGTATTCTTTTAAAATAGTAGTTTTTATGTCGTAAGTGTACATTTTCTGCTTTTCAAAAAAATAAATTACATTATCATGAGATGCAACAGCAGGCCTTTCTAATTCGGAAAATATATGGCCTTCTGTTTGCCATTTCCCAGTTATTAAATCGAAAGTTTCAATTTCTGATAATGGTTTTCCATTATTGCCTCCTATAAGATAGATTTTGTCTCCAATCAAAGTACCGGTAGTTTCTTTTGCGGTTGGCAAATTAGGAAGTTCGTGCCATAGGCCTGTAGTGATATCGTAAAGGTGCATTTTGTTTGTGAAAACCTTTTGGCCTTTTTCGGTTTCGCTTAATGAGCCTCCTAAAGCAATGATGTTGTCCTTGTAGTTAAATGAAGCAAAATTGGCGGCTTGATGTGGATTTGTATAATCGGTTTTACTAGTTAAATTGTCAATGTTTACAACATCTATTTGATTCTGCAAGTATTCCCAAGAACTTCGGTTATTCACCAACATTTTTGTTCCGCCGAGAATGTAAATGGAGTTGTTGTAATAGTGCATATTATGATGCGCTCTTCCTGATAATTTTAATTTAGGTGTTGTCCAAGTGTCGGTTTTAATATCGTAAATAGAAAGGTTTTTTTTATAATGGCGCTTATCGAAGGTCTGTATGTAGGAGAGATAAAAGAGTATGGAGAAATCCGCTCGTTCCGATCTTAATTTTTCGTACCAATTTATGTCAGGATATCCATCTCCGCCCATAACATAAATTTTGTCGTCTTTTATGAAAGATCCAAATGAGAAAACGGCATATTTTAACGGCTTCAATTCATTGAATGCTAATTTCGGTTTTAATTTTAATGTCGACATTACAACTACTGGCGAAAGATTTTCGGTATTCTCTTGCAGGTAAACTTTAAAATTTTGTTTGGCTAAATAGCTTATTGAAATTCTTATTGTTGTGTAGCCCATATGAGAGATTTCTAGAACTTCATTGTTTTTGACTTTTGATTTTATATTTAATGAAAATTCGCCTTTTTTGTTAGTTACAGTACCAATTTTGCTGGTTACGGCAAAAACATTTACATCTTCCAGTGGTTGATTGTTTGCTGAGAGAACAATCCCTTTAGTGTTTTGTGAGAATGATAATAAGGGAAGCAAAATAAAAACGTAGAGTAATTTTTTCACAAGTTTTTGAAAGTTAAGTTACTATTAAATCTTGAATTCTGAAAATTATGTAAGAAACTGCATTTCATAAAGTTAGAACAATTTTTATACCGAAATTGTTAATTTGGATGAAATTAAGTGTTAAAAATTGTGCTTTTTTTACTTTAAAAAGTTAAATTCGCCATGCCCCAAACAACAAAACTGTTTTTTTTGAGTTTTATGAGAATAAAATTCAAGAGAGGCTGTTTGATAAAATGATTAGAATGATTAGTAGATTTATAATAGTGCTGTTTTTATTTAGTGTCAGTGTTTTTTCTCAGGACAAATACATCAAACATAAAATTTCAAAAGGAGAAAATATTACTGTTATAGCTAAAAAATATGGAGTCAAACCAAAGGATATTATCGAGGCAAACCCAAATGCTCCTAAAATCCTAAAACTTAATTCGGTTTTATTGGTTCCAAATAACAACAAGTCAGTTGCTTTAAAACCTGCAGATACTAAAGTTACCCCATTACAGCCTTCTGATAAAGTTGAAGTAGCAAATTCTGATTCTCATGAAGTGCAATCCAAAGAAACACTCTGGGGAATTTCAAAAAAGTACAATGTTTCAGTCGATGACTTGAAAAAAGCAAATCCGTCAATTGATACCGAAGGATTGAAAATTGGTCAAAAAATCAACATTCCTTCAAATACTGCAATAGTTGCCGAAAAATCTATTGAAACCCCTGAAAAATTAAATGAGGTTGAGGTTGTAGTTGAGGTTCAGCCAAAAGAAACCAAATATGCAATTGCCAAAAAATACGGAATTACAGTTGCAGAGCTTGAAAAACAAAACCCATTTATAAAAGGTAAACTTCCAGTAGGTTACGTTTTAAAATTAAAGATTCCTAAAGAAAAGGCAGATGCAATTGCGGCGCTAAATTCGGTTTCAGCTCCTGCTGAAATGAAGCCACTTCAGGAAGAAAATATTCAAATTGCTGATAAAACTAGCGTAAAAACAGATACAACGATGTTGCGTGTTAGCAATCATTCTGAATTAATTGATTTGCTGATTTTAAATGCAACACAAAATATAGGAACCCGTTACCGGTCTGGAGGCACAACAAAAGCTGGTTTTGATTGTTCGGGTTTGATGTTTTGCACTTTTGGAAATTTTGACATTAAACTGCCAAGAAGCTCGATCGAGCAATCTCGAATTGGTACAAAAGTAGGTAATGCCGAAGCGCAAAAAGGAGATTTGATTTTCTTTAAAACCAACGGACGAAGACATATTAATCATGTTGGCATGGTCGTCGAAGTAAGTGATGGAGAAATAAAATTTGTTCACTCGTCAACTCACGGCGGCGTAATGATTTCTTCTACAAAAGAGCCGTACTACGAAAGGGCTTTTTCTCAAGTCAATCGTGTTTTAGAAGAAGAAACTAAGAAGCTATAATGTTGATATAGAATTCATCTTTAAATTCTTCAATTGGAAAAGGTTTGCTCAACATTTTGCAGACATATTTGTTTCCTGTTATTTCATCAATTTCATCTTGATCTAAAGTAGACGAAAGAACATAAATTAAAGTCTCGCTCTTTAATTTTGGATCCAGTTTGTCGTATTCCTTTAAGAATTCAAAACCATTCATAAATGGCATTTGAATGTCCAGGAGAATAATCAGAGGCTTATTGGCTTCTGTGCTGTTCGCAAGCCATTCAAGTCCTTCTTGTCCATTATTAGCAATATGGATTTTATGAACCAAAAGTACTTTTTTCAGCAATTGTTTCATTACAAGCTGATCAATCAAATTGTCTTCGATTAATAAAAATGTTGGGCTAAATGGCATAATGATTTGGTATTGTTACGGTGAATTTGCTTCCAATTGTGGTTTCTGAACATACAGTTATTTGTCCTTTTATATTTTCAACAGCTTCTTTGACAATATAAAGTCCAAGTCCTGAACCTTTATTTTTGTTGGTTCCAAAATACATTTCAAAAATATTATCCTTAAATTCTTCTTTAATTCCGATCCCATTATCTGTTACTTCAATTTTATTAAAACCATCTGTCAATGAAGTTTTGATAGAAATAAACATTTCCTGTTTGCTTGCGTCTGCATATTTTATTGCATTTGATAATAAATTAGAAATAATGATTTTTAATCTTAAACTGTCACTGTGAATTTGGTCAACTAATAACTCTTTTGTGAATGTAATTCGGTTTGCGTTTTCAATATGCATCAGTTGAGAAATAGCTTCTTCAAATAATTCTTTCAAGCTTACAGGTTCCATGATTACTTGCGCCCGCTTGTTTTTTGAATAATCAATAATGTCGCTGATAAATTGATCTTGTTTGGCCAGACTTTGCTCCATTAAATTTAGGTATTCCTTGATTTGGCTTACATTATCCTCTAATTGAGTGACTTTTATCAAGCCTTTGAGAGAAGTGATAGGTGATCTTAAATCATGTGAAGCGCTATAAACAAAGCAGTCCAATTCGTGGTTTGCCAACAATAAATTTTCATTCTTTACCTCAATTTCTTTTTTTGATGACAATAGGCGTCTTACCATTATGGAATAGTAAAGACAAATACTGCATATAATGATAAGAATGAAAACTATATTGGTAATAATCAATAGATCTTTTATTTTTCGAGTTCCCGCTCCAAGCGTATTTGAAAAATTTCGTTCGTTAACTGTCAATCGATCGCTAATCGAACTGATTCGTTCAAGGTATTTTCTTTGTTCATCAATGGTAAGTGAATTGTGTTTGATTTTGGCATCGATTTCTGTTCCAGTTACAAACAATTCATAAATTAGATTATCTCCTTGTTCCCATTCGTGAATCGCTTTTGCTAAAAAAGGTACTTTTTTAAAGTTGACAAATACCCAAATAACATCGTCTAGATCATCTTTATGGTTTCTGCCTGCAATAAATCCTTGTCGAGCAATTTGGTTGTCGCCAGCTTTTAAAAGTGTTTTTCGTGCTATTCCATCACCTTGGGGTACACTTAATTCTTCTAAATATAGTTTCCATTGATTTGGGTCTCTCGTATAAAGGTAAGTGATAAGGTGTCGTGATGCATCTTTTTGTCCTTTTGAGTAATGTGATTCGCCATTAACATATGCTCTATTGGCAGATAATATTTTGATTGTGAAGAAATTGATGCAAATTAATAAAGCGCAGGTAATAAAAACAATTAACAAAAGAACGAAGACATTTGGAAAACGTATTTTTCTGAGAAACTGGATCTTTTGCATATTTCTTATTTTGTAGGTTAATAGTTTGGCTATTAGTGTCTAATTAACTTGTAAAAGAAAGTTTTTTTAGTCTCACGAATCTTTTGGGGAACTATTCATGGTATATTATATTAAATAAACAAATGTTAACAAAAAATAAGAAATTTTAAAACTTTAATCCTTCTAACCAAATTTAATAAAAATATATTTTGCTTTGACAAATGTGTTTTTATTTTCTGGTTATTTTAATATTTATATAGTTAACCATTTTATTTTTAATTATTTAATTAAATGTTAAAATGATTTTTGTAACCTGCACAACTATGATTTGATATGTTTTTTAGTAATCATTTTTGGAATAATTTGATTTCTGGGATATTGTTTTTGTTTAACGAATATCGAGTTTTTAAAAAATAAATTTTTAAAATTATTTGAGTTTGTCCATACAGTTTTAGCGAAAATAAAATTTTAATAAAATGTAAGAATTTAAAGGTGCTGTTTTTCTGCATTTTTGACTTTTATAAAAGAAAAAAGCTGTAGGTTTTGCCTACAGCTTTTCTTTAAAGTAAAGTTATTTCATTTGCAATATTTAGATTTTAAATTAATTTTTTAATGACTAAAATTTCAGCAATCCTATACTAAATATATTTGGCAGACAATTTAGGAAACGTTCTTTTTAAGTCATCATTGTCTTCGCTCCATTCATTTCCGGTTGTAATATGATTTTCCTGAAAGGGGTAAGGCATTTTTTGTCCAGTCAATTCTTCGAAAACTATTCCGGGTAAATAGCCAAAGCCTTCCCAATCAAATTCTTCAATAAGATGTGTTTCAATTTCTGCAAGTGACTCCGGATCAGCGATTGTTTTATAATAAAAGTCCTGACCTTGAGCAATTACCCATTCGCGAAAGTCATTGAAGCTATCGTCGCTACAGCCTCCATGAATGATGTAAATGGCGCCCCAAAGTTCCCAAGTGTTTGCTTGACCTCTAAAATTTCTAAAACTATTTCCAAATAAAATGAGTTCATCTGCTGTTAGTTTTCGGAGTTCGTTGGCTAATTCCTCTTGTTGCTCTTCAAAATTGCCACCAGAACTGTCTTTTGTTTTTTGAATTATTTTCCAGAATGAATCTTCATCCATCAAGTTTTCTGAAGGTGTATAATTTATATTTTGGTTCGGTTTTGAAATTTGGTCTTTTTCCTTATTACCAAAAATCTTATCAAATAGTCCCATTCGTATTTTGGTATTAGTTTATAAATGTTTGACACTTTTAGTGAAATAATTGGTTTAAGAATTCACATTAATCAATCCTCTGAAAAATTGAATACCGCCAAATAAGATTGCGCCCCAAAATATAAAACCGATGTTGGCAAAAGTTAAAATGGTGCCTCCGCAGAACCATAGCGCTCCGTAAACCATATCTTTTCTGGCTTTTTCATATTTGGCTTCCTTTATTTCGATTTCTAGATTTTCAACCATCAATGTGGCAATTTCGGGACTAATTCCTTGTTCGGTGAGTTTGATTTTTGTTTCATGTGCCGATTTGTTTTCATTTACAAGCAAATTTGCGGCATAATTGTAATGATAGCTTGAAACCTCTGATGTTTCAATTTCGGTAGTTTCCATAGATTAGTTTTTAGTTAGTTATAGATTTTGGTTTTTTGGTTTACGAATTCTGTTTCGATTTATGTTTTAATAAATGTTTTACATTCTACAGCTATCATGTTTAGCCGTAAAACATTTTTCAAAATGAAGTTTTCGTTTGATTCTCAAATATAGATAGTTGAGATAGAATAATGTTACGGGAAGACGTAATGAGGCTTTTTTTTCAAAAAAAAACTGCAAAATCAATTGCAGTTTTTAATAAAGTTCGTGCCAAAAATGACCACAGCCATCTTTGCATTCTGTGTTTCGCCTTTCTGTATCAGTTATTTTAAAAATCCACAACAAGGCGGTTATTACTTTTTTATTTTCTTCTTCTGGAAGAACAGCTAGTTTTTGAAATGCGATTTTGGTCGGAAACGCTTTTAAAAGTATTATTGGGGTGTAAGTTGGCTTTAAGGGAATGCTTTTCAATGCTACTTGATAAGCAGGCGAGTCATAGTTTACCTTATCCGGAATCGAATTGATAATGTAATTATGCAACGTTGTAAAAAGCTCTTTAAAATTATAATCATTTCCTAATAAAAGCTCTAAACCGGTATTGAAATCAATATGGTCTTGAGCAGTTTTATTGATTATTTTTTCTATTTTTTTCAAAATGTTTTGGTTCTTTTTGGGGAATTATATTCCAAAAATAAATAGTCGAAATAATATAAAATTACGGAAAGACGTAAAGAGAAGAAATTATTTTGAATGTAAAAGCTACAATTTTTTTACGATTGTAGCTTTTTGTGTTTATAAATGAAATTATTGCTTTAATGCTTCTGCATTTAAACTTATTGGAGGGCATCCATTATTGAAATAAATGGTTGCTTTAGCGGTTACTCGTGAAAGACAACCTGTATAATAAAATTCTTCATTTATTTTGTTGTCATTTAGAGTGCTAGTGAATGGAGGATATATAGTCCCGCTTTTTTTACCGTATAATTCGTCATCTCCTGAAAAAGAAGGCCCTCCTTCTAATTTTAAATCTATTTTGGAAACAGTATTTTTCCAATCTATAATACAATTAGAAGGTGAAATCAATGTAAGAAATCCTCCTAAATTTCCTGATGGGCTGCTGCCTCTGCATACAAATGATAGAGACATTGTAGGCGTGCAACAAGCAGCTCCACCGCCAGTAGATTTTACTATTGGTAAAACTGGTCCGCAAATTTGTCCTGTTTCATCAGTTCCAACTGCTTGTATAGATCCGCTTAGAAAACTAGAATCTGTCGTAACACTTGCGGTAGAACCCGTCCCGTTAATTGTTAGACTCCCACTTGGATTGACAGTGCCAGGAACTATACTCCACGTAACATTGCTTACAGCAGGAGTGCTGTTGTATTGATATGTAGTAGTTGAGCCTGCAGTTACAGATGAAAAGGCATTATCTGTATTGACATTACTTACTGTTGTGCCAGAGATGTAACAAGTGATTGTTCCGGAAGTTACCGCTGCTGTTTTCTTTGTCAAATTAGAGCTTTTTGTAGCGCTATTACTCTGTTGTGCTTGTGTTTCATCATTAGAACAAGCAAAAAAGATTGAACTAGTTGCTAATGAAATAAATAAGATGCCAAAATAAATTTTTAAATTTTTCATAATTTTTTAATTCCCTTTTGAAGTATAATTACTATTGAAGACGAAAACTTTAGGTACTAGATTTGGGTTAATTTTGTTCCGCCTTTCAGATTTTAACTTTAGATTTAGGCAATCCGCTCAACAAATTTATTTGCAGTTATATCAAAGTACCTGAAATTACTATTGAAACGTTAGGTTAAATTCTGAGGTTTAATTAATAGATTTAAATAAGTTTTTAGTTGTTTGTAATAATTGTTTTTTTTTGTAAAAAAAATACTTTGATTTAATCAAATTTATGTAAATCAAATAGTACAACATTACGTAAAACCGTAAACGGACATTTTTTTTTAGATTCCTTTCTTGTTTTTTTTAATCATTAGATAAGATTAGGATTTCAGAAAAAAGTATATCTTTAACCAACCCAAAAACCAAAAAAATGCAAGAAAACGACCAAGAAAATTTTAAAAGAGAGCTCGGATTATTAGACGGAACCATGCTTGTTGTAGGTTCTATGATTGGATCCGGGATATTCATTGTAAGCGCCGATATTGCGAGACAAGTAGGATCTGCAGGCTGGCTAACGCTTATTTGGCTAATCTCAGGATTGATTACAATTATTGCTGCTGTAAGTTATGGCGAACTTAGTGCCATGTTTCCAAAAGCAGGAGGGCAATATGTTTATTTAAAAGAAGCTTACAATAAATTGATTGCCTTTTTGTACGGCTGGAGCTTTTTTGCAGTAATTCAGACCGGGACAATTGCTGCGGTTGGTGTGGCTTTTTCCAAATTTGCGGCTTATCTATATGAACCTTTTAGTGACGAGAATATTCTGTATGAATTAGGTTCTTTTAAACTTAATGCGGCGCAACTAGTTTCTATTTTTACAATTATTGTGCTGACCTATATTAATAGTCGTGGCGTTAAAAACGGGAAAATTCTGCAAACTGTTTTAACCATTATCAAAATTTTATCCCTGCTTGGTTTGATCGTTTTTGGATTGACGCTTGCTGCAAAGGCTTCAGTTTGGGATGCCAACTGGGCAGATGGATGGGCAACGCGTTCTTATAATGCCAAAAGCGATTCTTGGTTGCCAATTAGCGGAACAGCGTTAATCACAGGAATTTCAGCTGCTATGGTTGGTTCATTGTTTTCAAGTGACGCTTGGAACGGAGTTACTTTTATTGCAGGAGAAATCAAAAATCCAAAACGAAACGTTGGTTTGAGTTTGTTTTTAGGAACTTTTATCGTAACGGTAATTTATGTTTTGACTAATTTGATGTATGTCGCTGTTGTACCACTTCAGGAAATTGCAACAGCAAAATCAGAGAGAGTAGCGGTTGTGGCTTCGCACTATATTTTTGGAGATATCGGAACGCTTATTATTGCGATCATGATTATGATTTCAACTTTTGCCTGCAACAACGGATTGATTATGGCTGGAGCAAGAGTATATTATACAATGGCAAACGATGGATTGTTCTTTAAAAAAGCAGCAGTTTTAAATAGATCTAGTGTTCCAGCATGGGCTTTATGGGCACAATGTTTTTGGGCTTCGGCTTTATGTTTGACCGGAAAATACGGTGATTTATTAGATTTCGTCATCATCATTGTTTTGATTTTTTATATCTTGACAATCTATGGAATCTTTATTTTAAGAAGAAAAATGCCAGATGCTGAGAGACCTTATAAAGCGTTTGGATATCCATTTTTACCGATGCTTTACATTATAACAGCAACTGCAATTTGTGTTTCGCTGTTGATTACAAAATTCTCAACTTGTGGTTGGGGTGTATTAATTATGCTGACTGGAATTCCAGTTTACTATTTGACGAAACCTAAAGAATAAATTTTTGTTTCAGGTTTACTGTTTCAAGTTTTCCTGAAATTTGTATCATAAAAAAGCGCCTTGTAATTCAACAAGGCGCTTTTTGTTATTTTGAATATTCAGAATTATTATTCAGATAAATCGTTGTCAATTCTTTCTGCTGTTGGTCGCAAGAAAATCAGATAAATCAAAATCAGTATTCCAAACAATATAAAATCGGGTTTCAAAAATAAAATCAGAAATGCAGCACCTTCAAGAACTGCCCAGCGCATGATTGATGCGGTTTGATAAATAGGAAATTTTTCTTCAAGTTTCAATTTCGGATTGATTTGCTTCAATTGAGATTTGAATAAAAAACTGCTCAAAACAAATGCTAGAACCGGAATAACAACATAAATTATCGAAGAGGAATCAATAGTAGGAATTCGTAATTTCTCAATCGAAAGGTCGCCTAAAATGTAATAGGCTACAATCGTACCTGCGCAAATGCCAAGATGAATGATTTGTAGGGTTTTAATTTTTTCAGACATGGTTTGGTTAATTAGGGGTTTGGTTAGTAATATGCAAGTTAAAAATTAATTCTCTGAAAATTCTTATTTAATGAGTTAAGAATCTGAATTGCAATGTTTTTTGCTGAAAATGAAAGAATAAAAGAAGAAACTCGCAATGAAAAATCTAAGGATATTGGCATAAAAAAAAAGACATTGCAATGAAGCAATGTCTCTTTTGATGCAAATAATCTGGAAACTGTTTTATAGTGCAACAGGCTCAGCAGATGATTTTATTGTTGAATTAATAATAGACAAAGTAAGTGGGTCAGATTCTCCTGAGAAGAAAGCTTCCAGAATTTCCTGAAATATCGGATTTGTGTTTTCAACTAATGAGAAAAGCGTCATAGACGAACGTAATTTGCGAGCGTCTAAATCTCCAAAAATCCCATCAGCTGATTTTCTTTTGAAAGTCAATAAAAGCTCTGAAATTTCAATTAAATGTTTTCCAAGAATTGGATGTTCCAAATAATCGGAAGCTTCTTTTAAATCATTAATGGCATAAAGATTCGCTGTATCGCTTTTTCCCAAACCTTTTATTTGCGGAAAAATGAACCACATCCAGTGTGTTTCTTTTTTCCCTTTGCTGATTTCAGAAAGAGCTGTAAGATAAAGTTTGTTCTGCGCATCTAAGAAACGCGATAAATCATTGTTAGAATAAGCCATTATGGTATTGTATTTTGAAAAAGGTTGCAAAAATAGTAAAAAAGATAGGGTTAGCCTAATAAAAGGTTCATACAGTGCATGTTTTAACTTTTTAAAGAAGGAATATCTTACGTAGTTTTAAATGAAAAATGCTTTTTTTTAAGAGTTCAATGTTATAAAAATCAAAGATTTCGATTGGTTCTTCTAAAGGTAAGATTGATCCTTGGCAAAACATCGCGAGCTGTTTTTGGAACATGATGTTGCCAAAAACTATTAGTCGTTCCTGCCATTAATAAAAAGGAACCATGGTGAAGCGGAATCTCGACCTGATCAATATCCTTCCTGAATTTATGTCGGAGTTTGAACATTCTTGTTTCGCCAAAAGTAACCGAAGCAATAATAGGATTTGGGCCTGTATTGTGTTCTTTGTCGCTGTGCCAGGCCACGCTATCGTTGCCATCTCGGTATAAATTTAAAAGTAAGCTATTAAAATCAACTTGTGTTTCTTTTTCAACACGGCCTCTGATGGTCAGTAGATCGTAAGTCCAGTCTGGGCCTTTTTGATCGGCGCCCGGATTATCTTTGTCTTCATACCAGGAAATCATTCGTGGCGCGGTTACTGTTTTGTCATACATTTCCATTTCATATTCTCTCCATTTGGTTTGATGAAGCAGTCTTTCATAAAAACGATCGGATTCTTTTTTAGTGAAAAAGTTATCGATTAAAATTAATTCGCAATCAGGCAAATCGTATATAATTTTACCACTGCTACCTGTGGTAAATAATTCGGTGTCGCTAAATAGTGTCATAATTCAGATTTTAGTTTTAAAGCTCTATTTTATATTTATTCGGATTAAGAAGCTTTACTTAAAAAGTGCTTATTAAAAAACACTTTACCTGGATGTTTTTCAGCGAAGGCAAAAATCAACTGTTCAATATATTGGTTGCTTTTATAAGGCGTAACATAGCTTTTGACATCTTCAGGATCTTGAATCGCAACATCTCTCGGAATATATCCCATTCCGTGAAAGTGTCCATTTTCAATCCAAATACAGCTTCTTTCATCTGAGGATCTTCCTTTGTCAATTATAGCAAAACTTGGTCGGTTGTTCAATAAAAAATCAATTGCATTATCGACTTGTTCATTATGGAGTGAAACATCTGGCAACTCTTTTATTTCATTATTGTAGAAAAAATCGCCTTCATCGGGTCTTGAATATTTACAGAAACGATGGTCGATTTCAAATTGTTCTGCGAGACTTCGCAATAAATGAATTCCAGTATGCTGGTTGTTGAATTCATGAATACAAGTCTGAAATTTGCTCATTTTTCCGAGTGCCAAATATTTATAGCCATTTCGAGCTTCGTATTGATAAATGCCGAATTTAGCTTCAAAACGTTTTAAAGCTCTGTTGTAAGTCGGCCAAAGTTTTTTGATTTCGGTACATTCTAAAAGAAGCGCCATCAATTCAGTCGCACAGACTTCAAAAGAAATTCCGTGAATATCTCTTAAAAAATGCTGTCTCTGCGGATTGATATTATTTCCAGTAAAATGCGATGTTACTCTTTTTTTCAGATTGATCGCTTTTCCAACATAAATCACTTTTTTTTGCTGATTATAGAAATAATAGATTCCAGGTTTAGCGGGCAAATTATTAAAATCGTCTGCAGGAAGATTTGGAGGCAATCGTTGATCTTCTGCTGTTTTCTTGATCATTTTGTCGATTTCTCCGGCATCGTCCCATTCCAATAAAAGCGAAAATAGTAAGGCAGTAGCATCAGCATCTCCGCTCGCGCGGTGTCTGTTTTCTAAAGATATATTTAAAGAGTTGCACAAATTTCCTAAACTATAAGAACCTAATCCGGGCTTGATTTTTCGTGCCGCTCGAACCGTACACAATTTTCTCGCAGACCATTTAAAACCCGCTTGTTCCAGTTGATGATGAACGAACGAATAATCAAAGTTGACATTGTGCGCCACGAAAACACGATCGGTTAGCATTTCCAAAACCTTTTCAGAAATATCATCGAAGATTGGTGCATTGGCAACCATTTCATTATTAATTCCTGTCAGTCCAAAAATAGAAGGAGGGATATCCTGTTCAGGATTTACAAGTGTTTCGTAACGATCCAACACATTTGTACCGTCATGAATAATAATGGCAATTTCCGTAATACGGCTTCCACTGGCATTACCGCCTGTGGTTTCAATATCGACTATGGCATATTCTTGCTTTTTCATTTGTATATAACGTAAAATGTTCTTTTTCTGATGTTTATGTTTTAATCTTGTAAAGTCTTATACATTTCTATTTTTTATTCTCGCAAAGTTTTTCTTCTTTGAGCTCTTTAATTAAAAACTTTGCGACTTTGCGAGCAATTTTCATCGCTTAAGAATTAAACTTCATTCGATGTCGAGGAAGATTAATTTCATGCCCTTGCGGATATGGCGCCCGATGCGTCAAACTAATATCTTCCTTAATTAGATTTTGTGTTTTATATTGATCTTTAGCGTCCATGTAGCGCGGATCTGGAATAAAAGGCATTTTTGCCATTTTGAGAATCGTAATGGTTGGAAAATGATAATCGACCTCAACATTTCCTAGCAAAAGATAACAGCCTCCGCCCTGAAAAGGATGTTTTGCCAAACTATCCGGAAAATGCGCCGTATCAAAATAAGTGCCTTCATGATCGATCCAAGTTCCAAAATACATTGAGCCTTTTTTCGTCGGGACGTGTTTTCTGGAAATTAAATACGCCAGCATTCTAACTTGTCTTTTATGATATTTTACCAAATCTTTCGCCATAATATCACCGCGATGTTTGGTTTGTAAAAGATCGAAAACCGTACATGAAATTGGAAAACTCAACAATTCGATTTCATCAAAAGCATCTTCAAAAATGGAACGTTCCAAAACCGGCAATTTGAATTCTTTAACAGGTTCTTGCAAAAGCATCAAATCTCGATTTTCGGGTTTAAAATTGTTTAAAAGCAAACTCGCACTAATCAAAAGCTGATTTTTAGTTTTTCCTGTAAAACGAAAAGCGCCTATGAAAATCAATATTTTAACGCCTTCAATCCCAATCGGAATGCGATTGATAAAATTTTCCAAAGAAAGATAATCGCCATTTTTAGTTCTTTCCGATTCGATTAAATGCGCAATTTTAGATTCTAAACTTTGCAAATGCATGAAACCGAGATAAATATCAGTTCCGTACAAAGTCGTTTGATATTCACTTTTATTCACGCACGGATTATGAACGGTTCCGCCCGACATTCTCGCTTCGTGTACATAAACTTCAGTTCTATAAAACCCGCCTTGATTGTTGATTACCGCTGTCATAAATTCAACAGGATAATTCACTTTCAAATACAAACTCTGATAACTTTCAACCGCATAAGAAGCCGAGTGTGCTTTGCAGAAAGAATAGCCCGCAAAAGATTCGATCTGGCGATAAATTTCCTGACTCAAAGCTTCTGGATGCCCTTTTTGAGCACAACTTGCAAAGAAATTATCTTTCACTTTTTGTAAAGCTTCGAGCGATCTTCCTTTTCCTGACATGGCACGACGCAGAATATCACCGTCAGGAGCGGGAAGCCCGCCGTAATGTTGGGCGATTTTAATCACATCTTCCTGATAGACCATAATCCCGTAGGTTTCGCCAAGTTGTTCTCTAAAAACGTCATGAAAATATTCAAACTGATTTGGATTATTATGGCGAAAAATATACTCTTTCATCATCCCAGATTGTGCAACTCCAGGACGAATAATAGATGAAGCGGCAACTAGAATTTTATAATTATCACAATTCAATCGACGTAATAATCCGCGCATCGCTGGGCTTTCGATATAAAAACAGCCAATTGTATCTCCTTTTGCTAAATGCAAATTACAAACCGCTTCATCTTTAGAAATTGAAGTATTGCGAATGTCGACTTTTACACCTCGATTTTTAGCGATCAGTTTTACGCTATCATCAATATGACCTATTCCACGCTGACTTAAAATATCGAATTTGTCAAAACCGATTTCTTCGGCAATATGCATATCAAAAAGTACAATTGGAAATCCTTTTGGAGGCATTTCTAAAGGCGTATAATTGGTAATTGGCTCTTCAGAAATAATGATTCCGCACGCATGCATACTGCGTTGGTTTGGATATTTTTCCAACATTTGTCCATAATATTGAACAAGCCTTACAATTTCGTTTGTTTCATGTAATGCCAATGGATTTTTTGCCAGCATATCCAATTCCTCTTTCGGAAGACCAAAAACTTTTCCGACTTCTCTGAAAATAGATCGGTATTTGAATTCAACATTCGTACCGCAAAAAGCGACGTGATCTCTGCCGTATTTTTCGAAGATATATTCTAAAATTACATTGCGTTCCTGCCAGCTCCAGTCAATATCAAAATCGGGTGGAGTTTTTCTGTTGAGGTTTAAAAAACGTTCAAAATACAAATCAAGTTCGATTGGACAGATATCGGTAATTCCGAGACAATAAGCGATAATGCTGTTGGCGCCACTTCCGCGGCCGATGTGCATAAAACCTAATTCTGTGCTGTGTCGAACAATATCCCAAGTGATTAAAAAATAACCGCTGAATTCTAGTTCATCAATTACTTTCAGCTCTTTTTTGACACGTGCTTCAGCTTGCGGATTTTCTTTTCCGTATCTTTTTTCAAAACCTTCCTCAGCTAATTCGGTTAGCTTTTTTAAATCGCCTTCACGACTTCCGGTAAAGAATTTTTTATTCTTTTTGACTGCAAAATCATATTGAAAATTACATTCGTCAATGACGTATTGTGTATTCGAAATAATTTCAGGATATTTTTCGTAGAAAGGCAAAAGAGCTTCTAGAGGTTTTATGAAATCTGAAGTTTTGCAATAATCTGCTTCGGTAAGTTTTGACAGAATAATATTCGTATCAATTGCCCGAAGCACTTTATGCAGATTGTATTCTCTTTTACAGCTAAAAGTTACGGGTTGTAAAACTACCATTTTAGTCCTTTTATTTTTATGTTTTGAAGTTAAAAGACCTGAAACTTCTTCGGGACGAACTCCGATAAATTCATTTTCATAAAGCGTTTCTGGAGCATCTTCTAAAGTATAAATAACAAAAGCCGATTCAAATTTAGGAGCTCGTAAAGGCAGAGTTTCTCCACTGAAATTATGATCCGTTAAAAAACGATTCATTTCGGCCAAACCTTCTGCGTTTTTAGCCAAACCTATATATCGAAATTGATGATTGCAACGAAATTCCATTCCAATCAAAGGCTTGATTTCTTTTTTCTCGCATGCTCTTATAAAATCATAAATTCCCGTTACCGTATTAATATCAGTCAATGCCATTGCTTTTATACCGCAAGAAATTGCCTGCTCGATAAGTTTATCAAGAGGAATCGTGCCGTAACGCAGAGAGTGAAAAGAATGACAATTAAGATACATGATTTTATTTATTGCGTTTTAAAATTTCGTCTTTAGTATTGGGTTTGAAATGTGCTCCGGCGCAACGCATCACGGCATCAAAACCGTAACGACTTTTCATTTTATCCATAGCTTCATAAAGCGCCAGCATTTCCTGAGTGTCTTCAAAAAGATCAATTTGATAGGTTCCACGAACTAATCCGCTAAAGCGAACACCAATTAAACGCAGACGCATACGACGCTGATAAACTTTTTCAAAAAGCTCCATTACGGTTTTAGTCAAAATATGATCGGCTGAAGTATAGGCAACTCGGCATTGTTTGGTTTCGGTATCGAAATTGGCGTACCGAATTTTAACCGTAACCGTAGAAGTCAGCCATTGCTCAGAACGCAATTGAAAAGCCAGTTTTTCAACCATTCCTAAAAGCACTCTTTTGAGTTTTGGAATATCAATGGTATCTTGAGAAAAAGTGTTTTCGGTCGAGATAGATTTTCTTTCACTATAAGGTTCTACAGGCGTATGGTCGATTCCGTTGGCTTTTTTCCAGAGTTCCAAACCATTTTTTCCAATCATTTGCTGTAAAACCTCAGCGGGCATTTCGGCTAAAGTCTGAATTTTTCGAACGCCAATTCGGGACAATAATTGAAAAGTTACGGTTCCGACCATTGGTATTTTCTGAATCGAAAGCGGATTTAAAAAGGCCTGAACATTTTGTTCGGGAATTTCAAGATTTCCTACTGGTTTGCCTTCGCCGGTAGCGATTTTAGAAACGGTTTTATTGATTGATAACGAAAAACTAATTGGTAATCCGGTTTCTTTAATTACTTTTTGTGCTAGTTCATTGGTCCATTTATAACTTCCGTGAAATTTATCCATTCCGGTAATATCCAGATAAAATTCGTCGACACTTGCTTTTTCTAAAACAGGCGCTTTTTCCTGAAGAATTTCGGTAACATCATGCGATAATTTTGAATACAATTCCATGTCGCCTTTCATGATTTTTGCGTCTGGACAAAGTTTCATTGCCATACGAATAGGCATGGCAGAACGTACTCCAAATTTGCGTGCTTCATAGGAACAAGAAGCCACAACACCGCGATCGCCTCCGCCAATAATAAGCGGAATTCCGTTAAGTTCAGAATTGGTAAGTCGTTCGCAGGATACAAAAAAGGTATCCAAATCCATATGTACAATTGCCCGTGCCATTTTTCCTTTGTTTTTGTATGAAACAAAATTAGTACAGATTAGAACATTTTGTGTATATTTGCTGTTCCAAATTATAACAAATTAATTATGTCCTTATTTTCAGACAACATCAGAGCATTAAGGGTTAAGCATAAAATATCTCAAGAGAAATTAGCTGAAAACCTTAGCATTACCAGAGGTAGATACGTAAAATATGAAGACGGAACTTCAGAGGCGCCGTATGATATTTTAAAGAAGATTGCATTATATTTCCATATGAGTATTGACTTGATATTATCGGTCGATATTCGTAAAATTGATGTGCAAAATTTGATAAAACTAGAAGGCAACCGACTTATTTTACCCATTCAAGTGGATAGTTTTGGAGAAAACTTTATTGAAATTGTATCTCAAAAAGCAAAAGCAGGATATTTAAACGGATATGCTGATCCAGAATATATTGAAAGTTTACAGCAGATTACACTTCCGTTTTTAGGACCTGGAAAACACCGCGGATTTCCTGTTGAGGGCGATTCAATGCCTCCGCATGAAGATGGTTCTATTATTATTGGCCGTTATGTGGAAAAACTGGGAGAGGTTATGGACGGAAAAACTTATATTCTAATTACCAAAAATGAAGGAATGGTCTATAAGCGTCTCAATAAAAACAAAAAAAACGCTTTGGTTTTAGAATCCGATAATAGTTTTTATCCGAATTATGAAGTGAAAGCTTCTGATATTTTGGAGATTTGGGAATACGAATGCAACATCGGTCGTTCAGATAAAAAACAAGAAACGACAGAAACTGGAGCAATGAAAGATTTACTTTTAGAATTGAAAAGAGAAGTTCGAGAGATTAAGAATAATACTTCGAATGCATAAAAATTATATGAATTCTGAAAGATACAAATGGACGATACGATTTTTAATCTTAACGCCTCTTCTTTTATTAATTGCAATGATTATAGCAGGTGGCGGACATGGATTTGTTCAACCCATTTTTGCTTTATTTCCATTCGCAACTTTTCAATGCATTTGGTCAAAAGATCTTTCTTTTATAAATTTTATAATTGCGGTTGTTCAATTTCCTATTTATGGTTTATGTATTGACAAATCAATCAATAAAACCAAAAACGGGATTATAATTTTAGTTCTTCATGTTTTACTTGCAGGATTGATTTTTGTGTTTGCTAGTGAGAATTGGAAATAAAAAATGTTAAATATGAGAATAATCTACTATTCATTTTTCTGCTCTATTTTTCTTTTAAGTTCTTGCAACGAGAAAAAAGAATTGGATAAATATGATAAAAATGGCAAGCTAATAGTTTATAGCGAAGAAGTCTACTTTAACATGTTGATGAAAAATAAAAAATTAGATGTTACTATTATTGATACATTTTGTATTAATCAAAAAGCTAAAGCTATTAAAGATATCAAAAAGGGAGAATTAATTTACTTTGGGTCTCACTCTTACGAGAAAATATTGTCCAAAATGTTGAGTCAATATGGTATTAAATACAAAGATCATCTGGGGCATTGTACAAGACTTGGCAGTTTTGAGCCATATTGTTATCAAATTGAAATGTGGAAAGAAATAGATAAAAGATATGGAGAGAATTTTATTGATTCCCTTTCTCAAATAGCAAAAAAGCAATTTGTCTTAGAAAATCCAGATGTTCCTTATATAGAAGATGGAATAGATTTAAGAGAAAAATATAAGAAGGAATCAAAATGAACATCCAAAAAGCTAAAATCGAAGATCATATCCGTTTAACGGAAATCACCAAAAAGTCAAAAGCCTATTGGGGATATTCTGAGGAACAAATTGAGAAATGGAGTAGCAATCTAACCATTACAGAAGATTATATAGAAAAAAATCCTGTTTTTAATTTGGTTGAAGAAAATCAGATTGTTGGCTATTATTCTTATTTGAAAAAAGAAGACAATCAGGCAAAATTGGACAACTTATTTATTTTACCTGAATATATAGGAAAAGGATTTGGTTCTTTTTTGATGAATGACTTTTTGGAAAGAATGAGAAATGAAAAATGCCAAAAAATCATTTTAGATTCAGAACCAAATGCCGAACAATTCTACCGAAAAATCGGATTTGTAAAAATCGGCGAATTTGAAACTTCAATCAAAAATAGATTCATGCCGATTATGGAAATGAAGCTATAATTCTTGAGTTTATTTTAAATCAATTTTCAGTTGCATTTCATTTTTCATATGCAATAATACCTCAGCATTTCCCATAGCATCATCAACAGGATTATGCGTATGCTTTGTTTTTCGAAGATGTTTCCATTGAGCGAAAGTATCATTTACTAAACCGCAGTACAAATCGCCAATTCTTCTTGATGAATATCCAAAAGGATTTCTATTTAAAAAATGATGAAAATACCAACAGATAAACATCCAGTCAAAACCATTATTGTCACTGATAAATATTGGTCTTCCTTTTGAATTTTCTTTTAACCATTCTTCAAAATTTAGCATTACCGTTTTAGGATCATCAAACCCTAAAGTTGTTTCTCTATCAAACCCTGAAATAGCTAAAGCTTGTGGATCAAATTTGTCAGAAATAGGCTTTAGTTGTCCGTAAAATGTTTTGTCTAATTTGTCATTTACAATGACGGCACCAAAAGATATCATAGAATAATCTCCCGGAATTGGTCCATCTGATTCGATGTCTACAACTATATAACTCATTTAATTTGTGATTTGTTTTTCTAACAAACTTAAAATATTAAATAAAGAATAATAGTATTTTATGATAAATTATGAATTAAAAAACCTTTGCAAATCCCAATCCATATTGTTGCCCATTATAAAAAGGCATTATCATAGAAGTTGATTTATTTTCGGCCGATGATTTAAACAGTTTTCTAGTGATATAGGGATTAATCCAATAAGCAATTTTCGTACTCAAAATTCCAATTCCAGCTCCGGCAGCAACATCGGTCAGCCAGTGGCGATTATTGTAAATTCTGAAAAGTCCGGTTCCTGTGGCAACGGCATAACCCGCAATTCCGTACCAAATCGATTTGTCTTTGTATTCCTGCCATAAAAATTCGGCGCCCATAAATGCCGTTGCAGTATGTCCAGAAGGAAAGGAGTTATTTGAACTTCCGTCAGGCCTTTCTTCATGTACAATCGATTTTAAGCTCAAAACCGTTGTCGCCATAATAGCGTATGAAGTCACCAATATGACCGAACGATCACGCATATTGTTTTTTCCTTTTACGCCAAAAGCATTCAAAGCATAAACAGAAACAGCCGGCGCGTATTGAGAGAAGTCATCAATTGTGATTTTTTCATCAATATCTTCCTTGACTTCGGCTCTGATTTGCGAGTTAAAACTCAAAAGCTGATCACTTTCTAAACCAATTACGCCATACCCAATCAAAACCGAAGGAATAATTAATTGTTTGTAACTGAATTTTAAATGATTTGACGTACTGTCAATTTTTGCGATAGAATCATTTTGTTGCGCATTCGCAGAAAATAATCCGAATAAAAATAGAAGGGAAATCGTTTTGTGCAACATCTTTAGTTTGTTGTTATATTTTGCAATATTAACGAATGTTTGTCCTTGGTATTTTGGGCTTAATTGAACCTTAAGCTAATATTAATCAATGCAATATAAATAGCAAATTCAATACTAAAGATACTATAATTTTTTAAATTTTGTAGGAAATATTTTTATTTTATTTGGGTAAATTTTTAAACTTTCAACGTAAACCAAAAAGTGCTTCCCAATCCTAAATTACTCTCAACGCCAACACTTCCATTTTGGGCTTCAATAAATTCTTTGCTGATCGCTAAACCCAATCCCGTTCCTGATTTCTGACTTCCCGGAATCTGAAAATACTTATCAAAAACTTTGTCTTTGTATCTTGGTTCAATTCCTTTTCCGGTATCAATAACCTGAAAAACCATATGATTATTTTCTTCTTTTAATTTGATGAGAATCGTACTTTTTTCAGACGAATATCGAATAGCGTTTGATAAATAATTAATCAAAACCCAGCCTGTTTTTTCAGCATCGGCTTTTACATTTTTAAGATTTTCATCAGCATCAACAATTAACTGAATCTGTTTTTGATCGGCCTGAATTTTTACAGCTTCAACAGCATATTTTACAATTTCATTCGGATTGCTTTTGCCAATGTTCAGCTGAATATTTCCAGTTTCTAATTGTGATAAATTCAATAATTCACCCGTAATTTTCAACAAACGCTGACTGTCGTCTTTAATGCTTTCAACCAGTTGTTTTTGGTCGTCGTTCATCTCGCCCGTTTTTGAATTTTCAAGCAATTGAAGACTTAATTTTATAGAGGCAATAGGCGTTTTTAATTCGTGTGAAACGGTGGCAATAAAATTGGTTTTAGCAAAATCCAGTTCTTTAAAAAGTGTAATATTTCGAAGAATAATTACATCTCCAATATTGATTTCTTTTTCTTCCCCTGTTGGTGTTATGGTGATATTATGAATTTCCTTTTCGAAATAACTTTCCTTTCCGTGAGCAAAAATTTTGAGAGGCTGTTTCTTTGGAGTTTCATTTTCTTTCAGAATTAAGGAACGAATCAAATCATTAGAAATCGCCAATTCAGATGCAGATTTTCCAATAATATCTTCTGATTTCAAACCAATAATTTTCAGCGCTTCATCATTCACAAACAAAACAATTCCTTCGTTGTCCAAACCAATAATCGGGTCGTTCATATTATTGATAAGCGTTTCCAATCGTTTTTTCTCAAAAAGAAGTTTGTAAACATTGCTGTCATGATATTCTTCCAACTTTTGAGCCATGGTATTAAACGATTTGGCAAGATCTCCAAATTCGCTGTGGCTTGTAAAATGGACACGTTCTGAATAATTTTTATTGGCAATTTCCTTAATACTCAGCGTTAGTTCCTTAATCGGATTTGCGATATTATTGGGAAGATTAACCAATAAATTGAAAGCAATTAAAAAGCATAAGCTGCCAACAATAGCAATGGACAAATTTGCTGTTTCAGCCGATTTTTTGGCGATATCGCTTTTCTGTTTTATGGCGTCAAGATTCAATTTCATAATAGCAAAAATATCTTGACGAATTTGAACTTTTATGTTCTCGTCAGCGGTATTTTTAGCTAAAAGAGCAAAGCTTTCTTTCAGTTTTTCAGTCGCTTGTTTTTCGCCTGGCTCTGTAATATTTTGAGTTTGCTTCTCGAGATTTTCCTCAAAATTCTGAATCGTTTCTTTAGAATTTGATTTCATTCCGTCCAAAGCAAAAATCATATTTCGCGAATATTCTAGCGTGTTGTAATTCGATTTCAGAATATTCTCAGTGTCCTGTTTAATCAAAAAAACAGAATAAGCACTCACTAACGAGAGAATGATGATCATTAAAAATAACAACCCAACACCCAGATTCAATTTGGTTTTAATTCTCATTTTATAAAACATTTTTTTTGAACCATATAAGTAATATAAGTAAATATTAGACTGTGTGTTTTCTTAACCGTAAAGGCGCAAAGGTTTCGCAATGCACGCAAAGATTAGATTTAAAAATTCTAGCGACCTTTGCGTAAAACCTTGCGTCTTTGCGGTTAAATTTCAACATCCCTTTAATTTAAATGAACTTATATCACTTATATGGTTTAATATTTTTTCATGACAAGATTACAAGGTCAACATTTGATAACGATAATTTATTCAGCAAACGCCTGAAAATTGTTGTAGACAAAATTACTTTAAATAAATTCAAATGCGGTTTCCCGATGCAGACAGTTGTAATTTGTTTTTCTTCTACAGTGGTCAAAATTGCATTGGCAATATTCGAATTTTCTAATTTAATAACTTCGGCACCCAATTGCACAGCGAGTTTAAAGTTATTAATTAAATGTCGTTGTTTGTCAAGCGCAATTCTTGTACTACTTTCTTGGGGTGTTTCGACATACAAAACATACCAAATTCCGTTATAATAACTTGCCAAACGCGCTGCTTTTCTAATTACGATTTTGGCTGTTTTTTCATTACTGCTAATGCAAGCCAACAATTTTTCATGACGTAAAGCATGCAGATTCGGAACTTCATTTTCTACTTTTCGAACGACCTGACTCGCCACTTCTTTCAAAGCTAATTCACGCAACTGCAGAATTTGTTCCGATTTGAAAAAGTTCTGCAAAGCCATCTGAATTTTATCTGCCGTATAAATTTTACCTTCTTTTAAACGTGCAATTAAATCTTCTGAAGTCAAATCAATATTTACCACTTCATCGGCTAAACGCAAAACGTTATCCGGAATTCTTTCTTGAACATCAATGTTTGTAATTCGTTTTACATCTTCATTTAAACTTTCAATATGCTGAATATTGACTGCCGAAATCACATTAATTCCAGCTTCCAAAATCTCCAGAACATCTTGCCAGCGTTTTTCGTTTTTGCTTCCCTCAACATTTGTATGTGCCAATTCATCAACGATAACCACTTCTGGTCTAAGGTTGATGATGGCCTGAACGTCGAGTTCATCGAGTTCTTTTCCTTTATAAAAAATAGTCCGCCTCGGAATAATCGGCAAACCAGACAATAACTCATGCGTTTCCTTTCGCATATGCGTTTCGATGTAGCCGATTTTGACATCGATTCCGTTTTTCAATAACGAATGCGCTTCCTGAAGCATACGAAAAGTCTTGCCCACACCGGCGCTCATTCCAATGTAGATTTTAAATTTCCCTTTTCGGGATTTCTGAATCAAATCCAGAAAATGTTGCGCGTTATCATTTTTCTGTTCCATAAAAATTGCTTTATGCCATAAGCAGTAAGCTTTAAGCAATTTGACTTTTCGGCCTATTGCTTAAAGCTTATAGCCTAAAGCTAGAAAGAAATCGCCAATGCTGTCGTTACAAAAGTATTCGTATCTGTTGGAAGATTGTTTTTAGTAAAAATTTCATCTTTGCTTGACAGATTTCGTGCTTCGATTCTAAACATAACATTATCAGTGATTAAGTAATCAAAGTTAGCTGAAAATCCGTAAGTTTTAAATCCGTTTGGAGTTTCTGTTGCGATAATTACACCTTTTTCATCACTGTAATATTCACCTCGCGCTGCCAATTGAATTTTATCCGTTGGTTTGTATTGCAGAATCAAAACAGGCGAAAACCAAGTATCATATTTGTTGCTGTTTTTAGCCGATTGCTGCGAACCAATATCAAAACCAGCAGTTAAATTTGTCTTTTCAGTTACTTTAAATTGTCCATAGAAATTATTGAAATAACGCCATTTTTTATCCATATCAGGCTGTTCGTTTCCTGCGTATGCACTCCAATTCAAAACCACTCTGTCCGTAGGTTTAAAAGTAATCTGCGTTCCAAAAGCCGGAGTTTGATTTCCATCGATTTTCTGAATTCGCTGCCAGCCGTTTAAATACATTGCAGCTAAATACCATTTTCCAGAATCAGAAGTATAGCCAATTTTCACACCCGCTTCATAATAAGGTGAATTTTCAGCCAAAATGCTTCTCGTTAAATTCGCGCAATCTTTTCCAATCGCACTTTCAAAACCAATATGCGAAGGCATAATTCCGGCATCAATCCATAAATCATGTTTTTGTGAAATCTTCACACCAACATTTGCTTCATAAATATTTTTCAATAAATCCTGCTCAGCCGACATATTATATTGTGCATAAGTTCCCGCCATCAGCGCAAAATTCCCTCGGACATTTCCCTTCGAATAATTCACTTTTGCCAAACCCAAATTTAGGTTCACTTCATTGCTTCGATTATAATTATAAAAAAAGTTTGGGCGTGTATGATTTTCCGGTTTCCCGAAATCATAACTATAATAAACGTCTACATATCCAGAAAACGTAAACGGACTTTTAGATTCTTCTTGTGCATGTAAATTGGTAAAACCAAAAGCGATTAAAGCAGTAAGTATTATTTTTTTCATTGTTAATTGTGGTATTCAACCCAAAAGGGTAATTAATTTATTTAAGTAGATTTTTTAGGAGCTATTTCCCGCTATCCGTTTCAATCTTTTGTGCCGAACCCCGGCACAAAAGGATTTCCACTACTATCGGGGCTAGGGCATTTGGGGTAAAAAGGCGTCTAGTATCCTAACAGGTTTCCAAAACCTGTTAGGTATTAATTTTTAAGTTTATTTTTCGGCTACAATTTGCGTCTAGTTTGTCATTTCGACGAAAGAGAAATCACACTAGAACTTCCACACAGAGAATTGACAATACTTTGACGAGCTACTTGCGGAGATCCCTCGTTCCTCGGGATGACAAACGGTGTGGTTACTGTGTTTCTAAAGAGAAATCATACCTAACAGGTTTTCAAAACCTGTTAGGAGAAAACTTAGAAACTTAGTATCTCAGAACCTTAGCATCTTAAAGCTTTAGCGAAGCTTATCAAGAGCCATATTCAGCTCCAAAATATTCACAGTTTCAGGCCCAACAACAGCCGTATTAATTTTAGATTCCACCAAAGCTTTAACTTTAGTTTCAGCTAAATTTCGTTCTTTGGCAATACGTTTTACTTGAACCAAAGCACCTTGAGGAGAAATATTCGGATCTAAACCACTTCCTGAAGCGGTAACCATATCAGCTGGAATTTCAGCTTTTTTCAAGTACGGATGAACAACAAGGAAAGTGTCAATTCTCTTTTGAACCAAAGCTAAATACTCCGCATTGCTTGGACCTTTATTGCTTCCGGCACTTCCTGCAGCATTGTAATCAACTGCCGAAGGTCTTCCCCAGAAATAATTCGATTTATCGAACTTTTGTCCGATTTTTTGATAACCAACCACTTTTCCGTTAACTGAAAGCGTTTCTCCTTTTCCTTGATTAGGAGCAATTTGTGCGATTCCGTAAATCGCAAGAGGATAAATAACTGCGAATAGAATTAAAGTAACCGCAGTAAGTTTTATGAGTGAAAAAATTGTTTTCATTTTTTTGAGGTTCTGAGGTTCTGAGATGCTGAGGTTCTAAGTTTTCTTCTAAGAACTTAGCAATTCAGAACCGATGTTTTTATTTTAGTTTTTGCAAACCTGACAGGTTTTTAAAACCTGTCAGGTTTAATTTTACATGAATAATGCGACTACTAAATCAATGACTTTTATTCCGATAAAAGGAACAATCAAACCGCCCAAACCATAAATCAAAAGATTACGTTTTAGAATCGCGCTCGCTCCAATCGGACGATATTCAACACCTCTCAACGCTAGCGGAATTAAGATCGGAATGATAATCGCATTGAAAATTACAGCCGATAAAATCGCACTTTCAGGACTGTGCAAATGCATAATATTCAAACCTTGCAATGCCGGAATAGCAGTAATAAAAAGCGCAGGAACAATGGCGAAATATTTAGCAACGTCATTCGCAATAGAGAAAGTAGTTAAAGTTCCGCGAGTCATTAAAAGCTGTTTTCCAATTTCGACAATCTCAATTAGTTTGGTTGGATCATTATCAAGGTCGACCATGTTTCCAGCTTCTTTAGCCGCTTGCGTTCCGCTGTTCATCGCTACACCTACGTTGGCTTGGGCAAGGGCAGGAGCATCATTTGTTCCGTCACCCATCATCGCAACCAAACGTCCTTCAGCTTGCTCTTTTCTGATGTAATTCATTTTATCTTCAGGCTTAGCTTCAGCAATGAAATCATCAACTCCAGCTTTTTCAGCAATAAACTTAGCAGTTAGCGGATTATCACCCGTAACCATAACCGTTTTGATTCCCATTCTGCGCAAGCGCTCAAAACGTTCTTTCATTCCGGTTTTAATAATATCCTGCAATTCGATAACACCTTGAATTTCGTTGTTTTTGATCACCACTAAAGGCGTTCCTCCATTAGAAGAAATTGAAATAACTTGTTGCAAAGTATCTTCAGGAAAAACATTTCCAGCTTGTTCTGCAATTTTTTTAGCTGCGTCTTGCGCGCCTTTTCGAATGTTAGTTCCATCTTTTAAAACGACACCAGAAGTTCTGGTTTCAGCAGTAAATTTGATGGTGTGCGAAATATCAGAAGTGGTTTGTAAAAAGCTGGCTTTTGCTTCATTTTTTACATCAATCATTTCACTTAATTCTAGAATACTTTTTCCTTCAGGCGTATCATCAGCAAGTGAACTCAATACAGCAGATTTAACGAAATCTTCAAAAGAAATGCCTTTTGTCGGGTAAAAATTGGTTGCTTTTCTATTTCCAATCGTAATTGTTCCTGTTTTATCCAAAAGCAAAACATCAATATCTCCCGCAGTTTCAACCGCTTTACCAGATTTTGTAATTACGTTGGCACGTAAAGCTCTGTCCATTCCCGCAATTCCAATCGCAGAAAGCAAGCCTCCAATTGTGGTTGGAATCAAACAAACAAACAAAGCAATAAAAGCAGCAATAGTAATAGGAGCGTGGGCATAATCGGCAAAAGGTTTTAAGGTAACGCAGACAATCACGAAGATTAAGGTAAAAGCAGCTAACAAAATAGTCAAGGCAATTTCGTTTGGCGTTTTCTGACGGCTCGCACCTTCAACCAAAGCAATCATTTTATCCAAAAAGCTTTCGCCAGGTTCTGAAGTTACTTTTACTTTGATTTTATCAGACAACACTTTTGTTCCTCCTGTAACAGATGATTTGTCTCCACCCGCTTCACGAATTACAGGAGCACTTTCTCCCGTAATGGCACTTTCGTCGATTGTAGCCAGACCTTCAATAATTTCTCCGTCTGCAGCAATTAAATCGCCTGCTTCACAAATGAAAATATCGTCTTTTTTTAATTGAGAAGAACTGATATTTCTGATTTCTCCATTTGGCATAATCTGTCTTGCAGGAGTTTCTTCACGGGTTTTTCTTAAACTGTCGGCTTGTGCTTTTCCTCGGGCTTCGGCAATAGCTTCGGCGAAATTGGCAAACAAAAGCGTTACAAATAAAATTAGGAAAACAATTAAATTGTAAATAAAACTGCCCTGATCGGTTGCGCCCATTAAGATCGAAACGCAAACGGCAAACATAATGGCGGTTCCAATTTCTACGGTAAACATTACCGGATTTTTAATCATCATTTTTGGATTCAGCTTCACGAAAGACTGCAATAATGCTTCTTTTACCTGTTTGCTTTCAAACAATGATGTGGATTTATTAGTTGTCATTTTATATTATATTTTGTTTCACTGAATAGATTTTTAAACACATAGAAACATAGATTTCGCTTTGCGGAAAAGGCGTTTCACTTGCATACATTCACATAGCTATGTGTGAAAACTAGTTTTTCTTTTGTACTCCTTTTATGGATTTAATTTCTATGTTTCTATGTGTTTAAAATATTTCAGCATTAAAAAAATGAGTTGTTATTTCAGTGTAAAATATTCTGCTAAAGGACCAAGAGCCAACGCAGGAAAGAAAGATAAAGCCGCAACAATAGCGATTACAGCAAAAATCATGATTCCGAAAATTGTGGTATCGGTTTTTAAAGTTCCTGCACTTTCTGGAATGTATTTTTTATTGGCTAATAAACCTGCAATTGCCAAAGGCCCAATAATCGGAATGAAACGGCTTAACAGTAAAACAATTCCTGTAGTGATATTCCAAAACGGATTATTATCACCCAAACCTTCAAAACCAGAACCGTTGTTAGCAGCGCTTGAAGTATATTCGTATAACATTTCAGAGAATCCATGATTTCCTGGATTGTTCAACCAGCCCGTTGCATTTCCGCTGAACCAATAGCCCATTGCGGTATCATTCGCAGCAAAATAAGAAGCCAAAGCTGTTCCTGCTAGAATCAATAAGGGATGAAGAATAGCAATAAAAGCAGCAATTTTGACTTCTCGGGCTTCGATTTTCTTTCCGAAAAACTCGGGAGTTCGACCAACCATTAAACCAGAAATGAAAACAGCCAAAATAATGAAAATATAAAAGTTGAGGTAACCAACACCGCATCCGCCATAAAATACATTGACCATCATGGCTAATAATTGCATAGCTCCAGAAACCGGCATTGAACTATCGTGCATACTATTTACAGAACCTGTAGAAATTACCGTTGTCGCAATACTCCAGAAACCTGAAATAGCGGGACCAAAACGAACTTCTTTTCCTTCCATTGCTCCGTTTAATTGAGAAATTCCCATTTTTTCGATAGCAGGATTTCCGCTGATTTCACTTGACATTGTCGGAATTACCAAGAGTAAAAATCCAACGGTCATGACACCAAAAATGATGTAAGCGAACTTTTGTTTTTTAAGAAAGAAACCAAGTGCGAAAATCATCGCAAAAGGAACAATCATTTGAGCCCAAAGTTCAACTGCATTGGTAAAATAAGTTGGATTTTCTAAAGGATGAGCAGAGTTAGCTCCGAAGAACCCGCCACCATTTGTACCTATATGTTTGATAGCGATAAAAGCAGCAGCTGGTCCGCGAGAAACTTCAACGTGATCGCCTTGTAAAGTAGTAATAGCATCTTTTCCTTCAAAAGTCATCGGAGTTCCGCTGAAAACTAAAGCAATAGCTACGATCACTGAAAGAGGCAATAAAATACGAGTACAGCTTTTTACAAAATAATTGTAGAAATTCCCCAGTTTATCTGTTGTTCTTTCGCGCATAGCGGTAAAAACCATTACAGCAGCAGCAATTCCGACACCAGCCGAAACAAATTGTAAAAACATCAAGACCATTTGCGATAGGTATGAAACCCCGCTTTCACCAGAATAATGCTGTAAGTTGCAGTTTACGACAAATGAAATAGCCGTATTAAATGCTAAATCTGGCGACATCGACGGATTGTTATCTGGATTTAATGGTAAAGAACCTTGAAAAAGCAGCACAAAAAAGCAGAGAAAGAACCAAACCATATTGATGCTCAAAAGTGCTTTTAGATGCTGTTTCCAGTTCATTTCTTCAGCTGGATTGATTCCGCTGATTTTAAAAATAAATTTTTCAAGCGGATTGAAAATCGGGTCAAGAAGTGTTTTGTTTCCTAAAAAGACTTTAGCAATATATTTTCCGAAAGGAATCGCTAAAACAATAGTTAGGAGAAAAATACCTATGACACCTAGTAATTCTGTATTCATAATTTTTATTTTTTGTGAAATGCGAATCGTAAAATGTAAAAAGAGAAACTTCTAACTTTTTACATTTCACTTTTTACATGATTTAAAATTTTTCAGGTTTAATTAATACATAAACCAAATACATGAAAACGGCAATTGAAACTATAAAAAGTGCAGTCATGATTTAGATTTTTTCAAAGAATTCAACAGATAGAAAACAAATGGCAAACAGTAAAACGGCTAGGCCGAGTAAAAGAAAAGTGATCATAAAGAGGAATTTTAGATTTAAGATTGTAGATTTTAGATTATCGTGTGTAACGATTAAACAATTAAACAGTTAACCGATTAAACTTTTTTAAACTCCAGAAGCATTAACCTGCTTGATATATTCTGCTTTAAGCGTTTGCGGGAAAAGATGCGAAATATTGCAGTGGCGCATTTCCATAAAAGACGAAACCGAAAAAACATACACATTTGAAATAGCATTTTTAGTTTCGATGCTTCCAGTAATAAATAACCGTTCAGCAAGCGCTAAACATTTTTTAGCCCGAACGATATTACCGCTGATAATATTTTTTTTAGTTATCTCGGCAAAGCGTTCAGCTTGTTTGTAAATAGAATTAACTTGATTTTTCATGAGAAGGAATTTTTATGTTCTTCCTCTTTATGCCAAAATATATTCCGAAAATGTAGAGTAGAGTGTAAGGTGTTGTAAAATAAGAAGTTGTTGTTTTGTGCCAAAAATCAGGCATAAAAAAAGCCTATCATTTTGATAAGCTTTTCTCGTTTTGATATGTTTCTGTTTCCATATTGGAAGCTCCAGCGGAGCGAAATATTTATAGAAACAAATACGTATAATTGTTAAAGCCCCAGCGGAGCGACATATTAAATATTGATGTTGAAATTTGATATTGCCATTGGAATTTGGAATTTAAATTTTGGAATTTTCTATTCCATATTCTTCAATTTTTCGATACAAAGTCGCAATTCCAATTTCCAATAATCTAGCCGTTTCAGCCTTATTTCCTTTAGTATAATTCAAAACCTTTTGAATATGAAGTTTTTCAATACTCTGCATTGAGAATGCCGACATAGATTTTGAGTTTTTTTCTGTTTGATGCTGAATTTCATAAGGCAGAACATCAGAAGTCAAAGTATCGCCATTGCTCAAAATAACCGATCTTTCGATAACATTTTTGAGTTCGCGGATATTTCCCGGCCAAGAATAATTTTCTAATTTTTCTAGAAAATCAGCTGAGGTTTGTAAAGTTTTTTTATTCGTTTTTTCCGAAAACTGTTTCACATAAAAATTAGCCAGCAACGGAATATCTTTTGCTCTTTCGCGAAGAGAAGGCAGTTTGATTTCGAAAATATTCAAACGGAAATACAAATCAGAACGGAAACGATGCGCTTCACTTTCTTCTTTTAAATCTCTGTTTGTAGCTGCAATTAATCTGAAATTTGATTTTTTAGAAGTTGTGTCTCCAACGGGAATATATTCGCTGGTTTCTAAAACACGCAATAATTTTGCCTGAAGATCAATTGGCATTTCTCCAATTTCATCCAAGAATAAAGTGCCGCCATTTGCTTCTTCAATAAAACCTTTTTTATCTTTTAAAGCTCCTGTAAATGCACCTTGTTTATGTCCGAAAAGTTCGCTTTCTAAAATTTCTTTGCTAAACGTACTGCAGTTTAAAGCCACAAAAGACTTTCCTGCACGATTGCTGTTTTCATGTATTGATTGAGCGAAAACCTCTTTTCCAGTTCCCGTTTCTCCAGTCAATAAAACAGTCGAATCGGTTTTGGCAACTTTTTGAGCCAGATCGATAACCTGTTCAATTCCTTTTGATTTTCCGATTATGGTACTGAAAGAATATTTATCGCCAATACGTTTTTCAAGTTGTTTTACTTTTTTCTGCAAATGCACTTTTTCGACTGCTTTATAAAGAAGCGGAATAATTTTGTCGTTATCATCGCCTTTTACAATATAATCGAAAGCACCATTTTTCATCGCTTGAACACCGTCGGGAATATTTCCGAAAGCGGTCAACAAGATAACTTCTGTCAAAGGAAAACTACTTTTTATGTTTTGAACAAAATCAACGCCGTTTCCATCAGGCAATTTTACATCACACAAAACAACATCAATATCGGTTTGCTCCAGTTTTTTAAAACCAGATTTTAAATCTTTCGCTTCAAAAACTTCAAATCCTTCCGATTTAATAATACGAACCAGCAGACTTCTCAGTTTTTCTTCGTCGTCTATAATTAAAATTTTGTGTGTCATTTGCAGAGATGCTAAATCAAATTTTGGTATTCGATGTACAAATTTAGCTTTAAAATCTGTTCACTTTTTTGATTCTGTAGAAATTATTTTTAGGTTAATAATTAGTTTTAAAATATTTGTTTCAAAAAGAAATGTACTTTTAGAACCAAAATGAACCACTAAAAAATCATGTCAAAACGAATTCTCCTTATCCTAACTGCTCTAATTTTTGGCAGTTTCAACGCTTTTTCAAACGGAATTATCGAAAAAGATTCCTCAAAACCGAAAACCATTTCATTCAAAATAAAACTAAAATCGGCCGATAATGTAAAAATTGCCGTTGCTCCTTTAAAATATAACAAACATTTGGCTTATAGTTTTACGCTTGATGATGGTTACAGATCGGCTTATCTGACTGCTTTTCCTTTATTGAATGGAGGAAAAATCAGTAATTCATCTATAAACGAATGGAAAATAGATCAAGGTGGAGACGGAACAACTTCAGAAGGACTTTTCTATTCAGACGGAATGGGAAATAAAATTCCGTTTAAATTGGCATTAGCAATTAATGGAGGTTCAATACGCGATTTGCCCGAAAATCGCGGACATCTTTCGTGGGCTGAGGTAAAAGAAATGTACAATGCTGGTTGGGATATTTTGAATCACGGTTTTCATCATGCTACAAAACATGGAACAAATTATTTGACAGAAGTGAATGAAAATAAAACTTCGATAAAACAGAATATAGATTTTACAATGTCTCATTTTGTAGTTCCTGGCGGAGAAGGCGATGAGAAATATTATTTGGAATATGAAAAAGAGGCACTTAATAATGGACATTTTTCGGTAGCGTCTTATTATGGTGTCGGTCCAGTTTTTAAAGTGGATTCGAAAGTAGATTTAGATAAAATGATTTCTGCCCGAACTTTTGTGCAGAGTTCAAAAGATACCATCACTTTTAAAACGATGGATCGTTATCTAAAAACTTTAGATTCGATAGTGAAACAATCCAATACCGTTTGGTTTAACGAATTCACGCACGGAACAGGAAATACAAATCTTTGGAATCTAAGCATGCGTTTTCCAGAATTCAAATATTATATGACAACACTCGCCAATAAATACGGTTTAAAAGGGAATGACTCGATCTGGATGGCGCCGTGGCAGGAAGTTTATGAATATATTTGGTTAAGAGATCGAATAAAAGTCGATTTTCAGCAGAAAAATAAAGAAGTAACCGTAACCATTCAGCTTCCAGAAATTCCGGAAACTTTCAGAAATCGTCATATTTCATTGAATATAGAAACTTCATCAAAATTTGAAATCGAATCCACTAAGAATTTGAAAATTAAAGATGACGGAAAAACAACCCATAAACAGATTTTAATACAATTGTAGGGGTGGTATTTGTAACTACAAATATTATAATTCTATTAACATTAGAAAGGAAAAGGCATTCGCATAAATGACTTAATTTTGCATTTTAGCCTTAATTTATATGAAAAAACCAATTTCAGTCTCAATATTAGAGCTTGCAATTATCACTCAAGATAGCAACGCAAGCGAAACATTTCAAAAAACAAAAGACATTGCGCAATTAGCCGATAAAATCGGATATAAAAGAATTTGGCTGGCAGAACATCATAATATGGCACACGTTGCTAGTACAGCAACTGTAGTTTTGATTGGTTATGTCGCAAGTCAAACCGAAAATATTCGTGTGGGTTCGGGCGGAATCATGCTTCCGAATCATTCACCTTTAGTAGTTGCAGAGCAATTCGGGACATTGGAAACACTTTATCCTAATAGAATTGATTTAGGATTAGGGAGAGCGCCAGGAACGGATCAACCAACTGCCGAAGCAATCCGAAAAGACTTTTTTGAGCAAGCACAGCGATTTCCTCAAAATGTGACAAAGCTTCAAGAATATTTTTCAGCCGAAAATGCAACTGGAAAAGTTCGTGCGTTCCCAGCCGAAGGTCTAAACGTTCCAATCTGGATTTTAGGATCAAGTATGGAAAGCGCAGCTTTAGCGGCGGCTTATGGATTGCCTTATGCTTTCGCTGGACACTTTGCTCCACGTTTAATGATTCAGGCTTTTGAATTTTATAGAGCAAATTTTCAAGCATCAGAGTTTTTAGATAAACCCACAACAATGGCATGCGTAAATATTATTGCGGCAGATACGAATGAGGAAGCCGAGTTGTTGTCGACAAGTTTGTATCAAATGTTTTTAAATCTAATTAGAAACGATCGCAAAGGTTTACAACCGCCAGTTCCATCGCTCGATGATATTATGAGTCAAGATGAACGTTTGCATGTTAATCAAATGACAGCAGGAACTTTTACAGGTAATAAAGAACAATTGATGATTGATTTGAAAAAGTTCATCAATTATGCCCATATAGATGAATTAATGGTAACCAGTCCTATTTTTGATCATCAAGCAAAATTAAAAAGTATTGAAATCACCAAAGAAGTTATAGACTCTTTGAATCAATAATATATATTATAGTATAGTTTTTCATTTGTACTATATATAAGAGTAATTCTCTTTCGCAACCCGACAGGTTTTGAAAACCTTGTCGGGTTTGTTTTTGTATGCATATAATATATGAGTACATCTTGCCCGTGCGAGCGGAGCCGAAGCCCTTCGTTTTTGTGATTCGGGATTTCAGGATTGGATTTTGGCAATAATAAGGAGCTTATTCCCGCTATCCGCTCCAATCTTTTCATGGCG